>NZ_CP117180.1:0-1200000 GCF_033971325.1 Hydrogenobacter sp. T-2
CAGACAAAATGAAGCTATACGAAAGGCATGGAGTAAAGGAGTATTGGCTTGTGTTTCCTTTGGAAAAAACCATTATGCTTTACGAGCTAACAGAAAAAGGTTATGAGCTTTTCTCTTCTGCTACGGAAGAGGGAAAAGTCAAGTCAAATGTCCTTGAGGGCTTTGAGCTTGATGTGGAAGAGATTTTTAAGGAACTATAGCTTTTACCAACTCCTTAACCATGAGCTCGCTCGCCTGCAGTTTGTTGCTTGCCTTTAAGTTTATCGCTTTTCCTTCTTTGAATAAGATTATGCCTTCGTATTGCTCTGAACCCATGCTCTCTAAGGGATTTGCCACTATAACATCAAGGTTTTTACCTTGCAGTTTCTTAAGGGCGTTTTCTTGGAGTTTTTGCCTCTCTTCTAAAGCAAAGCCTATAAGCACGTAGTCTTTCTTCAGCCTTCCGAGCTCTGCGAGTATGTCTGGGTTTTTAACCAACTCCAGAGTAAGCCTTTCTTGTTTTTTTAGCTTTCCTTCGTAGGTTTCAAGAGGTCTGTAGTCCGCTACCGCAGAGTTCATAACAATAATGTCCGCCCAGTCTTTCAGGTCCATTACCTTTTCATACATTTCCTTAGTGGATAAAACCCTTAAAATTTCCACTTCCGGTGGCTCTTCCGCAGTAGTAAAACCTGCTATAACCTTTACCTGTGCACCATACCATCTAAAAACTCTTGCAAGAGAAAAACCCATAAGACCACTGGAGAGGTTGGAGATAAACCTCACCCTGTCTATAAACTCTCTGGTAGCACCCGCAGTTATTAGCACCCTTTTGCCTTCAAGGGGCTTAGGTCTTAGGGCATACTCTATCCAATCAAGGAGCCTTTGTATGGACGCAAGCCTTCCCTGTCCTTCCTCTTGACAGATAAGCCTTCCTTCCTCTGGCTCAACAAGTATCACTCCTCTCTCCCTTAGCCTCTTTATGTTCTCCTGCACCGCTGGATTTTTATACATCTCCACATTCCCAGCAGGAGCGAGCAGAAGTTTTCCCTTATGAGAAAGGGCACAGGTGGTAAGTAAGTTGTCTCCTATGCCTAAGGCAATTTTTGAAAGGGTGTTTATACTGCATGGAGCTATCACAAAAAGGTCAGACCATCTTGGTAGGTTTATGTGTAAAAGAGGGTCATCTTCCCAGTCCACATAAGCCTTGTTTCCAGAAAGAGCCTCAAAGGTAAGCCTGCTTATGAACCTCTCAGAAAAGGGAGACATAACAACCTTAACTTCATGCCCTGACTTTATGAGTTCCCTTACAAGCTCACAAGCCTTATATATGGCAATGCTTGAGCTAACGCCGAGAAGTATCTTAGCCATCCTTTAAAGCCCAGTATAAAACCGCCATCCTTACGTATAGACCCATTTCCACCTGCTTTAGAACCAAGGACTTGTCCAGATAAACCACCTCCGCATCCACATCCACATAGAGGTTTACAGGTCCTGGGTGCATAAAGTAGCCCTTTAGCCTTTTGTATCTCTCCTTTGTTAGACCAAACTGGAGAAAGTAGCTTTCTTTACTTGGAATGTAGCTTTCTGTAAACCTTTCTTCTTGTAGTCTTAGCCATATGCATAAGTCCGCCCACTCAATAGCCTCATCCACACTATCAAAAACTTGCTCCACTCCAAAGGGAGAAAGGTCTGAAGGAATAAGAGTTTTGGGTCCACAAACTCCAACCTTAGCACCGTAAAGACCAAAAAGGTATGCACCAGAACGGAAAACTCTGCTATGGAGTATGTCTCCGATGTATAACACCTTTAGGTTTTCCAAAGAACCAAAAACCTCTATGGCGGTAAAGAGGTCAATTAGCCCTTGTGTAGGATGTTGATGCGTCCCATCACCCGCATTTATGAGGCTTATTTCCTCTCCCTTGTAGCCCTCGTAGGGAAAGAGAACAAAGGGAACTCTAAGCACCAAGGCTCTAAAGCCAAGAGCTTGAAGAGTTTTTATGGTATCTCTTAGACTTTCTCCCTTTTCTATTGAGCTTTCTCCCCTGCCTGCGTAATAGGTTCTAAGCCCCAAAAGCCTACAAGCTTTCTCAAAGGATAAGCGAGTCCTTGTAGAGCTTTCAAGAAAAAACAAAGCAACATCGCCTTCAAGAGTTTCTCTTTCTCCGCCCCTGAACCTTTTTGAGAGATGCCTCAAAAGGTCTATATCCTCTTTGCTGAGGTCTCTCACAGATATTAGATGTTTTGGCATTTCGGGAATATAATTTTAACATGGACCGAAAGGAAAAAATAATAGAGCTCATACCACAGGGATACAGGAGCGTAAAGGCTCTTGCCCAGCACTTTGGCGTATCCCTTATGACCATCTACAGGGATGTGAGGGAGCTGGAGAAGGAGGGTAGGATTGTAAGAAAACATGGAGAACTGCTCCTAAGAGAAGAGGCAGGAGAGGTCATAGAAGAAACCGTCCCATCCTGTGCCTATTGCACCAAACCCATAGAAAAAAGGCTTGAGTTTACATACAGAATGAAGAGGGGTAAGTTTGTAAGGGCTTGTTGTGCTCACTGCGGGCTTTTGCTATACAAAAGCCTAAGGGAAGAGGATGTTGAGTCCTGTATGACCTGGGACTTTATAAATTGCAGACCTTTAAGCTGTTTCTCCGCATGGTATGTAATAGGCTCTTCCGCCATGCCATGTTGTTCTCCCTCTGCCATAGCCTTTGCAAGCAAAGAGGATGCGGAGAAGTTTGCCAAGGGCTTTGGAGGGATTGTGGCGAATTTTGATGAGGCGGTGGAGGGTATTGAAAAGCTCATGAAAAGAGGAACTCCAGTAAAATTGAAAATCTAAGGAGTGTATTATGGAAAAGGTAAAGATACTTGTAGATGGTGTGGAGTATGAGGTTGACAAGAAAAAGCCTTTGCTTCAAAGCCTGCTTGACCTTGGTATAAGCATTCCATACTTTTGCTACCATCCTCGCCTGAGGATAATCGGTGCCTGTAGAATGTGTATAGTCTACAACGAGAAGACTGGAAGGCTTATGACCTCATGCAATGTATACCCAGAGGAGGGCATGTCCATATCCGTCCAGCATCCTTTGGTAAAAGAAAACCAAAAATACCTTCTTCAAGCCTTTATGACAAGACATCCCCTTGACTGTCCCATATGCGACAAGGCAGGAGAGTGCGACCTACAAAACTACGGAGCTCTCTTTGGACCCCAGAAACAAATCGTGCCAGTCTCCGCCCTTGAAAAGGAAAGACATCAGCTTGATTGGGAAAGCGACTTTTTAGAGTATTACTCCAATAGGTGCGTGGTATGTTATAGATGCACAAGGGTTTGCGACGAGGTGGTAGGAGCTCACGCTCTATATGTGGAAGAGAGAGGCTTTCAGGCA
Organism: Hydrogenobacter sp. T-2; assembly: GCF_033971325.1. Taxonomy (NCBI): domain Bacteria; kingdom Pseudomonadati; phylum Aquificota; class Aquificia; order Aquificales; family Aquificaceae; genus Pampinifervens; species Pampinifervens diazotrophicum. The sequence goes on from NZ_CP117180.1 coordinate 3,371, forward strand.
AACATAGCACCCACTGTTAGACCTATGGATACCTCTTCCTGTGAGATGTGTGGTCTTTGTGTTTATGTTTGTCCAGTGGGTGCTATTATCTCCAAACCCTTCAAGTATTGGACAAGAAGCTGGCTCTTGAAAAGGGAAAAAACCACATGCGGTTTGTGTCCTGTAGGCTGTGAGATACAGATAGAGTATGGAGTGGGAGACTGGAGGTCAAAGGAAAAGGTGTATAGAACCAAGCCCACTGACGAGCTAAATATATGTGCCAAGGCTTTCTTTGGCTACGATGTGCTAAACCACGAGAGGCTTAGGTCTCCCAAAATGTATGGCAGAGAAGAAACCAGTGGCAACATAGCCAACCTCCTCTCCATGTTGCTTAAGGGAAAGCATGAAGAGACCTTACTTGTCCTATCCCCTTATATGACAAACGAAGACTACGACTTAATAGCTCAGATAGTAAAAAGCACTGGCGTAATGGTAAGTTCAACCCTAAGTCTTGACCTAAAAGCCTTCCTTGAAAGCTATGGAGAATACCAGCCAATAGGCATAGAAGATATAAAGAAGGCGGACTTTTATGTTTTCATAGGAGAAGACATAACCTCAACCTCACCAGTGCTATCCTATTATACCAAAGGCAAGGTATACCGTATAGGTAAAGGCACAAGAGACCAAAAGCTAAACCTCATTGAAATTCAGAAGGAAGACCTGCAAAACCTTGAAGGCAAGGGCGTGATAGTTTTCAATGCCATAGGCATGAAGCCACAAGAGGCAAGAGAATGGGGTGCGTATCTCAAAGACCTTTGCAAAGAAAAGGGCTTTAGGCTTATGCTTTTATACGATGGGAACTTTCTTGGGTTTTTGAAACACATACCATTGAGCTGGCTTTCGGACCTTCATGAAGCTCTCCAAAGGGCAAAGAACCTTGTCATCTTTGGCGAAGACCTAACGGACTATATGAAAATGGAGGAGCTTGAGAAAGTATTTGAAGGTCTTGAGCATCTTGTAGTTTTTTCTCCCTTTGAGGATGGTCTTGCTCAATACGCTCAGATGAAAATACCCATGAGCTTAATGGGTGAGATAGATGGCACTCTTACCACTTTAATGGGAGAGAAAAAGACATTTAAGTTCCTACCAAAAGCCTTCAACCATACAGAGTTTTTAAGGAGCTTGCTTGAGTATCTACCTCAAGGAGAAAAGGAGCCATTAGTCCTAAAAGGCGAGCCAAAAGACTTCAGGAGAGAAATGCATCTGTATAGAAGTGGATGGATAACAAGAAGGAGCGAAAACCTCACAAGGCTTTATGAGAAAAACACTGCGGTGATGGAGATAGTGAAAGAGCTGAGTGGGTAATTGTCTAAACTCTTTTCCTAAAAAGGTCAGATATAACTTGCAATTCAAGTTAAAATGTGCTATTCTAAGAAAAAAGTAAAGTAAAAGCATTCTATATGAACGGTAGAGCGGATGGAGAACTATAATGCCATAGAGCCTACAGAGGAAGATATAAAAAAATTGCTTGACTGTTATTTATCATTTCTGAACTTGAATAGCTTTAACACATTTCGTGTATCCAACCAAAAAGGTAGAGTTTTCCATATCTCACAGGAAGTATTTAAAAGTGTTATAGAAGAGCTGGATGAACGCGGGAAAGCTAATTTGCTTAAGATAGTAGGCAGTATTTCAGGCAAGCAGATAGAGACTGCTTTGAAAGAATTTATACGGGTAAATCTTATTGATGAAAACAATCCGACGTTAGAGAGAAAATTTGGTCTTGCTTTTGCACCATTTAATGTAGAAGACAGTGAGGATAGTGTTATAGCCTTTTTTTACAAACTGGAATTTGATGAATATAAAGATGCTCTGCTTGTTGGAGAACCTGTGGTAAATAATTACATTGAAGAAAAGATAAATAAACATAAAGGTGAAGAATATCCGATTAAGAAGTTCTTAAAAAAGTCAAATGATGTGCTTAATGTGCTGGGCATTATGCTTGGTATTTTTGAGTCTTCAAGTATAATTCGGCTTGAACCGGCAATTAACCTAACCATTAATCTAATTTTTCTTTCGCCATATGTCCGTAAACTAATCAAACTTATAAAACCCGATAAATTTACTGAGTTTTTCGATGAGGATGTTTCAGGAAGCATATTCGTATTCTGGTATACAGATGATGTGTTTACACAAAGGCTTAGAAAAGACCTTGAAAGAATAAAGGATAGCTTGGAGCAGAAGGAAATAGAAGAGAAATTAAAAAAGCTATGGCAAAAACAAGTGCCTGCTATGGCAGATATGGATACATTTAGAGAGTATCAGTTAAGTTTTCTTGAACACGAGCTTACTGACTCTCAAAAGAAGGCATACAGAAGAATACTTGCACAAGACATTACAGCCATTGAGGGACCTCCTGGCACTGGCAAAACACAACTTATATCTACTTATTGTATGGATATGCTAATACATGGTAAAAACGTTATACTAACAAGCACAAACAACAAAGCAGTTGATAATATAGTCAACAAGTTAGAAAAATTTGATGAGTGTATGTCAAACAAACTCTTAACTGGTAGGTATTTAAAAGGATATATGAAATATACATCTGGAGGTGTGCTTGCGGAATACATAAAAAAGGAGATTTTATCCGCACAACATACTCAAGAGGAGGTAAAACAAAATATAAAAATTCTTGAAGAGCAAATCGCAAAATTAAAGAGCATTATTTACAACATAAATAGACTCACCTCGCTAAAGGAATTTATAGAAAAGATTATCAATGATATTGCATTAACGAGAGAGAATATAAACCTTTTGAGCAAAGAGCTGTTCTTATCCACAGACAAGGCTGACAATTTTAACAAAGATAATCTTCTTACCTTTTCTAAGTTATTTCTTAGGCTCAATAGATACTATGCATATTTGCCAGTAATATCTTTCTTTATAAAAAGGTCTTTCTTCTCCTATGCATCAGAAAAGGGAATAAAAGTATTAGGCCAAAGTGATGCTAAATATCTTTCCTGTAGGGATATTTATACAAGAAATATGAAAATTTACGAACAGCTTAATGAATTTTTAGAGTTTAAAGATAAACTTGAAGGACAAGAACAAGAAAAGGCAAAAATAACTTCTGAAATGGAAATACTAAATGCGGAGATAAATAAGTTATGTGTAGAGCTTGGGTTATCAGAGGATGAGTGTTTGAAAGAGGCGAAGAAACTTTTGTTAATAAGAACAAAGGAGTTAAATTATTGGAAATTGCAAGCTGACAAAGAATTTAAGGAGAAATTAATGAACGCTATAACAGAGATAGAAAAAGAAAGGCTATGGTCATACACAGACCAGATTCTTAAGATAAGTCCTATTATAGCTGTTACTGCTCTATCCTCTCCAAAGATTGCACCGCCAAAGGTGGATTTGTTTGATACCGCAATTGTGGATGAAGGTGGTCAGACGCTTTTTGTTTACACCCTTCCTGTTTATCTGCGCGCAAAAAAGTTCGTAATAGTGGGAGACAAACACCAGCTTGGTCCTGTTATATCTTATGGTGGCAATAAAATTGACAAAATTTGTAGTGGTTTACCTACTCATCTGCATTTTACCAAATCCGCTACAGATACAGTAGAATACATAGACGATACAAAAGACGAAGAGAGAAGACTTAGAGAGCATTTTAGGTGTCATAGGGACATTATAGAATTTTGTGATGTATTGTGTGAATATAATTTGGATATTAAAACAAGAACTGAGACTTATGGGTTTATTGAAAGCCTACCAGAGGAACTAAAGCACTTTTTTGAAAAGGCTGTTACATTTGTAAATGTTGAAGGAAATGAAGAAAAAGATACTTTTGGAAGCAAGAAAAATAGGAAAGAAGCAGAATTTATCGTTAGCTTATTAAGAAAACTTAAAGATTACATACCAGCATCTGACTTAGGTATCATAACTCCTTACAGAGCTCAAAGTGAATATATAAGAACTATGCTAAGGGATTTTAATAATAAACCTCAAATTGGAACAGTTCATGTTCTTCAAGGAGATGAACGAGATATAGTTATCATTAGTGCCGTTTGCACTAGCGGAAAAACTCTTGAAACAAGCAGACTTCTAAACAACAAAAACCTCATTAACGTAGCGGTATCAAGAGCAAGAAAACATCTTATACTTGTTGGTAAGAGGAGTGCTTTTGAAGAAATAAGAAGGGAAGACTCTCCAATAGCTATGCTATATAGATATGTGTTGGATAGAGGTAAGTTAATAGATTGATATGGCTTTTTATCTAACATGCTATCTACCTAAACCTTACTCCACCCTCAACGCCCACTTTCTAAAAGCCTTCCCTTTACGAACTCCAAAACTTTCTTCTTTATGCCTTCTGCATCTATGCCCACCAAGTTTCTAAGCAGGTTTTGGTTTCCATGCTCTATGAACCTGTCGGGAATGCCTAAGGTGAGAACCCTCTTGGTGTAGCCCCTCTTTGCCAACCACTCAAGCACTCCAGAGCCAAAGCCTCCCATAAGCACGTTGTCCTCCACCGTTATAAAGAAGTCATAGGTGTTTGCCAACCTTTCCAAAAGCTCCTCATCCATAGGCTTTACAAACCTTGCGTTTACCACCGCAAAGTCAATACCCTCTCTTAGAAGCTCCTCCGAAGCCTTGAGAGCTTGATAAACCGTATAGCCCACTCCCAATATCACACCATCCTTACCCTCTTTTAGAAGCTCCCAACTTCCCACCTTTATGAGATGAAAACCCTCCGTAGGCACGCCGTAGGCTGGACCTCTTGGATACCTTATGGCAAAGGGTCCATTGTGGTGCAGGGCGGTATATAGTAGGTCTCTTAGCTCTTGCTCATCCTTTGGTGCGGACACCACCATATTAGGAATGCACCTAAGGTATGAAAGGTCAAAAACTCCGTGATGTGTTGGTCCATCATCACCCACAAGACCGCCCCTGTCTATGGCAAAAACCACATGCAAGTTTTGAAGTGCTATGTCGTGTATAACTTGGTCGTATGCCCTTTGGAGAAAGGTAGAATAGTAGCAAGCTACAGGTTTGAGACCTCCTGCCGCAAGACCACCCGCAAAGGTGCAGGCATGCTGTTCCGCAATACCCACATCAAAAAACCTTTCGGGAAACCTTTGGCTAAACTCCACAAGACCAGAGCCTTCCTTCATGGCAGGTGTTATCACCACTATGTTCGGGTCTTGTTCCGCCAGCTCCACTATGGCTTTTCCAAAGACGGAAGTCCAGTTGGGTGGTGAAGGCTTTTTGATAAACTCGCCAGACTCTCTTTTGTAGGGTGCAACACCGTGCCAAGTAACTGGGTCGTTTTCTGCTGGCTTGTAGCCTTTGCCTTTTTTGGTATACACGTGCAAGAGGACGGGTCCTTCTATATGCTTTATGTTCTCAAGGGTTCTCTCTAGGGCAGGTAGGTCATGTCCGTTTACTGGACCTATATAGTTAAAGCCAAGCTCCTCAAAGAGGACTCCAGGAGATAAAAGACCCTTTAGAAACTCCTCTGTAAGCTTCATCACTCTAAGTGCAGGACTTCCCAAATGCTCAAGAAGATGCTTTACCTTCTGTCTTGTCTCCTGCACGAAGTGTCCGCTTAGTATTTTGCTAAGGTATGTGGATATGGCACCTACGTTAGGAGAGATGGACATTTCGTTGTCGTTGAGGATAACTATAAACCTGTTGGGTCTTAGATGTCCTGCGTTGTTTAGTGCTTCAAAAGCCATGCCTGCGGTCATTGCACCATCACCGATCACCGCCACCACATAACGGTCTTGCTCACCCAAGAGGTCAAAGGCTTTCCTAAAGCCAAGCGCAGCGGATATGGAAGTGGAGCTATGCCCTGCACCAAAGGCGTCAAAGGGACTTTCTTCCCTTCTTAGAAAACCCGATATGCCTCCGTATTGCCTAAGGGTTGGGAAAAGCTCCTTTCTGTCTGTGAGTATCTTCCAGGGATATGCCTGATGCCCTATGTCCCAGATTATAACATCCTTGGGTGGTTCAAAGACCCTTAAAAGTGCTATGGTTAACTCTACAGCACCAAGCCCCGGTGCCACATGACCTCCATTTTTTGCGGTAACCTCTATAAGATAGTCTCTTACCTCTTCCGCAAGCCTTTCAAGCTCTTTATAGTCATACCTCTTTAGGTCTATAGGACCGCCGTATTCCCTTAAAAGTTCATACCTTTCTAACATGACTATAAAGCTATGCTTATTTTCTTACCTTTCAATATGCCTTATGAGAAAAATACCAACCTAAGCATCCATCCTGTAAAGAACTGGAAAAGGGTAAGTAATAACCCCAACAGAGGAAGCAAAGCTAACTTCTTGCCAGCGGTTTCTCCCTTAAACCAAAAGACCACAAAGGTTAGCACAGAAAGGACAAGCAGAAATACCCCGTTCCACTTGTGAGGAAATCCCCATATAAAAGGCGTTTTTGCCTGCACCCAATCAATAGAAGAAACACGAAAGCCAAATACCACCGACAGTAGGGCAAAGACTATAAGGGCTACGTTCAAGTAGAGTGCATACTTTATCATACCTCTTAACTTTAGCAAACTAACTATGTAGAGGGCAAACACACCAAGGGCTAATAATACCGTGGGATACGCAAAGAGAGGATGCAAAACCATCAAACTACCTCCAGCTTTTTGTCCAATTCTATTATACTCCTGTAAAGGTCATTAAGTATGTCCGCATAGTCCTCTTTACCCTCCTCCACCTTGTCCATAAGCTCTTCAAGCCTTCTGGTAAACTCTTCCTTAAGAAACTCGTGCACCTCCTCCCTGCTCTGCAGGTAGCTGTATACCTCCTTTCCGAGTTTTGTAGGAATGAGAAAGCCCTTGTTTTCTATCACATAGCCCCTCTCTATGAGTTTTTCCACTATGCTTGCGTAAGTGGAAGGTCTGCCTATGCCCCTTCTTTTCATCTCCTGCACCAGCTCTCCATGAGTGTATAGATAAGCCTTTGGCTGTGAAAGGAGCCTTTTCCTTTCAGAGACATCCACAGAGCCTAATATGGGTTTGTAAACCTCTAAGGGTATTAACCTGTTCCAGCCATCTTCAAGCACTTCAACAGGCACTTCAATTTCCTTTTCCCTTCCATCTGCAAGGATGTGGAGCTTATAAACTCTTAACTTTACTGGTTTCATCTGGCTTGCCATAAACTGCCTAAAGATAAGCTCATAAAGCAGTATGTGTTCTTTGGATAGACCTTCCGCTTGACCGCTTAGAAATAGAGCTCTTAACTCCTCTGGGTCTATGCCCTTTGTGGGTCTTATACATTCATGAGCCCCACCCTCTCCCCATACCCTTGCATGGAAGTATTCCTCTCCAAATTCTTCACTTATATACTCCTTAGCCAAGCCTATACCGTAGTCAGACACCCTTGTGGAGTCCGTCCTGTGGTAGGTTATGTATCCCAGCTCAAAAAGGGTTTGAGCAAGGCTCATAGTCTTTGGCAGAGACCACCTGTAGACATCGCTGGCAGACTTGAGCATGGTGTCTGTGCTAAAAGGTGGTGGTGGATTTTTGAGTTCTTGTCTTTCTTCTATTAACTCAACCCTTATCTGCGAAAGCATGGAATAAAAGGTATGTGCCTCTTCCTTGCTTTCAAAACTCCAATCCACTCTTAGCCTTCCTCCATCGTCCAATGGAACCACGATCTTGTAAACCTTCTGCCTATATTCCCTCTCTCTCTGTATTATCCAGCCAAGGACTGGAGTTTGAACCCTTCCAGCTGAAAGCCATTGCTTTCCAAAGGCTTTTTGCAGGAGCTTAGAAAACTCAAAGCCTACCCATCTGTCCGCCACCCTTCTAAGTATTTGTGCCTTTACGAGGTTAAGGTCAAAATCCCTACTTTCCCTTATGGCTTTCCTAATAGCCTTTTTCGTAACTTCGTGAAACTCCATCCTCCTTATGTTAGAATTATACGCCCTTAGCAATAATGCGATATCCCATCCTATCTTCTCACCCTCTGTGTCTGGGTCTGTGGCTATTAGAACCTCTTGAGCCTCCATTGCCATACGCCTTAGGCTTTCAATTATCCTCTCTTTACCTTCAATAGCTTCATACACAGGCACAGGCTTCCCATCCATATAAACGCCATGAAAACCTTCTTCCTTGTTTAGGTCAAGCACATGCCCAAGGCTTGCGGTTATCATTATGTATCTATCCTCTGCAGAGGTCTCCATAAGCTCGTGGTCTCCCACACGCCTTTTTACTGCTTTACCAAAGAAGTTAGCAATAGTCTTTGCCTTATTGGGAGACTCCACCACTATAAGCACAGGTTTTAAAAGCTCCTTACTCTCTGGCTTTTCCTCACCCGCAAGAAACTTTCTTATCTTCTCTCTGTCTGTGTCCACCTCTTTTATAAGACCTTTGACCTCCTCTTCTCTAAAAGCCTTAAACTCTATCTCCTCGTTGAACCATTTTACCTTCCTTATAAGATGCCTAAAAGCCCTCTTGTCATCCACGAGCACAAGGCTTATGCCCTTGCTTATGCCACCTGCAAACATACGGGAAGTCCTTCCACTTGCCTGCAGATAGCCCGTGGCGTCAGAAACTATTATCTGGTAGCCTTCTTCTGTCTTCCTTAGGGTTATCTCCTCCGAGGCTTGGATTAGCTCAAGCACCTCTTCTTCCAAAAGAAAGCCACTCACATCCTCTCTAAGTTTGTCTATCTTCTCCACAAGCTCAGGCTTATCCTTTAGAAAGTCTTCACTAAGATACTGATACCTCCTTAGGCTTTCAAGCCACTTGTCCACTTCCTTAAGTCTGTTAGGCATTCTTTTGGCTATAAGCCCCCGTAAGGACATAAGAGCCCAAAGGATATGAGAGAGGTTTTTCTCAAACTTTAGAGATATCACTATCTTTGGAACGCCATAAAAGAGTGCATACCTTATCACGTGAGGCAAGTCTATACCCCTCGCAAGAGGATTTCTGTATGACGCTATACCCACCAAAAGGTCTATCTTACCCTCCTCGTAGTCCCTTAACACCTCTTCGTCCATCTTTTCGTAAGAAACCGCCCTTATACCCCTTTCTTGCAGGTATGACACAAGCTCATCCACAAACTCCTTCTTTCTATCTGAAGATACAAAGAGCAATCCACCCTTTCCCAGAAGTCTTATCCATTCTTCTATAGGCTTTGTCTCAATGTCCTCATATAGGTCTACCACGTTTCTTAGGTAAAAGGTAGGAGTTCCCACTTCAAAACCAAGGAGTTCCCTAAAGAGTTTTATCCTGTTTGAGCGAGGATTGGAAGTGGCAGAGGAAACCACAAGCACACCCCTTCTTTTCTTTGAAAGCTCCTTCACCTTTTCTGAAAGCTCTTTTATACCCTCCCAGTCCTCCTCCTTTTTATTTCTAACCCCCTTTAGCCTTATAAGTTTCATGGCAAGGTCAATATCCTCCTGCTCAAAGCCCAAGAGGAAAAGAAGCTTGTCTATGTTTTTGGCTGTCTTAAGAAAGGAATCCACATCATCCACAAAAATAAAGTCAAAACCCTTTGGAATTGTTTCATGGTTTTTGTAAAGAAACATAGAAGTGCTTACAAGCACCTTAAAGTCCCCTTCCAGAAGCCTTTTCTTTCTAAGTTCCTTTTGTTTTTTGCTTTCCTCAGAAAAGTATAGGATATCCTCCTCCTTTAGACCAAAGTTGAGAAGCCTTTGGACCACCTGCTCCACCAAGAGCTTTGTGGGAAGTATCACATAAGACCCTTTACCCTTCTTTGCAAAATAGCTTGCCATAGAAAGACCAAAGGAAGTTTTACCAACACCAGTAGGTGCCAAAAGCCCAAAGGAGTTTCCAAGAAAAACCCTCTTTGCCCAGCTAACCTGCAAACTCCAAGGCTTTGACCTCAAAAAACTTTCAAAATGAGCTTCCCAAGAACTTAGCTCTTCCTCCACGTGGCAAAGCCTTTTGAGCTCCCCCTCTCTTACAAGACTATCACAAAGCTCTCCATAGCTTGGCATACACTTCTCACAAGGAAGCCCAAGCTCAAGCCTCTCTGCACTTATATCTCCTCCACAGTTAGGACAAAGGTTTTTAAAACTGCTGGCTATCATTTTTAAACCCTAAATGTTCGTCCAACAACCTATAAATCCTTTCTACCTCATTCTTGACTAACTCTTGAGGTAATAGTCTTCCATATTTGTCAAACCACTTGTAATATTGAGTGTTTATTATATTCCATCCTGCTCTCATTAACTGTTCCATTCTTTCTATGTGTTGTCCGTTATATTCCCTCGGATTATCTTCCCTAAAGTGGTATATACCGTCCACTTCAACTGCAACAAACTTATGGTTATTTTCATTATAAAGAACAAAATCCAGTCTTCTTCCACAGGATTCTACTTGATTGTATATCTTGACCCCGTTTCTCCTATCTGCGTAAGCTTTAAGTTGGTAATAAACCATCCTTTCAAACTCAGATTCAAATCGCTTTTCATCAAACTTCCATAAGTCTCTTATACTGGACTGAATATGATAATCCTTTTGTCCTACAGAGATATTATCAAGGTTATAGCCGAAATGACTAAGATACCTACGCGTTAGAGAAAAATTCATAGGGATATCGCTATACACAAAAAAAGTAAAGTATTTTGCCCTACTTACCATAACATTAAACCTATTAGGATTTTCGTAATGTTGTTTTGCCGCAGATTCTCCAGCACTAAGAGTTATAATAGCAACATCAAATTCATGACCTTGTGCCTCCTCCGGAGTTCCCAAAAACACATTATCGAAGTCCAACCCTCTTGCATCCATAATATTCCTTATAAATTCTATCTGATTCCTAATGGGAGATATAACACCTATGGAAAACTTTTCTTTTTCTCTAAAAATATGAGACAAATCCACATATCCGTATGCTTTAATTTTTCTCAGACTTTCTATTATAGAAACCACTTCCTCTGCTTCCTCAGGCACGTATCTTCCTACCTTATCTCTTTTTCCAGACACTCTTACTGGATACAAATTGTTTGGTAGCAAGTTTATCTTGTCAGGAGTTTTTGTCATTATTACAAGCTTGTCCTCATAAAAGGTTCTACTTACAAACTCCGCTAAGGCAGGTAGAGAACGAAAGTGTTCGTTAAGCGTAGTCTGTGGCACAGTTATGTATTTCTCTTCAGAGGTTATGAGGTCAAGTATGGAGGATTTAGTCACGGTTAAATTTCTATTCCTTCCTTCGCTGTAAGACATACCCCCTGGTCTATACCTATTCCAAGTAATCTCATCAAACCTCAAACTAAGGTTCAAAGGTAATCCAGTAGATATAAGGCTCAACTGTTTATGATCACCAACTACACACAGCTTTTTACACCTGTATATTACAGGCAGTATTTCTGGCAAGTTTACTTGGGAAGCCTCATCTATAACCACAAGGTCAAAAACCTCAGGCACCATAGGAAGTAGTTCGTTTATTTTCCTTGTCTCACATATCCATACGGGATATACTTCTAACAGTTTTTCAAACCTTATATTCTTTCTTAACTCCGCTATTTTATCTTTGTTAGTATAATAAAGAAGTCTATTAAACTTTTTTAACTCTTGGCTTATATCTTCCTTAAGCAATGATTCAAATAAGCGTATGTTATTTTTAGCCTTTATATATTCTTTATCTAACTCTTCTAATCTATGCTTAAGTTCCTTCAAGTTCTTTTTGGTTCTATTTATATCAAACCTATTCAAATTAGCGTAATGTTCCAGTATTTTTGCATATCTTTCGTATACCTCAATAGCCAAATCAAGAAATTCTGGAGTTCTGATATAATATCTGTAGAAATCTTTAGATAAAATGGGCTTGCCAAACTTATGTAGCAAACTCAAAGCAGAGTAATAAAATATAGCTTGACTTAATGGCAAAATATAGTCATCCTTAGTTAGATTTTTAAGATAAGACTTTATAGCTTTTAACACTCTTATATTCTCTCTTTTTATATCAACACCATCCTCTCGTATAGCATAATAATTGTTTTCAAAATACCTACGTAGATTTTCTAAATCTCGGCTCAGTTTAATGTATTCTACATTTAGATTAATAAGATATTCAACTCTTTCTTCAAGTTCCTTTATTTGCATGTAAACTCGGTCAATTTCTCTTTCTAAATCTTCTAAAACTTTCAAGGTTTGTTTTTGCTTGCTATTTAAATCGTTTCTTGGTAAACCTAATAACCTTCCAATCTCTTCTCTTAGCCTATTTCTTACTCCATCAGCTACATGAATGAAAGGCAAAAAACCCATTTCATTTCTAAGAAAAGGCTCAAGTTTTTCCGCAACAACTTTAACTGCTGGCTCCTTACTGGAAACTATTAAAACCTTTAGACCCTTTAATATCCCAAGCATAGCTATAGCAGTTATAGTGTAGGATTTCCCGGTTCCTGGTGGTCCTTGAATGTAAGATATTTTACTGGTTAGGGCTTTTAAAAGGGCTTCCTTCTGCTTGTGCGATAAAGTCAAGGGCAGATATTTCTCAATGTAGCTTTCTAAATCTCTCCATTGCTCTTCGTCAGGATATATTGATTCAACTTTTCTGTGGAAAAGCCCATGCATCAAAGTATTTATAAGTTCGTTTTGCACTCTACCTTTTTCTTTTAACTCCTCTTCTAAAAGCTTTATAGAGTTAAAAACCGATACCTCGTGAGGCACATCCAAAGCTAAGATATATAAAGCATTTACATCTAAAATGATCTGGGAGTTTAGTTTTTCTACTTGTTTTCGTTCCAAAAGCTCTGTGATAGTTTCTCTCTTTGTCTTAAACCTACTCTCAAGATTTAAAGAGGAATTAATTATCTCAAAACAACGTTCTGCCAACTCAGAAAATTTATAATCTTTTAAACCCTTTTCAAGAAGCTCTTCCAAACTATCTACCAATTTAGATAAAGTCTCATCTCTTAAAACACTTTGAACTACTTCTTCTACGTCAAAATCGTCATAATAACCTATTAAAGTTGATATTAGCTTGTAGTTTACAAAAATACTATCAGTTAGATTTAGCTTGTTTTCGTTTTCATCAATTTCAAGCTCCATCAATAGTAAAGGAGCACCTATAACTCTATTATCAACTTTTCCATATAAACAACCTATACCCAAAAATAAACCGTATCTATATACGCGCGTCGCTATATTAACCAATTGTCTTAAACTATCATCCATCAATATATAAGCGTTATCTTTTATTTCACCAATACTTATAGACTTTAGCACACCATATACTCTTTTTCTACCTCTACTCTTGTTTGTTATCAGAACTTTTTCTACATCGCTTGAAATACTTAATTCATGACTAATGTCCTTTATATACTTGACGTAGGCTATTACATCCTCAAAGTTAGCCAATTTACTCATTATTTATTATTTCCTCAAGAAGTTTAACAGGTTGGTTGAGTTTATTAATTACATTGTCTATTTGAGATTGCATCTCATCCATCTTTTGCATTACTGAATTTAACTCATTATGCATAAATTTAGCGAGTTGCACTAATTGTATCCCTTGATCATTTAAAGTTTTACGCAAACTATCTATGTGTGATTGTTGAAGTTCAATTGATTGCTTTGTATGAGCTAAATTCTTTTGGATTAAATTAATAATTTGTGCCAATTGTTCTTGGTTATCGTTTAAATTTTTCTTTAGCTCATCTATTCGCATCTGGTTTTCTCCGATTGATAATTTTATAGAATTTAGATGTTGTTGGACAAGGTTTACCATTTGCCATGTCTGTTCTTGTAGGCTCAGTAAATCTTTTATATAGTTTTCTAATTTCTTGCTTTTTTCATATGTAAAATAAAAACTTGCAAGGCTTACCATAGACAACAATCCAAGAACTATTAATATAAGACTGATAGTATCCATGACACCTCCTCTAGTCTTTATTTATTATAACGAAAACTACTCATCTTGTCTACCTTTTAGCACAATTTTTAAAGGTGAATACTTTATTTGAAGATGCTCTCTAAGTTTCTTTTCAAAAAACCTCAGGTAATCCTTTCTCCAAAGCTCTGGGTCGTTTGTGAATACCACAATGGTTGGTGGTCTTGTGCTCTCCTGAAAGGCGTAGTATATCTTTACTTCCTTTCCCTTCTTAGATGGTGGATGTTTTTCTCTTATGACCTTTTCTATTGCTCTGTTTACAAAGGAAGTTTTGTGTTGTATGTTGTAATCTTTCCAAACAAGCTCGCAAGCCCTAAGCAGGTCCTCCACTCCTTGCCCCTTAATAGCAGAAGTTAGCACAATGGGTGCAAAATCAAGAAAATACAGCTCCTTTCTTATATAACTTTCTATCTCCCTCTTGCTTGCTCTTACCAAGTCCACCTTGTTGCCCACTATTACGCATCCCTTGTGCCTTCTTTCTATAAGACCACCTATCTTCTTGTCTTGGTCGGTTATGCCTTCTGAGAGGTCAATCAAAAGGCAGGATATGTCCGAAAGCTCTATGGCTTTTATGGACCTACCTACAGAGAAAAACTCTACGCCGTATTCAACCTTGCTCCTTCTCCTTATACCTGCGGTATCTATGAGAACAAAGTCTTTTCCTTCAAAGGAAAAGGGCACTTCTATAGCATCCCTTGTAGTTCCTGCAATTGGAGAGACTATAACTCTTTCCTCTTTTAGTATGGCGTTTATTAGAGATGACTTTCCCACGTTAGGTCTTCCCACGAAAGCTATGCGTATGCCTTCTATACTTTTCTCCTCACCCTCTGGAATAAGTTCTATAAGGCTATCAAGAAGCTCGCCTATACCCCTTCCATGCTGTGCGGATATAGGAAAGACCCTTTCAAAGCCAAGAGAATAAAATTCATAAACTTTGTCCTCTAAGCGGTCTGTATCAATTTTGTTTATTGCCATAAATACCTTTTCCCTATATGGATAGAGTAGCTTAGCTATATACTGGTCTCCTGCGGTAAGCCATTCCCTTCCATCCACTACGAATATTATCGCCTTAGCTTCAGACAAAACTCTTTGCACCTGCCTCTTAATGCCCTCTGCTATCTCATCACCCTTCTCAAGCACACCTCCCGTATCCGCAACGGTAAAAGTCCTATCTCGCCACTGAACCACACCTTCTACCATATCTCTGGTAACTCCGGGCACGTCATGAACTATGCTTTTTCTTCTCCTTATGAGCCTGTTAAAGAGAGTAGACTTTCCTACGTTAGGTCTGCCCACTATGAGAATGTCAACCATTAGGAAACTATTCTAAAGCAAATTTCCCTTACGAAGGCTTTATAACCTTTACTTTTTCAAGGGTTATTATACCTTCCTTCACAAGTCTTGAAAGCTCAGGCAGAATTTCTTGAACCTTTTCCTCACAATCCACTATCTCTACTACTATTGGAAGGTCAGAAGATAGACTAAAGATACTCGCTTTGTGTATTACAGAAGACTTTCCATAGCCAAGTATACCTCTAAAAACCGTAGCACCAGCAATACCCTTTTCCCTACAAAACTCCACCACATACCTATAAAGAGGCTTTCCTTCGTATTTGTTGTTCTCACCAAAAAACATCCTAACCAAAATAGCGGTTTCACACTGCATGTTTATAACATTTTACCAAGTCCATATCCCAGGGCTACGAAGAGCAAACCTAACCCATTGCTAAGTAGTAAATATAGAAGTGCTTTTAACCATTCCCCGTTTAAAAGCATATAATAGGCTTCATAAAAGAGCGTGGAATAAGTAGAATATCCACCAAGCAAACCCGTTATAAGCAAAGCCCTAAGGTTTGGAGAAAGGTCAAGCCTTTCTACAAAAAAGGCAAAGAAAAAACCTATCAAAAAAGCAGAGGAAAGATTAACAAGGAGCGTGCCTACAGGAAAGTCAATGCCCGCTTTTGTTTGAATAAACTTGGAAACCAAAAACCTCAAAACAGACCCAACCGCACCACCTATGGCTATGGCTAAGAGGAATACCAAAGGACTACCCTCTCAAGGGTTATGAGACCAACTTTAGCTTTTTGAAGCAACCTTTCTATGGCTTGCATAGCCTTTTGCTCTTCTTCTACAAACTCCAACACTACAGGCAGGCTGTATGAGAGCACCTCAAGACCTTCATAATGAACCTCTCCAGTAGTCCCGTAGCCCATTATGGACTTAAGCACCGTAGCACCACCGATGCCATACTCCTTTAATAGCTCAAGCAGTCTTCTGTATGCTGGCTTGCCCTCAAGCCTGTCATCTTCCCTTAGAAATATACGAACGAGCACGAACTCCATATGATTTAAATCTTAACACGAGCCTTGGCAAGTAATATAATCTCTCATTATGCTACAGGTAGAACTCATAAAAGAAAGTGAGCTAAATAGTGAGGATATAAAAGAGCTTCAGCAAGAAGTCCGTAGGCTCGCAAGGGAGAAAAATGCGGTTATCCTTGCCCACTACTACCAAAGACCGGAGGTGCAGGACATTGCGGACTTTGTGGGAGACTCTTTGGAGCTTTCTCGTAAGGCAAGCCAAACGGATGCGGACATCATAGTTTTCTGTGGCGTGCGTTTTATGTGTGAGACCGCTAAGATAGTAAACCCCACAAAGAAGGTGCTTCATCCTAATCCAGAGTCTGGCTGTCCTATGGCGGATATGATAACCGCAAAGGATGTGCTAAGGCTAAGGGAAAAGCATCCAGATGCGGAAGTGGTTGCCTATGTAAACACCAATGCGGATGTAAAGGCGGTCTCTGACGTGTGCGTGACTTCCGCCAATGCCATTAAGGTGGTGCAAAAGCTCTCATCTAAAAAGATAATCTTTATCCCCGACCAAGCCCTTGGAAACTGGGTCAAAAGGCATGTGCCAGACAAGGAGTTTATCATATGGCAAGGCTTTTGCCCTCCACACTTTGAGTTTACCGCAAGAGAGGTTCAAAAACTAAAGGAGCTATATCCAGATGCCAAGACCGCGGTGCACCCTGAATGCCATCCAAAGGTTATAGAGCTTGCGGACTTTGTGGGCTCTACCTCTCAGATAATCAACTATGCTACCACCTGTGAAGCGGACAAGGTCATAGTGATAACAGAGGTGGGTCTAAAGCACACTCTCATGAAGAAAAACCCCAACAAAGAATATATATTCCCAGAGTCTATGAACTACTGCGGGACTGTTTACTGTTGCACCATGAAGGGCATAACTTTACCGAAGGTCTACCAAACCCTAAAGGAAGAGATAAACGAGGTGGTGCTACCAGAAGATATAATTGAAAAGGCAAAGAGACCAATATTGAGGATGCTTGAGTTGTCATAAAATTTTAACAGATGGGCTTCAAAAGTGCAGAACAAGAAGCTATAAATAGACTTGCGGTTATACTGGCTCATATCTATAAGTTTCAGAATTATAGGCAGTATTCCCAAGGTGGAATCAAGTGGTTAAAAACTATCAGAACTCAAATAAGGGACTTGAGAAAGATATTGGAAGATTATCCAAGTCTGGAGAAGAAGATTGACGATCTAATAAAAAACCATGCGTGGGAAAAAGCAAAGAAGCTGGTGATAAAAGATTTGGAAGGAGATATAAAGCTCAGTAAAGAGGATTTCCCAGAAGGGTGTCCCTACAACTGGGAAACTATACTCGTGTATTATTACTCATATTACATGTAAATAGCCATGCATGACACTTGGAATGTTACACTGGCAATTAAGGATGGGTTGGATAATTTATACTAAGAGCAAGAGGTAATACATATGGACATGATGCAGGTTAAAAAACTTTACGAAAGGGACTACTACCTTTGGATAAAGGAGATTATATCTCTACTTAAGGAAAAAGGTCTTTCTGAAAAAGTTATACATGCCATAGGACTGGAAAAGTTATTCTCCGCTATGCACTACTACAAAACCTCTACAAGACGTAAGTTCTTAAGAGAGTTTATAGGGCTTATAAGCTATAGGCTATGTCATAGCGAGGATGGATATTACGACCTGCTTTACAAGAAAACGAGGAGCAGAATAAACCGTTTGCTTGAGATAGACCCTCGCTTGTGGGAAGTTATACTTGACTACGTTCCAGAGGGCAGGCTATCTGAGGAAATTACAAGGGAAGTAAGGGATGTTTTGGTCTTAGAAAATGGGGTGTGTGATGAGGAAATAGCAAGGGTTTTTCTTGATGAGTTGACTAAACTTATGGTAATAGACTATCGCAAGCACGAAGACTTCTTATCTGTCTTAGAAAGGCTAAAACTATACATAGAGCATGAACTTGTAGAAAACCTCGTAGACATCTTAGAAAACCTTACCTTACTAAAGGCTAATACCTTCCCCGAAAGGCAAAGAGAGTTGTGGGAAGAGATAAATATTAGTAGGATAAACATAGAGCTAAGCTTAGAATATGCAAATAGCTTGAGGGAAGATATTGACAAGCTAACAGAGAAGGCAAAGAGGATAGCAAACAAAGAACTGACAGAATACGCAGGATTGGATGTGTTAAACTACTCCTTTGAAGAGCTTTTGAGCCTTTCTTTTGAAGAAGTTAGGCAAGGAGAAAATATATGGTTAAGACAGAAGCCCCTATAACACGCAGGAAAACTCGTCAAATACAGGTAGGCTCTGTAAAGATAGGTGGAGATGCACCCATTGTGGTGCAATCCATGACCTCTACAAAAACGCATGACATAGAGGCAACCCTTGAGCAGATAAAAAGGCTTGCAAAAGCAGGCTGTGAGTTTGTGCGTGTAGCAGTGCCACACGAAGAAGACTTGCAAGCCCTACCAGATATCGTAAAAAACTCCCCCATACCGGTGATAGCGGACATCCACTTTGCACCCTCTTACGCCTTCAAATCTATGGAGAAGGGTGTGCATGGCATTAGGATAAACCCTGGAAATATAGGGAAAGAGGAGATAGTAAGAGAAATAGTGGAAGAGGCAAGGAAAAAAGGCGTAGCCATACGCATAGGTGTAAACTCTGGCTCTCTTGAAAAGGACCTCTTGGACAAATATGGCTATCCCTGTGCGGAGGCACTTTTTGAGAGTGCTATGCGTTGGTCTGAGAGGTTTGAAAAATGGGGCTTTTATAACTTTAAGGTCTCCATTAAGGGCTCTGACGTTTTGGAAAACATAAGGGCTAACGAGCTTTTTGCTCAACATACAGACATACCACTCCACATAGGCATAACAGAGGCAGGAATGGGTCTAAAGGGCATAGTCAAATCCTCTGTGGGTATAGGCATTCTCCTATATAAGGGCATAGGGGACACGGTCAGAGTTTCTCTAACCGACGACCCAGAGGTGGAGATAGAAACCGCCTACGCCATATTACAGTCCCTTGGTCTAAGAAGGAGAGGCATAGAAATAATCGCCTGTCCTACCTGTGGAAGAATAGAGGTAGACCTGCCAAAGGTGGTGAGAGAGGTGGAAGAAAAGCTAAAACACATACAAAAGCCTTTAAAAGTTGCCATAATGGGCTGTGTGGTAAATGCCATAGGTGAGGCTCGTGAAGCGGATATAGGTCTTGCCTGTGGCAAAGGCTTTGCATGGCTCTTTAAAGAGGGCAAACCTATAAAAAAGGTAAGCGAAGAAGAGATGGCAAAAGCACTCCTTGAGGAGATAGAAAATATCCAGAATTGACTTATATCACAAAACCTCATAGGCTATTGTGCTAAATATATATCTACTATGACAGAAAGAGAAAAGTTTGAAAGAATGCTCCAGAAGGCTCAGCTTGTTGACCCCAATATTCAGATAAACTTTGTCCTTCTTGACCTTACACCAAGATGGATGAAGTGTAGGAGAACCAAAAGGTTGGTTTTTCAGTTTCACAAACTTGGAGAAGAGGAGGGTCTTACCGCCTGTGGCATAAGGCTTGAGAAGTATCAGGTTTTGCCAGAAAGGCAAGAAAACCTTGTGATAACTCAGGTTAATATGATGCTGGGAGGTCTTGGACTTCTTGTATTTTTTGACCTATGTCCTAAGTGCTTTGGGAATATAAACAGATGTAATCCTTTAGAAGAGGGGGCATAAGCCCCCATTTGGTTTACTTTATGGACATTATCCACTGGGCAAGTTGTTTTGCCTCTGCATCAGAGACGTTTTGAGGTGGCATAGGAACAGAACCCCAAACACCAGCACCACCTTTCTTAATCTTGCCTGCCAAGTAATCCACAGCGTCCGCTCTGCCTGCATACCTCTTAGCTATGTCCGTATAAGTAGGTCCCACCTTCTTTGCCCTCATGTCGTGGCATGCCATACAGCCCTTCTGCCTTGCAAGCTGTTCACTGGCGAAGGATGCTCCTGTGAGACCTATAACCACCGCCAAAGTTAAGGCTACTCTCTTCATGCTAACACCTCCTTACTTGAATTCTCTTAAGGTATTATAATACACAAGAAGGATGAAAAAAAGATGAAAATTGGTCTTTTTGACTCGGGTGTTGGTGGGCTTACTGTTCTCAAGGCTCTAAGAGATAAGTATCCAGAGGTTGACTTTGTTTACCTTGGAGATACCGCAAGGGTGCCATATGGCAACAAATCCGCACAAACTGTCATAAGATACAGCTTAGAGGGTGCAGAGTTCTTGCTTTCCGAGGGCGTGGACCTGCTTATAATTGCCTGCAATACCGCAAGCTCCTACGCCCTGGATGTTCTGCGAGAGAATTTTTCAATTCCTGTTTTTGGAGTGATAGAGCCGGGAGTCAAGCATGCACTTGATACTACAAAAAATAGAAGGGTTGGAGTTATAGGAACAAAGGCTACTGTGTCAAGTGATGCCTATGGTAGGCTTTTGAGGTCTAAGGGTATTGAGGTTTTTCAAAAAGCCTGCCCTCTCTTTGTTCCTCTGGTGGAAGAAGGAATCCTCAATGGTGATATAGCCCAAAGGGTAGTGGAATACTACCTTACGGAGCTAAAGGACAAAGATATAGATACTCTCATACTTGCCTGCACTCACTATCCACTGCTTAAACCTGTTATAGAAGAGTTCATGGGTGAATCTGTCAAAGTGATAGATTCTGCGGAAAGCACCGCACTTGAGATAATGCCCTTTGTGGAAAGGTCTGGTTCTTCAAGTCTTAGCCTATACTTTACAGACCATTCACCAAGCCTTAATTTCCTCATAGAGCTTATCTTGGGTGAACCTATTGACTACAAGCTCCTTACTCTGCCTTGCAAGGTTTAGTTGCTTAAGAAAGTCTTCCCTTACACCTTCAAAGAAGGCTTTAACCCTTTTGTCCCTGTAGTCTCCATAGGTCCAATACAGTGGTCTAAAGCGACCATATACAAAGAGATATTCCATTTCTCCATAGACTCCCTTTCCTAAATAAAGCCTGCCACCTCTTCTTTTGGAAGATGCAAGCACAAGATGGCTCTCATCCACATAACCGGGGTCTATGTTGAGCCTTCTTTTAGAGTCCAAAGCATATTTTCTCTCCATATTCATAGCCCAAAGTTTAAAGTCCACAAGCTCCTCTTTTTTCATAAAACCCTTGAGACTTAGAAATCTCTTGAAGAGTCCATCTCCCATCTCTTTGCCATAGTATCTCTGTAAGCCTTCAAAGTAAAAGCTCTGAGAAACTCTCTCCACTTTAAGGTTTAAAAGGAAGTCTTCCAACAATCCTTCTTCCCTGTATAGTATAGCCATTATAGGTTTTGCAAGCTCCATAGCTTTGCTATCTTATAACTTCTATTAACTCTCGCTTGGTCTTTTTGAGTGCTACCGCACCTTCCAAAAATAGGTTGTATGCAAGTATTATCTTATCGTCCACCATATAGCCTCTACGGTTATTTTGAAAGGTCTTCCTTATCCTTTGAAGTTCTTCTTTAGCCCTATTTGGGTTTAGTTTCCTGTATTTTGCTAACTTCTCAAGCAACAGCTCCCAAAAGTCCTCCCTTTTGACCATCTCCAAGAAGTTTTCCACTGGCACACCTATCTGTGGTGGTTCTAAGTTAAGCTCTTTGAGAACTTCTTTAATCATATTAACCCTTATATGACCTATTCCCTTTATACCTGCAATACTTGAATACTCTGGTTTTATGCCATACTTCAAAGCGTGAGCTATCTGAAGCATTTCAATACTTGAAAACCTGTAAAACTTGTGCCTGTTTATCTCCATAAGGTTTCTCAAAAGATGCAAAGCATCTGTGCCAAGGTAAGAAAACTCACCAGGTGGGTTTTTTATGTTGGGATATTTCACAGTTAAACCTTTCACATAAAAAAGAAGTTGGTCCGTGTTGTCTTTGAGGCACTCTTCTCCACAAGGTAGGAGCATGCCTCTTATTACCTTTAATTCTTCTAAAAAGCCTTCTGCGGACTTAAGAAAGCTATAGAGCCCGTTAAACTTTTTCATATACAAAAGGGGTCTTACGGTGGTTATAGGGTCAAGGTCTAAGCTTCTTCTTCTGAGGAACTCTTCAAAGCTAAGAGGTGGTATACCGGTTCTTATACAAAATAGTCCCTTTTGACTTGGGTTATAGCTTTCCAAGTAGCCATGAGTTCTTAGAAACCTTTCAATTCTCTCCATCCTTTCTTTGCTAACCTTTTTGAAAGAGTAGGTGTTTCTTAGATAGTTTTCGTAGTTTTTACCCTCATACATGTGAGCAAGCAATAGGAAAAAGCTCAAGGCAGTGTCTTCAGCATCCTCCATTACTGCGGTAGTAAAGGGTTTTTCAAGGGCACACTCAAGCTCCCTTTGAAGGTCCTTATCCCTTGCACCATAAACCAAAAGGTTTGAGTATCCCTCTTCTCTTATGCCAAGTCTTCCTGCCCTTCCTTCCATCTGGAGTATATCAAGACTGTCAGGTATACTTTTGAGCTTACCCTTTTTTCTGAAAAACTTAGCAAAAATAATCACCCTATCTGCAGGGAGATTTACACCATAGGCGAGAGTTTGGGTAGCTATGAGGGTTTGAAGTTTCCCTTCTCTGAAAGCCTTCTCTATCTCTTCCCTTTCTTCCTTTGGTATGTCCGCATTATGAAAAGCTATCTCTGGTTCTCTTTCCTCTTCAACTTCAAAAGGCAGTGTCTGGTTCATTATGCCTATTTTTTCTTCCTTTGCCAATTCAATCGTTTTCCAACCAAGACTTTTCTTAGGGACAAAGAGTATAACTTGTTCTCCTCGCTGTTTGAGTGAAAACAGGGCGGACAAAAGCCTTTCTGCTATAAGGTCCTCACCCTCCAGCTCTTTTCTTATGGGTTTGAACTTGGTAAGGTTCATCACTTCTCTGTGCAATGGAACAGGTCGCCAAGCACTCTTTATAACAAGGTTTGCACCTATCCATTCAGACAACTCCTCTAAACCTGGAAGAGTTGCAGAAAGGCACAGCATGGCTAAGTCCATTTTTTTACATGCAGTTATTATCTCTTCTAACATCCACCTTTTACTAATTTGATGGACTTCATCTATTACCACCGCTTCCACCTCTTGCAACCACCTTGAGGAATTCCTGAAGGCATAAGCAAGGTTTTCATAGGTGCTTACAACCACCTTTGCCCTAACCTCTTTATAACTCTCCAACACACTATCACCAGTCCTCATTTCTACACTTTTACCATAATAGGTTCTAAACTCAACCGCCTTTTCCTTTACCAATGCCTTTGTGGGTGCGGTGTATACCACCTTTCCCTCAAAGTTTTTCATAAAGAGATAAGCTATTAGACTTTTGCCAGAGGAAGTGGGTGAAGACACAAGGGCATTGCCTCCCTTGTAGAGCTTATAAAAAAGGGTCTGAATAGGGTTCAAAAAAGAATAGGGTATCTTTGGGTCTACCTCAACCGCTCTTAAGAGTTCTTCGGACTTTACCTCATTGTCTTGGTTTGTAAAATACAGTAGCTTTCCAGAAGGTGGATTAACACTATATAAACTCTCTTTGAGAAGATAGACGGTCAAAGTTTCTGCCATATTCTTTCCATTCTTTTGAGTTCTTTATCAAAAAGAAATTCAAGCTCTGGGACTCTCTTAAGATTAAGGCTCTTTGCAAGTTGAGACCTTATATAGGTGCTTGCATGTCTGAGGGCAGATTCCGCTTCCTTTTCCCTACCTTCCTGAAGGGTAGTGAAGTAAACTTTTGCTTTTCTCATATCCTGTGAAAGCTCCACGTAGGTTATCACCACATCCGCAAGCCTTGGGTCCTTTAGCTCTTTGAATATAAGGCTCGCTATCTCCTCCATAAGCAATTTTTCCAATCTTGCCTTTTTTCTGTCCATTGTGATATAATTTTAGAATATAACCTCGTTCCTGCCATAGAGCAGGGACCATTAAAGCCCAGGAGGTAAGGATGGCAAGAAGGTATTACAGGACAGTAAGGAACTACGAAAGTGTTTTGGTTTTCAAACCCACTCTCACGGAGGATGAAGTCCAAAGGAAACTTCAGGAAGTAAAGGACTTTGTCCAAAAGAAGGGCGGAGAAGTCTTAAACACAACAGACTGGGGCACAAAACAGCTTGCATACCCTATACAAGGCTTTAACCACGGCAGATACTTCATAATTCATATAAGGTCTGAAGAACCACAGCTTACTAACGAGCTTGACTTTTACTACAAAATAAGCGAAGATATAATACGCTGGCTAAACATACAGGTAAAGACCCAAGAAGGAGAGAAGGTTGCTCAATAGGGTTATTATCATAGGAAGGTTAGTGAAAGACCCAGTTATGAGGTATAGCTCCTTAGGCAATCAAATAGTGGAGTTTCCTATTGCATACAACAGGAGATACATGGTAGGTGATGTATGGAAAGAAGAAAGCCACTTTTTTGAGGTCAAAGCCTACGGTAAACTTGCAGAAAGCCTTGTAAGTCGTGTATCAAAAGGCTATACGGTAGTAATAGAAGGTAGGCTCACTCAAGAAAGGTGGGTAGATAAGGAAGGTAAAACACAAAGCAGGATAAGAATAGTCGCGGATAGCGTAAGAATAATAAACAAACCCAAGATGGAGGAGCCTGTAGAGGAGTTACCATTGAAGGAAGAAGATATACCCGAGGAAACTATGGGAAAACCCTTTAGTTCAGAAGATGATGAAATACCCTTTTAAGGAGGTTTTAGGATGGATATGATCAAAAGGTCTGCAAAAAAGAGTTGTCCCTTCTGTGACGCGAAAAAAGACCCAAGCTATAAAAACTATGAGGAACTTAGAAGGTTTATGACAGAAAGGGGCAAGATAATAGGTAGAAGGCAAACAGGTGTATGTGCAAAGCACCAAAGAATGCTTGCCAGAGAGATAAAAAGAGCAAGACAGCTCGCTCTACTGCCGTATCTTGTAGCCTGAGGAGGTAAGTCATGAAGGTGGTGCTTATAAAAGACCTTGAAGGTTACGGAAGTTTTGGAGATGTTATAAGTGTTAAGGATGGCTTTGCCAGAAACTATCTTATACCCAGAGGAATAGCTTTGCCAGCTACAGAGGGAAACCTCAACCATGTAAATAGCATCCTCTCACAGAGGGCAAGAAAGCTCCAAAAAGAAAAAGAGAAGGCACAAACACTTGCCAAAAAAATGGAAGGACTTACACTAGAAATTGTTAGACAGGTAGGTGAGAAAGGAAAGCTCTTTGGTTCTGTAACATCGCAAGACATAGCTCAAGCCCTTCAGGAAAAGGGTTTTGATGTGGACAGGAAAAAGGTTATGCTCAAGAACCCAATAAAAGATATAGGCATGTATACGATTACCCTAAGGCTACATCCGGAAGTTAGCGTAAACATAAAGGTGGATGTCAAACCTGTGGAATAGACTATATTTATAAGAGCTATGAGGGAAATAACCTTTGAAAAAGGAGGAACAAGGAGTTTTGGTTTTCTCCTGTGGCTTTTTATACTGCTGATTGGTGGACTTCTTGGAACGATAGGGGTTGATAATACCTTTTGGTATAAGTCCGCAACCCTTGCCTATGCCTTGTCTTCTATAGTTTACGCGAGCACTCTTTTTCTGCGAGATAGGTTAGTGCAGAATATAGCAACACTTACCCTTTCTCTGGGCCTTATTCTGAACCTTGCAGGCATGATAAGAAGAACTATTCAAACCTATGAGCTCGGCGTGCCACATCCACCATGGAGCAACCTCTTTGAAGCCCTTACCTTTTGGAGTTTTGTGGTAGGCTTTATATACCTGTTTCTTGAAAGAAAGTATGGTATAAGGCTACTTGGTGCCGTGGTGGTTCCTGTGGTTTTTGGACTGTCTGCTTTTGCCATTTTTTACGCTTCAAAAGAGATAGTTCCACTGATGCCAGCTTTGAGGAGCTACTGGCTATATCTCCACGTGGTTACTGCGTTTATAGGCTATGCGGGCTTTACGGTAGGTTTTGGTGGTGCGGTTTTGTATCTTCTAAAGGATAGGTTTTCAAACCTGCCTCTACCATCAAAGGACTTACTTGATGAGATTACTTACAAATCCATAGTTATAGTCTTTCCCATATGGACTGCTTCCATAATACTAGGTGCTGCGTGGGCAAACGAAGCCTGGGGTGGATACTGGAGCTGGGATCCCAAGGAGGTGTGGTCTCTTATAGTGTGGCTCTTCTTTGGAGCTTACCTGCATGCAAGGCAGATGCTTGGATGGAAAGGGAAGAGAACAGCCTGGATGGTGATTTTTGGCTTTATAACGGTGCTAATATGCTTCTTTGCGGTAAATCTTTTCTTTCCAGGGCTTCACAGTTATGCAACTGATTAAGAAACAAACTTCTCAGCTTCAAGCCTTGCTTCTTCCAATATCTTCTTTATATTCTCTGACGAGGTCCCCAAAACCTTTGCCACTTTGTTTACGGTTTGCTCATCTCTATTGTCTTCCAAGAGGTCTATAAGAGAGAGTATGAACCCAAGAAGGCTTAACCTGTTTTCGTAAGCTTCAACTATTTCTCTGTCAAGAAGCAAAACTCTTGCTATATCCTCTGGTTTTTGTCCTAATATCTCCCATGAGAGAGAAAACAAACCCATTAAGTAAGCCTTATCCTTCATTTCTTTTGCGTTTATCTCCGCAATCTTCTCACCGAGACTTGCCCTGAAAAGGGCTTTCCTCCAAAGTTCCTTTTCTTTTTCTTCTACAAACATATCAGAAAGGGCGAGCACTATGGTAAACTTGGCAACATTTTCAAGTCCAAGGTAGACAACTGCATCTTCCACATTGCTGAACTCCCTCGCCTTCGGAAAATAGGCTGAGTTTACAAACTTTAGGAGTTTGTATGTTACCCCCACATCCTTCTCTATAACCTCAATAACTTTCTTCATATCTTTGGATTTTATAGCGTTATATATCTGCAGTATAGTTGATTTAAGAAAGGATATAGTTCTTGTATCCTTAACCAATGCAGGTCTCGAGAGATAAATTCCCTGAAAATATTCAAATCCAAGCTCGTAAGCTTTTTCATATTCTTGTTTGGTCTCTATATTCTTGACTATTATACCTCTTTTTAGGCTTTTTAATATGCTTATCACCTCACTCAGCTCTTCCTCTTTGTAGGGATTATTCTTTATGTCTATCTTAACGAAGTGGCATTTATTGAGAAGTGGCAAGTAGTCTATTTTTTCAAAGCCAAAATCGTCTATACAAAATTTAAAACCTCGCTTTATAAGAATATCTATAGCTTCAAAGAGTGTATTGCTAAGTCTTTTGTTTTCAACAAGCTCTATACCCACATATTGAGGTGATAGCAGGTCAAACATGGAAGCCTCAAGAAATATAGCGGGCACGTTCACAAAAACTAACTTACCATTTCCCACCTTTTGAGGTCCTATTTCAGTAAGCACGTCTATAGCTATACTCGTAGCCTTAAGTGGGTCAAAGTCCTTTGGGTATGCACCAGTGCTTCTATCTTGAAGAAATACCTCGTAGAAAGCTATCTTTCCCTCTCTGTTATATATTGCTTGTTTACATACCACGTTCATGCATTTATATTATAATAGGTTATCCAAAAGGTTCTGCAAATTACCACCTTTGAGTCTTTGAAGGTAGTTCATTACATACTTGCCTATTATATCCACCTCTACGTTTACCATATCTCCTAATTTTCTAAACCTCAAGTTGGTATTTTGATAGGTATGCGGTATAACATTTATGTGTATGTATTGTCTATCAACTTTGTTTATGGTAAGGCTTATACCGTCTATGCCTACAGACCCCTTTTCTACAAAATACGTTTCGTAACCGGGTTTTATTTCAATAATTAAAGACCAGTGTTCTCCAATTCTTTGCAGTTTAACTATGGGAGATGTAAAGTCCACATGCCCTTGCAAGATATGCCCACCGAGCCTGTCAGATAGTCTAAGAGCCCTTTCCAAGTTTACATAATCTCCTCTTTTTAAAGACCTCAGATTGCTCCTGCTTAGTGTTTCTTCAGATAGGTCAAACTCCAAAATATTGCGGTCAATCTTTACCACCGTAAGACATACGCCGTTGACCGCTATACTCTCTCCAAGCACCACATCCTCAAAGCCTGCATCTAAAACAAGCCTTCCTCCCTTTAGAACCTCTACCCTACCCACTCTCTCCACAAGACCCGTAAACATCAGAAAAGCACCTCCTCCGCAGGTAAAACTGGACCCTCGTAGCAAACTCTTTTGTAGCCTTCAGGAGTTTTCACCACACATCCAAGACACACACCCCATCCACATGCCATCCTACTTTCAAGAGAAAAATACATTCTATGTCCACTGTTTAAATTCTTCAAAGCTCTCAGCATGCCCTTTGGTCCGCAAGCATGGACAATCCAAGAGCTGTCAAAGTCCTTTAGCACCTCCGTTATAAGACCCTTCCTGCCAATGCTTCCATCCTCTGTGTAGAGTATGTATTCAAAGCCCTCTTCCTTTAGCCACTCTTCCATACCCAAATGCTCCTCAGATCTGCCCGCATAAACAAAGACAACCTTTTTGCCCTTTGCTCTAAGCTCCTTGCCCCATAGGCTAAGCCCTGCAAGCCCCACACCACCACCAAGAAGTAGATGCTTTTCGCCTTCTTCAGAGAAAAGCCCTTTACCAAGAGGACCAAAGGTCCAAATCTCTTCTCCCTCCTTTATTTTAGACAACAGCCTTGTCCCTCTCCCTAAGAGGTCGTAGAAGATAAGGATATTTTCACCCCTTACATCTGCAACCGCAAAGGCTCTCCTTCCCATAGGGTCAAGGCTCTTAGAAACCCTAAGCATCACAAACTGCCCAGCCTTAACGGACTTTGCGATTTCTGGTGCATGGAGCTCAAGAATAAACAATCTTCCCCTTACATTGCGATTTTCCATCACTTTGCAGAGCAAGTCCTTCATTTTTTGCCACTCCTTAGGAGATTATCTCCAAGAAGGTTAAAGGCTATGACAAGGAGAAAAAGTGCAATACCTGGAGAGAGTATCCATGGATGTGCGACCACAAGATTTACATTTCTCGCATCAGAGAGCATGTTGCCCCAGCTGGGAAAAGGTTCTTGAATGCCCAAACCCAGAAAGCTCAAAGAGGCTTCCGCCAGTATGTATCCCGGGAAAGAAAGAGTTGCGGAAACTATAAGATAGTAGTAGGCATTTGGCAAGATGTGGACTCTTAATATCCTAAGCGTGCCAGCACCATAAGTCTTTGCGGATTGGACAAACTCCTTCTCCCTTATGGAGAGCACCATACCCCTTACAACCCTTGCAAGCCCAGCCCATCCAAGAAAGGAAAGGATAAAAATAACCATCAGAAAAACATGAAAGCTCTCCATAGTGAGAGGGAAAACAGACCTAAGGGAGAGCATAAGATAGAAGGTAGGTATTGCCAAAAGCACCTCAACAAGCCTCATTATAAGAGTGTCCACTTTTCCGCCAAAGTATCCAGAAATGCCACCTATTAGACTGCCAAGAAGGAAGGTTATGCTTACGCCCACAAGACCTATTGTCAAGGAAACTCTTGAGCCGTATACAAGCCTACTGAAAATGTCTCTACCCAGCTTGTCCGTGCCTAAGAGGTATATATGGCATGGCTCTTCCACAGAGAGGAGTTTATATCCGTATTCTGTTTTTCCGAAAAATCTTAGCTTGCAGGCAACATTTTTGTCTTCCTCGTATACCTTAAAGAGAGGGTCTGTCATTCTGTGAGAGTGCACGTAGGGAAAGGTAAGACTTCCATCTTTGAATAGGTGTATCCTTGTGGGAGGATGGAAGGGTGCGGTTCTGTTTTGAAGGTCGTAAGGATAGGGTGCAATAAAGTCCGCAAAGACTGCAAGAAAGAGGAAAAAGCCTATTATGGTTAGAGGAAAGGCAAGCCTCACAGTTTGAATAGTATAAAATATTTAAGCCATGAGTGTGCTGGTCTTTGTGAGTATGACACCCTTGGGTAAAGGGGAGAGCGTCAGCGAGTATGTGGCAAGGGTTGTAGATATAGTAGACAGGTCTGGACTGCCCTATGTGCTTACTCCTATGGGGACCATAATAGAGGGAGAAACATGGGATGAGGTCATGTCTGTTTTGAAAGAGGGCTTTGAAGCTCTAAAAAAAGACTGTCCTCGCATATCCATAACTATGAAGATAGACTACAGGGAAGGAAAGTCTGGAAGAATTTTCAGCAAGGTAAAATCCGTAGAGGAAAAGATTGGAAGGGAAATAAAGAAAACAAGTTAGAGTAGGCTAAGAGGGTTTATAATTAAAGCATGCAAGGCAGACCTCTTTTACCCAATGAGCTTGAGCTTTTCAAAAAAGCCCTTGGCATAGGACCTCACAACTTCTGGAGATGGTCATCAAGGACGAGAAACTTCAAACTGCTTACTGACGGAAAGGTGGTATGGGTTGAAGGGACGGAAGAAAACATAGGAAAATCCATGCCCGTCCACGAAGCCACTTGGTGGAGCTGGGAGCTTATAAGGGAAAAGCTAAAAGATATGGGTTAAAATAAAAAACTCATGGGAAAGTTAGCTTATGTTTTTCCGGGACAAGGTTCTCAATATGTGGGTATGGGGTATGACTTTTATAGGGAGTTTTCTGAGTCTGCGGATGTCTTTCATAGTGCGGAGACCGCCCTCAGATACAACCTCACAGATATCATCTTTAAAGGTCCCGAGGAGGAACTAAACAGAACCGTAAACACCCAACCTGCCATACTTACCACAAGTCTTGCCATATACGCAGCTATGAAGGCAAGGGGTTTTCCAGAGCCAGACTTTGTGGCTGGACACTCGCTTGGAGAATATACCGCACTTGCGGTAGCGGGTGGTGTGGAGCTTTTTGAGGCGGTCAGGCTTGCAAACCTTAGAGGCAAATACATGCAGGAAGCAGTGCCAGAAGGATTGGGTGCCATGTATGCGGTTTTAAAATTGCCACCCGAGAAGGTAGAAGAAGCCTGCAGGCTCGCACAAGAACACGGTGTGGTAGAACCCGCCAACTACAACTCTCCAGAGCAAACAGTGATATCTGGAGAAAAGACTGCGGTGGAAAAGGCGGGTGAAATTGCCAAACAGATGGGTGGTAAGGTAATACCTCTAAAGGTTTCTGTGCCTTCACATTGCTCTTTGATGAAGCCTGCAGCGGACGCCTTTAGGCTTAAGCTCGCTCAAACTCCTATAAAGAACATAAACATACCAATAGTCCAAAACTACACTGCAAAAGCCCACACAATGGCACCTGAAATAAGAGAAAACCTATACAGGCAGATATTCTCTTCAGTGAAGTGGTTTCAAAGTGTGCTTTATATGGTAGAACAGGGGGTAGACACCTTCGTGGAAATAGGTCCTAAGAATGTTCTGTCTAAACTTATTCAACAGACGGTGCGGAATGTAAGGGTTTTTAACGTAGAAAAGATGGAGGATTTAGAGAAGGTTTTGAAGGCTATATGATAAATCCTGTTAAATCTCCTCTTAGATACCCCGGAGGCAAGTCAAAAGCGGTAAATTTCTTATCCAAATTCGTGCCTAACTTTAGGGAATTTAGAGAGCCTATGTGTGGTGGAGCAAGCATGACCTTGTATTTTGCTCAGATAAAGCCAGATGCGAAATACATAATGGGTGATATAAACTATGACTTGTATTGCTTTTGGAAAACGCTTAAGGAAATGCCAGAAAAGCTCATAAAGGAAATCAGGCTTATAAAATCCTCTTTTCTTGATGGTAGAAGGCTCTTTGAGGAGCTTATGGGACGAAGAGAAAGGCTAAATAGCTGTTTTGAACGTGCAGTTGACTTTTATGTGCTTAATAGAATAACCTTTTCTGGAACGGTAGATTGTGGAGGTTATTCAGAGTCTGCTTTTAGGAAGCGATTTACAGAAAGCTCTATTGAAAGGCTTTTTGAAGTTAGCAGAGTTTTGAAGAAAGTTGAAGTGGTTTGGGGTGATTACGAAGAGCTTCTTACAGCGAAAGGAGAAGATGTATTTGTATTTCTTGACCCACCTTACTTTTCCGCACAATCTTCTAAGCTGTATGGGAAGAGAGGCACTCTTCACGTTAGCTTTAACCATGAAAGACTTGCAGAGCTCGTGAAGGATTGTAAACACAAGGTTATGATAACTTACGACAACAGCCCATATATAAGGGAACTGTATAAAAACTTTTACTTGCTGGGATGGAAGCTAAAGTATGGCATGACAAACTATGGAAGAAGCTATCTTAGAGAAGGAGACGAGCTTTTGATAACTAACTATCCTCTTGACAGCTTTCTTAGCAGTCTAAAAAGACAGCACCTTCTTTTTCAGAAGGTGGCAAAATATTACGCATGATAGAGCAGTATATAGAAAAGGCTAAGACTCTGCAGTCCGCTCTCCCTTACATAAGGGAGTTCTACGGTAAGACCTTTGTTATAAAGTATGGTGGCTCGGCTATGACAGAGGAAAGCCTAAGAGAGAGCTTTGCAAGGGATGTGGTGCTTCTGAGGTATGTGGGTATAAGGGTTGTGGTGGTTCATGGAGGTGGTCCTCAAATAAGCCAGACCCTTGAGAGGTTTGGGGTAAAAGCTCATTTCGTAGGCGGAATGAGAAGGACTGACGAGGATACCATTCATATAGTTGAAATGGTTTTATCCGGTGATATAAACAAGGACATAGTGGCGCTTATAAACATGCATAGCGGTCAGAATATATATGCGGTGGGTCTCTCTGGCAGGGATGGGCAACTTATAAGGGCTAAGAAATTGGATAAGGAAAAATACTTCACAGAGCTTGGTCTTGAAGTGCCAGAGGAAGATATAGGCTTTGTGGGTGAAGTGGAAAGTGTAAACACAGAGCTACTCCATGCACTTATGGAAAAGGGTTATATACCAGTTATAGCTCCTATAGGTGTAGGCAAAAGGGGAGAGGCTTACAACATAAATGCGGACTTAGTAGCTTCAGAGGTTGCAAAAGCACTCAAGGCGGAAAAGCTAATTTTTCTAACAGACACAGAAGGTGTAAAGGATGCTCAAGGAAAGCTCATACCAACGCTTAACAAGGACAAAGTTTACGAGCTTATACAGCAAAGCGTTATAAAAGGAGGCATGCTACCAAAGATAAAGAGTGCTATAAAGGCACTGCAATCTGGTGTTAGGAAAGTCCATATAATTGATGGTAGAGTTCCTCATTCCATACTTTTAGAGGTCTTCACTGAAGAAGGTATAGGGACGGAGATAGTGGAATAAGCATATAAACACATTCATATGTTTTATTGAAAAATAACAAACTTTAATGGAAACATGAAAAAACTGGTGTTATGCTTTAGACAATAAATCCAGTTGGGAGGTTATAAGATGAGAAAGCTCTATTTTCTACTGCTAAGTTTTAGCGGTGTTGTACTGTCCGCACCTGTTTTTATGGACGGAGAGTATGCAAAGGCATTGTGTGAAGCATGGAATAAAACGCCTCAACTTTCTGAGCAATTGGGAAAAAGTGAAAGCTGGGTTGCAGTTCCTGAGAGGAAGCTATTCCTTTACAGGGAAGACTGCGGGGATGCCAAGCAAATACAACTCACAATAAAAAATGAGGGAGGTAAGGCGGTTTGCGTTTACGGAGGACCTGCAAAGGACAAAAGGGGCAAGGATGACTTTCTTATGTATGCGGAGACAAAAAGATGGTTAGAGATGGGAAGAAAGGAATACGGACCTATGAGGGCAATGATGTTAGGAAGGCTCAAGTTTGAAGGACCGAGAGGTGTCGCCATGAAAAACATGGGACCCTTTGAAGCCTTTCTTGATATGGTGGATGATCCACCACACAATGCAAGCAGGTGTCCCTAAAGTAATACCTTCTCAAGGGTAAGGCCCTTAGCCTTTGCGGTGTAGGGGCACTTGCCCTTTCCACTTAAGAACTCTTCTATGTCCTTTGGTTCAAGTTTTCCAAGTCCCACATATACAAGACTTCCCACAATTCTTCTAACCATATACCTAAGGAAGTTTCTTGCCTTTATTCTAAACTCTATAAGGTCTCCCTTTCCTATTAGACTTGCCTCTTGAACGTGTATGCGAGTTTCCTTTTCTTCTTCAAGTTTAGCAAAGGCGGAAAAGTCATGAAGTCCTTGAAAGAGACCAACTATGGATGCCATCCTTTCAAAGTCAAGTTTGTAGGGAATTCTCCAGCAGAAGGGTTCAAGAAAAGGGTCTCTTGCATGGGTGTTTAGAATTCTATACAGGTAAACCTTACCCTTTACATGATAACGGGCATTAAAGCCCTCTTGTGTCCAAACCTTCTTTATACCCACATCCTCTGGTAGTAGTGAATTTAAAGCCTTTAGAAGGGTTTCCGTGTCAAAAAAACTCTCCGTTGGAAAATTAGCCACATACTCCACCGCATGCACGCCAGCGTCAGTCCTACAACAGCCTGTTAGTTTGATTGGGTGCTGGAATATCTTCTCCAAGACCTCTTTTAACACTCCTTGAACCGTCCTCAAATTAGGTTGAACCTGCCAGCCATGAAAGTTTGTCCCTACAAAAGAAAGGAGCAAAACGTAGTTAGGCATAAGATAGGATTATAAATAGTTTGAAAGACTTTCTATAAGCCTTTTTTCCAATTCCATAAAATGCTTCTCTTCCTCTTCTCCAAGCTCATGGTCATAGCCCAACAGATGCACAAAGCCGTGCACCAAAAGCCTTTTTATCTCTTCTTCAAGGCTGTGCCCTAACTCTTTTGCTTGCCTTTTAGCAGTGTCTATAGATATAACTATCTCGCCAAGGAGTTTGTATCCGCCTACCTGCTCCTTGTATATAAAAGAAAGGACATCCGTAGCCTTGTCCTTGCCTCTAAAGTTTTTGTTTAGAAGCCTTATAGTCTCATCGTCTGTTAGGTATATGCTTAACTCTATACCTTCTAAGCCTTGAATATCTAACAGCTTGCCAACTATATCTCTAACCCATCTAATCCTTACCTTTCCCTTCTCCTTCCTTGCTAAAACCCTGTTCTTCCTTTGCTCTTTCAAACTCTTCATAGGCTTTTATTATCCTCGCAACTATAGGATGCCTGACCACGTCCTCGTCCTTAAACCACACAAAGCTAATACCTTCTATACCTTGCAAAACCTTTATGGCTTCTACTAAACCCGATTGCTCTCTCTTAGGAAGGTCTATCTGTGTTATATCACCTGTTATAACTACTTTTGAGCCAAAACCTATACGAGTGAGAAACATTTTCATCTGCTCTTTTGTAGAGTTCTGTGCTTCGTCCAAGATTATAAAGGCATCGTTGAGAGTCCTTCCTCTCATAAAGGCAAGAGGTGCTATCTCTATTATGTTTCTTTCAAGCATGTAACTTGCCTTATCATAGTCTACCATGTCGTAAAGGGCATCATAAAGGGGTCTAAGGTATGGGTCTACCTTTTCCGCTATACCACCAGGCAAAAAGCCCAGTTTTTCTCCAGCTTCTACCGCAGGTCTGGTGAGTATTATCTTATTAACCTTGTTTGCTTTTAGATGTGCCAGTGCCATTGCCATAGCAAGGTAGGTCTTGCCTGTCCCTGCTGGACCAATTCCAAAGACTATATCGTTGTTCCTTATGGCGTCCACATATATGTTTTGAGTATGAGTCTTTGGCAGTATGGCCTTTTTCCTATGGGTTATGAGTATTATCTCTTCTCTTGGAGTCTCTTCCCTTTCAAGCTTTAGCCTAACGTAATTTCTTGCTCTCTCTTTTACCTCCTGAGGCGTTAAGGTGGACGTTCTTAGCTCTTTTATTATGTCCTTTAGAAAATCGTATACTGCACGGACTCTGTCTTCTTCTCCTCTTATGAGTATCTCTGTTCCCTTTGCGGATATCTTCACATCAAAGAGCTGTGAAAAATACTTGAGGTTTTCGTCTCCTCTTCCAACTATGGCGTAGAACTTCTCATCAAAGCTTCCAAGGTCAAGCCTTTCCTCTACTCTTTCTGTCATTGTAATATGGGTTATTCGTTAAATATAAATCCTCTCTCCTTAAAATCAAGTCTGAGCTATATCATTTAGGGTTGACAGCTTCCTCTCTTGTTTGTATTTTAAACTTATATAAATACCTGTGGCATGGACCAAAACCGCCTGCTGGGGCAGTCCATGTGTAAAAAGGCGGGATACAAATACCCCAGCCCAGTCAGCCTTATCATGGCTGTCTGGAGGAGGAAAAGGAAATGGGCTACGCAATAAGGAGTGTTATACTGCTTGGAGTTTTGACGGGTCTTTTCCTGTTCGTAGGTAATCTGATAGGTGGTAGGGTTGGAATGACTATCGCCCTCGTGTTGGCAGGAATTATGAACTTCCTCGCCTATTGGTTTTCTGACAAGATAGTGCTTAAGATGTATGGTGCAAGGGAGATACCCTACGAGGAGGCTCCATGGCTTCACAGGATGGTGGAAGAGCTCGCCCAGAGGGCAAATATACCAAAACCCAAAGTATACCTTGTCCCTATGGAACAGCCCAACGCCTTTGCTACAGGAAGAGGACCTTCTAACGGTGCGGTGGCGGTCACTTCTGGCATACTCAGGCTCTTGAACGAAAGGGAACTAAGAGGCGTGCTCGCTCACGAGATCGGACATATAAAAAACAGAGATGTTTTGGTTGCCACCATGGCAGCAACTATAGCGGGTGCCATATCTTACCTTGTAAGCATGCTACAATGGGCTCTCATATTTGGACACTCAAGGGACGGTGAGAATAACAACAATCCTCTTTCTCTTATAGCAAGCATAGCCATGATAATTATAACACCCATAATAGCCACCATTATCCAAATGGCTATATCTCGCTCAAGGGAATATATGGCGGACGAAACTGGTGCAAGGATCTCTGGAGACCCTCTTGCCCTTGCCAGTGCCCTTGAGAAGATACACAACTACGTGCATCAAATACCAGCGGAAGTCAACCAAGGAACTGCCCACCTTTTCATAGAGAACCCCCTTTCTGGTCAAGGTATATGGGAGCTTTTCTCCACACACCCATCTACAGAAAAGAGAATTGCAAGGCTCAAGGAGTTTGCAAGGCAGATGGGGGTATTTGCATACTAAGATAGCACGTGTTTTTCTGGAACTACGCAGAGGAACTCCCCCTCTGCGACCTTCTCTTCTCCTCTTTTAACCTCCACAAAAACCCATCGCTTTTTACCCTCCGCCTTTATGAGCCTTCCCTCCGCTATAAGCTCATCTCCTACCACCACTGGCTTTAAAAACTTTATACTTGCCTGTGCTAATACCACCGTTGGCTCGTTTACCGTTGCCATAGCACAAAAGTCCGCAAGAGAAAAGATAAAGCCTCCATGCACAAGACCCTTCTCATCCGCCACCATCCTACGGTCTGTCTTTAGCTTAAGCACCGCAGAGCCTTCAGAAAGTTCAATAATCTCACCGCTAAGGCTTGTGTCAATCTCCAAGTGCGTTCTTAACTGCATGGACAAACTCCTCCATTTTTTTATGGTCTTTTATGCCAGGGATTACCTCTATGCTGGAGGAAACATCAACACCAAAGGGTTTTACAGTTCTTATAGCATCCCTAACGCTTTCAGAATTCAAACCACCTGCGAGAATTACCCTAAAGCCTCTTTCCACGAGCCCCTTTGCAGTGCTCCAATCAGACCTCTTGCCACTTCCACCATAGGATTCTGAGCAAGCATCAAGAAGCACCGCATGTGCCTCTTTCCACTCCTCTTGAACCTTGAGCCCCAGACAGCTCCTAAAGGCTTTTATGACCCTTTCTATGCCAATTTCCATGGCAAAGTCCAGGCTCTCCTCTCCATGAAGTTGAATAAGGTCAAAGCCCATCTCTAAAGCCTCTTTTGCCTCCTCCAGGGTAGGGTTTACCATAACCGCCACACTTTTGGAACCCTTTACAGCCTCAAGAAGTTTCACAGCCCTACACATCTCCACATACCTTGGACTTTTGGAATAGAGTATTATGCCTAAGTAATCCACCCTTAGGCTTAACGCTTTTTTTATGTCCTCTTCCCTTGTAAAACCGCAGAGTTTTATTTTTACCATTTAAGTGAGGAATATTATATAACTTGGTTAACTTTCTCTCTTTGAAGAAATGCCTATATTTTACACTTGGAGGTGTAAAAATGAAAGCAATATTAGGATTACTTCTAATCTTTAGCTTGGTTTTTGCTCAGCCCCATGGCAAGGTAGTGCAAACGCCATATGTAAAACCCTTCAAAGTGGTTTACGAGCTATTTCTTGACCATCCAGAGAAGATAAGACCAGCTCTTGGATGGATATCCAATGTTATCTTTGTCCTTACAAACCCTCCCTATGATTTCAGCCCAGATGATATACACATAGTGGTGGTTTCTCATGGCAGAGAGCTTCCTGTTTTTGCCATGAAAAACAAAGAGCAGTATGCGGATATAGTGGAGAGGCTTGAAAGCCTTAGCATGTATGGAGTAGAGTTTAAGGTGTGCAAAATGGCGGCGGAGCAAATATACGGACTTTCAGAAAAGGACTTTTATCCCTTTGTTGAGCTCGTCCCTTCCGCTATAACAGAGATAATCCACTGGCAACTTCAAGGCTACGCCCTAATGATACCTCAAGTTTTTGAAATAAGAAGATAAGCCCCGAGCCTTCTTAGAGTTTCTTCCTTTTTGCTCTCTTCTACCACCACCAAGTCAAAGTCCATTTTTAGCCTGTCTGCCACGAAGTTAAATATTTCTCTGTAAACCCTCCAGAAGTTTGACCTATCTAACCTTACTCTTACCACCACAAGCAAGTCCACATCGCTAAGCCCTCTCTCTTCACCCTTTGCCAAAGAGCCAAAAAGGTATACTTGGCTAACATTTTCCAGCTCGCTCTTCATCTTCTCAGCCAAGTTTTTGAGAAAGCTCAGGAGCTCATCCTTCCTTATGTATATGAGTTTTGCACCATTGCAGGATATTATTGCACGCATCTATTGCCTCCTGTGCATTTTCCTCTGTGTAATAGTCAGAGGGTTTGCCTGCAGGCAGACCATTGGGATATCTCGTTGGTATGTAATACAGGTCAAGGCTCTTAGCGCATCTTTCCACTTCCCTTGGTATGTCAAGCCCTGCCTGTTTTAAAGACTGTAAAAGGGCAAGCAGGGAATGTCCCCAGGGTTCAAAGCCTTTATGCATGCAGAGTGCCTTAAGAGCCTTTTCCGCAGACTGCTGTGCGGTAAAGCAAGCCCACTCATAATAGCCATGCTCTAAATCAAGCCTTGCCTTTTCTTCGTCCCTAAGTGCTTGCTCCCACCAGTCTTTCCATCGGTTCATGGACTATACTATAACAGAGGCATGAGGGTTTTTTATGACTTTTCCCTTATAACCGACTACGATGTATACCTTTTTAAAGAAGGTTCTCACTGTAGGTTATATGAAAAGCTGGGCTGTCATCTTTTTGAGGATGGTGCCTATTTTGCGGTATGGGCTCCCCATGCGGAGCAGGTTTTCCTTTTTGGAGATTTCAACCACTGGGACAAGCACTCTCTGCCTTTGAGGAAAAGAGAAGATGGCTCTGGTATATGGGAAGGCTTTGTAAAAGGTGTCAAAAAGGGTCAAAGGTATAAATACCACCTTTATACTTCGTGGGGCTACTGGACAGACAGGGCAGACCCCTTTGGCTTTTTTCACGAAACTCCACCCTTGACCGCCTCTATCGTATGGGAACTAAGTTATGAGTGGCACGACGAAGAGTGGTTAAGGAAAAGAAGGGACCTAAACCATCACAGGTCACCTATTAGCATATACGAGGTTCATCTTGGTTCGTGGAGAAGAGTGCCAGAAGAGGGAAACAGATGGCTAAGCTACAGAGAGCTTGCACCTCTTTTGGCAGAGTATGTAAAGGAAATGGGTTTTACCCACGTGGAGTTTCTACCTGTGATGGAGCATCCCTTTTATGGGTCTTGGGGCTATCAAATAACAGGCTACTTTGCACCCACTTCACGCTATGGCACACCTCAAGACTTTATGTATCTTGTGGACTATCTCCATCAAGAGGGTATTGGAGTTATCCTTGATTGGGTTCCCTCTCACTTTCCCACCGATGGGCATGGACTGGCATACTTTGATGGGACTCACCTTTATGAGTATGGAGATTGGAGAAAGGGCTGGCATCCTGACTGGAAAAGCTATGTTTTTGACTATGGAAAGGGTGAGGTAAGGTCCTTTCTGCTTAGCTCCGCTCACTTTTGGCTTGAGAAATACCACGTGGACGGTCTTAGGGTAGATGCGGTTGCCAGCATGCTCTACTTGGACTACTCAAGGCATGAATGGGTTCCCAACATATACGGTGGCAAAGAAAACCTTGAAGCCATAGACTTTTTGAAAAAGCTCAATACATGCCTATACAAGGATTTTGAGGGCATACAGACTATAGCGGAAGAGTCTACCGCCTTTCCCATGGTAAGCAGACCCGTGTATCTTGGTGGGCTCGGCTTTGGCTTTAAGTGGAACATGGGCTGGATGAACGACACGCTTTTTTACATGTCCAAAGACCCCATATACAGGAAATACCACCATCATCAGCTCACCTTTAGCATCTGGTATGCCTTTTCTGAAAACTTTATACTTCCCCTTTCCCACGACGAAGTAGTCCATGGCAAAGGCTCACTCATATCCAAAATGCCAGGCGACTATTGGCAAAAGTTTGCCAACCTTAGGCTCCTCTTGGGATACATGTGGACTCATCCAGGGAAAAAGCTCCTCTTTATGGGTGGAGAGTTTGCTCAGTGGAGGGAGTGGAACCATGACCAAAGTCTTGATTGGCATCTTCTCCAATACGAAAGCCACAGAGGAATTCAAAGGCTCATAAAGGACCTAAATAAGCTCTACAGAGAAGAGAAGGCACTTCACGAGCTGGATTGCGAGCCAGAGGGCTTTGAATGGGTAGATTTCTATGACTGGGAAAAGAGTATTATTAGCTATCTTAGGAAATCCTCCGAGGGAGACCTTCTGCTTGTGGTTTGCAACTTCACACCCGTTCCTCGCTTTGAATACAGAATAGGTGTGCCAAAGGCAGGCTTTTGGAAGGAGCTTTTAAACACAGACTCTGAGATATACGGTGGCTCAAATCTTGGTAATATGGGTGGAGTATGGGCGGAAGAGGTGCCTTTTCATGGAAGACCTTTCTCTCTTAAACTTACACTACCACCTCTTGCGGTGGTGGTGTTAAAGAAGATTTTATAAGTTAGAACTTCATATTTTTTAGGATACGGATTGATAGAAAGCTCTTCAATGGCAGAAAGTATCCTATAGGTGTGCTGGCGTCAATCCTTTTGAAGTCATCGCTTACCGATTTTTTGAAGAGCAGTTTATACATAAAGGGTTTTCTTTATAGCATCCAAGCTAAGGAGTTCTTCGTCTTTCCTTTCCAAAACTACCTTAACATCATGCATATCTTCAATAAGCTGTGTAAATTCCTTCCATGGCATTATAATTTCCTTGATTTTCTTAGTTTGGTCTATTACGTACTTTACCCTTTCCTTAGAATGCTTTTTCATAGGGTTCAATTTATGCTACTCCTCTCTTTTGGCGACTTGTTCTATGGGCCGGGCGGGAGTCGAACCCGCGACCCACGGATTAAGAGTCCGTTGCTCTGCCAGCTGAGCTACCGACCCTCTGCAGTCTATTAATTATAAAACCTTCTAAAAACTCTTTCAAGCCTTCCACCTCTACCTCAAAGTCAAGATAGAAAAGGTTTTCCGCAGGCTCTAACTTTACAAGGTCCTTTAAGGTGGTTATGTATAGCTTATCCCTTTGAAGTTTGAAACCTCTATAGTGATAGTGGTCTGGAAAGCCAAGGGTGTCTTCCAGTCTTATGCCTAATCTCCTAAGGGTTTGGAAAAACTGCTCGTTGTCTCCAAGTCCACAAAAGGCTAAAAAGCTAAGCTCATGGTAGTTTTCTACCTGCCTGTGGTCTGTGCTCCTAAGTATCCTCCAGCCACTTCTACGCATCTTAAAGGTAGGCTTGTGAGCATGTCTCCAGTCAAAGTCCTCAAGCTCTCTGTATGAAAGCACAAAAGCGTCCGCCCTTTCCATACCTTCAAGTGGCTCTCTCAATCTACCAAAAGGTAAAACCCTGTCTGAGAAGTCTCTTTTTCTGAGAAGAAGAAGGTCTAAGTCTCTGTGTATTTTCCTGTGCTGAAAGCCATCGTCAAGGATGATAAGCTCTGGTTTTAATTCCCTAAGGGCAAAGTCCGCACCCCTGCACCGCACCTCATCCACCACAAGGCTAACCCTTGGCAGTAGCTTTGCCAACATATAAGGCTCATCTCCAGCCTCCTGCCAGCTTGCCCTCAAGTTACCCCATTCAGAGACTAAAAGTGTCCCCTTTGTGCTTCTTTTGTAGCCTCTTGAAATTACGCATACCTTTAACTTCTCAGAGAGCATATTAGCTATATACCTAACCAAGGAGCTCTTCCCGCTTCCTCCGACAGACAGATTCCCAACTGAAATAACAGGAATAGGGAATTTGCATTGAGCTATAAGCCCTGAGTCATAAACCCAGTTTCTAAGTTTTACCGCCCAGAGGTATGGGTTGAGGCTTTCAAGCA
The DNA here is from genome assembly GCF_033971325.1 of Hydrogenobacter sp. T-2. Lineage (NCBI taxonomy): Bacteria > Pseudomonadati > Aquificota > Aquificia > Aquificales > Aquificaceae > Pampinifervens > Pampinifervens diazotrophicum. The sequence continues at coordinate 46,119 of NZ_CP117180.1, forward strand.
TTTTTGAACCTTTTTGCGTCCCTTATGAGAAAAAAGGCGAGCAAGAAGCCTCCAATTATTGCACTCAAATACTGAGTTATAAACCTCCAAAGCATGGAAAAGCCTCCAAGAAGAGAAAGCTCCAAGAAGGGTTCAAAGGCATACAATGCACCTACCTCTCCCACACCGCTTCCACCCGGAGTTGGGCTTATAAATATGGCATACAGTAGCAAAAGCTGATGTTCTATGAGGGTTAAAATTTCTGGCTGTGGATTAAAGCTCTTTAGTAGGAAAGCACCCGACGCTAAGAAAGACATATAAACAAGCACACTGCTTAAGCATGCAATAAGTATGCTCATCTTTTTGTCCCTAAGAAATATTTTGAGGACTACCAAGTATTTTTTGAGATTATATTTTAGCCTCTGTATGAGCTTTTGCTGGTTAGAAGAGCTTCTCTTAAAGAAAAGCCTAAGAAGTATGTATAAGAAAAGCACTAAAGCAAAGAAAAAGAGCAAAACGTAGCCTATTCTAACACCTTGAGATGGGTTTTTGTATATGTGTAAAAGCACGTAGGGTAGAGCCAGAAGAAAAAAAACTAAACCACTTAGCATTTTCATAGTTAATATGCTAAGCACCTTATGCAATTTTCCACCCTTTCTTGAAAGAGTATACATGGACATAAACTCTCCCCCTGCTTGTGAGGGTGTTATGGTAGCACCAAAGGTATTTATGTAGGATATAACATAGCCGTAAAAGAAGGAGTATCTTAGCTTCATTGCCCTCGAAAGCACAAAAAACCTAATGTTGTCAAAGGTATGATACAAAAGCATACAAACAAAGGACATGAGCATATACTTCTTGTCCGCATGGATAAGCGCGTTAAAAAAGTCCTTTGTAAAAGTCTTCTTGACTATATAGACCAATGAACCGCCCACAAACAAGAGGGTAAGGAGTATGCCATACAGAATTGACCTATACATTCGTAGGTTTATATTTTAATCCTCATGCGAGTCCTTATGATAGACAACTATGACTCCTTTACCTACAACTTGGTTCAATATTTGCAGATGCTTTCTGCGGATGTGGCTGTAAGAAGAAATGACGAAATAAGCCTTGAGGACATAAGAAGGGCAAAGCCAGATGCTATTGTGATATCTCCTGGACCTTGCACTCCAAAGGAGGCAGGCATATCTGTGGATGTGATAAGGGAGTTTTACAGGGAAATACCCATACTGGGTGTTTGCTTAGGTCATCAGTCTATAGGTTATGCCTTTGGGGCAAGGATAGTGAGGGCAAAAAGGCTTATGCATGGCAAAACATCTCAGATAACACACACAGGCGAGGGCATCTTTGAAGGTCTCAAGAACCCTTTTACTGCGGTAAGATATCACTCCCTTGTCATAGACAAGAGCACCCTGCCAGAGGTTTTAAAGATAACCGCATGGTCTGAAGACGATGAAATAATGGGTGTCCAACATGTGGAGTATCCTCTCTTTGGTGTCCAGTTTCATCCAGAATCTGTTCTTTCAGAAGAGGGTATGAAACTTCTTGAAAACTTTCTTAGAATAGCAAAGGAGAGAGTTTTGGTATAATTGAATTGTGAAGGTTTTAGTGGTCGGTAATGGTGGTAGGGAGCACGCCATAGCATGGAAGCTGTCTCAAAGTCCTTTGATAAAAGCCCTTTACTGTGCTAAGGGAAATGCTGGTACTTCAAAGATAGCCAGAAATATACCCATAGAACCCACAGACATAAAAACCCTTGCGGACTTTGCTCAAAGGGAAGGTATTGACTTTACGGTGGTTGGACCAGAAGCACCCTTGTGTGCTGGTCTTGTGGACGAGTTTGAAAGGAGGGGTCTAAGGGTCTTTGGACCCTCTCAGAAGGCTTCTATGCTTGAGGGGAGTAAGGTCTTTGCTAAGGAGTTTATGCAAAGGCATGGTATACCCACCGCAGAGTTTCATGTATTTGAAGACCCACAAAAGGCGAGGAATTTTGTGAAGGATTTTGGTGTTCCTGTGGTTATAAAGGCGGATGGGCTTGCAAGCGGTAAGGGGGTGGTAGTTTGCAAGAGCCAAGAAGAAGCTATGCAAGCCATAGAAAGGCTAATGGTAAGAAAAAGTCTCGGCGAAGCGGGGTCAAGGGTGGTTATAGAAGAATACCTTGAAGGTGAGGAAGCCTCTTACATAGTGCTTCTCAATGGAGACAGATACCTACCCCTACCTACCTCTCAAGACCATAAAAGACTTCTTGACGGTGATATGGGTCCAAACACAGGTGGCATGGGAGCATACTCACCCAATCCCTTTGTGGACGAGGATACGGAGAAAGCCATAAGGGAGCAGATAGTAGAAAGGGTAATAGAAGGTCTAAAGAGAGAGGGCATATACTACAGGGGCTTTCTGTATGTGGGTCTTATGCTTACCCATAGAGGACCAAAGGTATTAGAGTTTAACGTAAGGCTTGGAGACCCAGAAGCTCAGCCACTTCTTATGAGGCTAAGGGGAGACTTCCTCCAAACCCTGCTTGATTTTTATGAAGGCAAGGATATAAGCCTTGATATAGACCCAAGACATACACTGTGTGTAGTCCTTGCAAGCAAGGGCTATCCAGAAAAGCCAGAGGATGGCAAGGAGATTTTAGGGCTTGAGGAAGTGGAAAAATTAGAGGATATAGTGCTTTTCCATGCTGGAACGGAAGAAAGGAATGGCAAAATATACACAAGGGGTGGAAGGGTTTTGAATGTGTGTGCTTGGGGAAGGGACTTACAGGAAGCAAGGGAAAGGGCTTACAAGGCGGTTGAGAAGATAAGGTTTGAGGGCATGCATTACAGAAGGGACATAGGGCTTAGGGGGATAAGGTCGTTAACTGAAAGAAAGGGCTTTTAAACCTCTATAGCATACGCTTCAATCTAATACTCATATTTCGGAATATTTATATTTATGCTTGACTACGCAGTAGTTGGCGGTGGCATAGGTGGTGTTTTGGCTTCCTCACTTCTCTCTCATATGGGAAAGGATGTTATTCTTTTTGAAGCCCTTGACTATCTTGGGGGTTGTGCGGGGACTTTTCAGAGGAAGGGTTTTTATTACAATGTGGGTGCTGCTACCTTTGTAGGTGCGGAAGAAGAGCTTCCTGTGGGGAAAATAGCAAAGTACGTGGGTTTAGAGCTTCCCATAAAGCCTATAGACCCTGCCATGGTAATATATCTGGGGGATAAGACTATAAGAAGGTGGAAAAACAGAGAGCTTGCCCTTGAGGAGATATCAAAAGCCTTTCCGGGACTTAACCACAGAGCCTTTTGGAAGAGGGTATACGAAGTAAGCGATGCCATGTGGAGTATGTGGTGCGACAGCCTGCCTTATCCCAGCTTAACCTTGCCCTTCAGAAACCTTTCAAAACATCCTGTTGGCTTTCTTTCCACCCTTTTGTGCAATTTTTTCAGTGCAAAAAGGGTTGTGAAGGTATACCTCGGAGACTTTAACTCCGACTACGAGCTTTTTCTTACACACCACACTCTAATTACCGCACAGGGCTTTTTAGAAGAGGTGCCATTCTCTGTAGCCTCTCTGGGGCTTACCTATCCAAACCTAACCAACTATTATGTGATAGGTGGTATGGGGAAACTTCTTGACACCTTTGCCCAGAGGGTAAAACACGTAAGTATGAAAACGAGGGTAAAAGCCATAAGGAAAAAGCCCTGGGGTTTTCTCATAGAAACCAACAAGGGGCAATACGAGGCAAAAAGAGTTATTCTAAACACTACCCTGTGGAAGGCTGGAGACCTTATAGAAGAGCTTAAGGATTTCTCCGAAAGGGCAAAAAGGCGATACTCCAAGCTATGGGGTGCCTTTACCATATACATGACGGTAGAGGGAGAGCTTCCAAAGGACTTTTCTCACCACCATTTTATACTTCTGAGAGAGCCTATACCCTACACGGGCAGTAGGTCTCTGTTTCTTTCTATCTCAGAGGAAGATGACCCAGTGCTTAGCAAGGAAAAAACCCGCAGTATTACCATATCTACCCACACAAGGCTTGAGCTATGGGAGGGGCTTTCAAAGGAAGAATACGAGGAAAGAAAGGAAAGAGCTACCGAGTATTGTCTTGAGCTAATCTATAAGCATCTGCCAGAGCTAAGAGCTTTGAAGAAACTTCATGTCTTTGCTGGCACTCCAAAAACCTTTGAGAGATACACGGGAAGATACAGGGGTTCGGTGGGTGGAATACCCGTTATAAAGGAGAACTTTCCCTTTTCCTATCCCTCATCACTTACGCCTGTGGAGGGTGTTTATCTTGTGGGAGATACCGTCTTTCCAGGTCAAGGTTGGCCAGGTGTGAGCATGGGTGTTATAAACTTGCTAAAACTTATAGAAAGGGACTTTCAAATATGCTAAGGATTCGCCTAAGGGAATGGTTATACATACTCTTACTCGCTTTCCTTCTTGGCTTTTCCATATCAGGCTTTGTGGCATCTTTGCACGGTCAAAACCTAATGCCAATGGCTTTTCTTGGACTACTTACCTCAAGCTATATATTTATCCTCTCCCTTATAACCACAGAGATAAACAACCGCTGGATTGTAAAGAAAATGCCAGAGTTTTTAAGAACACCCTTTAGCCTTTTGCTTGCCTTACTTTCTGGCTTTTTTGGTGCAATAGGTGGCTACCTTACCAATGAAGTCTTTAGAATAGTGGACTTGCATCTTCCCATGAGCAAAGCCCTTAGCCTTTCCTTTTTCTTAGGCATTATGACCGCATCCCTTGGCTATCTTCTCTACAAGCTGGTCTCTTTGCAAAGAAGAGAAGAAGAAAACAAAAGGTTACTCCTTGAGGAGCACATAAGAAACTTAGAAAGTCAGATAAGTCCTCACTTTATGTTTAATACACTGAACGCATTGGCGGAGCTTGTCTATCAAGACCCTCGCAAAGCGGAAGAAGCCATATTAGCCTTGGCAAGCCTCCTTAGGAAAAGCCTCTACTTTGAACCTCTTATAACCCTGCAGGAGGAGATAAACCTCCTCAAAGACTACTGGAAGGTCATAAGCCTTAGGTTCGTAGGTAAAATAGAGCTTGAAACGGAGCTGGATGAGAGCCTTTTGTCTTTGAAAGTGCCTAAGTTTTCCCTGCAGGTTCTTGTAGAAAACGCACTAAAGCATGGTCTAAAGCTAAGAAGAGGAAAGGTGCAAATAAGAGCTTACAGAGAGGGAGGCAGGGCGATAATAGAGGTGATAGACAACGGCGTAGGTTTTGAGGAAATAAGGGAAGGCACAGGTCTTTCTAATCTGAGAAAAAGACTTGAACTCTGTAATGGAAAGCTAAGCTATAAGTCCTCTGAGGGCTTGACGGTCTTTAGAATAGAGCTTGATGAGAGGTAAAAATCAAACCTTAAAGGGTAGCTTTGTCCCATACCAAAGGGACTCTGCAAGACCTATGCTTATCCATAAGTAAAAACCAAAAGGAGGTGTGTGCCATGCAACTACCAGAGGCTTTTAGGTTCATGAGGATAGGATGGTGGATTGTCCACATAGTGGGTATAACTCTGGTCTTTTTGCTTGGCAGATGGACCGCATGAGAAAGGCCCACCATGCCCATGCCTTGCCTCCTCCTGAAGGGGTCCTCCCCGCCCCTCAGGAAACTTTTAAGACCCTTGAAGATGCCTACTTTTTGGGTTATGTGCCAAGGCCAGTGGCACTCCTTTGTGTGGGAGAAAATCCACTGGCAGTAGCTTGGCACATGCCCACAAACAAAGAACCCTTTATGTATGCGGTAGCCATAGCAAGGGAAAACTATAGCCATAAGCTGGTCTTAGAGGGAATAGACTTCACTGTCAACTTCCTCCCTGAAACCTACCTTGAGGACATCCTTATCGCAGGAAAATATCACGGAGACCAAACAGATAAATGGAAACTATTCAAGGAAATAAAACCTCTCAAAGCCTTGAGGGTTAATGCCTACATGGTGAAGCAATCCCTTCTTGTGTATGAGTGCAAGCAAGAAAGGCTTATTGAGCTTCCAGACCATAGCCTATTAATAGGCAGGGTGGAGCTAATACACTACAAAAAGGGTAAGCTAAAGCCAGAAAAGGTAAGGTATCCTCTCCACATGGGTAAAGCCTACTTTTCAAAAAACACGAGAGCAAAAGCCTATATTTTATAACTGATGAAGAGCGTATATAGGCTTTCTGGCTTTTTCTTTTTTGGGCTTGGCACTCTTGGCATATTTTTGCCACTTTTACCCACCGTTCCCTTGTATCTTCTTGCCATTATATTGCTTTCCAGAGCTTCCAAAAGGGACATAGTGAGGCTTAAAAGGATACCATTCATAGGCAAAAGGATATACCCATACATAAAAAGGTCTGTAAAATACATACAGTCATGGAATACACGACCGCAAAGTTTATCCACCTGATTGGCATTTTTATCTGGGCTGGAGCATCCTCTTCCCTTGGACTTTTTATGCTGTATTCTATGAAAAGACCCACAGGTTGCAATCAAGACCTACTTAGGAACTTTTACCGTTGGATGACCAACCTTGAAATAGCAGGCTTTGTGTTAGCTGTAGTAATGGGTTTTTATATGCTTCATCTTCTCAAGTATAAGTTTGACATAAACTGGCTAAACTACAAGCTACCTCTTGTTTTAGGTATCATACTACCACTTGAGGTCATAAACTTTTGGTTTGTTAACTTCTACATACCTCGTTCAAAGGAAAAGCCAAAAGCCTATAAAAACTACGACATGTTTACATACATAGTAGCCCTGCCACTTATAGTGGTATCGCTAACGGTTATCTACCTTGCGGTAGCCAAACCATGAGAGCGGTGTATTTGTTCAAAAGAGACCTAAGAGCAAGGGATAACAGAGGGCTTGCCTATGCGTCAAAGAGACATAAGGAGATTGTCCCCCTCTTTATCTTTGACAAGGACATAATCAGGGACTTAAAGGTTGACAAAAAAAGGCTTGTCTACTTATACAAAGCCTTAGCCCTATTGTCCTCACAGATAAAGGTTTACTGTATGCAAGGTAGCACGGAAGAAGTCTTAAAAGAAGTGTTTAAAACCGCTAAGCCAACCCATCTATATACCACAACGTCTTACAGCTGGAGTGGAAGAGAAAGGAACAAGGTCATAAAAAGTATTTGCCAAGCCCACGGTGTGGAATATGTGGAAGTTTTTGAAAACTTTCTTGTGAGACCAGAATCCATACCTCAAAAAAAGGTGTATACGCCCTTTTACACAGAATGGATAAAAAGAGTAGACCTTACGGAAGAAGACCCACAAGACTTTAAAGTGCCAGACTTACCATTGCCCACCTTAAAGGACTTAAACATAGACTTTGATAGTCCAGAACCCTTTCATCCAGAGGACTGTTTTGAGAGGTTAAGGAGCTTTCCCTTTGAAAGATACGAAGAGCTTAGGAACTATCCGGCGATAGATGGTTCTTCAAGACTTTCTCCTTGCATAAGATTTGGAGTGCTATCCTTGAGAAGTATCTTTAAGACCGCACAGGGTAGGAGCGAGCAGTTTATAAAGGAGTTAGCATGGAGAGAGTTCTGGTATCATATAGCCTACAACTTTCCACAGACCAAAGACCTTGAGTTTCAGGAAAAGAGAAGAAACATAAGATGGGAAAACAGGCAAGAATACATACAGGCTTTCTTTGAGGCACGCACTGGCTATCCCATAGTAGATGCAGGCATAAGACAGCTAAAAGAAGAAAAATGGCTTCACAACAGGATGAGGATGATAGTAGGTAGCTTCCTCACAAAGGTTTTGCTTGTAGACTGGAGGATAGGAGAGGAGTTTTTCAAGGAACACCTTTTGGACTACGATGAGGTGGTAAACATAGGAAACTGGCAGTGGACCGCCTCTGTGGGTGCAGACCCCAAACCCTTTAGGCTTTTCAATCCCATACTTCAAGCCCAAAGGTATGATCCGCAGTGTGAGTATATAAAAAGGTATATTCCAGAGCTTTCAGACATACCCTGCGAAAAGCTACATGACCCTATAAGGTATGCACTACCCTACCACAAACCCATTGTAAATTATTACCAAAGGATAAGCATCGCAAAAGAGCTATATAGAGCCCTTTCTTGACTGTATAAACTACAAGCCTATATTTATACCCATTGTGGAGCTTATTATAAGCACTATAACGATTATAGGTGCGGTGGTTGGAGTTGGTGTGTTTTTGATGATGCATATAGATAAGAGACTGGATGCACTCCAAGCTGACATTCAAAGAGTGGATAAAAAGACGGATACCTATAGGCAGGAGCTTATGGAAGAGATAAACAGGCTTGAGGAGAAAATAGATAGAGTAGATGCAAAGGTAGATGCAAAAGTTGAAACTTCTAAACAGGAATTAAAAGAGGAAATACGTAAAGTAGACGCAAAGGTTGATAAGGTAGATGCAAAGGTTGATATGGTAAAACAGGAGCTTATGGAAGAGATAAACAGACTTGAGGAGAAAATAGATAAAGTGGATGCAAAGGTTGATATGAAGGTAGAAACCTCCAAGCAAGAACTAAAGGAGGAAATACATAAAGTAGATGCAAAAGTTGATAAGGTAGATGCAAAGGTTGATATGGTAAAACAGGAGCTAAAGGAGGACATAAACAAACTTAGGGAGGAAATACAAAAGGTAGATGCAAAAGTAGACCTCACGCGTCAAGAACTTAAGGCTGAGATTATGGAAACTAACAGAAGAATAAGTCATGCGGAGGCAGAGTTAAAAGAGGACATAAGAGAGATAAGATTGGTTCTCTTTAAAATATTGGAAGTTCCACAAAAGGAAAGCTAAATATTTAGATAGTCCCTTAGTGCCTTTGCACCCTCTCTGCTTGTCTTTAGAGTTTCGTTTATATCTTTGAAAACTATCACATATTTACTTTGCTCCACGCTCTTTAGCTCCTTTACCTTGCTTAGGTTAACAAGGTAAGACCTATGGACCCTAAAGAAGTTGTATGGTCTAAGCATATCCTCTATCTCGTATAGCTTTTTGCTAAGTGGTAAAAGTCCTTCCTTTGTTCTTACGCTTACCTCTCCCATCTCCGCCTGAACGTAGTATATGTCCTCTGGACTTAGAAACAGAACCTTATTCCCAATTCTCGCAGGTATTATAGGACGCTCCGCCCTTATAAGATTAGAAACTTGCTGAAAGTTGCTTTTCTTTTCCAAGACTTTATCTACAGCCTTGGCTAAGTCTTCCTGAGAGTAGGGCTTTAGGAGGTAATCTACCGCAGATACTCTAAAGGCTTCAAGGGCATACTCGCCATATGCAGTGGTAAAGATTATGTAAGGTTTTAGACCCATGGAAAGGACTTCTTTTGCAAGGTCTATGCCAGTGCCATCGGGAAGCCTTATGTCAAGAAACAAGACCTCTGGCTTTTTTTCCTCTATGAGCTTTAGGGCTTCTTCGTATGTGCCTGCTTCTCCAACTACCTCAAGCCTGCCATCTTGACTTAACATCCTCTTTAGTCTTTGGACTGCCAAGGGTTCGTCTTCTACTATAAAGGCTCTCATGTATTTTATCTTCCCACCTTGTCCCTGCATTTTGTATGGAGATTTTTACATTTTATTTAAAAGGAGGGCTCCCCCAGATGGGAAGAGCCTACCGCATAGCCATGCTGGGCTTAAAACTGATAGGATGCGCTTACATAAAAGCTTCTTCCGGGCTCTGGCACTCTAACACCTGCAGAAAAAGGGTTTCTTACATAAGAGAAGTGCTCATAGTATTTCTTGTCAAAAATGTTCTCCACGCCTGCATTGAGGGTAAAGTTCTTGTAATTTACTCCTGCCTTTAGGTTGACTATAGCCCAGCCAGAGGTTTTTTGCTCTCTTAGGTCTGAGTCCACTTTGTTTTGAGTTGAGGTTGCTACGGTTTCACCTTCTACAAACCACATGCCTGTATCGTATCTAAGACCAAGCCTACCCTTTAGAGGTGGCACCTCCGCCACATCCTTGTCGGTTATACCTATGGCTGGCTTTCTGTCTTTCCTACCTTCTACATAACTTGCACCACCAAGCAGGAATAGGTTTTCCCAAAGGTTGTATGTAGAGCTTAACTCAAATCCCAAAAAGCGAGCATCCGTGTTAGCGTAGGTCATTGCCCTACCGTTGGGAGGTGCAACCATAGACATGGGGTTCACTACAGGCTTGTTGTTGACCGTTATATAATCTTGCACATAGCTTACAAACACCGTTGCCTTTGTGAGAGATTTGGCACTTTGATGTTTTAGACCAAGGTCAAGCTCAAGGTTTTTAGAGGGTTTTAGATTAGGATTGCCAACCCGCGCACAGTAGAAGTTATTCTGTGCAATACATATCATCAACCTATTTTGGGCAAAATACCTTTCTTGAGGATCTGGGACTCTTACCGCATAACCTACGCCCGTAAACAGTTCAAGCTCGGGTGCAAGGTTGTAAAAGAGCTGAACATTTCCAGAAGGATATGTGTCTGTTTTTGATGTGCTTCTTGTATTGTGGTAGGCGTAGTATAGGTTTGTATTGGCTTTTGAAGAATTCGCTTCGCTCTTTGTAGTGTCAAGTCTCAAGCCTACAACCATTCTCATAGCCTGAGTTAAGAGCTTTTTATATTCTCCATAGAAGCCTATGTTGGTTATATCTACATCTGGTATAACAAACTGATTTCTATAGGTTCCAGCACTTTGGCTCCACATGTAGTTTACCGCATCCCAGTTTCTCTTATAGGCTTCAAGCCCCAAAGTAAAGTCAGCAACCTTTGCCTCTATCCTTCCACCATAGGTTTTTGTTTGAGCATCCGTAGCCATAGAGTAAGGTCCTGATGGAGTTCCCATAAAGGTTCTATACCTGTTATCCATCCAGTGGTCTACCTTTGTGTAGTAAAACTGAAAGTCAAGAGATTTAAGCAGGTCTGATATCTTTCCTACCTTATAATTCAGGTTAAACCTATCCGTTTTGTCATATATGGTATCCATCATAAGGGCTGGATATAGCACATGCCTTGCATCCTGCCTCGTGTAGCCTATCTCAAACTCATGGTTTTCTAAGGGCTTAAAGCCAAACTTAGTCCAGTAGGTATTTATCTCAAAGGCTTTGGAGTTTACATACTGTGATTTGTAGTCGGCATACTCTGTTATCCTCTTGCCATCCCCATCCTTGTAAGGCTTTGAATATCTGTAGGAGTATCCCACAAGTCCGTAGAACTTCTCATCCCTGTAGGAAATAACAGGTGAAAAGTTTCTGTAGTCAAAAGAGCCAACGGTGACATTAAGCCTTAGCCTAAAGCCCTGCTCTGGCTTTTTGGTAACTATGTTTACAAGACCACCCAGTGAACCTTGATGTCTTATATCAAAGGGTCCTTTTACTACATCTATCCTCTCCACTTCAGAAAAGTCCACATGGAAGGCAGGCGGGTCCATCCTATTGGGACACGCAGCGTGAACCTCGGTGTCGTCAATAAGCACGTTTATATTGTCCCTTTGAAAAGCCCTTATAACCACATCGTTGGCAATGCCAGCCTTCCTGAATTTATGAATCCCATCAATTCTTGTCAGTGCCTCACCCACATCCTTTGCGAAGGATTCTCGCACCTCTCTTATTTCAAGGCTGTCTCTAAAGGTCTCCCTTTTGCCCTTTACCTCAACCTCCTTTAGCAACACCTCCTGTGCGAAGGCTGGAAAGCTAAGAACCGCTCCTAAAAGAAGTGTCTTCTTCATGTCTTACCTCCTTACCAAGATATAATTCTCACTCTTTCCTCAGAAAGTAGCCCAAAAACCATGTCAGGCTTGCCAAACTCCGCACCCTTTACAAGCTCTTTAACTCCTAACATATTGGCACAGTGCGGACACACATAGACCTTTCCACCCTTTGAGATAAACTCTTGTAGTGCCTTGCTTGCCTCAGAAGATTTTGCCTTTGCGTCCGCAAGCCTTACGCCCTCAGAGTTAAGCCATATTACAGTGGGATTACCCCTTTCAAGGGATATGGTAGCAAACCTTATAGCCATAACTGCAGAAGGTGCTCTGTCCCTTGTTAGGTTAACTACCACGGTTATGTTATCCTGAGCCTGAACTTGATGTTGATGCATATGTCCCTCGTGAGCCCATGAAGGCATACCTACAAGAGGCATAAGCCCGACAAATGCAGTAAATATTAGGTGTTTCATTCTCATGAATTTACCTCCAATTTAGCGTTATAATTAACATTATAGAATAGATCATGACCTTTGTCAAGTTTGAAAGGGTTAACGATTACTTATAGACCTTCCTTCTAAATAGGTCTTTGGAAGAGACAAGCCTTTCAATAAAAACCTTACCATCAAGATGGTCTATTTCATGTTGAATAACCACCGCCTCAAAGCCTTCTGTATCAAACTCCACAAGGTTTCCCCTTTGGTCAAGGGCCCTAACCCTTATCCAATAATGCCTTTTTACGTTGCCTGTGTAGTCTGGCACGCTTAGGCAACCCTCTCTTACCACAAGCTCGCCATCACGCTGGACTATCTCGGGGTTTATTAACACCATCAGCCCATGGCTTAGCTTGTTTTCCTTATGCTTAGAATTAGAGGTGTCAACCACTATTATCCTTTTGTGAACACCTACCTGCGGAGACGCAATACCAACGCAACCTGGAGAGGTTTTCATGGTGTATATTAGGTCTTCAACAAAACTATCCAACTCCTTGTCAAAGGATACAACCTCAAGGGAAGGGACTTTTAACCTCTCATCGGGATAGGTTATTATAGGTAGTTTTCTCATAGCCTTTCCTCTTCCTCCCTCTCTACGCTTATGTCAACACCCAACAAATCCTTTAACTTCTCAAGCTCAAGTCTCAAAATATCCTCTACATCCTCTTGCCCTTCCGCTTCTATAACCATCACATATAGGCTTCCCCTCTTTTCCGTTCTAAGGTCGCTTATATTTAAGCCAAGGTCTGCAAGGATTGAAGAAACCCCATAGACTATCCCAGGCTTATCAGAGCCAAAGACTACAATCCTATAAATAGCCTCCGCCTTAGGATAAACCACTTTTTCCAACTCCCTACATACCATAAAAAGCTCGTATTCCTGCCCTACCTCTTGAAGGTTTTGGAGTATATCCTCCGCACTTATATCCCTTTCGGAAGCTACTATGAGCATTATGGTAAATTCACCGTTGAGCCTTGTCATTGAGGAATCTTCAAGGTTCAAACCCATCTTGTATAGGGCTTTTGAAACCCCTGCCACTATGCCAGGTCTGTCTTTGCCAAAGAGGGAAAGGATAAAAAACCTCATGCTAAGATTTTAATATGGATGAGTTAGGATTTCACATATCACAGGTAGCAAAAATCCTCGGTCTTGCACAGCCTATGGGTTTTATGCTCTCCTATGAGTTTGGAGATATATGGATAGATGTTTATATGGAAAAAACTCCCGAAGGTTGGACTGGTAGAACCTATACCATAAGCGTCCCTAAGGAAAAATTTGGAAGACTCACAGAACTTGTGGAAAGTATGGGTGGACTGGCTGAAGATGTATTTTTGGATTTTGAAAGGGCATATGTAAGTCTTTCACAGGAAGACTGGGAATCCGCGAGCCCTGTTATAATGAACTTACTATGAGAGTAGGTTTTATAGGACTTGGAAGTCTTGGAAAGGCTATAGCAAGGAGGCTTTCAGAGCAGGGTGTAGAGCTTTTACTTTGGAACAGGACAAAAGAAAAAGCCCTTGAGCTTGGTCTTCCCGTTGCGGACAGCCCCGCACATCTAATAAGTCAAGTGGACAGGGTTTTCCTTATAGTTTTTGACTCTCATGCTTCTGAAGAAGTAATATTTGGAAAAGATGGGCTTGTTGAGGGTGGAGTAGAGGGTAAAACCATAATAGACATGACTACAAACCACTACGCTTATGCAAAGCTCGCATATGAGGAGCTAAAGAAAAGAGGAGCTTATTATCTTGATGCACCCATCTTAGGTAGCATAATACCCGCACAGAAGGGAGAGCTTACAGTCCTTGTGGGAGGAGACAAGGAAAAGTTTGAAGAAAACAAAGCCATATTTGAGAAGTTTTGCAAGAAGATTTTTTACGTGGGTCCTTCAGGAAATGCAAGCAAGCTAAAGTTGATAAACAATATGGTTCTTGGTGGCTTCATGCAGGTGCTTTCTGAAGCTATAGCTATTGGAGAACTTGCAGGCTTTGAGAGAGAACTTCTCGTGGATATCTTAGAAAGTGGTGCTGGAAAATCTTACCTTTTAGAGGTGAAAAAGAAAAAGCTCCTCCAGAGGGACTACTCGGTTCACTTTTCCGTTGACCTCATACACAAGGACCTCCATTATGCGGAGGATATGGTAAAGGATTTGGGAGCTTTCAGCCTTAGTCTTCAAAATGTTAAAAATGCATACGCCCTCGCCAAGTATTTAGGTATGGGAGGCGAGGACTTTTCGGTCCTCGTGGAGCTATATAAAAGGCTTAGAACTCAAAGTCCTTGAGATACTTAGCCCTTGCTGGATGTCTTAGCTTTCTTATGGCTTTTGTCTCAAGTTGACGAATCCTCTCTCTTGTTACATTGAACATCTTACCTATCTGCTCAAGGGTATACTCTATGCCATCCACAAGCCCATACCTATACATGAGTATTTCCTTCTCCTTCTCTCCGAGAGTGCTTAAGACCCTTATGAGCTGTTCTCTGAGAAGTCTTCTTGAAACTTGTTCCTCCGGTGATGGGACGCTTTTGTCTTCTATAAAGTCTCTCAGGTGTGTTTCCTCGTCATCTCCTATAGGTGTCTCAAGGGATACAGGCTCTTGGGAGACTCTCATTACCTTTCTGGCTTTTTCTGGTGATATACCAAGATACTTGGCTATTTCCTCTGCGGTTGGCTCTCTACCCAGCTCTTGGAAGAGCTTTTTGTGTGCCTTTGTTATGTCGTTTATGGTTTCTATCATGTGAACAGGTATGCGTATGGTTCTCGCTTGGTCTGCTATAGCCCTCGTTATTGCCTGACGGATCCACCAAGTGGCGTAGGTTGAGAACTTGTAGCCCTTTCTGTAGTCGTACTTATCCACTGCCTTCATAAGCCCTATGTTGCCCTCTTGAATAAGGTCAAGGAAGTGAAGACCTCTGTTCACATACTTTTTGGCTATAGATACCACAAGCCTTAGGTTGCACTTTACCATAACTTGCTTTGCTTGAGTCACCTTTGTCCTTCCTTCTTTTATTATGTGTATAACCCTTTGAAGCTCCTCAGGAAGTATACCCATCTCTCGCCTAAGGTCCTCTATTTCCTTTTTGAGAGTAAGGTATTCATCCCTTAGCATTTGAAACCTTGCAAAGCCATAACCCGCCCTCTCTGCCTTTTTCTGTAAGGTGGCGTCTTGGTCATATTTTTCTATAAGCTCCTCTATATCTGGATGTATACTCTCTAACTTCTTTTTCCTTACCTCAAACTCCTTTGACTTTCTTGTGTATTTGTTATAAAGGTTTAAAAGCTCGTCCGCTATGCGTTCAAACTTGGAATGCTTGAGTTTCATATCCTTGAGGATTCTGTTCATCTTAGCATGTCTTCTTAGATATTCCTTTTTGTATTCTGGCGTTGCGTAGAAAAGATAAGAGTCTCTCCAATAGATTGCTTCCTTGTATGCCTTTGCTAGTTCAAAACCCTTTTCTATAAAGTATCTTTCCAAATGTTCGTGGCTTTCTTCGTATTCTTCTATGGTCTTACTGTCATCTACCGTATCCATAAGGTCTGTAGCCTTGAGCTTGCCATTGCATACCTCTCCCCAGTCTCTCAAAACCCTGTCAATGAGAAAAGAGGTTCTCAAAAGCCCCCTTCTCATCACCTTTCTTCCCATCTCTATCTGCTTTGCATACATTATCTCCTCTTCTCTCTTGAGTAGCGGTATCTTACCCATGTCTTTAAGATATAGCCTTACCGGATCTCCATCTTTACCCGTAAGGAGTAAGCTCTCGGTGGAAACTGTAAAGGCATCTTCCTTTTCCATCTCCTCCACAGACTCTTCCGTTTCCACTATCTTTACTCCTCTCTCCTGAAGAAAGTCCATTATCTCTTCGTAGAGCTCCGTATCCACAAGCTCAGGTCCAAGAAGCTCGTTGATTTCGTCGTAGGTTACATAGCCCTTTTCACTTACATCAATTAGCTTTTTCATGAGCTGTTTGTATATCATCCAAAACCTCCTGTATGTATATTCTTCTCAGATGTTGTGCATTCCTTGGGATTTGGAAGCTGACCCGCTATAATGTATGTTTCAGCGACTATATTCAAACTCCTAAGCTCAGACCCCATAACTTTCTAAAATATATTTACCACTCTCCCCTCTGGCAACCTAAATTATGGTGAATATGTCCTCTATGCTTCTCCTTGGTATTGGTATTGGTTCTTCTGCTGGATATCCAACTGTAAGGATAGCTATGGGCTTCCACTCCCTGGGTGTGGAAAGGGAGGTTTTCAGTCCAGCTTCTTCAAAAGCACCCACCCAACAGGTGCCTAATCCAAGTGCTACCGCAGAAAGCTGAGCGTAAGCACAGGCTATGGTAGCATCTTGTATGCAGTAGAGCTCCGCACCCCTTTTGCCATACTTTACCGCACTTCTTGAAGGATTGGCAAAGAAGACGAAGACCGCAGGAGCTTCCGCTATAAACCATTGGCTCAGAGCCCAGCGGGCAACCTCTGTCTTTTTAACTTCATCAAGAACCACCAACACCTCATAAGCCTGAAGATTCCCCGCAGAGGGTGCACTCCTTACTGCTTCCATTATAGCCCTTATCTTTTCTTCTTCAACGGGTCTCTTCTGGTAACTTCTTACAGAATGTCGTCTTCTTAGAACCTCAAAGAACTCCATCTTTCAAAAGCTCCTCTACTTCTGAATCCTCCACTTGCCTGAAGTCTCTATAGAACATGCCAACCGCAAAGCTACCCCTCTCGGAAGTATGCAGACAATAGACCTCATCCGCGTGTTCCTTTAGCCTCTTAATGCTTTCCAGAGGACATACGGGCACAGCTACTAAGACCTTCTTAGCACCTTTTCCTTTTAGATACTCCACTCCAGCTATAACCGTCTGCCCTGTAGCAATCCCATCATCAACTACAAGAACCGACTTATCCCTCACATCCACTTCCTTACCCTTTAAAAACTTTTCTTCCCTTTCCCTTATCTTTTTTAGCTCCTCCTCCGCCACTCTCTTTATTTCTTCCTGGGAAAGCCTAAAATATTCTACGGTCCATCTGTCCGTGTATATGCGACCTTCTGGGTCTATGGCTCCAAAGGCTAGCTCAGGATTTGAAGGAACCCCGAGCTTTCTCACTATTAGAAGACTCATGGGCACATGGAGAACCTTTGAAACCTCCTTTGCCACTACAACACCACCCCTTGGAATGCCAAGAACTAAGTCAACTTCAAGCCCCTTCACCTTGAGGTACTCTCCAAGAACCTTACCTGCTTCTTTCCTGTTTGAGAAAACCACCATATAATTTTAAACTATGGCAAAGCACAGAAAAGCCAAAGTAAAATTAGAACACCACCTCTTAGAGGGCTTGGAGGAGTATTTAGAAAGGCTATCTAGCATGGACTGTGTAAAGTCCATAATACCTGGGAGGATAAGCAGGCAAAACGGAGGAAGAGGCTCAAAGGGGCTTTTTCTAAAATACAGAACCAATTCAGGCTACAAGCTCCTTTATAAGATGGGCACTTCCGTGCAAGAAGTTTTTGTGGTTTGCGAAGACCCACAAGCCTTTGAGAAAGCCTTTAAGGAGAGTATGACACTATGAGGACTTTGACCCTGCTTCTGTTTTTCATAAACCTTTTGGTGGCTCAGGAGGTAAGGGTCTCCGCTATAGTGCAGGGTAAAGTAGAGAAGGTTTTTGTGAGGGAAGGTCAGAGGGTAGAGAAGGGAGAAGTGCTCGTGCGGATAGACCCCGTTCTTTACACAACTCAGAAAGATACCCTACAGGCTCAGGTCAACTTTCAGAGGATAAATCTTGAGAAGGTGGAGAGGGATTTCAAAAGGTATGAGGAGCTTTTTAACAGAGGGCTTCTTTCAAGGAGCGAATACGAAGACTGGAAAAGCAAATATGAAAAGGAGCTTGCACAATACGAAGCCCTCAAGGCTCAGCTTCAGAGAACAGAAAAACTAATAGAATATTGCAGTATAGCGTCTCCTGTGAGGGGTGTAGTAAAAAGACTTTTTGTGAGAGAAGGTGTTTTCATAAACGGTAGTCTCACCCCCGAGGTGCTTCTTATAATTGAAGAGAAGTAGCTATTTGACCACTTCCCACTCAGTTATGAGATGGCTACCTCTTCTAAAGTGAGACCTTAGTCTTAGGTGTAGCAGGTTCTTTAGGCTCTTAAAGCCCTCACCACCCACAAGAGTAGGAACATTCTCTCCACCCACTATCACTGGCAGGTGTATGAGCCTTATCTCATCTACAAAGCCTCTTCTGATAAACTCCCAGTTAATAGAAGCACCGCCTTCCACCATAAGGCTTCTTATGCCCTTCTCATAGAGAATAGGCATAAGCCTCTCAAAGTCTACAAGGTCTTCACCTACCACAAGCACCTCTGCACCCGTTGACCTTATCTTTTGCACTCTCTCTTCTGGAGCTCTGCTTGTGGTAACTATTATGGTTGGTGCATCCTTTGAGAAAATGTTGGCATCCAGTGGCATGTTGGCAGTGGAGCAAGGTATTATCCTTGTGGGGTTTTTGCCCTCTACATACCTGACTGTCAAGCTGGGATTGTCCGTCCTGACAGTCTCACACCCTACCATTATGCCATCCACCTTTGCCCTTATTTCATGAAGATATCTATAGGCTTCTTGGTCCATAAGGGTCATTAGCTCCTTACTGGAAGCACCTCTATACAGGGTTAGCTTTCCGTCAACGCTAACTTCAGAGACAATTATCACATAGGGTCTCATTCGTATTCCCTCCCATAGTGCTTATACAGGTATAAAATTCTTAAAAGTAGGGAAGCCATGGTAAGCACTGCTATGAGCTTTATCCCAAACTCAAGACCGAGGGGCGCATGAAATCTTTCCAAAATCGTAAAGATAATAAGCGTAATGTGAGTTTCTGGTCTTCCAAAAAAGCCTACACCTTCAAGGGGGTCTCTTATCTTGCCCTTGACCTTTTCCTCATAGCCTATTTCTGCGTATACCACTGGCTTTATAAAGGAGTGGAGCATGGATGCGGTCACCACAGTAATTGCAGTAAGGGGTCCTGCGTAAAAGTATCCCACGGTTCCCAATACAAAGCCGTCCACCCATTTGTCCGCAAGCCAGTCAAAAACCGCTCCAAACTTTGACGCCTTGTCTGATAGCCTTGCCACCATACCATCCGCAAGGTCAAAGAGACCAGAAAGCAAAAGAAGGCTCGCAGCGGTGAGAAACTTCCCGTGATAAAAGGCATATGCAGAAGCCATACCAAGGGCAACAGACATAAGGGTTATAAAATTAGGGGGAAGGTGGAGCCTATAGAGGGCAACACCCACCGGCTGATAGACCTTTTTTAGGCTTTCCCTTTTCTTTGTGAGGTTCATTTAAGCTCCTTTCCTGTAATCCAAGGCATCATGCGTCTTAACTCTTCACCCACCCTTTCTATAAGATGATGCCTGTCCCTTTCAAGCAAGGCATTAAAGACTGGTCTTCCTGCTTGATTCTCCAGAATCCACTCCCTGGCAAACTCACCCTTCTGTATTTCCTCAAGTATGCCCTTCATGAGAGGCTTGACCGCATTGTATATCCTGTCTCCTCTTGTCACATCTCCATATTTGGCGGTGTCAGAGATAGAGTATCTCATACCTGCTATTCCATATTGGTATATGAGGTCCACGATGAGCTTTAGCTCATGGAGGCATTCAAAGTAAGCTACCTCTGGCTGATATCCAGCCTCTACAAGGGTCTCAAAGCCTGCCTTTATAAGTGCAGTAACTCCACCACATAAAACTGACTGCTCTCCAAAGAGGTCTGTTTCTGTTTCTTCTTTGAAGGTGGTCTCTATTACACCTGCCCTTGTGGCACCAAGACCCTTTGCGTATGCAAGGGCTTTTTCTTTGCAAGTGCCGGAGGCATCCTGATAGACCGCAATTAGGGCTGGAACTCCCTTGCCCTCTTCATACATCCACCTTACAAGGTGTCCTGGACCCTTTGGTGCTACCATAAACACGTCCACATCCCTCGGTGGGACTATCTGTCTGAAATGTATGTTGAACCCATGAGCAAAGGCAAGGCTCTTTGAGCTGTCAAGAAAAGGCTCAACACTTTCTCTGTATAGCTGTGGCTGGACTGTGTCTGGGGTTAGGAACATTATTATGTCCGCCTCTTGGGTTGCTCTCTCTGGTGGCAAAACAGGAAAGCCATCCGCTATAGCCTTTGCCTTAGACCTACTGCCCTCATAGAGACCTATAACAACCCTTATACCGCTATCTCTGAGATTGAGTGCATGGGCATGCCCTTGGCTTCCATAACCAAGTATGGCAACAGTTTTTCCAATTAGAGGTTCAAGGCTTGCGTCTTGGTCATAATAAACCTTTGCCATTCTTGTCCTCCATCGCTTTTAAGAGCATTATACACTACTTTTCAAACTTGAAAAACACAGAAAGGTAGTCCTTTCCTATCTTGTATCTGTTTATTAGGAGCTTCTCTCTAAATTGCTTGGGTATCTTTTCGTAAGTTTCAGTAAGAACTACCGCAGGCATTACATCCAAACCCAAATACTCACCATTCCAGCTAAAGGCTTCTAACTTCTGTAAATCCTCAATACCATTCCTTGAAAGCACCTTGAAAAAGACCCATTGCCTTGAAGTCTCCCTATCCTTTTTAACTTTACGGTCAACTTCAGAAAGTCTTATCTCCTGAGTCTTATTGAAAAAGAGCACCTTCTTTCCCTTGAGAATCCTTAGGATACCGTCTCTTATGTCAAACTCAAAACCCGAGTATGCCCTACTTAGCTCTTCTGCACTTAGCTTTATTTCAAGCTCGGCGTCTATTAGGTTGCCAAAGTTCAGTAGGTCTTCAATGAATATGCCCATGGATATAAAATATATCTAAGGGGGGAAAAATGGATAAGTGCAAACTCTATAGAAAAATAACGAGAGGGCTACCTCTCAATGACGATGAGGTCAAGTTACTCGGGGAGATAATAAGGGAGGAGTTAAAGTTTCTTATAAGAAATAACATACTGCCCACGCCAAGAAACTATGAAAGGTGGTTTTTGGTCTTCTGCCATCTGATTGAAAAGGGTAAACTTCCTCCAGATGCGGAGCTCGTGGAGATATATCATACCATATACAACGGTGAAAAGATAAGCGATGTGAAGTTTGATGTGGAATTGACCCTTGAGGTGCTGAGCAAGCTAATTGAGGAATTCCATAGGCTTATAAGGGAACACAAAGAGTATGCGGATAAGAAGGAAGAGGAGCTTTCCAACATTGAAAAGAAGGCCATCGAGGGCGAGCTTACACCACTGATACTGGAACTCCTCATACACATAAGGGACATAAAGGCTCAGAATGAAAGGTTCCTTAAGAGGATAGAAGAACAACAACATATGATAGAGGAACTTAAGGAAAGACTACAACAAGCAGAAACAGAAGCTAATATAGACTATCTTACAAATACCTTTAATAGAAGGTCCTTTGAAAGGGCACTTAGGGAAGCTTTTGAGGAGTATAAAAAAAGACAAGCCATATTTTCCCTTGTCCTTATTGACCTTGATGGATTCAAAAGGGTAAACGACCTCTACGGGCATTCCGCTGGGGATTTGGTGCTTAGACGCGTAGCCCAACTACTGAGGCAGAGCCTCAGAGCTAAGGATATATTGGCAAGGTGGGGTGGTGATGAGTTTGCTGTGCTTATGTCTGGGACGAGGAAAGAGCAGGCGATAGCGGTAGCGGAAAGGCTCAAAAAAGCTGTAGAGGACTTAGAAATAGTTGTTGAGGGTGAAAAGGTTAGTTTATCCTTTAGCTATGGAGTGGTTGAGTCAGAGGACAGGTTTTCCAGCTTGGAAGAAATGATAAAAGAGGTGGACTACCTTATGTATCAGCGAAAGAAAAGCAAAAACTCATAAGTTTTTCTTTATCTCTCTCTTGTAAGCCCAGTAGAAGATTATAGCTCTGAGGGTAGTTTCAATACTCATGAACACCCAAAGGATTATTGGGCTGGGTAGCAATTTCAGAAATATAATAGAGGGGATTATTCTAAAGAACCAGAAGGAAGATAGGTTTATCACGAGGGGTATGTGGGTTTTACCCATGCCTTTTAGAGAGCCTGAGAATATGCTGGCGTAAGCCATCTGAGGTTGAGAGAGGGCTACTATAACAAGATAGTAAACCGCATAGCTTATCACCTCTTTGTCTCTTGTAAATATGAGGGAAAAATACTGAGGAAACAGGGCTATCAGAAGTCCTATAAGCCCCATTATAAGGGCGGTAGTGTGTGCACTTACTTTAACTCCATAGTCAAGCCCCTTAAAGTTCTTTGCACCGTAGTTCTGTCCTGCTAAGGTGGTGGAAGCTATCATCATACCAAACCCTATCATAAAAGAAACGCTTTCTACTCTTAGTCCTACTTGATGAGCTGCAAGAGCCTTGTCTCCAAACTGGGCAACAAGACCCACAAAGATGTTAAAGGAAAGGCTTGTAAAGCCTCTCTCTATGGCTGTAGGTGTGCCTATGCGGAGCATCTGAAGAAGTATGTCTTTTCTTAGGCTTAATTTGACAGGAAAGGGTTTTCTATGCTTTGCGTAAAGGTAAATATAGAACATAAGACCCACTACTTCTGATAAGGCTATACCCCAGCCTGCACCTGCAACTTCAAGTCTTGGAAAGCCAAACTTACCGTATATGAGAAGGTAAGCAGAGCTTATGTTTACCACGTTCATAAGAAGGGCAACCTTGAAGGGTGTTTTTGTGTCTCCGTATCCGTTATAGCCTGCATATATGGCGTTGGTGATAAAGCCAACGGTTATAAAGAGAAAAATAGGTTCTAAATATTCCCTCGCAAGGTCTACTACATTCTGAGATGCTCCAAAGGTAAGCATAAGATAGGAAACCAAGTCCTTACCCCAGAAGGTAAGAGGGAGTGCTATAAGGAAGGAAAGGATAATGCCCCAAAGGAGTGCAGGTGATGGGTCTTTGCCAGCTCCAACCCTTTGGGCTACAAGCACAGATGTCCCTGTATAGGCAAGGGACATAAGGGAGTATATGAACCAGAGCATGCTGGAGGAATACCCAACTGCAGCGACCGCAGAGGCGGATAGTCCGGAAACCAAAATTACAGAGAAGGCACTCTCTACTGTGTATAGCAAGTTTGACAAAATTATGGGGAATGCCAGCTTTAGAACTTTACGTGCGACCTTTAACTTACCTTCTGAAGGGTCTATGAGCACTCTGTTATGGGACATAGGTTCTCATTACCTGCATGGTTTTTTCGTAGCCAAGCTTATATAGCTCATCCGCTTTCAAAAGGCTAAGTGGCGAATAAGAGTATAGTTCAGGCTCTATTAAAACATTACATAGCTCCTTTCTTTTGTCTGCGTTAGACCTAACCGCCAAAAGGAAACTCCGCACAAGAACTTGAAAGATATTTCCCACCTTTTCCAGTGGCGTATTTGGGTTCACATCAACACCCACGAGCAACCCTTCCATCCCAAGAAGAGGTTCAACAGGTAAGTTGTTGGTTATGCCACCATCTACGAGAAGGTAATTCTTATACCTTATAGGTTCAAATATGCCAGGTAAAGCACAGCTACCTAACAAAACTGGAAACAGGCTCCCACTTTTAAAATACAAGGTTTTACCACTCTTGAGGTCTACCGCACCGATAAAGAGCCTTTTCTTTAACCCTTCTATACTGTCTGTAGAAAGCATATTTCTAAGATACTTTTCCGCATCCCTAAGGGATATTAGCCCAAGCCTCGGCACAGTGGGTCTAAGGTATCTGAGCCAGTCCCTTGACTTTACAACCCTTAGCATTTCTTCTGGAGTGTATCCATCGCAGTAAAAGGCACCCACCAAAGCTCCAGCACTTACACCGCTCACCGCAGATATCTCAAAGCCCAGCTCCTCAAGAGCCTTTATTACGCCTATATGTGCTATGCCACGAGATGCTCCACCAGAAAGTGCAAGGTTAACCTTCATGTATTAAAAGGATAGTGCAAAAACAGGCAATCCCGTCTTCTCTACAAAACCCTTCTCTTGTCTTTCCCTTTATTGAAATGTTCTCCGGTGCTATTTCCAGCATCCTTGAGAGGTTTTCCTTTATGGCATTCTTGTAAGGTGCTATCTTAGGTTTGTCCGCCACAATAACACAGTCAAGGTTTATAAGGCGATAACCTTTTTGCCTCATTCTATTTATAGCCTCTTGGAGAAAAACCTTAGAATCCGCCTTTTTCCACCTTGGGTCCTTATTGGAGAATATCTGCCCTATGTCGGGTTCACCCAATGCACCAAGTATGGCGTCAGTTATAGCGTGGAGCAAAACATCTGCGTCTGAATGTCCCTTTAGTCCAAGAGGGAAATCAATAACTACACCACCGAGCTTTAATGGTTTGCCTTCTTCAAAAGCATGTGAGTCAAAGCCAAGTCCTATTCTTATGTTCATCGGTTAAGGAACTGCATAAAGTAGAAGATAAGCCAACCCGTCACAGCCACGTATATCCAAACGAAAGCGGTTATAGGAGCAATTTTCTTGTGCCTCTCAAACAGCCCCTTAAAGGCATATCTAAGGGTTATAACCGCAAGAGGAAAGTTTACTATAGCGAGGGCGGTATGAGACCAGAGAATAAAAAGAAACAGCTCTTTGTACGGACCTTCGTACTTTCCAATGGGCACAAGCCCTTGAGCCTGAAGCATATTTCTGAGGATATAGAGGAAAACAAATATAAGGGCAAATACTGAAGCGGTTATCATAGCCTTTTTGTGAGCTTCTCTTTTGCCAGACTTTATGAGAAATATGCCAAGAACTATGGCAACTCCACTTACAGATATGGTAAGCATACTCAAAAGAGTTATAAAAGTGGTAAGCATGGTTTCTATTATACAACTACTTGGTGCTTTCTTCAGCTTATGTTAAAATCTTAGCATGTTTCATATAGAGCTAAACGGTAAGACCGCCCTTATAACTGGTTCTACTCGTGGAATAGGAAAAGCCATAGCCCAGTATCTTGCAAAGGCAGGTGCAAGGGTAATAATAACAGGGAGAGACCAAGGCAGAGCGGAAGAGGTAGCTAAGGAGATAGCACAAACTTACAGAGTAGAAACTCTTGGTGTTGCCATGGATATGTCCGAAAAGGACTCCATAACCTCTGCCTACGAAAGGATAGAGTCCCTTTTTGGTGGAGTAGACATACTCGTAAACAACGCAGGCATAACAAAGGATAAGCTCTTTTTGAGAATGTCCCTTGAGGACTGGGAAGAAGTCCTTAGAGTAAACCTTACGGGAACTTTTCTTATAACCTCCCTTGCGATAAAGGGTATGCTTAAGAAAAGATGGGGTAGGATAGTAAACATATCCTCTGTGGTAGGCTTTACCGGCAACATAGGGCAGGTAAACTACTCCTCTACAAAATCTGCACTTATTGGGTTTACCAAAAGCCTTGCCAAGGAGCTGGCAAGCAGGAACATAACTGTCAATGCGGTAGCACCAGGCTTTATAGAAACGGACATGACTTCAGTGTTAAACGATGAGCTAAAGCAAGCCTATCTAAAGAGCATACCACTTGGCAGGTTTGGAAAGCCAGAGGATGTGGCGGGTGCGGTGGTGTTTCTGTGTTCAGACTATGCCAGCTATATTACCGGTGAAGTTCTGCACGTAAATGGTGGTATGTATTAACCTTTTTTTATGCCTTTATGCTATATAGCCTTTGGGAGCAACGTAGAGGACAGGGTCAATCACATAATAAAAGCCTTGGAGCTTCTAAAGGGCTATGGCTCAATAAAAAAGGTCTCCACACTATACCTTAGCCAGCCATGGGGCAAGACAGACCAGCCAGTTTTTATAAATGGCGTCCTTGAGTTTGAAACAGAGCTTAACCCTATAAGGCTTCTTGAGGTTTTGAAAAACATAGAAAGACAGGCTGGTAGGAAACCAAGAGAAAGGTGGGGACCAAGAGAGATAGACCTTGATATATTACTCTATGAAAACCATATTTTGATGCTTAGCTTTCTCCGTATCCCGCACCTCTACCTTACAGAAAGAGACTTCTTCCTATTTCCACTTCTTGAGCTAAAACACGACCTTATACATCCCGTAAGCAAGGTCAAACTTCAAGAATACGCAAGTAGGCTTGAAAACAACCTTACTCCCTTTGCCTGCCTTTTACCATTTTAATTCACTCCTTTTGGCATAAGTCTGAGGTTTTGCTTGGAAAAAGTCCGTCTTTGTGTCATTTATAGTCCTAAACTGGTCTATCCATTTCATAGGGTTTTCTGTAACTTCGGGATAGAGTGGCTTGTAGCCAAGTTGAGTAAGCCTAAGGTTAGAGAGATACTTTATATACCTGTCTATAAGATAGTCATTAAGACCCAGTATCTGGTTCTGGGTGACATACTTACCCCACTCTATTTCCTTCTCTGTGGCAAACTTGAAAAACTCATAGACCCACTTTTCAATCTCTGGAGTGAAAAGCTCAGGCTGTTCTTCTTTGAGGGTTAATATGATATTCCTAAAGAGGGTCACATGGGTTAGCTCGTCTCTGTTTATATACTTTATCTGCTGAACGGTGTTTCTTACCTTTCCCTGTCTTCCAAGGGTATAGAAAAAGGCAAAGCCAGAGTAAAAGTATAGGCTCTCAAGCACATAGTTGCCAAAAACCGCCTTTATAAAGTTTTCCTCATTGGGTTTTTTTATAAACTCGTTATAAAGCTCTGCGACTACACTATTTCTCTCCATAAGAACCTTGTCCTGTCTCCAGTAGTTGTATATCTCGTCTGCAACCCTTGGGTCCACAACGCTTTCGAGGATAAACTGGTATGAATAGCTATGCAGTGCCTCCTGAAACTCTTGAGAGGTGAGAGCCATAACGAGCTCTGGTGCGGTAATATAGCGTGCAAACTCCTTTAACATGTTTACCTGATAGGAGTCAAGAGCTATCAGAAAGGACAATACCATTTCGTAGGCTCTCCTTTCATACTCAGAGAGCTCTTTTTCATACTGCTTCCTATCCTCGTGCATAGGAATCTCTTCTGGTATCCAGAAGTTGGTAAAGCCCATGGTCTTATAAAGGTCAAAAGCCCACTGATACTTGACGCTGTTTAGTTCCATTATGTTGGTAGGGTTTCCAAAGACCATTTTCCTTCTTGATGGTTCTCTGTCACCTTCAGGGTTGAAGATTATAGTCCTCTCCATTTTTTTACCTCCTTAGGTGGAACAGCTTTCGCACTCTTCTATATCGGTCATAGACTTGCTCCTTGTGTAATAAAGGGTTTTCAAACCCAGCTCCCATGCAAGCTCGTAAAGTTTAGAGAGCTTAGGACCATCTATGTTCTCTGGGTCAATGAAGAGGTTAAGAGATTGTGCTTGGTCTATCCACTTCTGCCTTACCGCACCAGCTCTTATGACCCACTCCTGGTCTATGTTGTAGGCACTTTTGTAGTGCCAGAAGTACTTATCTATCTCTGGTGGCACCTGAGGAAGTATTCCAGACATGTTCTCTTCCTTGTAATACTTGGCGAATATGGGGTCTACCGATGGTGTTGCTCCCACGATGAGGGAGGTAGAGCCTGTGGGCATCACCGCAATAAGGTAGGCGTTTCTCATACCGTAGCTTTTGACCTCCTGTGCAAGACCTACCCAATCAAAGCCATTCTTAGAAATCCTTGTATTTTCCTCCGCACTCCTGCCAAAGAACACTCCTTTACTCCATTCTGAGCCTTCAAAAAGCTCATACCTTCCTCTTTCCTTTGCCAACTGCATTGAACCCTTTATAGCATAATAAGCCAACCTTTCAAATAGGGTATCTGCAAACTCAAGGTGCTCCTCTGACTCCCATTGTATGCCATGCTTTACAAGACAGTAATGGTAGTTGCTTACCCCTATGCCTATTGACCTGTATCTTTTATTTGTCCATTCCGCCTCTTTTATGGCGTAGAAGTTCATACTTATCACATTATCTAACATCCTCACAAGCAGTGGCACAACCCTTTCCATGTCCT
This sequence comes from Hydrogenobacter sp. T-2, assembly GCF_033971325.1. Taxonomy (NCBI): domain Bacteria; kingdom Pseudomonadati; phylum Aquificota; class Aquificia; order Aquificales; family Aquificaceae; genus Pampinifervens; species Pampinifervens diazotrophicum. Next base: position 74,221 of record NZ_CP117180.1, read on the forward strand.
CCTTTGTGTAGACCTTGCCAAGATTAACAGACCCAAGATTACAAACTACCACATCTCCAGCCTTTTTCTTGTGAACTATAATTCCATCCTCTGTAAGCGTATCCTCTATGTGGATAGTTGTGGACATGTTTTGCACTATCTCATGGCACAGGTTAGAGCTGTATACCATACCACAATGCTTGTTGGGGTTTAGCCTATTTGCAGTATCTCTAAAGAATATGTATGGCTCACCAGTTTCAAAAATCACCGTCAAAAGCCTTTTCCAAAGTTCAAAGGCGTCCACTTCCTTCTTTGCATGTGCTGGCAGTTCCCTTTCTAATTTCTCGTAAAGCCTTTCAAATTCCTCTCCATAAAAGTCCTCAAGATTTTTCCCATCCTTTACATTTTTACAGTAATAGGGGTCAAGTAAGGTCCAATTTTGCCTGCTTTTAAGCCTTTTCATAAAAAGGTCTGGTATTGAAATGGCAGGATGTATATCGTGAGCCTTTTTCCTCTCATCCCCTACGTTGGTCTTCACCTCAAGGAAATCCAAAACATCCTTATGCCATATATCAAGGGTTATGGAGGCAGAGCCCTTCCTCATACCAAGCTGGTCTACATATATCATCACATCGTTTAGAATCTTCACCACAGGAAGCACTCCAGAGCTTGCACCTTTGAACTTTCTAATAGGAGCACCCGTTGCCCTTATTTTGCCCAGGTATATACCAAGACCGCCTGCAAACTTGGATATCTGCCCCGCCTTTTGCACATTGTCAAAGATATCATAAAGGTCATCGTCTACAGTTAACACAAAGCAAGAGCTAAGCTGTGTATGTGTCCTGCGTGCATTCATAAGAGTAGGAGTTGCCAGAGATATCTCATGCTTACTCATAAGGTCATAAAAGAGCTTTGCATACTTTAGCCTTTCCTCCTTCTTCTCCGGTATAGCCAAGGTCATAGCCACAAGCATATACATTTCCTGAGGAAGCTCCACTATGTTTCCCTCCTCGTCCCTTACCAAATACCTGTCTGCGAGCACCTTTATGCCCGTGTAGTTGAAAAGCAGGTCTCTATCAGGGTCTATATACCTTGCAAGTTGATTGAAGTCTTCTTCTGTGTATTCTCTTAGGAGATAATCTCCGTATATACCCCTATCCGCATAGGTCTTAACAAGCCTGTAAAAGCTATCTGGGTTATAGGGTTTGTATTTACCGTTTATCTTGTCCTTTACCTTATAACCTCTGAGATGCCCCACGTCTTTGTAAAGGTCGTAAAGAAGTAGCCTTGCCGCTACATATTGCCACTGCGGTGTTTGAGGTGAAACCTTTTCTGCTGCAGTCCTTATAAGGAGCTGTTGTATCTCCTTTGTGCTTATTCCATCTCTGAACTGTATCTGTGCATCCAGTTCAAGCTCCATAGGGTCTACATCTATCTCCTTGCAAGCAAAGTCAATAACTATGCGTATCTTGGATATGTCCAAGGATTCCTTCTTTCCGCTCCTTTTGAGGACGTACATGAGTTTACCTCCTTTCCTTGTATTCTTCGGATAGCAAAGGTCTTAGTTTACGACCAAGGATAACACATGGCAAGCTCAGAGGTCCTTGAAAAGTCATAACCTCCTTTTCCACGCTCTTAGTATGGGTTCTTCCATAAAAACGTTTCCAAGGTGCTTCATTCCAGCCTAAGGTAAGCTATAGCCTCAATATGGTAGGTATTGGGAAAATTATCCACCATCCTTACACCAAGCAGGTTATAACCACCTTTTACCAAAACCTTTAGGTCTCTTGCCAAGGTCGTAGGTTCACAGGAGACGTAAACCATCTCCTTAGGTTTATTCTTCAAAATAATCTTTGCCTCGCCTTCAGAAAGACCCGACCTTGGAGGGTCAAGAAAGAGCAAATCTATAGGCTCTCCCGCATGCTTTTTTAAGGCTTCAAGACCGCTTTCGTGCTGAAAGCTCACATTACCTACGGAGTTTATCTTTGCGTTGTATTCCGCATCTCTTATAGCAGATCTGTTAGTGTCGTAAGCAAGAAGGAAGTTAGACCTTTCAGACAAGAAAAAGCTAAAAAATCCTATACCGCAGTGTAATTCAAGCACATGGTTATATCTTTCTTTTGGCACTGCAGAGCTAACAAAGGCTTCCCAAAGAAAGTGGTTAACCTGAATAAAGGAATCCATACTTACCCTATACTTGTATGGACCTACCTTTACAAAGGTAAAATCCCTACCAAGGCTGTAGAGTCTATTCTCTATATACACACCTACACCTACCACTCTTTTAGGAAGGATGTTATCTGTGAGCTTTTTTAGTTTTTCCTTTGGAAAGGGCTTTTCTAAGAGGAGTTTTATCAGAAATTCTCCTTCATGAGGAGAGTAAAAAACGTGTATCTCCTTTAGACCATCCACTTTCTTCACGAGCTCTTTGAGAGAAGGGACAAGGTCATTTATGGCAGGATGAGCAACAAGGCATTCTTTTATCTCCACTATATTATGGCTTCTCCTTTCAAAGAATCCCAACTTCCCCTCAGAAACCTTAAACTGAACCCTTACCCTATAGCCAAACTCCTCAGAAAATAGAGAGGGTTCAAGCCTCTTTAGCTCCAGTTTGCCTATTCTGTTTAGAGTCTCAAGAAGTATGTCTTCTTTTGACCTTACCTGAGCTGGATATTCCATATGTTGAAGTTGACAACCTCCACAGACTCCAAAATAGGGACATGGCGGTTCTCTTCTTGTGGAAGACTGGAGTATTACCCTCTTTGCCTTTGCAAGAAGATAGTCCTTCTTTTCCTGAAGGGTTTGAATTTCCACTATCTCACCAGGAAGGGCATAGTCCACGAAAATGGTTTTTCCTTCCTTTTGTGCAAGACCATAACCGCCATAAACAAGCTTCTTTATGTAGAGGCTTTCCTGTAGGTTCATTAGAGTCTCATGAGGGCTTCAAAGTCTTCCTCAGACATAACATCTATATGCCAGCCTGTAATCCTGTTTGCCAATTTCACATTTACACCATGCCTACCTATAGCAAGAGAGAGCTTTTCTTTTGGCACTGCTACCTCAGCTTTCTTATTCCTTCTGTCAAGCCTTATCTTTGACACAGGGGCAGGAGAAATACTTCTTCTTATTAGCTCTTCATCGTCTGAGGTCCACTTTATCACATCTATTCTCTCACCAGAAAGCTCTTCGGAAATAGGAACTATCCTTGAACCTCGTATACCCACCACCACACCCACAGGGTCTATCTTGGAGTCCTCAGAATGTACAAGCACCTTTGCCCTCTCTCCTGGCTCTCTTACTATGGCTTTTATTACCACATCACCTCTTGCAACCTCTGGAACCTCATGCTCTATGAGCTTTTTTAGAAACTTAGGATGGGTTCTGGAAAGTATTATCTCGTATTTACCCTTTCTTCTACTTACGCTTAGAAGCAAAGCTTTAAGCCTACTTCCTTGCTTGTATTCTTCCTTTCTAATTTGCTCCCTCTTGGGTAATATTCCTAAAACCTTGCCAAGGTCTACTATTACATCTCCTTCTTCTGTTATTTTTCTCACTATACCAAATACTATCTCTCCTTCTCTTTCTAAATATTCAAGGTATCCCCTCTCTTCCTCTGCCTTTTCCAACTCCCTTAAGAATTCTTCCTTAGCTGCATAAGCTGCTATTCTGTTTACATCTTCTGTTGATATATCCAAGGGGAGTTTTACTATCTCACCGTTTTTCTTTCTCACTATGCACACTCTTATGTGGTCATCTTCAAGGTGCACCTCAAGGTCTTCCCTTACTCTTCTATCCTTTTTTATTGCGAGGGCTATGGCGTTTTTGAGAGACTTTTCCACAACCCACTCTGGAAGGTTCTTGTCCTTTGCCACCTGTTCTATGAGTTTCTTGAGGCTCTTTACCATCTTTCTATCTCCAAGTTAGCCCTTGCAATTAGGGAAAGAGGAATATAATATTCCTTACCCGTTTCCTTTTCTCTAAGTTGAAGAATGCCTTCTTTAATACCCTGTATGTATCCCTTCATATCCCTATTACCTTCTATAGGCTCTCTTAGGATAACCCTTATAAGCCTTCCTTGGAAAAACTCAAAGTGAGAGGGCTTGGTAAGCTCCCTAGTGAGCCCAGGCGAAGATACTTCAAGCACGTAAGACACAGGTATTATATCCTCCACGTCCAGCAAGGCACTTATTCTCTTGCTCACTTCCTCGCAATCCCCGAGGGTTATGCCGCCTTCTTTGTCCAGGATTACCCTTAACACCCATCCCCTTTCAGACTTGAACTCTACATCAAACAGTTTATAACCCATGTTTTTCACTATAGGCTCTATCATCTCCTTCACCTTTCCCGCTATGAGCTTTTCTTGTAAATGCATGATTCTACAATTATAGCACTGTATAATGTTCTTAGTATGGAAGTTGAAGCAGTTATATCAGAAGTAAGGAGGGTGCTCAAGGGGAAGGACGAAATAGTAAAATACTCTCTGGTATGCCTTCTCTCTGGTGGACACCTTTTGTTGGAAGATGTGCCGGGCGTTGGAAAAACCACCCTTACCCTTTCTATAGCAAAAGTCTTAGGCTTGTCCTTTGCAAGAATTCAATTTACAAGTGACCTACTACCCTCAGACATACTCGGCGTGAGCCTTTACGATCAGTCAAAGAAGTCCTTTGTTTTCAAAAAGGGACCAATATTTAACAACCTCATACTTGCGGATGAGATAAACAGAGCTACACCTAAAACACAGAGTGCATTGCTTGAGGCAATGGCGGAAGGAAAGGTTTCTGTTGATGGAATAACTTACGAGCTTCCTCAGCCCTTCTTCGTAATAGCTACCCAAAACCCCGTGGAACAGCATGGCACGTATCCCCTACCCGAGTCTCAGCTGGACAGATTCAGCATGAGGCTTAGCCTCGGATACCCAGACATGGAAACGGAAGCCCAGATACTTAGAGGAGAAAACCCTCTTGAAAGAGTTGAAAGGCTAAAAACGATGATAAAGACAAATGAACTTATATCTTTTATGGAAAACATAAGAAACTGTTATGTATCTCCAGAAGTGGCCTATCTTGCAGTAGAAATAGCCTATAATACTAGACATCATCCAAATATACTTCTCGGCGTTTCCACAAGGGGTCTGATACACCTAATAAACTGTGCCAAAGCACTGGCTTATACCAAAGATAGGGATTTTGTAGTTCCAGAGGACATCTTTGAGCTTGCACCTTTCTGTCTTTCTCATAGGATAGTGACAAGGGACGGACAGCAGGCAGACCAAATCATAAGGAGTATAGTTGAAAGCCTCAAAGCAAGGTTTAAACCTTAACAATTTTTTCATGAAAAACGATGTATAATATAAACATCAAGAAAAGGAGGTGGCGACATGAGGAAAATTGCACTTGCTATGGCATTAGCTTCAGGCTTTGTAATGGCTCAAGACAAGCAAAAGCCCATGGACCCCTGTGGAAGTCCAAAAGAGGTGTTCAGCAAGTATATGTTGGACAAGTGCTATAAGAACTATTTTGATGCCATAGTGGAGAGTAAGAGGCTGGCAGAAGATGCAAGCAAGAAGGTTAATGACCTTGAAGGAAGGGTTAAAAAGCTTGAAAACACTGCAGAAGACCACGAGAGACGTCTAAGGGCTCTTGAAGGCAGAGCATCACCAACACCCGCACCAGCACCTGCTCCTAGGAAAGAAGATGGTGTCGGTCCATATAAGTGGCAACTTGAAGAAGTAGGTGTTGTTTTCTTTGACTTTGACAGGTTCAACATAAGACCTTCTGAGGCAAGAAAACTTGATGATATGGTTGGAAAACTAACAGGAGATAACCGAGAAATACTAATAGTAGGCTTTGCGGATACAAGAGGAAGTAGCAGATACAACTTCAACCTCTCCATGTGGAGAGCACAGATGGTTGCCAGCTATTTAGCAAGGAAGGGTGTGGATATAGGAAGAATAAGGATAGCAGCTTACGGTAAGGAAGTTGCGGACCTTCTTGGTCCAAGCCATGCACAACAGAGAGCTGTAAGGATTTATCTCATAAAGTAATCTCTTATCCTTCTGGCACCCTCTTGCAGGGTGCCCCCATCTTTTGCAAAGGATATTCTTATAAATTTATCTGTATTGTTATTCCCGAAATCTACGCCAGGTGTAACAGCAACTTTAGCTTCCTTTAAAAGTTTCTGTGATAGACTATAGCCATCAAGACCATACCTTTCTACCCTTGCCCAAAGATAGAAGGCTCCCTCCGGATATGCGTCAATATCAAAAATATCCTTCAGCTTTTGGTATAGAAGGTCTCTTCTTCTTCTGTAGGTTTTCCTAACCTTTTCAAGGTATTCGTAGTCAAAGGCTCCAAGGGCAGAGTATTGACTTAGCGTGGGTGCGGATATGAAGAGGTTTTGTATAATGAGCTCTGCCCTTCTTACCATACCTTCATCTGGAAGTATAACCCAGCCAAGCCTAAAGCCTGGCATACAAAAGGCTTTTGAAAAGCCATTTATAACTATAGCCCTATCACTGAACTCAAGAGCGGTTCTTTCTTTTCTATCGTAAACAAGCCCGTGGTATATTTCATCGGATATAAAGTATTTACCTCTCTCCTCGCAGTATTCTATCAAGGACTTTAGGTTTTCATCGCTATAAAGAGTGCCTGTAGGGTTCGCAGGAGATGATATATGAACTGTGGTAAAGTCTCCGACTTCTCTAAGATGGTCTACAGTTATCTGATATCCTGTGCTTTTGTCTACCCTTATAAAGACTGGTTCTGTGTTAAGCAAATAGGCGAAGTTTTTATAGCACGGATAGGAAGGGTCAGAGAGCACAACCTTTTGCCCTGCGTCCATCAATATGGCATAGACTACGAGGAAAGCCCCCGATGTTCCAGTAGTTATAACAACCCGAGAGGGTGAGACATTTACTCCATAATACTGGTAATAGTGCTGTGCTATACGCTCTCTTAGCTCCCATATACCAAGACTGGGTGTGTAGTAGAACCTCTTTTCTTTGATAGCTCTCTCTAAGGCTTCCATAACTGAGGGTGGAGGCTCAAGGTCTGGTTCACCTATCTCCATGTGAACCACATCGCCCATGACTTGGGCTTCTTTAAGAATGTCCATAACTATAAACGGGCTCACTCTATCAAGTCTTCCCATCTCTCACATTATCAAGTATAAACTTTGCTATACCCATACCTCCAGCCTCTGCCAGTTTCCTGCTAATGTTTTCAAGGAATATATCGTAGTATAGCTTAGTATCAAAGGTTTTCCCTTCAAGCATAGGTCTAAAGGCTTCTTTCAGAACTTCTTTTAGAAGTATCGCCTCAAACTCAACTGCGACAGCCTTCTTGTCTCTTTTTATAGTATCTATGTAATTCATCCCTTGAGTAGAAAATAGTACCTTTTTGTCAAGCCCCATTGCTAAAATTATACTATGCTCTTACTTATTCTTTTCCTCTTTTTACCACTAAGCCTCTCCGCACAGGTTTTTATAACGTCCAACTACCCGTTGAGGAAGAGCAATATGGAAAAGGTCATTAACGAGCAAAATTACAGGGAAATGGTGGATATCATAAGAAATATAGAGGATGTGAAGGATGTCTACCTTATGGAAAGTGAAGAAGGAATATACATCTACGTGGAAAGATTTCCTATAATGAGGTCTATACGCGTAGAGGGAAATGTGGCACTTATCAGAGATGAGATACTATCTTATCTTGGCTTTTATGAGGGAATGCCGGTGAGAGGTCCAGAGTTCAATGAATTGGATGTAGAAGAAAGGGTCAAAAGGTTATACATGGATAGAGGCTTTCTTGACGCGTCTGTAAGGGTTACATTAATAAGGGATGAAGATGGCTACATAGACCTATATATGGGAATAGATGAAGGACCTGTCTACTTTACAGATGGAGGGGTATATAGAGGATCAAGCTATCCATATTCCATCTTGGATGAAGCTATAGGACTTGTAAGAGGTAGGGTAATAAAGGAGAGTTTTTTCAGAGAAAGCGTGTTTCAGCTTCAGGACTTCTACATTGAGGAGGGCTTCTGGGACAGCTTTGTGTATTACGAAGGGCTGGAAAAGTTAAGACTAAACAGACCCTTCTACCGTGTCCTTATGCCTATGGATGGGAGGATAAAAAGAAGCCCCTTTAGGCTTCTTGGTTCTCTCTCTGAGGGTATTTCAAACCTTTTCAGTCATCCCATTGCCACCTTCAGAGCCATAACGGGAAGGGGCTTTGTTGCGAGACCTGTATTTCAGATAATTGAAGGCAGGAGATACAAAATTAACCAGGAAGGAGCAAATTTCTTTACAGAAAAAGAGCTTACCGCTATAAGCGGTCTACAAAGCAAGGGCGTTGACCCCTTTTCCCTTGAGGAGGCAAGAGAAAACATAATAAGAGCGTATCATAAAAAGGGTTTCTTTGATGTGAAAGTTGAATACGAAAGGATAGGAGAGGTTATAAATTTCAAAATACATGAAGGATATAGATATAAAATCCTCGGAGAAGGCTTTGAGGAAGAGTTTTATGATGAGGATATGTTAGAAAGCCTCCTTAAGTCTAAACTGGAAAAGTTATACAAAGAAGGCTATACACTTGTGGATGGTAGATTAAAAAAGGAGGTCCTTAGGGACAAAAAAGAGGTAAAGGTAGAGTTTGATATAAATCCGGGAAAAAGACAGATACTAAAAGATGTAAAGTATGAAGGGGAAAACAAGGATATAAAGAAACTATTTAGCAAACATAAAGATAAACTGCCTGCTATATTTAATACAAACCTGATTGAGGACCTAAACATAGACTTACAAAACTACTTCCTCAAAAAGGGTTTAATGGATGGCAATTTTGACATAGATGTTAAGGTTCAAGAGGACGAAGAAAACATCCTTTACACATACATATACAGAGTGGAAGAGGGACAGGTCTACAAGCTTGGTGATACTATTTACTACGGCTATGAAAAGACGTCGTCCAGAGAGCTTTCTTATATGACAAAAAAGGCACAGAATTACTCACAGAATCTTGATGATGAAACATTACACAACATGTTGACAAGTGGTATATTTAACGGTGTATCCATAGATACCTTTGTTGACAAGGAAGAGAAAGTGGTCCACCGTCTAATTCAGTTATCAGAAGATAAAAGAGGCATTCTTGACCTCTCTATTGGATACAACACGGAAGAAAACATATCTCTCGAAGGTTTTATCGGTTTAAAGAATTTGTTTGGAGTAGGTCTTTCTTCTGGCTTAAAATATAGAAAAACTGGTAAAAGAGAGCTCTATGAACTTAGCCTTTCTGATAACTTCTTGTTTTCAAGCAAATACTGGTTCAAATCTAATCTGTTTAAAACCTACGAGGAGCATAAAAGCTATAGCCTTGATTCATATGGCTCTAACCTTCAATTAGGCTATAGGATAACGAGGAATACATCTGTAGGTCCTGTTTTTAGCTTGCTCAGAAACGAAGTTGATGGGCAAAAGTATAACATCAGAAAATATGGAGTTTTTCTGCTTAGAGAGTTCAAGGATGACATCTTCTCACCGAGCAGAATACATTACGATAGCGTGAACTTTAGCCTCGCAGAAGGCGATGCGCGTTATTCTAAGTTTGACCTGTCTACCTTTTATCTCATACCATTGCCAAAAGATTTCAAGCTTAGCTTCAAGGTAGCAGGAGGTGCAGTTTGGGGCGATGCACCTATATTTGACAGGTTTTTCTTAGGTGGTCTTAGAGACCTAAGGGGCTACTCCTACGAAGAAATAGGTCAGCCCAATGGTGGTAAATACTATACCTTTGGAAGGCTTGAGTTCATATTCTCTTTAAGAGAGTCCTTTGTGGGAGCTTTTTTTGGAGATGCTGGAAGTGTTGCTAATAAACCCAAGGACTTATTCAAGGATGTTAAAGCTAACGCAGGTGTAGCATTAGGCGTAAACACACCAATAGGGCCTATAAGAATTGATGTAGCCTTTCCCTTTGAGAATAATTGGCTAAGTAGATTTAAAGTGTATTTGTCTGTAGGCTACTATTATTGAGGTCTTCTCTTTTCAATTTTATGCTTGTATTGGTCTATCTTCTCCTTTCTGTATTGAGGGTTTGTAAAGTAGAGGGCACTTATAAGAAAGGAGGCAACCGCGAGTAAAAAAAGTGCTAAAAGGGCTACTGTTTTTTTCATGTTTTTAAAAGGGGCGAAAGCCCCCATAAGATTTTATTGTTTTTTGTGCTGTTTTTCAAGCCACTCGTAGTTGTAGGGGTCCCAGTCTTCTGGCATGTGAGGTGTCTTGTCAAAGTTGTGAGGCGGTGGAGGAGAAGGAATAAGCCACTCAAGAGATGGAGACTGCCAAGGGTTGTCTTCTGCCTTCTTGCCAAATTTTGTAGAAAAAACCAAGTTTAGAACAGCCACTGCTATGCCTATACCAAGAATCATAGCACCTACGGTTTGGAGCTCATGCAGTCTCACCCAGCTTTCTATTGCAGGATAGTCCGCATATCTTCTTGGCATACCCTCAAGACCTACTATAAACTGAAGGAAATAGAAGAGGTTCGAACCTATCATTATGAGCACAAGAGCAACCTTTGCCCAGAGCTCGCTATACATCCTACCTGTATACTTGGGATACCAGTAGTAAAAGCCTCCAAAGGCTGCAAGGGTAAGAGCCATACCAAGCACATAGTGGAAGTGTGCTACAACAAAGTGGGAGTCATGAACTGCAATATCAAAGGCAGGAAGACCAAGAGGTATACCAGTAAGACCACCTATGAGGAACATGAATATGGCACTTAGGATATATAGCATTGGTGTAGTAAACCTAATAGAACCCTTATACAAGGTAAATATCCAGTTGAATATCTTTATACCTGTTGGCACACCTATGAGAACTGTAGTGTAAGAGAAGACTATTCTTATCCAATCTGGCACACCGCTGGTAAACATATGATGTATCCAAACCATAAAACCGAGAATAGCAATTCCCCATATGGCAAATATCATAGATGTTCTTCCGAATATCTCCCGTCTTGAGAAGGTTGCCACTATCTCAGATATAACACCAAAGGCAGGCAGGATCATAACATAAACCACAGGATGAGAATAAAACCAGAAAAGGTTTTGATACAGAAGGGGGTCTCCTCCCCTTGTGGGGTCAAAGAAAGCTGTGTGGAAGTATTTATCCATAAGGAGCATAGTTACCGCACCTGCAAGGGCAGGCACGCCCAAGATTTGAATTACGTTCATTGCCAAGAAGGAATGCAAAAAGAGGTTCATCTTCTTAAGGGTTATACCCGGTGCCCTCATAGTAAGGTTTGTTACCACCAAGTTTATAGCACCCGCCAAAGAAGAAGCACCAAGAAGGTGGATTATAAGAGCGTAAAAGGCTACAGGTCCAGCGTTTTCATTGAGGGAGAAGGGTGGATAACCCGTCCATAGCATTCTTATGTGATTGCCCGGGAGGAGTGTTATAAGGGCTAAAACGCTCGCAGCAAAGAAAAACCAATAGCTAAGAGCATTAAGCCTTGGAAAAGCCACATCTCTTGCTCCTATCATTAAAGGCAGAAGATAGTTTCCAAAGGAACTCCATATGCCCACCGCCCACCAAAATTGCATGAGAACGCCATGAATAGTAAGAGCCTTATTGTAGGTGTCTTCTCCCATATATTGAAGCCCGGGCTGGTAGAGCTCCATCCTTATGGCAAGAGCGGAAAGACCGGCTATAAGGAAGAACACAAGGCTGGTCACTCCATACATAATGCCTATCTTTTTGTGGTCTGTGGTGAATATCCATTCCTTAAGACCGGCACTGAAATACGGCCTATAGCTTATAGCGGCCATGGTGATGCACCTCCTTTAAAGGTTTTGTTTATATGAAGTGTTGTTTGTTTGCATACCTTCGTTAAGCCACTTTTCAAATTCTTCCTTTGGAACTACCTTTAGCACTGCGGCCATTTTTGAATGCTGCGTTCCGCAGTATTCTCTACAAAATGCCCAGTATTCCCCGGGTTTGTTTATCTGAAACCACATATGGGTTATCCTACCTGGGACACAGTCTTCTGTAACCTTTGCCGGGTGCACGTAGAAGGAGTGTATCACATCCCTTGAGGTACAGAGAACTTTAATAGGCGTGTCCGCAGGTATGTATGCCTTAAACATATCGTTCACCTCTTCTGGCTTAAGATATGCATTAGTCTCTGGGTTTATCACACTGTTGAAGAAGGAAAATACTTTTTTACCATTTGGATACTCAAACTCCCAACCCCACATGAAAGCTGTGACCTTTATTTCCATGGCATTTTCAGGAGCATTTCTTTGGATTCTATAAAAGGCAAAGCTCTGTGTTGCTAAGTATATGACAACTATTGTGGGTATTATAGTCCAGAGAACTTCAAGAGCTTTGCTTTCGTGCACATGCTGTGCCTTTTCGTTAACACCTTTTCTGTAGCGGTATTTAACGAGAAAATATGCTCCGGGTATGAAAACCACAAGGTAGATAACCACCGCTATAAACAGCCATATCTCATACATGGTCTGCCAATAGTTGGCAGGATAGGCAAGCACTTCTTTCATGGGTGCACCTCCTTTTTATTTCTACTATAAAAATATGCAAGAGTAAAAGTCCCTATAACACCAAGTATACCAATGCCTGCAAATATTAGCGTTGGGTCTATAACATACCTACTTCTCGTATGGTCATATCTATAGCATGCAAGTATAGCAAGGTCTACGATATTGTTAACAGAAGGCTTTTCTCTCTGAGCGTCCACAAAGGCAAGGCTTATGTCCTTGTCTCTAAGGAAAGCACCGTAGAGGTAACGCATGACCTTTCCATCTGGAGATAGGAATATGGTGACGTTTGGATGTATGAAGATTCTGTCCCTGTCTATGTAGTAGAACTTATAACCTACAGACTGGGTTATTTTCCTTATGTCTTCTTTGGAAAGCATTCCTACAAGCCAGTTATCGGGTAAGTTAGTCGTGCCAAAGTTCTTTTGCACAAAATCCTTCATGGTGTTAAGGTTATCCTTCTCGTCAAAGGAGAGAATCACATACCTGTAGTCTTTGGAGAGATTTTTTGATTGTTTATAGAGATTTTCCGCAGTTATGGGGCAAACCGTATCACAGGTATAATAGGCAAAGAGCAGAGCAGTGGGCTTGCCTTTTATGAATTCCTTGAGCTGAGTCTCCCCATTGAGGGTTTTTACCCTAACATCCGCAACTTCCTTACCGATGAACAACTCCTCTTGAATTTTTACCACGCTAACGTCCTGCTCTCCATAATAGCTTGTATATCTACCATATTCGTAAGGCTCTCTTGCAAAAATCATAGAAAGAATCATCATGGAAAGCAAAAGCAGACTCATGCTAAGCTACCGATAAGATATGCACTGCTTGCCACGAGAAGCCACATGATGTCCACAAAATGCCAATACATGGTTATGGCTTTGATGTAAGTATGACCCTTGTGTTCGTTCGCTTTACCACTTAGGAGCAAAAATACCGCAACCAGCATAGTAAGTAGACCAACCACTATGTGAGAAGTGTGTATACCAGTAAGCATATAAAAGCCAGTACCATACATGTTGGAGCTTAGGGTAAAGCCTTCATGCCATAGATGTAGCCACTCCATAATGTGTATGACCATAAAGGCAGAGCCCAAAGCTATTGTAAGTAAAACGAAGATAGCGGATAGCCCATTCTTACCCTTCTCAAAAAACTTCTCTGCAAGGGCTATTGTGGCACTTGAAGCCCAGAGGATAAAGGTAAGTATTACGGGTATTGTTAGGTTCATACCCTTTGGAACCCACTGGGACCATACATCTGCATGGGTCACCCTTGCCATGTAAAACCCAGCAAAGATCGTCCCGAATATAACTACCTCAGACACTATGAAAAACATCATGGCAGGCATACCAAGCCCTTCTTCGTGACCCTTGGAGAAGAACTCATGAACCCAGCCAGCTATACCAAGCACAAAAAGGACAAGACTTACACCCCCAAAGATAAGAGCCAACATGGGCTTTTGCCAAACGAAAAAGGCTATAAAGGTAAGAGGGACAAGAAGCACTGCAAGACCCACAGGCAGGGGCCAGTAGCTATACTCGTGCTCTCCTAAATGGTGGTGCACCTCGTGCTGTGCCATTATTTACCTCCTCTTATGCTTCATAAGAATAAGAAGAAAATTTAATAATTCTGGAGGGGTGAAATCAATAAACAACTGCTTATATGATTATAAGAAAAATTTATACTATTTGAGCGTCATCTCCTTTATCTTCTCCCTTTCCTCTTTCCAGCTTAGCTTCCTTTGAATGCTTAGTTTTAAGCTCTTGACCTCATGCCAAGGAAGTTCAATGTAAGTGGGGACTCCATATACTAGAGCATTCCTTGCCTGATAGGACAATACTCTGACTATTTTAGAGGACTCTCCATTGGGCAATTCTGCATCTACTATGATATATAGCTTGGGGTCTCCTTGGTCGGCGGTGGGGAGGTTGTGAGGAATTCCTATGTTGGTTACTTTTAACCTGAGGTTCTCTTCCCTTTCCAGCTCAATTTTTATGTCTTCTGATTTTGCTATGCCTACTGGAAAGCTGTGGTCATGTCTTGGCTTTTTACTGTGGAAGTATTCAAAGGGAAACTTCTGGACAAGCCTTTTATCTCCCATAGAGGGCATATGGCAATCCTGACAGGACTTTTGAACCTTCGTCAAATGCCATTCTTTGTATGTTTCCTGATGGCATCCAGCACAGAAAAAGGATTTCGTATAGTTAAAGTCTTGCTTTGAAGGATGGGGTGGAGACCATACCTTGTGTGGTCCGTGCATGGCTTTTGTTTGTTCCTTAAAGTGGCATGCGACACAAGAAACTCCATCTTCTCTAAACTCAACTCTAAGTGATGGTTTTATTTCTGGGTCAACCTGATGTGGAGCATGACAGGAGAGACATTTTGTCTTGGTGTATTCCTCACTTTCAAGCTTGAACTTTTCGCTCTTCCACGCCATAGCATGCCTACTCTTTTCCCACTCCTTGAATATCTCCGCATGGCAGTCGGAACACCGTTTCGCTTGTGGCCTTTCAAGCAAGTCCTTTTCCACAAACACATCTCCACAGGAGCTTATAAAGGCAAAGAGGACAAAAAGAATTATCATTTTTCCCTCCTTGGATATATAATATTATCTTCATAGGCCCGGTAGCTCAGTTGGTAGAGCACCCGGCTGAAAACCGGGGTGTCGGCGGTTCGAATCCGCCCTGGGCCACTTTCAAAAGCTCAACCCTTATCCTGTAGTCTATGAGTATATCCAAGGGTTTGCTTTTGAGTGTGGGGTCAAGAAAGGGTATGGCATAGGGAGAGGTGCTTAGCTTTCTTTTCTCTTCTTCTGATAGGCTCTCCTCACACAGAAGGCAGGCTTTTGTTCCACCTCTTTTCCTTCCCACACTTTTAGTGGTGCGTATTCTAAAGCCGAGCTCCTTTAAGGCTTTTCTCACAGGCAGTGATGAGGTGTAAGAGACCCAAACGCCCTCTGGGCTGATAAGCCTCTTTATCTGAGACAGAAAGTCAAAGGTCCAAAGCTCGGGGTTTCTGTAGGGAGAAAAGCCATCGTGAAAAACCGCATGTGCAGAAAACTCAGAAATCTCTAATATGCTTTGCCTTGCATCTCCAAGGTATAGCCTAAAGCGTATGCCATCCCTTTCAAACTCTGGAAGACTGTCCCACAGAAGCCTGTGATACTTGGTAAACTCCTCTGGGAGGGGTGGGAGGCTTTGAGGAAGTTCTCTTTCAAAGGAAAGAACCTTTATTTCCACAGATGGGTTTATGTCTTTTAACCTCTTTATGGCTACTGCCACGTTGTAGCCAAGTCCAAAGCCTATGTCAAGAATACGAACCTTTTTGAGGTTTTCTGCCCTTTGCAGTAGACCAGAGGGCTCAAGGAACTTTTCAAGACATTCTCTAACAGCACCTGCGGATATGCTATGGTAGGGCTCTCCATATAGAGGGTGAACAAGCGTATAGTCACCAGAACTGGTCTGAACTACACCCTTTTCCTCAACAGAGGGCTGTAGCCAAGCCTTTAGCTCAAGGACTATGTGCCTTATGTTATCCTGAGATAGACCAACTGCCCTTAGTCTTATACGCTCCTCTAAGAGGTCATTCAGATCCACAGTATAAAATTTAAGGTAAGCATGCGAGGTTTTGAATGGACGCCTCACAGAATACTCCTCGTTTCCTACCTTGGGGTCATACTCGTTGGGTCTTTCCTCTTATACCTTCCACCTTCTACCACAAGAGATATAAGCTATCTTGATGCTCTGTTTACCGCAACCTCAGCTACTACGGTCACAGGACTTGTTGTTTTAGATACAGAAAAGGATTTCACCCTTTCGGGAAAGTTCATTATCTTTCTTCTCGTACAGCTTGGTGGGTTAGGTTATATGACCTTTACTACCTACTTTCTCATAGCACTAAGGAAAAAATTAGGGTTGAGGGAGAGGCTTATATTAGCCGAATCCTTTAACTATCCTGGTATGCACGGGCTTGTAAGGTTTGTAAAGAGGATGATTCCTGTAGTTTTCCTCATTGAATTTCTTGGTGCTCTTGCCCTGTTTCCTTCCTTTCTTTTTAAACTAAAAGACCCTGTGGATGCTCTCTTTGCCAGTGTTTTTCATGCCATTTCCGCCTTTAACAACGCTGGCTTTTCTACTTTCTCGGAAAACCTTATGAGCTTTAGGAGAGACCTCTGGGTCAATATGGTAATAAGCCTTCTTATTGTAATTGGAGGTATAGGCTTTTATACTATCTATGAGCTAATACTTTACAAAAAAGGAGAGGTCAAAAGACTCTCCACCCACACAAAGCTCGTCTTTTTATCCTCCACAGTGCTTATAGTCCTTGGGTTTATGGTGCTCCTTTTTGATATATGGAGGTTTAAAGATTTACCGATGGAGGAGAAAATATTGGCAAGTTTGTTTCGTAGCATATCTGCAAGGACTGCAGGCTTTAACACCATAGACATAAGCAAACTGTCGGAAGCTTCCCAGTTTGTGCTTGTAAACTTAATGTTCGTGGGTGCATCACCCGGTGGGACAGGAGGTGGTATAAAGACCATAACCGCAGTGGTTGTATTTCTTGCTGTTCTCTCTTACGTTAGGGGTAGACCAGATGTGGTGGTCTTTGGTAGGAGGCTTATAGATGCACAGGTGCACAGGGCGATGGTGGTGCTCAGTCTTGCCTTTGCTTACAACACCTTAATGGCAACACTTTTGGCTGAGCTTGAAAACATAAGGCTTCTCCCAGCTCTTTTTGAGACGGTTTCTGCCTTCTCCACCGTTGGGTTTTCCCTCGGTAATCCCAAGG
Source organism: Hydrogenobacter sp. T-2 (assembly GCF_033971325.1). Taxonomy (NCBI): domain Bacteria; kingdom Pseudomonadati; phylum Aquificota; class Aquificia; order Aquificales; family Aquificaceae; genus Pampinifervens; species Pampinifervens diazotrophicum. The sequence goes on from NZ_CP117180.1 coordinate 91,537, forward strand.
GACTTAGTCTCTCCGCAGACTTTTCACCGCTTGGTAAATTCCTTATAATTCTAACCATGATAGCAGGAAGGGTGGGCGTGCTTGGCTTTATGCTTGCACTTGTTGGTAAAGAAAAGCCAAGTCATGTGAAACTTCCCGAGACGAGGCTCTTGCTATGAAAAAGGTCTTTGGAGTTATAGGGCTCGGTAGGTTTGGTTTTAATGTGGCAAAAACCCTTGCAGAAGGCGGTGCGGAAGTTATAGCTTGTGATATAGATGAGGAGAAAGTCAAACAAATATCGGAGCTTGTTCATCAAGCCTTTATATTAGATGCAACCGATGAGAAAGCCCTCAAGGAGTCTGGTATTGCCAATGCAGACACGGTGATAGTGAGCATCGGAGAGAATATAGAAGCGAGCATATTGGTGGTAGTCCAGCTTATGGAGTTAGGAGTAAGGGAGATAATAGCCAAGGCGGTAAACCCTCTACATGGAAGAATACTTGAAAGGCTTGGAGTAAGCAGAGTTATACACCCTGAAAGGGATATGGCTGTAAGACTTGCCCATTCCCTTCTTGTGGGCGGGTTTATAGAGGAGATACCCATAGCGGAAAACTACAGTATATTTGAGATGAAACCTCCACAGAGATTGCATAACAAAAGCCTTAGAGAGCTTGACTTAAGAAGAAAATACGACATGACAGTCCTCGCCATAAAGAGAGGAGACAAGTTCATAGTAAACCCATCAGCGGAAGAGGTGATAGCTCAAGACGACATTTCAGTGGTGTTAGGCAGAAGAAAAAAGATAGGAGTTTTATGATAATATAACAAGCATGAAAAAAGTTCTCATGGCTCTTCCTTTTATTTTTGGTGCGGTGTTAGTGCTTTATTTTGCGGTAAGGGTAAATAAAGAAAATTATGCGGTGGTTAAAGAAGAGGAGGTTAAAACCCTTGTGTATGGCTCTGGCTATGCAAAAGCGGAAAACTACGTGGTAGTAAGGGCGGAGGTCTCTGGCTACATAAAAGAAGTCTTCGTAAAAGAGGGGGATTTTGTAAGAAAAGGACAACCCCTCACCACTATTGATTCAAAAACCATAGACGCAAGCATAAAAGAAGTGTCCGAGAGGATAAACCTTGTGCGTGAAAGGTTAAGAGAAGGCTCTCCATACCTAAAAAGCCTTGAAAGTGGTATTGAATCTGCAAGGATAAACATGGAAAACAGCAAAAGCCTTTTTGAAAGAAGAGAAAGGCTTTTCTCTCAGGGTCTTATACCAAAAGAAGCATACGAGCAGAGTAAAACTCAGTATGAGGTAAGCAGGAGAGAATATGAAAGATTAAAGAGCAACTATCAGGATGTCATAGTTTCTCTTAGGTCTGAGGAAAGGGTGCTGTTGGCGGAAAGGGAAAAACTATTGAGAGAAAAGGAAAAGTATGTTATAAGAAGCCCTGTAGAGGGATATGTCCTCAAAAAGTTTGTAAACCCAGGGGACTACATAAACCACATGAGCCAAGAAAACAGGCTTTTCTCAGTAGGCTCAAAAGGTTGGGAGGTTTGGCTTGAGGTGGACGAAGAGTATGCAGGCATGCTAAGGGAGGGACAAAGGGTTATCCTTAGAGTAGACGCTTACCCTAATGAGAGGTTTGAGGGGAAAGTCCTTCAAGTAATAAGGGAAGTGGACAGAAATAGAAAACTTATTACTGTGAAAGTTTATGCTGAGCTACCTGAAGGCCTTCCCAACGGCTCAACGGTGGACGGTCAGATAGAAGTAGAAAGCAAGAAAGCAGTCCTTATCCCAGCAAGTGCTTACCAAGATGGTCATGTGCTTTTGTATGATGGTGTTAGAAGAGTCAAAGTCCCTGTAAAGGTTGGCAGAAGATACGGAGAATATCTTGAAGTCTTGGAGGGGCTAAAGCCCGGAGACAAAGTAGTAATGCCATGACGCATGTGCTTTTTGTGGCTTTTAATCTTCTACTTCAGAGGAAAAGGCAGACCCTCGTTTCTGTGCTTGGCGTTTCCATAGGTGTCTCTGCCTTTATAGTTATGAGTTCTCTCATGCTTGGCTTTCAAAACTACTTTATACAACAAGTGATAGACCTTGAGCCACACATAAAGATAAAGCCAAGAGAAGAGACACAGCAGGTAGAAGCCAAGGCAGTTTTACTTGGAGAAAAGCCAAAGGAAAAGGACAGGATACTGGGCTGGCAGGATATAGTGCAGGAGGTAGAAAAACATCCAGAGGTCTTAGGTGTATCACCAAGACTTGTAAGCAGAGGCATCCTAAAGTATGGAGTAAAGGACAAGCCAGTAACCCTTTTGGGCATTGACCCTCAGAGAGAGCCAAAGGCATCCATAATAGAGAAGTTTTTGGTGCATAAAAACCTACACAGACTGGAGACAAACAGAACGGGAGTTATCATAGGAGTCCTCGTGGCAAAAAGTCTTGGTATAAAGGAGCTTGGCAAAAAACTTCTCTTAGTGGCACCCAACGGACAGACTCTTTTAGTTACAGTAGAGGACTTTTTTGAATCTGGCATAACCAACATAGATGACGCAAGGGTATACATAAACATAAAGACCCTACAGAGCCTTTTGGAAAAGCAAGGGGAGGTCAACGAAATAGTGATAAAAATAGTAGATGTAAACCATGCGGAAAAACTCTCAAGAGAACTCCAAGAGTCTATACCCTACGAGGTAGAAAGCTGGCAGAGGGCATACAGGAACTTCCTAAGCATCTTCAAAATACAAAACACTATAACCTACATGATAGTCTTTGCCATATTGACCGTGTCCGCCTTTGGTATCTTTAACATAATAATGATGACAGTTTTGGAGAAGAAAAGGGACATCGCCATTCTGATGGCTATGGGTTTTTTGAGGAGAGATATCCTTTTTATCTTTATGGTAGAGGGCTTTGTAATAGGTATTCTTGGGGCTATAATTGGGTCTTTGCTGGGCTTTGGGCTTCAGGAATACCTTGAGTCCATAAGGCTTGATGTGGAGGGGCTTGTAAGGACAAAGGGCTTTGTGCTTGACAGAAGTCCCATATTTTATGTGTATGCCTTGGTCTTTTCTCTCTTCTTTTCCCTTCTGGCAAGCCTATACCCATCCTATAGGGCAAGTAGACTAAACCCTGTGGACATCTTTAGAAGCCAATGAGGATAATAGAGTTAAGAGGTGTAAAAAAGTCTATAGGTCAAGAACAGATACTTAAGGGCATAGACCTTGAGGTATACAGTGGAGAGTTTGTTGCCATAATAGGGGCAAGTGGCTCTGGAAAAAGCTCCATGCTTTACATTATGGGGCTTCTTGATAAACCTACAGAGGGAGAGGTCTTATTTGAGGGTCAAGTGGTTGACTTTTCCAACGAAAGAAAGCTATCAGAAATAAGAAACAGAAGGATAGGCTTTGTTTTTCAGTTTCATTATCTCCTTCCTGAGTTTACCCTTATGGAAAACGTCATACTACCTGCCATAAAGATGGGCATGGAAAGAAAGGAAGCGGAAGAGAGGGCTTATGAGCTTTTGAAGGCTTTGGGGCTTGGTGGAAAGGAAAGGAGAAGGATTTTTCAGATATCTGGCGGTGAGATGCAAAGGGTTGCCATAGCAAGGGCTCTTATAAACAAGCCTTCTGTAATACTTGCGGACGAGCCGACGGGAAACTTAGACAGCAAAAACACTCAAGCGGTTATGGAGATATTCAAGGAGATAAACTCTCAGGGCACTACCATAGTGATGGTAACCCACGAGCTTGAATTGGCAGAGCAAGCTCATAGGATAATAGAGGTAAAGGATGGGCTTATTCTAAAATATTCTTGAGTAAGCAAGGTAAGGTGAGGTCAAGCATGAGAGGATTGATAGCTATGGCGGGATTGGTGTTTGTTGTGGGTTGCGGAGCGGTAGCAGACAGTCCAGAGGATGTAAGGTCAATAGCAGGAGGCTTAGGCACAATAGCGGGAGAGGCTGCAGGAGACAGGGATAAGGGTGCTGCCCTTGGTAAAGCGACAGGAGAGGTAGCCTATGGCACTGCTAAATTGTCAAAACAATTAGAGCTATCAAGGGTAAAAACGATATTCTACTACGATGGCAACTATATGGAAATAGTGCCCACAGGTAAGCCCAGTGACAACTGTGTTTCTGTGGAGCTTTTTCACTACAACCTCAAGGGGGAGCTTGTAAAGAGAGAGCAAGCGATGGAGTGTTTTATGACTAAAGGGAAGTAGGGTGAGCCGAGTTTGACCAGAGTGGTGCATTTATTCTAAAGCAGGTTCGTTAATTCTTGAAGGGGAAGTTTCAACTCCACACGGTAGATTAGCAACCCGATAATGCAAAATTCAGTGTGCCATTGTCAAGTTTAAATCTTTGAGAGACAAGGCTTTAAAGTACCCATCATCAAAACATCAGAGCATCAAAGCATCTTGATGCCAAAACATCAAAGTATAATGGCATTAAAAATAACTCAAGCAAACTATCATATCTCCACTTTACAACCTTTGGGAGAGCCTACAGATAGAGAGCATAAAGGAAAACACCTCAATGGGTGAGCTGATAGCAAGTAAGCTAAGAGAAAATACCACCGTAATGGAAGTTGAGGATGATTGGCTTCTCAAGCCTCTTGAGTGAATACTGCCCTCTTAACTTCAAGAAGTAAAAACCCTATTCAGTTGCCAAGATGTCATGGGAGCAAGAGCTCCCCAAAAACCTCTATATGCATTATAGCATACTGCAGGTTCTATTCAAAAAGTGCAACCGCACTCTTTATTAGTCTTTCCAGATCTGCCTGTGTAGGCATTTCTGCGTAGACCCTTATGAGTGGCTCTGTCCCAGATGCTCTAAGAAGTAGCCAACCGTCATTTTCAAATATCAGCTTAAGACCGTCAAGAGTTATAACCTTTGAAACTTTTAGGTCTCCCACCTTATCTGGTGGGTTTTCTGTAAGTTCTTTCAGTCTTTGCTTTTTGTCCTCCTCCGCATGAAAGTCTACTCTCTTGAAGTGTGCTTCTCCGTATTCCTTGTATATCTCTGAAATTATCTTAGAAATAGGTTTGTCCATAAGGAGCATAAGCTCAAGTATGTTAAGACCTGCAAAAAGCCCATCCCTTTCCGGCAAAAAGTCCACAATGCCATAGCCTCCGCTCTCTTCTCCTCCAAAGATCACCTTTTCCCTTAAGATAACCTCGTTTATGTTCTTAAAGCCCACAGCCACCTCTCTTAGCTCAACGCCTTCTTTCCTGCATATCCTGTCCGCCAGGTATGTGGTGGACACGGTCTTTACTACCACGCCATCCCTTTTGCCCTTGTTTTTCAAAAGGTGATAGAGCAAAAGCACATAAATAAGTTGTGAGTTTATAAAGTTCCCTTTTTCGTCCACCAAGGCTATACGGTCTCCATCTCCGTCATTGGCTATGCCAAGGTTTGCACCCACAGCCCTAACTTTCATAATGAGAGGTTCAAGGTGTTTTTCCACTGGCTCTGGTGCATGTCCTCCAAAGAGTGGGTCTCTATAGCTTCTTATACCGCTTACTGAAACTTTTGTTCCAGATAGCACATGTGAGTATGTGCCAAGAGCAGAGCCATACATGGCATCGTGCACCAGAGAGAGGTCTTTTTGACTAAAAAGCTCCATACTTACCCTTCTCTTTATCTCTCTCATATACTCTCCCCAGATGTTTACATACTCTGGTTCAAACTTCTCTGGTTTTATATCCTCTGACCTTTTTATCTCATCCTCTACCTGTGCTATAAACTCTGGAGTAGCAGAGCCACCAAAGGAGTCCTTTATCTTATATCCGTTATATTCTGGTGGATTATGCGACGCAGTTATCATAACTCCGTTTTCAAAGCCCATATACTTAACCGCAAAGGAGACCATAGGAGTGGTGCAGGACTTTATGCTAAGATAACACTCAAAGCCAAGGGTTTTAAAAACCCTGTAGACCTCAAGAGCAAACCTTTCAGACATAAAACGATTATCGTATCCCACTACCACCTTCTTTTTCCCTTGCCTTTCTAAAACCTTTGCATGTGCGTAGGCTACCTTTCTTACGTTTTCAAAGGTAAAAGCATCACCTATTATGGCTCTCCATCCGTCTGTGCCAAACTTTATCATCTTTGACCTCCCTGAGGGACATTTATTATAGGCGTCATTCTCGTATCGTAAGGTAGGAGTATTATAGTGTTGTTCTGGCTTCTGGCGTATTCTTGGATGTTTTCTATAAACTTCCACATGAGGTATTCCCTTGTTAGCGAGCCTGCTATTATTCTGTTGGCTTCCGCTATGCCTTGAGCCTCTACCTTTTTCCTCTCCGCTTCAAGCTTTTCCTTCTCTAAAAGAAACTGCATCCTTTGAGCTTCCTCATAAGCCTTTCGCTTTTCCTCTATTGCCCTAACCACGCTTTCTGGAAGCCTTATATCCCTTATAAGCACATCCTCAAGTATTAAGTATCTTCTTGTAAGTTGCTCGCTCACCTCCCTTTTTATCTTCTCTTGCAGTTTTTGTCTTTCTTGATAAACCACAGAGCTTTCCATCTCCGCTATAGCGTCCCTGACCGCAGTCCTAACTACTTGCTTTATTATCTTCTCCTCATAGTCTGGTCCATATTCTCTTATAAGCTCTGGAGCTTTGTTAGCATCCACCCTGTAGAGAATTGCCACATCCATGCTAACAGGCAAGCCGTCCTTAGAAAGACTGCTTATGGGGTTTTGCTTTTCTTTTGTGAACTCCACAGCCCTTGTCCTTATCTCTATCTTTTCCACTGTCTGCAAAAGAGGAATTCTAAGGTGCAGACCCTCCCTTAGTGGCACTGGGTCAATTTTTCCTAAGGTTCTCTTTACACCCACAAAGCCAGACTGGACTATCACTAAAGGGTTGCCAGCGAGAATGAGAAAAAAAAGAACTCCAAGGAAAACCGCAAAGTATCCCAAGGACTTAAGTCCTTCAAGTTGTGAGCTTTTCATCTTCAGCCTCCTCCTGAAAAGAAATTATAATTTAAGTTCATATATGATTGCACAAGACAGCTTAAAGGAAGCATTACGGAAAAACAAGCTAAAAAGCGAGATCTTCGGAAATCTTGAATACTTAAGGTTTACCGACGACTTTAAGGATATCCCACGAGGCACCGCTCTTTTCAAAGACATGGTAATGTGGGGCTATCCTCATATAGGTAGGATATTTCAGCTTTCCACTGGCATTCCTGAGCAGTTTTCTGCTCCCTTTTGGGTTGAAGAGAAGGTTGATGGATACAATGTGAGAGTTTTTATGCACCAGGGAGAAATTTATGCTCTCACGAGAGGCGGATATGTTTGTGCTTTTACTACAGATAGGGTTCTTGATTTTGTAGAGCCTGCCTTTTTTGAAGACAATCCCGACCTTGTGCTATGCATGGAAGTGGCAGGACCTGAAAACCCTTACGTGGAAGAGAGCCCTCCCTATGTAAAGGAAGATGTGAAGTTCTTCCTTTTTGATATAATGCGGAAAAACCATCAAGGCTTTCTGCCCTACAGGGAGAAGTTGAGGCTTATTGAAAAATACAACCTTCCCAGCGTAGAGCGGTATGGACTATACACTCCAGAGCAGATAGAGGACCTAAAGGCTCTTCTCAGGAAGCTAAATGAGGAAAGAAGGGAAGGTGTGGTTTTAAAGGAAGATTCAGAGAGGGATAAGAGAGTGAAGTATATTACAAGCTACGCCAATCTTAACGATATAAGGATAACATCTCTCAATATGCTTGGACTTCCTGCGGACTATTACACCAACAGACTCTTACGACTTGCTCTGTTTATAGAAGAGGAAGAGTTGGAAAAAACTCAAGAACTTTTCAGAGAGCTTGGAGAAGCCTTTTTGAGTGGTCTATTTGAAGCATGCAAAATGGCAAGGGAAGAAGGCAAAGTCCGTAGGGTATTTAGGTGTAGGTTCAGAAGAAAGGACAATGCTCTTATATTCATGGAGCAGATGAAACATGCATCCGTTCACATACAGGTAAACCAGCTATCACTAAGGCAAGAAGGAGAGTTTTGGCTTTTGGAGTTTGAAAAGGTTTTCCTTAATATGACAGGGCTTCTGGGACACCTTTTAAAAGGTGGCTCTCTTATAGATTAGGTTCTAAGAGTGTAGCTTTCAAGTATTACTCTAAAACTCCTTGGGTCTATGAGCTTTATGCCCACTTTGTCCGCCCAGTTTCTAAGACCCTCATCACCAGAAACTAACACACCATCAAGCTCGTAAGCCAAGAGCAAAACATCAAGGTCTTCTTTACTGTCTATTATACCTGTTCTGAGAGCTTCTCTGTATTTTTCTCTTAGCTTGTTTATGAGTTTTCCCACATCTTCTTGGGTTAGCCTACCTGCTTCCTTTGTGTGCTCCTCTGCAATACGCAGACCCTTGTTTATCCTATAACGCACTTCCTCTATAAACTCGTAAAGAAACTCCGCAGGAACCATAAGGTTATATCTTCTTGGAGAGCGAATCCTCACCGTAAGCTCAAACCTTGGCTTTAGGCTTCCAAGCTCTACCATTTTGTTAAACTCTTCATAAACAGAAGTGGGCATAAAAAACTTTGCCCTACTGTGAGATGCAAGTGTTATAAAATTTTCTATAGCACCGAGCTGGTCTTTCTCAAACTGTGAGTATACGTCTGGATTGGTAAATACGCTTGTATCTAAAACAAAAGATTCCATCCTTTCATATTATATATTCAAGCACAGAGTCTTTCACCACCTCATAAGGCACATCATAGCCCGTCCATATCCTAAAGCTCTCCATACCCTGATATAAGAGCATGTCAAGACCATCCTTGTAAAGACATCCCTTTTCCTTGGCAGACCTTAAAAGTGGAGTTTCTCTGTAGATGATGTCCATCACCTTATGTCTTGGCTTTAGCTCCTTGTAATCAAATATGGGTGGGTCTTCTTCCTTTAAACCGAGAGATGTGGTATTGACGATAAGCTCTGCTTCCTCTAAGGCTTCCTCTGGCTTTTTTACATGTATGCACTTAAACTCCTCGCAGAGCCTTTTGGCTTTTCCCTGTGTCCTGTTCCAAAGGAATACCCTTGCACCTTCAAGTTTTAGGGCGTATAGCACTGCCTTAGCAGAGCCACCTGCACCAAGGACTAAAACCTTAAGGTCTCTGAGGTTGGGCGTTAGCTCCCTTACTGCCTTGAGAAAACCAATCCAGTCCGTATTATACGCATACACGCCATCCTCTGTAAACTTCAGAGTATTGGCAGACCCTATAGCTTGTGCGTGGCTGTCTTTGAAATCCGCAAGTTCAAGGGCTTTTTCCTTGTGAGGCAAGGTTATGTTAACACCCTTTACACCAAGGGCTTTTAAACCTCTAAGGGCTGTCTCAAAGTCTTCTGGTTTTACTTCAAAGGGAACGTAGACTGCATTTAGTGAGAAATATCTAAAAGCTCTGTTTTGGAAAACTGGAGATAGGGAATGTTTTACAGGATAGCCCAGAATACCGTAAACCTGGGTCTTTCCGTCAATGGTCATCCAATCTGATACTTGGGTTGAAGTATCTCTACCCTTTTGACCCAGCTAAGGTTACCCTTTATTGCCATATCCACCACGTTTTTGACGCTCACGTCCGCTATTGGGCAATCAGTGCAACCACCCTCAAACTGAAGATAGACCTCACCCTCTCTTATGTCCACAACTTTTAGGTCTCCATGATGCTCTTTTAGGGCTGGTCTTATCCTCTCTAATATTTCTTCCACTTCCTTTAGCTCCTTTTCTTTCATGTTATATCCTCCAGCTGCCTGTATAAATCTTGTATCTCCTGCCAGAGATTTCCCTGAGCTTCGTCATCTAAATCCATCAACCTGCAAAAGCCCTTGAGAGTTAGCTTGTCCGCAACCACATCCTCTATATCCTCCTCAATGAGGACTCTGTAGCCATACCTCATTAGTATTTCCCTTGCCTGAGGAAAGTTTTTTAGAAGCTCCATAAGATTTGTGTCTAAAGTTATCCTCTCCTTCATGTTTCCTTTACCTTTTTAACAAAGAGATGGTATTCACCTTCTTCCTCATAAAGCCCCAAAAACTCCTGACCTGTAGCCTTACACCACGCAGGTATGTCCTCTACCACACCGGGGTCATCCGCCACCAATTCAAGCACCTGTCCCACTTGCATTGTCTTTATCATCTTTGCAGTCTCGGCCACTGGCACAGGACAAAAAGTGCCTACCACATCGTGAACCACATCTGGCTTTATATCCTCAATTTCCATGATTTACCCCCTGTCTATTGTATATTTTAAGAGACTCCACAAGCTCTTCCGCTGGAGGCTCTCCCAAAAGGCTATATTCCACGCCTCCAAGGTTTAGCACAACCTCGCAGGGTTCGTTTTTTGAATACCTTGCTATAAGGTCTGCGACAAGTTTTTTCTCCTCTCGACTTAGGCTACCCTTTATTATGGCAAAAGTGCCTTTTAGGTCTTTTCTATAGGCATAATCGTATCTGCTTTTAAATCCCTGAAGAAACCTCACTTCTCCCTCATTCCTTGCCATTATTAGCTTTGCACCAGAAGGAAGTCTAAAGTGTCTACCCACAGAGAAAAGCACCAGGTCATCCCTCGTTATAACACCTTCCACTGCAAAGGCTTCTTTAAACCTATAGGCATAATTTTCGTCTGTAAGATAACAACATCCACCTGCAGGTTGTTCGTAGTCAATACCATACTTCTTTACCAGTGCTATCTGCTTTTTCCTACCTCTTCCACTTATGGCTAAAAGCCTTTCCCTGTCTACCCACCCAAGCCTTTCAGGTATAGTTTCAGGGAGCAGTTTTGCAGAAAGGGGTCTGAGTATATATCCCTCAAGCCCAGACTCCTTTTCTATAAGCATAAGCCTTTCGTAGGTCTGGCTCATAGGTCTTTGACCGAGCACCTCACCGGTTATAACGAAGTGATAATCTTCTTTTTCCATAATCTCCTTAGCTTTTTTGAGCATAAATATTCTACAATCTACACAAGGGTTTACGTTTTTGCCGTAGCCATGTCTTGGATTGAGAATTATCTCAAAGTATTCTTCAGATATATCCACTATTTCTATAGGAATTTTAAGATGGGCTGCTGCCCTAAGAGCAGGGTTAACATAGTGCGACCCGTCTTCTCTCCTCAGTCCAAGGCGTCTTTTATGCTCAGTGATGCAAAAGCCAGTATAAAAGTGCAGTGCCTTAACCTCAACGCCTTGGTCCTGAAGGAGGCGGACCGCTAAAGAGCTGTCCAGCCCTCCAGAGAAAAGAGCAACAGCCCGCACTTTCATGTGGATAGGAATTCAAACTCTCTGCTTTCTTCCTCTTCCTCTTCGTAGCAGTCAGGTATACGCGTAGCCTCTTCTATTCTTCCCTGCTTGAGAAGGTAGTCCTTTATAGCCACATGCAGTGTTTCAAGCCCAAGATTTGTGCAGTGTATCTTCTGTGGAGGAAGACCGCCAAGCTCGTCAAAGATGTCCTTGTATGTGAGGTTTAGAGCGTAGCTTATAGGCTTCCCTTTTATCATCTCTGTAAGTTGAGAGGAGACCGCTATGGCGGAGCCACATCCAAAGGTCTTAAATCTCACATCCTCTATAATATCGTTTTCTGGATTGACCTTGAGGGTAAAAAGCATGGCATCACCACAGGCTGGATTGCCACACTGCCCTATGGCGTTGGCATCCTCAAGCACGCCCACATTCCGTGGGTTCAAAAAGTGGTCAAGCACCTTCTCGCTGTATTCAAACATCTTAACACCTCCTTAACATTGATGAAATAAAATATGACAGTTTTGACCGAAGTTGCTATGACCTTTATCAAAGATATGGCTTACATATATTTTTCCACAAGCCACTTGAAAGTCTTGCTAAGCCTATGGTCATCCTCAAGCTCAAGAAACTCTTTAACCTTCACCTTGCTTATAAAAAGCTTTGAGTGTTCTATTGGCACCGTGCTGTCTTGCCTGCCGTGGAATACATAAATCTCATAAGGAACTTCTGAGGGAAAGTCTACATGGCTGTCTCTTAGTATTTCATAACCCTTTTTGAGTATATCTACCGCAAACTCTTTGTTTATGGTAAGTTCAAGACCAGTTTCGCACTCTGTAAAGTTCAGGTCTTCCTTACCCTCCAGCCAATTTTTGCACCTTGCCTCTCCCACCTCCTTTACAGTAAGAGCAAGTGTTGAGTAAGAAGGGGCAAAGAGGAAAACCCTTTTGACCTTTTCTGGTTTGTAAAACTTGAGATAGTTTAGAGAGGTATATCCACCGTGAGAACTTCCAGAGAGCCAAACTTGGGAAAACTTTTGAGAAAAGCCCTTTACAAGGGCATCCAATACCTCCAAGACCCTGCTCGTGGTAGTAGTCTGATAGTCCATATCCATAGCAAAGAGGGAAAACCTGCCTTGCAAACTCCTCTCCCTTAGAATGCTTACCTTAGTGCCTTTGATATCGCTGGCAAATCCATGAAGGTGTATTAAAATAACCTCAGGGTTGGTAGACTCATAAATGAACATAAGAGAAATTATAGAGGATTTAGAGACCAGAAGAAAGGTCTTTCATCTTTTTGCACTACTCCTTTGGCTTTTACCTTTGAACTATCTTCCAAGCATTATAACTCTACTGGTTTTTTCCCTTGTGATAGGGTTAAACCTGCTAACTGTCCTGGGCGTTGGCAAGGAAAGGCTGACTTTTTACTATAGGTTTGTTTACAAACTTGAAAGAGAGAAAAACTACTCAAGACCAGGAATACAGGCTCTGTGGGCAAACCTTGGAATATTTTCTGTATTTCTACTCTTTGGAAAAGAGCCTGCTATGGTATCTGTGGTAGTGCTTGCAGTAGGAGACGCCTTTGCCAGCGTGGTAGGAATGAGATACGGTAGAACAAGGATGGGAAGTAAAAGCCTTGAGGGAAGTATAGCCTTTTTCCTTTCAACCTTTCTGGTCCTTTTGCCCTTCTTAGGTTTGTGGAAGGCTTTTTTGATATGTATATTTTCTGCAATTGTTGAGGCTTTACCAATTAGTGTGGATGACAACTTTAGCGTGCCACTCGTAGCTGGTGTTTTATACTATATGTTATGAAGATAAAAGTAGAAAACTTAGCAAGAATAAGGTCTGCAGAAATAGAAATAAAGCCTCTAACTGTATTTCTTGGAAAAAATAACACTAATAAGAGTTATCTATCTTATGTGGTTTATGGTGTTTATAGATATATGGCGGAAGTATTGATGGAGTTTTTAAAAGGACAAGATGCGAGAAAATTGGATAAGATAGGTGTCAAGCATCCAGATTTAGTTAGAATACTACAAGAAAGGATAGAGAAAATGTTTAGAAGTGAAAGTTTTAGCTCATTTAAACTTGACATAGAATTTTCAGAGGAAGAAAGTGAGATGATAAACAAGATTATAGATAATATGTTAGTCATAAGAAAACAGGAGGGAAATGATAAATCTTTATCTATGACTTTAATTAGGAACTTTTTAGAGTTAATAAACACTTGGGTAGATGTTTTTTATTTTCCTGCAAGTAGAACTGGATTTGTCTTGGCTTTGGATGCTCTTGTAATAGGTGTTCTCAGAGAAAGGTATGAAGGGAAGTATTATGAAAAACTAACTGAGCCAGTAGTGGACTTTATCGCTGATTTTTATAGAATAAAGTCTCAATCTGAAGACCTTAGAGGCTTGAGTAGGGAAAAGGAATTACTCAGAAAATTAAGTGATATGATAGATGGAGAAATATGGATAGATAAAAACACAAAACAACTACTATGCCACCCAAAAGGCATTAGGGGACAGAAAAAGATAGAAATGCATCTCGTTTCTTCTTCTATTGCGGAGTTAGCTCCGATATATGTTTTCCTTGCAAACATTGAAAAACTTGAAAACCACATTTTTATAATAGAAGAGCCTGAAGCACACTTGCATGTGGAGAATCAAATCAAGATAACAGAACTAATAGTTAGCATGGTAAATTCTGGTGCTAAGGTGCTTATAACTACTCACAGTGATTATATAATCAACGCTTTAAATATATGCTTGGGAAGATATTGGGTAGGAGACTATGAGAAAGAAAGTTTAGACCCTAATAAAATTGCGGTATATCTTTTTAAGGAAGAGGGTAGACATATAAAGGTTTTACCCATACCTATAGAAGAGCATGAAGGAATATCCTTTGAAAACTTCTATACTGCAACAGATAGACTTATGGAAGAGGAAGAAAGAATAAGAGATTTATTGAAAAGCAAAGTAAAGGCAAATGTGTAAGAAACTTTTACCTTGCAATAAGCAAAGTGGACAAGATTGTAAAGAATGCTACAAATACTGGAAAAAAGTTCTTTCGCCCGAAGCCTCTTTCCAACCAATTAAGGGAAAACTTTGTGATTGTATCATTCAATGTGATGGTTCTTATATAATTGTAGAGATCAAAAACTGCAAAGTTACCTCTGGAGAAGCTAAGGATGTTATAGAGCAGTTAAAGAATTGTGAAGACGGACTTAGAGGGAAATGTGGTGCAAACTCACAATATAGTAAGGTTTTATTGTATGAAAAGTTTGATATACCTCCAGCTAAGAGTGAGCAAATTAAAAGTCTACTAAAAAAGGAACGCATAGAATACTACTCTATCAAGAACCTTAAAGGGAAGAAGATATGTCAATACAAAAAAGCGTAAAGCTCTCACCTTTTACCACCATAAAAGTTGGTGGTATTGCAAAATATTTTAGCCAACCTACGGATGAAGAAGAGCTAAAGCGTGTGATATTCTTTGTACAGGATAAGAGTCTTGAGGTTTTTCCTCTTGGTAGAGGAGCAAACACTATTTTTGGAGACTTTGAGGGTTTAGTCTTGAGCACTGTTAATTTTAGAGGAATTGAGGTAGAGAAAAAGGAGCAATACTTTTTAATAAGGGCTAAAGCTGGCACGCCTTTGTCTGAGCTTGTTAAATTTTCCCTTGAAGAGAACCTTGAAGGTTTTTATAGGCTTGGGGGCTTTCCAGCTACAGTGGGCGGTGCGGTTGCCATGAACGCTGGAGCTTTTGGATACGAAATAAGCCAGCATCTTGTGGAGGTGGTCTTTATAGATTGGGAGGGAAGGCTTCAGATTGCAAAGAAGGAAGACCTGCACTTTTCTTATAGAAAATCTCCCTTTCCTGAGCTTGGAATAGTGCTTATGGCTACCTTTGAAGTGCCAACTGCTAAGCACAAAGTAGAGGAGGAGTTTGAGAGAATAAGGAAGAAAAGAAAACAGACCCAGCCTATAAACATGCCAACGAGTGGCTCTACCTTTAAGAACCCTCAAGGCGAATATGCGGGAAGGCTCTTAGAGAAGGTAGGAATGAGGGGCTATAGAATGGGCAATATTGCCTTTTCTGAATTGCATGCTAACTTTCTGGTGAACTTAGGTGGTGGCACTTACCAGGAAGTTGTTAGAATAGTACAAGAGGCAAAGAGAAGGGTGTTTGAGAATTTTGGTATAGTCTTGGAAGAGGAGGTAAAGCTCGTTGAGGGTTGTAGTGCTTATGGGCGGAAGGTCTGCGGAGCGTGAAATATCTCTCAAAAGTGGTCAGGCGGTATTAAGGGCACTCCAAGAGCTCGGACACGAAGCCATAGCCTTAGACCTAACAGAAGACCTTTGCGAAAAGCTGAGAGAAATAAAGCCTGATAAGGTATTTATAGCTCTTCATGGTCCTTATGGAGAGGACGGAAGGGTGCAAGGGATTCTTGACATGCTTGGAATTCCTTATGTGGGTTCTGGTGTTCTTGGAAGCAGTATAGCCATGGATAAGGATATAACAAAAAAGGTCCTTTCCTTTCATGGTATAAAAGTGCCTAAGTGGGTATGCATAAGAGATGAAAAGGAGGAGCTAAGCTGGGACACTTATCCTGCGGTTGTAAAACCTGCGGACCAGGGTTCAAGCGTCGGTCTCTTCGTAGTATGTGGTGAAGAGGAAGCAGAGGAAGCCATAAAAAAATGCTTTGAAATCTCAAAAAAGGTTATGGTAGAAGAATACATTGAAGGTAGGGACATTACGGTGGGAATCTTAAAAGGAAAGCCACTTCCACCTATAGAGATAAAGCCCAAGAAGGGAATTTATGACTACGAAAGTAAGTATACAAAAGGTATGACGGAATATGTCTTTTTAGAAGACAAAGAACTTGTTGAAAAACTCCAAGAAATTGCATTTCTCACTCATAAGTTTCTCGAACTCAAAGACCTTTCAAGAGTAGACTTTAGAGTAGACAAGGATGGGACTCCATACCTCTTAGAGGTTAACACTATACCTGGCTTGACGGAATTGAGCCTTTTTCCCATGGCTTGTAGAAAGATAGGACTTGATTTTAAGGAAATGATAGATATGTTATTATTTTAACCATGCAAAAGGTTGGGAGACGGGGAAAATGGCTCAATTATATTCTTTCCGCTCTATGGATTTTTTCAATGGCTCTTTCTGGGTTCTTTTTCCCTTATTTCACCGACAAGATAGACTTTTTCAAAATAAAGGCTCTACACATAGAGGGTCTAGAAACCATTCCATCTGAAGTTGTGGTTAATGAAATTAAAAGGTTTAAAAATAATTGGTTATTCATTAACAACACAAATCTATTAAAAAACCTTAATAGTGTAACCGGAAATGCAATTGGTAGAGTGAAAATAGACAGAATTTTTAGCAACGGAGGAGTGACATTAAAAGTATCTATCGAGGAAAGGAAGCCAATCTTCACAGTAATTAAGGATGATGCAGTATACTTCTTTGACAAAGATGGGATTATATTCCAATCACAATATATGAAATTTGTCAAACCTCTGGTATATACACATGATATTGAACTTGTAAGGAGAAACTTTAATAAATTAACTATGCTAATTAATTCACTGGGGAAAGGCTTGGGAGAAATCTACGTAACAAATCTTAATACGGTGGTTTACACTGGAGAGGGCATAAAGATAACTATGCCTCCCATATTTCTTTTGAACGAGCAGGTTGTGGAAAATGTGATCAATACCTTTAAAGTTTATAATATTGATATGAACACAAAAGAGTTAGATTTAAACATAGAGGGTTTAGTAATAATAAGAGAGGTGAAAAGGTAAGATGAAGCTCATAACAGCCCTTGACATAGGAACCAGTAAAGTAGTAGCCCTCGTGGGCGAGATGGATAGCTACGGAGATGTTCATATTATTGGCATAGGGGAGAGTCCCTCAAAGGGCATAGACAGGGGATATGTTACGAGGCTTGACCTTGCTGTAAACTCTGTCCTTAGTGCAGTTAAAGAAGCTCAAGAAATGGCTGGTGTAAAGCTCTCAAAAGTTGTGCTGGGTATTTCTGGTCCGACTCTGAAAAGCCAAAACGAGAAGGATACGGTAAGCATATCCTCTCAGTCCGTAGAGATAGACTATACGCACATAGAAAGGTTGATAGAGAGAGCAATAATGCGTTCAAGGGAGGAGGGCTATGAGATAATTAGTGCTATACCAAGAAGGTTTGTTTTGGACGAGCAAGAGGGCGTTATAGACCCAGTGGGACTTCTTGGTTCAAAAATTTCCGCAGAAGTGCATGTGGTGAAGATAGGGACAAGTCTTTTGAAAAATACAGAAAAGGTAGTAACGAATGCTGGCATGGAAATAGTGGGTAGATTTTTGTCTCCTCTTGCTTCAGCGGAAGCGGTGCTTAGCCACGAAGAGAAAGAGGAGGGGGTGCTTATGATGGATATGGGTGCAGGGCTTACCAATTTTGTGGTTTTTTCTGAGGGTTCTATACTTGTTACTGGCTGCATTCCTATGGGCGGTGTTAATATAACAAAGGACATTGCACATTTTATGAAGATAAATATAGAACAGGCTGAAAGAATAAAGATAGAAAATGGTTATGCCTTAGCGGATGCAGTAAACGAGACAGAAAGGATAAAGATAAAGCCCAGGGGTGAAGAAAAGGAAGTTACGGTAAGTAGAAGACAACTCGCTGAGGTTATACAAATAAGACTTGAAGAGATTATGGAAAAGGTGGCGGATTATCTGAACGCTCAGGGAGTAAACTTAGACTCACTTCATGCGGGCGTAGTTATAACAGGTGGTTCTGCAAAGTTGGCAGGCATGCGAGAATTTCTTGAGAGATACTTTGACCTTCCTGTAAGGATAGGCTATCCTATGGGTGTAATAGGTCTAAAGGAAAAGGTGCAAGACCCAGCTTATGCGGTAGCGGTGGGGCTTGTTAAGTTGGCTCACAGGGAGTTTGCTCTTGAAAAGAGAGGAACATTGCAGAAGGGACAGGAGAAAACCACAGAGAATAACTTTAACCTTTCAAGCCTTATAACAAGGTTCAAAGCCTTTTTTAAGGATATAATGTGAACTAAGGAGGAGATGAATGGAGACGTTAAATCCTACCAGAATAAAGGTCTTTGGAGTCGGGGGTGGTGGCTCCAATGCGGTAAACAGGATGTATCTTGAGGGTATAGAGGGTGTGGACCTTTTTGTGATAAACACAGATGTCCAACATCTCGCTTCTCTTGCAGTTCCCAACAAAATACAGATAGGGGAAAAGGTCACAAAAGGTCTGGGTGCTGGTGCAAAGCCAGAGATAGGAGAGCAGGCAGCACTTGAAGATGCGGATAAGATAAGAGAGATCCTAAGAAACACGGACATGCTCTTTATAGCCAGTGGTCTTGGTGGAGGAACGGGGACAGGTGCCGCGCCCATAATTGCAGAGATCGCCAAGGACATGGGTATACTCACGGTGGCAGTGGTTACAAAACCCTTTAACTTTGAAGGACCAAAGAGGATGCAGGTAGCCAATGAAGGTTTGGAAAAGCTTAGGGATGTGGTGGATACCTACATAGTGGTGAACAATCAAAAACTGGTAGAGATGGCGGATAGAAACTTTAGCATAAGGGATGCCTTTAAGATGGTGGATGATGTGCTCTCTAAGGCGGTAATGGGTATAACCAGCATAGTGGTTACTCCAGCTCTTATAAATGTGGACTTTGCGGATGTGAAAACGGTTATGGAAAAGGGTGGTCTGGCTCTTATAGGTATGGGTGAAGGCAAAGGAGACGGAAGGAGAGACTACGCAGTAGAGCAAGCCATAAGCAGTCCTCTGCTCGAAGGAAACAGCATACAGGGGGCGAGGAGACTTCTTGTAACCCTTTGGGTAAGTGAAGATGTACCTTTCAGAGAGGTAGAAGAAACTATAGGCAAGATAAGAGAGACCGCTCATGAGGATGCTCTAATAATCTTTGGTGCTATGCTTGAAAACAGCAAGGAGAACTTTATGAGGGTGGCTGTGGTTGCCACAGATTTTGAAAACGCCCAAAGCCTTGGACAGCTCAAGGTGGTAAAAAAACCTGAGTTCAAAGAACCTATAAAGAAGGCAGTCTCAGAAACCACAATAGAACCCGTCCAGCCAGAAATTGAGGAAATACCAGCCTACCTTAGGAGAAAGAAGAAAATATAAGCATGCAAAGAGTAGACACAAAGGGCGATAAGTCCATCGCCTTTATCCTTGGGCTTGTTTACGGATACAGAAACGCACAGTTTGAACTAAAGGTTTTTGATATCAAAGAGTTTTGCAAAGAAGATCACGCTAAGGATAAGGTTTATTACATAAACAGAAAAAAGGGAGAGGTCTATGAATACTACACGGAGGATACTACGCATATATGTGTTTTAAAAGAGGATAAAGTTAACGGTAAAGTTGTGCTTTTTGTATACAAAAATAAAGTGAAATAAAAGTCTTGAATTAAAATATTCTCAAGCCTATAATACCAAACATGCTTTTAATGATATTCACTCTCCTTATTATTTCCTTATCCAGAGCGGGAGAGCTTGAAGAACTTATAAAACATGCCCTTGAGGATTCACCAATACTAAAAACTTATAAACATATGAAAAGGTCTTCAGAATACAGAGAAGTATACTCAAAGAGCCTTCCAAACCCGTCTATTTCTCTTGGCTTTAACAACATCCCTATAAATAGACCCTATCCAAGCAAGTATGAGCCCATGAGTAGTTTTTCTATAGGAATAAGCCAGATGTATATACTTCCTGTAAAAAGGGAGAGAGAATCTTTTACTGCAAGGATGGAGGGTGAGGTTTTCAAACTTCAGGAGGAGCTGGCGAGAAGAGAGCTTATAAGGGATATAAAGTTGAAATACCTTGAATGGCTATACGCAAAAAAGAAAGAAGACCTTTTAAGGAACATACTTTCTGAGATAAGGTCTATTGAAAAACTTACTGAGGAAAACTACAAGCTCGGCAGGGCGAGCCTCTCTGACCTTCTTTCTCTAAAGGCGGAAGCTCTCAGAGTTGAAAGGGAAATAAAAAATCTGATGGAAGAAAGGAGGCTTATAAAAACGGAAATTGATAGCCTTGTGGGGAAAAATATAGAGCTTAGAGGCGAAGAACCTAAGATTGAAGAGATTGACCTGAAAGAAATTGATGAAGATAAAAGCCCTTACCTAAGAGTAATATGGGCTGAGATGGAAAGGCTTAAGGCTGAGGTGGAAAGGAGGAAGGTGGAATATTTGCCAGACTTAGAGCTTATGGCGGAATACATGATAAGACCGAGGCTTGACAATATGTTCAGTCTCAAGGCGAGCGTGAGCCTTCCTCTTAGAAGGTCTCGAAGGGAGAACCTTATGGTGCTTGAGAAGTTAGAAGACCTCAAGGCAAAGGAGCAAGAGCTGGGGAAGGTAAGACTTCAAGTCAAAAGGGATATAAACTCGCTAAGGATTGAGGAAGAAAGGATAAGGGAGTTGCAATCCTTAACAGAAGAGTTAAGGAGAGAAAAGGAAAGAGAACTCAAAGCCCTTCAGATTTCCTATTCCTTTGGAAAGGCGGACTTTAGGGACATACTCAGGCTCTACAGAGAACTGTGGGAGCTTAGGATGAACCTTATTGAGCTTGAACTTTCTAAAAAAAGTCTATACATAAGGGCGGAGGTTTACCGATGAAGAAGGCACTTTTACTTATATTTTTTGTGAGCTTCTTGATAATACCCATTTTTCTATATCTAAAGAAAAGCTCTGGAGACCACAGACATGAAGTAAATGTGGCTTTGCTTAGCCTTGAGTCAGAGGGGATAAGGCTTACGCTTTATTCAAAGGATGGCACTCTCAGAGTAGGCAAGAACCACCTAACCCTTGAGGTCAGTCCAGAGGGGAAACTCCAGAGCCTTTATTTTTATATGCCACCCATGCCTGGAATGGGTGAGATGAGGGAGGATGCTATTCTTAAGGAGGTTGGAAAGGGAAGGTATGAGGGCACTGTAAACATAAGCATGGCTGGTTCATGGCAGATAGTCGCTCAAGTTGAGGGAAGGCTTCTAAAGAAGGAAGTTTCCATACCTCTTTATGGAGGAGAAGGAAGTGGAACTTCTGCTGAGGATGGCATAAGGATAAGCCCAGAAAAACTTCAGCTGATTGGAGTGCAAACAGAGGAAGTGAGAAAGGTTGACCTTATGGAGAGCTTTAGCACCATTGGGTATGTGTCCTACGACCTTTCAAGGACTTATGAGATTACTCTTAGGTCTGACGCATGGGTCTTAGATACCTTTGGAAGGTTTGAGGGAGAGCTTATAGGAGTAGGCACACCTCTCATGAAGGTCTTGAGTCCAGAGGTAGAGATAGCAAGGGAGGAGCTAAAGCTTGCAAAGGAGATGGGAAAGGGTGAGCTTGAAGGGATTGTAAAGGAAAGGCTTTCTTACCTAAAGGCAGGTGAAGTGATAACCTCTCCTCACTCTGGAGTAATCATAGAAAGAAAGGTTTCACCTGGAGGGTTTGTAAAGGCTGGTGATACCGCATACCTAATAGCGGATATATCAAAGGTATGGGTAATTGCGGAAGTGCCTCAACAATACGCAGGAAGCGTAAAGAGAGGTATGAGGGTTATACTAAGCCCTGTGGGAAGCAATGAAACCTTCTATGGTAGGGTGGAATACATCTTTCCGGAGGCGGATAAGGAAGCAAGAACGCTGAAGGTTAGAATAGACCTTCCAAGAAGAGACTTGAAGATAAATCAACTTCTTGAAGTTTACTTTGAAAAGCCCTTAGGAAACATTCTTGCAGTGCCAGAAAGTGCTGTGGTGGATACGGGAAGAAGGCAGGTGGTCTTTGTGGAAAAGGAGCCAGGGCTCTACGAGCCAAGAAGGGTAAGGCTTGGAAAGAAAGCGGAAGGCTACTATGAGGTGCTTGAGGGTCTTAAAGAAGGTGAGAAGGTGGTGGTCAAGGGAACCTTTCTTTTAGACTCAGAAGCACAACTAAGGGGCTTTTACGGACAGGAGGTAAGAGGTCATGAACACCATCATTGAGCTACTTTTTACCCATAAACCTACCATAGAGGAGGAGAAGGTATATCATCAAAAGGGTCACGAAAAAAAGCCCAAGAAAATACAGAAAAACATCCATAAGAAAAATTATAAGGAGGTTCTGCCATGAAAAAATCCATGTCTTTGCTACTTGCCCTTAGCTTTTGTGCCTTTGCTTCTGAAATAACCGCCTACTATAGCCCAAGTTGTGGCTGTTGCAGTAAATATTTTTCAAAGCTGGAAAGAGATGGCTTTAAGGTCAAAAGGGTAGAGGTAAGCCCAGAAAGGCTTATGGAAATTAAAAGTCAACTTTCCGTTCCACCACAGCTCAGGTCATGCCACACAATGGTTTACGAAGGTAGGTTCATAGAAGGTCATGTGCCTCCAGAGGGTATAAAAAGGGTCTTAAGGGACAAAAACCTGAGAGGTGTAGCTTCTACTCATGGCAAAGCCAGTGCTATAGGAGATTACGAAAAACAGTATGAAATTGTAAGGAGGTAGAGACATGAAGAAGTTTTTGCTGTCAGCTACTTTGAAGTGAAAAGGCAGATGGAGTAAATACTAAAATGATAGGAGGTCAAGCCATGAAAGTTTTGGTTCTTTTACTTTTCATCTTAAACCTTTCCGCCTTTTCACAGCCTAAGGAACCGCCAAAGGGTGAAAGGTGTGTAGTCTGCGGTATGGATGTCAACATTGACCCAAAACTAACATCGCAGGTAAAGCTCAAGGATGGGTCATACAAGTATGCAGAGTCTCCTAAGCACATAATTAGATACTACTTGGATAACAAAGATAAGGTGGCAGAGCTTTGGGTAAAGGACTATAAAAGTGGCAGATGGATAGAAGGCACAAGAGCCTTTTATGTTCCTATAAAAGAAGGACCTATGGGTTATGACCTTGTGCCTTTTAGAAGCAGGATTGACGCTCAGGAGTTTGCCAAAAGTCCAAGGTCTGCAAAAAACAGAGTTTATCAATTTAGGGAGATAGATAGGACTTTCCTTGAGCATCTTGACACTGGACATGTTCATTAAGGATGTTAAATGAGTAGATTTGTAGAGCTCCTGCTGAAATACAGATTGGCAATTCTAATACTCATCGCCTTTATCTTAGTATACGGCTTTTATGCAATAAGGAAAACTCCCATAGACGCACTTCCTGACCTAACAGATACACAGGTAATCCTTTACTCCGAGTGGATGGGGCAATCTCCGCAGGTCATTGAAAACCAGCTCACTTATCCCCTTAGCTCCGCCATGCTGGGGCTTCCAAGGGTGAAGGCGGTAAGAGGCTACTCGGTGCCTAACTACTCGCTTGTGTATGTGATATTTGAAGATGGCACAGACCTCTATTGGGCTCGCTCAAGGGTTCTTGAAAAGCTGTCCTCCATAAGAAGTCAGCTACCATATCAGGCAAGGGTAGAACTTGGTCCTGATGCCACTGGTCTTGGCTGGATATATCAGTATGTGGTCTACTCGGAAAAAAGAAGTCTCGATGAGCTTTGGAGTTTGCAGAACTTCTACATAAAGTATGCCCTCCTTTCAGTGCCTAATGTGGCGGAGGTAGCCAGTGTAGGCGGTTTTGAAAGAGAATACAGAGTTACCCTAAAGCCTGAGCTTCTCACATACTACGGGCTCTCTCTACAAGATGTAGCAAAAGCGGTAGCAGGCTCTAATCTTGAAACAGGTGGTAAGTATTTAGAGCTAAATGGAAGGGAATTTATCATAAGGGCAGGGGGTTATGTGCGGGAAAAGGAGGATATAGAAAGGGCTGTTATAAAGGAAGTGGGAGGCATACCCATAAGGGTGGGGGACGTGGCTAAGGTGGTGGAAACTCCAGCCTTTAGGATGGGGACTGCGGACTACAACGGGATGGGTAATGTGGTGGGTGGCATAGTGGTAATGCGATATGGTGCGGATGCCTACAAAACCATACAGGAAGTTAAAGAAAAGCTAAAAGATATAAAAAGAGGACTACCAGAGGATGTAAATATAGTCCCAGTTTACGACCGGTCAGAGCTAATAGAGAGTGCGATAAAGCACCTTTGGAGAGTTCTCATTGAAGAGTCCGTTGTGGTAGTTCTTGTTATAGCGGTCTTCCTTCTAAACCTACCCCTTAGCTTTGCGGTGGTGGTCTTTTTGGTGATTTCCCTTCTTGGAACTTTTATACTCATGAACCACATGGGCGTCAATTCTAACATTATGTCCCTTGGTGGAATAGCCATAGCCATCGGGACTATGGTGGATGCGGGTATAGTGCTTGTGGAAGCCTTTTCAAGAAAGAGAGAAGAGGGCAAGGCTTTAAAGACAGCCATAGTTGAATCTGTCTCTGAGGTAGGGAAACCCATATTCTTTGCTTTGCTTGTAGTTGCGGTTTCCTTTGTCCCTATGTTAGCTCTAAAGGGTCAGGCGGGAAGGCTCTTTGAACCTCTTGTGATAACAAAAACCTTAGCCATGCTCGTGGCTTCTTTTCTCACTATTCTACTCTTTCCTGTCTTTCTTTATTACCTTGGGCGGTGGAAGGTTTTACCCGAAGAAAAAAACCCAGTGGTAAGGCTCCTCATAAGACTTTATACACCCCTTTTCCATCTCTCTATTAGGCTTAGGTATGCTCTTTTAATAGTTGCCCTTCTTTCAATACCAGCCACTTATCTGCTCTACAAAAACATAGGCAGGGAGTTTATGCCAGACCTAAGAGAGGGCACACTTCTTTATATGCCCATAACCGCACCGGGCATTTCCATACAAGAAGCTCAAAGGCTACTAATTCTTCAGGACAGGATAATAAAGAGCTTTCCCGAAGTGGAAAGCGTCTTTGGTAAGGTAGGAAGGGCAAACACCGCCACAGACCCAGCTCCCCTCTCTATGGTAGAGACCACCATAGTGCTAAAGCCTCAAAGCCAGTGGAGAGAGGGAATGACCTACGAAAGGCTTATATCTGAGCTTGATAAGGCTCTTCAGTTTCCTGGAGTAGTGAACAGCTGGACTATGCCCATAAAGGGTAGGATAGATATGATAACCACAGGCATAAGGACGCCCCTTGGTATAAAAGTCTACGGGAAAGACATTGATGAGCTTTCAAGACTTCTTGAGGAGCTGGAAAATGCCCTTCAAGGCATGGAAGGCGTTATGAGCCTCTATGCGGAAAGACTAAGCGGTGCCACATACATAGAGATAATTCCCCTCAGAGACAAGCTCGGCTTGTATGGGCTTAGCCTTGAAGAGCTAACCTCTGCGGTGGAAACCCTCTTAGCCAATAGTCCAGTGTCTGTCTATGTATCTGGCAGAGAAAGATACAACATAACCCTTGGAGTCCCAAGGGACTACAGAGAAAACCTTGAAAGCCTCGTCCTACCCTTAAAGGATAAACTCATTCCCCTTAAGGCGGTCGCAGAGCTCAGAAAGGTTGAAGGTCCTATGGAAATAAAGTCGGAGAAGGGCTTGCTGGTAGCCTATATTTACATATCACCAAAACCCGGTTCAGACCTTTTAAAGATAATAGAGGAAGGCAATAGACGAATACAAGAAAGCGTAAGCTTGCCTGCAGGCTACTATTACGAATGGAGCGGTCAGTTTGAATACTACAAAAAGGCTATGGAAGACCTCAAGGTAATAATTCCTCTTGTGCTTTTGAGCATAGTGCTTCTGGTCTATCTAAGTCTTGGAAGGCTCTTTGAAACCCTCTTGGTTCTCTTCATACTACCCTCTTCCCTATTTGGTGGCTTTTTTCTTATGTATCTTCTTGACTACAAACTGTCTGTGGCTTCCATAGCAGGCTTTCTGGCACTTCTTGGCATATCCGCAGAGATGGGTATAGTAATGGTAGTCTATATAATGAAAGCTCTTGAAGAAGACAAAGGGAAGAACCTCTACCAAGCCATATACGAAGGTGCGGTAAAGAGGATTAGACCAAAGAGTATGACCATGCTTACTATAGTAGCCGGCTTGCTACCAGCGGTATATCTTCAGGGAACGGGTGCGGAGGTGATATCACGCATAGCCCTTCCCATGCTTGGAGGCGTTATATCCTCCTTCTTCACTGCTCTTTTTATAGTGCCAGCACTGTATACTTTTAAAAGATGAAAGGTAAGGACTTTCTCGCACTCAATGTGGGTTTTAACCTTCTTGGTGGGATAATTGCTGGTCTTTTAGTGGGCTATGCCTTTGACAAGTGGCTTATGGAGAGCCTCTTTGGGCTAAAAACCTTTCCCTTCGGAATGCTCTTTTTCTTCTTTGTAGGCATAATCTCAGGCTTTAGGAATGCTTACAGGGATTTGAAAAGAATTGAATGAGCCTTTCTTTGACTTGTGTAGGTATGGAGCATATCTTCCCTCCCTTTACGGTGCAGTGCTTTGTGCTACCCTTTGCCTTTATCGTTTCTGAAGACCTAAGAAGGTATTGAAAAGAAAAGGTAAAGCGGTCTAAATGTGAAAGCGTGATCTCAATCTCAAACTCCTCATCATAACGCAAAGGTTTTATAAAGTCGCAGTTTGCAGAAAGCAAGACCACATCTATGCCTTCCTCTCTTAGCTTTGAGTAAGGATAGCCCAAAGACCTCAGGAGCTCTCCTCGTGCTTCTTCAAAGTATCTAAAGTGGTTAGAGTGGTGCACTATCCCTTGGGCGTCTGTTTCGTAAAACTGAACCCTTCTGCGGTATATAAACACAAAGATATTTTATCCAAACCTTCCTGTTATGTAGTCTTCTGTGAGTTTCTTCTCAGGCTTTGTGAAAATCTTCTCTGTGGGTCCAAACTCCACAAGCTCTCCAAGATACATAAAGGCAGTGTAGTCCGATATCCTCGCAGCCTGTTGCATGTTATGGGTCACTATCACTATGGTAACCCTCTGCTTTAGCTCCACTATAAGGTCCTCTATTTTGGCGGTGGATATTGGGTCAAGGGCTGAGGTGGGCTCGTCAAAGAGAAGGACTTCGGGCTCTACCGCTATGGCTCTGGCTATACAAAGCCTTTGCTGTTGACCTCCAGAAAGGGAATAGGCGTTTGTATGAAGCCTATCCTTTACTTCATCCCAGAGAGCTGAACCTACAAGAGCCTTTTCTACCGCTTCGTCAAGTAGCTTTTTGTTCTTTATACCCCTTATCTTAAGACCATAAGCGACGTTTTCGTATATGCTCTTGGGAAAAGGGTTAGGCTTCTGGAAAACCATACCTATACGCATTCTAACCCTTAGTGGGTCTGTCTTTGAGTCTACAAGGTTCACACCGTCAGGATGTATTATTATCTCACCCTCATAACGAGCTCCCGGATATAGGTCGTGCATACGGTTAAAGGCTCTCAGAAGGGTAGTTTTGCCACAGCCAGAGGGTCCTATTATGGCAGTTACTTTCTTTTCATATATGGGAAAGTTTATGTTCTTTAGAGCGTGAAAACTACCGTAGTAGAAGTTAAAGTTTTTCGCTTCAAGTTTAACCTTAGCTGGTCCTGCACTTTGCACCGCTTTCCGCTCCTCTAACATTTTAGCAGGATTTACCATTGGTATTTCCTCCTTACTTTAAACCTTAAATAGAAGGCTATGGAGTTCATTAAAAGGGCTATCACAAGCAGGATAAAGCCTGCGGCAGCTGCGTTGGTGTGAAAGGCAGCCTGAGGTCTTGAAACCCAGTTGAACATTTGTATGGGTAAAACCGTAAAGGGAGACTTAAGCATTCCAATGAAGTCTTCCCAAGGTGCTGGTGGCAGGAAGGCTATAAAGGTTAGAGCTCCTATGGTTATGAGTGGTGCGGTCTCTCCTATAGCCCTTGAAGCTGCGATTATAAGCCCAGTGAGTATTCCACCAATTGAGTAGGGCAGTATATGGTGGAAAAGGGTTTCCCATCTTGTAGCTCCTAAGGCGTAGGCGGCTTCCCTTATGGAACGCGGAATTCTCCTAATAGACTCTCTTGTGGAGACCACCACAACGGGTAACATGAGAAGACCAAGAGTAAGACCTGCGGTAAGTATGCTTTCTCCGAACTCAAACCTGTATACGAATATTCCTAAAGCTAATAGACCGTATACTATAGAAGGCACTGCGGCGAGGTTTGATATGTTTGCCTCTATTATTCTTGCTATCTTTCCCTTACCTCCATACTCCTCAAGGTATATGCCCGCTGGAATGCCTATAAGGACAGCCCAAAAGATTGCCCCTGCCATGACTAAAACCGTTCCAACCCAAGCGGAGAGTATTCCCGCCTGGTCTGGAAACCTTGAGGGAAAAGAGGTGTAGAAGTTAGGGTCTTTTATTCTCACCCATCCGTCAATGAGAAGGTCTACAGCTATAGCAAAGAGGAAGAGTAGAACCAGAAAGGTTGCAATAAGTCCAAGTATTTCAAAAAGCTTATCCCTCTTCTTTACGCCCTTTGTGTAGCCTTCTATGTCAAACTCTTTTAGCCTTGTCTCTAACTCTCCTCTAACTTCGATACCCTGTTCCATCTTAATACCCCACTGTTTTGGATTTTAAGTAAACCGCTATGGAGTTTAGTATCAGGGTTATACCAAAGAGCATAAAGCCTGCAGCAAATATGGATAGATACTCAAAAGAGCCAAAGGGCAAGTCTCCAAGAGCTACTTGAACTATGTATCCTGTTATAGTCTGAACTGGCTCAAGAGGGTTAGCGGTTATTTGAGGATACATACCAGCTGCTACTGCCACCACCATAGTTTCACCTATCGCCCTCGAAAACCCAAGAAGGTACGCGGAAAGCACTCCGGACTTTGCAGCAGGAAGAACTACAAACAGAGCGGTTCTGAGCTTAGAAGCTCCAAGGGAATAGGATGCCTCCCTTAGGTATTGGGGGACACCCTTAAAGGCGTCCTCTATCATGGATGCGGTGTAGGGAAGTATCATTATACCTATGACTATGCCAGGGGATAGGGCATTCATACCTTCCACGTATATACCGAAGGGCGCAAGAAGTTTGCTAAGTATGGGGGTGACGAACAATAGGGCAAAGTAACCATAAACCACTGTGGGAACTGCCTCAAGAAAGTCAAGCCAGGGCTTTACCGTTTCTCTAACCTTCCAACTTGCGTATTCGCTCAAGTATATGGCTACTACTATCCCAAGAGGAATAGAAATCAACATTGATATAAAAGCAATAATAAAGGTACCGTTAACCAAAGGCCATATACCTATCTGCTTATAGTAGAATGTGGGAGTCCATTGAGTTTCCGTAAAGAACCTTATAAGTGAAGTGGGAAAGCCACCCCCTTCGGGGTGGGTGAAGAACCTTACGGTGTCTACCAACAAAACCCAGACTATGGCAAAGGTTATGAAGATGGACACAGCCCCCATAAGCATCAAGAAAAGATACAGGGCTATGTCTATTGACTTTTTAACTCCTATGGAGAGTGTCATTGCTTGGCTTCCCTCTTAAGAAGTTCATCTATGGTAAGACCAACCTCTGGCTCACCACCAAAGACGGTGCCGAGCACTCTCTTGTTGAACCTTTCTTCTGCCATCTTGTAAGCCCTGTCAGGAAGGGCTATGTATCCCACTTGTCTGGCTATCTTGCCTGCGTTTTTGAGATAAAACTCTACAAACTCTCTTACCTCAGGTCTTTCTTGCACAGCCTTTGCGTTTACATATATAAAGAGTGGTCTGGAGAGGGGTTGGTATGTGCCGTTTTGGACTGTTTGGTATGTGGGTGCTACACACTGACCAGTCTTAGGGTTTCTTATCTGTATAGCCTTTACCTTACCCTTGTTTTCTTCCACATAGGCAAGTCCAAAGTAGCAGAGAGCACCCCTTTCTCTTTGGGCAAACTGCACAAGCACATTGTCGTCTTCAGATGCAAGGTAGTCACCTCTTGAAGACTTTGCCTTACCCACTATTGCTTCGGTAAAGTAGTCAAAGGTTCCAGAGTCAGAACCAGGTCCACAGAGCTTTATTTCCTGTCTGGGCCAATTGGGGTCAAGGTCTGACCACATCATCCTTTTGCCCTGAGATTCAGGCTTCCATACTTCTTTGAGCTGATCTACTGTCATGCAGGTTGCCCAGTTGTTTCTTGGGTTTACAACCACCGCAAGACCGTCGTAGGCTACAGGAAGTTCAATATACTGAACGCCGTTCCTTCTGCACTCTTCCATTTCCCTTGCAAGTATGGGTCTTGAGGCGTTGGATATGTCCGTTTCGCCTCTGCAGAACTTCTTAAAGCCACCACCTGTGCCAGATATACCCACGGTGACCTTTACCGCACCCCTCTTTGCCTTTTGGAACTCTTCCGCTACACCCTCTGTTAAGGGATAAACGGTGGAAGAACCGTCAACCCTGATTATCTGCTGTGCCTTTGCGGGCACGGACAAGAGAGCCAAAGCTCCCATTGAGAGGACAGCACTTTTTAGCATCCTCTTTCTCATTTTACCACCTCCTTAAGGATTTTGCTATAAGTTTACAGGTTAATTGTTAAGATTTCGTTAAGAAACTCCACCAATAGCACGCTTCCTCTGTAGGACTTTGCCTTTTTCTTCAGTTGTGCGGACCTCTTGGATACATCGAGAGGGTCCTTAGACCCCTTTAAAAGAACCGCAGAGACTGAAGCCACCGGAAACTCCTTAAGCTCATCATCCCTGCCTCTTGCAAGATAGTAGCCTCTTTCTCTATCCTCGGGACTATAAAACTCAAGAAGCTTTTCCTGAATTTCTCTTATTAGTCCCAGAAGCTTTTCCTTTGCGGTTTCCAAACTCATATCCCACAGAAGAATTACAAAGTCATCACCCCCTATATGACCTACGAATACACGATCTGTGTTTAACCTGCGCAAGTCTTCCAATAGAAAACCAACCCTCTTTATCATCTGGTCTCCAGCATAGAAGCCGTAGGCATCATTAAAAGCCTTAAAGTTATCAAGGTCCATGTAGCAAACCCAAAACTCTTCTTTAGAGCCGAGCTCTTTTATCTTCTCTTCTATAAGCCTGTTGCCAGGAAGATAGGTAAGGGGGTTTACATCCGCAAGCTCTTTTGCAAGGGTTCTATAAAAGTAGTCAAGAAGGTTGTTTCGCTCAACAACCTTTATATGGTCGCTCTCTTCCAAGAGGAACAGCTGGTATTTTGAATTTATTATAAGGTCAAAGAGGTTTTTCGTATCTGCCTTCTCTGGTCTAAGTATGGGAAGGCTTTGAAAACTCAAGAAAAGGTCTTTTTCTTTTTCTATGACCTCTATTAGGTCTTTGTAGTGATAAAGGTTTCTTTTTTTTGTGTCTACTTGGCTTTTGAGCCTCCAGAGGTCTACCATGTATCTATCTTCTCCTACCTGTAAAATTACATACCTATCTACACTATTCTCCACACTTTCCATGAAAATGTGAAACTTTTCCGTAGGCTGAAACCTTAGGCTATTAAGTCTTCTACCATTTAGGCAATTGCCATTGCATATCTTAGCTAATTTTACATTGGGTGTAAAATCTCTTGCCTTGGAGGCTGTAAGAGGCTCTGAAAAGTAAAAGCCCTGGACAAGTTGAACACTAAAGTCGTGGTATATGGTCATAAGGTCTTCTTCCTTTTCCAGTCCTTCGTATATGGGTTTTGCGCCTATGTTTGTGCATACTTCAGAAAGAACTTTTATAAGGTTGTATTTTATCTTGCTTTTCGAGACACCGTCCACCAATTCTCTGGGTATTTTTACATAATCCAAGAGACCTTCAAGCTCCAAAAGCTGGTTTATGGAGTTAAAGCCCGTGCCTATGTCATCTATGGCTATTCCGAAACCAAGTTCTCTGTAGTATTTTATAGCCTTTTGGAGAAGGCTCATATCCTGTACCCTGACCGCCTCATTAAGCTCAAGAACCACCCTTGAGGGGCTAAGACCTGCATTTGAGAGATATGAAAGCGTATGCCCCTTTCCTATGTATTCGGAAACCAAATAATCAGGGAACACGTTGATGAATAAATACCCTTTCATACCTGAAAAACTTTCTATAGCCAACTTCCTGCACATGAGGTCAAGCTCTGGTAGAAAGCCAATGTTCTCAGCCATTTTGAATACTTTGATAGGCTTTACTGGAACATTTTCCAATCTAAATCTACTCAAAGCCTCATAGGCAAATACATCAGACTCCACAAGGTCCACAATTGGCTGGTAATAGGGTTCTATGCTTAGCTGTGAAAGAAACTCCCTTTTTGCGTAGGTTTTTAGCTCATTCTGAAGCATCTCTTAGCCTTTTATGAAGATGCATATTGGCCCTTGACCTAACCACGGGATAGCGGTGTTTGGCAAGCTCTCTGAGAAGCCTCACTGCTTCTGGCGAGCTCATCCTTGAGAGGGCATCCGCTATCTCCATAAGGATTATAGGATCTGTTTCTCTGTTTATCATAATTTCAAGGTGGGGCAAAGCCATCTCTAAGTCCTTCCTGCCTACGGTATATATGACGTTCTTTTTCATATCCTTGACGGGATGTTCCAAAGCCATGATGAGTTTGTATTCGTAAGGAAGCTCATGAAATTCTGTGAGGTCATAAGCACAGTTGGGGCAGACCTTGTCATCCTTTGAAACCACGCTCCAGCAAGCGGGACAAAAGTATAGAATTGGATGGTCTGGGTCGTATTTTACAACCTTGAGCTTGTTTTTTTCTTCTATGATAGAAAGCACATCAATGGGTTCTAAGTTGGTATTTCCAAAGGATACCACATAAAGCTCGTAGAAGGGTGAATCCTTCTCAAAACCTTCTGAGTAGACCTCCTCTTCCTGCATGAGGACCTTATAGCCATATTTTTCTGCGGAGACGCTTACGAGCAGAAGTGTGGAGTTTAAGGCTCTTAAGGGGACTGCCTGATATTCTTCGTAAACACCTGCAAGCTCTGGCTCAAGAATCATTAAAGACAATAGCTCCTCAGAAAGCTCGTAAACTCTCAATATGCATGTATCTTTACTTAGGTCTTCAATGAGGGTTTTGAGGGCGTCCAAACCCTTTAGACCTGCATAGTCCACATAAAGCACAAATCCCTTTTGGAGAAGCACTATACCTTTTATGAGTTTTACCCTGTTTTCCACCACCATGTAACCTGTTACCTCAAAGTCTATGAGCTTTTTGAAAAACTCCCTTATGTTGAAGTTTATACTTTCAAGGTTTATCCAAAGAGGTCTGTCGCTGTAGAGGGGTATTCTATGTCTTTCATACATTCCGAAGGCATGTATAAGGAAGTTCTCTGTAGCTTGATAGAAACTTATAAGCTCAAAATCCTCAGGCAGTTCTCCATAGGGCTTTCCCTCAAGCACAGGCAAGAAGCCAAGGTCTTGTAGCTTTTGCACCATAAAATAACCGCTTTTGAGAGAGCTTCTAACAGACTCCAAGAGCCAAGAGAGGTTTAGCATATCCCTATGAAAGGGCCCATATAGAGGCTTGAGCCTAAGGCTTTGGTCAGCCAGCAGTAGCTTTTGCATTCAAAGCCTCCTTAAGGACTGCCCTGAAGGTCTCCGCCACACCCATGCCCGCTGTAGCAACCGCTTCCACAATGGGAAGGTTGCCAAAAGCCACCATTACCTCTTCTGGACTTAGCTTTCCTATGTCTCGTTTATTTAGCTGAAGCACCATTGGCACACCGTTTAGTCCGTATTCTTTGACTTCTTCATAAGCCCTAAGGTTTTCCTCAAGGCTTCTTGTGGAGTCCAGCACAAGCACCAGCCCGTTCACATAGCCAAATATCCATTTCCTAAGAATCTTAAACCTCTCTTGACCTGGGGTGGTAAAAACCTCCACACTTAATTCCTTTCCTCCTGACTTTGTCTTTATCTTGAGAGATAGTATGTCAAGGTATACTGTCCTGCCTTCAGAGGTCTGCTGATGGATTCTGTCTAAAACATAATTGGAATATATCTCACGCAGTTTTTCAAGGTTTGTGGTCTTTCCCGCCATACCAAGCCCGTGGTATAGGATGCGTAATGTCATAGAGCCAGGTCCTCAAACCTTACTACCCTGTTTTCACCTCTTGCGAGGGCGTTTTCCAAAAGTGTGGTCAACTCCCTTGATAGCTTTTCCTTAAAGAGCTTTACACTTCCCAGGGGGACCTTATGATTAAACACCGAGGCTAACATAAACTTGTGGCTTAACATATGCACATACATATTCTTTTCCTGTCCTGAGAAAAACATGCTTCTCTTTGAAGAAATAATGTTTTCAAGCTGGTCTACCGCACCCACCACCGCAGCACCGATAAGGGCAACTCTCTGAGCAACAGACTTGTAAGTGTCTACAAAGGGAGCAAAGCTCACAAGCCTTCCTCCGTCATCCATAAGCACCACAAGGTCTAAAAGCAGGGAGTTCTTAAAGTCCTGAAGTTTCTTGCTTATTTCCTCCAACTCCTGTTCCTTGAGGCTGTAACCAATAAGGTCCATCTTCTTCACCTCCAAAAGTGAATTGACAGCGACCCTCCACCTCACCCACTCCCTTTAGCTTTCCAATCCCTATAAAGTTAGCAATGCCGTCTATATATCCCTTGCAAAAGGAACATACTATAGATTGCGTAGGCTTTAGCTCGGGGATATCCCAAAGGGGACAAGCGGAGACCTCGATAACCGCCTTACCATCGGGCAGGTTTATACTGTTTAAGTTTAACTGTCTTTCCCTTGCATACCTCCTGCCTATGTGGTTCATAAGAATATGTCCAGATTGGTCAAAGGCATAGCTCACAGCCCGTTCTACCGCCAAAAGAGCATTGCGGTTCTTTAACTCATCCACTAACCTGCTAAAGGTTTTGTAAGCTCTTTCACCACCCACTTCCGCAATACCCTGAGCCAAAGCTCTCAAAAGCTCTTCTTCCTCAATAAACCACATGGCTCACCTCCTAAGGGAGAAATATAACGAGTTTGTGTTAAGAATTTGTTAAGGAGAGACCTATGAGATAAATTCTTATACTATGCAGGAGCTTATCTTTGAGAAAGGTATAAAGCATACCGCGCACGGACTTAACTTTTATATGACCTACTTTGACGATATTGCAAGGGTTCTACCGAGGGAAGCCTACTGTTTTATAGTGGGTGGTTGGGTAAGAGATAGGTTTCTGGGTGAGCCTGTGGGATACCATATAGATGTAGACCTTTTGGTAACCTGCGACCCAAGAGAAACCGCCAAAAAGCTCGCAGAGAGGATAGGTGGCTCTTACTTTGAATTTGAGAAAAAGGGACTGCTTAGGAGACCTACCATAGCGACAGTGGTTCTGAGACTTCCACCCTACAAGTATCGTTTTGACTTTGCTCAGATAAAGGGTAGAGACTTAGAAAAGGCTCTGGTGGAAGACCTGCTTTCAAGGGACTTTACCGCCAACGCTATGGCGGTTAGCATAGATGATGTGCTTAGCATAGGTGCAAAGCAAACCCTAATCTACGACCCAGCTCATGGCGTAGAGGACTTAGAGCAGGGGCTTTTGAGACCTGTTTCTTTCAAAAACCTTGAGGAAGACCCAGTAAGGATACTACGGGGCTTTCGCCTTGCGGTAGAAAAGGGGCTTGAGCTTACCGAAGATTTTTACGAGTTTGTAAAGAAAAAGAAGCATCTTGTAAAGAAGGCACCAGCCGAGAGGATAAATCTTGAGCTTTTCAAAATCCTTAGACATCCTAAAAGCTATAGGGTGCTCAAAGACCTATACGCACATGGAGTTTTGCAGGAGCTTTTCCCAGACACAGACCGTTGGAAGGAGATAAGAGACCAGGGGGAGCATCACATATACCCTCTTGAAGAGCATGTCTTTAGGGTGCTTGAAGCCCTTGAAGGGGTTATACAGGAGAGGGACATATACCTGCCTGCGGAGCTTTTGGAAAACTTTGGGGAAATGGAAGTGCATGGTGAGTTCTCTGACATTGAGCTACTTAAACTTTCCGCACTCTTTCATGACATTGCCAAGCCTCATACCTTTGAGGTGAGAGAAGGTAAGATAACCTTTTACAACCACGATAAGCTGGGTGCGGAGCTGGTAAGGGGCTATGGCAAAGCCTACAAATGGGGTGAGCTAGCAACAGAGTTTGTGGCAAGGCTTGTGAGAGAGCACCTAAGACCCTTCTACCTGAGGGAGTCCCTCTCTAAAGGACAGCTTACGGACAGAGGAAGGGCGAACTTTTGGAGAGAGTGTGGAGACATAGCAGGTCATCTCTTTTTGCATGCCATTGCGGACGCTATAGGTAGTGGTGACCAAGAGGTGGAGATAAAGAAACTTCTTGAGACTATACATGACTTGGTGAGCTTTAAAAGAGAAAAACTTTCAAAAGTCTCAATAGAAGCCCTGCTTGATGGAAGGGAGATAATGCAGACCCTTGGTATAGCTCAGGGTCCTCTTGTGGGAAAGCTCAAGAAAGCTCTTGAGGAAGCACAGTTGGAGGGTAAGGTAAAGACCAAAGAGGAAGCCCTTGAGTTTATAAAGGCTTACTATAAAAGCCTAAAAGAAGAAGCATAGCCTTGTGGATAAGAAGAGGTTCGTATATGCCAAGCTCCTCGAAGAGCCATCCGTCGCCACCAGTTAGCACAAGACTAAGGCTCTTGCCATAGGCTTTTTGCCATTCTCTCAAACATCCCTCAAGGAAATAAAAATACTGCTTATAAAACCCACCGAGAATTGCAGTCTCTGTATCTTTACCTATGGTGGCTATGGTCTTTTTTAACTCTAACTTTGGAATTAACTCCGCCCTTTGAGAAAGGCATTCAAGCCCAGTGCCCACACCAAGAGTTATAAAGCCACCTTGAAATACACCATCTATCGCCAAGTCTAAGACTACCGCAGTGCCAAAGCTGGCTACCACTACGTCCTTTGAAAAGAGCTGGACCGCTCCGTAAAGGTTGAGCAATCTGTCTATGCCCACTCTCTCCTTTCCCTCAAAGGCACTTTGAAGTGGCACATCCTCCGCCCTTATAAACCTCGCATGGGGGTATTTTTCAAGGATGATATTGTTCGCTGAGGGTTTAACAGAGGACACGAGCACAAGGTCTGCACTCAAGAGTGGCACGTCCTTATGGCTGTGTTTACCCACATACTTCAAAGAACCCTCAAAGAGGCACACGTCCACTGAGGTATTTCCCACATCAAGGGTTAAAACTCTCACATCTTGCACCCTCTTTGGAGGCTCGGAGCGTTATATACCTTGAGTTTATACCCTCCTCTTTGAAGGCTTGAACCATGGCAGAGCCCACCTTTTCCGCCTCGTCAATACACAGACTTGCCACAGAAGGACCCGCACCGCTCAGAAAGACCGCCAAAGCACCAGCCTCGTAAGCCTTCTGGAGCACTTTCCAAAAGCCTGGTATTAGCTCAGACCTGTAGGGTTGATGAAGTTTGTCCTTAACTGCCTCTTTCAAAAGTTCAAAGCTCCTCGTAAGAATTGCACCCACAAAAAGAGCAGACCTTTGCAGGTTAAAGACCGCATCCTTTAAAGAGACCTCTTTTCTTAGCACCTCCCTTGCCCTCTGGGTGGAAAGCTCAAAGTCTGGCACACATACCACCACCTTTAGCTCCTCTGGGAAGTCAAGCCTTAGAAACCTAACACCCTCCTCAGAGCTTGCACAGACCACAAAGCCACCAAGAAAGGCAGGAAGCAGGTTGTCCGGATGTGGCTCAAACTCAAAAGCAACCCTTAGCTTTTCCTCAAGACTTAGACTAATGCCATGTAAA
Organism: Hydrogenobacter sp. T-2; assembly: GCF_033971325.1. Taxonomy (NCBI): domain Bacteria; kingdom Pseudomonadati; phylum Aquificota; class Aquificia; order Aquificales; family Aquificaceae; genus Pampinifervens; species Pampinifervens diazotrophicum. Next base: position 129,360 of record NZ_CP117180.1, read on the forward strand.
GACTCGCAGGCTAAGATGCCACCCACTATGGCAGTGGCAGAAGAGCCAAGCCCTCTTGCGGTAGGGACTCGGTTTACCTGCCTGAGTTTAAAAGGCTTTTCCTCAAGAGCAAACACCTCACAGACTCTTTTGTAAACTCTTACAAACAGATTGCTCTCGTCTTTTGGCAGACTTACACCCTCACCCTCTATATCTATCGTATATACCTTAGAAGGCTCTATATAGAACTCGTTGTATAGGCTGAGGGCAAGACCAAAGGCATCAAAACCAGAACCAAAGTTGCTGGTGCTTGCAGGGACAAGAAGGCGTAGCATGAGAAAGATTATAATCCTATACCTGAAGTGTTAGGGTCAAAGATTAAGTGTAAACATTTTCACATATTTGTCAACAATTTTACCTACATTGCAAAACAGAGGAACGGCAGAAAGTCTTAATTATCAGGCTTTTATTTAGCTTCTCCTTATGGCACCTTTTTTGCAAAAGAGTATTCATGGCTTTTGTAAACAACTTGAAACCTACGAAAGGTATGTGCTATTTTTACGGAGGAGAGGCATAGCATGGTAGACGTGAGATTTTACATGGCTCAGCACGAGCTTTATATCAAGAGGCTAAAAAGGGCTATAGAGTCAAGAGGAGATTTCGCCCACAAGGAGTGTTGTAGGGATACAAAGGAAAACTGCTGTGCCTTTGGTCAAACCTTTTATAGGGATATAATGCCAAACCTTGAGGATTTTCCAGAGCCAATAAGAGAGGTTATATTGCAGGTAGAAAAAGTCCACTGCGAATTCCATGAAATAGGCAAGCAAATAGACACCGAAAACCCAGACGAAGCCCTTGTTAAAGAGATGCAGGATACTTCCTTAACCCTTTATCAGCTTTTGATGAGGTTGGAACGCATGCTTATTGGGGTTAAAAAAGTTTAACATGCTTAACCAAATCTTAACAATTATCTTCTATAATCTTCTGCAATGATTGAGTATGTATCTCTCAGAAAAGGTGAGGCAAGGCTCTACTTTTCAAGCACTGCGGAAAGGGAGCTTTTTCTCCGTGGCATGAACGGGGTGGAGGGGGTTGAGGGGGTGGAATACAAGGAAAATACAAGGACGCTTCTGATTAGGTTCAAAGAGGGTAGTTTTGCCCACTATCTTATAGAAAATCTTAAACGCGAAAAGGACTATCAAAGATTGGAGGGTGAGGATGTAAACTTCTACCTTCAGCCTTTCCTCAAGCATCCAGTGATAAAGCTCGCCTTTAGCACCGCACTGCTTGGCTGGAAGGTAGGCTTGATTTCCTTTGCGGTTTGCAGTATGTTTTTAACTCCATACCTTAAAAGTAATCTCTAAGGAGGTAAGGCATGTTTAATGTGAGTATTCCAAGCACCATAGGTGGATGCCTTTCCACCAACATGATGTTGTACGGTTTTGGTGCCCTTGCGGGGCTCGTGGTCCTTAGTAGGCTCATGAGGGATGCAAGACCTTTTCTTGTGTCTACTACTAAGGAGGTTATAGCCTTTCAGCAGTGGCTCAGCGGAAACCTTGAAGAGGGCAAAGAGTTCTGGGAGGACGTGGTCTCTGAAGCCAAGCACCTCTATAGGCTTGAGGTGGAGAAAAAGTTAGAAATTCTCCAAAAACAGCAGGAGATACTACAAAGAATAAAAGAAAGACTGTGAGGAGGTAAGGACATGAACCAGATAACTTCTATTCTTGGAAAGGCAGTATGCTCTGGTCCCTTTAGTTTTGCTTTCGGCTTTGGTATTGGCCTATTAGCCTTTTATATGCTCGATAGGGCAAAGGAAAGGAGAAGGCTTGAAGAAACACAAAGAGAGATAGAAGCTATGGTTAAAGCCCTTGAGCTAAAGCTCCAGCAGGAGAGCAAGACAGAATGACCTACAAGGTAGAAAAGCTATCTCCTGGAAGACTGAGGCTTACCTCATACCTCTTTCAGTATCTACATCATCCTGACGAGACCTTAAGGGCTTACTTTTCAAGGTTTGGTGGTGTAAGGAGGGTGAGCTATTCAAGATCTTCTGGAAGGCTTATCCTTGAGTATGACACAAAGAACTTTGACCTTATAGAGTTTCTAAGCCATATTGAAAACACACCTCGTGATGTCTTTCTTGAGGACCTATCAAGGGAAAAGCAAAGCAAACAAAAAGAGGCTAATGGAGCTTCTCGTTGGCTTATGCTTAGCACCTTGGGCTTTCTGCCCTACCTTATGAGGGGTCTTCTGCCCACCTCCTTGCTCGCAGGCATGACCCTGCTCCTTTCCAAGCCTGTTTTTGAAAAGGCGATTAGCTCTCTTAGAAAGGGTAAACTGGACGTGCATATGCTTGACTCCTCTGCCATAGCATTGGCAAGCCTTACAGGCAGTCCACTCTCTGCCCATACCATGGTCTTTCTCCTTGCCCTCGGTGATTACCTCTCTGAAAGGGTGGAAAGGAAGGCTTATGAGAAGATTGAAAAGCTCTTTTCTTACAAAGAGGACACTGCTTGGCTTATGATAGGCAACGGTCAGGCGGTAAAGGTAAAAGCCCTTGACCTCAAAAGGGGAGACCTTATAGCGGTCTACGCAGGGGAGAAGATACCAGCGGACGGTGTAGTGGAAGAGGGAGATGCCCTTGTAAATCAAGCATCTCTTACAGGAGAATCTAACCCTGTCCACAAAAAGACGGGAGACAAGGTCTTTGCAGGAACCTTTGTGGAAGATGGCAAGCTCTACATAAGGGTGGAAGAGGTAGGAGAAGAGACGGTAGTGGCAAAGATAGCCAAGATAGTGGAAGAGAGCATAAAAGAGCCCATAAACATCCAAAGGATGGCAGAAGAAACAGCCAATAGATTGGTTATGCCCACAATAGGTCTTGGTGCTCTCTCTTATATCACAAGCGGTCAAATAAGCAGGCTCACTTCAACACTAATAATAGACTATCACACCGGCATTCACCTTGCCACACCTCTGACAGTGCTCTCCAGCGTGGCACAGGCTTCCACCTATGGCATCCTCATAAAGAGCGGTGGAAAACTTGAGGCTCTCTCAAGGGTAGACACCTTTGTGATGGACAAGACGGGCACTCTAACGGTGGGGCATCCAGTCATAGAAGATGTGGTGGGTCTTGAGGTTTCAGAGGATGAGACCCTTCTGTATTCTGCTTCTCTTGAGCAGAGGATAACTCATCCGGTGGCAAGGGCTATAGTAAAGCTCGCAGAAGCAAAAGGCTTGGAGCTCCTGCCAAGAGAAAACTCTCAATACCACATAGGTCTTGGAATAGAGGGTGAGCTAAATGGCACGAAGTTTATGCTTGGAAGCACGCGCTTTATGCAGAAAAAGAAGATAAGGATAAGCCAAGAAATAAGAAGCCTTGTGGACAAGTTTCACTCAGAGGCAAAGTCTGTGCTGTATCTTGTGAGAGAGAGAAAGATAGTAGGGCTTCTTACCTTCAGAGACCCTCTCAGGGAAGATGCAAAGGATGTGGTGGCGGAGCTAAAAAGAAGGGGCAAAAGGGTGGTGCTTTGCACGGGAGACAATGAGGGCATAGCCAAGTATATGGCAAAGGAGCTTGGTATAGAGGAGTATTATGCAAGGGTATTCCCTGCGGAGAAGGCAAAGGTGGTGGAAAAGCTCAAAAAACAGGGAAGGGTGGTAGCCTTTGTGGGTGATGGTGTAAACGATTCGCCTGCTCTTTCTGTTGCGGACGTGGGTATTTCTCTGAGGAGCGGGACGGATATAGCTATAGAGGTGGCGGACGTGGTTATAGGGGACAGCCTTTGGCATCTTGTGGATGTGGTGGACATAGCGGAAAGAACTATAAGAAAATTAAAGACCATATACAGATTAAACGGTCTTGCAAACACGGTGGGTCTTATTGGGTCCGCCTTGGGACTCTTTGGTCCCTCAGTTTCAACGCTTATAAACAACGGCACTACAGTGCTGTTGGGCTTATATTCCATAAAAAACCCTAAGGAGGTGAAAAGCCATGGAAGAGAAGAAGGACCTTGCACAAGAGCTTGAAAGGATTAAGACAGAGCTTGAGGAGCTAAAGAAGAAGATGGGTATTGCGGAGGAGGAAAAGAGCCTAAAGGACCTCCCTGCGGAAGCCCTCTCAAAGGTTATGGAAGTTAGCAAAGAGATAGTCAAAACCACTGCGGAGATCGGAGAAAAGGCTCTCAAGGTTGTAAAGTATTCCGTTGAAGGTGCAGTAGAAGGTGCAAAGAAGGCTCTAAAGGAAGAGGAGAAGAAGGAACAAGGATGAACTTTATAAGGACAAGGAGCGGAAGGTATCTTAATACTCTGCATGTTATATCCCTCTCGGTAGAGGAGGCAAAAATAGAGATAGAGGGCAAAAAGAGGCTGGTTTACAAGGTGGTTGCCTACATGAGCCAGCCTCTCCTTCCTGCGGTTTTGGGCATATACTCCACAGAAGAGAAGGCTTTTGAGGTCCTGGAGGACATCATTAGGAGGCTATCTCAGGATGAAAGGGTCATACACATTGAAAGCGAATACTGAAGACTACATAAGGGAGCTTAAACTTCTTGCTCATCATATACAGGAGACGCACGGAGAAGTTCTCAAAAACATACAAGAACCCATCTTACTTGAAGTGGAGCTTCCTGAGAGAGAGATCGCACTATTTATCATAAGCTCCGAAGGAATTCGTCAAGCCATTAGCACTCAGGAAGCTAAAAATGTGGTAAAAGTAAACTACAAAGACCTTATGAGGCTCGTGGAAAAACCCTCAAGGATAATCCGCTACATCTTTGAAGGGAGGGTAAGAATAAAGGGAGACTACCAAAGAATTCTCTCCATCCTACAAAATCTTCTCTAAAGAAGTCTGTTTATTGCCTTGGTTATGAGGTTTTCTATTAGCCCACCCACCACGAAGGACTCAATTAGTATGGTTCTGTCCTTTTCGGTAAGGAAGGTATCCCTTTCGCGTTTTCTGAGTTTCTCCCCCTTCTTAAGAAATCTCCTGTAGCAGTCCTTCTCCCTCTCAATCTCTTGGATTAGTGCCTCTATCCTCTCCTTCATGTTAGATAGTTTAACTGAAAAGTGTTAAGATTTTGTTAAGATTTATGTTTTCTTCTTTGTGCTACACAAGGCAAAACTTATTAAACAAGGACTCCTTGGTAAACATCAAGAAGTTTTTCAAAAGTAGCATTCCAAGAGAAATTACTAAGCACAAAGGAGCTGACCTTTTCTTTGTTAACCAGACTCACCTCGTTGCAGGCACGGACTATGGCGTGGTAGAAGGCTTCCAAAGTGAGCTCTTTTACCAAAAACTCCTTAAAAGGTTGTGTTTCAAGACCCATATCATAGGCAACCAGCAGACAACCACAAGCCTGAGCTTCAAGAAAGGCAAGCCCGTAGGTTTCTCCTGTAGAGGTGCTCACAAAGATATCACAGCTTGCATAAACTTTTGCCAAATCCTCTTCTCTTTGGAGGTATCCAAGATAGGTGAGGTTAGGAAGTTTCTGAGATAGCCTTTCTACTCTTTTCCTTAGAGGACCGTCTCCTACCACCACAAGATGGAAAAGGGTAGGGTCAAGGTGTTGAAAGACTTCTAAGAGAAGGTCTAAGTTTTTCTCTGGCGAGAGCCTACCAGCGTATATTAGCTTAAATCTACCAGCATATATGCCAAGGGCTTTTTCAAAGTATGGGTCTCTTTTAGAGGGGTTAAAGACCTCCGTATCCACTCCGAGGTTTACAGTGATTATGTTTTCAAGACCGCAGGCCATTAAAAACTCCTCCTGCACCCTTGAGGGGGTTATTATAAGGTCTGCCTTTGCGAGCTTTTTTCTTATGGTATGCTCCAAAAGCACCCTTTTGAGCCTTTCTGGAGCGGGCAAAAGCGAAAGGTCCGTCCTTATGTCAGAATGGTAAAAGACGCTTAGTAGATAGTTGTCAGACTTTAAATGATTTATGGGTTGATAGGTGCCACCCAGCTCTACTACATCAGGCTCCTCTATTTTCAGTATTTCCCTTATCTCCGCAAAGGAGGAGAAGAACCTATAACCACCTGTTAAAGGCAGAGGAAAGGAGGGAAGCTCGTAGACCTTGGTGGAGTTAATATGGTATGTTCTTCTTTCCTTTCCGGGTATTATAAGCACATGCTCTATACCCTTTTTCTGCATATACTTGCTTTTTTCAAGAAGGTATCTCCTTATACCTCCGCTTTTGCTATGAAAGTATGGGGTTATGTCAACAAGTTTCATGGACAAGCCTCCCAAGACCAGCTATGGCTAACATGTAGTCTATGTAAGTTTTTCTCATATCAAGGCTTCTTGCGTAGTATAGGGCTTCTTGAGACATACTTCTCCTTAGGCTTTCATTGGATAGAAGAAGGGAGAGCTTTTCTACAAAGTCCTCGGGCTTTGTGGCTATAAAGCCATTTACACCCTCTTGAACATGCTCGTGAGATGCACCCTTTGAGCTTACTACCACAGGAAGACCGCTTGCCATAGCCTCTAAAACCACTTGCCCATAGGTCTCTGTTTCAGAGGGGAATAAAAACGCGTCAGAGCTTGCGTAAGCGGTAGCCAGCTCCTCTCCCACCATATAACCCACAAGGTGCACATTCTTTGGTTTTTTGTTCTCTATCTCTTTCCTATAGGGTCCATCTCCCACTATCACAAAGATGTCTTCGGGGAAGCATTTGGCAGTGTAAAGGAAAGTATCCAAACCCTTTTCTTTGGAAACCCTACCCACATATAGGATAACTCTTTGGTGCTTTTTAACTCCGAGCCTTTTAGACCAGAAGTCCTCATCTCTTTTGTAAGGAGAGAAGAGCTCTGTATCCACACCGCGTTTGAAGGTGCTTATCTTACTGTTATGTAATCCCTTATTTATAAAGGTCTTCATGTAGTGTTCTGAAGGGACAAAAAACTTGTCTGAAATATTACCAAGAAAGACAAAGGCTTTCCATAGAAGACTTTCCACTTCGGGGTCTCCCGTATATGTTCTTGCGTATGTGGGTATGTCTGTGTGGAAGGCAGAGGTAATCCTAAGACGGAGAATCTTACCCACAAGAAATCCCATAAGTCCAAGAGGACCTGGCGTGGCTATGTGAACTTGAGTAAAGCCTTCCCTCTCAAGAAGGTCCATAAGCTCTATCAGGTTTGGAAGACCCATTTTTAACTCTTCGTAAAAGGGTGTGGGTATCTCCACAATAGGCTCTAAGTTTATGAGCTTTTCCTCTTCCTTCACCTGTGAGTTAGAAACTATTATTGTGAAGGGTAGGTCTTCCTCAAGGGCTATCTGTCTTATGAGCTTAGCACTTCTTGCAACGCCGTTTATATGGTGGTAGGTGTCTGTAAGGTAGGCAACCTTTGGAGACCTTCCGTTGAGTATACCAAACTCTTTTCCAAGAACCTTTATCTTTTCCTCTTCCCTTTTTTGGGCGTATTTTAAAAAGGCGGGGAAGCCATGAGCCATGAGGGACAGGCATAGCTCCCCAAGGGTTTGCGGTGAGGGGCTTTTCAAAAACCTTTCCAAAGTAAAAGAGGGCAGTTTTTTTGCTATTTCCCTCAATAGGTCTGACCTCTCGGACTTTATACCGAGAAAATTTCTCAAAAGCATACCCACCAGTGGGTTGTCTGAGTGCATAAAGACATAATCGGTTATGGGTCTCACTTCAGAGGGTATATGGTTTTTGCTCTTTAAGAAGTCATAGCCTACTCTGCATATCATGTTTAGAAGCCTTTTGTCTCCCAGCTCTTCTGTATCCACATGCGTTCTCCCTTCCCATAGACCCCTTAAAAAGTCCTCTTTGCTTACCGCACCCTCAACCGCAGTCCAAGTCTTTCCCACGTCCATTCCACCATGGTCATCTGAGCCTGCGGTGAAGGCTATTCTATCTCTTATCCTCTGAGGCTCTATCCTGTGTCTTTCCGCAAGGGCATGTATCTTATCCCATCCATCGTAGGCACGGGCTATGGACTCTTCCACATACCTAACATTGTCTCCCCTTGTCCCGTTTATCACCTCCCAGTTGTCAAAGAGTAAAACCAACTTTTCTAAAAGGCTACGGGTTATCTTAGTTCCCTGAACAGAATATAGAGGATGGGCAAGGGAGTGGGCTATTCTATGAGACTTTAGGTATTTGACAAAATCGTAAAGGTTGTTTCTTAGCCTTAGAAGGTCTTGATGTTGAGCCTCCGTGATGCCGTATACCAGCACATGAACCTTTCCCTTCTCTTCGGGAATTTCCACCGTATACTCACAGCTTATAAAGACCTCAGGAAGATGTGCCAGCTCAAGGACTCCGTTTATGGTGTTGTGGTCTGTAATGGTTATAAAGCTCATACCCCTGTCTTTGAGCCTTTTGTATATCTCCATAGGCTCTGTGAAGCTCTCTGGACATCCCACCAGCCTACTAAACCAACCCCCCGGCAGGTTGGAAGCCTTTGAATGAAGGTGCAAGTCCGCTTTTGCTAAGTAATTCCCCATAGCTTATTAACCTCCTTTCCTTTTTTATATTGCTTAGTATTTCTTTCCAAAGCCTGACCTTTCTCTCGTCTCTAAAGTCTGTCATATGAAGTGCAAGCCTGAGAACTTGGTGGTCTTTGTAGAGCCTTTGCATGCTGGGAAGAGCCTTTAAGCTAAGCCAAGACAGAAGATTTCTACTGCTAAAGCTAAGAACGGGAGAGCTTATGCTTTTTTCATTGCCTAAGTCTTTTATATGCCACCTGTAGGCTACGCCTTCAAAACCAAGAGAGTAAAGCACATCCTCAAGGTAAGGATTTCCTATCCATGCGGGTGGGACAAAGATGGTGGTTTTTAGACCGAGGTATTCCATAAGCTCCAAGCCTGAGCGAACCCTCTCATAGGTTTCAATTAGGTCAAGTCCTCCAAACTCTCCCTCCCCGTCCGTCCAAAGCAGGTCTTGAAGCCTTTTTTTGCCTTTGTGTGTATAACCGTGCAATACTAACTCCGCTCCGAGGTTTTTTATGAGGTTCAAAAAGTTCCCATCTCCTCTCAGTGGTGCATATTCCCAGAAGTAAGGCACTACCAAGAGGGAAAATCTATTCAATTCCACATCCTCTAAAAGCTCAAGGGCACTTAAAAACTCCACCCTATAGTAAGGGCTCACATCATGCAGTTCCACTATTGCGAGCTTCATGAGAATAAGGATAGGTTGGAAAAGTTAAGATTTCTTTAAGGTTTGGTTAAGATTTGGTTAAGAAGGGGGCAAAGCCCCCAAAAGGTCTTATGGAGCTATCCAGTTTTCAAGATGAAGGACCTCTTCCATCTTAGAAGAGACATTTTGAGATATCTTATAGGCACAAAACTCAGGACCGCACATGGAGCAGAACTTGGCGGTCTTGTAGCCTTCCTGTGGTAGTGTTTCGTCATGGTATGCCCTTGCGGTCTCTTGGTCAAGGGCAAGCTCAAACTGCCTGTTCCAATCAAAGGCGAAGCGAGCCTTTGACATCTCAAGGTCCCACTCCCTTGCACCGGGCCAGTTCTTAGCCACGTCTGCAGCGTGTGCAGCGATCTTGTAGGCTATAACTCCCTGCTTTACGTCTTCAAGGTTTGGAAGACCAAGGTGCTCCTTTGGAGTCACATAGCAAAGCATCGCCGCACCATACCAGCCTGCCATCGCTGCGCCTATGGCAGAGGCTATATGGTCATAACCCGGTGCGATATCTATCACAAGCGGTCCAAGCACATAAAAGGGTGCTTCGTGGCACACCTTTTGCTGCACCTTCATATTGAACTCTATCTGGTCCATAGGCACGTGCCCTGGCCCTTCTACCATCACCTGCACATCGTGCCTCCAAGCCCTCTCTGTAAGCTCACCGAGGACTTTGAGTTCTGAAAGCTGTGCCTCATCTGACGCATCCGCTATAGCCCCAGGTCTTAGACCATCTCCAAGGGAAAAGCTCACATCGTATTTTTTGAATATCTCACATATCTTGTCAAAATGCTCATATAGTGGGTTTTGTTTTCCGTGTTCTACCATCCACTGTGCCATTATGGCACCACCACGAGAAACAATACCCATAACCCTGTGTTGAACCATAGGCAAGAACTCCCTTAGCACACCGGCGTGGATGGTCATATAGGAAACACCCTGTTGAGCCTGCTCTTCTATCACATCAAGAATAAGGTCTACAGTCATATTTTTGACATTACCCTTTGCCCTCCTCAGGGCTTCGTATATGGGGACAGTGCCAACGGGGACAGTGCTTGCAGCTATTATGGCTTCCCTTGTTTCCTTTATGGCTTCGCCAGTGGATAGGTCCATTATGGTGTCCGCACCATACTTTATGGCTACCCTTGCCTTCTCTACCTCTGTAGGTATATCAGAAGCCAAGCCAGAGTTTCCTATGTTGGCGTTAACCTTTACCCTTGAGTTTATACCTATACACATGGGCTCAAGGTGCAGATGGTTTATGTTGGCAGGTATTATCATCCTCCCGCGTGCAACCTCTTGACGAACAAACTCAGGGTGTAAACCTTCCCTCTTGGCAACATATTGCATTTCCTCTGTTATGATACTCTGACGGGCAAGGTGCATTTGGGTTTTGTTTTTGTATTTCCTTCTACCCTCTATCCATTCCGCTCTTAGCATACCGCACCTCCTTAAGGTTAATAAAGTGTGTTTATAAGATAATCACAAAGGGATTTAGTTCAATATGATTTTTGTAAGGGTTATAATCTTAATAAGACTTTTGGGGGATTAGAATGAAGGATAGGATTACAATAACAATTTTATGGCATGACCACAGGAAACCACTCAGTCTTAGCGTAAGAAAGTCCTTTTTGAGGAATTTGGCTATCTTGCTTTCCCTTGTGCTTTTGCTCCTTATAAGCCTTAAGGCTTGGGCTCTTTGGAATTATGTAGAGAAGTGGAGGTTATTGGCTAAGAAGGAACAGCTCATACAAAGGGTTGCTGACTTAGAAGAAGAGTGGAAAAGGCTTGACGAGGAAAGGCGGAAGATAGAAGAGAAAAAGCACAGGCTTAGTCACTTGGAGAAAAAGCTGTTGGATATACAGAAATACCTCTCAGAAAGGGGGGTGAAAATAAACTTAAGGGGTGCGGTAGGTGGTGGAAGGGCCTTTGAACCTGCACATTTAGACTACCTTGAAGCCCTAAATCTTTTTGCAGAAGAGACTTACAAAAGCTTGAAGGGTCTACCCATAGGTTATCCAGTCTCAGGAAACATAACCTCCACCTACGGACTTCGTAAAAATCCCTTCGGCAGGGGATATGAGTTTCATACAGGTATAGACATAGAAGCACCACAAGGCACACCTGTTAGGGCTACTGCGGATGGTGTTGTGGTGCTTGCGGACAGGTTTGGGAATTATGGGAAAACTGTAATAATAAGGCATCCTACTGGTTATTCTACCCTATACGCTCATCTGTCTCGTATTGAGGTCCATAATGGTCAACGCATAAGGGCAGGTCAGACAATAGGTAGAGTTGGCTCTACAGGCAGGTCTACTGGACCACACCTTCATTATGAGGTTATATTGGACAACAAGGCTTTAGACCCCATGAAGTTCTTAGTTTGGAGGTAAAACATGCTCGGCCCAAAGAAACAAGATAAACAAGCTCCAGAAAAGGTTGAAACCTTTATAGCCCATGGAGTGGAGTTTGAGGGTAATATAAAACTTACCGATGGCACGGTGGTAAGGGTAGATGGCAAAGTTATAGGAGACGTAAAGGGTAGGGCAAGCCTAATAGTGGGGAAAAGTGCTGAGATACTGGGTAATTTGGAGTTGGAACGCGTGGTTATATATGGCAAAATTGAGGGTAATATAAAGGCTAAGGATGTAGACCTGCAGGGTGGTGTAGTAAAAGGAGATATAACCGCAGAAGTGCTTCACATAGAAAGAGGGTCTATCTTTAACGGAAAATGTGTTATGGAGGAAGCAAGTAAAGGGGGGCAAAGCCCCCAATAATTTAGTCTTCCAGCGTTGAAACATCTCCCACAGGAAGCCCGAGCTCCTGAGCCTTTAGCACCCTTCTCATTATCTTTCCGCTTCTTGTCTTGGGAAGTTTTTCCACAAACTCTATCTCGTCTGGGACTGCTATAGCACCGAGTATCTGTCTTACGTGCTGTTTTATCTCTTCCTTGAGGTGGTCTGTGGGTTCAACACCCTTCTTTAGAATTACAAAGGCCTTTATAGACTCACCTTTTATCTCATGAGGCTTTCCTATAACCGCTGCTTCCGCCACCGCTGAATGGTCTACAAGAGCACTTTCCACTTCCATAGTTCCTATCCTGTGTCCTGCCACGTTGAGCACATCGTCCGCACGACCCAGTATCATTATGTAGTCTTCTTCGTCGTAAGAGGCAAGGTCTCCTGCAAAATAGTATCCTTGGATGGTGTTCCAATACTTTTCATACCTATCTGGCTCACCCCAGCAGGTTCTAAGCATGGAGGGCCATGGGGTTTTTATAACCAAGTTGCCCACTGTATTAGGTGGAAGCTCTTTCCCAGAGCTGTCTACGACCGCCACCTCTATGCCAAAGTAGGGTTTTCCTGCCTTTCCGGGCTTAGCAGGGTATGCGGGAATAGTAGTTATCATATGCATACCTGTTTCTGTTTGCCACCAAGTGTCTACTATGGCACAGTTTTCCCTGCCTATGTGCTTGTAATACCAATGCCAAGCCTCTGGGTTTATGGGCTCACCCACAGAACCCAGTATTCTCAGAGAAGAAAGGTCATACTTGGCAGGCCACTGCTCTCCATATCTCATAAACATCCTTATGGCAGTGGGTGCGGTGTAGAAAACATTTACCCTATATTTTTCTACATAGCTCCACCATCTTCCGGGGTCAGGGTAGTCTGGTGCACCTTCTGTTATCAGGGAAGTAACTCCGTTGGCAAGGGGTCCATAGACTATGTAGCTGTGTCCAGTTATCCATCCTATGTCCGCGGTACACCAGTAAATGTCATCCTCATGAAGGTCAAAGGTTATCTTTGTAGTAAAGTATGTACCCACCATGTAGCCACCGGTGGTATGGAGCACACCCTTGGGTTTACCTGTAGTTCCAGAAGTGTAGAGTATAAAGAGAGGGTCTTCCGCATCCATTTCCACGGGTTCACAGTTTGGAGAGCTGTTTTTAACAAGCTCATCAAAGCTCACAAAAAGTCCTCCAGAGCCATTTAACACATCACCGTCCCTGTCCCAGACCACCACCTTTTCCACAAAGCCAAGACCATCTATAGCCCTTTGCACTGTGGCAAAGAGGTCAATCTTTTTACCTCTTCTTTTCGTATAGCTGGCGGTTAGCACCACCTTTGCCTTTGCATCTTCAATTCTGAGCCTGAGAGCCCCTTCGCTAAAACCTGCAAAAACCACGCTATGTATTGCACCAATTCTGGCACACGCAAGCATACAAGCTATAGCTTCTATGGTATTAGGCATGTATATGGAGACCCTATCTCCTTTTTTAACACCAAGGGACTTAAGACCATTGGCTATACGGTTTACAAGCTCCAAGAGCTCGCCGTAGGTTATCTTTTTCTCCCTTCCATCCTCGTCCACAAAGATGTAAGCGACCTTGTTTCTTTTGCCTGCCTGCACGTGCCTGTCAAGGCAGTTGTAGGTTATGTTGGTTTTGCCGTTTACAAACCATTTGGCGTAGGGGTAGTTCCACTCAAGCACCTTGTCCCACTTTTTAAACCAGTGTAGTTCCTCTGCCACCTTCGCCCAGAAGGCTTCTCTGTCCTTGATGGACTCTTGGTATAGGCTGTCGTAGTCCTTGACCCATGCCCTCTCCACTATGTGGGCTGGAGGACTATACTTTTCTTCCACCTTGAGGTGAACCTCTTCCCTTACTTCCATGTTAAACCTCCTATGTGGGTTTATTTAAAAAGTATAACCCAGCAATGTCCTTGTGTAAATGTAAGCGTTAAAAATAGGCGTTTGTTGTTTAAAATCCTTAGCAATACAATCAAAAACATACGACTTTTATCACATATTTTTGAAATACAGGCATAAATATATGCTAAAGTTAATACACTCTTGACACGAAACAAAAAACCTGTAAAATAAATCACAAACTTTTGAAAGGAGGTAAAACCATGCTGTCAAAAGAACAGCTGGAAAGCTATTGGCGGGAGAACCGAAACCTTATGATTCTGGTTCTCCTAATCTGGGCTCTTGTCTCCTACGGTGCAGCCCTTATATCAGGCTGGCTCAACAAAATAGTTATATTTGGCTTCCCTCTTGGTTATTACATGGGGTCTCAGGGTGCTTTGATAGTTTTCCTTATTCTTATCATCTTTTATGCAAAGAAAATGGACAGTGTAGATAAAAAATACGGAGTAGAGGAGGAATAATATGGTGGATAGGAATTTTATAGAAAGGCTAAGAAAGGTATACGCCATCTACACTGGTGGTCTCATATTGCTTCTTATTCTTCTTTACATTGGTGAAAAGTTCTTTGGACTTTCTCCCACCTTTATAGGCTATGTTTTCCTTTTCGGAACTATAGCGGTATACGCTGCCATAGGTATTATTTCAAGAACGGGTCAAGTTGCGGAATACTATGTGGCAGGAAGAAGAGTGCCTGCGGTTTTTAACGGAATGGCAACTGCAGCGGACTGGATGTCCGCAGCCTCTTTTATAGGAATGGCTGGAGCTCTCGCACTTCAGGGTTATAACGGTCTTGCTTTCATTATGGGATGGACTGGAGGATACGTGCTTTTGGGTGTCCTTATAGCACCCTATCTGAGAAAGTTTGGTGCATACACCATTCCAGACTTCTTGGATGCCCGATATGGTGGCAAGTTTCCGAGGTTTGTAGGTATAGTGGCAACTCTTATAGTGTCCTTTACCTACCTTGTTGCACAGATAACTGGTGTTGGAATAATCGCCAGCAGGCTCTTGGGTCTCCCCTTTGAAGTGGGTGTCTTTGTGGGTCTTGTAGGTATTCTGGTTTGCTCCTTTCTCGGTGGTATGAAGGCGGTTACATGGACGCAGGTCGCTCAATATATAGTGCTAATAATAGCCTATCTAATACCAGTGACCGTTCTCTCTTATAAATACACAGGCAATCCCATATCTCAAGTCTCCTACGGCTTTGCTCTTCAGGGTATAGAGCAAAAATTTGCACAGCTAAGGGAAGACCCAAAGGAGCAGGAAGTTAGAGAGATATGGAAAAAGAGGGCAGAAGAGCTAAAGGCAAAAATAGAGACACTGCCTCAGAGCTGGGAGCAAGGCAAAAGGGAGCTTGAGGAAAAGCTAAGGGCTCTGCCTGCGGATGACCCCCAAAGGGCGGAGATAGAAAAACAGCTAAAAGAGTATCCTAAGTCTCCTGAGGAAGCCAAGGAAAAGTGGACTGATGCCATGAAAAAGGCAACTGAGGCTTCTAAACCTCCAAAATCCTACATAACTCCTCCTTCTGATGCAAAAGGCATGGCAAACTTTCTTGCACTCACGCTTATGCTTATGCTCGGAACCGCAGGACTTCCACACGTTATAATGAGGTTTTACACCACACCAACGGTAAGGGAAGCAAGAACCTCTGCAGGATGGGCTCTCTTCTTCATACTTCTTCTATACATAACCGCACCAGCTTATGCAGCCTTTGGAAGGTATGAGATGCTAAACTTGGTAGGCAAAGCCTTTAGTGAACTTCCTGACTGGGTCCAAAAATGGGCAAAGGTAAACCTAATAACCATAAGGGACCTAAACGGAGATGGTATAGTGCAGTTTGCAGAGATATCCATACATCCAGATATGATAGTGCTTGCTACTCCAGAGATAGCTGGTCTTCCTTATGTTATAGCTGGCTTTGTGGCAGCGGGAGGTCTTGCTGCAGCACTTTCCACTGCGGACGGATTGCTTATTACCATCTCTAACGCCATATCTCACGACCTTTATTACAAGATGATAAACCCTAACCTTTCACCTTCTACAAGGGTTAAGATAGGAAAAGCTCTACTGCTTGTGGTTGCCCTTATAGGTGCCTATGTTGCCAGCTTCAGGCTTGCTATAATCGTTGAACTCGTTGCCTGGGCTTTCTCTCTTGCCGCAGCTTCTCTCTTCCCAGCTCTCGTGCTTGGTATATGGGACAAGAGGATGAACAAGCAGGGAGCTATAGCGGGTATGATAGTGGGTCTTACTGCAACCATCATATACCTATACCTTAGCAGGTTCAAAGGCATAGAGCTTTTCGGCATAAAGCCCATAGCATCCGGTATATTTGGCATGCCTCTTAACTTCCTCGTTGCCCTTGTGGTCTCAAGGCTTACACCACCCCCGCCTCAGAAGCTCCAAGAGTTTGTAGACAGCATACGCTATCCAAAGGGTGCAGTAAAGGCTGGAGCTCAGGAGTAATGGAGCAATTCCTCAATTACACCCTTGCCTTTTATATGTGGCTCGTCCTTGGGCGAGCCGCCCTATCCTTCTTCACGACAGATAGAAGAAACTTCTTCTACAACATGCTTTATATGCCTACAGAACCCGCATACAGGGTCTACAGGAAGTTTCTTCCCTGTTGTCATACCCTTGCCATAGTCATAACCCTTTTACTACTTAGGTATGCGGTCATAAAGTTACTCTAATGTTAGACGCAGAAAGGTTTCTCTCGGAGATTGAACCCTTTAACCTTCTCAGTGAAAAGCAGAGAAGAGCTATAGCCCATAACCTATTGGTGGAATGCTACAAAAAAGGTGAGGTAATATTTAAAGAAGGCTCAAAACCTTTAGAGTTTCTATACATACTTAGAAGTGGCAGTGTTCTGCTTGAGAGAGAAGGAGAGCCAGTAGAATACCTCCATGAAGGTGAGTGCTTTGGATATGTGTCTTTGATGAGCAAAAACCCACCAACTTCAACCGCAAAGGCTGTAGAAGATAGTGTGGTTTTTTTACTTAATAGAAAGATTTTTAGCTCCCTGATGGGAGAGCACGAAGGATTTAGAGAATATTTTACTCAAAAATTGGCAAGAAGGTTGGTTGCCTCAAAAAAACAACATACCTCCACGGTAGAAAAACATATGGAAGTTCTTCTTGAAGACCTAAACCTAAGACCACCACTTACCCTTGATGGCTCTAAGACAGTTGAGGAAGCTATAAGAGAAATGGTGGCAAAGGATAGCACCTATGTTCTTGTAAGACTTCAAGAGGGTCTGGGAATACTAACCGAGAGGGATGTGCTAAAGAGGGTATTAGCCAAAGGGCTAAAGCCAGAGGAAGTAAAACTGAAAGATGTTGCCACCTTTCCAGTAGTTTCTATAGAAAGCAATAAAACCCTTTACGAAGCCATGGTGCTTATGGCAAGGCATGGCATAAGGAAGATACTCGTTCTCAAAAACAGCACACCCATAGGCTTGCTTGAGGACAGAGATATTATAGCCTATGAGAGCAAGAATGCGGTTCTACTTATAAAGGAGATAGACAAGGCAAAGACAGTGCAAGAGCTAAGATACCTTTACGGACTTGTAAGGGAGCAGGTGTTGGATTTGGTCTTTCATGGCACAGACCCAGAAAAACTTGGAGAATACATATCAGAGATAAACGACCGCTTTATGAAAAGGGCGGTTTACATAGCTTTGAATAGGCTTGGAGAAGAACCCCTCGTTCCCTTTAGCATAATGGTCTTAGGAAGCGAAGGCAGGAAGGAGCAAAGCCTAAAAACAGACCAAGACAACGCACTTATATATCAAGACTATCCACTTCTTGACTTTGAGCCAAGAGCATATTTTGAAAGGTTTTCAAAAGTCTACATAGAGGTTCTTCTTCAGATAGGCTTTCCGCCGTGTCCTGGTAATGTGATGATATCAAACCCCTTCTGGAGAAGGTCTGCAGGAGAATGGGAAAGGGTGGTGTCAGAGTGGATTGAAAAGCCAAAGCCAGAAAACATACTTAACGTGGCGATTTTCTTTGACTTCAGAAATGTGTTTGGTGACCAAACTTTGGTGCAAAGACTGTGGCAACACGTGAAAAATAGCATAGAGAAAAACCCGGGCTTTATTCCCTTCCTTGCGGTAGATGCAGTAAGGTTTAAGCCACCTCTTGGATTTTTTAGAGACTTTGTAGTAGAAAGAAGTGGAGAGCATAAGGGCGAGATAGACATTAAAAAGGGTGGCATATTCCCCATAACTCAGGGTGTGCGAGCCTTAGCACTTGAAAAGGGCATATCTCAACAAAACACCTTTGAGCGTATAGAGGAGTTAAGTAAAAACGGAGTTTTAACACCAGAATATGCAAAAGACTTAAAAGAAGCCTACAGATTTCTCCTCGGTATAAGGTTCAAGTTTCAGGCACAAAAGATAAAAGAAGGCAAAGAGCCAGACAACTACATAAACCCTGACCAACTATCAAAGGCAGAAAAGGGAACGCTTAAGGATGTATTCAGGATAATAAAAGAGTTTCAAGAGTTTCTATATGAAAGATACAACTTGAGGTATTTTGAATGATAAGGGCTCTCATAGATAAACTCTTAGGGAGCAGGGAAGAGCTTAGCTGGGAGGTAAACAAAGAGACAAAAATTGAGGACCTGTGCTTTGTAGTCTTTGATACAGAAACTACTGGGCTTGACCTTAAAAAGGACGAAGCTCTAGGTATTGGTGCGGTAAAGATAGAAAACCTCAGAATAGACCTAAGCAAAAATTTCTATGCCCTTCTAAAGCCCACAAAGGAGTATAACGAATCAATAAAAGTGCACGGCATAACCCCAGAGGATTTACGCAGTGCAAGAGAGAGAAAAGAGATATGCATGGAGTTTTTAGAGTACGCAAAGGGATATATACTTGCAGGATACTTTCTTCAAATTGACATAGCCATGCTCAAAAGGCTTATAAAAGAGGAGTGTGGGTTTTCCCTGAAAGCCTACGCCCTTGACCTGCTCGACTTAGTGGAACACAAGGGTAAAGTGCCAACCCTTGAAGAACTTCTAAAAATCTTTAAACTTCCCATATCAACCCAACACAACGCCCTTGAGGATGCATATATGACCGCCCTCCTATTGTTAAGACTTCTGAAAGATGGAAACTACAAGAAACTCAAAGACCTTCCCGTTAGGAGATTTTAGCTCCTTATTTATCCCTTAAGTTATACGAGGGTTGCTTTTCTCAAGGCTTTGATTTATAAGGGTTTTAACTTGCGGGGGGAGGATTTGAACCTCCGACCTTCGGGTTATGAGCCCGACGAGCTACCAGGCTGCTCCACCCCGCGTAGGAATGTATTATTATAGCATCACAGCTCCACCAAGTCAAGAGGGATTTCCGATAAAGGCTCTGCATATCCACCCTTTACAACCACTATATTCTCAAGCCTTATGCCAAACTTTCCAGGCAGGTATATACCCGGTTCCACAGTAAAAACCATCCCCTCTTCTATCTTCACATCCTTGTCTTTGCCCTTGTAATAAACCCTTGGATATTCATGTATTTCAACACCCACACCGTGTCCAAGAGAATGGTTAAAGAACTTGCCAAAACCCTTCTTTCTTATGTATTCCCTTGCGGTCTTGTCAATCTCTCCCAGTTTCTTTCCTACTTTTATCTTCTCAAGTGCAAGGAGATGAGCATCTCTTACCACAGTGTAAACCTTCTTAAACTCGCTATCCGCCTTTCCCAAAAAGATTGTTCTTGTGAAGTCCGTGCAATAGCCTTTCCACAAAAGCCCCATGTCTATGAGAATTGGCTCACCGTGTTTTATAGTCTTTTGAGAGGTCTCGTAGTGAGGTATAGCAGAACCCTTACCACTTGCCACTATGGCAGGAAAGCTCTCACCACTTGCCCCTGCTTTGAAAAACTCCCCCACAAGCCAAGACCTTACCTCAAGCTCAGTCATTCCTTCTCTTAGCTCATGCAAAAGCCTTTTGTATATCTTGTCGCTAATTTTCACCCCTTCCTTCATTATCCTTAGCTCTTCCTCATCCTTTATAGCCCTCACTTCCTTTAGAATGCCCGAAACGCCCTTCCATATAAAGCTACCCTTTAGAGCCTTCCTAAACTCACAACTCACCCTATCCTCTTCATAGCCTACCTTGGAAACCTTTAGTCTTTTTAGGAAGTTCTTTATCACCCTTATGGCATTTTCTTTAATGAGCACCACATCCCAGTCTTTTAGAGTAGACCTGGCTTTTTCGTAATACCTGCCATCGGTCAAAAGATGATAAGAGTCCCTTGTAATGACCACATAGGCATGGCTTGACCTAAAGCCAGAGAGATAGAAAACGTTAGCCTGCGAACTAAAAACAAAAGCGTCAAGTTTATGCTTTTTCAAAAGCTCCTGAGCCTTTTCTATCCTTTTCATGACCTGCCCTCAAGGATTCTTCTGTATTTGTTTACAGTCCTCCTTGCTATGTGTATGCCTCTATCTTTTAGTAGCTTTGAAATCTCTTGGTCAGAAAGCCTGCCCTTTTCAGATTGAAGTATCTCCTTTATGGCTTTCATTATCTCTTCTTTGCTATAGCCTTCCTTTGTCTCCCTTAGGAAAAAGGACCTAAGAGGGAACACTCCTATGGGAGTTTTTGCATACTTTCTGCTAACTATCCTGCTTACCGTTGAGAGGCTAACCTCTGCCCTTTGGGCTACTTCACTGAGGGTCAGGCTCTTTAGAGGTTCTTTCCCCAGCATAAAGCCTGCCTGTCTTTCCAAAATTAGGTCTCCAACCACACGCATAACCCTCCTTCTCATTTCCAATATAAAAGTTATAGGCTTTAGACTCCCTACCGCCTCCACATCCCAAAAGTCTTCCATAAGAAAAACATACCACTGACTTCCATCGTATTCAAAGACCACATCCACACTACCGCCTTTATACGCCGCTTGACTACCTTCAAAGGGGCTAAGTTTTAACCTTGACAAAACCTCTCTTGCTCTAAGGTCTTTGCTTTTACCCTTTAGCACCTTTAAGACTTCTCTGTGAAGCTCTTCCTCCTTAGGGTATAGCTCCTCAAGTTGGACAAGTATAAACTCCTCAAGGTTTCTACTGGCAGCACCCAAAGGTTCAATCTCTTTCATTATAAACTCTCTTATCTCCTCCACATACTCAGGGCTAACTCCGTAGTGTTTGGCTATTTCTCCTATGTCTCCGAGGAAAAATCCCTTGTGGTTAAGTCCAGATATTATCTCAAGGGCTATGTCAAGGTCAAGACCGTCAAACTCATACCTTACTTGTTCTTCAACCTTACTTATTTCGCTTTGTGTAAAGATAGGTTGACGTTCTGTGTATTCCTCATAGAACCATCTTGGTTTTGTCTTTAGTGTCAGCTTTATCTGAGGGTTTTCTTCTTGTTTTAGCTCAAGCTCTTGCAGAAGTTCCTCCGAGGTCTTTAAAAGTAATTCAAGGCTGTTTTCTATTTTCAGTAGCATGCTCGTCTTTACTTGTGGCAAAACCCTTATGGGCTTATCCTTCAACCTTCTCCTCCTGCTTTGCAGTTATAAAGATGCTCACAATTCTGTTTCCTTCCATTTTATCCACCACAAACTTAAACCCATCGTAGAAAAACTCATCTCCTTCCT
This sequence comes from Hydrogenobacter sp. T-2, assembly GCF_033971325.1. Lineage (NCBI taxonomy): Bacteria > Pseudomonadati > Aquificota > Aquificia > Aquificales > Aquificaceae > Pampinifervens > Pampinifervens diazotrophicum. The sequence goes on from NZ_CP117180.1 coordinate 150,791, forward strand.
CTGGAACCTTTGAAAGTTTTGCCATTACAAAGCCACCTATTGTATCATATTCGTAGTCTTCTGGAAGTCCAAAGCCTATTCTCTTCGCCACCGTTTCCACATCTACCCATCCGCTTACCATGTATGTATCCTTGGAAACTTTGACTATGTCCTCTTCCCAGCTTTCTGGCACGTCTCCAAAGAGATACTTCATTATGTCGTATACGCTCACAAGACCAGAGATCTCTCCATGCTCACCCACCACAAGGGCAGTTTGAGTTCCATGAGCCCTCATCTCCTTTATAAGTTCTGTTATGCTAAGTATCTCTGGCACAAAGAGTGCCTCCCTCTTGAAGTCCTTCAGAGGTCTCCGCAGATTTTTTGAGATGGGAACCAAGTCCTTTACGTACAGCATACCCACTACGTTGTCAGGGTTTTTTGAAAAAAGTGGTATCTTACTATGCTTTCTTTGGATTATCTCCTCAATCACCTCTTCTAAGAGGCTATCTTCTGGTAACATAAATATGTCTGGTCTTGGGGTCATAATCTCCTTCACTGTGGTATCCTTTAGGCTTATAGCCCTTTCCACAACTTCCAAATCCTTCTTATCAAAATATCCAATAGACATACCTGTTTCAAGTAGCTCCATAAAGGTATCTCTGGAATCTTTACCCTTTTCTTCTACCTCTACAAGACCTATAAGTTTGCTAACTGGTCCTATAAGGACTGTGCGAATAGGCTTTATAAGTCCATGGATGAGGATAAAGGGCACATAGTATATGGGAGCAAGCCTTGTGGTAAAGGGTAGAACTGTGTTTTTTGGAAGCACCTCACCAAAGACAAATATTAGCATGCTTGAGAAAATAACCGCAAAGCCTGCACCCTTTGGACCCATAAGGTCCACAAATAGCTTTGTCCCATACGAGGATATGAGTATGTTTACCAGCTCGTTTCCAAGCAGGATGGTAAGGAGCACTTCTCTAGGTTTTGAAAGCAGTCTCAGAAGAGCCCTGTATATCCTTTTCCTTTCTTTGAGTTTGAGAAGATACCTGTTTGCACCAAAAAAGACCACCTCTGAGGAGCTAAAAAAGCCAGACATGAATAGTAGAAAAAGAAATATAAGCACCTCAGTATAGATTGCATGAGACGAGCCGTCCATTCCGCTTTACCTCCCTAACTTCCTGCTCACACTCTTTTATTCTATACTTGCATTGAGAGAAAAAGGGACAAGGGCTTGGCAGGCTTTCCTCCACAAAATCCTCAAAGACCTCCTTCCTCTGGGAGGGATGCCTTGCTGGGACTGTGTCTAAAAGATACTGGGTATAGGGATGTAGAGGATTTTTGAGCACCTCCTTTGATAGACCAAGCTCCACAAGTTTTCCTCTGTATAGAACGCCTACCCTATCTGAAACCCTTTCAACCGCCCTTATATCGTGGGTTATAAGCAGGGTGCTTATTCCCTCTTCTTTTAGCCTGAGAAAAAGCTCTAATATGCCCGCCCTGTAGCTCATATCAAGGGCTGAGGTAGGCTCGTCCGCCACTATCAGCTTTGGTTTCAAGACTATAGCCCTTGCTATAGCAACCCTTTGTCTTTGACCTCCAGAGAGCTCTTCTGGTCTTCTTTCTATGAAACCCTCCTCAAGCCCAGCCATAAGCAAGGACTGAAGCACCTTCTCTTCTTTGTCTTTTTCTCCATGAACGAGCAGTGGCTCTTGTATTATTTCCTTTACCTTCATGCGTGGGTTTAGAGAGCTCCTTGGGTCTTGGAAAACCGCTGAAACAAGCCTTGTGTATTCCCTTCCCATTTGGAAAGGGTCTTTACCTTCAAAGAGAACTCTCCCTGAGGTTGGTTTTTCAAGTCTGAGAATGACCTTACCTATAGTGCTCTTGCCAGAACCAGACTCCCCCACAAGAGAGAGTATCTCTCCGTATCCCATCTCAAAGCTCACCTCTTTTGCCGCCCAGATAGACCTTTTGGAGAATAGACCAATGGTAAAGACCTTGGAAAGTTTTTCTATACGAAGTAGCTCCTCTTTCATATAGTCCTGGAAAACCTCTGCTCCTTTTTTGTCTTTATATACTGGTCAAAGACCATAGCGATGTTTCTTATCAAAAGCCTACCTTCTGGCAAGACCTTTATACTTCTGTCCTCTATCTTTAAAAGACCATCCCTTTCCATATCCATGAGCTCCTCTAACTCTGAAGAAAAGTGTTCTTCAAACCTTATACCAAAAGACCGGTCTATTTTCTCAAAGTCACAACGGAAATTGCACATAAGCTCCATTATAACCTCACGCCTTATGAAGTCCTCTTCTGTAAGGATGTAGCCTCTCATGGTGGGTAGTTTTCCTGAGTCAAGGGCAAGGTAATATTCTCTTATGGTCTTGTAGTTCTGGAAATATCCCTCATGGAGCATGCCTATAGAGGTTGCACCTATACCTATTAGGTCTACACCTTTCTTGGTAGTGTAGCCTTGGAAGTTCCTCCAAAGAGTCCCATCTCTTTGGGCTTGAGCCAGCTCGTCTTCGGGCTTAGCAAAGTGGTCCATACCTATAAAGACATAACCTGCCTTTTGGAAAAGGTCTATGGTCATCTCCAATATGGTTAGCTTGTCCTCTGGTGGTGGCAGTGTGGAGGGGTCTATTTTCCTTTGCAAAGGCTTAAGCCAAGGCACGTAGGCAAAGTTAAAGACCGCTGTCCTGTCTGGGTCAAGCTCTATGGTTTGAAGCAGGGTCTTTCTAAACTTCTCTGGTGTTTGATAAGGCAGTCCATATATAAGGTCTATGTTTATACTCTTAAAGCCCAGACTTCTTAGGTCTTTCATAACCTTCCGCATAAGTTCGTAGGGTTGTATACGGTTTATAGCCCTTTGCACTTCTGGGTCAAGGTCTTGAAGTCCCATACTTACACGGTTAAAGCCCACCTCCCTTAGGGTTTCCAGTTGACCTTTTGAAAGGTATCTGGGGTCTATTTCTACGCTTATCTCCGCATCCGGTGAGATATTAAAGACCTCTCTTATTTTGCCAAAAAACTCTCTTATCTCCTCATTGCTTAAGAAGTTTGGAGTGCCACCACCCCAGTGGAGTTGAACCACTGGTCTTGAAGTATCAAGGTAGCCCTTGAGCATTTCCATTTCTCTGTAGACATAGTCCAGGTATCTTTTAGTAACATCTTTCCTGTGGGAGATTATCACATTACAGCCGCAGAACCAGCAGGCACTTTCGCAAAAGGGTATATGAAAATAGAGAGAAAGGGGTCTCTTAGAAAAATTGCTCTGAAGAAGCATTCTCTTGTAATCCTCTTCCCTTACTTCCTCGTTAAACTCTGTAGCAGGGGGATAGCTTGTGTATCTTGGACCAGGACGGTCATACTTTTTTATGAGGCTTTCGTTAAAAACAGTTTTCATAAGATATAAATATAGTCTCTTTTCAAGTGGGGGCATTGCCCCCAGAGGAATTTACTTCACGTATTCTGTCGCAGCCCTTCCCACCTCTTTTGCAAGTTCTGTCATACCACCCCTGAATTGAAAGGCTTTGTCAAAACCTAAGGCTCTGAGTGCGGTAACCACCGCTGCAGCCCTGTCTCCCGTATGGCACACCACCACTATTTTCCTGTCCTTTGGAAGCTTGTTTAGGTTTTCTTCTTTGAAGAGTTCATGCATGGGTATGTAGAGGGTGTTTTTCCATGTGGGTCCTACCACTGCAATCTCCGCAGGAGTTCTTACATCAAGAATCACAAAGTCTTCGCCCTTTTGTATCATCTGGAGAAGCTGTTGAGTGGTTATTTGGCAAGGTCTTTGCCTGAGAACCTCTGGCGTCATCTGAGAAAACATGCCATTGAAACGTTTTGCAAGCTCCTTATCGTAAGAAAGGGCTGTCCCCACAAGGCTCAAAGCTCCCAAGGTTAAGGTAAGCAGTATTTTTTTCATGGCTTTCCTCCTTTGATGATTTTAGTCATTTATTCAATTATAAGTATATTCTAATACTTTGTCAATGCTTATCATAAAGGGCTATTAACCTCTGCCTATGTTATACTTTTGTGTTAGCAACTTTTAAAGGAGGTAGCTAAGTGGCAAACATAGTGATAACCCCTATGACCTTTAGACCAACCTATGAGCTTGATGCGGAGATAGTGGAGCGTAAAGGCACTGGACATCCAGACACCATATGCGACTACCTTGCGGAAAACCTTTCAAGAGAACTGTGCTTGTGGTATTTGAGAGAATACGGTGCGGTTATGCATCATAATGTGGATAAGGCACTTCTTGTGGGTGGTGTTGCAAGGGCGGAGTTTGGCGGTGGTGAGGTTATAGAACCCATAGAGATATACCTTGTGGGTAGAGCAATATTAGAAAAAGATGGCAAAAGGCTTGACGCTCATGACCTTGCGGTAGAAAGTGCAAAAAGATGGTTAAGGGAAAATATAAAGAATTTGGATGTGGAAAAACATGTGGTTATACACACAAAGATAAAACCTGGAAGCAAAGACTTGGTGGAGCTTTTTGAAAGATTTCAGAAAAAGGGCGAAGTGCCACTGGCAAACGACACCTCCTTCGGCGTAGGTTATGCACCCCTTGATAGCTTAGAGAGGGCTGTATTTGAGGCGGAAAGGTTTCTAAACTCAGAGGAGATGAAAAAAGAGCATCCGGAGATAGGAGAAGACATAAAGGTTATGGGCGTGCGTATAAAGGACAAGTCTAGGCTCACTATAGCACTCGCCTTTGTAGGTAAGTATATAAGGGACATCCAAGAGTATTTCCAAAAGAAAGAGGAAATACACAGAAAGGTCAAAGAAAGGGTAGAATCCATCGTATCCAAAGAGGTGGATGTTTTCATAAACACAGCAGACAGCAGGGAAAATAACTCTGTCTACATTACAGTGACTGGCACATCCGCAGAGCAAGGAGACGATGGTCAGGTGGGTCGTGGCAATAGGGTAAATGGTCTGATAACTCCCTACAGACCCATGAGCCTTGAGGCAGCAGCAGGTAAAAACCCAATCTCTCACATAGGCAAGATATACAACAGGGTTGCAAACCTCATAGCCCAGAGGGTAGTGGAGGAAGTGGAAGAGGTGGAGGAAGCCTGCTGCTATATAGTCTCACAAATAGGAAAACCCATAAACGAACCTCAGGTCTTGGATGTGAGCGTAAGAACCAGGAAAGACCTCAAAAGCCTTGAAGAGCTTGTGAGGAAAATAGCACAAGAAGAGCTTGATAAGATGCCTGAAGTTTGGAAAGGCTTTGTGGAGGGTCTATATCCAGTAGCCTGATTAATATCATAAACTTTTGAAATAAAAAGGCAAAGATGGTAGAATAAAAACATGGAATACGTAGGCATTTTGCTGTTTTTCTTTATCGCCTTGTTTATAGGGCTTGCCTTTAGCTTTCTTAATGACCTGCTTGGTCCAAAGACAAAGGAAAAAATGGAAGGCTATCCCTACGAATGCGGTGTTCCTCTGTATGACCCAGAGGCAAGAGGAGTCTTTAAGCAAGGTTATTATCTGTTAGGTATTTCTCTTATTCTTTTTGACATTGAGGTAGCCTTTCTCTTTCCATGGGTAGTTGTCTTTGAAGAGGTAGGTCTTTATGGACTTGTGGGGGCATTGCTGTTTATCTTTATTCTTACCCTTGGTCTTGCTTACGAGTGGAAGAAGGGGGCTCTCAAGTGGCAGTTTTAGACAAAAAGGATATCTTATAAGAGGCTATGACAATCTTGTTATATGGAGTTAGCAAACCCTTTATGAAGTCAGAGACTAAGGAGGAGCTAACTAAAGAACTTGCAACAAAGGCAGATATCGCAGAAGTTAGAACGGAGATAGAAAAGGTTAGGGCGGATCTCAGTGCGGAAGTAGAAAAAGTCAGGGCAGAGGTAAAAGTGCTTGAGGTAAGGTTTACTGCGGAGCTAAGGCTTATCAAGTTATGGCTTATTATTCTCACGGTGCTTGTAGCGGTCTTTAACAGAGACGCTTTGGGCTTAATTTTAGAGATAATAAGACTTTTAAAGTAAGGAGGTTTGAGATGGCTATGCTTAATTCTAACGGCTTTGTTTTGACAACGGTGGATGAGCTACTAAGCTGGGGCAGACGCAATGCCTTGTGGCCGCTTACCATAGGACTTGCCTGTTGTGCTATAGAGATGATGCACGCTGCGGCCTCAAGATTTGACCTTGATAGGCTTGGTGTCATATTCAGGGCCTCTCCAAGGCAGGCAGACCTTCTTATAGTGGCTGGCACTGTGGTTAACAAGGTGGCACCCATGCTAAAGCTCCTTTGGGAACAGATGCCAGACCCTAAGTGGTGTATAACCATGGGAGGCTGTGCTTCTGCAGGTGGTCCTTTTCCTACCTACTCAACACTGCAGGGTATGGATAGAATAATACCTGTGGATGTTTATATACCCGGTTGTCCTCCGCATCCTCAAGGGCTTCTCTACGGCATCCTACAGCTTCAGAAAAAGATAAAGGAAAAGGGCGTCAAGAAATATGACAAAGCCTTTGAAGAGTTTAAAAAGGATATAGAGCGTCAAGGACTTGTCCCAAGAGAAATAACCGTATGAGGTGAAACATGCCTTGGATGAACAAAGCGGTAGCGGACAGAGTAAAGTTTGAGTTTAAGGATGTGGAGATAGAGTTTACAAGACACACAACCAACCTACATGTCAAGCAAGAAAGGCTTATAGACCTGCTAAGGCACCTGAAAGAGAAAGAAGGCTACAAGCTCTTTATAGACCATACATGTATAGACTTTCCTGATAAGAAGGAGAGGTTTCAAGGTTTATATATACTCTATAACCCAGATACCAATGAAAGGGTCATAGTCAAAACCTGGGCAAGGGACGGAAAACTTCCATCTCTTAGTGGGCTATGGCAGTGTGCCAAATGGGCAGAGAGAGAAGCCTACGATATGTTTGGTGTGGTTTACGAGGGGCACGAAAACCTTAGAAGGATGTTTATGTGGGAGGGCTACCCATACCATCCACTTAGAAAGGACTTTCCCATGGAGGGCTTTCCGGAAGTGGAGCTCCCATCGCTTACGGAGCTATATGCAGGCAGGACAGAGCCACCAAGTCACGACTATGAGCTTATGCACACAAGGGTGGCAACCATTGAGGACCTTGAGAGAACAGAAAAGTCAAGGCTTCAAAAGAAGGCACAGCTTGTGTTAAACTGGGGACCACTGCACCCTGGGACTCACGGCACCATATGGTTTTTATTTGACTTAGATGGCGAAAAAGTAGTCCAGTCAGACGTCATTCTTGGACAGCTCCACAGAGGAATGGAAAAGATAGCAGAGAACGTATATTACTTCCAATTCTTGCCTTACACAGACCGTATGGACTATATTTCTGCAGTCTGTAATGAACTTTCCTACGTGACCGCAGTAGAAAAACTGCTGGGTGTGGAAGTGCCAGAGAAGGCGCGCTACATAAGGACTATGTTCGCAGAGCTTCAAAGGATAAACTCTCATCTGCTGTGGCTTGGCACTGGTGCCCTTGACCTTGGAGCGTTGACTGTTTTCCTATACGCTTTCAGAGAAAGGGAAAAGATAATGGATATTATAGAAGGAAACGCTGGCTTTAGGCTAACCTCTGCCTTTTTGAGGATAGGTGGAGTCCACTATGACCTTGCGGAAGGCACTTTGGATGTGGTAAAAGCCTTCATAAAAGACTTTCCCAACAGACTTAAGGAGTATCACAACCTGCTCACGAGAAATCGTATATGGCTAAGAAGGACAAAGGACATAGGTGTTATAAGTAGGGAAGATGTGTTTAGTTACGGTCTTACTGGTCCTGTAGCCAGGGGCTCTGGAGTGCCTTACGATATAAGGAAACTTGAACCCTACGCTGCCTACGATGAGGTGGAGTTTGATATTCCTGTAGGTGAGGTAGGGGATGTCTACGACAGGTATTTGGTGCGTATGGAGGAGATGGTCCAAAGCCTAAGAATAATAGAGCAGTGCGTGGCAAAGCTGGAAAAACTTCCCAAGTCCGCACCCTACGTAAACAAGGAGCATCCAGCGGTAATGGCACCTAAGGAAGATGTCTTTATGGACCTTGAGGACATGGTAAAGAACTTCCGTATAGTAGTGCATGGAGAGTCCGCACCAGTGGGAGAGGTATACTCCAGCGGAGAAAACCCAAGGGGAGAACTTGGCTTTTACATATACTCCACAGGAGGCTCAAAGCCCTATAGACTAAGGATTAGGTCAGGAGCTCTTTATAACCTTTCCATATTCCCAAAGCTCATACAGGATGGAACTATTGCGGATGCCATAGCCCTATTGGGAAGCCTTGACCCAGTGGTGGGAGAAACAGACAGATGACTACCAAAGACCTACTTACCTACAAAGACCTAAAGGATTTGCCAAAGGAAGGAAGATACGAAGTGGTAGAAGGGAGGCTATTGGAAATGTCTCCAGCAGGAGGTTGGCATGCTTATATGGTTGCGGAGTTATCCTCAAGGCTAAGAGAAAAGCTAAAAGATATAGGCTATGTGCTTGCAGGTGAACTGGGTCTTGTGATACAAAAAGAGCCTTTAACTTTGAGGGCTTCCGATATTGCCTTCTATTCAAAAGAGAAATTAAAGAAAGTCCCAAGAGGTCTTTTGCACGAACCACCAGACCTTGTGGTAGAGGTAATAGCAGAAGAAACTTCAATGGAATACTTTGAGGAAAAGTTGAGAGACTACATAAACTTTGGAGTAGGCAGGATGGTTTTTGTAGACCTCATTAAAAGGCTTGTCTTGGTGGTGGACGAAGAGAGAAAGATTGGTGTTCACTCCTTTGAGGAAGAAGTGGAAGTTTACAAGGGAGTTAAGATAAACTTTGCAAGAACCATAGAGGAGGCGGGCTTGTGAAGGTTTTGGAGGTAATAACATACGCTGATGTGGAATACCTGCCAAAGGAAGGCAGATACGAAGTGGTAGAAGGGAGGCTATTAGAAATGTCTCCAGCAGGAGGTTGGCACTCAAGGGCGGTAGCAAAGATAACAGAAAGGTTAATAAGGTCTCTTGAAGACACTAAGAAGGGCTATGTATTTGCAGGAGAGCTTGGACTTCTCATAAAGAAAGAGCCTCTGACCCTGAGGGCTTCCGATATAGCCTTCTATTCAAAGGAAAAGTTAAGCCACATTCCAAAGGGCTTTTTGCACGAACCACCAGACCTTGTGGTAGAGGTGATAGCAGAAGAGACTTCAATGGAATACTTTGAGGAAAAGTTAAGAGATTACATAAACTTTGGAGTAGGCAGAATGGTTTTTGTAGACCTCATTAAAAGGCTCGTCTTGGTGGTGGACGAAGAAAGAAAAATCGGTGTCCACTCCTTTGAGGAAGAGGTGGAAGTTTACAGGGGAGTTAAGTGGGAATTTTCAGAAATTTTGGAGGTAGTGTGATGGAGTTGTGGCTTTCTCTTTTGATAACTCTCATTAAAATCCTTGTGGTTCTTGGTGTTTTTCTTGGAGTAGGTGCATACCTTACGTGGTTTGAGAGAAAGTTGGCGGGGCATATTCAGGCTCGTATGGGTCCAAAATTGGTAGGTCCCTTTGGGCTTTTGCAACCCTTGGCGGACGGCATAAAACTCTTAACAAAGGAGTCTGTTATTCCTCAAAATGCGGACAAGCCAGTGTATTACTTAGCGGTAGTTATGGCGGTAGCTCCTGCCATACTTCTTTTCTCTGTCATACCCTTTGGTCCTGAGTTTACCCTTTTTGGTTATCAGATAAAACCCATGATAGCGGATGTAAACATAGCTTTGCTTTTGGTCTTCGCTTTTGGTTCTCTGGCGGTATACGGAACCATATTCTCTGGATGGGCTTCTAACTCCAAATATGCCTTTCTTGGTTCTCTTAGGAAGGCCTCGGTGATAATAAGCTACGAAGTGGTGCTTGGTTTTTCTGTGCTTGGTGTTATTCTCCTCGCTGGCACTATGAGCACCACAGGTATAGTGCAAGCCCAGATAGAAAGGGGTGTATGGTTTATAGTCTACCAACCAGTTGCCTTTATTCTATACCTTTTCTGTATGCTTGCGGAATCTGGAAGAGTTCCCTTTGACATCCAGGAGGCAGAGGCGGAGCTCGTTACAGGTTATAACGTGGAATATGGCGGTATGAGGTTTGGAGTGTTTCCATTAGCGGAGTGGTATTTAAATGTTATGGCACTGTCTGCTATAGCTGTAGTGCTTTTCTTTGGTGGATGGTCAGGACCGTATATCTTTGGACCCTTGTCTCCTTACCTATGGTTTCTCATAAAGATGTTTGCCCTTGTCTTTTTTGTGCTGTGGCTACACTGGACACTGCCAAGGTTTCAAGCAAAGGATATAACTGAAATAGGCTGGAAGATAATGCTACCCATATCCATAGTGAACGTGGTTTTGACCGCAGTGTTAGCCTATATTCTATAGTTATGGAAAAACTTGAAGAAAGATTTGAAAGACTTGAGAGGCTCGCTGAATACTTTATAGAAGAAATGGCTGACTTCAAAAAATGGGTGGTGAGGTTTCTGTCCGAATACAAAAGGGAGGTGGATAGACAGATAAGAGAATATAAGGAGGAAACAAATAAGAGGATAGAGGAATATCGTAGAGAAAACAACAAACGCTGGGGCGAGCTTGCCAACAAATTGGGAACAATCGTGGAGGACATCATATATCCAGCCTTTAGACCTGTGATAAGGAAATATTTTGGCTGTGAGCCAGAGAAAACCTTTATGAGACTTGAATACATCAATCGTGAAAAGGGTATATATGAGGAGTTTGATGCGGTAGCGGTCTGCCAAGACAAGGCTTTTCTTCTTGAGGCGAAGTCTACTCCGAGAGAAAAGCACATAGAAGAGTTTAAGGAAAAGGCAAAGAGGTTTCTGCAATACTTTTCTGAGTTTGGAGATAAGAAGCTAATCCTCATCATGGCAAGTCTTAGCTTTAAGGAAGACTTTGTTAAGCAGTTATCTAAGACTAACATATACGCTATGGCTTATAGAGAATGGGAATATATGGATATTCTGAACTTTGAGGAGGTGAAAGGTGCTTAGAAGTGATAAGGTTAAGAAGGGAATAGAGAGGTCGCCTCATAGGGCACTTCTCAGAGCCTGTGGGCTATCTGATGAGGATTTTGATAAGCCTCTTATTGGCATAGCCAACTCTTACATTGACATAATTCCAGGACACGTGCATCTGAGAGAGTTTGTCCAGCCTATAAAGGAAGAGGTTCGCAAGGCGGGTGGCGTTCCTATAGAGTTTAATGTGATAGGTGTGGACGATGGCATAGCGATGGGGCATTACGGTATGCATTATTCTTTACCTTCAAGAGAACTTATAGCGGACTCCATTGAAACAGTGGTGGAAGCTCATCAGCTGGATGCTCTCATATGCATACCTAACTGTGACAAGATAGTCCCAGGTATGCTTATGGCGGTTGCAAGACTAAACATCCCTGCCATTTTCATAAGCGGTGGTCCTATGCTGGCGGGAGAGGTAAATGGCAAAAAAGTAGACCTCATAAGCGTATTTGAAGGCATAGGTCAGCTCAAGGCTGGGAAGATCACAGAAAGAGAGCTAAAGGTCATAGAGGAACATGCTTGTCCTACTTGTGGAAGTTGCTCTGGTATGTTTACCGCAAACTCCATGAACTGTATTACAGAGGTTTTAGGTCTGGCTCTGCCTGGCAATGGCACTATTCCTGCGGTAGACCCAAGGAGAGAGCTCCTTGCCCGCAAGACTGCAAGGCAGATAATGGAGCTACTTAGAAGAGATATAAGACCGAGAGACTTGCTAACACAAGAGACCTTTGACAACGCCTTTGCGGTAGATATAGCTATGGGAGGTTCATCCAATACCATATTGCACCTTTTGGCTATAGCAAGGGAGGCAGGCGTTGAATACGACCTTGCACGCATAAACGAAATATCAAAGAGGACACCCAATATATGCAAAATATCACCTGCATCTCATTACCACATACAAGACCTTGACAATGTAGGTGGAATACCTGCCATCCTAAAAGAGCTTATAAGAGGTGGATATCTACCCTACCCAGATAGACCAACAGTGAGCCTCAAGACCCTTAGAGAAATAGCCCAAGAAGCACCAGACGCGGACGGTGAAGTCATAAGGAGAATAGAAGAGCCATACTCCAAAGAAGGTGGTATAGCCATACTCTTTGGAAACCTTGCACCAGAAGGTGCTGTGGTAAAGACCGCAGGAGTTGACCCTAATATGTTGGTCTTTAGGGGCAAAGCCATATGCTTTGATTCAGAAGAGGAAGCCATAGAAGGTATACTTGGGGGTAAGGTAAAGCCTGGTCATGTGGTGGTCATACGTTACGAAGGACCAAAGGGCGGACCTGGTATGAGAGAAATGCTTTCACCCACCTCTGCTATAATGGGTATGGGTTTGGGAGATAAGGTTGCTCTTATAACCGATGGTAGGTTTTCCGGTGGTACGAGGGGGGCTTGTATAGGACATGTTTCTCCAGAGGCTGCGGCAGGAGGACCTATAGGGATAGTGCAAGATGGTGATGAGATACTTATAGACATTCCCAACAGAAGGTTGGAGCTTCTCATATTAGAGGAAGAGTTCACAAGGAGGATGGAAGGATTCCTTCCTAAGCAAAAGCCTATAAAAAGCTCATGGCTCAGGAGATATACAAAATTCGTAGCCTCTGCTTCAAAGGGTGCTATCCTTGAGGTATGATATAATTTAGAGCATGAAGCCTATTTTGGACCTTTTGCCCTTTTTGTTGTTTATAGCAGTAGTTCTTGCCAGCATAGCGGGAGGCGACATACTTAAATTTATAGGAGGTATTGCCATGGGTTTTTCTCCTCTGATAGTTATAGCTATTGCAGTAATCGTATTTCTAGTCACTGCGGTGAAAATAGTGCCAGAGTATCAAAGGGCGGTTATCTTTAGGCTTGGAAGGGTAATAGGAGCAAAAGGACCTGGTATTTTTATACTTATACCCATAATTGACAGAATGGTAAAGGTGGACCTTAGGACCGTCACCCTTGATGTGCCTACACAGGACATAATTACCAGAGATAATGTGTCTGTTAGTGTGGATGCAGTAGTATATTTTAGAGTGGTTGACCCTGTTAAATCTATAGTGCAGGTTGAAAACTATCTGTATGCCACATCTCAGATAGCACAAACCACTCTAAGAAGCGTGTGCGGTGCTGCAGAGCTTGATGAACTACTTTCTGAAAGAGAAAAACTAAACCTTCAACTTCAGGAGATTATTGACAGACAAACAGACCCTTGGGGTGTGAAGGTGGTAGCTGTGGAGTTAAAAAGAATAGACTTGCCTGAGGAACTTCGCAGAGCTATGGCAAGACAGGCAGAGGCGGAAAGGGAAAGAAGGGCAAAGATAATTGCAGCAGAAGCGGAATATCAGGCAGCACAAAAGCTGGCAGAGGCGGCACAAATACTTGCAACCCAGCCTATAGCCATCCAGCTTAGATACCTTGAAACCATACAAAACGTAGCCACAAAGCCAGGCAATACGGTTCTTGTGCCAATACCTACAGAGCTTTTCAGAGTTTTCTTCGGTGAAAACAAGATACAAGGTCAGGGTTAACAGGGTTGGAGTTATATTTATAGGCATAACCATATTTTTAGGCGTGGCAGCGGTAAATACCGCCAACAATCTACTATATCTTGTAGTATCCTATATGCTTTCCTTTATGCTACTTTCTGGCATTCTGTCCCTTTACAACCTAAGGGAGCTTGAGGTTGTCCTTATCCCACCAGAGGAAGTTTACGCTGGCACCATGACTGAGCTTAGAGTTTTGGTAAAAAACAGAAAGAGGCTTCCTGCCTTTCTGGTAGGTGTAAGGATAGGAGAGGGGAGCTATGTGTTTCCCCTTATACTTGGGGGCAAAGAAGTAGAGGGTATGGTTTCTACAATCTTTGAAAGAAGGGGGCATTACTCAAGTATAAACCTTGAGGTGGCTTCTTCCTTTCCTATAGGTCTCTTTGAAAGGTTTTACAGCGTAGAAGTTCCTGTGAATCTGGTGGTGTTTCCAAAGCCTTTGGCGGTGGCGGAGACATATCTAAGTGCCTTTCAGAGGGAAAAGGGTCAAGCCAAGTTTCAAAGTAGGAGTCGCGGTTATGAGGAGCTCTACGGGGTTAGGGAATATTCTAATGAACCTCTAAAGCTAATCCATTGGAAGATTTCCGCAAAAACGGGCAGTTTATACGTAAAGGACATGGTGGAAGAGTCCGCACCGCCAGTAGTCCTAAGTTTGGACATGGTGGAAGGAACCTTAGAAGAGCGTGTATCAAAACTTGCGTACTTAGTGAGAAGGTTTACTTCAGAGGGAAGACAAGTAGGGCTAAGGCTAACAGACAGGACTATACAGCCCTCAACGGGAGTATCTCACAAAAGGAGACTGCTAAGCGAGTTAGCCCTCCTGTAGAAGTGCCTTTGGATATGAGCCGAGGACTTTGACCATCTGAGACCTCTCCTGCAAAAGCTCCAAAGCCTTTTTTACATTCTCCTCTTCCGCATGTCCCTCCAAGTCCACAAAAAACACATAATCCCAAACCTTCTTTTTTGATGGTCTTGAGACTATCTTTGTGAGGTTGACACCATGTCGGTAAAAACTCTCCAAAGCCTTATAGAGAGCCCCAGCCTCATCCCTTATGGCAAATATCAGGCTTGTTTTGTCTTTTCCAGTAGGCTTCATCCACCTTTTCCCTATCACCAAAAACCTTGTGTAATTGTTAGGGTTGTCTTGTATATTTTCCGCAAGTATGTTAAGGTGATAGGTGTATGCGGCAACTTCACTGGCTATAGCACCTGCATCCTCAAGCTCCATAACCAGCTCACAGGCTTTGGCGGTGCTTTCAGTTTCTATTAGGCTTGTCTGTGGGAGGTTTTTCCTTAACCACTCCTTACACTGTGCGAGTGCATGTCTATGAGAGTATATGGTTTTTATATTTTCTAATCCGTTTGCAGTAGATAGAAGATTGAGCTTTATGGGTATTACCACCTCTCCTACTATTCTAAGGTCAGACTCTAAAAACATGTCAAGAGTATAGTTGACAACTCCTTCTGTGGTGTTCTCCACTGGAACCACACCGTAGTCAACTCTACCCGTCTCAACTTCCCTAAAGACATCTCCTATGGTGCTTACTGGCACATAATGGGCGGAGAAGCCAAAGTATTCAAGTGCAGCCTGGTGTGTAAAGGTTGCCTTTGGACCCAAATAGGCTATTTTAAGCTCCTTTTCCAGCGATAGGCAGGCAGAGATTATTTCTCTATATATATGGACTACCGCCTCGGTGGGAAACTCTTCGCCGTAAAGCTCCCTATTTAGTCTTATGATACGGTTTATTATTTCCCTTTCCCTTTCTGGAACATGAACCTCAAGACCCATACCCTTTTTTATCTCACCTGCCCTTTTGGCAAGCCTTGCCCTCTGATTAAGAAGCCTTAAAATCTCCTCGTCAATGGCGTCTATTTCTCTTCTTAACTCTTTTAGGTCTTCCATTATCTGTCTGCAAGATGTAGGTGTTGAAGTTGATAATTGGTGGAATGTCTTGTGGGGTATAAACCCTTTTCCCGGACTTTCCAATACTTTCTGCGCTTTCTATAAACTTCTCTGAGATACTCTTTTAACATGAGGCTTGGATACTTACCCTTTGCTATTTTGTGAAGATGCCACCACCACTTTTCTATGGGTTGACTATCGTCATCTTCCATTGGCTCATCAGACCTTTCAAGAAGCTCAAGAAAATAATGCACATTTTGAAAGAGCTTTCTGTCCGCCTTTTTCACATAAAGGCTTTCTTCAAGCCCTTCTTGATAGACCTTCTCCCTAAGTTTGATTATTAGGTCTGGGTATCCTACACCATAGTTAAAGAGCAGTTCAACCTCCGCAAAATAAATATAATCTGTATCAAGTTTCCTTTTAAGTTCACCCATAACGAATTAAATTATATACCATGATGAAAATCATTGTAGTGGGAAGTGGAGTAATAGGTTTGAGCTGTGCCTTGCTTCTTGCATCCGAAGGCTATAAAGTTCAAGTCATAACAAGAAACCCAGAAGAAGCTACCTCTTGGACCGCTGGAGGGATGTTAGCACCTTTCTCCGAAGGCTTAGAGGGTGAGCTTTTTGACTTCTCTTATCAGAGCCTTAAGGAGTATCCAGATTTTATAAGGTTTTTGAGTGATGTTTCTAAACAAAGGGTTGACTTTTGGCAAGAGGGTATATACAGGGTAGTATTAGAAGGAGAGGAGGAGCTTCTCAAGGTGGCAGAAAGATACAAAAGGGCAGGCTATGGTGTTGAACTTTTACAGAAGGGAAAGGACTTGTCAAAGGATGTTATATCCCTTATACACTATACAGAAGAGGCGTGGGTGGACGCAGAGATGCTAATGGATGCTTTGCTTTTTGCTATGAATAGGCTTGGTGTGGACTATGTGGTGGATGAGATAACCAGCGTGATGAAAAAAGAGGATGAGATAGAAAGCATAAAGGGTATTAGGTCAGAATATAGAGGTGATTTTTATGTTTTTGCCTTAGGTTCTTGGACGAGAGAGCTTTTTGACCTTCCTGTTTATCCAATAAAGGGGCAAGCACTTAAACTCAAAGGGGTAAGCCTCTCAAGAGTTCACTACTCCTCTATTTCTTACCTTATACCCAGAGAAAAATACCTTTATGTGGGTGCCACTTCTGAAGATGTGGGCTTTATGGGTGGCAACACCCTTGAAGGTTTAAAGCAACTTTCAGAAGGTGCTATACGTATTGTTCCTACTTTATCTAAGGCTACATTAATGAACACCCTCTACGGCTATAGACCTGCCACGCCTGATGAGAAGCCTATCTTTCAAGTTGGAGAAAACTACTTTATAGCAACAGGGCACTATAGAAATGGTATCCTACACGCACCTATTACTGCAAGGGTTGTAAAGGACCATATGAAGGAGGAAAGCTCTCCTTTTATTGACCCTTTTTCACACAGAAGGTTTGCTTAAAGTCTTAATGAAATCTTAACAGTAATACCTTATCTTTAGAAACCATGGGAGAATACTTTGAAGAGATTTTGGAAAGGGCGATTAGCCGTAGAGATGTTCTAAAAGGGATGCTGTTGGGTAGTGTTGTGCTGGGACTATCTCCTAAAGTTTCCTTCTCAAAAAGTTTGGGCTTTAGAAGCATTCAACCAAGCACAGAGGATAGGATAATTCTGCCAGAAGGTTTTGAATATGTGGTGCTCATACGCTGGGGTGATGCCTTAGACAAAGGACCATCTCTTGACTGGAAGAGGATTTACGAAAAAGGTCCTTCATGGGAGGATGTGGAGCGTCAAAAATTTTCCTTTGGATATAACTGTGATTATGTAGGTTTTTTCAGACTGTCGGATGATAGGGCACTGCTTGTGGTAAACCATGAATATACAAATCCAGAGCTTATGTTTTCCAATTTTGCTCCCTCGGGGCAAAGACCAACCAGAGAAGAAGCTATGCTTATGTTAGAAGCACATGGCGTGTCTGTGGTAGAAATAAGAAAGTCCAATGGTAAGTGGCATTATGTGAAAGGCTCACCTTACAATAGAAGGATAACAGGCTCTACCAGATGTGAAATAAGCGGTCTTGCAAAAGGGCACACACTCATGAAATCCTCCTACGATAAGGAAGGTGAGTTCGTATATGGCACTCTAAATAACTGCTCTGGTGGTAAAACTCCTTGGGGAACGGTGTTAACCTGTGAAGAGAACTTTCATAGCTACTTTTGGGGAGACGAGTTTAAGATAGAACACCCTAAAGCAAGGTTGATACAGGAACTTCACTACCGTTATAGGGTTCCCAGTGAGTGGGCTATGGTGTATGGTTTTTATAAATACAGTGAGCGTTTCAATATAGAAAAGGAGCCTACAGAACCACTTCGTTTCGGTTGGGTGGTAGAGGTTGACCCATTTAACCCTACAAAACCACCTATAAAGAGAACCGCTCTCGGAAGGTTCAAGCACGAAGCAGCAAACTGTGTAGTAGCACCAGATGGTAGGGTGGTGGTCTATATGGGAGATGACGAAAGGTTTGAGTATGTCTATAAGTTTATTACAAAGGGTAAATATGACCCTAACAACAGGCAAGCAAACATGGACCTTCTTGATGAGGGTGAGCTATATGTGGCAAAGTTCAAGGATGACCTTACTGGAGAGTGGATACTTATAGCCAAGTGCGAAAAAAAGCCAGATGGCACTTATGCTATAACACCCAATCCAGACCTTCCTGAACCTTTCAAAAGCGACCCAGTCCTTTGTTTCATAAACACAAGAGGCGCTGCGGATGCACTTGGAGCTACCATGATGGACAGACCAGAAGATATAGAATGGAATCCGTTGACAAAAAGTGCATGGGTAGCTCTAACCTTTAATGAAAGAAGAGGGGCAAGCGGGCAACCGGGAACTGACAGAGCTAACCCCAGAGCGAACAATGTAATGGGGCACGTGTTAGAGATAAAAGAGGCAAACGGTAATCCTGCGTCAACCACATTCACGTGGCAAATACCAATACTTTGTGGTGATCCCAACGCTTCTGAAGAAAACAAGAAATTGATAATTTACGGTCAACCTGCAAGCTCCTCAACGCCTGCTATTTCTGCACCAGACAACTTTGTGATAGATAGGCTCGGAAACGTATGGATAGCCACAGATGGCAATCCAAACTCCTCAAGACTCAAGAAGAACGACGGAGTTTACGTGCTTAATCCCTTTACTAAAGAATTTAAAATGTTCCTCTCTGGAGTGCCTGGCTGTGAAATATGCGGACCTGAGTTTTCGGATGACTGGAAAACCTTTTTCTGTGCCATACAACACCCAGGAGAGGGTGGTTTAGGGGGTCAACTAACAAGATGGCCATATGAGAGCGATATTCCAATTCCAAGACCTTCGGTAATAGCAGTCTGGAGGAAGGACGGAGGAGAAATATTTGCATAAAAACTCATGCCTTGCCTCCTTCCCCTCTTTTTAATTTCTTATGACAAAAAACATCACTTTTTGGAAACTTAGCTTATAATTATTAACCACTTTTTGGTAGGAGGCAGGCATGAAAGTAAGGGTGGTTCAAAAGGAAGACTTTCACTTCATAGGTACAGGTGAGTCTGGCAGAGAGGTGCCAATAGACGCAGCGGGTTATGTGGGTGGTAAGGGTAGAGGTATAAGACCTCCAGAGCTTCTCTTTCATTCCATAGCGGGTTGTGTGGGTATACATCTCTACGAAGCTCTGCATAAAGAAGGCAAGCACACGGAACACATAGAGATAGAAACGGATGCAGAGAGGATAACAGAGGGATATCCAAAGGTTTTTACCAAGATATACCTCTTTGTAAAGGTAAAAGGCGATGTCTCTGAAGAAGATGTGAAAAAAGCCTTAGATAAAACCATATACGACCCTGGAACCTGTTCCATAGCCTACATGATAAACAAGGTGGCACCCATAGAATACAAAATAGAGCTCTTGTAGGAGGCGGTGCATGTTTAAAAAGGTTCTCATAGCAAACAGGGGTGAGATAGCCTGTAGGATTATAAGAGCCTGCAAGGAGCTTGGCATAAGAACCGTTGCCATATACAATGAGATAGAGTCCACCGCAAGGCATGTGAAGATGGCGGATGAAGCCTATATGATAGGGGTAAACCCCTTAGATACATACCTTAATGCGGAACGTATAGTAGACCTTGCTTTGGAAGTGGGTGCGGATGCCATCCATCCGGGCTATGGCTTTTTGGCAGAAAACGAACACTTTGCGAGGCTCTGTGAGGAAAAGGGAATAAACTTTATAGGTCCTCATTGGAAGGTTATAGAGCTTATGGGAGACAAAGCGAGGTCTAAGGAAATAGCCAAAAAGGCAGGACTTCCCACTGTGCCCGGAAGCGATGGTATTCTAAAGGATGAGCAAGAAGCCAAACAGATAGCGAGAGAAATAGGCTACCCTGTGCTTTTGAAGGCTTCCGCTGGTGGCGGTGGAAGAGGTATAAGGATATGCAGGAACGAGGAAGAACTGCTGAAAAACTACGAAAACGCCTATAACGAAGCCCTAAAAGCCTTTGGCAGGGGAGACCTTTTGCTTGAAAAATACATAGAAAACCCACACCACATAGAGTTTCAGGTTCTTGGGGACAAATACGGTAATGTTATACATCTCGGTGAGAGGGATTGCTCCATTCAAAGGAGAAACCAAAAGCTCGTAGAAATAGCACCATCTTTGCTCCTTACTCCCGGTCGGAGGGCATACTATGGAGAGCTTGTAGCTAAGGCGGCAAAGGAGATAGGATACTACAGTGCAGGCACTATGGAGTTTGTAGCAGACGAGAAGGGAAACATATACTTCATTGAGATGAACACAAGGATTCAGGTAGAGCATCCAGTCACGGAGATGATAACAGGCGTGGACATAGTAAAGTGGCAGATTAGAATCGCTGCTGGTGAGCCTCTAAGATATAAGCAGGAAGACATAAAGTTTAATGGCTACTCCATAGAGGTGAGGATAAACGCAGAAGACCCCAAAAAGAACTTTGCACCAAGCATAGGAACTATAGAAAGGTATTATGCACCCGGTGGCTTTGGTATAAGGGTGGAGCATGCAGCGTCAAGGGGTTATGAGGTAACCCCCTACTACGACTCTATGATAGCCAAGCTCATAGTCTGGGCTCCTCAGTGGGAGGTTGCCATAGACCGTATGAAGGCAGCTTTGGAGACCTACGAGATTACTGGCATAAAGACCACTATACCCTTGCTTATAGAGATAATGAAGGACCCAGACTTTAGGGCTGGTAAGTTTAACACCAAGTATTTAGAGACCCATCCTCATCTCTTTGAGTATGAGGAGGTAAGAAACAAGGAAGATTTTGTAGCCTTTATATCTGCGGCGATAGCCGCATATCATGGACTATAAAAGGAGGTAAGGCATGCAGGCCGTGGAGATAATGGAGGAAATTCAAGCACAGCTCAAGGAAATGGAGAGGTCTGGCTTTAGGAAAAAGATACTTATCACAGACCTCACGCCAAGGGATGGTCAGCAGTGCAAACTTGCCACCCGTGTAAGAACCGATGACCTTCTACCTCTGTGTGAGAAGTTAGACAAGGTAGGTTTTTATGCGGTGGAGGTCTGGGGTGGTGCCACTTATGACGTGTGCCTTAGATATCTCAAAGAAGACCCATGGGAGAGGCTAAGACGCATAAAGGAGGTTATGCCCAACACCAAACTTCAGATGCTCTTTAGGGGTCAGAACATTGTAGGATACAGACCCAAGTCTGACAAGCTGGTTTACAAGTTTGTAGAAAGGTCTATAGCTAACGGCATAACTGTTTTTAGGGTCTTTGATGCTCTTAATGACAACAGGAACATCCAAACTGCAGTAAAGGCTATAAAGGAGCTTGGTGGAGAAGCCCATGCGGAGATAAGCTACACAAGGAGCCCCGTGCATACCATAGAGAAATGGGTAGAGTATGCCCTTGAGATAGCGGAGATGGGTGCGGACTGGCTGTCCTTCAAAGATGCCACTGGTATTATTATGCCCCTTGAAACCTACACCATAATAAAGAGGATAAAGGAAGCCACAGGTGGAAGACTGCCGGTTTTACTTCATAACCACGACATGAGTGGAACTGCTATAGTGAACCACATGATGGCAATACTTGCGGGTGTGGATATGGTTGACACTGTTCTATCTCCACTTGCCTTTGGCTCATCACACCCAGCAACGGAGTCCGTGGTGGCAATGCTTGAAGGCACACCCTTTGACACAGGTCTTGACCTAAAGAAAATAGAAGAGTGTGCGGAGATTACTAAACATATACGCAAGAAATATAAGAAATACGAGACTGAATACGCAGGAGTTAACGCCAAAGTGCTTATACACAAAATACCGGGTGGTATGATTTCCAATATGGTGGCACAGCTCATAGAGGCAAACGCTATAGACAAGATAGAAGAAGCCCTTGAGGAAGTTCCAAATGTAGAGAGAGACCTTGGATATCCACCACTTCTCACACCCTCCTCTCAAATAGTAGGCGTGCAGGCAGTCCTTAATGTTATATCTGGTGAGAGATATAAGGTGATAACCAAGGAGGTAAGAGACTACGTTGAAGGAAAATACGGAAAACCACCAGGTCCTATTTCAAAGGAGCTTGCGGAAAAAATTCTCGGATCTGGCAAAGAACCAGACTTTTCAATAAGAGCTGCAGACCTTGCAGACCCCACAGACTGGGACAAGGCATACGAGGAGACAAGCACACTGCTCGGAAGAGAGCCTACAGACGAGGAAGTGCTTTTGTATGCTCTGTTCCCGATGCAAGCCAAGGACTACTTTACCGCAAGGGAAAAGGGAGAGCTAACCGCAGAGCCGATAGAGGAGTTGGCAGAAGCTACAGAGGTAAAACCCGGCACGGTGCCCGGTGCTGCACCTGTGGAGTTTGAGGTTATATATCACGGGGAAAAATTCAAGGTGAAGGTGGAAGGTGTGAGTGCCCATGCGGAGCCCGGTAAGCCGAGAAAATATTATGTAAGGGTAGATGGAAAGCTGGAAGAGGTGCAATTAACACCTCAACTTGAAGCTGTGCCTTCTGGTGGTGTTCCTCAAGCGGTGGTTCAGGCGGAAGGAAAAGGTATACCAAAGGCAAGCCAGCCAGGAGATGCAACAGCACCTATGCCCGGAAGGGTTGTGAGGATTTTGGTAGAGGAAGGTCAACCTGTTAATGAAGGTCAAACGGTAGCTATAGTGGAAGCCATGAAGATGGAAAATGAGATACACGCACCCATTACTGGCGTTGTAAAGAAGATATTCGCAAAACCGGGTGATAATGTGACTCCTGACGATGCACTTTTGAGGATAGAACCCGTTAAGCCAGAGGGCGATACTTACGGATGAAAACTCAAAAGGTGGTCATAAACGGACCGCCCTCTTCTCTAAGACAAAAGTAGTATAATTGTTAATATGCTAAAAGAAGGAGAGCTTGCACCAGACTTTTGTCTTGAAGGGATAGACCATGAGGGGAAAGAGGGTAAGTTTTGTCTAAAGGACTTGCTTTCCTCTCCTCTTATACTTTATTTTTACCCCAAAGATGATACCCCTGGTTGCACGCAAGAAGCCTGCGACTTTAGGGATAATCTCAACATACTCAAGTCAAAAGGCTTTGTAGTTATAGGCATAAGTCCTGACAGTTTGCAGTCTCACAAAAAGTTCAAGGAAAAGTATGGACTTAACTTTATATTGCTTAGCGACCCTCAAAAGGAAGTTATGAAAGCCTATGGTGCCTATGGCAAGAAGAAGATGTATGGGAAAGAGACAGAGGGGGTAATTAGGAGCACCTTCGTGATATCTCCAGAGGGAAGGATACTAAAAACCTTTTACAATGTCAAGGCAAAAGGTCATGTGGAAAGCCTCCTTAGAGAACTTGACATAACCCCTTGACAGGTTGTATAATGATAGCTTAATATAATCAATAAAGGAGGTAGCTAAAATGAGGAAGTTTATAGCACTTGGAGTTGCGAGCTTGGCACTCCTTGCAGCATCCTGCCAGCAAAAGCCTGCGGAGCAACCAGCAGAACAACCGCCTGTAGAAGAGCAACAGCAACCTGCTGAACAGCAGGAACAACAACCTGCAGAGCAACAAGGATCTGAAGAACAGCAACCTGTAGAACAACAACAGGGCGGAGAGTAAAAGCAGTAAGCACATTCGGGGGTTTTGCCCCCATTTAAATTCTTTACTGAGGGGAAGAAGTTATGTATGCAATTATAGAAGCTGGTGGAAAGCAGTATAAGGTTGAAAAAGGAGCTAAGTTAAAGGTAGAAAAACTGCCCAGTAATGTTGGTGCGGTTCTTGAATTTTCCCCTGTGCTTTTGAGAAGAGAGGATGGTTCTATAGAGTTTGGCAAGGGTAAAGTCCTTGCTGAGGTCTTATCTCACGGGAAACACAAGAAGGTTATAGTGTTTAAGTTTAGAGCAAAGAAAAACTATAAGCGTTGGAGAGGACACAGACAACCCTACACAGAAATATTGATAAAGGATATACAGGAGGTATAATATGGCGTCCAAGGCAAGTGGTGGTTCAACGAGGAACGGTAGAGATAGTAATTCCAAAAGGCTTGGTGTAAAAAGGCATGATGGTCAGATAGTCAAGGCAGGAAACATAATAATAAGACAGAGAGGGACAAAGGTTTATCCCGGCGTAAATGTGGGAATGGGTTCGGACTTTACCCTCTTTGCTTTGATAGATGGTGTGGTGAAGTTTGAAAATAGGAGAAATAAGAAGGTAGTAAGTGTCCTGCCCCTTGAGACCGCTACAGCCTGAGCTTTTTGTCTGTCTCTCTGTAGCCTACTAAGTCTTTTATGGCTTCTGCGAATTCTCTTATTTCTTTTTGAGCTCCTTCATGGGTTCTTAAGGTTATGAAGTTATCCAGAGCCACTCGTGGCACCGTCCAATAAAACCTTGTCTTCATAAACTGAGGCAGAATACCCCTTGCCAGTTCTTTGGCGACTTCCTTTTCCGTCATAGCCTTGTATAGGTCTTGTAGGTCTTGCACATACCAGTTTATCTTTTTCAGAAATAGTGAGTTCCAGGGTTCTTCTACTGGTTCTTCAATTGACGCCTGCTTGTTGCTCTTTGCCTGCTTTCTAAGATAGCCAGGAGTGTAAAAGTCTGGCTCGTAGCTCACATATCTTCTGCTAACTTCGTTATATGAGCCAAACCTATGCCTATGCCACTGGCGGGCTACAAAGAGCGGGCATTCCACTACAAAGGTATAGTAGTCCATATCTGTCCCGAGCTCAAGACTATCAACCAAACCAAGCCAGCCAGAGGAAGTCTCTATTTTATCTTTCACGTAGGCGTGGTCTGTAGAGTAGGCTTGTGGCTCTTGACCGAATATTATAGCAGTGGTAGCAGGCAGTTTTTCCTCTAAAGCTTTTTTTACCTCTGATGGGAATAGCTCCATGGCGTTTATGTAGTTCCTTAGGTTGAGCCATATGTATCCTTTAGAATAGTAAACTTGCACTGCAGGGCTTGGTAGGTTTTTAAGGATTTCAAGCCAAAGCCCTTTATCAGCTTCAAAGGCTATTATTACATGCTCAAAGGGTGAGGCATGCTTGTGCTGGAAGAGATATCTTATAAGCCTTGTGTCCCTTTCTTTGTCAACCTCTTCGTCCTTTGCAAAGGATACACGAGCACAGCGGACTATTCTTTGGTCAGAACCCATTATGTAGACTTTCATAAGACCTCCAGTAGTTTTTTCACACCACTGCTTGCTGGTTCTCTTATTATAACATCTGCAATGGGAGAGACAGGTGTGCTTTCTGGGTTTATCTCTATAACCTTTGCACCATGCTCCTTTGCAAGGTATGGAAGCTCACCCGCAGGATACACCACTGCGGAAGTGCCAATAACCACAAACACATCGCAACTCCTTGCCCACCCTATGGCAAGCTCTAAGGCATCCTCAGGCAGAGCCTCTCCAAACCAGACCACGTCTGGTCTAATATGCCCACCACATTCCTTGCAGGCAGGTGGAAGCTGTGCGTAGCTTACAGAATAGTCATAATAAACCGCACCACAGGAGAGGCATTTGACCCTCCATATATTCCCATGAAGCTCCACAAGTCTTTTTGAACCAGCCCTTTGGTGAAGCCCATCCACGTTTTGGGTAATAAGCAGGAAGTCTTCGCAGTATTTTTTCTCAAGCTCCACAAGTGCAATGTGCCCAGCGTTAGGCTCTGCTTTTGCTATTACGCTCCTTCTCCAAAGATACCACTCCCACACCAAAGCTGGGTTTCTTCTAAAAGCCTGGGGAGTGGCAAGATCTTCTGGTCTGTAGCTTTTCCAAAGACCACCTTGCCCCCTAAAGGTGGGAACACCACTCTCTGCGGATATGCCAGCACCAGTGAGGACTGCTAACTTCATAGGTAATTAGTTTATAGCTTTTTGGATGTGTAGTTTCAACTCCACACGATGGATTGGCAACGAGCAAAAGCATAAAGGTAAACACTTCAATGGGATAGCCAATAATATAGATGCTGAGGCACTCTGAAAAGCTCAAAGAAAAGACTGCCATATTGTAAGTTAACAATCATAGACCTTTCAATCCTCTTTGGTTAATACTACCCATTAACTTCAATAGGTAAAGGAGCTATTCAGTTGCCAGAAGGTCATGGGAACAAAAAAATCCCTAAGAGTCCTTTAGCTTATAATTATTACTATACCATGAAGAGGGTAAACAACAGAATTCTCTTTTCTTCTCCACAAGTGGATAGGCTTTTGCTCGGTTTTCTTTTGAGGCTCTTTGGTCTGTTTCTTAAAAGGGAAAGGATTTGCCATGTCGCTCTTGCAGGTGGGAAAACTCCAATAGAGCTTTACAGAATGCTTTCTTCTCAAAAGCTACCTTGGGATAGGCTTAGGTTTTATCTTAGTGATGAGAGGTATGTGCCTTTTTCTTCCGAGTTAAGCAACTATAGGGTGGTAAAAGAGGCGATAGGTAATAGAGGCAGGCTTGCCTTTTTTAAGACGGAGATGCCACTGGAAGAATGTGCTATGGATTATAGTTTTCAACTCCCAGATAGACTACATATAGCACTTCTTGGCGTGGGTGCGGACGGACATACTGCCTCTTTGTTCCCGGGTGTGGAGTGCCAAGATGTTAGTCCGAAGGTTTGCATAAGCAGGTCTCCTGATGGACTTCTTAGGCTGTCTCTAAAAGAAGAGTATCTCAATGAATCCTGTGTCCTTGTTTTTTTCCTAAAAGGTGAAGAAAAGAGGCAAGCTCTTGAAGCTATTATCAAAGGAGAAGATATTCCTGCCAGTAGGCTCGTGGGTAAATTAAAGAGCTACATATTCACTGACATAACCTATCCCTTGAAGTGAGAATCCATGCCTACTGCTATGTCCAAAAACCCTTTTTCAGGAACACATCTTCGACTTACCACAAGCATACAAGTTAACTCATCATACCAAAATAGAGGTTTAATATCCATAGCTTAAACACCACCTCATACCTTATGTTCTCAAACTTCACACTAGGGAGCGTTTCATTCACTGTGTAAAAATAAAGTAAGGAGCTCTTAACATTAAACAGCCAAGCAAAGAAAGAGTAAAACAATACCGCAAGGATTTCAACGAGCCACTCAAAGACCTGATGGCTCAAACTATAGTCAAAACGCTACAGGCAGAATTGTATCAATTCCTCAGCTACAAAAACACAAACGCTACTATAACACTAACTCCACAAATGGCTCATACAAAAAACCATAAATACACCCTCAGGTCAAATCAAAGTCTCTATACCAAGAGACAGACTATCCGAGTTTGAACCCACGCTTGTCCCAAAAGGTGAAAAAGTCCTGCTTAAAGAACTCCAAGAAAAACTCTTCCTACTATACTCTAAAGGCTTATCCACAAGAGATATACAAAACATCCTTGAAGACATATACCGCACAAGACTTTCTGCAAGCACCATATCAAGGTTAACTGACAGAATAATGCCAGAGGTCAAAGACTGGAATAGACACAGATGGCTACAAAGAGATACTTGGCTTTTGGCTTTCAAGACAGGAAAGTGCCAGCTTTTGGGTAAATGTTTTCAATGACCTCAAGGCAAGAGGAGTAGAGGACATACTTGTAGTGGTAAGCGACGAGCTAAAAGGTATACAAGAAGCAGTAAGGAGCGTATATCCCATAAGTGACCATCAGAAGTGTCTGGTTCACAAGGTAAGGAACAGTCTAAAGAAGGTCAAATACAAAGACAGGAAGAGAGTAGCCAGTGCATTGAGGGCAATATACATGTCTACCACGCAGATGCAAGCTAAGGAGAACTTTGAGAGGTTTAGGAGGGAATACCAAGTAGAGTATCCACAGGTAGTGAGGGACTGGGAAAGAGAGCTTGAGGAGATATTGACCTTTTACAGATATCCCTATGAAATAAGGAGGATGTTGGCGACTACGAACTTTGTGGAGAGTATAAACAGCAAGATAAGGAAGGTAATATATGGCAAGAGGATATTTCCAACGGATGAGGCGTTGTTGAAGGTGTGTTATGGAGTAGCTATGGACTTAGAGGAGGGTAAAGCCTTTGAGGGATTGGGAGAGGATATATGCTCAGCTGATAATTCTTTTTGAGGGTAGGCTATGAGGTGTGGTAGAATTTATACAAATTTTGAAATGGCCTCAATATTGCTACTTTATGGGTCAATAAGAGCTCCAAGTGAATTAGGGACATAACTTGATTATCATATACAGCATGGTTGAAAACATAAAGGAGTTGGAAAGCAAAAGGGCACGGGTAAGGCTTTTAATTATTCTTTTTCTCCTCTCCTTATGCTTTTTCTGGTAGTTAACGCCCTTTATTACTACACTGCAGTGAAGCCTCTAATTGAATATGCAAGAATTAAAGACAATGTGGAACATTTAAATCAAGTGCTTGATTCTGTAGGAGAATTACAAATAGAGAGAGGGCTTTCTCTTATTACCCCAAGTGAAAATAGCAAACTACAAGAACAAAGAGAAAAAGTTAATCTTAATCTTTTGAAAAACCTAATAGGGCAAGAAGCAGTTGAAAGCCTGTTACATTTTAGAGAAAAAGTTGATAACAAAAAAGTAAACAGGCTGGAAATATACTTATTCTATACTAATATAATAGCTAAAATCCTTGAAGATATACGCGTATACTATTGGTATTACCCTCAAAATGTGGAACTGTACAGACACATGCTTGTAAAAGTTACTCTCCTATATATCATAGAGTATGCAGGTAGGGAAAGAGCACTTTCAGTGTTTTGCGCATCAGAATCCTTAGAGAATCGTGCAAGGGCATGTCCTAAGGAAATATATGAAGAATATATTGAAGTAATTAAATTTCAAGAAGTTTATACTAAAGGACTTTTGAAGTTTTTGGACACAGAGACAAGTCGTAAAGCAAAGCGGGAAATTTACCAATTAAGTGACGAACATGAAAAGATAAGACATATTATTAGTTCTGGCTTGCCCCTTAAAAACTACGAACCTATGAAGGTCTACGATATTATAACAGGAAGAGTTGGAAGGATAAAAGATTTTTACAGATATTATGATCATATTTTTCAGAATTATTTGGATGAATACAGGGAAGAAGCTGTCCTTAATCTTGTAAAAATAACTCTGATGGGTTTTCCCCCCTTTTTATTTTTCTTATGGCTCGTTTTTCAGTTCAGCAGACATTACAGGACTATTCTTGACTTGAGTATTAGAGATACTCTCACGGGGCTTTATAACAGCAGATTTTTCTGGGAAATTTTTAGAATAGAGGTGGAAAAGGCAAAAAGATACAACCGTAGTCTTGCTCTTCTAATCCTTGACCTTGATAACTTCAAGCCCATAAACGATTTGCACGGACACACTATAGGAGATATGGTTTTAAAAGAGTTAGCTAAAATTATAAGAAGGAGAATAAGGAGCTCCGATTTTGCAGCTCGCTACGGTGGTGATGAGTTTGTTATAGTACTTTTAGAAGTTAAAGAAGAGGAAGCTCTAAAATTTGCGAACACTCTAAAAACCATGATAGAAAACACAAGGATTAAGACCAGTAAAGGACATGTAAGCCCAAAGGTTTCCATAGGAATAGCTCTATATCCAGACCATGGCAAAGACCATCTTGAAGTTTTTTCCTGTGCGGACACAGTTCTTTTAAACATAAAAAAGCACAAAAAGGGCAGTGTTGAAGTTTTTAAGCCTCAATCACCTTACCGGGATTAAATAGGTTCTTAGGGTCAAAAAGCCTCTTTATACCCTTGAGAAGCTCATACCCCGCTGGTCCAAACTGCCACTGGAGAAACTTTTTCTTTGTAAGACCCACACCATGCTCTCCAGTTATAGAGCCATTGTATTTGAGAGCTATTTCAAACACCTCATCCACAGCCCTTTCTGCTCTTTCTTCCTCTTCCCTGTTTGCCTTATCATAGAGAAGGTTCACATGCAAGTTCCCATCGCCTATATGACCGAATATAACCATCATAAGGTCATACTTCTTTGCTACTTTTCTGAACTCTGGTATGGCTTCTGAGAGGTATATCCTTGGTATTACTATGTCTTCGTTTATCTTACCTGTTTTGAGATTTCCCAAGGCTGGACCAAGGCTCTTTCTGGCACTCCATAGTTTTTCTTCCTCTTCTTTGCTTTGTGCGGTTTTCACTTCAATTCCCATAGGCTCAAGAAGGTTTTTTATATCTCTTATGTCTTCTTGGACGCTTGAGGGTGAGCCATCTACTTCTATAAGGAGCAAGGCGGATACCCTTGGCAGACCCACTGGCTTGTAGTCCTCCACAGCCCTTATGGCGTCCTCATCCATAAACTCAAGGGCAGAGGGAAATATGCCTGAGGTGAAAATTTTGGTGACCGCCTTGCCCACATCCTCAAGCCTGTTAAAGAGAGCCAGCGCGGTTGCCCTTGCCTTTGGCTTTGGTATGAGCTTGAGGGTTGCGGAGGTAATAAGACCTAAGGTCCCTTCTGAGCCTACAAGGAGCTTTGTAATATCGTAGCCTGCCACATCCTTTATAACAGGGTTGCCTGTCCTTATGGTCTGTCCCTCCTTTATGACTGCGGTAAGTCCAAGCACATACTCACGAGTGACCCCATACTTTAGACATCTTGGACCGCCTGCGTTCTCTGCAATGTTGCCTCCAAGGGTGGAATACTTAAAGGAGGAGGGGTCTGGTGGATAAAAGAGCCCAAGTTTCTCCACATACTCCTGAAACTGGGAGGTTATTACCCCGGGTTGGACCTCTGCAGTGGCATTGTCTACGTTTACCTCAAAGCTATTCATCCTCTCAAAGGAAACCACCACACCCCTTTCTGAGGTAGGCACAGCACCACCAGTTAGACCAGAGCCAGCACCCCTTGGAAATATAGGTATATCCTCTTCGTAGCAAACCTTTACCAGCTTTACCACATCTTCATGACTTTCTGGAAAAACCACAGCAGAAGGGAGAGCCCTCTCAATAGGTATAGGAGTTGCATCGTAAGAATAGAGTTTTCTCTCCACAAGAGAGGTGTTTACCTTTTCCTTTCCAAGAACTTCCACAATCTTATCTATAGGTTTTTTTCTAAGCACTCCAAACATGCCATAAAATATAAACCCAGCCTATATTTATAACAATGCCCCTTGTCAGTATGCTTTGGGGAAGTCAGGAGGGACATAGCTTTTATCCTTGGAAAATATTCTGGCTTTTGGAGAACCCTCACCCACATTGGGTAGAGACAGTAAAAGACAACCTAAAACTTGACTTCAGAGAAAGTGGCTTTAGGCAGTTTGTCTCCTTGTCCTCTAAACATCTTATTACCGATGCCATGCTCATGTTTGGGCTTGAGTATTCTCTGGAAAGAGAAAGGCTAATAGAAAGCCTCAATCCCATAAGGCTCACCGTCAGGGTAAAACCTGGTAGTTTTTTAGGCATTAGCCACCACTTTCTTGGAGCACCCTTCGAGATAGAAAATGACGAAGTGCTTAGGGAGTTCCTTTACACTTCAAGAAGACTGCTTGAGGAAGGTGGCTTTGGGTTAAGTGTTGTGGTTATATCATACAATCCCTTTGTGGAGGATATAATTTTAGAAAACTTGGAGAAGATACGCGGTCTTAACTACAGGTTTCATGGAGCAAGGCTATGATGGAAAAGGGCTACAAGGGTATTTTTAGCAAGATGGGAGAGGGTCTATTGGAAAAGTTCATAGAGGACCTAAAAAGGGAGATAGAAGAAAAGCCACAAGACCCAGAGCTTCTTTTTAAGCTGGGAGTTGCCTACACAAGAGCTGGAAAGGTTTCACAGGCAAGGGAGGTATACAAAAAGCTAAAGGAAATAGACCCCCAAAAAGCTGGCGAGCTTCTTGACATCATATACGAAGTGTAGGTTCACTTGGTGGGTTTATATATCACCGTTATGGTCCTTGCACCCACAAGAAGGGCTATACCTAAAGTCCAAAAGATCACATCAGTCCCCTTAATATTCCCGGCGAAGATATATATCATAAACTCTCTTATCATAAAGGCTATGGCTATTTCTATTAGTATTTCAATTCTAACCCTTTCGTGCTCAAAGTAGTCCACAAAAGCCCTCACCAGTTCAAGGAGTATAACTATAGACAGCACGTTGGTGACCAACTCCTTTATGCTAAGCCTCACCGTTTCTTCGGTGAACACAAAACCAAGCTCCATAATGGTCCTTCCCAAGCCCACAAAGAGCGAGAAGAGAAGTATTACTATGGCTATGTTGAAGACTATTCCAGTAAAAAACTTGTAGAGCTTTAATATCTTCTCCTGCGGGTTCATATCCTCTTGAGCTCTGAGGGAAGCTCCCTTGGTGGCACGCCCGTATATTCGGTCTCCGTTTCCTCATCAAGCCTTTTGGAGAAGGGCTTTTCCGTGGTGAGTTCTTCATAAACGTGTGCCACAAGCCCTGGCACCCTTCCTATTATGAAAAAGCCCTTTCCGAGCCTCCAATCAAAGCCCATCTCCGAGGTAACTGCAGCAATGCCTCCGTCCACATTGAGAACCAGCCTTTTACCCTTTTGCCTGCCAATTTCCTCTTGGACAGCTTCTGCAAACTCACAGTGCTTGCCATAAAAGCCAAGCTCTTTGGCTATATCCATAAGCCTCTTTGTTCTTGGGTCAAAGTCTTTGTAGTATCTGTGTCCATATCCTGGTATGGGTCTTTTTGCCTCAAGATACTCTCTTACTATATCTTCCACACTCCTTTGACTTGCCACACCCTCTTGGATAAACTTCATGGCATCCTCAAGAGCACCACCGTGAGCAGAGCCAAAGGCAAGCACACCTGCCGCAACACCCACATTGAGCGAGTTTCCACCAGAAGCGACCGCCCTTGCGGATATAACAGAAGGTGGTGCTATGCCATGGTCTATTACAGATACAAACATGGCTTCCATCATCTTGGATTCTTTCTCGTTGGGAAGCTCACCTTTGAGAATGAGGTATATAGCCTGAGCAAAGCTCAAGTTTCCCACAAGGTCCAAAAGTCTATAGCCCCTTATATAGGTCTCATGACCCACATGCTGGGTTATGGCGGTTCTCCACTTTTTCTCCATCTTATCCACCTCCAAGAAGTTCTTTGTTTATGCGTATTTTCGTGTTCTTTTTCAAATATTCCACATACTGGTTTAGCATAGCCTGAGATTTAAGACTAAGTATGTCTCCAAAAGCTTCTTCCTTTTCTTCTGGCTTTAATTCCCTTTTGCTTCTATTTTCCACAAGTATTACGCCATAGCCCTGTATGAGAGGATAAGGGCCAAAGACTCTATCTTGAGATAGCACTATACGAACCATATCCTTTTGGTCTATGTTGACCACTGCATTAAGCTGAAGGGCTGGCGTATCGGAGAAGTTGAGAAATCTCACCTGTGGTTTTTTACCCTCCTTCAAGAGCCCAGCAACTTCCTGTGCCTTTTGCTCTACCAAAGATTGGGACTTTTCCTCTATGAGTTTTTCTCTTACCTTTTCCTTTACCTTTTCAAAGTCCTCATAACCTGCAGGAATAACCTGTTTTAGATACAGAACCAAATAATCCTCACCCTCCTTTGTAATGCTTACCCTTTCCTGAGAGGTGAGCCTTTGAGCTTCTTTCTCAAGAAGACCGCCCGTCTTCTGAAAGTCCTCTGGCAATTTGTATTCTTGATAGCCTTCTGCTTCTTTTCCAGCTTTTAGATTGTTATAAATAGACAGTGCCTTCTCCTTATCCTTTTCTCTCCACACCCAAACCACTTTTCCTTCTGGTCTTTTGAAAAGCTCTTTGTTCTTCTGGTAATACTCCAATAGCTCCTGTTCTGTAGGTTTGTATTTTTGGGATACATCCGCAGAGGTTATAAGGTAGAGACTACCGCTCAGAAGAGTGCTGTCCGCAAGAAGGTTTATCTCTAACTCCTTTTCTGTAAGGTAAACGCCGTTGGTTAGAAAACTAAGGAGTTTTTGAATGCTAAGCAGTTTTCTTATGTATTCCTCGTATTCCTCTGGCGTCAAACCTATTCTTGAGAGCACCTCTCTGTATTTGGAAGAGCTAAAGAGCCCACCCTCTTGAAAGGATGGGTCAGACTTTATAACTTCAACCACCTCTTCATCGCTTGCAATAAAGGATAGACTCTTTGCCTTTTGATAAAGTAGCTCTTGGGCTATAAGGTTAGAGATAACTTGCTCCCTTATTAGCTCTTCCATCTGTGGGTTTTGCAGAAGGTCAGAAAACCTCAAAAGCTCTCTTCTATAGTCCTTAAGGGTTATACACCCTGAACCTACCTCCACCACACACCTCTTAGAAGGAGAAGTTATATCGCTGACACCTCCTGCAAAGAAGAGCCAAAGGAAAAACCCACCAGTAGCCAAAGCTACGATGGCTACGGTTATGTTCTTGTGCTTGTGCAAAATGGAATACATGGGAGAAAATTTTAGCATATATTATTTTGAATTCCTTTTTCAGGAGGGCTAATATGCTAAGCAAAGAACAGCTTGAACTATTGAGAGAGAAACTTCTGGAGGAGAAGGCAAAATTTCTTGAACGTTACAAAAAGAAAGAAGACACACAGGCACGCATAGGAGAGGAGGTAAAGGAGCCTGGGGACTTGGAAGACATAGGTCAGATGACCTACACGCAGGAGCTCCTTGATACCCTATCCTCAAGGGAGTTTTTCATCATCAAGGAAATAGACCACGCCCTTAGTAAAATGCAGGCAGGAACATACGGCATATGTGAATACTGCAACGAAGAGATACCCTTTGAGAGACTCTTGGCTATACCTTGGACAAGATACCATGCACACTGTGCAGAGAAGGCAGAAGAAGAGGGCATAGTGCCCACCTACCCAGCCTTTACCTTTGAAGCAACCATACCGGAGGAAATGGAAATTCAAAGAGAAGATATAACAGAAGCATGAACTTTGAGTTTTATCTACCCGTTGAGATAATCTTTGGTGTAGGTTCTGTAGACAAGATTGGAGAGGTTGGTAAACGCTTTGGCTACAGAGTCCTCATAGTCACTGGAAGGAAAAGTTCAAAGGAGAATGGCTCTCTTCAAAGGGTGATTGAATCCCTTAGAAGAAACGGTGCGGAAGAAGTTCTGGTATTTGACGAGATTGAACCAAACCCAACAGACAAGAGCGTAAACAAGGCGAGCGAGTTTGTGGTAAGGGAAAAGATAGACTACATTGTGGGTCTTGGTGGAGGGAGCAGTCTTGACAGTGCAAAAGCCATATCCATAGTCTCTTCCAACGAGGGCTACGCCTGGGACTATGTGAA
Organism: Hydrogenobacter sp. T-2; assembly: GCF_033971325.1. Classification (NCBI taxonomy): domain Bacteria; kingdom Pseudomonadati; phylum Aquificota; class Aquificia; order Aquificales; family Aquificaceae; genus Pampinifervens; species Pampinifervens diazotrophicum. The sequence continues at coordinate 186,012 of NZ_CP117180.1, forward strand.
CTATCCTGAGGGTCCAAGGCTCATACCCTTCTTGAATAGACCTGTGATATGCATTCCAACCACTGCAGGCACGGGAAGCGAGGTAAACAGGTATGCGGTTCTTTCAAACCCCATAAGAAGGGAAAAGCTGGTTATATCTCACTCCTTAAACTACCCAAAGGTAGCCCTAATAGACCCATCCCTGACTGTGAGTATGGACAGAAGGCTTACAGCCATAACAGGCATAGACGCCCTTATGCATGCCCTTGAGTCTCTTACCAACAGGCTCTCCAACACCCTTGCAGAAGAGCTTGCCATAAGAGCCATAAGCCTTATAAAGCAGTGGCTACCTATTGCCATAGAAGAGCCAGAAAATCTTCAGGCAAGGTCTTATATGAGTTATGCGAGCATGCTTGCAGGCATTGCCATAGACAGAAAAAGGGTAGCCCTCATACATGGCATGGAGCATCCTGTGTCCGCCCACTACCCTCAGGTAGCTCATGGAGAAGGTCTTTCCGCTTTGGCACTTGCCATCACAGACTTTAATTACAAAGGAAATCCACAAAAATACGCCCTCTTTGCAGAGCTTATGGGTTATGAGCCAAAGCCTCACATGGCAGTAAAAGTTCTTGAGGATTTCTTAGAAAGGCTTGGCATGAGACTTAGCCTAAAAGACCTTGGCGTGGAAAAGGAAAAACTTGAAAGGCTTACAGAGGATGTGTATATGCTCTCAAGAGGCTTGTTTGCCATAAACCCCGTAGAGCCTACCCTTGAGGACGTGCAAAGGCTCTATGAAAGGGCATATGAGGGATATTGAGTGTCAATATTTATGATTTAACGCATAGTAATCCTTTAAGAATTTCGTTATATTGTAATTTACTTAAAAACTCTTAGGAGGTGCTAACATGTATGGAAACTATATAGTGGATGTTCCAGAGGATGCAGTGGTTAATATTAACTACGTGGTGCTCAAAGAGGGTGTTACCCTTGACGATGTGGCGGAAAAGGTGGCATATTTGTGCGAGCACGTAAAAACTTACCACTCAGACACAGGCTTTTACGGAGGCTTTGTGGCACTCAACACTGGCGGTGTCTCCCTTGAGGGTTCAACCGCAGGTCAGACCACAGAGCACCCACTCAAAAACAGAGAAGTGCTTATCATTACCTTTTGGAGGTCCTTGGAAGACCACGAAGAATCCCACAGAAGCGAAGGCTTTAACAAGCTCTTTAAGGAGCTAACAGAGCTTGCAGAAAGCACCCACGAAGTGGTATATCAGATGCTCTGGCAGGGCAAAGCTTACGACCCTGAAATGGCAAAGAAGGCAAGGGAAGCAAAAGAGGCAAACTGCATTAACTGTTAATCCTCCCAATACTCTGCCCCACAGTCTTCTTTTTCCCAAACTACCACTTTGGAGACTGTGGGGTATTTCTCCTTGACCTTCTGGTATATCCATCTTGACATGTTCTCCGCACTAGGAGAAAAGTCCACAATGTCATTGAGAAGCCTGTAGTCTGGCAGGAGCTCTTTCAAAAAGCCTTCCACCTCCAAAAAGTCGTAGCCCATACCACCTGCATCCACCTTGTCCGCCCTTATGTGAACCTCTACAAGCCATGTGTGACCGTGCACAGGCTCTGGAGCACCATGATAGTCTGTTAGAAAGTGTGCCCAGCTAAATTTTTTCCTCACTATCACATTCCAAGGCATTAGTCTATCTCCTCTCCTCTTATTAGCCTCTGTGCATAGTTTACACAAGCCAAGACCATAAACCACAAGGCGTGATTGTTGATATCCTCAAACTCTTCTTTGACCCACAGACTTCCATCTTCCCTTTTGACTAACTTTATGTATTCAAAGGCTTTTAGAGCCAAGGCTTTGTTTGAAACCTTTTGTAGGATCTTCTCCTTTATCTCCTCAGGAAGCGGTAGCTCCTGCATGTTTATCCTCCCTAAAAGAAAATATAAAAAGTGGCACGAGCCCAAAGTAAAAGTTCCATAGTCTGAATTTATAAGTATAGCCGAGAAATAGGCTATTTTCAGAGGGAATTGGTAGCTCAAAGTATGAGCCTAAGTATGACTTTTCCCTTTCCTTTTCCAAAACTAAAAGTAAGCAGTTAGTTGGTGGAAGGACTTTGAGCCACGAACCCTCCTGCCAGAAAAGGGTGGACTTTTTACTAAAGGAGATTATACCTTTACCTCTCTTGAGCTCCTTAAGGAAGTCCTCTTTGCTTTCTATCCTTTTACTGCTTATGAGAAAGTTGCGTAGAATCCTAAAACTGTGCGTATAGTTTGGAAACAAAAACCTTATGCCCACTTCCCTTATGTATACCTTTACATGATGGTCAAGCCCCGCAACTATTGGATTTTTTATACCCATCTTCATATACATAAGAGCGTATCCTTTTATGTCCACAAGCCTCTTTATACAGTTCAAAGCCAAGTTTATGGAGATTAAAGACCTTAGAGCTATGTAAGGCAGGAGAAAGAAAAGGAGCATTTTTCTCTCAAGCAGAGCATCCTTTAGGTCTATTAGCTCAAAAAGATAATCTTCTGGAAGAGGTAGACGCCATTTATATTTTTCCTTGAAGGGATGTGCTACCACTTTTAGGTCTCCCACTTCAAGAATATCTCCGAGCACTTTACCCTTTTCATCTGTAATCTTTACTTCCTTACCCGCTATTATGCCCCCATCCGCAAAGTATTTTATATGGTCGTTGTCGTGGTCTGTAATTACGAGAAAATCTATATCTTCTTCCCTTGAAGCCTTTTTTAGGTCCTCTGGTTTTCCAAGAGAGTCGTAGGAAAACTGTGTATGGATATGGAGCTCAAAAGAATACAGATATACAGGTGGTAGGTCTGGGAAACTCGTCTTATTTACCTTTTCAACCTTAAAAAACCTTACAGGATAAAGCTCTGCAACCAGTATATATACTACAAGGAGAAGGATTACCAAAAGTATGTAGGTCATCCCACTCTTGTTTTTAATCTCACTTCTTCCATAGTTTCTTTGGCTATCTGTCTTGCCTTTTCTGAGCCTTCCTCAAGTATATGTATAAGAAGCTCCCTGTCTTTGGCAACTTGTTCTCTTTTTTCTCTGATAGGTTTAAGAAAAGCCTCAAGACCCTCAAGCATGATTTTTTTACAGTCCACGCATCCAAGTCTACCGCTTTTGCATTCCCTTTCTATTTCTTGAGTTCTTTCTGATGGAGAGAAAACCTTATGGTAGAAAAACACAGGGCATATCTCTGGTCTTCCGGGGTCTCCCTTTCTTAGCTTTTGAGGATCTGTATAAAAGCTCATGACCTTTTTCTTTACCTCCTCTTCGCTGTCTGCAAAGTATATGGCGTTGTTGTAGGATTTGCTCATCTTTCTTCCATCTGTGCCTGGAAGTCTTGGAGTTTCTGTGAGCATAGCTTGAGGTTCTGGAAAGATTTCTCCGTATAAGTGGTTAAACCTTCTTGCTATTTCTCTTGAGAGCTCTATGTGAGGTAGCTGGTCTTCTCCTACAGGGGCTGCCTGAGCCTTGTATATGAGTATGTCCACTGCCTGAAGCACGGGGTAGCCTAAAAAGCCGTAAGTGTCCGTGTCGTAAAAGTCCCTCTTTGAGACATTGAGTTCCTTAAACATTTCCTTATCCAGATATCCCTCAAAGAGAGCGGTTATAAGAGCGTCAGATATGGTGTCAAGAAGTAGCTCCTCAAGAGCGTCAAAGTCTTCAACCTTGTAAGGAAGTTTTGCTACAAAGGTCTTTATGTGGTCTCTAAGACCGCCTTTAAACATAAGGCTAAGGTCTGCAATCCTAAGGAGGTTATACTTAGTGTCCTTGTAAGTGGGGTTCCACTCAAGCCAGCTCTTGGGGGTTATCATGGAAAATATGAGGAAAAGCTCCGCATGTTCCTTTACCTTTGATTGTTGAAATACCACACTCTTTTTTGGGTCAATGCCTAAAGTAAGCCAGTCTATGAGCATATCCTCTATGTTCTGAGGTATCTCATCTACCTTTTTGTAGCCTGTAGTGAGGGCATGCCAGTCCGCTACCATATAAAAGGTCTCGTGTTCCTCTTGGAGTTTTACCCAGTTTTTTATCACGCCAAAGTAGTGCCCAAGGTGCAATTTCCCTGTAGGCCTCATACCGCTTAAAACTCTCATAGTCTAAATATTAAAACACAGCTAACGATTATAATAATTATCATGGACCTTCTTACGGTTATAGGTGTTGTGGGAGGGCTTGTAGCTCTTCTTATAGGTGCGGTTCTTAAAGGAGCGAGCATTCTTTTTCTTATTCAGCCTGCTGCCTTCGTTATAGTGGTACCAACCACCCTGTTTGCAAGTTTAGTAACCGTGCCTTTGGCAAAGTTTTCTCTAATTATAGAAGGACTTAAACTGGCTTTTAAGGGCGGGGGCAACGAGGTTCTTGAGACAAAGACTCAGCTTGTCGAACTGGCAAATATTGTAAGGAAGGAAGGTATGCTTGCCCTTGAAACCCGTGCGGAGGAGATAGAGGATCCCTTTCTTAGAAGGGCTATAGACCTTATGGTTCTTGGTGTGGACGAAAACGTGCTTGTGGAAAGTCTTGAGGCGGAAATAGCAAAAAAGGAGGAAGACTTTGAAATAGCGGTGGAATACTGGAAAAACTCCGCAGAGAGTGCACCTACCTTTGGGCTTGTGGGTGCGGTTTTTGGGCTCATGAAGGCTCTAAAGAGCCTTGACAACGCTCAGGAACTTGCTTATGGAATATCATCCGCATTTGTTGCAACAGTTTACGGTATAACCTTTTCTTACTTAATCTTTGGTCCTATCTCCAAAAAGATCAAGATAAAGTCAAAGGAGGAAATATTGAGAATGTATATGATATTGGATGCCTGCAGGATGATGGTGAGAGGCGAAAACCCAAGGCTAATAGAAGAAAGGCTTAACTCCTACGTTGAGGTCAAATAATGGCAAGGAAAAAGAAGTGTCCAGAGGAAGTATCAGAGAAATGGGCTATACCCTATGCGGACTTTCTAACGCTACTTCTTTGTCTTTTTATAGCCCTCTTTGCTATGGCTCAAGCTGGCAAGCAAGCTGCTCTTGAATACGCTCAGGCTTTTGCGAAGGCTTTTGGTATGAGGCTTGTTCCCTTTCAGGAAACTCTGCCAAAGCAAATACTTCCAGAACCAGTGCTTAAAAGGGCGGAGCCAACAGAAAGGGGTAGAAGACTTCAAAGACAGCTTCAGGAGCTCCAAGAGATGCTAAAAGGTATGGGGCTTGAGGGAGAGTTTAAAATAGCCTACGAAGCAATAGGCATAAGGCTAATACTTCAGGAAAAGCTACTCTTTGAATCTGGAAGGGCAGATATAAAGTCAGAGATGAGACCTGTGCTTGACAAACTTTACGAGATAATCAAAGACCTACCAAACCCCGTGGAGGTAGAGGGGCATACAGACAGCATACCCATATCCACTGAAAGGTTTCCTTCTAACTGGGAGCTGTCTACCGCAAGGGCGAGCGCCATTGTAAGATACTTCATAGCTAAAGGTATAAACCCAGAAAGGTTAAAGGCGTCAGGTTATGCGGACACCAGACCTATAGCTCCCAACACCACTCCAGAAGGCAGAGCCCAAAACAGAAGAGTAGAAATAGTTATTCTCAACATAAGGGGTTCGGAGCTAACCCAACCTCAACCATAAGGCTTTCTGTGATAAAGTTTATCTCTTCCTCGGTAAGGTAAGGATGGACTGGTATGGAAAAGACTTCTTTTCTGAATTTTTCTGCGTTTGGTGTGGGTAAGTGCTCCGCACCTCTTAGCTGGTGCAAAAGATAGCTATAATAGACCCTTGCGTCCACACCCTTTTCTCTTAGTTTTTCCACTATGGCGTCTCTGTTGGGATGCCTTAGGGTATAAAGATGGTATACGTGGTATGCTCCTTCTCTTGCCACAGGATGGACAAAGCCACCGTTTAAGGATTGCATATACTTAGAGGCGTTCTCCCTTCTTTTTTTGTTGTGCTCTTCAAGCCTTTTTAGCATAAGGTATCCTATGCCTGCTTGAAACTCGGTTATCCTAACATTAAAGGCAGGGTGGTCTCCAAAGTCTATCCACTTTTTAATCTCTTTAGCGAGTTTGTCGCTGTTTGTGGCTATTGCACCACCTTCTCCCATAGGTAGGTTCTTGGAGGCATAAAAGCTAAAGGCGGAGATATGCCCGAGAGAGCCAGCCCTTTTGCCCTTCCAAAGAGCTCCGTGAGCTTGAGCAGAATCTTCAAGCACATAAAAGCCATACCTTTCAGAGAGCCACATAATGGCGTCCATATCCGCAGTCTGTCCGTATAGATGCACGGGTATAACCACCTTTGGTCTGTATTTTTTTACCGCATCCTCAAGTTGCTCAGGGTCCATGGTATAGTAGCTGTCCACATCCACTACCACTGGCACACCACCCGCAAGATAGACCGCATCAATGGTTGCCATAAAACTCATAGCAGGGACTATTACCCTTTCTCCCTCAACACCAAGAGCCTTCAAAGCTATAAAGAGAGCTACAGTCCCAGAGCAAACAGTAAACATATGCTTTACGCCAAGGTATTGGGCAAACTCCTCTTGAAAAAGAGAAGTCCACTTACCCCTCGTTATCTGCCCACTTTCCAAGATCTCAAGCACAAGCTCCTTTTCCTCTTGTGTAAACCTCTGCTCAATAATTTTAATCATAATCAAACCAATATACGCCTAATACCATTGCAAAGTTGCGAAAGGTAAAGTATAGCAGGTCTATAGCCAATGCAAATTTTCACAAGACCTTAAGCAAAGTTTCCAATCTCTCTGCGTCAGTGAAGCTGGTGGACAAGTCCGCTGTAGGATGCCCATATAGACCGCAAAGGGAGACCACCTTTGTGTCTGTGTGCTTTTTCAAAAGCCTTATTACAAAGTCCGTTCTATAGCAATGGACTCCCACAAGCACCGTTAGGTCATGTTTCCCGTGCAGGACCGCATGGTGTGGGTTTGGTGGGTCCATCTCCACCGCAGGGTCATAATTTTTGAGCTTTGGTCTGTAGTCAGGCAAAGCCTTTATGTTAAACTTCCCTACCTTTTCTATCAGTTCCCTTACAAGCCTTGCCTTATTTTGTAGCTCCTTATCTCCAAAATCCCAAAAGAGCAAGGGTCCCACCACCAGCGTGGGTTTTTCCGATTCCCTTATCCACTTTGCAAGGGTTTCAAAGGCTTGCTGGTAGCTAAGGACTTCTTCTCCTATGGTTGCCTCTCCGAGGAAAACCTCCCTTTGCATAGAGGTTCTTGTCCTGTCCTCCTCAGGCGTCGGCACTGCCTTAGGCTTTTTGTAATAGGAGGGTTTAAAGTCCGCAAGGTAAGGTGAAAAGTCAAAGCTAAGCTCTCTTTTGCCAAAATCCTCTTTCACATCTTCCTTTATGGAGAGACTGCTATAGAGGTCTTCTTTTATGAGGTCAAGCTCCACTGTAAACTCTCCATGATATGCCTTTTCTTCCTCTTCCACTCCAAGACTGTAGCAAGTGGTCCCTACTATATCAAAAAGCACACCCTTGGCACCTTCTTGAGAAGCCTTTCTGAATATCTCATACCGCTTTTCGTAAAACTCATAACAGCAGTGTCCTATATAGGTGTATCCATTCTGAGCACACCAAAGGAGCGTATCCCTCAAAAGCTCAAAGGAGGTTATAGTAATAGGTATCATGCCCTTTTGGTAGGCGAGCCTGTAGGCATCTCCCACCGTGCAACCTCCACACTCCCCACAGTCATCAAGATGTCTGTAGTCGCACCAGCGAGGCTTGGCGCAATAAGGCAGAAGCATAACCTTAGCCTTTTCTATGTTTTCTATAAGCCCACCACCTATGGACGCTATTATGTTATTCAGTCTTTTTTTTTCTATACCCAAGTCTATTCCCTCTATTTTCCGCAGAGGGAAAAGCACAGCCTCTACAAGGTCATCCACTGTAAGGTTTAGCCCTTCCCAGTCCCTTTGAGAGAAAAACTCCCTTATTCTCTTTTCCACATCCACTATGGGTGTGTGCTTTAGATAAGCCTCAAGGTCGTATATGAGCCTTTGAGGTCTCACGAAAAAGTCTCCGTTTATTATTACCTGTTGGAGGACCTTGCTCTGCAGGTCCACCTTGGCAGAAACCCTAAAGGTTCCACCAGGGCATCTGTATATGCCATAGAGCATTTCACTATCTTCAGGTGCTTTCTTTACATGATAGACCCAATCATCACTTCTAAAATAGTCCCTTTTTTCTTCAAGTAGCCTTATCTCCTCCTGTGTAAGGTCTCCCCACTCAAATTCAATGTTGAGTTCTTCCCTTAGACCCTCAAGAAGTGCGGAAAAAACCTCTTCCTTGGGAGGCAAATACCCCAAAGCCCTCTTTACCCACTCAACCCTGTCCTCTGCGGATTTTATACCCTTTGAAGTGAGCTTTTCTACAGGAATCTGCAGGGACTTTAGCATCCTTTCCACGTTAAAGTCCATAAGCACCGTTCCTTGATATAGGAAAGCTCTGCCTTCAAAAACTCCACCTGTGCCAGATATCTTTCTGCCCTCCACCTCTATGTCATTTCTTGGTCTAAACTCCGCCCTTATTCCAAGTTTTTGAAGTCCCTTTGCCACACCGGTGCATATTTTCCTTGTAAGCTCTTCGTAGCTAAGGTTTCCAAGCTGGTCGGTGGTGGCTATAACCTCCCAACCTATCTGCGTTTCGTCAAAGTATATGGCACCACCGCCTGTTATCCTTCTTCCTACCTCTATGCCCTCTCTTTGTGTATATTCAAACCTTACCTCTTGCTCCACAGCTTGATGAAAGCCCACAAGCACGCACTCAGGTTTAAACTGCAAAAACCTTATAGTGGGTGGAATTTTACCTTCGGACATTAAGTCCAGCATTATCCTATCAAGTGCTATGTTCTCATAGTGAGGTCTTTGACCTGTATACAAAACTCGCCACATACCTGCCTCCTTTTTAAGTTCAAGTAAATTTTAGGCTTTTGTGTGGATTGTTTTTGTGATATGCGTCAGATTATCTCAAGAAAGGTTGTGGTAGGCTTTTAACAGGTTATGAGTTTTCTTGTCAAGTTTCAAAGCCTTTGGGTCATCTTTGCTGTCCTTTTGGGTTTGTATTTGAGTAGGTTTGAGGCTATAAGGGAAGTCTCTGGCTACCTTATAACGCCCTCCTTGGTTCTCATGCTCTTTGGTCTATTTCTTGGCATGCCCCTTAGGGAAGTGTTAGATGCTTACAGAAACCGTAGGTTTTTCCTTATAAGCCTGATGGTTAACTTTCTCATTACCCCTGCGGTTGCATATCTTCTTGGGTATATATTCCTAAGGGAAAATACAGCCCTCTGGATAGGCTTTGTGATGCTCTTAGTCACTCCTTGCACTGACTGGTATCTTATCTTCACCGCCATGGCAGGTGGAAACCTACCCCTTAGCACCTCTATACTACCCGTAAACTTTTTTATGCAGGTAGCCCTTTTACCTCTTTATCTGGAGCTGTTCTTTTCTAAGGAAGGTTTCGTTAACTTCTGGTCCATTTTGGAAAGCATAGCCTTTGTGATAGTGTTGCCCCTTCTTACTGCCCAAGCTCTCAGAAGGTTAAGGTTTTCGGAGAGGCTTTCCTTCTTAGTGAATTTTCAAAGCCTTTTTCTCTTTATTGCCATCGTATCCATGTTTGCCTCTCAAGGTCAGGCTATAACCCACAACCCCTTTTTGCTTTTGAAAATGCTTCCACCTCTTCTTATCTTCTTTCTCTTTGCCTTTTTATTAGGTATTTTTCTTGGACGCCTTTTACTCAGGAGCTACCAAAACACTGCCAGCTTGACCCTTACCCTAATGGCAAGGAACTCACCCATAGCTTTGGCTATAGCCCTTACCGCCTTTGAGAACGAACCCCTTATAGCCCTTGCCTTGGTGATAGGACCCTTGGTAGAACTGCCCGTGCTCTTTTTAGCAGTAAGAGGGCTTTTACTCTTAAAGAAATTGAGCTTATAATTTTCCCATGCAAAAGCCTTGGGAAGGCAGGTTTAAAGAAAAAACAGAGGAGTTTGTGGAGAGGTTTACCCAGTCGGTAAGTTTTGACAAGGAGCTTGCCCTGTGGGATATAAAACAAAGCAAAGCCCACGTAAAAACCCTACAAAAGGCTGGAGTGCTTACAGAAGAAGAAGCCCAAAAACTCCTTCTTGGTCTTGAAGACATAGAAAAGGACATAAAGGAAGGAAGTTTTGACTTCAAGCAGGAGCTGGAAGATGTGCATATGAACATAGAGGCGGAGCTCATAAGAAGGCTTGGAGAAGTGGGAGGAAAGCTACACACCGCAAGAAGTAGAAACGACCAAGTGGCTACCGACGAAAGGCTATACATAAAGGACAAGCTAATAGAGGTCATCCAAAGCCTAAGGGCTCTCAGAAGAGAGCTCGTGAAATTAGCGGAAAGGTCTGTGGATATCCTACTGCCTTCCTACACTCACCTTCAGAGGGCTCAACCCATAAGGCTTGCTCACTACTTTCTTGCCTACAGAGAGATGTTTCTAAGCGACGAGCAAAGGTTTATGAACGCCTATAGAAGTGCGGACTGTTTGCCCCTTGGCTCTGGAGCGTCCGCAGGTGTGGACTTTCCATTGGATAGGTTTTATACCGCAGAGCTCTTAGGCTTTGGTAGGCTTTGCAGAAATTCCCTGCAGGCAACTGCAGAGAGGGACTTTATCCTTGATGTGCTGTATGCTTGTGCAGTCTGTGGCATGAGGCTTTCAAGGCTTTCAGAGGACCTAATAATCTGGTCTACGGAGGAGTTTGGCTTTGTAGACCTGCCCGACAGGCTATGCACTGGAAGCTCCATAATGCCTCAGAAGAAAAACCCAGATGTGCTTGAGCTAATAAGAGGCAAAACTGGAAGGCTTTATGGAAATCTTATGAACCTTTTGGTGGTCCTAAAGGGTCTTCCTATGGCATACAACAGAGACCTACAAGAGGACAAAGAACCCCTCTTTGATAGCTTAAGGACTATAAAGGACTGTATTGAAGGTATAACACTTGTATTAGAAGGCATGAGTATAAGGGCAGACAGGATGGGAAAAGCAAGTGGAGGCTTTACCCTCATGACAGACCTTGCCAACTACTTGGTCTTGAAAGGAATCCCCTTTAGGCAGGCACATAAGGCCGCAGGCTCAATAACCGCCTACCTTCTTGAAAAGGGCAAAAAACCAGAGGAGCTTACACTTGAAGAGCTAAGGAGTTTTTCTGAGCTTTACCAAGAGGATGCCTTGGAGCTTTTTAGACCAGATAGGGTAGCAGACAGGAGAAAAACCTACGGCGGGACCGCCAAAGAGGAAATCATAAAAAGACTACAAGTAGCCAAAAGGGAGGAAGGTATGCCATGAAGATGCTTTTGGTTTTTCTTTTGCTTATAATAACTGCAGGGATATCTGGAACTATAGTATTCCTCAATCAGGAAAGGGTTGTGCTTGTGCTTACGCCAACCTTTAGAGATGTATACTACATAGTCCCTCCAATGCCTCTGGGGCTTTTGGTGGTTTTGAGTTTCTTTATAGGTCTTCTTGTGGGATATATCACTGGAGTTATATCTAAATTCTTTAAGTAGAGTTATAGATTGAAGCTATTCCTTTTAGGTGTGGAGCAAGTCTTGAGCAGATAAGATGTTTTAAACAAAGCATATAGAAACTGCCTGTCCTTTATCCGCTTTACCCTATAAGCCACTCTCTTTGGTACATAGCAAGCCTAACTTCTATGGGATATAAAGCTATCTCTTGTATGGACTTTAAAAGACCTTCCTCAATACCGATTTACTTACCTTCCTCAAGATCAATCTGTTTACCCTTTTCAATGCCAATAATCTCAACCTCTTTCTCTTTGGCAATTTTATGTCCTCAGGTCTAACCATTATAGGCATGTGTCTGATCTCCTCTGTTAGCCTTATCCTTAAGTTATGCATTCAGTTCTTGTTTTAAGACTTCCAATATTCTATCAGAGCTTATTAGCTTTTTAATCAAAGCATGTAGAAACTCTCTATCTTTTATTTCTCTTACCTTTTCTGCCAAACCCTCCGGCACATAGCCAAGTTTGCCCTCTACGAGAGTTATAACTATCTCCTGTGTGGATTTCAAAAGTCCCTCCTCAAGACCAACCCGCTTACCCTTTTCAATACCAATAATCTCACCCTCCTGAAAGCCGATCTGTTTGCCTTCCTCAATACCAATCTGTTTACCTTCCTCAAGCCCAAGCCTGTATAAAAGATCCTTCTTCAACTTCCTCTTCGGCAATCTTATATCCTCAGGTCTAACTACTATAGGCATGTGTTTGACCTCCTCCGTGAGCCTTGCCACTATGAGTTTTGAATTAGTCTATGAAATTCTCAGTTCAGTAGACAAAACCTGCATAACGTCCTCAGAAGTAGAAGCCAACTTCTTGGCTAAAGACCTCAAAAACTCCACGTCTTTTATTTCCCTTATCCTATTTGCTATTTCTTCAGGCACATAGCCGAGTTTACCTTCAATTATGGCTATAAGCATCTCTTGTGCGGACTTTATAAGACCTTCCTCAAGTCCGATGTGTTTACCCTCTTCAAGTCCAATCTGTTTACCCTCCTCAAGCCCAAGCCTATACAGAATATCCTTTCTCAACATCTTCTTTGGCAACCTTATATCCTCAGGTCTAACCACTATAGGCATGTGCCTAACCTCCTCTGTTAGCCTTATCCTTAAGTTAGGTCTTAGTTCTGTCAACGTCAAGGCTTTCAAAAGATAGTCTTTTCTCTCTTCCTCGTTCATACCTTCCATTGTCTTTATGAGTTTCTCTATCAGATATGCCTCGTCCTCTACCTTACACAAACATGCCAGTAGCCTATCCATAGGGTCTGGACTTTCCAAAAGCACCTTGCAGTCTATCTGCCTTATGTCAAGTATTTCATAGCTAAAGGTAAGATTTCTAAGCCTTAGCCTTGACTTCATTCTGAGCTTTCTGTTTCCCACATACACAAGGAGCTGTTTTATTGGAGTGTTAGGATATCTCTCCAATATGGCAAGGTAATAGCGTAGCATTCTGAAGGGCATGTTAGGGTCGTTGAAGGATTGGAATTCTATATGCAATACGCTTTCATCCTCAAGCCTTGCCAAGAAGTCCACTCTTAACTCTGTAGAAGGGAAGTTTGTGGGTAGCAGTTCCTTTATGGGTGCTGGTGCAAGTATTTTGCTTAGCCTGTGTGGGATTTCTTCAAAGATGTCTTTTAGAGCTATGTCTTTTGAAGGCACTTAAGGATTATAGCATGTTTTAAGCCTTTGCTAAACTACTCTGGCTTTATTACATCCACACCTAAATAATCTCTCAAGGCGGGAGGCACTATTACAGAGCCATCTTCTTGTTGGTAGTTTTCAAGAATGGCGGAAAGCGTCCTACCTACCGCAAGTCCAGAGCCGTTTAGTGTGTGGACGAAGTGTAGCTTGCCCTGTGAGTCTCTGTATCTTGTATTCATCCTCCTTGCCTGAAAGTCCTCACAGTTGGAGCAAGAGGATATTTCTCTGTATCTTCCCTGAGAGGGAAACCACACTTCAATGTCGTAGGTCTTGGCAGAGGCAAAACCCATATCACCAGTGCACAAAAGCACTACCCTGTAAGGAAGTCCAAGAGCTTGCAAAACATCCTCTGCGTCTGCAGTAAGTCTTTCAAGCTCTTCATAAGAGTGCTCTGGCTTTACTATCTTTACAAGCTCCACCTTGTCAAACTGATGCTGTCGTATTAGACCCCTTATGTCCTTTCCGTATGAGCCTGCCTCTCTTCTGTAGCAGGGAGTGTAAGAGACCATGTATATGGGAAGCTGGTCTTCTGAAAGTATTTCATCTCTAAAGAGGTTTGTAAGTGGCACTTCTGCGGTGGGTATTAGGTATAGGTCATCCCTTTCGCATCTGTATAGCTCCTCTTCAAACTTGGGAAGCTGACCAGTGCCTACCAAAATTTCTGGTCTTATAAGGTGTGGTGGCAAAATCTCCTTGTAGTTCTTTTTTGAGTGCAGGTCTAACATAAAGTTTATAAGAGCCCTCTCCAACTTTGCACCCCAGCCAAGAAGCACGGAAAACCTGCTTCCAGAGAGCTTGCTTGCCCTTTCAAAATCAATGATGCCAAGCCTTTCTCCAATTTCCCAATGAGGTTTTGGTTGAAAGTTAAACTTCCTTGGCTTCCCCCACCTACGGACTTCCACGTTCTGACTTTCATCCTCACCTACAGGCACGCTTTCGTGTGGAAGATTTGGAATGGAAAGCATCACCTCTCTTAGCTTTGTCTCCAGCTCAAATAACTCCACCTCATATTTCTCTATACTTTCCCTTAGGTTCTTCACCTCTGCTTCAAGCTCTGCAGTGTCCTTTCCCTCTTTTTTTAGCTTGCCTATTTCCTTGCTCTTTGCGTTTCTTTCCGCTCTTAGCCTTTCAATCTCTTTTAGAATAGCCCTTCTTTCTCTGTCAAGCTCAAGGGCTCTGTCTACAAGCTCCGCATAAGCCTTATCTCTTGTGGAAAGCCTTTCCCTTACCCACTCTGGGTCTTTACGCAGGAGTTCTATATCAAGCATAGAGAGATATTTTAATAGCTTTCATGGATTTAACTCCAAAGACCTTCTTTTTGCACTCGCTTTGCGAAGATATTCAGTGAGCTCCTCTTCTTTCCCTTCCCTTATGGCTTCCCTTAGTCTTTGCAAAGAAGACATAAACACCTCTATAGCTTTGACCACCTCTTGGGAGTTTTCCAAGAAAATATCCCTCCACATAACTGGGTCAGAGCCAGCTATACGAGTAAAGTCCCTAAAGCCACCGCCAGGGTATCTAAAGAGGTCTATCTCTTTGCTTAGCCTATCTACCGCATCCATCAGGGCAAAGGCTACCGCATGAGGCAGGTGAGAAACCACCCCAAAAACAAAGTCATGCACGTATGGGTCCATTTCTTCAACCAAAGAGCCTATTTTAGTCCACAGGTCTTTTATCTTTTCCTTTGCTTCCCTGTGAGTTTTTTCTGTAGGTGTGAGGATAAACCGCTTTCCTCTAAAGAGGTCTTTTAGAGAGTTTTCCACTCCTGCCTTCTCTGTGCCCGCTATAGGATGTCCTCCCACGAACCTTTCGCCAAGTATTTCTTCCAACCTGTAAACAAGCCTTCCCTTTACCGAGCCAAGGTCGGAAACCACACACTCCTTGCTTATATGGTCTTTTATAACCTCTGCTATTGGAAGAAAGGTCCTCACAGGCGTTGCCAACATCACCAAGTCTGGCTCAAAGAGTCTTACGCTTTTTAGGTCAGTTGAGCCCTCTTGAATAACACCCAGTTGCTTGCCCTTCTCTACCGCTTGAGGATTTATATCTATCCCAAAGACTTCACAACCTATCGCTTCCCTACAAGCAAGAGCAAAAGAACCTCCCATAAAGCCCACACCTACTACCGCTACCCTCTTAAACATCCTTGTAAACTATCCTGCCTTCAAAGATAGTATAAAGAACCTTCCCTTTTAGCCTTTTACCCCAGAGGGGTGTGTTTTTGGACTTTGAGAGGTTTGTCTCTTCATTGAGAACCCACTCCTTTTCTGGGTCAAAGAGCACCAAGTTGGCTTTTGAGCCCTCCCTTAGGCTTCCACAGTCTGTAAGACCGAGTATTCTTGCGGGTTTGCAAGACATTAACTCCACCATCCTTGAGAGGCTTATATGCCCTTCTCTTACAAGCTGGAGCATCATTGGCAAAGCGGTCTGCAATCCTATCATGCCAGGCATAGCCTTTTCTATCTGTCCCTTTTCCCAAATTGCATGAGGTGCATGGTCTGTAGCTATGCAGTCTATTGTTCCCTCTTTGAGTGCCTCCAGTAGAGCCTTGCAATGTTCCTGACCTCTTAGTGGTGGGTTTACCTTTGCATTGGAGTAAGACCTGAGAATTTCTTCTTCTGTAAAGAGAAGATGGTAGGGGTTTACCTCGCAGGTTATCCTTGCCCCCTTTTCTTTGAAAAACCTTATTATCTCCACGCTCAAGGAGGAGCTAAGATGCTGTATATGGATGTGCCCGCCCGTGTGGTAGGCAAGTATGCAGTCCCTCGCCACCAAAAGGTCTTCCGCACCTGCAGGTCTTGAGGCTATACCAAGCAAAGAGCTCACATAACCTTCATTTATATGCCCATTGGCAATCCTGTCATCCTCGCAATGGTTCATTATAAAAGAGCCAATCTGGGCGGTGAGCTTTAAAGCCTTCTCCATTAGCCTTGAATCCATAAGAGGAGCACCATCATCTGTAAAGGCAACGCACCCAGCCTCTTTTAAGGCATAAAAGTCTACAAGCTCTTGCCCCTTTCTTCCCTTAGTTATAGCACCAGAGGGTAAAACTCTACAAAGACCTATGTCTTCTGCCTTTCTAACTATATACTGTGCGGTCTCTGGCGAGTCTATGGCTGGCTTGGTGTTTGGCATGCATACAAGGGTGGTAAAACCTCCAGCAACTGCACATTTCATACCGCTTTCCAAGTTTTCCTTGTATTCTTGACCTGGGTCTCTAAGATGCACATGCAGGTCTACAAAAGAAGGACAAGCAATAAGACCCTGACCTTCTATAAGCTGAGCTTCAAGCTCAAATAGGTCATCGCCTATGGCTTTTATCTTTCCCTTTTCTATGAGAAGGTCCTTTGTGCTATCGAGGTTTTGAGAGGGGTCTATGAGCCTGACCTTCTTTATGAGAATCTTTGACATTGCATAAATTATAAACCACCTCTTTGAGAGCTTTGTAGGGGTTTTTCTCCTCTGTTTCCCAGACAAATACGCCCCTTTGGCTTAGAATTCCCTTCGCCTTTGAGGATTCTGGGTGATGCCCGCAGATGACCAATAGTAAACCCTTATCGCATATAAGCCCAGATATACCCACTTCGTCCTTTGGCAGGTCCCTTATCCTCTCTGGAGAGCTACCAAAAATAAGAAGCTCCCTTGCCCTTTCAAACTTTTGGCTTATATCTCCCTTTTCATCTACAAGCACACCTACTCTTAGGTCTTCACCATCCACGGGCTCATAGTGTATGAAGACCATATCAAGCTCCCTTATCTCTTCCTTTAGCCTCTGCTCTATCAGGTCAACGAGCTGATGCATTCTTATAAAGTCTCTACCCTCCACTGCAATCACCAGGTCCGCAAAGAGCTTTCCACCAGAACTTCTCACAAAAAGACCCTTTATCTCCTTGACCTCTGGAAAAGAGAGAAGCACCTGCCTTATTCTGTCAAGGGTCTTTTCATCCGCAGACACATCCAAGAGCACCGATACCTCCTTCCAGAGTATGCTAAAGGCGGTATAGCTTATAAGCAAGGCAACACCAAAGGCAAAGTATCTGTCAAGCTGATAGCCCATGTAAACTCCCAAAAGGCTCATAAGCACCAAGGAAGAGCCAAAGGCATCGGTGAGAGTATGGTAAGAGTCCGCTATAAGGGTAGGAGAGTTGAGCCTTTTGCCCGCCCTTCTTTCAAGAAAGGAAAGGGTCAGAGAGCTAAGGAGAGAAAAGACCACCACACCAAGACCAAAGCCAAGATACTCTTCCTTTATTACCACCTCTTTGCTTATAGCCCTCCTTATCATCTCATAGGCGGTCAAAAGCAGGAAGAAGGCTATGACTATAGAGCCTATGTTTTCCAGCTTGTATAGACCATATGGAAACCTCTTAGTTTTTTTGTCGGAGAGCTTTATGGTAATAAAGGCTACCACAGAGGCAAAAGAGTCGGAAAGAGAATGAACCGCCTCTCCAACCATAGACAGGCTTCCTGTCAAAATCCCCGCTATGAACTTAAGAAGTGCTTGAAGCAAGTTAACAGAAAGAGATATCAGAGCCCAGTGATGCTTCTTCATCGGTTAAAGGGTTGCTTACAGCCTTGATAGCTTCCTCGTCTTACAAGCTCTTCTTCTATGGCTTTTACAACCTCTTGCTTCTTAGCATAGGTGCAATAATCTGGTGCTATTAGCCTTTCTGGTTCTACTTCTCCAGTGAGCCTGTGAATAACCATATTGGGTGGCAGTATTTCCAAGATGTCTACCACCCTTTTTGCATACTCCTGGAGGCTAAGCACCTCAAACTCACTCCTTAGATACTGCTCCGCCATCTTTGTGTTTTTTATTATATGTAGAGGATGAATCTTTATACCATCCACTGGCAAACTTGCTATGAGCTTGCCCGTTTCAAGCATGTCTTCTTGGTCTTCGTAAGGCAGTCCCAAAATTATGTGAGCACAAACCTTTAGGTCTCTTCTCTTTGTCCTTAGCACCGCATCCACAAAGTCAGAAACTCCATGAGCCCTGTTTATAAACCTTAGGGTTTTGAAGTTAGCACTCTGCAGTCCATACTCTACCCAGACCTCAAGACCCTTCCTTGAATAGCTCTCAAGAAGCTCAAGCACCCACTCTGGAACACAGTCTGGACGAGTCCCAATATCTATGCCTACCACCTCTTCAAATTCAAGAGCGGTATCATAGACAGACTTGAGGTATTCATACTCTCCGTAAGTATTAGAGTAGGACTGGTAGTATATGAAAAAGTAGAGCCTTTCACCGTATCGGTTTTTTGCCCTTCTTATGCCCTCCTCTATCTGTTGACGCAGAGGAATGTATGGCTCAAGGTGTGCGGGTCTTGTGCCAGAAAAACAGTAGGTGCATCCACCCCTTGCCTTTGTGCCATCTATGTTAGGACAGGTAAAGGGTAGTGCAACGGTTATCTTTTGCACTCGCCTGCCATACTTTTCCTTTAGATAGTCCTTTAAAGAATAGTAAAGTCTTTGCGTGCTTACTGATTGCACAAAGCCCATGGGATAAATTATAAGTCCCTTTCTTAAAATTGTGCTATAATATATAAACTTAAGGCGCGTAGCTCAGTTGGCAGAGCGCCTCCCTTACAAGGAGGAGGTCGGCGGTTCAAGTCCGCCCGTGCCTATTTTTTATACTTCTTGACTAAAAGCCTAAAAGGTGATATGATTTAATATTGCCTTTAAGCTGGCGTAGCTCAGTGGCAGAGCGCGGGATTTGTAATCCCGCGGGCGTGGGTTCGACCCCCACCGCCAGCTCTGAGGCTTAGGAGGGGTGGCCGAGCGGTCAAAGGCAGGGGACTGTAAATCCCCCGGGCTCCGCCCTACGCAGGTTCGAATCCTGCCCCCTCCACCAGCGGGCGTAGCTCAGTGGTAGAGCAGCTGCCTTCCAAGCAGCAGGCCGTGGGTTCGAGTCCCATCGCCCGCTTTTTTATTAAAAACTCGCCCAGGTAGCTCAGTAGGCAGAGCACACCCTTGGTAAGGGTGAGGTCGCCGGTTCAAGTCCGGTCCTGGGCTTAAACAGGAGGTAAAGGAATGGCAAAAGAGAAGTTTGTAAGAGAAAAGGAACACGTTAACGTAGGCACCATAGGACACGTAGACCACGGCAAGTCCACGCTCACATCCGCCATAACCTGCGTTCTTGGTGCAGGAGTAATGCAAGGCGGTAAAGCCAAGTGCATGAGATACGAAGAGATTGACAAAGCACCAGAAGAAAAAGAAAGAGGCATAACCATAAACATCACACACGTAGAATACGAGACACCCAAAAGACACTACGCACACGTAGACTGCCCAGGACACGCAGACTACATAAAGAACATGATAACAGGTGCAGCACAAATGGACGGTGCTATCCTTGTGGTCTCTGCAGCAGACGGTCCAATGCCACAAACAAGAGAACACGTGCTCTTGGCAAGACAGGTTAACGTGCCATACATAGTGGTTTTCATGAACAAATGCGATATGGTAGATGACCCAGAGCTTTTAGACCTTGTGGAACTTGAAGTAAGAGAGCTACTATCCAAGTATGAGTTTCCAGGAGATGATGTGCCAGTGATAAGAGGTTCAGCCCTTGGAGCATTGCAAGAGTTAGACGCAGGCAAGCCAGACCAGTGGTGCAACGCCATAGTGCAGTTAATGGAAGCCCTTGACCAGTATATACCCACACCACAAAGAGAAGTGGACAAACCTTTCCTGATGCCCATAGAGGATGTGTTTACCATTTCAGGACGTGGAACAGTTGTGACAGGAAGGGTAGAAAGAGGCGTGCTAAAGCCTGGAGAGGAAGTGGAGATAGTAGGATTAAGGGAAGAGCCACTAAAGACAGTGGCAACCTCCATAGAGATGTTTAGGAAGATACTTGACGAGGCACTACCAGGAGACAATGTGGGAGTATTGCTAAGAGGAGTAGGCAAGGACGATGTGGAGAGGGGACAAGTATTGGCAAAGCCTGGGACAGTAAAGCCTCATAGGAAGTTTAGGGCACAGGTGTATGTGCTAAGCAAGGAAGAGGGTGGAAGGCACACGCCCTTTTTCGTGAACTACAGGCCACAGTTTTACTTCAGGACTGCGGATGTGACGGGGACGGTGGTGAAACTGCCAGAGGGTCAAGAGATGGTGATGCCTGGTGACAATGTGGAGATAGAGGTGGAGCTTGTCAAGCCAGTGGCTATGGAAGAACAGCTTAGGTTTGCCATAAGGGAAGGTGGAAGGACTGTTGGTGCTGGTGTGGTCACAAAAATCATTGAGTGAGGTGTAAAAGATGGCGGCGGTTAGAGAAGTGGTGGTGCTTGCGTGCACTGAGTGCAAAAGAAGGAACTACTCCATAACAAAGAACAAGCAAAAGCATCCTCAAAGGATGGAGCTCAAGAAATACTGCAAGTGGTGCAAAAAGCACACACTTCATAGAGAGGTCAAATAGGGGCGCTAGCTCAATTGGCAGAGCGCGGGACTCCAAATCCCGCGGTTGGGGGTTCGAGTCCTCCGCGCCCCGTAGGAAGAAAGATGGAAAAGCTAAAGGAGTTTATAAAGAGCGTAAGAAAGGAGCTTGACAAAGTTTCTTGGCCAAAGAGAAATCTGGTGGTAAAGGCGACGATTAGTGTTATAATATTTTCTTTGGCGTTTGGTATAAGCCTGTGGGTCTTTGACCTTGTGTTTACCAGGCTTATACACTTTCTGCTTTCTTTGAGGGGCTAAAGATGGATGACTTTAAGTGGTATGCATTGCAGGTAGAGGCAGGAAAGGAGGCTACCGCAAGGGAAAACCTGCTAAAAGTCCTTGAGCTTGAGGGACTGCTTGGGCAGGTAGAGGATGTTATCGTTCCTGCGGAGGAAAAGGTGGTCATAAAGACCATGGGGAAGGAAAAGTATAGACTGTCTCTGCGTGGCAACAACAGAGATATAAGCGTGCTTGGTAAAAAGGGTGTTACTACCTTTAGGATAGAGAACGGAGAGGTAAGGGTAATAGAGAGTGTGGAGGGTGATGTATGCATAGAAGCACCTCCCATATCAAAGCCTGGTCAGAAGATAACCTGTAAAGAAAACAAGACAGAGGCAAAGATTATTCTTGAATCAAAGATGTTTCCTGGTTACCTCCTTATAAAGGCGATCATGAACGATGCGCTTATGCGTGCCATAGAAAAGACGCCTCACGTTTATAAACCTGTGTTAGTGGGTGGAAGGGTTGCACCTCTTGATGAGAAGGAAGTGGAGAGGATAGTTGCCTTTGTGAAGAAGGGTGTAAAGCCTGTGAGAATTCTCTTTGAAAAGGGTGACCAAGTTAGGGTTATAGAGGGTCCTTTTATGAACTTTACTGGCACGGTGGAAGAGGTGCATGCAGAGAAGGAAAAGGTGGTTGTTTTGGTAAGCATTTTTGGAAGGCTTACGCCCGTTGAGTTAGATTATTCTCAGGTGGAGAAGTTATGAGAGAATGGCTAAGTGGTGCAATTAAAAAGGTGACTCTTGAACTTATATACAACATAGTAGATGAAAGAACTGCCGCCATACTGGAAAAACAGGAAAAGGACAAACAGGAACTGCTCGGATACATAAAAAGGTTAGAAGACAGGCAGGAAAGGGATAAAGAGGAACTGCTTGGGCACATAAAGGCACTTAGAGATGAATTTACAGAACGTCTTAATAGGATGGAAGACAGGCAGGAAAAAGACAAAGAAGAACTACTTGGACACATAAAGACATTCAGAGATGAATTCACGGAGCGTTTCAATAAGATAGAAGAGAGGCAGGAAAGGGATAAAGAAGAACTACTTGGACACATAAAGGCACTCAGAGATGAATTTACAGAACGTCTTAATAGGATGGAAGACAGGCAGGAAAAAGACAAAGAAGAACTACTTGGACACATAAAGACATTCAGAGATGAATTTACAGAACGTCTTAATAGGATGGAAGACAGGCAGGAAAAGTATCAAGAAGAGACAAGAGCTGAGCTCAGGCATATAAACCAAAGACTTGACACTCTTATGAATATGCTACTTACCCTCTTTGTGGAAAGAAGAAAGGAGGAAAGAGGATGAAGAAGGTAACCGCAAAGGTTGAGCTTATGCTACCTGCCCAGCAGGCAACACCTGCACCACCGGTGGGTCCTGCCTTGGGTCAGCATGGTGTTAACATAATGGAGTTTGTAAAGCAGTTTAACGCCGCCAGTAAGGATTTTGAACCTGGGACTGTAGTGCCTGTGGTTATAACCATTTACCAAGATAGGAGCTTTAGTTTTATACTTAAGACTCC
The DNA here is from genome assembly GCF_033971325.1 of Hydrogenobacter sp. T-2. Lineage (NCBI taxonomy): Bacteria > Pseudomonadati > Aquificota > Aquificia > Aquificales > Aquificaceae > Pampinifervens > Pampinifervens diazotrophicum. Next base: position 208,534 of record NZ_CP117180.1, read on the forward strand.
ACCTGTTTCTTATCTCCTAAAGAAGGCAGCAAACCTCAAAAGTGGTTCTTCCGACCCCAAAAAGCAAAAGGTGGGCAAGGTAAGCCTACAGCAGGTGGAAGAGATTGCAAAACTTAAACTAAAGGATATGAACACAAGAGACCTCAAGGCTGCCATGAGGCAGGTGGTGGGAACTGCAAGAAGTATGGGTATAGAAGTAGAAGGATGGAAGGAGTAAAGCCATGAAGAGAGGAAAGAGATATCAAAAGTGTCTTGAGCTTTATGACAAGGATGCCTTTTACACAGTAGAAGGAGCAGTAGAAGTTCTTAGAAAGCTCCATGCAGGTTGTGGTCCCAAGTTTGACCAGACGGTGGAGCTTGCCATGAGGCTCGGAGTTGACCCCAAGTATGCAGACCAGATGGTAAGAGGTTCGGTGGTATTACCTCATGGTCTTGGCAGGGAGCTAAAGGTGTTGGTGCTTGCAGAGGGTGAATATCAAAAGATAGCAAAGGACGCAGGTGCGGACTATGTGGGTGGCGAAGACCTCATAAACAAGATAGCCAAAGAAGAGTGGGTGGACTACGACGTGGTCATAGCTACTCCCGAGATAATGCCTAAGGTGGCAAAGCTTGGTAAGATACTGGGTCCAAAGGGTCTTATGCCAAATCCTAAAACCGGAACGGTTACCACAAACCTAAGGCAGGCTATAGAAGAAGCCAAAAAGGGAAGAGTTGAGTTCAGGGTTGACAAAACAGGAAACCTGCATATGCCCGTGGGTAAGATATCCTTTGAGGAGCAAAAGCTACTTCAAAACATATACACCGCCATAGACGCAGTTGTGAAGGCAAAGCCCCCAGGTGCAAAGGGTCAGTATGTGAAGGGGATAGCCCTTTCTCTAACTATGGGCCCATCGGTAAAGCTGGATGTGTCTACCACTCTCAAGAGACTTCAGGAGCTTGTAGCATGATAAAAGTGCTCGTGCCTCTGCTATTAGTGTGCTTTTCTTTTGCCTTTACTCCTCAAGAAGAAAGGCAAATAATCAAGGATATAGCGGAGATAAAAGCCACTTTGGAACAACTAAACAAGAGGATAGAGGATACAAACAAAAGGATAGAGGATGTGAACAAAAGGATAGATGACCTTATGAACTTCCTTTGGATGCTTGCGGGTATTTTTTCTGCCATAACCGCAGTTACAATAGGTTTTGCTTTATGGGATAGGAGAACTATGATAAGACCCTTTGAGGACAAGGTAAAATCTATGGAGAAGGACATACTTGAGAACAAGGAAAAGGTCCAAAAGCTCATAGAAACTCTTCGTGAGCTTGCGAAGGAAGACGAAAAGGTAGCAAGACTGCTCAAGCATATGAACTTAATGTAGGAGGTAAAAAATGAGAAGAAGCTGGGAAGAGAAGGGTAAGCTAATAAGCTCATACGCTGAGAGAATACAAAGGTCAAACCTTGTGGTCTTTTTTGACTTTACTGGCATTGACGCTCAGGCTGTTACAAAGCTCAGAGCGGACTTAAAGGATGCAGAGGGAGAGATGCTTGTGGGTAAAAATACCCTTTTTTACAGAGCCTTTATGAACACGGTTGTGGCAGACCATAGGGAAGTCCTTACTGGTCCCACTGCCTTTGCCTTCGCGTATGGCGACCCTGTTAAGGTTGCAAAAATCCTCTTTGAATTTATGAAAGAGCTTGATAAGGAAAAGCCCCTTGGGAGGATAAAGGGTGCATACATGCAGGGAAGGTTTTTAAAGCCTGTAGAGGTGCAGGCTCTTGCGGAACTTCCGCCCAAAGAGGTGCTTATCTCCAAGCTCATGGGAGCCATTCAGGCACCTATATATGCTCTGGTTATGGCTCTCAAGTCCGCACCTCAAAAACTTGTGCTTACACTTAAAGCTATAGAAGAAAAGAAATCTTAAGAAGGAGGTATAGACATGGCAACACTTACCATCGACGAAATCGTTGAAGCCATAGGCAGTATGACACTGCTTGAGGTGGCAGAGCTTGTTAAAAAGCTCGAGGAGAAGTTTGGCGTGTCCGCGGCTATGGTAGCTGCAGCACCTGTGGCTGCAGCTGGAGCACCTGCCGCTGGAGCACCTGCCGCTGAGGAAAAGACAGAGTTCGATGTTATCCTCAAGTCCGCTGGAGCTAACAAGATAAACGTGATAAAGGTGGTAAGGGAGCTCACCGGACTTGGTCTCAAAGAGGCAAAGGACCTTGTGGAAGGTGCTCCAAAGCCTGTCAAAGAGGGTGTTCCAAAGGAAGAGGCGGAGAAGATAGCCGCGAAGCTCAAGGAGGCTGGTGCGGAAGTAGAGATAAAGTGAACTTGGTTCTCTTATGGGAGAGCTTTACATTGCTCACCCCCTGTGGATACAGGGGGTATTTTGTTTTTATTGACAATCTACGCATAATCATGTATAATTATAGGTTTATCCTATCTTAGAGGGTTGAGAGATGAGAAAAAATATGCCCTTACCAAGAAAGTTCTTTGGTAGAAGGGAAGAGCTTGTCAGTCCGCCAAACCTTCTTTTCCTTCCAAAGGAGTCCTTTGAGTCTTTTCTACAGTTTTATACCACACCCTCTCAAAGGGAGCAAAAGGGTCTTGAGTATGTATTCTCCACATCCTTCCCCTTTAAGGACCCAGACGAGAAGATAACCCTTGAATACTTAGGCTACGAGATAGGAGATTGGGAATGCAATAGGTGTGGGTATAAGGCTTATACAGACCAAAGCTTTTTGGGTGGTTATGGCGTATACTGTCCAAAATGTGGGACCTTACTGGTGCATAAGGAAAAGTATACAGAAGAGGAATGCAGGATAAAGGGCTTTACCTACTCTCTACCTCTTAGGGTTATGGTAAGGCTAAGAACTAAGACCAAAAAGGGTGAAAGGGTGGGAGAGCCTAAAAAGGTCTACTTTGGCGAAGTGCCTATGATGACCAAGACTGGTTCTTTTATCATAAACGGCAGTGAAAGAATAGTGGTGAGTCAGCTTATTCGCTCTCCAGGTGTCTTTTTTGAGGAAAAGGAGGAGCGTCAAAAGGAAACCACTATAATCCGTATGATTTATAGAGCAAGTATTATACCAGACAAAGGACCCAGAGTTGAGTTTGAGCTTTCAAGCACTACTGATATACTCTCCTCAAGGATAGATAGGCGAAAGGTGGGTGGAACCTTTGTGCTTAGGGCTCTTGGTCTTGAGACCGCCTACGATATACTTAAACCCTTCTATCCAGATGCGAGGGCCTTTTTTGTGCAGAAGGGAGTGATATTTGACAGAGATACAGGCGAAGAGTATAAGGTGGAAGACTTAGAAGGTTTTTATCTCTTTGCAGTCCTTCGCTACAAGGCAAAGCTGGAAGATAAAGGCGTGGAAGAGGAAATGCTCGAAGAGAGGTTCCTTGAAGACCTTGAGCAGCTTGAAAGACTCTTGAAAGACGAGAGGATAAAGATAGACCTTATATCTGCAGTTCCCAAGGAGAGTGCGGTAAAGAGTCCATACGGTAAGATACTTATAGAAACCCTTGTGGCGGAGACCTCTCCAAAGGATCAGGACAAAAAAAGCCCTCTCAAGATACCTGCAAAGTTCACCCTTAGAGACTTTGCCCTTGTGGATATATACAAAAAGCTCAGAGCAGTAGAGCCTATGGTGATGGAGCTTGAACATCTTATAAGCAGGGCAAGGTCTCATTTTGACCTATACTTTAAGGACCTTACCCGGTATGACCTTTCTAAGGTGGGAAGGGTAAAGCTCAACGCAAAGGTTCACAGAGTGCCAAAGGAGCTAAAACCTGCAGACTTTGAGAGATTATCAAGCCTTCCATCCCTTGCCCTAGCAGAAGATGTGGGTAGTTTTAAGGTTGGAACTTTGATAACAGAGGAAGTGCTTTCTGAAGTCTTTAAGATAAAAGACAGCGTAAAGGTGAAGGACTACACAGAAGGTCAAGCAAGGTTCCTCAGTGCCCTTGACCTTGTAAACACCATAAAGTATCTCATAAACCTCAGATACGGAAGGGAGAAAAAAGACGATATAGCTTACCTTGGCAACAGAAGAATAAGGGCGGTGGGTGAGCTTTTAGAGAATCAGGCAAGGATTGGTATAGCCAGAATGGAGAAGTTTTTCAGAGACAGGTGTACTGTGGCAAACCCAGAAGACCCTAACTTAAAGCCTCAAGACCTTATAAACCCCAGATATCTAACTAGCTCCCTCTATGAGTTTTTAAAGGGTGGTATGCTCTCTCAGTATCTTGACAATACAAACCCACTTTCCGCTCTTACTCACAAGAGGAGGCTCTCTGCCCTTGGACCAGGCGGTCTAACAAGAGAGAGTGCCAAGTTTGAAATAAGGGACGTGCACCCCTCTCACTACGGAAGGATATGTCCCATTGAGACGCCAGAGGGTCAGAACATAGGTCTTGTAACCTCTCTAACCGTATACGCTCAAACTAACGAGTATGGTTTCATCGTCACTCCCTACAGGAAAGTGGAGAATGGAAAGGTTAGTGACAAGGTTGAGCATCTCGCCGCTTATGAGGAGGAAAACTTTGTTATAGCTCAGTATACTCCAACCGATGAGGAGGGTAGAATCCTTAGTGACAGGGTCTATGTGCGATACAAGAATGACATACAGATAGTAAAGCCAGAGCAAGTTCACTATATGGATGTCTCTCCAAGACAAGTTATATCCGTGTCCGCATCTCTCATACCCTTCCTTGAGCATGACGATGCTAACAGGGCTCTTATGGGTTCTAACATGCAAAGGCAGGCAGTCCCTCTCATGTTTACCTCCTCTCCTCTCATAGGCACTGGCATGGAGAAGAAGGTTGCCTTTGACAGTGGTGCGGTGGTAGTGGCAAAAAGAGGCGGTATGGTGGAAGAGGTGGATTCCAAGAGGATAATAATAAGGGTTAACCCAGAAGAGATAAACTTTGCAGACCCCACAGACATCGGCATAGACATTTATGAGCTTAAGAAGTTTGAACGGACAAACCAGAACACATGCGTAAACCAGAGACCTCTCGTGGTCAAAGGTCAAAGGGTAAAGGTAGGCGAGCTACTGGCGGACGGTCAGTCCACATTCAGAGGAGAGTTAGCCCTTGGTAAGGATGTGCTAGTTGCCTTCATGCCATGGAGAGGTTATAACTTTGAGGACGCCATTGTCATTTCAGAAAGGCTTGTCAAAGAAGATGTGTATACTTCTATACACATAGAGGAGCTTGAGGTAGAGGCAAGGGAGACAAAGATAGGTAATGAGGAGATAACCCGTCAGATACCGGGTGTTCCAGAAAGGCTCCTTTCCCATCTTGACGAGTTTGGCATAGTAAAGGTGGGAACCTACGTAAAGCCTGGGGATATACTTGTTGGCAAGGTAACTCCCAAGGGCGAAGCCCAGCTCACACCTGAAGAAAAGCTCCTTCAGGCAATATTTGGTGAAAAGTCCAGGGATGTTAAAGATTCCTCGCTTAGGTGTCCTCCGGGTGTGGAAGGTGTAGTGGTGGATGTAAAGGTATTTGTAAGAAAAACTGGAGAGAGAAGAAACTACCTTGCGGAGCATGTGGAAAGGACCGAAAGGGAAGAGCTGGAAAGGGAGCTGGAAAAGAAAAAAAGCCTCATCGTTGAAGGTAGGAACAGAATGGTAAAGGCTTTGGTGCTTGGCAGGAAGTTAGATAAGGAGATAACTGTTAAGAAAAAGGTATATAAGGCGGGCACAGTAGTAGACGAGCAAGTTTTTGAGGCACTGCTCAATTACATAATAACCAAGCCAGAAAACCTCTTTGAGGATGAAGAGCTATGCAAAAAGATAAATGAGCTAAGAGAAAGAACGCGATTCCAAGTAGATATGGTCTCAAAGGTCTACGAAGATAAGATAGAGTCCATAGGCAAAAGGAGTGAGCTTCCGGCTGGCATTACAACCCTTGTAAAGGTATACATAGCCCAGAAGAGAAAGATAAAGGTGGGAGACAAGATGGCAGGTCGTCATGGAAACAAGGGTGTTATATCGGTTGTGCTTCCTGTGGAGGATATGCCTTTCCTTGAGGATGGAACTCCTGTGGACATAGTGCTAAATCCACTTGGTGTGCCTTCTCGTATGAACGTGGGACAGATATTAGAAACACACCTTGGCTGGGCTTCTAGAGAGCTCGGCAAAAGGCTTAGGGAGCTTATAGAAGAAGGAGCGGAAAGACAGGAGCTTATAGACTTTCTCAAGAAGGTCTATGCGGTGGGTGATGTGAAGGGTCAAAACCAAAAGCACGTGGAAGATTTTCTGCAAAACCTTGACGAAGAGAGCTTTGAGGAGGTTATTGACCTTTATGCAGAGAGAGGCGTGCCAATGGCAACCTCAGCCTTTGAAGGTGCAAGTGAAAAGCATATAAAAGAACTTCTCAGGATGGCAGGGCTTCCAGAGGATGGCAAAACAGTCCTTTACGATGGAAGAACAGGCGAGCCCTTTGATATGAGAGTCACCGTAGGATACATGCATATGCTCAAACTCATACACATGGTAGACGACAAGATACACGCAAGAAGCACAGGTCCTTACTCTCTAGTTACTCAACAGCCTCTCGGTGGAAGAGCCCAGTTCGGAGGTCAAAGGCTTGGAGAAATGGAAGTTTGGGCTCTGGAGGCTCATGGTGCTGCACACACCCTTCAGGAGATGCTTACCGTCAAGTCTGACGACATAGAGGGAAGGACAAAGGTCTACGAGTCCATAGTCAAGGGTAAATACATCTATCAGCCTGGAGTGCCAGAATCTTTCAGGGTTCTTGTGCGTGAGCTAAAGGCTTTGGGACTTGATGTAAGATGTGAAAACGGGGCGGTAATGCCCTGCGACCAGATAGAAGTTGAGGAGGAGCAGTGATGAGAAAAGGTCTTTTACCCTTTGAAAGAATAAAGCTCATGCTTGCCTCTCCAGAGGAGATAAAAAACTGGAGTTATGGGGAGGTAAAAAAACCAGAAACCATAAACTACAGAACCCACAAACCTGAAAAGGATGGTCTTTTCTGTGCTAAGATCTTCGGTCCCATAAAGGATTACGAATGTCTTTGTGGAAAATACAGAGGCAAGCGTTTTGAGGGGACCATATGTGACAGGTGTGGTGTGGAAGTTACAAGGTCTTATGTAAGACGCAAAAGGTTTGGACATATAGAGCTCGCAGCTCCTGTAGCCCATATTTGGTTTCTTAAAAGTACGCCCTCAAAGATAGCCACGCTTTTGAGTCTTTCTGTTAGAGATGTGGAAAGAGTCATATACTTTGAGTCCTATTTGGTTATAGAGTATCCCATGAACGAGGAGGAAGAAAAATCCTTTGCTCAGCAAGAAGACACCCTCCCCCTCAAAGACGATATGGGTAATACGAGGTTTGTAAAGCTACACGTGGTGGACGAGGATACCTACAACGCAGAGTTTGCAACCAGCTTGGAGCATAAGTATGAAGGGGGTATGGGTGCGGAGATAATAAAGAAAGTGCTTTCCTCTCTTGACCTTGAAACCTACGCCAAGAAGCTCAGAGAAGAGATAAGACCTTATAGCTTGGGTTATGAGGACCTTTCCGAGGAGCTATACAACAAATACAGAAAGCTCTATGAGCGTATGGTTAGAGTTCTTGCGGAAGATTTTAGGCTATACGGTATTGACATAAAAGTCCCAGAGGGTGCAACCCTTGAGCAGGTGCTACACGGAATTATATGTGGCGAGCTTTATCTCAATACAGACACAGGAGAGCTTTCAGAGGAATCCCTTGAGAGCTTTATGACAGGAAAGGAAGTCATCCAATCTTATTATGAAAGGGCTCGCCAGAAAAAGAAAGACCTACCAGTTTTTGAGAAGATAAAGGGTGATATACGCAATGCGGTTCTTAAAGAGGTTTCAGAATCAAAGGTCAAAAAGGTGCTAAGAGTCCTAAAGCTTGTGGAAGACTTCATAAAGAGCGGAAACAAACCCGAATGGATGATATTGGAGGTTCTTCCTGTTCTTCCACCAGAGCTAAGGCCCCTTGTTGCCCTTGATGGTGGAAGATTTGCAACCTCAGACCTCAATGACCTCTATAGAAGGATAATAAACCGTAACAACAGGCTAAAAAGACTTATAGAGTTAGATGCACCGGAGATAATCATAAGAAACGAGAAGAGGATGCTCCAAGAGGTGGTCTCTGCCCTTATTGACAATGGAAAACGCGGAAGGGTGGTGACCCAAAACGGAAGAGCCCTCAAGTCTCTCTCAGACTACCTTAGGGGTAAACAGGGACGCTTTAGGCAAAACTTACTTGGTAAAAGGGTGGACTATTCGGGTCGTAGCGTTATAGTGGTAGGTCCTGAACTTAAGATGCACCAATGTGGTCTTCCAAGGATTATGGCTCTTGAGCTCTTTAAGCCCTTTGTTTATAGAAGGCTTGAAGAGAAAGGCTATGCTACTTCCATAAAGAACGCTAAAAAGCTTGTAGAGCAGAAAACTCCAGAAGTGTGGGAGTGCCTCGAGGAAGTAGTAAAACAGCATCCTGTGCTTCTTAACCGCGCACCAACACTGCACAGGATGTCTATTCAGGCTTTTGAGCCAGTGCTTGTGGATGGCAAAGCCATACAGCTACATCCTCTTGTTTGTCCACCCTTTAACGCGGACTTTGACGGAGACCAGATGGCAGTGCACGTGCCCCTTGGCATAACCGCACAGCTTGAGGCTTACATACTCATGCTCTCTACCCAAAATATCCTCTCACCAGCACACGGTAAGCCTATTACCATGCCTTCTCAGGATATGATATTAGGCGTTTACTACATGACCCAAGAAGTCTCCGGTGTAAAGGGTGAGGGCAAGCTCTTTTTCAGCAAGGAAGATATCCTTCTTGCTCTTGAGAATAAAAGGGTTGATATGCATGCACGAATAAAATTCAGGCTTGAAGATGGAAAACTTATAGAAACAACCCCTGGTAGAGTCCTCTTTAACAGCATACTGCCAGAGGGTCATCCCTTTGTAAATGAACCCTTAGACAAGAAAAAGGTCTCCAAGTTAATAGCTAACATCTACAACAAATATGGAATGGAAAGAACTGCAAAATTTCTTGATGAGCTCAAAGAGCTGGGATTTAACATAGCCACAAGGGCTGCGGTATCTATAGGCATAGAGGATTTGCAGATTCCAAAGGTAAAGAAAGAAGTTCTTGCAAAGGCTTTTGAACAAACTGACGAGATAGCGGAATTACACAGAAGGGGTATAATAACCGCAAAGGAGCGTTATAACAGGATAATTGACCTTTGGTCTGAGATAACGGACAAGGTCTCAAAGGCTATGTTTGAGGAGATAGAAAAGAGCACGAGAAAGGAGGGAGAAAAGGTCTACACGGGCATTTTCAACCCCATATACATGATGGCAAACTCTGGAGCCCGTGGAAACAGAGACCAGATAAGACAGCTCGCTGCTATGAGAGGTCTTATGGCAAAGCATACGGGAGAGTTCATAGAAACGCCTATTGTGTCCAATTTCAGAGAAGGTCTTTCTGTGCTTGAGTATTTCATTTCCACCTATGGTGCAAGAAAAGGTCTTGCGGATACCGCCCTAAAGACCGCCTTTGCAGGATACCTCACCAGAAGGCTTGTGGATGTGGCACAGGATATAACCATAGTGGAAAGGGACTGTGGAACCCACAGAGGCATTGTCATGGAAGCTATAGTAGAGGGTGGTGAAGAAAAGGTCTCTCTCAAGGACAGGATAATAGGAAGAACCCTTGCAGAGGATGTAGCAGACCCATACACGGGAGAAGTTATTGCCAAGAGAAATCAGATAGTGGATGAGGAACTTGCAGACAAGATAGTGCATGCGGGTATAGAAAGGGTAATGGTTAGGTCTCCTCTTACCTGCGAATCTCAGCATGGTATATGTGCCATGTGCTATGGATGGGACCTTTCTCAGAGGAAGTTGGTGGACGTAGGAGAGGCTGTGGGAATAATTGCAGCACAGTCTATAGGAGAGCCAGGAACCCAGCTCACCATGAGAACCTTCCACATAGGCGGTGCTGCGGTGGCGGAGAGGGTAAAGGGTGAGCTCTTTAATGAAAAGCAGGGAACTGTCAAATACTACAACATAAAACTTATCACCAACAGGGAAGGCAGAAAGATAAACATCTCCAAGGACGGAGCTATTGGAATACTTGACGCAGAGGGTAGGATGGTGGAGCGTCATGCGGTGCCTTATGGGGCGAGCATACTCGTGGAGGAAGGAAAAGAGGTTTCAGAGAATAACCTTCTGGCGGAGTGGGATCCTTTCAACACCTTCATCATAGCGGAGGAAGCAGGAAGTGTTGAGTTCAAGGACATAGCCCTTGACATAACGGTAAAAGAAGAGAGAGACCCACTTACTGGCAAGACCTCCACCATTGTCTCCTTTACAAGACCCAAAGACGCTATGCTTCACACTCCAAAAATAGTAGTTCATACAGAGGATGGAAGAGAGGTCTCCTATGACCTTCCTGTAAACTCCATACTAAACGTGCCAGCGGAGAGGGTGAGCTTTGAGTGGATGGTGTGTCCTACCTGCAGCGAGTCCGAAGGCACGGAAATACAGCATAAGTATTATGTGGTTAAAGAATACATAGTTCAGCCCGGAGATGTGCTCGCACGCATTCCAAAGGAAATGGCAAAGGTCCGTGATATCGTAGGAGGTCTTCCAAGGGTTGAAGAACTATTTGAGGCAAGAAGACCCAAAAACCCAGCAATACTTACAGAGATTGATGGTATTGTAAGGATATTTGAGGATGCGGACGAGGTGATAGTCTTTAACCCAAGGACTGGAGAAACCAGAAAGTATGATATAAAGAAAGACGAATACATCCTTGTGAGCCACGGACAGTTCGTGCAGAAGGGAGCTGAGATAACAGACCGCGTAAAGGCGGAAGTAGAAGGGCAAGTTAGGATAAAGGGAAGAGGCTACAGGGTTGTGGTATACAATAAAGAGACAGGTCTGCAAAAGGAATACTTTGTGCCTAAGGGCAAACACCTACTTGTAAAGAACGGTGATATGGTAAACGCAGGAGACCCTCTCACTGACGGCACACCCGTGCCAGAAGAGATACTCAAAATAAAGGGCGTGGAAGAGCTTCAAAAGTTCCTGCTTAAAGAGGTTCAAATGGTCTATAGATTGCAAGGCGTGGATATAAACGACAAGCACTTTGAGATAATGATCCGTCAGATGCTTAGGCGCAGACGCATAGTAGACCCAGGAGACAGCAGGTTCTTAGTAAACGAAGAGGTAGAATTAGAAGAGCTACAGCAAGAAGTGGAAAGGATAAAAGCAGAAGGTGGCAAAATACCAAAGGCAGAGCCTATACTTGTAGGCATATCAAAGGCTGCACTAACTTCAAGAAGCTGGATATCCTCTGCCTCCTTCCAGGAGACCACAAAGGTGCTAACCGACGCATCCTGCGAAGGTAAGGTGGATGACCTCAGAGGTATAAAGGAAAATGTGATAATAGGTAATCTCATACCTGCAGGAACTGGTTTGTGGGAGTATGCGGAGGTAGAGGTGATTGAAGAAGAGAAGGCAAAAGTTCTCAAAGATGTGTTATAATATTCAGCTTAGGAGGTTTAGCGTATGCCTACCATAAACCAGCTTGTAAAACAAGGTAGGGAAACAAGGAAGAAAAAGAGCAAAGCACCTGCACTGCAGGGCAATCCTCAAAAAAGAGGAGTCTGCGTGAGGGTCTACACGGTTACACCCAAAAAACCCAACTCCGCCCTGAGGAAGGTTACAAGGGTAAGATTATCAAACGGTATTGAAGTGACCGCATATATACCCGGCGAGGGGCACAACCTCCAAGAGCACTCTTTGGTTTTGGTAAGGGGTGGAAGGGTAAAGGACCTTCCGGGTGTTCGTTATAAGGTGGTGAGAGGTGCCCTTGATACCGCAGGCGTTGCCAACAGAAGACAATCCAGGTCTAAATACGGAGCTAAGAGACCAAAGCCTGGTCAACAAGCACAGGCAAAGGGAGGTAAGAAGTAATGCCAAGAAAGGGTCCAGTTCCTGCAAGAGAAATCTCTCCAGACCCAAAGTATGGGGATGTGATAGTCCACAAGCTCATCAACAAGGTAATGGAAAGTGGTAAGAAGTCCGTGGCAGAGTGGATAGTTTACACTGCCCTTGAATCCGCCGCAAAAGAGGTAAATATGCAACCTGTGGAGCTACTTCACAAGGTGGTGGAAAAGCTAAAGCCTGAGTTTGAAGTGCGTCCAAGAAGGGTGGGTGGTGCCACCTATCAAGTCCCCGTGGAAGTTCCACCCCGTAGACAGATAAGCCTTGCCCTTAAGTGGCTGGTGCAGTCCGCAAGAGAAAGGTCAAAGCACAGAGGAAGCTACACTATGGTGGAAAGGCTAAAGGCGGAGCTTCTTGACGCTCTAAATGAAAAGGGTGGTGCCATAAAGAAGAAGGAAGATACCCACAAGATGGCGGAAGCCAACAAGGTTTTCGCACACTTTAGATGGTAAGGAGGAAGTCATGCCAAGGCTTGTGCCTATAGAAAGGCTCAGAAACATAGGAATAGTCGCCCACATAGACGCCGGAAAGACTACTACCACAGAGAGAATACTCTACTACACGGGTAAAACCTACAAGATAGGTGAGGTGCACGAGGGTGCTGCCACAATGGACTGGATGCCCCAGGAGAGGGAAAGAGGCATAACCATAACCGCAGCAACCACTGCCTGCTATTGGAAAGACCACCAGATAAACATCATAGACACGCCCGGTCACGTGGACTTTTCGGTGGAAGTAGTCCGCTCTATGAAGGTCTTGGACGGTATTATCTTTATCTTCTCTGCGGTAGAAGGTGTCCAGCCTCAGTCAGAAGCCAACTGGAGGTGGGCGGACAGGTTTGGAGTGCCAAGGATAGCCTTCATAAACAAATTGGACAGGCTTGGTGCGGACTTTTACAGGGTATTTAATGAAATAGAGAAAAAGCTAAGCATAAAACCTGTGGCAGTCCAGATACCCATAGGTGCGGAAGACCAGTTCAAGGGTGTGGTAGACCTTATGGAGATGAGGGCTATAATCTGGCTTGAGGAAACCCTCGGTGCCAAATATGAGATAGTGGATGTGCCTGCGGACTACATGGATAAAGCTCAAGAGTGGCGCGCTAAGATGGTGGAAGCCATCGTAGAAAAGGATGACGAGCTTATGATGAAATACCTTGAGGGAGAGGAGATAGCTACAGAGGACCTAAAGAGGGTTCTCAGAAAGGCAACCATAAACAAGGAGCTTGTTCCAGTTCTGTGTGGCTCTGCCTTCAAAAACAAGGGTGTCCAGCCCCTTTTGGATGCGGTTCTTGACTATCTTCCTTCTCCCCTTGATGTTCCGCCGGTGCGTGGAATAAATCCCAAAACAAACCAAGAAGAGGAAAGGAGACCTCTTGATGAAGAGCCCTTCTGTGCATACGCCTTTAAGGTTATGAGCGACCCATATGCGGGACAGCTTACCTACTTTAGAGTGTTCTCAGGTAAAGTTGCCGCAGGCTCTTATGTATACAACGCTACAAAGGACAAGAAGGAAAGAGTTGGAAGGCTTCTGCTTATGCATGCTAACTCAAGAGAGGATGTGCAAGAAGCCTCTGCAGGTGAGATAGTTGCGGCGGTCGGTATGGATGCGGCCACTGGAGATACTCTTTGCGATGAAAAGTTCCCCATACTCCTTGAGAAGTTGGAGTTTCCAGAACCCGTTATCTCTATGGCGATAGAGCCAAAGACGAAAAAGGACCAGGAAAAGCTCTCTCAGGTGCTTAATAAATTTATGAAGGAAGACCCCACCTTCAAAGCAAGTGCAGACCCAGAGACTGGGCAGACCCTCATCCACGGCATGGGAGAGCTGCACCTTGAGATAATAGTGGACAGAATGAAGAGGGAATACGGTATTGAAGTGAACGTGGGCAAGCCTCAGGTGGCTTACAAGGAGACCATAAAGGGCAAGGCAACCGCAGAGGGCAAGTTTATTCGTCAGACAGGTGGTAGGGGTCAATACGGACACGTGGTTATAGAGATAGAACCCCTTGAAAGGGGTCAGGGCTTTGTCTTTGAAAACGCTATAGTGGGTGGAGTAATACCAAAAGAGTTTATCCCTGCGGTTGAAGAAGGTGTAAAAGAGGCTATGCAGAATGGCGTTATGGCAGGTTATCCCGTGGTGGACTTAAAAGTAAAGCTATTTGATGGCTCTTACCACGAGGTGGACTCTTCAGAGATGGCTTTCAAGATAGCAGGTTCCCTTGCTTTCAAAGAAGCGGCAAAGAAGGCAGGTCTTGTGCTCCTTGAGCCAATAATGGAAGTAGAGGTGGAAACTCCCGAGGACTATGTGGGTGATGTGATAGGAGACCTAAACTCAAGAAGGGGCAAAATAATGGGAATGGAAAACAAGGGCATAATAACCGCCATAAGGGCCTATGTGCCTCTTGCGGAGATGTTTGGCTATGCAACCACACTTAGGAGCTTGACACAGGGAAGAGGAACCTTTATAATGAAATTTTCTCATTACGATGAGGTTCCCCACAGCATAGCAGAGCAAATAGTTGGGGAAAGAAGTGCTGTAGCAAAATAAGGAGGTAAGGCGATGGCAAAAGAGAAGTTTGTAAGAGAAAAGGAACACGTTAACGTAGGCACCATAGGACACGTAGACCACGGCAAGTCCACGCTCACATCCGCCATAACCTGCGTTCTTGGTGCAGGAGTAATGCAAGGCGGTAAAGCCAAGTGCATGAGATACGAAGAGATTGACAAAGCACCAGAAGAAAAAGAAAGAGGCATAACCATAAACATCACACACGTAGAATACGAGACACCCAAAAGACACTACGCACACGTAGACTGCCCAGGACACGCAGACTACATAAAGAACATGATAACAGGTGCAGCACAAATGGACGGTGCTATCCTTGTGGTCTCTGCAGCAGACGGTCCAATGCCACAAACAAGAGAACACGTGCTCTTGGCAAGACAGGTTAACGTGCCATACATAGTGGTTTTCATGAACAAATGCGATATGGTAGATGACCCAGAGCTTTTAGACCTTGTGGAACTTGAAGTAAGAGAGCTACTATCCAAGTATGAGTTTCCAGGAGATGATGTGCCAGTGATAAGAGGTTCAGCCCTTGGAGCATTGCAAGAGTTAGACGCAGGCAAGCCAGACCAGTGGTGCAACGCCATAGTGCAGTTAATGGAAGCCCTTGACCAGTATATACCCACACCACAAAGAGAAGTGGACAAACCTTTCCTGATGCCCATAGAGGATGTGTTTACCATTTCAGGACGTGGAACAGTTGTGACAGGAAGGGTAGAAAGAGGCGTGCTAAAGCCTGGAGAGGAAGTGGAGATAGTAGGATTAAGGGAAGAGCCACTAAAGACAGTGGCAACCTCCATAGAGATGTTTAGGAAGATACTTGACGAGGCACTACCAGGAGACAATGTGGGAGTATTGCTAAGAGGAGTAGGCAAGGACGATGTGGAGAGGGGACAAGTATTGGCAAAGCCTGGGACAGTAAAGCCTCATAGGAAGTTTAGGGCACAGGTGTATGTGCTAAGCAAGGAAGAGGGTGGAAGGCACACGCCCTTTTTCGTGAACTACAGGCCACAGTTTTACTTCAGGACTGCGGATGTGACGGGGACGGTGGTGAAACTGCCAGAGGGTCAAGAGATGGTGATGCCTGGTGACAATGTGGAGATAGAGGTGGAGCTTGTCAAGCCAGTGGCTATGGAAGAACAGCTTAGGTTTGCCATAAGGGAAGGTGGAAGGACTGTTGGTGCTGGTGTGGTCACAAAAATCATTGAGTGAGGAATGGCTATGGAGCAGGAACTAATACGGATAAAACTTAGGTCTTATGACCACAGACTTCTTGACCAGTATGTAAAGCAGATAATAGACACGGTCAAGAGAACCGGTGGCGTGGTCAAGGGTCCCATACCTCTTCCCGTTAGGAGAAGAAGGTGGGTGGTTCTTAGGTCTCCACACAAGTTTGACCAGTCAAGGGAGCACTTTGAAATGAGAGAACACAGAAGGATATTGGATATAACCAGAGCGACCTCTCAAACCATAGAGTCCCTGAGGGACCTGACCCTCCCTGCAGGGGTTGATGTGGAGCTAATAATAGGGAGATAGCCATGGCGATAGGGCTTATTGGTAAGAAGATAGGGATGACAAGAGTTTTCCTAAAGGATGGCACTTCTGTGCCCGTAACGGTTATAGAGGTAAAGCCTAACTATATAACTGCGGTAAGAACGCCTGAAAAGAATGGTTATACCGCCATACAGGTGGGTGCCTTTGAAGACAAGGAAAAACATCTAACAAAGCCAGAGCTTGGACATCTCAAAAAGGTGGGTAAAGTTCTAAGGGTGCTAAAGGAGTTTAGGGTAGACTCGGTGGAAGGCTATCAGGTAGGTCAGGAGTTAAGGCTTGAAGAGGTCTTTCAGCCAGGAGAGCTTGTGGATGTGGTGGGCAAGAGCAAGGGAAGAGGCTTTGCGGGCACTATGAAAAGGTGGGACTTTGGTGGTTTTCCCAAGTCTCACGGACACAGATATCACAGAGCGGTTGGTTCTATCGGAAACAGGTCAGACCCAGGTAGAGTATGGAAAAGCAAGAGGATGGCTGGGCATTGGGGTAATGAGCCTATAAGGGTTCAGTCCCTGCTTGTGCTTGATGTTGTTCCTGAGCATAATATCCTTTTGGTCAAGGGTTCTGTGCCAGGACCCAACGGTGGAATAGTTTTTGTAGAAAAGAGCAGGATAGTAAGCAGAAGGTCTCAGAGACTTAAGCTAAATAGAATAAAGGGTATGGTGGAAGCCTTGGTTAAAGGAGAGGTCTCATGAAGGTGCTTGATGCTGAGCTAAAACCTGAAGTCTTTAATGTGGAAGTGAAAAAGCATGTGCTGTGGGAAGTGGTAAAGTGGCAACTTGCCAGCAGAAGACAGGGAAGCCATAGCACCAAGACAAGGGGTGAAGTATCCTATAGTGGAAGAAAGCTCCTACCTCAGAAGGGCACAGGTAATGCAAGACATGGAGACAGAGGTGCCAACATATTCGTAGGCGGTGGCGTGGCTCACGGTCCAAAGCCAAGAGATTACTACTATCCTCTCCCTAAGAAGGTAAGAAGGCTTGGGCTTAAAATGGCTTTGAGCTTGAAGGCTAAAGAGAATAACCTGCTCTTAGTTGACAGCTTAGATTTGGGAGAGGTGCCAAAGACTAAAAGGGCTGTGGAAGTGCTTAAAACCCTTGGCATATATCCTCAAAAGGTGCTCGTGGTTCTGCCTCAAAAGGAAGAGGTTATATATAAATCCTTTAGAAATCTGCCTTATGTGAGGGTTCTGCCTGTTGAAGGTTTGAATGTTTATGATATCCTTTGGGCGGATAAACTACTTATAACCTCCCAAGCCTTAGAGAAGATATATGAGAGGTTGTCATCATGAAAAGACCAGAAGAAGTGATAATAAGACCTATAATAACCGAAAAGAGCAACAGGCTTATGGAAGACCATAAAAAGTATACCTTTGAAGTGGCTATGGACGCCACAAAGCACGAAATAAAGCACGCAGTGGAAAAGCTCTTTGGTGTAAAGGTGCTAAAGGTAAACACCCTCATAGTAAAGCCAAGAAAGAAGAGAATAATAGGAAAGTTTAGGAGGTATGGCTATACAAGGGCATACAAAAAAGCCATAGTTACCATACCTCCCGATAAGGAAATAGACCTAACAGGAGTGTAAAGATGGGTGTAAGGAAGTTAAAGCCTGTTACCAACGGTCAGAGACATGCGGTTCTGTATGACTTTTCTGAGATTACTAAGTCTGAGCCAGAAAAGTCCCTGCTTGTGCATTGGCATAGGGCAAAGGGAAGGTCCCGTCAGCAGGGTAAGATAACCTCAAGGGGCAGAGGCGGTGGCAACAAGAGAAGATACAGGCTCATTGACTTCAAAAGGGACAAAAGACTTGTCCCTGCAAAGGTGGTTGCCATAGAGTATGACCCTAATAGATCTGCACGCATAGCATTGCTCCAGTATGCGGATGGCGAAAAGAGGTATATTCTTTGGCCTGAGGGGCTAAAGGTAGGAGACACGGTCTTGTCCATCTCTTACGAAGATGCAGAAAAGGGCAAGGAGCTTCCCGAGATAAAGGTAGGCAATGCCTTACCTCTTAAGTATATGCCTGTGGGAACGGTGGTTCACAACGTAGAGCTTCATCCTGGTAAAGGTGGGCAGATAGCTAGGTCTGCGGGTATGTCTGCTCAGATATTGGGTAAAGTGGGAGATTATGTCCAGCTTAGAATGCCCTCTGGCGAGATAAGGCTTGTTCACCAAAGGTGCATGGCAACGGTGGGCGTTGTGGGTCTTGCGGAGCACGAGCTCGTCAAGTATGGAAAGGCAGGCAGGTACAGGTGGCTCGGCTGGAGACCAAAGGTTAGAGGAACTGCTACAAACCCTGTTGACCACCCTCACGGTGGTGGTGAAGGAAAGACAAAGGGTAAACACCCAGAGTCGCCCTGGGGCTGGAAAACGAAAGGCTACAAGACTAGAAGAGGCAAGAAGTATTCCGATAAATTTATACTGGTCTCAAGAAAGGGTAAGCCTCTCAGAGGAGGTGTTAAATAATGGGCTTTAAGGGTGCATGGAACAAGAGAAACAGACCTGTTGAAGACCTTGATAGTTTTCTAAAGCTCTACAAAAAGACCCAGAGGATATACAAAAAGGTCAGGACGGTTCAGCATACACCACAGCTATACCAGAAGGCTCTTGAAAAGTATCAGAGAGTGTGGGATGAATACAGAAAGCTGGTAAACAAAAAGGCATGGGTGGATCCAAAGCTCTGGGTAAGGATAAAGAAGATGAACCAAACTGGCGATAGAAAGGTTATAAAAACCTACAGCAGGGACACTACTATAATTCCTGAGTTTGTGGGACACACCATAGCAGTGCATAACGGAAAAACCTTTGTCCCAGTTTATATAACCTCAGAGATGGTGGGTCATAAACTGGGTGAGTTTGCTCCCACAAGAACCTTTAAGGGTCACCCAGAAAAGTCCGCAAAGGCTACAAAGAAGAAGTGAGGTGTAAAAATGGAAGCAAGGGCGGTTTTAAGGTATGCAAAGGTTTCACCCACGAAGGCAAGACAAGTGCTCAGGGTTATTCAAGGTATGAAGGCGGGCGATGCCCTCTATCAGCTCAGGTTTATACCCAAAAAGTCCGCACGCATAGTGGAGGGCGTCCTAAAAAGCGCTCTTGCCAACGCGGAACAAAAGGGTATGGACTTGGAAAAGCTATACATTCAAAAGGCGGTGGCGGACGAGGGTCCTATGTATAAAAAATGGCTTCCAAGAGCTCATGGTAGGGCTACTATGTTAAGAAAAAGAACCTCTCACATAACCCTTGTGCTTATAGAAAAGGAGGAAGACTGATGGGTCAGAAGACGCATCCCATAGGTTTTAGGGTTGGAGTTATCAGAGATTGGACTTCCAAATGGTTTGCGGGAAAAAGGGACTATACAGAGCTACTTCATGAAGATATAAGAATAAAAGACTACATAAAGAAAAGGTATGCATCCGCTGGGATATCTAAGGTTATAGTAGAAAGGATGGCGGACAAGGTAAAGGTGAGAGTTCTTGCCTCAAGACCGGGTATCATCATAGGTAGAAAGGGTGCAGAGGTAGAGCAGTTAAAAAAGGATATAGAATACATAACCCGCGGCAAAGATGTGATTATAACCGTAGATGAGGTAAGGGTCCCAGAGTTGGACGCACAGCTTGTGGCGGAAGAGATAGCCCTTCAAATAGAAAGAAGGGTTTCTCACAGAAGGGCTATGAAAAGGGCTATAGATAACGCCTTTAAGGCAGGTGCAAAGGGTGTAAAGGTGCAGGTAAAGGGTAGGATAGGTGGTGCGGAGCTGGCAAGGGCGGAGTGGTTTCTTGTAGGAAGGATGCCTCTGCAAACCTTGAGGGCGGACATAGACTACGGTTATGCAGTAGCCCAGACCAAATATGGAGTACTTGGCATAAAGGTGTGGATATACAAGGGAGATGTGCTAAAGGGTGGCAAGGAAGAGATAGTTAAAAAGATAGAGGAAGACCTCAAAAAAGCTGAAAAGGAGGTATAAAAGATGTCCTTCTTAGCACCTAAAAAGACAAAGTTTAGAAAAATACAGAGAGGGACACTAAAGGGAAAGGCTCTTAGAGGTAATAAGGTCTCCTTTGGTGAATACGGTATACAAGCACTTGAGTCCTGCTGGCTCACCCAGAGACAGATAGAAGCTGGCAGGATAGCCTTAGTGAGGGCTCTTAGAAAGGGTGCAAAGGTATGGATACAGGTATTTCCAGACAAGCCCTACACAAAAAAGCCTAACGAAGTTCGTATGGGTGGTGGAAAAGGCGACCCAGAGGGCTTTGTGGCAGTTGTGAAACCAGGAAGGATACTATATGAATTTTCTGGAGTTCCTAAGGAGGTAGCGGAAGAGGCTCACAGGCTGGTGGATGCTAAACTTCCTATAAAGACAAGGCTTGTAAAGGCTGGAGGTATGAAGGGATGAAGACCAAAGACCTAAGAAAGCTAAGTCTTCAGGACCTTATTAAAAAGGAGCAAGAGCTTAGAAGGGAGCTTTTTAGACTTAGGATTAAGAAGAAGGTAGAAGGGCTTCCAAACCCCATGCAAATAAGAAACACAAGAAGAGACCTTGCAAGGGTCCTCACCCTTATAAAAGAAAAACAGCTGAGAGGTGAAGGATAATGGAAAAGCCTTGGCATCTGAAGAGAAAAGAACTTGTGGGTTACGTTGTGAGCGATAAGATGGATAAGACGGTGGTTGTAAAGGTAGACAGAAGGGAGGCTCACCCTATATACAAAAAGCACATAATAAAGAGCAAGAAGTATCATGCTCATGACCCCAATAACGAGTGCAAGGTTGGAGACCTTGTGGTTATAAGAGAGACAAGACCTCTTTCTAAGACCAAGAGATGGGTGGTGGTGAAGATACTACAAAGAGCTAAATC
Source organism: Hydrogenobacter sp. T-2 (assembly GCF_033971325.1). NCBI lineage: Bacteria > Pseudomonadati > Aquificota > Aquificia > Aquificales > Aquificaceae > Pampinifervens > Pampinifervens diazotrophicum. The sequence continues at coordinate 229,500 of NZ_CP117180.1, forward strand.
TCCGGAGGAAGCACTTAAGGAATAAGTAAAATAATTTCATGTTCTCTTTTCTATTCCTTTTCCTTTTCTTTTCCTTTTCTTTCTCTTTGGAGATTTTTTCCGGAAGGCTTGAGAAATTGCCAGATGGAAGATTCAAAGCTACTGGCAATGTAGAGGCTTACTACAAAGAATACTACATTAAAGCTGAGTTTATGACCTACGACCCGCAAAAGAGAATCGTTTACGCAAAGGAAGAAGTATACATAAAGTCTGTAGATGGAAGGTTTGAGGTAAAAGGAAGCGAAGCACTCCTTGACCTTGAAAGAGATGTGGGATACTTCCTTGACGCAGAGGGCAGGTTTGAGAAGTTTAACTTTACCGCAAAAAGGTTTGAGAAAGAGGGAGAAGCCTACTCTATACAAGAAGGCTCAATAACCACATGTCCACCAGACAGAAAAGAGATGAAGCTGTGCTTTTCAAGGGCAAGGGTATCTCAAAGGTATGTGTTTAGTGAAAACAACACCCTACAGCTTTTCAGAGTGCCTATAGCCTACCTGCCTATAACCCTCTTTCCTGTAGGAGAGAGAAGGTCTGGGCTTTTGCCTCCTACTATCGGTTCAAACACGTATAACACTCTTATATACCAACAACCCATATATTGGGCTATATCAAAGAACAAGGATGCTACACTAACCCTTGACCTAAGAGATAAACAGGCAAAGGGTCTTTCCCTTGAATACCGTCATTCTATGAAAAAGAACCTTGACCTCACTGGAACTCTCTCTTTTTACAAAGAACCTACTCCGCCTGACAAATGGTGGCAAGGTAGAGATCCATCAACTTTTAGGGAAAACCGCTACAGAATAAAGGCTGACATTGACCTTGGAGACTTAAAGGTTGGCGTGGACACTATTTCAGACCCATACTTTATGCAGGATGTGTACTTCACCACGAGAGATAGGACCGTGCCTTATCTTACCTCTTACATAACCTATAAGAGGGAATGGGAAAGGTTTCTTTTTACCTTTGATGCAAGGAGGTTTTACGATACTACCTCTCCTAACAATAAAGAGACTCTCCAGAGACTTCCTGAAATAGGGTTTTATCTTAAGGATACTCCTGTATTGCAGAACCTCTACTTTAACTTGAGTGCTTCTTACACAAACTTTTATAGAGAAGAGGGGCTTAGAGCCCAAAGACTTATTCTTTTTCCGGAATTTTCAATACCAAAGCACGTTTTTGGTCTTAACCTGCTTTCCACCCTTACCTTTGAAAACATAGCCTACATGGACGTAAAAGGAGGGAGATTTGAAGATAAAAGCATATTTGGAAGTATTCGCTACAGAGAAAGTCTTCCATATTTTTATAAACTTCATCTTGGAGGGTTTGACCTTAGGAACACCTTTGAGCTGTCATACTCTTACAGACCCAAGGGCTTTAAAAATCCAAGGTTTGATGACCTTGACAGTATAGACAAGGAAAGCCTTTTGTCTTATACCCTTAAGAGCTACGGTTATCACAAGGAAAAGCTTCTCTATAGCCTATTTCTTGCTGGCGGATATAACCACCTTGGTAGGTTTACCTATGCAGGGCAAGAGGTGAGAGAAAAATTTTTACCAATTAGGGCTATACTCTGGCTCTATCCCACAGACTGGCTTAGGCTTTCTTCAGACAGTCTCTATGACCCAGTTCATGGACGTCTTCTGAGGTCAATAGGTTCACTTACCATAAGCGGTGAGGGTAAGAGTATAACTTTGGGTAGAACCTTGGAGAAAAATTACGATGGTAGCGTAGTCAACGACCAGTATAACCTGTCCGCTTCCGCACTCTATAGAAACGCAAGCCTATTCTTTGGTATCATTAGGGACAGCAAGGTTAACAAAGACCTTCAAAGGCAGGTGGGTATGGAATACAAGGGGGCTTGCTGGAGTTTGGGGATATTGCTAAGGGATATATACGACGGAACAAGACAAAAATATCTCAAAGAGGTTTTTTTGACCTTTAATGTCTTTGACCTTCAGAGGTTTACAGTGCCTCTGAAAAGATGAGCATATCTTTCAACTTATTGGTCTGTGCCTTTATATCTTCTGAATGAAATATGCCAGAGCCTACCACCAATATGTCCGCACCAGCTTTTGCTACCTCTACGATGTTGTCTTCTTTTATCCCACCGTCTATTTCAATAAGGACTGATGGGTTTATATCCTGTAAAAGGGCTTTTAGCTTCCTTAGCCTCTCAATAGACCTTTGTATGAACTTTTGTCCTCCAAAACCTGGGTTTACAGACATCAGGAGCACAAAATCCGCATAATGTACCACTTCTTCCAATGCACTAAGGGGTGTGCCGGGGTTTATAACTACTCCAGCCTTTGCACCAAGGCTTTTTATGAGCTCAAGGGTGCGGTGAATATGGGGTGTGTTTTCAACGTGGACGCTCACCATCTCTGCACCAGCTTTTATAAAGTCAGGAATGTATTTATCTGGGTTTTCTATCATAAGATGTGCATCTAAGGGAAGGGGGCAGTGCTTTTTTATGCTTTCCAAAAGTACAGGACCAAAGGTTATGTTAGGCACAAAGTGTCCATCCATTACGTCAAAGTGTATAAGGTCCGCACCACCCTCCACGCAAGCCATCACCTGTTCGCCCAGCCTCCAAAAGTCCGCAGAGAGTATGGAGGGAGCAAGAAGCTTCATTCCGCCTCCTCTTCAACTCTTATGAGAATAGGCTTTCCCATAACCACAGGCAGAGTTTGCATCTCTTGCAAGGCTCTACGCATGGAGCTTTCGTAAGCCTTATGGGTCAGGACTACCAAGGGCACTATATGTTCGCCTTCTCTTCCTGCCAGCTTGCAGACCTTTTCCTTTTGCAGGACACTGGCTATGCTTATGTGGTGGTCTGCCAGGACTTTTGCTATGCTTGCCAGCACGCCCGGTCTGTCTGGCACATCAAACCTAAGGTAATACCGGCTGTAGAAATCCTCCGTGAGCTTTATCCTTTTGTCTTCCCAATTTATGGGATAGGTGCATACTTGCCCTGACTGTAGTCTGCAGGCTATGTCCACTATATCTGAGACCACCGCAGAAGCAGTAGGATGAGAGCCTGCACCTCTACCGTAAAACATGGTTTTACCCACAAAGTCTCCCTCTACCATAATAGCGTTAAAAACATCAGAGACCTTTGCCAAGGGGTCTTCCTCTGGTAAAAAGGTAGGGTGGACCCTTACTTCAAGCTCCTCTTCCCTCCTCTTTGCTATGGCAAGGAGCTTAAGGGTGTAGCCCAGCTCTCTTCCGAGCTCCACGTCCAAAAGCTCAATGTTCCTTATGCCCTCCACGTGGATACGAGAGAAGGGTAAAAAGCTACCAAAGGCTATAAAGGATAGTATGGCTATTTTATGGGCACTATCCCAACCATCTATGTCAAGAGATGGGTCCGCTTCTGCGTATCCTTTACTTTTAGCTTCTTTTAGGGCGGTTTCAAAATCCACATCTTCTTGAAGCATCCTCGTTAGTATATAGTTAGTTGTCCCGTTGAGTATGCCGTAGACCACTTTTATATTGTTTCCCACAAGGGCTTCTCTTACCGCCTTTATAATAGGTATGCCACCACCTACAGAAGCCTCAAAGCCTATGTGCAGACCTCTTTCTTGAGCGAGGCTAAAAAGCTCTTCTCCTTCCTCCGCAAGTAGATGCTTGTTGGCGGTAACCACGTGTTTTCCTTTTAAAAGAGCCTCCTTTATAAGCTCCTTGGCAAAACCCTTTCCGCCTACAAGCTCAACCACTATGTGAGAGTTTTCTATGACCTCTTTGTAATCTGTGGTTCTTAAGCCTTCTGGCACATGGAAAGCTCTTTGTCTCTCCCAATCTCTGTCTGCAACCTTTGAAAGCTCAAGCTCTACACCAGTCTTCTTTTTGATAATTTCTGAGTTTTTCAAAAGAAGTTCCACTACACCAGTGCCAACCACACCACAACCCACAATTCCAACTTTAACCTTCAAGGTTTACCTCCGTGATTTGTCCTGTAGGGAACTGGAATATATTGCACAGAAGGCACCTGTGAGCCCATAGGTTGCGGAAAGAGCTCCATAAGAGCATAAACCTCTTCAGGCACATCAGTGCTAACATTTAAACCGAGCTCCTTTAGATACTCGACGGTAAGAGGATAGTCATGAGTATATTTACCTGTGGCTAACTCTTGGGCTATCCTTTCTGCCTTTCCCTCTTCCATACCGTTCTGGGTGAGAAGCCAAAGAAGGTAGGACTTCATTTGGTCTATTGCTTTCCGAGCTATATCCGCCATTATGAGGGTTTGGTCTTCTATATCCTTTATATCTTTTTGTTCCAACACTTTTAGTATAGAGGCGGCAGGCATTTGACCTATTTGTGGGTCTACTGGTCCAAGCACTGCGTTTGGGTCCATTATAATCTCATCTGCGGAAAGTGCAAGAAGCGTGCCTCCAGACATGGCATAGTGAGGAACAATAACCCTTACGGGACCCTTATGTCTTACCAGAGCGTTAGCAATCTGAGTGGATGCAAGGGCGAGCCCACCGGGTGTATGCACTATAAGGTCTATAGGCATCTCTGGAGGGGTCATCCTAATTGCCCTTAGAACCTGCTCCGAGTCTTCTATGTTTATGTATCTGAATATGGGAATTCCAAAAAAGCCAAGACTTTCCTGTCTATGTATTAAGGTTATTACCCTGCTACCTCTTTTTCCCTCAAGCTGTCGTATAAGTGCTTCCCTAGCCTTTGATAATAAAAACCTTCTCCAAAAAGGTATAAGGAGGAAGGCTAATAGTAAAAAGAGCCACAGAAAATTAACAAGGGGGAAAAGGGGGTTATAAAAGGGCTGTTCCATAGGAAAAAATTATATCATGCTGTGAGATAATAGAATAGCTATATGTCAAGGGCAGAGCTAAGGATAGGAATTAGGAGTCTTGAGGGTAATATAAAAAGCCTTTACCGCTTTTCCCAGAAGCCTATAATAGCTGTGCTGAAAGCTAACGCTTATGGCGTGGGTGCTTTGCAGGTGGCTTTGTTAATGGATAAGTTAGAGGAAATCTCCGCACTTGCGGTAGCCTGCGTAGAAGAGGGTATAGACCTAAGGAAGGTTGGTGTGAGAAAAAAGATACTCGTGCTTGGAGGGGTGCTAAAGGGTGAGGAAAAAGCCTTTGTGGAATATAACCTGACACCCGTAGTGTCCCATAAGGAGCATCTAAAGGCCTTGGCTGGGTTGAACATACCTATACAGATAAAATACGACACAGGCATGGGGAGATTGGGTTTTCTGGAAGAGGTTATAAAAGATGACAGAGTTGAAGGAATCCTTAGCCACCTTTCAAGCCCACTTGACGAAGAATACTCAAAACTCCAAATTGAAAGGTTTGTCAAGATATTAAACCACTACAGAGGTCTTAAGTATGTGCATATGGAAAGCTCCGCAGGAGTGGTATATCGCATCCCCTTTACCACTCATATACGCGTAGGACTTGCCCTCTATGGAGAAAAGCCCATGCCAAACTACCTAGTTTCTTTAACTCCAGCTCTTGAGCTTAGGGCAAAGATATTATCCGTAAAGACCTTACCTGCAGGCTTTTCTGTTTCTTACTCAAGGACATATATAACAGAAAAATCCACAAGGGTAGGTGTGGTCGCCTTTGGCTATGCGGACGGTCTTATGAAGAGCCTATCCAACAAAGCCTATCTTTTCTACAAGGGCAAGCCTGTAAAAATAATAGGAAACATAACTATGGACATGACCATGGTAGACCTTACCAATACGGACGCTCAGGTGGGAGACTGGATAGAAATAGTGGGACAAAATCAGAGTTTTACAGACCTTGCGAAACTTGCTGGAACTATACCCTATGAGCTTATGACTAACCTATCAAGTAGGATAAGGAGGGAATTATGCTTATAACCTTTGAAGGTATAGACGGCTCTGGCAAGAGCACTCAGGCAAAAAGGCTTTATGAATACCTTAAGGCAAAGGGTTATAAGGTTTCCCTATACAGAGACCCAGGGTCTACGCCTCTTGCTGAAAAGATAAGGGAGCTTTTGTTAAGTTTTGAAATGGACCCAACCACGGAGCTTTTACTTTTTGAGTCCGCAAGGTCAAGCCTTGTGTGGGAAAGAATATTTCCAGACCTAAAAGAAGGCAAAATAGTAATTCTTGACCGCTTTATAGATTCCACAACCGCCTATCAGGGCTATGGCAGAGAGATAAACCTTGGCACGGTAAGTATTCTAAACCATATAGCCATCAGAGGTAGAAAGCCTGATATAACCTTCTTGCTAAATGTTCCCCTTGAAGTAGCCTTAGAGAGGATTGAGGGCAAAAAGACTCGCTTTGAAGACAAAGATTATCTCAGAAAAGTGAGAGATGCCTACATACTTATGGCAAACCAAGAGAGGGAAAGGATAGTGCTATTAGATGGAAACAGAGATGTGGAAAGGGTTTTTGAGGATATCCTTAAGGTTCTCAGAGAAAGGTTTGGGCTTGATATATAATTTTTGAGAGGAGGCTTTGCCATGCAAGACTGCATATTTTGCAAGATAGTAAGAAAGGAAATTCCCTCAAAGGGTGTTTATGAGGATGAGCTGGTTTATGCCTTTCATGATATCAATCCCGTTGCACCCACGCACATTTTAATAATTCCCAAAAAGCACATAGTTGGTATTCAAAGCTTTGAGCCTGAGGATGCGCCTTTGGTGGGTCATATGTTCTATGTGGCAAGAAAACTTGGAGAAGAGCTGGGCTATGCACCCGATGAGGAGTTAAACAAGGGCTATAGGTTGGTTTTTAACGTGGGAAAGGATGCAGGGCAAAGCGTCTTTCATCTTCATCTTCACTTCATCGCAGGGAGGAGCATGTCCTGGCCACCAGGTTGATATCCTTCCGAGATTGGATGTCTCAAAAGGTAAAGGAGTATTATCAGAGAGATTTTAGAAAGGATTTCTTCACTGCACCAGAGCTTGACAGAGTCTTTGGTCATGCACTGGCAGAGCACCTTTCAAAGCTGGTAGGAGACTTTGAAAAACCAGTTTTCCTTGAGCTGGGTGGAGGAAGCGGTGTCCTTGCCTATGATATTCTCCAATACTTAAGGGAAAAAAATCCAGAGCTGTATGGCAGGCTTAAATATTACATTTACGAATTTAGTCCTACGCTTATAGAGATACAGAAGAGGAGGCTTGAGGAATTTAGAGATAAGGTTTTTTGGTGTAATAGCCTTTTTCCCCTTGAGGGTGTGGTCTTTTCCAATGAATTCTTTGACTGCCTACCGGTGCACGTATTGAAAGAAGGAAGGGAGCTATTTGTGGAAGATGGCAAGGAAGTATGGCTTGAGGTCAAAGACCAAAGGCTCAAGGAGGTGATAAGGAGAATGGGCTATGAGAAAATCCCTCATGTGTTAGAGCTTTGCATAGACTGTATAGACTTTTTGAGAGAAATATCTAAAAACTTGGTAAGAGGTTATCATCTTGTAATAGACTATGGCTACACTTCTGAGGAAATAAGCAGGTTTCCTCAAGGCACGGTTGTTGGTTATAGCTCTCATAAAGTGGACATAAACCCACTGAAAAGCGTAGAACCTGTAGACATAACCGCACACGTAAACTTTTCTCTTTTAGAGGAGTATGGAAAAGACTTTGGCTTGGAGAGGGTTTATTTGAAAAGTTTGAGAGATTTTCTTTTAGAGAGCAGTGCCTTTGTGGAGGAGTTTTATAGGCTTTCTGAGTTTGAAAATCCCGAGGACATAGAAAGACTTTCACGTCTAAAAACTATGCTTGTGAGTATGGGTGAGCGTTTTAGGGTATTACTTCAAAGAGCCCTAAGCTCCAACTCGTAGACTTCCCCTCTGTTCTGTATGGCAAGCGTTCCAGTCCTTCCAGTAAGAACCAGCACCCTTCCATCCTTTGTGGTAAGCACCGCCTGCACAGATTCTTCAAAGTTTCCACCCCTTATGGGTCTTATAAACACAAGGTCTTTACGCCTCTCTCCTATAACAAAGAGCTCACCTCTGCTGTATTTGACTATGTCTAAAAATCTTTGCACTATACCTGTATGGTTTTTCACCACAAAAGCCATGTTGAAGTTTAAAAACCTTGCCCCTGTGCCCGGTGGGTTAAAGATGAAATTGACCTTTCCTTGCTCAAGAGGGATTTCCACAAGGGTATAAGAACCACCAAAGCCCTCTTCTGTTGAAAAGACCTCCGTATCTCCTCTATAGACCCTTACCCTACCAATGCTATCTGTAAAAACAAGATAGTCTCCAAAATAGAAGGCACTGTCTATCCTAAAGCCTCTTGGAGCGAGAAAAGCCCCCGTCTCCCTTAAGTTTTCTCCCTCTAAGGACAACCTCACTGTTTGACCAAACCTATCTCTGAAGTTAAACCTTTGACCTATAAAGGTCTCCTTTGGTCTGCTTTTGTCAAGAACGCTCATTATGTAGGGAATATTTCTCCTTACAGGAACAAGGCTGTCGCCCACTGACCTCAAAATGAGAGAGTTTGCTGAGTCCCCAGATACCATGTTTACAAGCACAAGGTCTCTGTCATCAGTGCCTATCTTTCCACACCTGAGGCCTACAGGAACACCTGCAGGCAAGCTGTAGTCAAACCTCTTTACTAGGTCGTTTTTCAAAAGCTCATAAACCTCAACCCTTCCTGAGAAGAGCACCACAAGGAACTCTTTACCGCTTTCAGTAAGGTCGCAAAGGTCCGCAGATAAGGGTAAAGAGGGCAAGGGTCTGAGAAGCCTTGGTCTTGCCAGCAGGTTTATGTCCTCAAGGCTTGCCCTCTCTATGCCCTGCACTACCGCCTGCTGTGTTTGGAAAAAGGCTACAGGAGAGTTTCTATACTCCACGCCTATGCCATCCTTTAGCTCCTTTATAGTGTATGTGCATGCTTTTTCCTTTTTCAATTCTGGTAGGACTGAACGGAGTTTGAAAAACCACTCCTCTGAACCCTCAAAGCACACATCCCTTGTCAAAAGCCTTATTCTGTCTCCTTCCCTTGGAGACCCTTCAATAAGTTTTGCGTAAGAGAAGTTATCCTGCACCTCTTCCACTCTGAGAGTTCCCACTTGTTGGCTTTCTCTTCCTATAACCTGCTTTGTAATGGGATGGACTATCTCTTTGCCCTCTCTAAGGATTGTAAACTCCTCACCAACCCTTACCTTTTCTCTGCCAAGGTCTATAATCACTCTGTTTCCTTCCACTTTTACCACATAGCCTTCCCTTTGGAAAAAGTCCTTTAAGCCTTGCAAAGCATCCTGAGCCCATACACTTGAGATAAGGATTGTTAGGATTAAGACAAGCCTTCCCATAGTTCCTCCATGGCTTTTATTATAGCGTCAGTCATAGCCTCTGTTCCCACTTTTATACAACCCTCGCTGTATATGTCTGGAGTTCTGTAGCCCCTTTCAAGCACCAATTCCACTGCTCTGTCTATTAACTCCGCTTCTCTTTTTAGTCCAAAGGAATATCTGAGCATCATGCTTGCGGACAGTATTGTGGCTATTGGGTTTGCTACGCCCTTGCCTGCTATGTCCGGTGCAGAGCCGTGCACGGGTTCATAAAGGGCGTACTTGTCTCCAAGGCTTGCAGAGGGTAGCATTCCAAGACTACCCGTTATAACCGCCGCCTCGTCAGAGAGTATGTCTCCAAAGATATTGCCCGTCACTATCACGTCAAAGGAAGAAGGTCTTCTCACTATCTGCATGGCACAGTTATCCACATAAAGGTGCTCTAACTCCACGTCTGGATAATTTTTTGCTTCTTCCTCTACTACTCCCTTCCACAAGCCGCTAACCTCTAAAACATTAGACTTGTCAACACTTGTAAGTTTTTTTCTTCTCTGGCGAGCTATTTCAAAGGCTTTACGCGCAACGCGTCTTATCTCATCCTCTGTATACCTCATAGTGTTTATGCCTACCCTCTTACCCTCATACAGAAAAATACCCCTCGGTTCTCCATAGTAGACATCGCCAGTGAGCTCTCTAACCACGATAAAGTCTGTTCCCCTTGCGACCTCTTCCTTTAGAGGAGAGGAGCTAATAAGTGGCTCGTAAACCTTTGCAGGTCTTAGGTTTGCATAAAGGTCAAGAGCCTTTCTTATACCCAAAAGACCCCTCTCTGGTCTTTTGTCTGTGGGAAGGCTGTCCCACTTGGGACCTCCCACCGCACCAAGGAGCACCGCATCCGACCTAAGACAGAGCTCTACCGTCTCCTGTGGTAGTGGCGTGCCCTTCTGGTCTATGGCAGAGCCCCCTATGAGAGCCTTTTCAAAAACAAAGTCCAGATTAGAGAGCTCACCAAGCCTTTTTAGAACCCTAAGGGCTGAGGCAATGATTTCTGGACCTATTCCGTCTCCCTCTAAAACCGCTACCTTGAAAGTAGGCATACACTGTATTATACTAAACCTTATGCTGGAACTGCTTACTGAAAAGTTTAGTAAGGCTCTTGGTAGGGTAAAAGACACGAGAAAGCTAACAGAAAAACAGGTAAATGATGTGCTAAGGGAAGTAAGAGCCGCTCTAATAGAGGCGGATGTGGACTATGAGGTGGTGAAGGGTTTTCTAAAGAGAGTTCGGGAAAGGGCTTTGACCGAAGACCTCACCAACAGCCCATCGCCACAAGATAGCTTTTTGCTCACAATATACGAAGAGCTTGTCAACACTCTTGGCGGTCAAAAGCAAGACCTAAAAAAGGGTGTGGTGCTTTTTGTTGGACTTCAGGGAACTGGTAAGACCACAAGCATAGGCAAGATAGCCAACTATCTAAAGGAGCAAGGCTTTAAGGTGTCTTTGAGCTCCACAGACGTGAGAAGACCTGCGGCGATGCTACAGCTTCAAAGGCTTGCGGAGAAAATAGGCATCCCTTACTACGGCTTTGAAGAAGGTCTTACTGCGGTGGAAATAGCCAAAAGGGCACTCCAAAAAGCCAAAGAAGAAGCTGTAGACTACCTTCTCCTTGATACCGCAGGAAGGCTTCATGTAGACGAGGAGCTTATGGAAGAGCTAAAGCAGATAAAAGAGGCAGTCAAGCCTTCAGAAGTTATATACGTCGCAGATGCCATGCAGGGTCAGTCCGCCCTTGAATCTGCAAAAACCTTCCATGAGCTTCTTGGACTTACTGGAGTAGTGCTTACAAAGATGGATGGTGATGCAAGAGGTGGTGTTGCACTTTCTGTAAAGGAAGCTCTTGGTGTTGGCGTCAAGTTTATAGGAGTGGGTGAGAAGATTGAGGACATTGAACCCTTCTATCCCGATAGGATAGCTCAAAGAATACTTGGTCTTGGTGATATACAGACCCTTGCGGAGAAGGTGCAGAAGGTAATTCCAGAGGATGAAGCACAAGCACTCGCATACAAGGTTCTCAAGGGAGAGTTTGACCTTGAGGATATGCTTAAACAACTTAGGTTCATAAAAAACATGGGACCTCTTGACAAGCTCCTTGGTATGCTCCCAGGCATAGGAGCACAGCTCAAAGGTTTAAAGGTAGAGGAAAGTAAGTTCAAGAAAACAGAAGCCATAATCCTCTCCATGACAAAGCAAGAGAGGAGAAATCCGAAAATAATAAACATGAGTAGGAAACAAAGGATAGCTAAAGGTAGTGGGACAACGGTCTCTGACGTAAACAAAGTCCTCAAAGATTACGAGGAAATGAAAAAGATGATAAAAAAGCTAAAAAACATGCAGGGCATGCCACAGCTACCAAAGTTCCCCTTCCCTTTCAAAAGATAAACACTCTACTTTTTTCCTCTCTATTGTATTTTTTATCTCTTCCTTTGTTTGCATATATTCTGCTCTTTGTGCCTTGATTAAGGCTTCTTCTATGAGCTTTAAAGCCAAGCAATGGTCTCCTTTCTTGTTAAGCACATAGGCTAAGTTATTCAGAAGGTCTGGGTCTCTTTTTATCTCTAAAGCTCCTAAGTATAGCTCCTCCGCCCTTTCCCAATTTTCTTCTTTTGCGTATATGTTTCCAAGATTATAGTAGGCTATCCAGTTTTTTCTGTCCTTTCTTATAGCCCTCTTGTATTCTTCTCTTGCCAGTTCTATCTTACCCTGTTTTTCGTATATGTACCCAAGATTTACGTGTTCTTCAGAGGTAAGTGGGTCAGTATAGACTATAATTCTGGCACAGGAAGAGAGTAGTAAAAGAAGGGTAAACAAGACTAATATCATTCTAATATCCCCGCGAGGAGAGTTTCACTTCCGAAGAAATATCCATGCCCCACATCTATGCCTAACTTGAGAGCTAAATTAAGCTTCTTTAATGAATCTATGTTTTTAAAGCCAAGTTTTACTTTGAAAAGTTTAAAATTGGCTATTAGACGCTCCAGATTTGACATTTTTGTGTTTGTGTAGAAATCTTCACTAAAAAACACATAATCAAAAGTCCCTACTCTAAATTCTTTAACCTCATAACCAATTGTGCTGTATCCATCAAGGGCAGATTTTAACCCGCTCTTCCTTAGGAAACTTATGGCTTCAGCTAAATCTGCTAGTTTCATATCCTGAGGAAGGCAAACAACGAAGTTTTTACTGATAATTGGAAGATGCTCAAGGTCCATAGCTATTGGTTTTTTGATAAAGATAGGCTTTGTGAGAACCTTTTTTGCTACCGCTTTTAGCACCATTGTTTCCGCTTGTGCCTTCAAGTCTTTGTCTACAATATCTTTGAAGCTAAGTTCTGAACTTCCAGAAAGTATCCTTGTCAAAACCCAGTATCCATGGAGGCTCTGATCCTTGAGATTTACTACACTCTCAAGGTTGGCGTAAACTTTTATACTTTTACCCTCCATCGGAAAATATGTTATAATAAGTAAGGAGGTCTTGCAATGGCTATAACTGTGAGAGTTCCCACACCTTTGAGAAGGATAACCAACGGTCAAGGTGAAGTTCAGGTGCAAGCAAGCACTATAAGAGAAGCAATAGAAAAACTTGAAGAATCCTACCCGGGCTTTAAGGAAAGGCTTGTAGACGAGCAAGGTGAAGTAAGAAGGTTTGTAAACCTCTACCTTAATGATGAAGACATAAGGTTTCTCAAGGGTCTTGACACAGAACTAAAGGATGGAGATGTGCTGTCTATAGTCCCTGCCATTGCAGGCGGTCATAGATGAAGTCTCTCAATACTTAGCAATATATCCTCAAAGAGTGCAAGGGCAAGCCCTTGGTGAGGTAGCTGTATAACGAGCCTTTCTATACCGCCTGTATAGACTATAACCGTATCTTCTTTTAGTTCTATAGTTCTGATATGAGAGTAGGGCACCGCTATAACTTTGTCTTCTCTTCTGTATATGAAATAACTTGATTCTATTTCTATGCCATAATTTCTAAGCTCTTCTCTCCTGCTTTTCATACCAACCCAGGTGGTATCTTTATTGGGCTTTCAAACCTTTCTGGCTCTTGTTTTAGCACCATGGCGTAAACGCCAAAGCAGTATTTTCCAAGCTCTACCACCCTCCCTACTCTTAAGCCCGCCTCTTCAAGCATAAGACCTATTTCCCACTCAGAGTAAACTTCTTCTGGCGGAGGACCCTTGTCCCTTTCTTCCTTCTTCCAGTCTATTATAGAAACATATGCCAAGGGTTTGCAAACTCTTTTTATCTCCTCCATATAGCCCACTGGCTCTTCAAGTTCATGAAATACAAAGGTCATAAAGACAAAATCTACCAAGTTATCCGAAAGGGGTATGCGGTTCTCTTCCGAAAGTAATACCTCCACGTTAGATAGCCCAAGCTCTTTTACCTTTTTGCTTGCATACTCCACTGCCAGAGGTTCTGTGTCTATGGCATATACCTTGCCCTCTGAGCCTACCGCCTCTGAAAGGTATGGCAGGTAAAAGCCTGCACCAGTGCCCACATCAAGCACCTTCATACCCTTTCTTAGCCCAAACTCCCTTAGGACCTTCTGAGGGTCAAAGAGCTCAAGCCTGCTGGGGTCGTCAAGTTTTTGCAGTTTTGAGGGGTCAAATTTATGTCCCATGAGAAAATTATATTAGCTTTAGAAGTTCTCTGAGCTGTTTTATCTCATCTCTTAGCTTTGCAGCCTTTTCAAACTCCCACCTTTTGGCACATTCCCACATTTCCTTTTCCAACTTGCTTATCCTCTGTATTAGGTCTTCCTCTGAGGATATGCCTTTGGGTAGCTTTAGGGGGAGCTTTACATAGTCCAGCTCCTCTATAGCCAAAAGCTCCTTTATAGGCTTTACTATACTCTTTGGAGTTATGCCATGTTCTTGGTTGTATTTCTCTTGAAGCTGTCTTCTTCTGTTTGTCTCTTCTATTGCCCTTCTCATAGACTCTGTAATCCTGTCCGCATAAAGGATAGCTTTGCCGTTTATATTTCTTGCGGAGCGACCTATAGTCTGAATAAGAGAGGTGTAGCTTCTGAGAAAGCCTTCCTTGTCCGCCTCAAGTATGGCAACAAGGGAAACCTCTGGTAGGTCAAGCCCCTCCCTTAGTAGGTTAACGCCCACTATAACCTCAACAGTGCCTTCTCTTAGCTCCTTTACCACCTTTGCCCTTTCTATGGCGTCAAGGTCTGAGTGCAGGTATTTTGCCTTTATACCTCTTTCGTTTAAATACTCGGAGACCTCCTCCGCAAGTCTTTTGGTAGTAGTCAAAACCAAAGCCCTTTCTTTTCTCTTTTTCCTTTCTTGAATTTCTCTTATCAAGTCTTCAAGCTGGTTTCTTGTGGGACGCACTTCTACCACAGGGTCAAGAAGCCCAGTAGGTCGGACAATCTGCTCCACTATTACACCCTTGCTCCTTTGGACCTCCCAATCTCCAGGGGTTGCGGACATGTATATAACTTGGTTGAGCTTTTGCAGGAACTCCTCAAACTTAAGAGGTCTATTGTCAAGGGCGGAGGGAAGTCTCCAGCCGTATTCTACGAGTTTTTCCTTTCTTGAACGGTCTCCGTTATACATGGCTCTGACCTGAGGAATAGTCACGTGGGATTCATCCACTATAAGCAGAAAATCCTCAGGAAAATAGTCAAGAAGGGTAAAGGGTGGCTCTCCCGGTTTTCTACCCTCAAAGTATCTGGAATAGTTTTCTATTCCCTTACAATGTCCAAGTTCCCTTATCATCTCCATATCGTGCATGGTTCTTTGATAGAGCCTTTGGGCTTCCACAAGTTTTCCATTAACCTTAAACCACTCAACCCTTTCCTTTAGGTCCTTCTCAATCTCTCTTAGGGCTTCCTCTATGGTATCCCTTGGTGCCACATAGTGGCTTGCGGGAAAGAGAACAACCTTTTTGAGGTCTTTTATCTTATGTCTGTTCAAGGCATCCATCAAGCTAATGGAATCTATCTCATCATCCCAAAACTCAATCCTTATAAGCTGGTCTTCCATATCTGAAGGGACAACCTCAAGGGCACTGCCTTTTACCGTAAAGGTTGCCCTTCTTATGGCATAGTCGTTCCTTTCGTAGCCTATTTCTACCAGCTTCCTTGTGAGTTTACTTAGGCTATACCTCTGACCCACCTCAAGGGATATCCTCAAGGAATAGTAAGCCTGTGGCGAGCCAAGACCATATATGCAAGAAACAGAGGCAATCACTATAACATCTCGCCTTTCAAGAACCGATACAGTGGCAGAATGTCTGTATCTCTCAAGAATCTCATTTATGCTCGCATCCTTTTCTATGTAGAGGTCTTTTTCTGGTATGTATGCCTCTGGCTGATAGTAGTCGTAATAGGAAATGAAGTATTCTACTGCGTTTTCTGGAAAGAGTTCCTTTAGCTCCCTGTATAGCTGTGCGGCGAGTATTTTGTTATGGGCTATTATAAGAGTTGGCTTGTTATACTTCTCTATTACATTTGCTATAGTAAAGGTTTTGCCTGTGCCGGTGGCACCCAAAAGCACCTGCTCCTTTACTCCAGACTCCAAGTTTTCAAGAAGCTCCTTTATAGCCTTTGGTTGGTCTCCTGCAGGTTTGAGAGGAGCCTTAATGCTAAAGCCAGTAAGAGTTTTCATAACTTATAATTTAAACCTGTGAAAGCACTCCTGCTAACAGAAGGCTCCTCTTCCATCGGGCACGGACACATAACAAGATGCCTCTCTTTATATCAGGCTTTTGAAACCCTCGGGCATGAACCCTTTTTACTCGTGGCAGGAGACAGCTCTGTGGAGAGCCTTTTGAAAGATAAAAACCATAGGGTCTTTGACTGGCATAAAAACTGGAAAACCCTAATTGAGAATATAGAAGACTATAATGTGGTAGTAGTGGACTCTTACCTTGCAAGTGAGGAATTCTATCAAGAAATATCCAAAAGGGTAAAGCGTAAACTTTACATAGATGACTACAAGAGGATTGACTATCCTTCAGGCATCGTGCTAAACGGAGGCGTATACGCTCATGAATTGGCATATCCTCAGAAAAAGGGTCTTAAATACCTTCTTGGACCCAGATATATACCTCTCAGAAGTGCCTTTTGGAAGGTAAAGAGAAGGAACATAAGGCAAAAAGCTAAAAGGATACTCATAACCTTTGGCGGAGACGATTCAAGAAACATGACGCCAAAAGTTTTAAAATCGCTTAAGGAAAACTTCAAAGACCTTGAGTTTTTGGTTGTTGTTGGCAAGGGCTTTCGCAATGTTGAGGAGATAAGGGCTTTGGCGGACAGGCAAGTTAGGGTTTTTGAGGGTCTTAATGCAGAGGGCATGAGGGAGCTTATGCTTTTGGCGGACATAACCATAAGTGCGGGAGGGCAAACAACCTACGAGCTTGCGAGGATTGGCACGCCTGCAGTCCTTGTGGCAGTAGCAGAGAACCAGCTGTTAAACTGCAAAGGGTGGCATAATACAGGCTTTGCCCTTTACACAGGCTGGTGGGAGGATAAAGATATAATTGAAAAGGTTATCCTCTATACAGAAAGCCTAATGGACTATAAGGTAAGAGAAAGGATGGCAAAAGTAGGCAAAAAGACTGTAGATGGAAAGGGAGCTTTGAGAGTTGTAAAAGAGCTTACAAAGGATTAATATTATCCCTATGGAACAGCTGGAACTTCAAAAAAGCTATCAAATAAGGAACTTCTATGACCTATTGCAGGCTCTCAGAGAACATCCCGAGTGGCTTGAGGAACTGAGAACTCTTATACTGACCGCAGACCTTATAGAGCTACCCAAGAAGTTTGACAGGTTTGTAAAGGAAAGGTTTGAGCCCTTAGAGGAAAAGGTTGCCAAAATTCAAGAGGACGTGGAGGCAGTAAAACAAACCACTGCACGAACTGAAAAAAGGGTTGAAGTCCTTGAGAAAGATGTCGCATGGCTAAAAAAGGAGGTAAAATCTTTAAAGGTGGATGTGGCATCTTTGAAAGGCGATAATCTTGAAAGAAAGGTTAGAGAAAAAGCACCTGCGTATTTTGGTAGATTTTTCAGAAAGATAAAGGTCATAGACATACAACAATGGGCAGAAAAACTTGACGATGCGGAAGAACAAGGCTTGATAACTCCCGAAGAAAGAGAAAAAGCCTTAAACCTTGATATTTTGCTAAGGGCTAAAAAAGGAGAGAAAGAATTCCTTCTTGCTGTTGAAGTGTCCTATACTGTAGACGAAAAAGATGCATTAAGGGCTTTGGAAAGAGCAAACATTTTCTATAAACTCTATCAAATAGAAACTATACCAGTAGTGATAGGTGTTGAAATCCCTCCAGAGCTTGAAGAAAGACATAAGGAAGTGCTCTTTACAAGGGTTGTTCAGGAACAGAACCCTTCTTAATAATCCCCATCACTATCACATCCTTCCATCTTCCATCCTTAAAAACAAACTCCTTTAGCCTACCCTCCTCTTCAAAGCCCATCCTTTTGTGAAAATTTATAACTCTTTCATTATCTTCTATAACCTCAAGTTTTAGAGTATGCAACTGTGCAACATCAAAAGCAAGACTTATGGCACTCTTTTCCAAAATAAGACCCGCTCCATGAATTTTCTCTTCTGGGTTTGCGTATATGCCAAAATAGGCATTGCAATTGCGAAAATCTACCTTTGTCAAGCTAAGCACACCAACAGCCTTATCAACCTTGTAAACAAGGTAGTAAAAATTCCTTTTGTCGTGCCTTAGAGTTTCTATAAAACTAAGATGTTCTTCTTTGCTTATCTCATGGTCTGTATACATCCACCTTCTAACCTCTGGATGATTTCTCCACCTTCTGACCATTTCAATCTCTTCCTCATTCAGGTTCACGAAGTTCTTCAATAGCACATCTCCAAGCTCTATATTTCTCCTTAAGTTCTCTGATGGGTGTATCCCATCCTTTTTCTCTGATAAAGGGCTCAAATATACTGTATTCTTTTCTGTAATGCTTTGACCCCCCCCCATGTTGTTTAATGGGCTTTATTTTCAAGGTTTTTATACTTTCCCAGTTTTCTTTAAAAAGCTCTTGAATTTCTCTATGGAGTTTCAAGTATGAACTTCTTAGTGTTTCCTTTTCCTCATCTATAAAAACCTCTTTTTGCACCAATATGTCTCCAGTATCCACACCTTCATCCACAAGATGAATAGTCACACCCTTTGGTGTGTCTTCCAAAAAGCTCCATACATTTGGATAAGCACCTCTATTATAAGGAAGAAAGGATATGTGAAGATTTATTATTCTTGGATAGTAAGCTCTTACTACTTCCTTTGGTATTATGTGCTTGTAGTTGTAGCTTATTATGAAGTCTGGGTTTATTTTTTTGACAATATCCAAATCTATCCTGTCTTGTGTATAAACCACTTCCTCCTCGATACTCTTCAAAAACTCCACAAGCTCAAGACTGAAAGAATTGCCTCCAAGAAATAAGATTCTCATTCAACTCTCCTTATCAAGCCATGCTCTTTGAGTAAATTTGCCACACCGATTAGTCTATATGCAGGCTTTCTTATGTGGTTGGCTATGTCTATCAGGTCATTCTTACCATCCGCATAAGCTAGAAAATCCAGTATGGTTTTATAGAAATCTGATATAGTTCCGTCAGATATGTTATGGTATAAACCTCTCTTTCCTAATTGTGGTTCACATGGTTGACTTGCTACATAAACAAAGTTGCTTTCCAAAGTGTCTATTATATTACTATAGAAATTATAGCTTTCTTCTAAAGCGTCAGGTGTTATAAAGTTCAAATCGTCAAGAGATGTATGGTATTCTTTGTATTCCCCATATTTAGTCCTTGTTATAGAGCAAAAAGGCAAGTCTACACCCGGAGAACAATATTGCCTTTCATCTGAACCCCTATCAAGGTATGTATACCTTCTATAATCTACAATTTCATAATCAAGAAGATTAAGGGCTACTTTGTCTGCCAAGGTGTTACCATACCTGCTTGGTATATAGGAAAATTTGCCAGGATCACCCACGCAAGTTATTACAAAACCAGCTATAACTTTATTTTTCAGCCTCTCAAGGTTTTTTGAAATATAACATATTGAACCTATCGTCTCTGGAAGAAATAAAAACCTATAACTTAGTCTATTTTCTCCTCTTTTGTCCAATACTCTTTTTGCCAGAAAAGTTGTTAACGAGGGACCAGAAAGCTCATTGTTTCCCATAGATGGATGACAAACATATGTAGAAAAAACTACTTCCTTGTCCTCCTTACCAGGCACATATAACTCTCCGTAGTTTACATATCCCGGATAGTGTTCACTTTTTATTACCACTCTATATTTTGAATTTCTGTTTAATCTTTTATACTGTTCGTAGCTTATGCAAAAGCCCCAGTATGGGCTATAGTATGAGGTTATGTATGGGATTGCGTTTGGTAAGTCTTCCCTATAGTGTAGGCGTTTTTCCAGCTCCTCAAAAGTTAAAACTTGGTCTACTGGTATGGAATAGTTTACTATATGCAGGTTATGGTTTTTTAGGTCTACCACTATCTTCCCAGTTTCAAGCTCTTGAATGTATGCCTCATCTATCTTCCACTCAAGAGGCACAGTCCAGTCAAAGCATTCGCTACCGCTTGGAAATCCACCTATCTCAAGCTGTGGTATGTGAGATTTTATGGTCTCCAAAAACTTTCTAAGTCCAGGACCGCTTATGCTGGTAAGTATAGGATAAAGCTCCTTAGCCAGTTTGTATATCTCCTCACCTACCATGGATTATTCCCTCCTCAAGTATATGTTTGATAAACTCATAGCTTTCTTTTATAGCATTAAAATCTATGCTCCTATCCGTATCAAGACCGCTGTAAGGCTGTGGAAAGTTATGGGAAAACGGCTGATAACCTCTTAGTAGGACAGCCATATCTATGCTTGGATATGCCACCTTATCAAGCACTGGGTTATTACCCACACCAAAGAAAAATTCTTCCGACATCAAGTAGGATGGATATCTTATAGACTTTCTGTTATTTGTTATGAAAGAAAAGTTAAGACTGTTTCCGAGAAATTTAACAAAAAGCATAAAATCTAGTTTATTTTCTAAATCAAGCAACCACTTTAAGACTCCAACTACACCTGAAGATAACAATATAGTCAAATTATATACAGGTTTTATGTTTCCCTCAATTATATTTTTATTCAATCTACCTAAAACCATACAAGCAGAGATGTGTTCATCAATTCTATAAGGACCTTCCATAAGTCCTACTAAAGCTATCCTTTTGTAGCTGTCCTTAAAGTTATAGGATTTTTCCAATAGCTTTAAAGTTCCCAAGCTAAAGTCAGACTCTATGTATACCCTAAATTCTCGCTTGTTTTCTACAGTATTAAACTCCTCTGGCTTAAGCACAAACCCCCAGTCTCTGTTGTTCCAAACTGATATATGTTTTAAACCAAAAGCAGATAGGTGAAGGTGTCTTCTCAGCTCATCTTCATGCACCACAGCATCAATATTGAGTGAATATCTAAAAATACGATTATGTAAACCCTCTTTCTTAGAAAACAGCACCCTTTCACCAAAGGACAATAGATAATCTTTGACTATCCAACGCTCAGGCACTATATATGGTCCTACCTCTTCCCCACTCTTCCATTCATAGAGACATGAATTTTTGAAGTTATAAAACGTTTGCAAATCATCCAAGAACTCATCTAAAGAATCACTAACTATATCTCTTGGAAGTATTATAGCTTTTTTTACAAGGTCTTCTTCGCTTTGCAATCTCTGTTTAGTGTATACCTCTATGCCTGTTCTTCTTTTCTCTTCTTCTAAAACATCCACCATTGGACCTTTTGCCAACAGCCATGGCTCTTTTTTTGCTCTTTCTAAGACATAATCAAAGTAATCTTTAGCAATGCAGGAATATATGTATATGTTGCCAAGTTTAGTTTTTTTGTATATTCCTTCTTTAAGTGCGTCATAACCCACAGAGTCGTCAGGGTTTGAATTTTCTATCAAAGCTCTTACATGGTATAGCCAAGGCATATTGAGGTTGTAGTTATCATACCTTAAAACACCATTGAAAACCTTGCCATATCTATAATCCACTCTTAAAAGCCAGTCCACATAGTGTATAAAAGGCATCCAATTAGGTCCTATACCTATATTCAGAAGTTTTATATTACTTTTTGCTAATTTTGACAAAAAACCACCCTCACAATAGGAACATTGTTTATCAAGTTCTATTAAATCGTAATCCTTACCAACTACACACACAGAAAGCATTGGGTCTATGCTTGCCTTTTTATTAGGCAAAGAATGTATAAACTCTGGAAAAGCCCCTATCTTTGGCTTGGTATTTTGCGGGTCAAATACCCCAGGAGAGGAGGCACTACTTTTTCCAAAGGAGTAAGAAAAACATGGAACGTATAAAGTTCCGTCCTCTCCTATGGTCTCCATAATAGCATCAAAGAAAAGTTTACACAGATCCCTTGTGCTTTTTATTCCCTCAGGCGGACTTCCTATAACTCCTAAGCTCGTGCTAAGGTATACACTGTCTCCTTTCTGAATTCCAAGCTCTCCCAAAGCCCTAAGTATATCCTGGTAGCTGTAGCTTTTCATTTTTCACTTAGTTTGTTGGTTATTTTTTCCACTAAGCCCTTAAGCGTTTTTATATTTCTGTCTTCCATATCTTCTTCACTAAAACTTATACCAAACTCCTCTTCTATATAAAGCAAAAGTTGAGTAAAGCCAAAGGAGTCAACTATACCCGTATGTATAAGGTCTTCTTCAAGATAATTACTTAGGTCTTTACCTAAAAAATCTTGTAGCTTCCCTATTATTTCTCTTTCCATAGCAAGTCCTCACTTAATTTTTTCATAAATTGGAAATTCTTTTTCTCCTTTTCAAAATCCCATATAATTGGCTCCGATTGCATCTTCTCAGTTTGTTTGTAAATAGTATAAGCACTATGAATATGCGAATATAGATTAGCAAAAGCCTCTATAAAGCCAGCAGGATGCCCAGGTGTCATCCGATTATATATTCTAACACCACCTATACCTATGTTAGAACCTCTGTCAATTATTAGCTTTTCCCCATTGCTTTTTGCTACAAACAGTTTTTCAGGCTCTTCCTGAACCCAACATACGGACATTTTTGTGCCATACACACAAACCCTTAGACCGTTCCTGTTTCCAAGGGCAACCTTACTAACCCACATAAATCCAGGCTCACCACTTTTGTATTCAAAGAGACATTTTACGTCATCAACTACGCCGTAGGGCGAAAAACTCCTATGTATACTTTTAAGCCTCTTTATATCCTTTTCTGTTATATAGTAGCTAATAGAAAAAAGATGTGATGCGAGGTCAAGAATTATTGTTGGTATACTCTCATCCTTTTTCCTCCACCAAGGTGGGTAATCAATAACTTTTGGAGGTCTCAAAAAACTTTCCTGAGGCATTTCTAAATGCATACTAATAAGCTCACCCATTTCACCAGATAAAAACATATTCCTGAGTTCAGTCAGCATGGGATAGGCTATATAGTTATAAGTTATACACAGAAAGTAGTTAGAATTTCTAAACTTCTCTTCAAAGGCTATAATCTCTTCGTATGACTTAAAAAGCGGTTTTTCACATAGAACTGGATAACCCATTTCTATAGCCTTTGCCACATGTTCATAGTGAAGTGGAGTGGGAGTAAGAACAACCACAAGGTCTATCTGACCTTTTACAGTTTTCAGCATGGTATCCACATCCCCAAAAGCATCCGCTCCATAAAAATCCGCACTTTTGAGGTTTATTTCCTTGTTTCTACTAAAAACCCCTGCACTGACCTCAAACAAACCATCTAACCTACTTGCACAAAAATGCACATAACCAGCAATTGAGTTTATTCCACCACCAATAAAGGCAACTTTATATCTAACCATGGCTTGGCAACGCATACAGAACGGTTTCCATAAAGAATGTTCCATGCACCCTTACATAAAGCCTGTATGTTGGGTCTATCTGCTTAATAAACTTTGGTATTTCATAGAGGTCTTCAGGTTTGTGATACAAGGACACCATAAGTATAGGCTTGTATTCTCTTATTATACTTTGCATGCCTTTCAGACAAGGAAGTTCATAACCTTCAGTGTCCATCTTTATTAAATGAAATCCCAGATTAATAAAAGTATCGTCTGGCTTCATTATAAAAACTTTCTGTGTAAAATCAAATTCCTTTAGGTCTATACCAGGAATTTGAGTCAACCTTGAAATGGAACCATTATCTACATCACAATACAGGTTTAAAACGTCAAAACAATCGCCACAACCAGCCATTATAGGAATGTATACAGTATCTGGAAAATCTTGTCTGAGAGTTTCTATCCTTTTTAATAAATTGGAGAAATTCCTCTTATCTGGTTCAAAACCCACATAAATGTTCATGTTCTTACCAAAATTCTTGCCTTTACTTAGGAAAAGTTCAAGCGTATCACCGTCGTAGGCACCCACATCAATAAAGTTATAGGGCCCTGGTAAAATGTCCATAATGTTTATATCTTCTGGTATATATTGCCCTCTTTCTGGATCTTCTATAAAATCAGCGTCGTGCGTTTTTCTAAACTCTATCCAGTTATTAACTATTCTTTTGGATTTATCTTCTTCAAACAGCTTCAATATATCCTCTTTGCATTCAATCTTGTAGTTATTATCAAACCAGTAATGATTGTCTATAGCACTGAAAACCTCTTTGAATTCTTTATAAACCTTCTTGTAATCCCACCACTCAAACTTTTCACCCAGCTGTGCCTTTATCTTTTCAAGCACCTCTACAAGAGGGAATGTAAACAAAAAGAGATAGTTCTCTGGGTCTTTTATGTATTCCCCCACCTCATCCGGTTTTATGGTTTTTACTTTTGGATGGTGAGTATAAGAGTCTATGTAAAATTCAACCTTGTTCCCTCTGTTCTCTATAACGTCAACTAATAATTTTCTCCATAGATGATGTGTAGTTCCAATAATAACAATCTTTTTATTCATACTCACGCTCCCTAAAATAACACTCCAACGCTCTTCTATCTATCTTACCCACATGGTTTTTGGGCAACTCTTCCAATTGTATAAACTTGTAAGGCACTTGATAGGTTGCTAACTTTTGAAAGCAGAACTTTCTAAGCTCGCTTTCTCTTATCTCATCCTCTGCAGAATAAAAGGCTATGAGTTTTGTCTCTCCACCCTCTTGCACTCCCACCACTGCACACTCCTTAATACCATTATAACTTAAAATCACAGATTCCACATCCTCAGGAAAAACGTTTATAGCACCCACTTTATAGAGGAACTTTTTCCTACCTTTGTAATAAAGAAATCCGTCCTCATCCATATAGCCCAAGTCTCCAGTAAGGAAATAGTCTCCCAGAAAGGCTCTTTTTGTCTCTTGCTCCATATTGAGATAACCGCTAAATATAAGTGGTGTTTTTACCGCTATCTCTCCAACTTCCTTAGGTTTCAATTTGTTTCCTTGATGGTCAATTATAGCTACTTCAACATTTTTCAATGGATAGCCTACGCTTTCAATTTTTGCTCTAAATTCTCGTAAGTTTATATCAGAAACAGTAGAAGTCTCGGATGTTCCATACATTTCATGAAAATCACAGCTTAATAGGTTTAAGATTTCTTCTTTTTCAACTTTGCTTAAACTGGATGAAGAGGATACTAAACACCTGAGACTGCTAAGGTCATATTCTCCTTTCCTTATGTAAGGTAGTATACTTCTTATCTGCGAAGACACCAATATAGAAAGGCTTACCTTTTTAATTGAAACTGTATATAACCAGTCTTGAGGTTCAAACTTGTCAATTATTACAGCTTTACATCCAGAATAGATTGGAATTAATGAAAGTCTAAATCCAAGCGTATGATACATAGGAGTTGAAACTATTAACACATCTTCATCTTTTACCTTGTAGAGGTCTATAACAGTTTCAAAAGCTCTTTTAATCTTTGTGCTTGTGGATAACACTATGGGCTTAGGTTTGCTCGTTGAGCCCGATGTTGTTGAGATAAGAAAAGGTTCATCGGGACTGCATTTTTGAATGTCCACTTGTTTTAAGTATCCCTCTTTTATAGTTTCTAAGTCAAGGTGTATCAACTCTGTATCTGTGGAAGTTAACTGAATGCTTAGGTTTGTAAGCAGAAATTTAGGTTTTAATTCTTCAAGTATTTGTAAGATCTGCTCTTTAGATAGTTTAGTATTTATTGGTATAGTTCTTAGGCAGAGAACATCAGATGCGAGGACACTTAATATAAACTCAGGCGAGTTATCAAACAAAAGTGCGATGGTATCCTTTGGCTTGATGCCCTTGCTTAAAAGGATATTAGCTGTCTTTATAGTTAAGTTGTAAATCTCATTAAAAGAAAATGTTTTATTACCAAATTCGTAAGCAACCGCTTTTGAATGTTTTTTGTCTAAAAGAAAGTCAAAGATTCTGATTTCTTTCATAACAATATCTCCGCAAAGCCTATACACGCCCTATATTCTTTATCGTAAGGTTTTTCGTATTCTCCACATCCGTGGCTACCATTACCACCTGAGTAATATATGATTAACCTATCTTGTCCAGAAAGTGGTTGATTTGCTGTGCTCAATGTTCCACTATCCCACTCACCCTCCTTTCCAAGTGGTATTATAGGCTCATCTGAAACAAGCTCCCATTTTCTGCAGTCCTTACTGTAGGCTAAATAAACCTCTATTTTCCCATCGTGCGTTCCTTTTTTAAACTCATGGTCTATCATAAAAAGCCACAAAAAGCCAAGATAATGGTCTTTGTAGTTAAAGGGACACAAGCCATAAAAGTCTGCCCAGTTAAAGCCTCTTTCTTGTGCTATTCTGTCTTCCCTTTCAGATGGTATCCATACTGTTTTTGGCTTGCTCCAGTTTATAAAATCCTTACTTATTGACATTCCCACACAGCGTCTTGTCCTGCCTTGCTTGTCTATCTTATAGGTTTTTACCATAGCCCTGTAAACCCTTTTCCTTTTATCGTAAAAAACTGGTGCAACATCGCTATACCATATCTTCTTCGTCTTTTTGTTTGGAAATTTTAGCAGAGGAATTACAGGGTTGTTTTCGTATTCCACGAAATTTATACCATCCTTTGAAAAGGCAACGCAATAGCCTTTGTCTGTGTAGCCAAAGAGTTTGTATGGATACTCATCCTCTGGATTGTGTATAACAGATGGAATGTGATAGCTTGCTACCACGTTGCTCATACATTCAAGATGTTGAGTTTTGTGGTAAAAGTCCAATACCCTGCCTTCTACTTCCACAGTAGGATAAATATGAGGGATGCTTTCCTTGAGAGGTCTTATGAGAGGTTTCTTCCAGTTTATGCCATCTTCTGACTCCGCAAGGCACACAAAAAAGCCAATCCCATCCACATAACTTTGATAATACATCCTCAACTTGTCCTGTAGCTCTATAACAGAACCATAAAGGTATGTATGCTTTTCTTCCCAAGGATACTCAGGGCAAAGAACAGGTTTTGGATGCTTTATAGATTTAAACATTTACCTCCTCAAAGTTCAAAATATCCATATACTCCCACTCTCTGTAAGCCATAGCGTATATATTAGCCTTAGACAATTGCTTGACAAAGCCCTCATTAAAGCTAAGGCTCGCCATGATAAGAATTAACTTCTTTCCTGCAAACTCAGGAAAGTATTCCAGAAACCTCTTGGCTTTTTCTTTAAACTCCTCTATGTGCTTTTCCCTTGGAGTGGACTTTACCTCAAGCAAAAACACCTTGTCCTCACACACTGCCACCGCATCAAACTCTTCGTATATGCCCTTTTGACGATTAGTATACTCAAGCCTCATAAAGGTTTTCTCTGGCTCACATCCAAAGTATTTCCTTACCACAGGTCTAAAGGCTGGATATATGATGTCTTCCACTATAGTTCCTAACTTGTTGGCAAGCTCGCCCCAGCGTTTGTTGTTTTCTTGCTTGTATTCCCTTATTTGTTTGTCTGTCTCAGCCCTATACTCTGCTATCTTCCTGTCAGTCTCTTCCTTGTATTCTCTTATCTGTCTGTCTGTCTCTCGCTTGTATTCTTCCAATCTCCTCTCACCTTCTGCTATCATCCTACTTGCCCAGAGTTTAAAGTCCAGCATCTCTCTGACAAGTAATTCTCCGAGTTTTTCCAGTCTTTCTACTCTGTCCTCAAGTCTCTCCATAGATTTAAATATAAATCACATCTTTCTAAACACAGGCTGTAGTATTTGTCCCTCTATCAATTCATCTACCATATCGTATTCCATTGCAAACTTTACAATATCAAGCACCTCGTCGTATACTTCAAGAGTTTTTTCAATTATCTTATCATCATGAGGTAGAGCCATGTTATGAGAACCTGTGAAAAGAATTCCTCTTTTTGCACATTCTTGTTGGAAAAGAGTTTTTAACTTTAGACTGTTGTCTCCTACAAAATCCAGTAAAAACCTAACATCATAGCCCTTTACAAAGGCTATATCCTCCATTTCTTTATCTTCTATTAGCTTTTGAATGCCTTGTTTTAGCTTTTTTCCTTGCTCCCAAAGGTAGGGTATTACCTTTTTGTCTCTTAGATATTGTATGGTTGCGATGGCGGATGCTATGCTTGCGGTTTCTCCCCCAAAGGTAAAAGAGAAAAAGACCTCCTCAAAAAGCTCCATAATCTCCGACCTTCCAACTATGGCGGATATAGGTATGCCATTGCCCATGGCTTTGCCAAAGCAGGCAAGGTCTGGAACTACTCCAAAATATTCTTGTGCACCTCCCAAGGAAAAGCGAAAGCCACTAACCACCTCATCAAATATCAATAAAGCACCACGTTTCTGTGTAAGCTCTCTGACCTTTTGTAAAAAGTCTTCCTTTGGCTCTTCTACGCCCATAGGCTCCATTATTACGCAGGCTATCTGGTTTTTGTATTCCTCAAAAAGCCTTTCAAGACTTTGTATATTGTTATACTCAAAGGTAAGGGTAAGGCTTTTTACCTCTTCTGGAATTCCCCTATCCCTCGTGGTTGTCCCTATATACCAATCTTGCCAGCCGTGATATCCACAACAAGCTATGTATTTCCTGCCCGTGTATGCCCTTGCAAGCCTAACGCCCGCAGAGGTCACGTCAGAACCATTCTTCCCAAAACGCGCCATCTCACAGCATGGTATGGTCTCTCTCAAAAGCTCCGCAAGCTCTGTCTCAAGATAGCTCGGCAAGGTAAAAACTGTTCCCCTTCTTAGCTCCTTTTCCACTCTTTCAATAACAGGCTCAAAGGCATAGCCTAATATACAAGCACCAAGCCCCATAGTGTAGTCTATATAGGTATTCTCGTCAAGGTCTGTAAGATAACAACCTTTTCCTTCTTTCACAAAAAGTGGAACCGCCCCCACAGAAAACTGTAGGTACGATTTGCTAAAGGTTTGTGAACAGTTAGGTATTAGGGTTTTGGTTTTCTCAAAATGCCTTAGGCTGTTTTCAAGTTTTAAAGGCTTTGCCCTTAGAGACCTTATAAAATCCCTATCTTGCCTTAGGGACTTGAGATATCCCTCGTTTACAGGAATTTCTTTCTCCCTTTTCAAGATTTCTGGCTTTTCCTTTATAAGTTTTACCACCTCTTCGTAGGTAAAGTCTTCCTTTCCAAGAGCTTTTATTATTCTTTCTATAATCACCAAATCCTCTGGATAGTCAAGGCTAAGATGTATGTGCGAGAGGTCTTCTTCATGTATTCTGTAAAAGAGCTTTTTAGCTTTCTTTGACTTTCTTATGTATGGGCTTACATGCTCTCTTTCTGACGGAAGTTTAGCCCTTTGATAAGCCCTTAGTATCCATTCTCCCTTTATAACTTCCACATCAAAACCGTCTATTATGCCAGTAAGCACGAGATAGTCTACATTTTCTTCAAGTGCTTTACTAAGAGCCTTTTGGACAAGTTCAGGGTCTATTAGAGGACAATCTCCAGTTATTCTCACTACTAAGTCAAGGGAAAAATCTTCTACCGCCTTTGCATATCTACTGAGGACATCAGTTGGATGCCCTGCTAAAGCATACCAAACAAACCTTTTTGCTATATTTATAAGCTCTTTGTCTTCTTCAAGTATAGAAGTAGCCAAAACTTTAACATCTACTTTTAGCTTGCTTAGTCTTGTAAAAACCCACTCTATTGCCTTTTTACCAACAAGGTCTGCCATCATCTTTTTAGGGAATCTTGTAGAGCCATTCCTTGCCTGTACCACTAAGCCTGTCCTCATGTTTTGACCTTTTCCATAATTATTTCATCAACATAATTACCTTTGTAAAACCTCCTTTTGGTAAACCTACCTACCTCTCTGTAGCCAGCTTTTAAAAATGCTTTGTAGGATGCTATATTGTTTGCGTAAATACCTGCCATTATGTGTTTTAAATTTAGCTCTGTAAAAGCATATTCTGTAGCAAGTTCTATGGCTTTTGTTCCATAACCTTTCCCCCAACAACTCTTGTCTCCTATTATTATGCCAATATCTGCATACCTATGAATCCAATTTATATTACCTAATTTTACATTTCCTATATGCTTACTATCTTGCAAGAATATTCCAAATAGGAAATTATTTGAGTTATTAACAGACTTTACATAGTTCCGCAAATCTTCCAGAGTATATGAGCTCCATCTTGACTCTAAATACTGGTTTATATCAGGATCACTCAACCATTCAAGATACTCAGGCGTCACATCATCTGGTGTTAAGAGTTTTAGTTTTATATTCATACCTATATCTCCTTTATATTATACAACATCATGACATTATATAATATCATGTAGGCTTTGTCCACATATACGGCAGGATTATATTTTCATCCTCCACTCGCATACCCCGCCAATCCACCGATAACTCAGGTGCATGTCTTGTGCAGTTAACTATTTCTTCTAATTGCTCTCTACTATCCACACCTATGACTATATAGTCCACTGGTTGTTTAATAGCAAAGAGAAGACAAAGGCAGGGAAGTGTAAGCCCTTTCTCTAAGGATAGCTCTCTAAGTTCTTTTATCTTATCCTTCACTTTTTCAAACGCACCCACAAGTTTATGTTCCTCTATAAAAAATAGCCCTTGTAGAAATATGGACCTTGCAATAATTTTTATGCCTTTAGACTTCCATTCATTAATATGAGAGGTAAATCTTTGGTCAAAAATGTTAAGCGGCAATTCCACAGTAAAATATCCTCCTAACGCCTCAATAAATTCTAAAAATTCATACGGATGATATACAGAGATGCCAAAATTATCTATCAAGCCTTCTGTTTTTAGTAGTTCAAGTGATTCTATTGTTAGATTTTTATTTCTTTTAAATGTGTCGAAAGAATGAATAAGAAGATAGTCTATTCTATCTACTCTAAGATTTTCTATGCTTTTAATAGTAGCCATTTTAAAATCTTCATAGCACTCATATTCCTTATTTGGTAATTTTGTCACTATCCTTAAAGACCTTCCTTTTTTCCAAAAATATTCACCTAATATCTTCTCTGCTGTACCATAAGCTTGAGCAGTATCTACTCCATAAAAACCTTCCTCCACCGCAAGGTCAAGTATCCTGAAAACCTCCTCTTTAGGAACTTGTCTACCAAAGGCAATGCCGTAATTCATGCCAAAGTTTGCAGTGCCAAGTATAAGTTTGTTAACCATCTATCAAGCTCCTCAACCTTTTCACCACCAACTCAAGCTCCTCTTCCTTTAGTGCAGGATACATGGGCAGGCTTATCTCTCTTTGGTAAAAGTCCTCCGCAGTAGGGCAAAGTCCCTTTTTGTATCCAAGTTTTTCCATAAAGGGATGCCAGTAGATGGGAATGTAGTGAACCTGAACTCCTATGCCTTGTGCCCTGAGGTTTTTGAAAACTTCCCTCCTCCTTTCTTTGTCAGTTAGCTTTATAGGATAGAGATGATAGGAATGGTATGCGTATGGCTTTTCTACCAAAAGACTTAGGCTTTCTAAAGCTCCAAGTTTTTCTTTGTATAGCTCCGCTAAATGTCTTCTCCTCTGGACAAAGTGGTTGAGTTTTTTTAGCTGTGAAATCCCCAAGGCACACTGAATATCCGTTATTCGGAAGTTAAAGGATGGAAACTCTATAGCATACTCCCAGTCTTCACCTCTTACCATTCCGTGATTTCTGCACCTTAACATCTTTTCGTAGAGTTCATAACTTTTAGTTAGCACCGCACCCCCTTCTCCTGTGGTTATGTGCTTTACCGGATGAAAGCTGAAAACCGTAGCGTGCGAATACTTGCAAGAGCCCGTTTTATGACCCTTATAATCAGAACCAAGAGCGTGGCAGGCATCTTCCACCACATAAAGCCCGTATTTCTCAGCCACCTGCCAGACCCTTTCCATATCCACAGGATGCCCAGCGTAGTGAACAGACACTATGAGCTTTGTCCTTTCTGTTATCAGACTCTCCAATAGGTTTACATCCATGTTTCCCGTATCTGGTTCTATATCACAAAAGACTGGCTTTGCACCAAGCATAACCCCCATAGAGACCGTAGCAGTAAAGGTTATAGGAGTAGTTATAAACTCATCCCCCTCCTTTAGCCCTAAGGCTTTGTAAATGCAATACAAGGCAGAAGTGCCAGAGTTAAAGGCTACCGCATAGTCCACACCGCAATAGCTTGCCAAAGCCCTCTCAAAGGCTTCTATCCTTGGACCCTGCGTGATATAGTCAGACCTCAGAACCTCCACAACCGCCTCTATGTCCTCTTGGTCTATATACTGCCTACCGTAAGGAATCATTCTTCAAAGTCATAGCTAAAGTAAATTCTTACACCCTTTTGTTTTGCATATCTTTCTGTATGTGGTGATGCAACCATGTGGGTTACCATAACAGGTATAACAGGTGCGTTAAGGTATTCTTGCACTCTTTGCAGTTTTCTAAGAAATTCATCTATATGTTTTTTGTTAAGTTGAGTTTTTGACTCACCTATTATGAAAACCTCTGAGCCATCTACTTTTGCCTTGCCAAATATGTTAACTTCGTCATAGCTAAACTCGGAATATTCTATGAAGCCTCTTTTTAGTCTTCCTATAACTTCTATGTTTTCCTCTTTCATAAGTCTTGGCAGGTGTTTGTAAGCCTTGTTTTCCAGTATATACCCTACAGTGTGTGAGAGGCCTCCTAATTGTTCTCTTGTTTTCTTGTGGTCTTCTTGTAGTTTTTTCACAGATTCCGCTAAACTCTCAACTACCTTTGATAGCTCTGCAACTGTAGCTCTGAGATCCTCTTGATCCTTGGCAAGCTTAGCTACTGTGTTCTTCAGTTCAATCATCTCTTGAGATAGCTGAGCCACAGTGTTTTTTAGCTCAATCATCTCTTGAGATAGCTGAGCCACGGTATTTTTCAGTTCAATCATCTCTCGAGAGAGCTGAGCGACAGTTTTCTTAAGCTCCTCTTGGTCTTTTGAAAGCTGAGCTACAGTGTTTTTCAGTTCAATCATCTCTCGAGAGAGCTGAGCGACAGTTTTCTTGAGTTCCTCTTGGTCTTTTGATAGCTGGGCTACTGTATTCTTTAGCTCAATCATCTCTTGAGATAGCTGGGCTACAGTTTTCTTAAGTTCCTGCTGGTCTCTTATAAGCTCTGCAACAATTTTCTTAAGTTCCTCTTGGTCTTTTGAAAGCTGGGCTACAGTGTTCTTCAGCTCAATCATTTCTTGAGATAGCTGTGCCACTGTTTTCCTAAGCTCCTCTTGTCCTTTAGCAAGCTCCGCAACTATTTTTCTTAGCTCCTCTTGATTTTCTGAAAGCCTATGGACAGACTCTGAAAGGGCGTTTAGCTTTTCTGTAAGAGCTTGCAGATTAGTCCATATCTTTTTACGCTCTTCTGTATCCCACATTTGCATGAGGGCGAGGGCAAACTCCATTATGGAAGCAACCTGCTCTGGCTCAAACTTCCCTTCAAGTAGACTTTTTAGCTCTCCAAACTGCATAGTTTAAATTTTATACCCTTTATATTACATTTCCACGTCTTTCATAGCCTTCTGTATAAAGACCTTTAGCTCCTCTCCTTCAAGCCACCAGTCGTTTTTATCGCTTCTGTAGAAAAAGCCTTCTTGCATCTTTGGATAGTCTTTCCAAACCTCCAAAGCCCTTGCTTCAAAGCTGAACTGAGGAAGGATAACAAAATACTCTTTTTCTTTGTGCTTTACCAGTCTTACATCCCGTGCTTCGTCTTCTGCTATTAGGCTCTCATGGAGTTTTTCTCCTGGTCTTATGCCTATTATCTTGTAGCTACAGTCTGGGCATAGGGCTTTTGCCAAGTCAACCACTCTAACGCTGGGTATCTTTGGCACAAAAACCTCACCACCTTCTGACCTTTCAAGGGCAAAAAGCACAAGCTGGACACCTTCTTCAAGAGTTATCCAAAAACGCGTCATCCTTTTGTCTGTTATAGGAAGCTCCTTACAACCTTCAGAGATTAGCTTGAGGAATAACTGCACAACGCTCCCTCTACTTCCTACCACATTACCATATCTAACTATGGCAAAAGATGTATCCTTTGCACCTGCATAGGCGTTGCCTGCAATAAAGAGTTTTTCCATAGTTAGCTTAGTAGCACCGTAGAGGTTAACTGGATTTACCGCCTTGTCGGTAGAAAGGGCTATTACCTTTTTCACTCCCTTCTCTATAGCGGTCTCAATGATGTTTTGAGCTCCTATGATGTTGGTCTTTACTGCTTCAAAGGGATTGTATTCAAGGATTGGCACATGCTTGAGGGCTGCAGCATGCACCACATAGTCCACACCGTCAAAGGCAAGCCTTAGCCTGTCTTTATCCCTTATGTCTCCAAGGAAAAACCTAAGCTGTGGAAACCTATCCTCTGGAAACTCCTTGCTCATCTGCCACTGCTTGAACTCATCTCTGCTGAGGATTATTACCTTTTTTGGCTTGTAATGGCTAAGCACATACCTCACAAAGGTTTTTCCAAAAGAACCCGTGCCACCAGTAATAAGTATGGTTTTGTTATCCAAAAAGCTCATTCTACAAGCTCCCAAGAAAGTGGAGTTCCAGCCTTTATGTCAAACCTTGCCCTTCTACCAAGGATATCCCTTAAATACTTGGGATGCAAACCCACTGCCGGTCTTACGCTTCTTACAATTTCCTCTGTAAATACCTCGCCTTCTTTTATGTCCTTGGCAACAAAAAGACTTCTTGAAAACTTTCTCATGGCTTTTTGCCTTTCTGTTAGCTCGTAGCTCACTTTTCCAAGTGCCTTTTCCACCTGTCTTATGGCAGAGACCATAGCCTTGAACTCCTCTGGTTCAAGAGAAAAGGCACTGTCTGGTCCTCCAAGATTTCTGTCAAGTATAAAATGCTTTTCCACCATAACCGCACCCAAAGCCACAGAGGCAATAGGCACTGCTATACCAAGGGTGTGGTCAGAAAGACCCACTAACACTCCAAAGGTTTCTCTCATGTTGGGTATTGTCCTTAGGTTGGCATCCTCATAGGGTGTAGGATACTCAGAAACACACTTTAGAAGTATTATCTGCTCATTTCCTACCCTTTTGCAGGCCTTTATGGCTTCTTCTATGTCAGAAAGGGTGGCAATGCCCGTGGAGATTATAACTGGCTTTCCCTTACTGGCTATATACTCTATTAGAGGAATGTCCACTATTTCAAAGGATGCAACCTTATAAGCTGGTGTTCCAAGCCCTTCCAAAAAGTCAACCGCAGTTTTGTCAAAGGGAGAAGAAAAACACACAAGCCCAAGCTCTCTGGCAAAGTTAAAAAGCTTCTCGTGCCACTCCCAAGGTGTGTAGGCTTTTTTATAAAGGTCATACAGATACTGACCATCCCAAAGCGTGCCCTCTCTTATCATAAAGTGTTCGTTTTTTACATTTAAGGTTATAGTGTCTGGTGTGTAGGTTTGGAGCTTTACCGCATCCGCGCCAGATTCTTTTATTGCCTCTATGGTTTTCAGTGCAAGGTCAAGGTCTTGCAAATGGTTAGCGGAAAGCTCAGCCACCACAAAGACAGGCTCACCCTCTCCTATCCTTCTCCCACCTATTTCTATCATCCAAAGTCCTCCAAAAGCTCTCTTATCTCCTTAACAGCATCCTTAAGAAAGTTATGGTATAAACCATAAAACTCCCTTAGGAATTCCTTCCTTTCCTCATCTTCCAAACTCAAAGCATGCCCGAGGGCTATCTGACTCCAACGATGGGTATTGTGGTAGAGGAGGTTATACAGGAGAGGGTTTTTAAAGGAGACGAGCTTTCTAACCAAGTCTTGAAAACTGTAGACAGCGTGGTTTAGCTTTGAAAAGTCATAGTTCTTTGGATAATCCCGTATGTATTCAGAAAGGGTTTCAAAGTCTGTCTGTAGTCTTTTGAGGACTTCTGGGACGTTTACCATGTTTATATATCTTGTATCAAAGTTTTCTTCTATGGATGCTATGACTTCTTCCTTGTTTGCGGAGTTTTCCAGTCTAAAGAACTCTATGGGTAAAGGTATGGCACCTTCTATTTTTGCACCGTCAGAGGTGTTGCAGACCTTTATACCCTTCTTTTTTATGGTCTGCTCTATGCCGTATTTGGTATTTAGAAACCATAAATGGGTCTTTACCTCACCTCCAAAGTTTCCCGGCACGGTAATGTCAAAGTCTATTTTTGACCTATAGAGCGAGCTTTTAGGGTTGTAATAGTTTGTTAGTTTTGAGTGATGACTCTCCACATTTTTTGAGCCAAGGTCTACACCAAAGAGGTATACCTCCTCAAAGCCAAACTCTCCTGCAAGGGCAACGCCTGCTGCGGTCACAGTGGGTCCCGTGTGCCATATGATGGGTGAGCCAGTAGGTTCTAAAAGAAGTGCACCAGTGTCGTTTAGCTTTAGAAACATGTATCCTCTCTTGAAGAGCTTAAAACAATCTGTCCATAGAGGGTTGTTGGCTATAAGCCTTGTCTGCTTGAGATAGTTTCTGTCAAGCTCTATAAGTGTGTCGTAAGTATACTTTGTCCTTTCTATCTCCACATGAAAGTCTGGCACTATGCCTGCCCTTTGCAGTGCGGATATAGCTGTTCCGCAGGAGAATATGACCGCCTTGTCCTTATATTCCTTTATCTTATCTATGGCGTAGTCCAAAGAGGGACCTGCACCCACCACAAAGGCGACCGAACCCTTTGGCACTTTTTTCTTAGGATAATAGAGTGGTATCTTCTTCTTAAACTTTTCAAGGGTCCACCTCAAAGACCAAAGCTCATCGTCAAAGTATCCATGAAAAAGCTCCTGAAAGGCAGGAGAAGAAGAAAACCACTCTATAAGCCTCATGGGTGGGTTATATTCAAGATGCTGGAAGTAATAGCCCCAGTAGAAAACCCCTGGGTTTAGCTGTTGAGCAGTCCTCAAAAGCTCTTCAAAAGCTATATTAAGGTCTTGCTCCAATATGAGCTTATCATGGACTATGAAGTTTAGGCTTCTGCCCGGCTTTGAGTAATACTCAAAGAGCTTTTCCCAGTCAAGGTAATAAAGGCTTAGCCTAAAAAAGGCAGGCACATCAAGTATTATGAGGTTCTGTATTTCATACTTTTGGAGCAAAAGCTCAAGATGTATGCCAAAGCCAAGACCCACCATAAGGAGAAGCGGTATATGCCTTGTATCTCTGATGGGCTTGGGTTCTACCTTGTTGCCTATAAGACTTTGTATCTTGTAATCATACCTATGAGCTATAACATCCGTTTGAGTGGAAACCTCTAAAAGGTTGATATCTGGAAACAGCCTCATAGGTTTTTCCTCAAAAGCCTGTACTTGAGATAGGCTGAGCTGGTAGGCATCGCCCTTATATATGCCACCACCCCCAAAATCCGCATCCAGCTTTCCATCCTTGACTATCACACTAAAATTGGGAGGTAGGCTTGATATGAGCTGGAGTATACCCGGTGCTTTTTTGCGGAGAAATTCGTGGTTTTTGTATACCCTCTCTTTAAGAAACTCCTCTTTTATTTCCATGTTCTATAAAATTTTACCACCATCCATAAAAAGCTGACAAGCTATCAACCGTTGGCAGAGGGTGTAAGTTTAGGTGTCTTAAAAAATTTTTCCACTATCCGATAAAAACATACAAGAAACTTCAAAGGAGGTACAAACCATGGCACTAAGAGTGAACTTCAACTTTGAAGCGGCGGCGACACACACTGCCATCCTCTCCAATGAGAGGGATATGAACAAATCTTTGCTTAGGCTCTCAACGGGTCTGAGGATACTTAATGCTGCAGACGACTCTGCAGGTCTCTTTATTGCAGACCAGCTCATGGTGGTTGGGTCTGGCTTAGAAGAGGGCAACAGGAACATCCAAACTGGTCTTTCTGCCCTTAGGATTGCGGAAAGCTCCGCAGGTCAGATATTCAATAGGCTAAACGAAATATATAAAAGGACGATCCGCGCAGCAAACGACATAAACGACCCCAACGCAAGGGCGAGCCTTCAGAGAGAGATAGACAATTTCATTGACGCTATTAAGAAGATAGGCACAGATACAGAATATAACGGTATAAAACTTCTTGATGGAACCTTTGCGGGCAAGGCAATCCACTACGGAGCAAGAAAAGACCAGATACTAGAAGTGGACATAAAGAGCGTTCTCCCTAACGACATAGGTGCCTACATGGTAAAGGCACAGGGTGCAAGGTTTACATCAGGAAATACTGCAGTAAGCGCAGGAACCTTTGCTGCACATCTTAGCACCAC
The DNA here is from genome assembly GCF_033971325.1 of Hydrogenobacter sp. T-2. Classification (NCBI taxonomy): domain Bacteria; kingdom Pseudomonadati; phylum Aquificota; class Aquificia; order Aquificales; family Aquificaceae; genus Pampinifervens; species Pampinifervens diazotrophicum. Next base: position 267,531 of record NZ_CP117180.1, read on the forward strand.
ATCCTACTGGCTTGTAGATTCGGGAGATTATGTAGATATAGCTGGCATAAGAGTGTTGTCTTATGACGGAACCCAAAGATTTGTGGACGCTGCAACTCTTGCTAAAAACATAAACAGTGATAAGGACCTTCAGGCTCTTGGTATTGAGGCTGTAGCAAAGAACACAAACCACGCGAGCGCTACATATACTGGTTTTGCTAACTTTGCTAGCATTGTTAATGATACTACTGGGACAGCAACTCTTAGCTCTGTTACACTTGACTTTTATATCGGTAACGCCAACGCAGGCGGTCCTGCAAGCTTCTCTATCACTATAAACAGCAGTATAACCAGTTTGCAACAGCTCGCGGATGCTATAAACACAGCAGCTTCTGGAGCGGGTTCTCCTATAAGTGCAAAGGTTGTGGATGGCAGACTTTTCCTTGAAACTAACAATGGAGAAACTATAGCGGTGAGGACGAGCATAACTGCTACCTTGGCTGGTAATGCTACTGTCGACGTAAGGCTCGGACAGATATTAGAGGGGGCTGGCACGGTTAACTTTACAACAGCATCTAACTATTCTTACTACATAGACGTAGGCACAGTGGACATAGCAGGTATAGACACCTATAAACTTGAATACAGTGGTGTTTCTGCTTCTAACCAAGGCTTTAACTTCAATGTAGCCAACGGTTCTGACGCTACCGCCAAAAACCTATATGCGGTGAGCGTGCTTACCAACGAAAGGGCAGAAGAATCCATGCTCATAGTCAAGAAAGCCCTCCAACGCGTTGATACTGTGAGAGCCCAGATAGGTGCGGTTATGAACAACCTCCAGTCCATATACGACTCTCAGAGGGTAGCCCTCGACAACACAAGAGAAGCTGAGAACGTCATACGCAACACAGACTACGCAGAAGAGATGACCAACTTTACCAAGCTCCAGATTAAGATGCAGGCTTCTATGGCAATGCTGGCACAGGCAAACCAGCTACCTCAATTGGTGCTTCAGCTCCTCAGATAATAGATTAGTAGGGGAGGTTCCACCTCCCCTTTTTTAAGTGAGGGGAGATATGAAGATAGGACCTGTTGGACACGATGTTAATGTTGAACAGCAGAGGTCAATTCAAAAGCAGGTTAAGAATGGAGCACTTGAAGGGATGAGAAAACAGGTGGAGAGGGAGATACAGCAAGCTCAGCAGGAAGCCCAAGAAAATAGAAGTGTTAAGTCAGAGGAGCTTCAAAAGCTACTTGAAGAACTTAAAAGGAAGTTTGATATGCTTAGCAAGTATCTGAAAATAGAAATAGACACAGAGCTTGAAATACCGGTTGCTAAAATTATAGAAAAGGATACAAATAGGGTTATTCGCCAGATACCGCCTGATTACCTTCTTGACCTTATGAAAAGAATTGACCAGATGCTTGGTATACTTTTACAGAAGGAGGTATAAGCCTTGGCTGGAGAAATATACTTCAACAACCTTACTGGTAGGTTTGACTGGGGCTCAATAATAGACCAGATAATAAGGCTTAAATCTATTCCCATACAGAGGCTTTCCCAGGAAGCCCAGCAGGTGCAGGCAAGGCAGTCCGCCCTTCAGGGTCTTACTAATGCTGTGGGAGACCTTTCAAAGCTCTTTGAAAACCTCAACGTGGATGACCTCTTTAGAGGTAAGAGGGCTAACTCCTCAGATAGTTCTGTGCTTACAGCTACCTCCACAGAAAACACTCCCAACGTAACTATTAACCTTTCTGTCTCAAAGCTCGCTCAAAAGGAGGTTCTCGTTACGAACGAAGGTATATCTGACATAAATTCTTCCATAAGCTGGAGTGCTTTTCAGATAGCATACAACACCGGGAACTCTTTCCTCTATTTTGATGTTCAGGCAGGTTCTGGCAAACTTTCGGACCTTGTAAGTGCCATAAACAGTGCCGCTGGTGGCAAGATAGTTGCCAGCACCTTCTACGATGGAAGCCAATACAAGCTAATGCTTTCTGAAAGGGATGAGGCTTCTTCTACTGCAGAAACAGGTGAAGGAAACACAGTCATATCCTTCAATCTTCCACCAGTTATAAACGGAAACACATGGAACTTAGATACCACCAATCCCCTTCAAAGCGCTCAGAACGCACAAATAAGCATAGGCTCAAACACCCTCACGAGCCCCAGCAACAGGTTTGAAAACATAATAGATGGTCTTAGTGTTGAGGTAAAAAAGCAAGGAAATGCCACGATTACAGTAAATGAAGACTACTCTGCAGTCTCAAAGTTTCTGGGAGATTTTGTAAGGAGCTACAATGCGGTTATATCTCAGGTAAATCAGCTTACAGGTAGGGGTGCACTCTTTCAGGGTGACTATACTATAACAGGTATAAAGACTGAACTCTCAAGAATGTTAGACAAACTCTTTGCCAATGACCTTGTAAACGTAAAAGAGGATGGCACCCTTGAAATAAACAGCTCTGCGGTCAATTCCTTAGCCAGCTCAAACCCTCAAAGGCTAAGGGAGGTTATTACGAACCTAAAGGATACCATGGGAGGCTATTCTCTCAGAACTAATACTACGCTCCAGACTTTCAGTAACGACCTTCAAAACAGGTTCGATGCAATAAATAGAAGGGCTCAAGACTTAGGGCAACAACTAATAAGAGAAGAGGAAAGGCTAAGACTTGAATATGCAAGAGTTGAAGCCTTTATAAACAAGGCACAGGAAACAATGGCGAGGTTACAAGCTTTTATAGTAAGCCTGTCAGAAATGCAAGGAGGTAATAGAAGATGAACGCATATCTTGAAAACATGGTTCTTACCGCAAATCCAGTAAGGCAGGTAATACTTCTGTATGAAAAAGCTATTTCATGCCTTGATGAAGCGGTAGAACTTATGGAGAAGGGTTCAGTAGAAACAGAAGAAATAAGAAGAAAGTATGAAGCTATGGGTAGAGCAACGGAGATACTCACAGTGCTTGATACCACTCTTAATATGGATCAGGGCGGAGAAATAGCGAAGACTCTACGTGAAGTGTATCAAGCTCTTATAAATGACCTAATAAGGATTACGGTGGAAGGTGATGAGCCACAAACGCTTCGTAAAGTGGTAAGAATCCTTACCGAGCTAAAAGAAAGCTGGGAAGAGGTGGAGAAGAAGATCTATGGAAGACCTGAAGCAACTGCTCCTGCGGTGTGAGATATATTTGCAACAGGAAGATTGGGACAAGCTTATAGAAACCTTGAGTGGTATAAAAGAAGAACATATAAACAACCTTGACGCTCAGAGTGCTCAGGAATGCTTAAGAATTCTTGAGTATCTTATAACACAAGGAGAAGAGGTCAGAAATAGATTGTCAGAGGCTCTGGTGAACATTAAGAGGTTCAGAGGAGGCTACGGAACTTAACTTTCTCTGTATATCAGCCTTGTCATAAGGTTCTCTATAGCACCAGTTCTGTCCCAGCCCTTTAAGAACCGCAAAACCCTTTCAAGCTCCCCTCTGGCTTTTTCTTGAGTCTTCTCTACACCACCGTATTTCAAAACGAGACTCCTGAGATTTTCATGTTCCCCTTTGTAAAAGAGCTGTTTTTCTTCCTCAGTTAGTTTATCAAGCACGCTAAGAAGGGGGTAGGTGCACTTTCCTTCCGCAAGGTCAGAACCTACGGGCTTGCCTATTTTTTCCTCAGTGCCTGCATAGTCCAGAGCATCATCAATAAGTTGAAAGGCTCTACCCGCAAGAAGACCCATTTGATAAAAATCCCAATGGTCTTTCCTTTCAGCCATAAGAGCTCCGACAGCCATACAAGCTCCAAAGAGTGCACCCGTTTTATAGTCTATTATTCTAAAGTAGGTTTCCTGATCAATAATTTTCCCAAGACTTTTAAGTTCAAGAAGCTGTCCCTGAGACATTTTCATCACCGCATCACTAAGGACCTGTATGCTTTCAAGGTTTCCATACTGTGCGTACAGAGAGAGTGCCTTTGCATACATATAATCGCCTGTTAGCACGCATGCCTGATTGCCAAAGACAAGGTTAGCACTTTTTTTGCCCCTTCTCCTCTGTGCACCATCCACCACATCGTCATGAAGCAAGGAGGCTATATGCACGTATTCTATGCCAACCGCCAAGGGGATAACCCTTTCCACATCACCACCCAAGGCTTCGCATACCATAATGGTAAGAAGCGGTCTTACACCCTTACCTCCAGAGGATATTATGTATGCTCCTATGTCGTAAACTTCTCTTACCTCTGGGTCAAGATAAGATACTATCCTTTCTCTTATATCCTGAGTGTTTACCATAGGGTAAAATAGTATAAAACAGCTTTACCACTGGGCGGTAATCTTTGCTTTTTTGTTAAGGTATTTGTCCACCGCAAGGGCAGCCTTTACTCCATCCGCAGCAGCTATCACAGCCTGCTTTATGTTAGTGCAGAGCACATCGCCTGCAGCAAAAACGCCCGGAACGGAGGTCATCATTTCCTCGTTAACTACTATGCAGTGGTCTCCTGTCATTTCCACTTGGTTCATCAAAAAGTCCACAGAAGGCTTGTTGCCACCCAGAAAGATAAAAACCCCATCCACCTGTAAAAGTTTTCTCTCCTTTGTATTTACATTCTGAACCCATAAGCCTTCCACAAGAGATGTGCCAACTATCTCCAAAACCCTGTGATGCAAAAGAATTTCTACCTTTGGGTTAAATTGTATCTCGGAGACCATTTCGTGAGGAGCTTTTATCCTGCTTGAGGGCACAACCAAGTAAATTTTATTTGCAAAGCGGGCTATAAACTCAGCCTCCTCAAGGGCATAGTCATCCTCTCCTATAACCGCCACAGGTCTATCTTTGAAAAAGGCAGCGTCGCAGACTCCACAGTAGGATACACCCTTGCCAAGAAACTCTTCCTCACCCTTATACTTGTTTGTTCTCTCCATAGCACCAGATGCTATTATTACCGCTTTTCCCTTAAACTCTCTTCCATCTATGGTATAGACCTTTTTTATTTCACCGAGAAGGTCTGTGGCTATCACCTTGCCCCTTACAAACTCCGCACCAAAGGCTTTGGCATGCTCGCGGATGAGCTTTAGAAGTTCATAACCAGATAAGGGACCTCTTATGCCTGGGTAATTCTCTATCTGCTGCGTCACTCCTAACGCTCCATCTGCCTCAGCTCTGTATAGCACCAGTGTGGAGAGCCCAGCTCTTGCGGTATATATAGCCGCAGAGGCACCAGCAGGACCACCACCAATGATGACAACATCGTAAATCTTATCCGTGCTAAAGTCCAAAGTCAGCTCCATTTTTTTATCCTCCTAAGGAATAATAAAAATATATCCCCCCGAAGGGGGGGAGCTCTCAAGTTTGGAGAGCTTCGTAAACCCTACCCACAATTTCCTGAGAAGGCTTGAGGGTCTTATCTCCCTCTTTCCACCTTGCCGGGCATGCCTCATCTGGGTGGCTCATAAGGTAGGCGTTTGCCTTCATTTTCCGCACAAGTTCCTCTGCGTTCCTTCCCACATTGTAGAAGTTTACTTCAGAGCCAACAAGAATACCGTCAGGGTTTATTATAAAAGTTCCCCTGAGAGCTAGCCCCGTATCTTCGTCATAAACACCAAAAAGCCTCGAAACCTTTCCCGTAGGGTCCGCACCCATAAGGTATTTCACCTTTTCCAAGAGCTTTTCTGTCCTTTGCCAAGCAAGGTGGGTATACTTGGTATCTGTGGAGACGGATATTACCTCCACACCCATCCTTTGAAGCTCTTCGTAATGCTCCGCAAGGTCTGCAAGCTCTGTGGGACATACAAAGGTAAAGTCCGCAGGGTAGAAAAATAGCACTACCCATTTTCTTTCTCTGAGAAGGTCCTCCAAAGAAACTTTCCCAAAGCCAAGGGTTTTGGGGTCATAGACCTCCATCTCAAAGTTTGGAACCTTTTGCCCAACTCTTAGCATCTTACAACCTCCTTTCCAAGTTTTGTTATTGAGTATTATAACCTATTGAGAAAAATTTGCAATATGATTTGGGTCATATTTATATATTCCCCCTTCCATCTCCTCCATTACTTGAAGAGGCTGTAGGACCACCTTCTTATCATCTCTTCGTCACTATCGGATATGTCTTCAAACTGTAAGCCTATACAGGTTTTGTCTTCGGTTATGTAAAGGTTTCTTACAGTAGAAGGTATACGCAAAGTATGTTTACCAAGAGAAAACTCCACAGTAAGACTTGCCCCTGGGAAAAGGTGTATAGCCTCATCGATGCATATTCTTACACCTCTTGTGCTTATATCGGTAATCCTTCCCTCATATACCCTATCTTCCTTTAAATGGCATTTCCCTGGGAGGTTTGCCTTCCATCTTGGTGTCTCCCTTAGATCTATCCTTTTCAGTGGCTCAATATGTGAAAGCCTGAGTATTTTGTGCCCTGCCTCCTCCGAAACCTCATCTATTAGCTGGTAAAACTTGTATTTACCGTCATCTTCTCTAAAAACTTGAAACTCAAGCCTTGAACCGGGCACTATATCCGCGGGAATGTTGTCAAAGACCATAACAGAAAAGCTATCCTTATCCTTTTTCCACAGGATGGCTTTGTATTCTTTTCCTCCTAAGATTAGAGATATGGGTTGATAAACATCTAAGTCCCTCGTGCTGTGAAGTGGCAGAAACTTGGGAACAAGCTCAAATCCAAGTTTTTTCCTTATACTATAGAGCTTGTTTGCCACTTCATAGGAAGTATCTTTTCTGATAAGCTTTTCTATGCAGTTTTCAAAGGAGCTTCTGCTCCAAAAAACATTCTCCTCACCGCATCCCTCTAAGAAACTCTTCTCCTCTTGTGTAAGTGGGTTTTCAGTCCAATTCATGACACACTACCAGTATAATTTAATATCTTGGAGATTGTCAAGAACCTTTATAATATTATCGGGAGGGTACAATGAAAAGAGCAATACTTGTAAGACTATTTGTTGTTCTAACAGTGGTCTTCCTCGTAATACTTGCGGTAGCCCTATATACCTTTAGGTCTCAGGCTCTTGGAGACTCAAAGCAGAAGGCTTACATCATATCGGAGCTTGTCAGGGATACACTTACCTCCTATATGGTCATGGGGGTAATGGATAGGAGAGACGAGTTTTTGAGCAGAATAAAGGAAATAAAAGGTGTAGAAGAGATAAGGGTTATAAGGGCAAAAAGTGTAGTAGAACAGTTTGGCACAGGCACAAGGTTTGAAGTGCCGAAGGATGAGTTGGAAAGGGCTGTTCTTGAAAGTGGTAAGGCTATGGAAAGGCTTGATGAGTCTTTAACAAGCGTAGTATATAAAATTGTAATACCCTATAAGGCAGTGCCGATAAAAGGGATAGACTGTCTTCAATGTCATAAGGCTCAGCCAGGAGAAACATTGGGTGCCATAAGCCTGACTATGGACCTCACCCACATAAGAAAAAACTCTGCGGAGGTTTTTTTCTGGCTAACCGTTGTGTTTATGCTGTCTCTTGGGGGTGTTGCCTTCTTTGTAAATCTGTTTATAACAAGAATATCTAACTTTATAAGAGAGCTTGCCTGCGCCATGAAGTCCGCAAGTGAGGGGACTTTTACCTGTGATGTGAAAACAGACCCAGGTTATGAAGCAAGCTTTCTAAAAAACACTCTTCAAAGTTCCTTTTCAACCCTCCAAAGCACGCTTAGCTCAATAGAAGAAAAGGTGAGAACCATGATAGGTTATGGTGTTCTCAAGACGGGCAATGTGCTATCGGACACATCCAAAATAGTGGATGAGCTCTTGAATATATACAAGTTCAAGAGGGTCATTGAGAAAGATAAGCGTAAAAAGGATGTTTATACGAGAATAAGGGAAGTGCTTGAAGACTATATGAGTCTTGATAGATATTCTTTATATGAGGTAGACCAGGGCAGGAACAGGATTAGCATAGTTTATGTAAAAGGTCAGGACTGTTGGTGCAATGAGGTTATCTTTGAAAACGCAGACGAATGTAGAGCAAAGAGGACTGGTGTGGATGTGGACTCAAGAGAGTTTCCCTGCGTGTGTCCCAATTTTTCAGATAACACTGCCTGCAAAGAAGGCAGTCTGCATTACTACTGTATGCCTGTCTATGTGGGTGGTGCAGTTGGCAATGTGGTGCAGTTGGTTTATGAACCAGAGATGGAGCCTTTTATAAACCTCATCATTCCCTACATAAAGGGCTATCTAAACGAGGCAGCACCAGTGCTTGAAGCCAGAACCTATATGGACATTTTGAGGGAGCAGTCTCTAAAAGACCAGCTAACAGGTCTTTACAATAGAAGGTTCCTTGAGGAAACAATTGATAAACTATCCGCTCAGATAAAGAGACGCGGGTCTACGCTCGGAATACTTATGATAGACGTGGATTACTTCAAACAGGTAAACGACACTTACGGACACGATATGGGAGATAAGGTTCTCAGGGAGGTGGCGAACATTCTTATAAAGTCTGTAAGGGAAGCGGACATGGTTATAAGGTATGGTGGTGAGGAGTTTATGGTGCTTCTTATGGATGTGCAGGCGGGCAAATCGGAGGAGGTGGCAGAGAAGATAAGAAAGGCTATGGAAAACCATACCATAGAGGCACCGGGTGTTGTTCTTAAAAAGACAGTAAGCATAGGTGTTTCAGAGTTTCCCGTAGACAGTGATAGAATATGGCAATGCATAAAGTTTGCGGACGTTGCTCTTTACAAGGCTAAAGAGATGGGCAGGAACAGGGTTGTAAGATTTAGACCTGAATTTTGGCAAGAGGAGAGTTACTAAAATATTTTACTGATGAGAGAAAGAGACCTCATAAGGCTTGAGTTTTTTCAGGTTTTGGAGAGGATAAAGACCTATGCCAATTCAAAGGCAACAGAACGTTTCATTGACCAAATAAGACCTATAAAAGACCCAACACTTCTCAAAGAGAACATCACCCTTGTTGAAAATTTCCTTAAAGTTTCAGACAGGCTTTTGCTATACCCCTTTGAGGATGTAGAAGACCTTATAAAGAAGACCACTATAAGAGATTACGCCCTTAGCGTAGAAGAGGCTCTTTCCCTTTTGAAGGTTATAAAACTTATCAAAGAAGTCAAACGCTCTCTTGGTGAGGTGGTGCAAAACTACAAGACTCTTATCCCCCTCGTGAAGGGCTTACATCTTTTTAATAGCCTTGAAACCCTTATTGAATCTACCATAGACTTAAGAGGCTTTGTGAAGGACTCTGCCAGCGAAAGCCTTAGAGAAATAAGGCAGAAGATAAGAGAAACAGAAAAGGAGGTGCTAAAGAGATTAGAGGCGGTCTTTTCAAGACCCGATGCTGACAGGGTATTCTCTGATAAGTTTGTAGCCTACAAAAACGGCAGGTATGTCCTGCCAGTAAAGACTACAGAAGTTAAAAAGATTATAGGTGTGGTTCATGGAACTTCCTCTTCTGGCTTTACCACCTATGTGGAGCCTCAGAGTATTATAGAGCTTAACAATAGGCTCATCACTCTGCGAGAGGAGGAGGAGGAAGAAGTAAAAAGAATACTAAGGAAATTATCTTCCATGATAGGTGAACAGGCACAGAGGCTCATGGAAGCCTTCAAAACCCTTATAAAGGTGGACTATCTAAAGGCGGTAGCACAGTTTTCTGAGTCTTACGGAGGTAAGTTTCCAAAAGTTGGAAACCACGTAGAGCTTCTGGAAGTGAAGCATCCTCTTTTGGTGTTTCTAAAGGAAGAGGTAGCCCCCCTTGATATAGTGATAAAGGATAAAAAGGGTCTTGTGTTGACAGGACCCAACACGGGGGGTAAGACGGTAACTCTCAAGACTCTTGGGCTTTGCTCTCTTCTCTTCCAGTCAGCTATACCCATACCTGTGCAGGAAGGCACGCTACCGGTTTTTGAAAATATCTTCGTAGACATAGGAGACGAGCAAAGTATAGAGCAGAGCCTTTCTACCTTTTCTTCTCATATCACAAACATAGCTGAGTTTTTGCCACATGTAAACACCAAAAGCCTTGTGCTTCTTGACGAGCTCGGTGCAGGCACGGACCCAGTGGAAGGCTCAGCCCTTGGGATTGCTCTTCTTGAATACCTTAAGGAAAAGGGTTCCTTCGTGCTTGTAAACACCCATCACACACCCATAAAGGTCTACGCTCTAAACTCCGACTACTACACACCGGCTACTACCCTCTTTGACAGAGAAAGCCTTAGACCCCTTTACAAAATAGTCTACGACGCAGTAGGTGAAAGTATGGCTCTTTTTGTGGCACAGAGATGTGGTTTGCCACAAGAACTCGTAGAAAAGGCGAAAAGGTTTCTACCCGCTGGCTTTGAGGAATATTTCACCGCAAGGGAAACCCTTGAGGGTTATATAAAGGAGTATAATGAGAGGCTAAGAGAACTGCAGGAGGAAAAAGAAAGGCTTGAAAGATTAACTATGGAACAAGAAGCTATGTTAAAAGAGCTTGAAAGTAGAAAAAGAGAGGAAATAAAAAGAGCGGTGGAGGAAGTAAGAGAGCGTTTTGAAGAGCTTCTATTTGAAGCGGAAAAGCATATGAGAAGTCTCAAGGATAGGCAAAAGCTGAGAGAACTCTTTAGAGAGAAGATAGAAAGCGTATACCTGAGAGAACAAGAAGAGGGTATAAAGGTTGGTGATTGGGTGGATATGCTTGGCTCAAAGGGTAAGGTGCTTGAGATAAAAGATGATAGGGCATGTGTTTTGTCTGGAGGTGTAAAGGCTTGGGTAAGGCTTTCAGAGCTAAAAAAGATAGAGCAACCATCAAAAGAGGAGCAACCTGAGAAGATCTTTGAGATAAGGAAAAGTTCACCATCGGAGATAAACCTTATAGGCTTTAGCGTCCAAGAAGCCCTTACAAAGCTTGAGCTATTCCTCCAAGAAGCTCACAGCATGGGACTAAAGGCGGTAAAGGTTATCCATGGGTATGGAACTCTAAAGAAGGCGGTTCAGGAATTCCTTTCCTCCTCACCCCTTGTGGTTTTTCACAGAGAGGGATACCCAAAGGAGGGAGGTGCTGGGACCTCCCTCGTATACCTAAGCAGGGATTAACATGCACTTCCTGGTGAACCTGAGCAGTCAGAGCAAAGATGTATGGGATGCACCTTTAGGAGAAACTCAAGCCCTTTCTCCTCAAACCACGGCGCCACATCTCCATGTTTTACCTTCCACATAAAGTATTTTTCAAAGGCGGACTTTATGTAGTGCATTATTGCACCCTTTCTATACAACACTGTTGACCTCGGTGGAAGCACGGGAGAGGCAAAAAAGCCCATGGCATCTCCACCCATATCTGCAATGCATATGGCGGATAGCTCTGGTGCATATCTGTCTGGGTTGTTTCTAATGTCGTTAACTATATTATGGGCAACCGCCATTGCCATCTGCTCTATCATCATACCCGTCTTTGGTGCACCTGTTGGTATGGGTGTTTGCTCTACCGGAGGTATGGCGGTAACCACTCCAACTCCAAAGATGTTTTTATAGGTCGGGTTTTGGAAGCACCTGTTTACTATAACCATCTTATTAGCAGGGTTTGCCACCTTTTCCCCTGCGGATTGAACTACTTCTGGTCCCATAAACCTTGGCATAATCATGGAGAGCTTTGCAGGTGCCTCGTAGGTCTTACCCTCCAAGTCCTCGTATATTACCTTATCTGGCTCAACCTTTGTTATCTTTACGTTTGCTGCCCACTTTATGCTCCTTTCCGCCATCAGGTCTTCCATAATCCTTCTTGAGGGTCCTACACCACCAAGACCCATATGTCCTACGTAGGGCTCAGATGTTACGTATGTTATAGGCACCTTGTGTCTTATGCCCCTTTTCCTGAGCTCATAGTGGAGCATGAAAGCGAACTCATAAGCTGGTCCAAAACAGCTAACACCGGGTATGGCACCAACTACCACCGGTCCAGGATTTCTGTAAAATTCTTCAAGTTTCTTGTTTAGCTCCATAGCGTGCTCTGCAGTGCAGACAGAGGTGGAGTTTTGTTCTTGACCCTCCGCACCAAAGACCAGCTTGGGACCTGTTGCTATCACAAGGTAGTCATATTCTATAGTCTTGCCTCCCTTTGTCTTTACCTTGTTGGCTTCTGGGTCAATGCTTTCCGCATCCTCGTTTATGAAGTCTATACCATGCTTTGGAAGCAAGCCTGCCAGCGGGACGCTTATGTCCTCAAACTTTCTCCATCCCAAGGCAAGGTGAGGCCAAGAAGGAGTAAAACCAAAATAGGGTCTTCCTGATATAACAGTGACCTTAAGGCTTTTGTCCAACTTCTTAAGGTCGTAGGCAGTGGCTATTCCTCCTATACCGCCACCAATTATTACCACGTGCTTGCTCATAACACAACCTCCTGAGTTTTATAAGCAGTAGCTTATAATTATATAAGCAAAATGTTGTATGGGTCAAATAAGAATGCAAGGAAGGTTTGTATGCTACATTCCCAAAAAGCATTTCTGATATAATTAAAAAGTTATGAACTATGTCAGGAGGTAATGTCATGGAGACCTCAAGAAGGGACCTTATGGGTCTCGCCATAGGTGGTTTAGGAGTGGTAGGAGTCCTTGGGGTTCTATACCCGATTGTCAAGACCCTTGCACCAAGTGCAGCTTCTCTTGCGGGTGCTATGGTGGAGGTGGATGTGGCTTCAATTCCTGAAGGACAGGTAAGGGTCGTATCTTGGAAGGGTAAGCCCGTTTTCGTTATTAAGCTCCCGCAAGGCTTTCAATGGACTGGTAGGGCGAAAGAGGAAAGCAACTCAAAGCTCCTTCAGGGACAAGAAGCATACGCCCTTATAGCGGTTTGCACCCATCTTGGCTGTGTTCCTTTATGGAAACCACAAGGTGAAGCAGGGTTTAACTATCCTGTTTTTCATTGTCCCTGTCATGGTGGGTTCTATTCTCCGTGGGGTGATGTTATAGCTGGACCTCCTCCAAGACCCCTATACGTGCCTCCACAGAAGAAGGAAAACGGCAAGTTAATTATAGGTGAGCCTGGGTTCGTTAAGGAACTTACATAAGGAGGTATAGACATGCTTGGAAGGATTGGCAGATGGATCGATGAAAGGGCAAACCTCTCTGAGCTATGGCAGGCTCAGATGGTGGACTATAAAGTCCCCAAAAACCTTACATTCCCCTATGCCTTTGGTATAATGGCACTTGTTGCCTTTGCTATTCAGATAATCTCTGGCATATTCCTCACCATGTATTATCAACCAAACGTTCATACCGCCTTTGACAGTGCCAACTACACCATAATGAAGGAAGTTCCCTTCATGTGGCTTATAAGACACGTGCACGCCGCAGGAGCTAACTTCTTCCTTGCTATTGTATACCTACATATATTCACTGGCATATACTACAATGCTTACAAAAAGCCAAGAGAGCTAACCTGGATAGTAGGTTGGCTCATATACTTTGTTCTGCTCACTACAGCCCTTACGGGATATCTCTTGCCTTGGGGACAGCTTTCCTATTGGGGCATGGTGGTCACAGCAGAAATACCTACATCCATAGACTCTGCTCCCCTGATAGGTAGTCTAAAGATAGGAGAGACTATTTCCATATGGATGAAAGGCGGATATGAAATAGGGCAGATAACCCTTGGAAGGTTCTTTGGTCTTCACATATGGCTTTTACCACTCATACTTCTGCTTCTTGTGAGCGTTCACCTCTACTTAGTGCGTGCCGCGGGTATATCCAACCCAGAGGGAAGAGAGATAGACAAGAAAAAGGAAGGTGTTCCTTTCCATCCTTACATGACCCTCAAGGAAGGTGCATATGTGATGGGATACCTTGCGGTGTTCTTCTTCTTTGTCTTTTTCTACATGCATCACTTTTTGCCAGCGGACAACTACGACCCTGCAGACCCCTTCAAGACACCGGAGCACATAGCCCCCGAATGGTATCTGCTCGCCTACTACACCATATTTAGGTCCATACCAGACAAGTTCCTTGGTTTTGTAGCCTTTAACCTTAGCCTTGTTTTCCTTCTTATACTACCCTTACTTGACTTTTCTCCTCTAAAGAGTGCAAGAAACAGACCTCTCTTCTTTATAATGTTTATAGTGCTTGTAATTTCTTCTATGGCTCTTACCATACTTGGCACTATGCCACCTACACCCACAAATGCAACGCTCGGTCTTATATTTACTGGAGGTGTTTTTGCCTTTTTCCTTTCTCTTCCCATAATCTCCATAATAGAGTGGAGCCTGTATAAAGCAAGAGGAGGTGAAAAGCAATGATAAAGACTGTGTTTTTTACGGTTATCACAGTTCTCTTTTTCTACATAATATGGATAAATAACATTTTTGCACCTCACGAGAGTTATGAAATGCCTGTCCAGCATGCAAGGATAGCGGATGATGTGAAAAGTTATGCAAAAGAAGGTAAACAGCTCTTTGAGCAAAACTGTCAGGCATGCCACTCTGTTAGGTATGATGCGGTGTATATAAGCTCTGTGCAGGCAAATCCGAAGCTTCAAACACTGCAAGAAAAATATGGAAAGGTGCTTCCAAGAGATGTATACGAAGCAGTGTTTCATGAAGACCTTATGGCTCTAAAGGAAGCCTTTGGTAAAGTCCCACCAGACCTATCTACCGCGTATTTGGTTAAAGGTAAGGAATACCTTTATGTTTTTACTCTTGAACCTCAGAAGGTTTTACCTGGTACATCCATGCCAGCGGTTATGACAGAAAGACCAGAAGAAACCGCAAAGATAGTAGCTTACCTTAAATCTGTGGCTGAGCCTCCTCCAGAGGAGAAAAACAAGAGGGTTCTTATGGGTGTTGGAACCATAGCCTATCTTGTGGTTATGGGTGTTCTCCTCTGGATATGGAGAGGCAGAATACTCAAGAGGATGGGCTTGCACTAATACAAAAGCTCCTTAAAGGGCACTCTTCACATAGGGGAGTGCTCCTGCAGTATCTTTTTGCGTGCTCGTCTATCAATGCATGGAGTTCCTTGTAGATTTCAAGTTCTTTAGGTAGGTTTTCTTCAAAAAAGTCTTTTAGTTCATCATAGTTCATATCAATTCCCATAAATCTCTTCATAAATCTTTGAGTGTATTTGTCTATAACGAAGCTTAGCCCGCCGCCCGCATAGAGGAGTATGGCGTCTGCCGTTTCTGTTCCTATACCTTTGACTCTTAACAGTTCTTCCCTTGATAAGGTTTTTACCTTGTCCGTAGGCTTTATAAACTCAGCCACTGTTTTTAATCTGATAGCTTTCCGATTGTAAAAGCCAGAAGGTCTAATGAGCTCCTTCAACCTTTCCAAGCTGACCTTTCTAACAAATTCAAGAGATAACTCACCTTCCCTCTTTAGATTCTCTAAGGCTTTCTCCACATTTTTCCAGCTTGTGTTCTGGGTAAGTACCGTACCTATTATGACCTCATCCCTTGGGTCTGTTCCCATTCGGTTATGGTATTGAGTATCTACCGGCCACCACTCTTGAAAGCCATAAAGGTCAAGCAAAAGCTCGTATAACCTCAACAACTTCATCGTATACCTCTTCTCCTCTTGAGTATCTTCTACCCAAATCTATCGCCCTTTCCCTTTCAAGAAAGCCTTCCCTTACCAGCAATTGGAGAAACTGTGTAAGATTATGTAGCTTTTGGGATTTTTGGCTACCCCTTTCAAAGTCAAGCATATAGACTTCTCCATCCTCGCCTAAAAGAGTGTTTTTATCAAGTCTTTGAAGTTCGTCCTTGTTTATACCAAGATAGTCCAAAACTTTAATAAGCTCTAATACCTTCAGAAAAACCCTCGCCTTTTCCTCAAGGGACAGCCTTTTCTTCTCCAAAGGGACACCTTCAATAAAGGGATACACTATAAAGTCCTTTCCGCACAAAAGAACCTGTGGAAAGCCTCCATGTCCCAAAAGCCTTTTTAATATCTTGTATTCCTTCTGTATGGCGTATACTCTCTCCTGGTCTTTGGCTACTTTTATGGCTACCTTTTGCCCTTTCCAAATGCCTCTGTAGATATATCCCCTCCATCCCTTGCTAAAAAGCTCAAGTCCTTCCACTTCCTTTTTAAACTCCTCAAACTTCACCAACCAACCTATAGCCCCACTCTTCCACTGCGGACTTAAGGACATGAAAAGGTATTTCCTCTTCCATGTGGACATGCACTTTACCTTCTTGAAGACTGACTTCTACGTGGGAAACCCCTTCAATGGAATATATCGCCCTTTTTATAGTTTCTACACAGTGAGGACAAGTCATACCTTCAATCTTTAGCGTCTTTCTCATCATACTTTCTAATATAAGACATCTCGTATGTATCTGAGTAGCCTATAACTTTTACTATATAGTCAGCATCCGCCCTTGTGTTCATGTTCAGAAAGGACAAAAGCATAGGGTCATACTCTAAAACCTCCCTTTCAGCAATTTCCTCATATGTAAACCTCTTTACAAAATCTAACACCCTTTCACCACCCGATTCAATATATAGCTTTAACTCTGGCAAGACTTGTTTATAATAAACTGCAAAAAGAGGATAGAGCCTTCCGTCTATATTAAAGAGGGTTATAGGTGGCTTCGCCTTTTCTAACAGTAGATTTACTACTTCCTTCTTTATAAGTGGCATGTCCCCAGCTACGATAAGGACTCTATCTACTCTTAAGTTTTCCAATGCTGTATAAACGCCTGCAAGAGCAAATTGTTTTTCAATTGTGTCCTTTAGAATTTCTACTCCCTTTAGAAAGGAAAACTTTTCTTCGTCCTTTACCACAAGACACAGTCTTCCACATACGCTTTTCAAGGCTTCAAGCGTATACTCTATAACCCTCTTTCCGCCTATCTGATAGAGAAGTTTGTCTTCACCAAAGCGTCTACTAAGACCGCCTGCAAGCACAAAGCATTCTATCATTCCCTTATTATAAGTTTTGCACCGTTTGGAAGTCTTTCAACCCTCTCTTCCATGTTATGCTCTCTTGGTATGTATACATATGTCCCTGCAGGTATGACTTCACTTCTTATGTGAGGGTTTAGGTCTCTAAAGGTGCTTACTCTTAAGTTTTTTTCTGTGAGTATCTCCTCAACCAACGTATCCCTTTCCACAAGCCTTCTGTCCACACTTAAACCCTCAACCCTAACAGACAGGCCATATTTCTCAGGGTCTCTTGCAAGAAGTAATACAGCAAAAAAGGCAGGAACATAGTTTCTTGTTTCCTCTGGCAAGAACCTTTGCGTTGCCCAAAAATCTACACCACCTGTCCTCCTTGCCACACAACCCTCACCACAATTATAGCTGGCAAGGGCAAGCTCCCAGTTTCCAAACATGCCGTATAGGTCTTTTAGATACCTCATAGCTGCATCTGTAGCCTTAAGGACATCAAACCTCTCATCCACAAACTGGTCAACTCTTAGCCCATACCGTCTTGCGGTAGAGGGAATAAACTGCCAAAGCCCTGCTGCACCAGACCTTGAAACTGCGAAGTTGTTAAAGGCACTCTCTATAACAGGCAATAATGCAAGCTCTTCAGGAAGACCATGTTTTTGCACTATGGGTTTTATTAAAGGCATGTAGTAGTTTGCCCTTTGCAGGGTGAGCTCAAAAGACCTTTTATTGCTAAGGTAGTAATCTATAAACCTCTTTATCTCTTCTCTATCCGGTATGGGTATACCAAGAGCTCTTGCCTCTTCCCTTATGAACCTTTCTTCCTCCTCTGTAAAGTAAAAACTTCCTTTTTGTACAAAACTCACTTGGTGCTCCGCCTTGGGCATTACCGCTTGTCTTACAGCGGGAGTACAGGAGCTCAACAATGCTGATAACAGCCCAAAGAGTAAAGCTCCCTTCTTCATATTTTACCCCTAAATATGTATTATACAACTATCGCAATCAAGGTTATAAATTTATACACTATGCGTGTGCTTACCTCTTTTAATCTAACGGAGCTAAGGGATATCTTTAAGGAGCTTGGACTTGAACCATACAGAACAGGTCAGGTCCTTGACTGGGTTTACAAAAAGTTTGAAACAGACTTCCAAAATATGACAAACCTATCAAAGACACACAGGAGCATGCTTTCTGAGCATTTTAAAGTGCATACCCTTGAGCTTGTCAGTAAAGTGCCTGCGGAAGACTCGGTAAAGTATATATTCAGGACTGAGGATGGTCATCTCATAGAAACGGTTCTTATATTTGAAAGAGACCATTTAACGCTGTGTGTATCCTCTCAAGTTGGTTGCGCGGTGGGTTGCAAGTTCTGTGCCACTGCAAAAGATGGACTTTTGAGAAACCTAACAACCTCTGAGATAATTGACCAGTATCTCCTTGTGCAGAAAGAGGCACCAAACAGGATAAGGAACGTGGTCTTTATGGGTATGGGTGAGCCTTTGGCAAACTACGAAGCGGTCAGGAAAGCTGTGGAGATAATGGTAAGCTCCTGGGGCATAGACCTCTCTAAGAGAAGGGTGAGCATATCTACGAGCGGTCTTGTAGCTCAGATAAGAAGAATGGCACAGGACCCCCTCATGAAAGAGCTAAACCTTGCGGTCTCCATAAACGCACCCTCTCAAGCTCTTAGAGAAACCCTCATGCCCATAAGCAAAACCAACAACCTTGAGGAAATACTTCAGGCTCTTATAGAATTCCCTTATCCACCAGACAGAAGAATAATGCTTGAGTATGTTTTGATAAAAGACCTCAATGACTCACCCAAACAGGCACAAGCCTTAGCCAAACTCATAGCTCCCTATAGAAGGAAATTTAAGGTAAACCTAATCCCCTACAACCCAGACCCCTCTATCCCCTTTGAAAGACCATCCATGGAGGGTGTATACGCTTTTCAAGAAGTGCTAAGGAAATACAACATATCCACCTTTATAAGACTGAGCAAGGGTATTGAGGTTTTCGGAGCTTGTGGACAACTAAGGAGCAAAAGGCTTGAGCTTATGGTAAAATAAAAGGGTGCAGGCAGTTCCTAAATGGCTCAGGGAGCTTATAGTAGTTATAATAGTGGTTCTATTTATTAGGGCTTTTCTCCTACAAGCTTACAACATACCTTCAGGCTCTATGAAGCCCACCCTTCTCGTAGGCGACTTTATACTTGTAAACAAGCTCGTTTACAAGATTTCTGAGCCCCAGAGAGGGGATATAGTAGTTTTCAAGTGGCCCATAAACCCGCAGATAGACTTCATAAAGAGGATAATAGGTATGCCCGGAGATACTCTCGAGATAAAGGGTGAAAGTGTATCTATAAATGGTCAAGAATTGCCCTTGAGATTTGTGGGAGAGGTTTTGGAGGATGGAAACCTAAAGCTTATCTACGAAGAAACACTTCCCAATGGGGTGAAGCACAAAATAGCTCTATACCAAAGCCCTTTTATACAAAGAAAAGACGTTTATTATGCTAAGATACCTGAAGGGTACTACTTTGTGATGGGAGATAACAGAGACAATAGTGAGGACAGCAGATACTGGGGGCTTTTGCCAAGGGAAAATATAGTGGGGAAGGCTTTTGTGATTTACTTTTCTGGAGATATACCTCCCCTTGACAGCACAGATGTAAGTATATTTACTGGTTTTAAACAACTCTTCCTCGCCCTGCTGAACCCAAGATTTGAAAGAATAGGCAAGCCACTTATATGGTGATGGAAACACCCGCCATATAAAAGTGTGTTATTGCTTTTTTTATAGTAGCGGGGGTTATATTTTTTGCATACATGAGGCTTAATATAAGAGAGGGTATATTTTCTGGGTCTATAAAAGACTCTACTATTTTGTTGTCTTCCATGTACACAAAGCTACCCAATTCCTCAAGGAAATTCTGAAATTCCTGTGCTTCCAAAGTGTCTCTAAGATAAGCCAGAATGCTGTTGCAGGTTTCTAACACCACCTGGCTATCTATAACCTCAGGAACAGCTAAAAATCCGCTCTCCAGTCTATCAAATATCTCTCTTATTTTGTCTTTTGAGTATACTGGGTTGCCCAACATTGGTAGTATGGCATTTATTTCTTCCTTATTTACCTGCCTCAGAGACCTATTAAGGGTATCCTGCGAGGGTATTATGAGGTTTGTGTATATAAGCACATCCTCTGGGTCTCCATCCTCTAAGGGCTTAAGGTCTTCGTAAATGCAGAGAGAACTTAGAAAGCCTCCTGTAAACAGAAAACCAGTGCTTTCCTCCAATACTGCAAAACTACCTCTCTCAGGGAGAAAGGGTAAGTGTATAAACCTTAGAACATCTCCAGTGGCTAACCTAAGCCTTTTGTTGGGAAAGGTTTCAAAAGCCTTTATTCTTGCCTGCGGAATACCAAGAGCCCTTAATCGCTGAGCAATGCTAAGAGAAGTTATCACAAAGGCCTTTTGGTTTGACTGCAAGAAACTTACAATTCCTGAACAATCATCCACCCCAGAGCTGAGCACTACTACCGCCTTCACCGCTTCTATGGTGCCAACCACTTGTTCCAGCTTTGACCTTATAAGAACATAATCTTGCACCGTGCCTATGTTTATAAGCATTGGGACTTTTATGTTATCCTTTTCGTATATACGCAGGTATGCGTTCCTTTGAACTAGCCCATGCCTCTGAGGTGACCCTATCCAGAAGAACCCATGAGATATTTCTATAGGTTGGCTTAAATCAAGAGCAGGCTTTGGAGCGGTAGTCTCTTCTACTCTTGAAACAGGTGGTGAAACAGTTTGCGGTGGGGTATAACCATGGACGAGACTGGAGAAAAATTCCCAGTTGTCCTTATACATGCAGTTATTAACAGCCTTCCCCTCCTGGTAGATATCAAGTCTGATTTTGACATCTTTTGAGATCAAATTAAACAATTCCTCTTTTCCACAACTACAACCCTTTATAATGCCCTTATGTATGTATATGCTGCAGGATTTCTCTTCATCTTCTATTATGAGAGCTGAAGTAGCCCCTTTACGCAAGAGTTTAATTAACAAATTTATAGGACCTATTATTGACAGGGATGCTGAATCTTGAGGGTCCCTACTTAGGCTGACTAATTTGGTTAAAAGCTCCATTGGATTGAAAGGAAGAACCTCGTAGTTAACTTCCCTAAGCCCGTATTTCGCTAAAGTCTCCGCGTCTTCATAGCTTCCTACGAACAGAATGGGCATTATATATCTTTCAATTTCCAGTAGCTTAAACCAGAAACCCAGATCCTCCGCAGGCATTATTATTACCTCAGGCTCTGATACTTTTAAGAGTTCTAAGGCTTTTTCCTCATCAAAGGCTATGAGGAGTTTATGTCCGGTTATGTTAAATATGTCCGCAAGAAGAGAAAAGTATTGTTTCTTTTTGTCTAAGAGCATGCAGAGAACACTCATCAGTAAACCTCCCCTTTTTGAACTGCTACTCTTAAGAGCGTTAACTGTTCTCTGAGTATGTTCATTGATTGCACTAACATGAAAAAGGCGTGTTCCACATTTAAAAGCGCGGACTGGAAGGATAGATCATCCTCAAGAAGCCTGAGCTCTCTAAACCTTCTGTAAAATTCATCCACCTCGGTACCAAAACTCAGGAGAGCTTTAATGGTTTCCTCTGAAAGGTCTAAAGCGGGTTTTTTTGTATCCATATATTACCTACCTCCTCTCCTTCTGACCTTGGCATATTATATCTACTAAAGAGTATAGATTCAACCATTTTAAGCTCATAGTCTTGTAGGTTTTCTATCCATAGCCTTGCCTTACCTTCCTCAATAGTGTGTCTTAGAATTATATCACCATCCTCTTGCGTGTATACATCTCCGCCACCTGTCATAAAGCCCACCGCTACAGAAAGGGTAATAAAGTTCAGAGTATCTACCTTCATCTTAGGTTTTTCAATGTTCTTGCTTATTTTAATGTAAGTGCACAGTGCAAGACCTATCCTCATGAGGTTTTCCGTGGTAAAAGGAAACAATCCAACTTTTCCCTGCATGCAGTTCTCTTCAAACAACTTCCTTGAGTGCACCTTCTACAACCTCCTCCATGTTTTCTAAGGCTTTTAGGTGCTTGCCCGAGAGGAGAAAAAACTCTTCGTTGCCTTTCGCTCCCTTTGGTTTTGACTTTACTACCCCAGCTATATTAAAACCCAAGGAAATTAAGAAGTCTGCAACCTTTAGCACGGCCTTTTTTTTCTCCTCTTCTTCTCTAACTATTCCTTTTCTTGCTTTCTCAGGACCAACTTCAAACTGTGGCTTTACTAACACTAACAAAACTCCTTCCTCCTTTAGGAATTTTATCACGTGGGGAATTAACTTTGTTGTTGATATGAAGGAGACATCCATCACTATGAGGTCTACAGACTCTGGTACATGCTTGTCTGTAAGCTCTCTTGCATCCGTTTTCTCATAAAGCACTACTCTTGGGTCTGATCTTAGCTTTGGGTCCATTTGACCCTTTCCCACGTCCACCGCATACACCTTTTTTGCACCATGCATAAGAAGACACTGGGTAAAACCACCGGTAGAAGAACCAACATCAAGTGCTATCAGGTCTTTTACATCAAGCCCGAACCTTTGGATAGCCCACTCTAACTTATAACCACCTCTGGATACATACTTAGGAGGTTCTTTGAGCTCTATAGTCTGCCCTTCTTTTATCTTCGTCCCTGGCTTTGTAATAGGTTTACCGTCCACATACACAAGCCCCGCCATTATTATGGCTTGAGCTTTTTCTCTACTGGAGACATAGCACTTCTCAACCAGATACTGGTCAAGCCTCAAAGTCTAAGAAGATGCTTTATGAGGTAGAGTATAAAAAGAAGGACGAGAGGAGAGAAGTCAAACCCTCCAGTTGACGGAAGAACCCTCCTTATAGGGTTAAGAATGGGCGATATAAGGCTGTCTAATACTTCGTATAACTTGCTTTCTCTAACCTTGGGTATCCATGAACCTATTGCATGTATAAAAATCAGGAGTATAAGTAGGTTTATGAGGAGCGATAAAATTCCCTTTATCATTCTACAAGCTCAAGGATAGCAAGCTCGCACCCGTCGCCTTTTCTTCTTTCAGGCAGTCTTATTATCCTTGTGTAACCTCCGTTCCTGTTTTCAAACCTTGGAGCCACATCCTCAAAGAGCCTTTTAACTACTCTTCTGTCAGGCAGGAGAGAAAGGGCAAGCCTTCTAGAAGATAGGTCTCCCTTCTTGCCGAGGTTTATAAGCTTTTCCACAAACGGTCTTACCGCCTTAGCCTTCTGAAGTGAGGTCTCTATTCTTTCTTCCATTATGAGTGCTCTTGCAAGAGACCTATAAAGTGCAAGCCTTTGCTCTTTTGTTCTATCAAAGTGTTTTTTCTTTACCCTGTGCCTCATCTCCTTTACCTCCTACTTTCCATGTCCATGCCTAAATGAAGTCCCATCTGTTTGAGGGCTTCTTTAATCTCGTTTATCGCCTTCCTGCCCACGTTCTTTGTCCCCTTTAGGTCTTCCTCTGTGAGCCTTACCAAGTCTCCTATGGTGGATATACCCATCCTCTTTATAGAATTGAGTGCCCTTTGGGAAACGTCGAGCTCTTCTATAGGAAGACTGAGCTTCTCTACAAACTCCTCTACCATGCCAACAGGCTCTTCTACAACTGGCACTTCAAAGGATATGTTTTCAAGAAGTGTGAAGTTTTTCACTATTAGACCTACCGCTTCCTTTATAATCTCGTCAGGTGTTCTTGTGCCATCTGTGTAAACTTCCATTATAAGCCTATCGTAGTCGCTCCTTTTTTCTACTCTTGTTTTTTCCACCCTAAAGGCAACTTGGCGAACTGGTGAAAAGTCCGCATCCACCAGTATCCATCCAACCTCTCCGAGAACCTCCATTTCCTCAGTAGGCACATAACCAAAACCTCTTTCTATCCTTAGCTCTATGTTTATCTCCTTATCCGGGCTTGTTATAGTGAGTATCTTTTGGTCAGGGTTTACTATCTCTACACTGGGAGGAAGGCTTATATCCCTTGCGTAAACTGCACCCTCTCCCCTTTTTTTCAAGTAAAGAACTTCCACATCAGACTCGTGGAGTTTAAACCTCACCCTTTTAAGGTTTGCTATGATTTCAAGGGTATCTTCCTGAACGCCCTCAATAGAGGAAAACTCATGATAAACACCGTATATCTTTACAGCAGTTAGGGCAACCCCTTGTATGGAAGAAAGCAGTGTCCTTCTAAGAGAATTTCCTATAGTTATACCAAACCCTCTTTCTAAGGGCTCTGCAACAAAACGACCGTAGGTCTTTGTTCTTTCTTCCCAGTAGACCTTTGAAGGAAAAAGAAATTCTCTAAGCATACTTTGAACCTCCTTAAACCCTTGAGTAGAACTCTATTATGTATTGGAGATTTATAGGGACCTCTAACTGAATTTCCCTTGGTAGGTCTACAACCTTTCCTCTAAAGTTCTCCTTGTCTAATTCAAGCCAAGGTGGTATGCTTCTTGGGTCTATGTTTTGCAGGTTTTCCAGGATCTGTGGTATGTCTCTTGAAGAAGGTTTTAACTCTATTATGTCTCCCACCTCAACCCTGTAAGAGGGTATGTCCACTTTTCTACCGTTTACCAAAAAGTGTCCGTGCACTATCCACTGCCTTGCCTGTCTTCTGGTACTAGCAAAACCCAACCTGTAGACCACATTATCAAGCCTTCTTTCCAGTAGCTGAAGAAGCACTTGTCCAGTGTTTCCTTTGGAGCGAGATGCTTCATCAAAGTATCTCTTGAACTGTTTTTCCCTTAGACCTCCGTAGAGGAATTTAAGTTTTTGCTTTTCCATAAGCCTTATGCCGTATTCTGTGAGCTTTTTTCTTCTACCTTTTATCCTTCCATGCTGACCGGGTGGAAAGTTCCTTCTGGCTAAGGTTTTTGGTGCGCTCTTTTTGCCTGAAACAACCGCACCGAGTTTTCTGTCAATCTTTACCTGAGGTCCTATATACCTACCCATGCCTTAAACCCTCCTCTTGGCTGGTGGTCTGCATCCGTTGTGGGGTATGGGTGTTATATCCCTTATTGACTTTATCTTTATACCAGCGGCGTATATGGCTCTCAGTGCGGACTCTCTTCCTGCACCTGCTCCTTTTACCCTAACCTCCGCTTCCTGAAGTCCATACTCCTGCACCGCTCTTTTTGCTGCCTTTTGTGCTGCAAGCTGTGCTGCGTAGGGCGTGCTCTTTCTTGTTCCCTTAAAACCTACAGTGCCACCGCTTTCCCAAACGAGAAGGTTGCCCTGTTTGTCTGTTATGCTTACTATGGTATTGTTGAAAGTGCTAAGTATGTGAACTATGCCTTCCGTTACGGTCTTTTTTTGCTTTTTAGGTTGTTGTTGTCTTCTTGCCATCAATTACCTCCTTACTTTACTATCTTTTTCTTTGTCCCACCCACAGTTTTTCTCTTACCCTTTCTGGTTCTTGAGTTGGTCTTTGTCTGTTGACCTCTTACGGGTAGACCCTTCACATGCCTCATGCCTCTATAACATCCCATATCTACGAGTTTCTTAATATTCATCTGAACTTCTCTTCTAAGGTCGCCTTCCACGGTATAGCTTTGCTCTATAAACTTTCTTATGGTGTTTAGCTCTTCTGGCGTTAGCTCTCCAAGCCTTTTTGTGCCCGGTATGCCAGTTTTTTCACATATCTCCTTTGCCCTTGCCCAACCTATACCGTAAAGGTATGTGAGGGCTACTTCTAACTTCTTGCCGTCAGGAAGGTCTACACCAGCTATCCTTGCCATCTTTTACCTCCTTAACTGCCCTGTCTTTGTTTATGCTTTGGGTTTTCACATATGACCATAACTCTTCCCTTTCTCCTTATCACCTTACACTTATCACATATGGGCTTAACAGAGGGTTTTACCTTCATACTTGCCTCCTTGTAAGCTAAAAATTATAGCACAAAATCATCCTCTGTATACTATCCTTCCTCTCGTGAGGTCATAAGGAGATAGCTCCACCTTTACCTTATCGCCGGGTAATATCCTGATGAAGTGTATTCTCATCTTACCAGATACGTGTGCAAGCACTTCGTGCCCTGTCTCTAACTTTACCCTAAACATGGCATTGGGCAGAGCTTCCAAGACCTCACCCTCAAGCACTATACCCTTTTCCTTTTGTTTTTCTTCTCCCTTCTTTTTAGCCATCCTTGAACTCCGTCAACACTATTGGTCCTTGTTTTGTTATAGCAACCACATACTCGTAGTGTGCCGCAGGACTTCTGTCTGCAGTTATTACTGTCCAGCGATCGCCATCGTGGGATATCTCCTCCGTTCCAAGAGAAAGCATGGGTTCAATAGCCACCACCATACCTTGCCTTAGTTTGTAGTCTTTTTTTTCCCTCTTTAATGTTTCAGGATGGTTCGGTATAAAGGGGTCTTCGTGCACCCTTCTACCTATGCCGTGACCACCGAGGTTTTTAAGAGGATATACACCATACTTCTTTGCCACTTTGTGGATAGCTTCCACTATGTCTGAGACCCAGTTGCCAGGCACACATACCTTGACCGCCTCCTCAAGGGCTTCCCTTGTTGCTTTCATAAGCATTTCCTTTTCCTTACTTATTTCTCCTACCGCCACAGTAAGAGCTGAGTCACCTGCATAACCCTCCGCATAAGCTCCGAAGTCCAAGCTCACAATGTCCCCTTCTTTTATTATCTGCTCTCTCTTTGGCAAGCCGTGAACCACCGCTTCGTTTACAGAGACACACAGGCTGGCTGGGAACTTCTCATCGCTAAAGGGTGGCTTGTAGTTGAGAAAGGCAGGCTTTGCACCTCGTTTTTTGGCTTCCTCCCTTGCTATCTGGTCAAGCTCGTAGGTGGATATGCCTGGTCTTACCGCCTTTGCAACCACCTGCAAAACCTCAACCACCACATCACAGGCCTTCTTTATCCTTTCAATCTCCTTAAAGGAGTATAGCTCAACCGCCATTCTTTAACACCTCTAAGAGCTTCCTGTTTACTTCCTGTATATCTTGCTCTGCGTCCAGTCTTGTTAATTTATTCCTTTCTTGATAGAATTCAATGAGAGGTTTTGTCTGCTCCGCATATACCCTATACCTCTTCCTTATGACCTCCTCCTTGTCATCCTCTCTTTGGATGAGCTTTCCACCGCACAGGTCGCATATACCCTCTTGCTTTGGTGGGTTGTATTTCTTGTGGTATACCGCACCGCACTGAGAGCATGTGAGCCTTCCAGAGAGCCTCTCTACCACTACCTCCTCAGAAAGGTCAAAAAGGAAAACCTTATCTAAATTCCTACCGTGTCTATTAAGCATATCCTCAAGGACGAGGGCTTGTGGCACAGTCCTTGGAAAGCCATCCAGTATAAAACCACCCTCCTTTGGCATGACCTCTTCTATGAGTGCTATCATAAGGCTATCTGGCACAAGCTCGCCTCTATCCATATATTCCTTTGCCTTTAGTCCAAGAGGAGTTTGCTTTTTCACCGCTTCCCTTAGCAGGTCTCCTGTGGATATGTGCGAGAGGTTCAACTCTTGAGAGAGCTTTTTTGCCTGCGTCCCTTTGCCAGACCCAGGAGGTCCCAAAAAGACCACTATCACTTCACCTTCCTCCTGTATTTGTTATACCTTTGTTGAAGGAGCTGGGCTTCAAGTTTGTTTATGGTATCAAGGGCAACACCCACCACTATAAGGGCAGTGGTCCCTCCAAAGTAGAAAGGCACATTAAGCCAGAGGCTCACAAAGATTGGCACAACTGCCACCACACTGAGGAAAATAGCACCCACTAGGGCAAGCCTGTTAACTATATATTCAAGGTATTTCTGCGTGTCTTGACCGGGTCTAACACCCGGGATAAAAGCACCTCCCTTTCTTAAATTGTCCGCCACATCCACGGGGTTTATAAGCACTGCGGTATAGAAATAGGTGAAGAAGATTATAAAAGCAATATAGAGTATGTTGTAAGGCAGGGTGGTTGGATTAAAGGCATCATGTAGGGCTCTTGCGATAGGATTTTGCATAAAGCCTAAAATGGTTGAGGGTATTATAAGAAGGGATTGGGCAAAGATTATGGGTATAACACCTGCGGGGTTTATCTTTATAGGAAGATAACTTGAAGAGCCAACAATTTCTTGTCTTCCTACCTGTCTTCTTGGATATTGGATTGGTATCCTTCTTTCTGCCTCTTGGATGAATACGATACCAACAACCACAGCCAAGATAAAAAGTATAGCACCCACAAAGGCAAAGGGTGAAATATCTCCGTTCCTCAGCATGTCCCAAATCCTTATACCAGCACTGGGAAAGCCTGCCACTATACCCGCAAAGATAAGCAAGGACATGCCATTGCCAATGCCTTTTTCGGTTATCCTATCACCCACCCATACAAGAAACATGGTGGAAGAGACAAGGGCTATTATGGTGGTTATGGAGAAGAGAATTCCTGTATCCGGCACTATGGGAGTTCCTCTTGGAGATACTTGACCCTGAAGCCATACCGCAATACCTATGGACTGCACGAAGGCAACAAAGAGGGTCAAATACCTTGTGTATTGGTTTATCTTATACCTTCCGTAGTCTCCTTCTTCTTTTGCGAGCCTTTGTAGCTCTGGCACAGCCACGGTAAGAAGTTGCATCATTATAGAGGCGGATATGTAAGGCATAACTCCGAGTGCAAAAAGGGTCATCCTGCTTAGGTTTCCCCCCGAGAAGATATCATAAAGGTAAAAGAGTGTTCCCTCAAAGCTCTTAAAGAATTCCTGAAGTGCGTTGGTATCTATGCCAGGCAGTGGTATATGACTGCCAAACCTATATATGGCTAACATAAATAGGGTATAAAATAGCCTCTTTTTAAAGTCCTCAAGGGAAAATAGCTGTTTTATATACTCTATCACCTTATCTCCTCGCAGGTTCCACCGAGGGATTCAATCTTCTGCCTTGCGGAGCCTGAAAAGGCGTGAGCCCTTACCCTGAGAGGCTTTGTGAGCTCGCCATCTCCCAGAACTTTGACGGGCATGCCCTTCCTTACAAGCCCCTTTTGGAGAAGGGTCTCTGGGCTCACTTCTTGACCTGCCTCAAAGTATCTTTCAAGGGTTTTCAGGTTTACTACCGCATACTCCACCCTGTTTATGGGTCTGAAGCCTCTCTTTGGCACTCTCTTGTGGAGTGGTGTCTGACCACCCTCAAACCATGAGGGAAGCCTTCTATCCCCAGACCTTGTCTTTTGACCCTTGTGTCCCTTCCCGCAGGTCTTACCAAGTCCAGAGCCTATACCTCTTCCTACTCTTCTTTTCTCCTTTACCGCTCCTTCATTGGGTGTGAGCTCGTGCAGTTTCATTCCTTTACCTCCTCTACCTGAAGAAGATGAACCGCTTTGCATATGTTCCCCCTTACCATGGGGTTGTCCTCAAGCAACACTTCTTGACCCAACTTCTTAAGCCCAAGGCTCTTTACCGCTTTTATTTGAGCCTCAGACTTCCCCGCAAGACCTCTAACAAGCTTTACTCTAAGCTTTGCCATGCTATGCCTCCTTATGGAATACGCAGATCTCTTGCGTAAATGTTGTAACGCTTTTTCAGAACCTCCGAGTCTATTCCCCGCTCTCTTGCCACTTCTTCCATAGACCTAAGTTTAAGGAGAGCGTCAAAGACTGCTCTTACCACGTTGTTGGGGTTTGTGCTTCCTTGTAGCTTGGTAAGCACATCCGTATAGCCTGCTAATTCAAAGATGGGTTTTGCAGCACCACCAGCCACTATACCTGTTCCACGCCTTGCGGGTATAACCTTTATCATGGTAGGACCATAATGCCCTATCGCGTCATGTGGGACAGTGCCGTTTTCTATTGGCACTCTTATTATGTGCTTTCTTCCGTCTTCTATAGCTTTGGCTATGGCTATTGGCACTTCTCTTGCCTTTCCAAGTCCAAAACCCACAAAACCTCTCTTGTCGCCCACTATCACCAGAGCACTAAAAGAAAACCTCTTTCCACCCTTTGTGACTCTTGTGGTTCTCTTTGCATAAATTAGTCTTTCTTCTATCTGGAGCTGGTCTTCAAGCTCTGCTATACCTTGCTCTTTCCTTTTCCTGTCGATTAAACTTTCAATAGACACACCACCCATCTTTTCCTCCTTTAGAATTCAAAACCAAGTTCTCTACATTTATCTGCAAAAGCTTTTATCTTTCCGTGGTAAAGGAAACCACCTCTGTCAAAGACCACTTTTCTTATGCCCCTTTCTGTTGCCCTTTTGACAAGAAGCTCTGCAACCTTTTGCACATCCTCTATGGACTTTCCACCCCTCTTACCCGCAAGCTGGACAAATTCAGGGTCAACGGAAGAGGCGGAAACTAAGGTTTTTGACTGACCATTAGAATCGTCTATTATCTGCGCATAAAAGGCATTTACGCTTCTGTATACACTGAGCCTCGGTCTTTCTGGAGTCCCTACGATCTTCTTTCTTATCCTTTTGTGTCTTCTTTCCCTCTTTTCATGTCTGCTTAACTTTGCCATAGTTTACCTCCTTACTTCTTACCACCCTTGCCCTTTCCAGCGGACTTACCTGCCTTAAGTCTGAGCACCTCACCTTCGTATCTTATACCCTTACCCTTGTATACGTTAGGTTTTCTAAAGGCTCTTATCTGAGCACACACCTGACCAACCCTGTCCTTGTCTATTCCACTGACGTATATCTTGTTTTCCTTCACCTCTATTTTCACATCTGAAGGTATTTGGTACACCACAGGATGAGAGAGCCCAAGGCTAAGTTCTAAGTTATTACCCTTGACCGCAGCCCTATAACCGAGCCCTACCACCTCAAGTACCTTAGTAAAGCCTTCGGTAACTCCCTTTATCATGTTCCTTATAAGTGCCGCTGTGGTCCCATGCATTGCCCTATGAAAGGGTTGGTCTGTGGGTCTTTCTACCCTTATAGTGTTGCTTTCAAGATTTACTTTTATGTCTGGATGAACTCTCATGGAGAGCTTACCCTTTGGTCCTTCCACCCTTAGCTCTCCATTTTGAAGGCTTACCTTAACTCCCTGAGGAATTTCAATGGGTTTTTTACCTATCCTTGACATGTTTGCACCTCACCATACATAGGCTATTATCTCTCCACCCTTGCCGAGTTTTCTGGCATCGTGGTCTGTTATAAGACCAGCATCGGTGGAGAGGATGGCTATACCAAAACCCCTCTGCACATAAGGAATCCTATGCTTTGGAGTGTATATCCTCCTTCCTGGCTTAGAAACCTTCTGAAGTTCAGATATGGCATTCCTTTCCTTTTTAGGGTCAAGGTATTTGAGGTGAATCCTTAAGGTATACTGAGTGCCCTTTTTGCCTTCTTCCATCCTTTCCCAGTCTCTTATGTAGCCCTCTTTTTTGAGAAGGTCCAATATGGACTCCTTTAGTTTTGAAGAGGACACATCTACATAATCCATCCTTCTCCCTATGGCGTTTTTTATCGCAGAAAACATGTCTGCTACTGGGTCCATCTTCTACCTCCTTACCAACTTGCTTTTCTAATACCTGGAATTTCACCCCTGAGGGCGAGCTCTCTAAAGCAAAGCCTACACATGCCAAACTGTCTTATAAAACCTCTCGGTCTGCCACATATAGGGCATCTATTTTTCTGCCTTACCTCATACTTGGGAAAATGAAGAACATCCTTTGCAACCTTTGCCTTTCTTGCCATATTAACCTCCTACACTCCTTATGGGAAGCCCCAGCAGGGACAAAAGCCAGAAGGCTTCCTCGTCTGTTTCTGCAGTGGTATGGATTATAACATCCATGCCCCTTATGGCATCCACCTTTTCGTAGTCTATCTCCGGAAAGACTATCTGCTCCGCAATACCGAAGGCGTAGTTTCCTCTCCCATCAAAGGACCTGGGGTTAAGACCCTTAAAGTCCTTCACCCTTGGCAGTGCAACACATATTAGTTTATCCAAAAAGTCCCACATCCTTTCCTTTCTAAGGGTCACCTTAAGACCCACAGGCATACCCTTTCTGAGCTTAAAACCTGCCTCGGACTTCTTTGCCCTTCTGACTGTGGGATGTTGACCGGTTATCGCCCTGAGGTCTTCCATTGCTTTTTCAAGCTGTTTTATATCGCCAACTGCCTCACCTACACCCATGTTGACCACCACCTTAACTATCCTTGGCACTTCCATTGGGTTTTTGTAGCCAAAGCGGTTCACAAGCTGGGGAACGACCTCATCCTTATACTTGTTATAAAGTCTTGGGACATACTTAGTTTCCACGCTCATGCTCTAACCCTCGCTTTTTCTCTTATGAGGTCTATGTTTTCATTACACTTCTTGCAATATCTGTATTTCCTTATAGTATCGCCTTCTACCACTGTCCTTATTCCAACCCTTGTGGGTTTTTCACACTTGGGACAGATGAGCATTACATTGCTAATATGTATAGGAGCTTCCATTTCGTATATTCCACCCTCTCTCACGTTGGGTATCTCCTTTATGTGTTTTTTTACAAGGTTAACGTCCTTTACTATAACCCTGTTTTCTTCTCTGAGAATCCTTATAACCTCTCCCGTTTTGCCCTTTTCCTTTCCTCTCAGGACAACCACTGTATCACCCTTCTTTATTCTCTGAGCCATCACACTACCTCCGGAGCAAGAGATGCCAATTTGGTAAAGCCCCTGTTTCTGACCTCTCTTGCAATGGGCCCAAGTATACGAGTGCCAAGAGGCTCTCCGTATTGATTGAGAAGAACCACCGCATTGTCATCAAACTTTATATAGCTACCATCTGGACGCCTCACTTCCTTTTTTGTCCTTACCACCACAGCCCTGTATACCTTACCCTTCTTTGCAGGGCTATTGGGTGCTGCAATCTTTACGGTAACAGTAACCACATCACCCACGGTGGCATAGTCTCTGGGTGCATAGGGTATGCCTATTATCTGAACCTTTTTAGCTCCCGAGTTATCTGCAACATTCGCATAACCTTGCCTTTGTATCATGACTATTCACCTCTACAACAAGCTATAAATTATAACACAGGTTAGTCCCTATTTGTGGGACTTCCAGTCAAGGCTAACCATTTTAACCTAAGCATTATCTCTTTGTCAAGAGGTAAAATAAAAAGGTGAGTAGCTAAGAAAAAGCTCAAAAGATTTCTGCCAAGCATTATACTTTTTAAGCCATGAGAGTTATACTCTTTTCCGGCAAAGGCGGAGTAGGCAAGACCACGATTTCTGCAGCCACTGCCTACAGGCTATCAAATCTTGGCTACAAGACCATAGTGGTTTCTCTTGACCCGGCTCACAGCCTCGGAGATGCCTTTGATATTCCAGAAGAGGAAAAGACCAAGGCGAAGGGATTGCCCATAAGGATATCTGAAAAGCTCTACATACAGGAAATAGACATACAAGAAGAATTGGACAGATATTGGGGAGATGTCTACAGGTTTTTGGAGCTTCTTTTCAACACCACCGGGCTTGACCAAGTAGTATCCGAGGAGCTTGCCATACTGCCGGGTATGGAAGAGGTCACCAGCCTTCTGTATGTTAACAAATACTACAGAGATGGAGAGTTTGACGCTTTGGTGCTTGACCTTCCACCCACTGGCGAATCCCTACGCTTTGTGTCCATGCCCACAGTGCTTAAGTGGTATATGAGAAAGATATTTAATGTGGAGAGAACCATACTCAAAGTGGCAAGACCTGTAGCGAGACGCCTTACCGATGTCCCCATACCCGATGACGAATACTTCAAAGCCCTTGAGAACTTCTACGAAAAGCTAAAGGGAGTGGACGAGCTTCTTGTTGATCCTGACATAACCTCTGTGAGGCTTGTGGCAAACCCAGAAAAGATGGTTCTCAAAGAAAGCCAGAGAGCTTTTATGTATTTTAACCTGTTTGGAGTAAACGTGGATGCGGTTGTGGTCAACAAGGTCTTACCACCTTTTGTGGAAGACTGCGAGCACTTTTCAAAATGGGTGCTAACACAGAAAAAACATCTTGAGGATATGCAAGCCCTTTTTTACCCAGTGCCAGTTTTCAAGGTCCCTCTTATGGAGGATGAAGTGGTTGGTGAGGAGAAGTTAAAGGTTCTTTCAGACCTAATATACGGCGACACAGACCCTATAAGAGTTTTCCACAAGGAAAAGCCCTACGAGTTTATAGAGCAAAATGGAGATTATATGGTAAAACTCAAAGCACCCTTCTTAACAAAGGACGGTCTATCTGTTCTTAAAAGTGAAGGCGAGATAGTTATCCGGTGGAAAAACTTTAAGAGCCACATACTCCTACCAAGAAAGCTCAAAGACTACGAGCCAGTGGGTGCAAAGATTGAGGAAGGCTATTTGAAGGTCTTTCTCTCAAAGGCTACTTAGAAATTCCTTTATCCTCCTTAGGTCCGCCACAAACTCCTTTTCTCCACCGGGATTTCTAAGGATGTAAGCGGGATGATAGGTAAGGAAGACCTTTATTTTTCTGTCGTAAGGATATTCAAGAAATTGACCTCTGTGTTTGGTTATGGAAAGAGATTTTCCCAATATTCCCTCAATGGCTGTTGCACCAAGACAAACTATCAGCTTTGGGTTTATTATCTCTATCTCCTTTCTGAGATAGGGCAGGCAGGTCTGCATTTCTTTTGGGGTAGGCTTTCTGTTGCCGGGTGGTCTGGACTTTACCACGTTGGTTATGTATACCTCCTCTCGCCTTAGACCTACCTCTTGGAGTTTTTGATTTAAATACCTTCCCGCTCTACCCACAAAGGGTCTTTTCTGTTGGTCTTCTTCTTCTCCCGGCGCTTCGCCTACAAATACCACAGGCGAATAGGGATTCCCTTCCCCAAAGACATAACCGCTTGCCCCCTCGTAGAGGATGCACTTTCTCTCTTCCTCAAGTTTTCTATACAAAGCCTTCAAGATTTCTTCTTTGCTCTGAGTAGGTTCTTTGACCTTTTGTGAAGGCTCTACCTGACTTTGCAGAGCTTCTTTTTCTATATACAAAGCGTCAAAGCCAATTTCTATAAGAGACCTTATGGTATGCTTCAAGGTCTTCATCTTTTAAAGAGATCTTCAAGCCAAGACCTTTCAAAGCACTTTACGCCTTCTTCATAACTTTGGCTCTTTTCTAAACAGCTTCTTATACCATCAAGCCTCTTTAAACCAAGATTTTTGCATATACTCCAAAAATATCTACAGTATTCCTTATCCTTTAGAGGATTGCTTTCGCACTTTTGCCCTTCTGAAGCGTAAGCAAGGTAAACCGCAAAGAAAGACAAGAGAAAAAGCCTCATACTCCTAATTTTACTTGCTTTCTATATTTCTCCCACTCTTGTGGAAACTTCTGCATAGCTTGACGAATTAGTCTACCTGCAACTGCACCAAGACCGCAGATAGAAGTGGGCTGTATGTGTGAGTTCACAAACTCAAAGCCTACCCATTCTCCTTCGTCAGCTTCATGGTGCAGTATTCTCTCAAGTAGATTAGCCTGCTCGCGAGTGCCAACTCTACAGGGCGTGCATTGACCACAGCTCTCATGAGCATAGAACTCTGCTACCCATAGACAAGTTTGGACTATGTCATCTTCTTCTGTCAAAACTATAACCGTTCCCGTCCCGCCAAAGCCAAAGGGCGAGTAGTCCATGGGTGTGTCTAACTCCTCTGCGGAAAAACAGTCAAGGGCTCCAGAAAATACCGCTTTAACCTTCCTGTTTCCAATAGTTCCTCCCGCATACTTGAAGATGACCTCTCTGAGGGTGGTGTTCATGGGAAGTTCGTAAACCCCCGGCTTTTTCACTTTTCCACTTACAGGAAAGAGCTTGGGACCCGGATAGTCGCTTGGTCCTATGTAGCGATACTCTTCCCAACCCATACCCACTATGAGAGGAATGTTGCAAAGGGTTTCCACGTTGTTTACCACAGTAGGTCTTCCCCAAAGACCATATTGGACAGGAAAGGGTGGTTTTATCCTTGGAAAGCCTCTCTTACCTTCAAGAGATTCAATGAGTGCACTCTCTTCTCCGCATATGTAGGCACCTGCACCTCTTGCCACATAAATCTCAAGGTCAAAGCCAGAGCCAAGTATGTTTTTCCCAAGAAAACCCTTCTTCTTTGCCTCCTCTATGGCATCCCTGAGGATATAGTATCCCGCAGGATACTCACCCCTTATGTATATGAAAGCCTCATTCGCCCCTATGGCATATGCGGATATTATCATTCCCTCTATAAGAAGATGCGTGTCTCTCTCTATGAGTATTCTGTCTTTAAAGGTCCCAGGTTCGGATTCATCCGCATTGCATATGAGATACCTCGGTGCTGGGTTTTGAACCGCAAACTTCCACTTTCTACCCGTGGGAAAGCCTGCACCTCCTCTGCCCCTGAGCTGGCTTTTGTCCACCCAGTCTATTATCTCCTCAGGCTTCATGTTAAGGGCTTTTTCCAATGCCTGATAGCCACCGTCTTTGATATACTCCTCTATTGTATGAACTTTGGGCTTTTTAGCCCTTTTCAACAAAAGGTTCAATGCTGTCTCTGCGTATATTTCAGGTATAACGGGATAGGACCTCATGGAGCTTCTCCTTTGACTCAAATTTATAGGCGTCGTTATCCACCATGAAACAAGGTGCTTCTGAACATGCACCTATGCATTGCACCCCTATTAATTTAAACCTTCCATCCCTTGTGGTCTCACCTAAGGAGATGCCAAGTAGCTCCCTTAAGGCATTTAGCACCTTGTTAGAGTTCATAAGATTACACACAACGCTTACACAAACCCTTATCCTATGTCTTGCAGGTTCTCCCCTGTCAAACATATCGTAGAAGGAAACCACATTTTCCACGTGGCTTAGTGGCACTTCCAAGAGTTTTGCCACTTCCTCCAAGGCAAAAAAGGGTATATGTCCGTAGTGGTCTTGGACTTCGTGGAGACAAAGCAACACAGCCTGTTCCTTTCTTGGAAAATACTCCACATGTTCCCTTAGCTTTTCCATTAGTTCCTGTGGCAAGACACCCATCAGTCTTTCACCTCGTCGCTGAATATAACCTCTGGCATATTAGCTTCTATTATATTCCCTTCTATTCCCATCTGTAGCAAAAGTCTTACCGCACGCCTGCCATCTTCTCCATAATCTAAGGTTCTGTGGTTTACATACATGCTTACAAACCTGTTGGTTCTTTCTGTGTCTTCTTTTATATCCCTTGCATACTCTCTGGCAAAGCTTAGGGCTTCTTCCCTATGCTGTAATGCATACTCTATACTCCTTCTCATTAGCCTCTCCATCTTCCTTATTATCTCAACACCGAGGTCTTTTCTTATGATATTGCCACCAAGAGGAAGCACAAGATTGGTCTTCTCCATCCACCATTGACCCAGGTCAACAACCTTTTTTAGCCCTCTATCTTGATAGCTTAGCTGTCCCTCATGTATAACAAGCCCTGCGTCCACTATACCATCAACCACAGCATCTAAGACCTTGTCAAAGGGGAAAAGGACTTCCTCAAAGTCTAGTTCGTAGAGCTTTAGGACAAGATATGCAGTGGTAAGCCTTCCTGGAATTGCGACCCTTTTGCCCTTTAAGTCTTCTAAATCCTCCTTGGCGACCACTATAGGTCCGTAGCCTTCTCCCACGCTTCCACCACTGGGTAGCACCAGATATCTGTGTGCCACATAAGGATAGGCGTGAAAGGATATAGCGGAGACCTCATAAGTTCCCTTCAGGGCTTCCCTATTGAGGGTTTCTATGTCCGCAAGCACATGCTCTATCTGAAGACCCTCCGTATCTATCTTGCCTGCGGTTAAGGCATAAAACATAAAGGCATCATCTGAATCAGGACTGTGAGCTATCCTTATCCTCATGTCTTTTCTCCTTAAAGAGCTCTGGAAGTTTTAAAATATAGGCATAAATCCTTTTCCATTTGGACCACTCCATAGCTGAAATAGCCCCTCCGTAAACCTTGCCACCTTCAAGGCTCTTTGACACCCCAGCCTTTGCAGATACAATAGCCCCATCTCCTATTTCCACATGGTCTGCCACGCCTACCTGCCCTGCCAAGATTACTCCCTTGCCCGTCCTTACACTGCCAGAAAGCCCTACTTGAGACACTATAAGGTTACTCTCACCTATCTTGCAATTGTGTCCTACCTGCACCAAGTTATCTATCTTGGTATTTTCGCCTATCACCGTCTGGTCTATAAGAGCCCTATCTACGCAAGTGTTTGCACCTATCTCCACATTGTCTTGGATGACCACCCTGCCTACGTGGTTTAGCTTGAAGATGCCCTCTGGACCCACATAGTAGCCAAAACCATCCGCACCTATAACAGAACCGCTATGAATCCTCACACCTTCACCTATCACG
Organism: Hydrogenobacter sp. T-2; assembly: GCF_033971325.1. Taxonomy (NCBI): domain Bacteria; kingdom Pseudomonadati; phylum Aquificota; class Aquificia; order Aquificales; family Aquificaceae; genus Pampinifervens; species Pampinifervens diazotrophicum. The sequence continues at coordinate 305,685 of NZ_CP117180.1, forward strand.
CAGTAAGGATACACGTGAACTCCGCTGAAAAGCACGCTGTTTTTACCTATCCTCACACCTTCCCCTATGTAGCAAAAGGGATAAACCTTTACCCCATCCTCAAGCACCACATTCTTTCCCAAATAAACGAAGGGTGCCACATACACATCCTTCCCTATCTTTACACCCTCTTCTATGTAAGCCTTATCGGATATGCCAGAGGGATGTCTCTCTGGGTAGAAGTGAGACAAAAAGCGTGCAAGGGCAAGCCTCACGTTTTTAACCCTTATGTATGTGGGAAAGTCAATGTTCTGAGTTACCACTGGGACTATTTGCATACCCTTTAAATTCTCCAAAACCTTTACATCTTGCAGAAAGACAGGCGTCCCCTTTTTTGGATTTTCTGGTGATGATATACCCTCTACCTCCATATGAGGGTTTCCAACAACTTCACCCTCTAAAAGCTTTGCAAGGTCTATGAGCTTCATTTTTGCTGATCTAACCTTTGGATTACCTCCGCAGTTATGTCTATCTCCGCAGACATGTATATGAATACAGTGCAGTCAATAACCCCCGTAAAGCCTTCTCTCTTTGCTATGTCTTCGGATATTTTCCTTACTGTTGATACTATGTCTCCTTCTAACTTTTCCCTCATCTCCGCAATTTCTCTTTGTGCCTTTTGCTGTAGTTCTATTCCTTCAGCTTCCACCCTCTGATATTCTCTTATCCTCTGTTCTCTTACATTTTGAGCTATTCCCCTGCTTTCTATCTGTTTTCGAAGGTCTTCAAGCCTCTTGTTTATCTGGTCAAGCTGTTTTTGATACTCTTCCACTTTGGCTCTTAGCTGGGATTCCTTCCCTTTTACAAGCTGGGATTCTGAAAGAATCCTATTTGGGTCAATACAAGCAAACTTTTGCTGGGCAAAGCTAAAACCAGAAAAGAGGGCAACTACAAGAAGAGCTTTTTTCATAACCATAACCTCCTTACTAAAAAGCATACCACTAAATTAGACAGGCGTGTGAAGTTTTAAATGAAACTCTCCGTATCTCTTGTCAACTCTACCCACATGTCCATAAAGCCATCCTGTAAGTATTGCTAAGGCTTGTCTTGTCTGCTTTTTATCCTGCATCTCCTCACCCAGTTTGGTAAAAAGGTTCGCAAGAGTGTTTATCCTGTCCACTATGCCTTGATGCTGATCGTCCATATCCTTTATGCCCGTATACAAGTCTGGAGTGAGCTCCATATACCTCATGACTCATCTCCTTTATACCGCTTCTTTCATTATGTATATGGGCTTTAGCTTGTTTTTTACCACTTCTGCACTTACAATGACCTTCTTCACATCGGGTAGAGAGGGTATTTCAAACATCACATCAAGCATTATCTCTTCCATGATAGCCCTAAGACCTCTTGCACCCGTTTTCCTTCTTATAGATTCTCTTGCTATTTCCACCAGTGCATCCTCTGTAAACTCAAGCTCTACACTTTCCATTTCGAAGAGCTTCTTATACTGCTTAACAAGTGCATTTCTTGGTTCAACAAGCACCTTTATGAGCTCTTCTTCTGTAAGCTCATCAAGGACCGCAATTACAGGAATCCTTCCCACAAACTCTGGTATAAGCCCATAGTGTATAAGGTCATCCACTTCCACAAAGTGGAGCGGGTTTTCTCCCTTGTCAAACTTTCTTATCTCCGCCTCAAAGCCTACCACAGACTTTCCAAGTCTTCTTTTTATTATGTCTTCAAGCCCTACAAAGGCACCACCGCAGATAAAGAGGATGTCTGTGGTGTCTACCTGTATGAACTCTTGGTGAGGGTGCTTTCTTCCTCCCTGTGGTGGCACGTTAGAAACCGTCCCCTCTATTATCTTCAAAAGGGCTTGTTGAACACCTTCACCAGAGACGTCTCTCGTTATGGAAGGGTTTATACCAGCTTTTTTGGCTATCTTGTCTATTTCGTCTATGTATACAATTCCCTTCTGTGCAGCTTTTACGTCGTATCCGCAGTTCTGCAAAAGCCTTACGAGGACGTTTTCCACATCCTCACCCACATAGCCTGCCTCTGTAAGCGTGGTTGCATCTGATATGGCAAAGGGGACATCTAAGATTTTTGCCAGAGTTTTCGCCAAAAGGGTTTTACCAGAACCCGTAGGACCTATTAGTAATATATTGCTCTTTTCCACCTCTACGTCGTCAAGATTGAGACCGAGCTCCTTCGCCCTTATTCTCTTGTAGTGATTGTATACCGCCACAGAAAGCACCTTCTTTGCCCTTTCTTGTCCTATCACATACTGGTCAAGCTGTCTCTTTATTTCCTCAGGCGTGGGAATTTCCTTAGAAAGGCTATAGCTAATGTGTTTTTTCTGGTCTTTTATTATGTTGTTGCATACTTCTACACATCTATCGCATATAAAGGTATCGTTTGGTCCTGCTATTAGCACCAAAACCTCGCTCTGAGACCTTCCACAAAAAGAGCAATGGTTTTCCTGTTTTTTCCTTGACATATTAGCTCCTTTTTTCTATAACTTTGTCTACTATACCGTATTCCATAGCTTCCTGAGCAGACATAAAATAATCCCTTTCCACATCCTTTTCAATCTTCTCTAAGGGCTGTCCAGTGTGCTTGGAGAGGATTTCATTTAACATATGTCTTATCCTTCTTATCTCCTCCGCATGGATTATTATGTCTGTTGCCTGACCTGATATGCCTCCAAGGGGTTGGTGTATCATTATCCTTGAATGGGGCAGCGCATACCTTTTACCCTTTGCACCAGCAGAGAGCAAAACCGCACCCATGGATGCTGCCTGACCAAGGCATATGGTAACCACGTCAGGCTTTATGTATTGCATGGTGTCGTATATTGCCATGCCCGCGGTGACAGACCCACCAGGTGAGTTTATATACATGTATATATCTTTTTCTGGGTCCTGAGCTTCAAGGAAAAGAAGCTGAGCGACAATAAGGTTAGCTATGTGGTCATCTATGGGAAAACCAAGCAAGACTATTCTATCTTGTAGAAGCCTTGAGTATATGTCGTAAGCTCTTTCACCTCTTGGGGTTTGCTCAATTACTATGGGGACAAGTTGGTCAAGTATTTTCATTTTTCTCCTCCTTTTTATCTTCTGTCTCCTTTACTACAGCTTTTGAAACTATGTCCTCAAGAGCCTTTTCTCTCTTTATGTCCTCTTCAAGGACTGGTAGCAGGTTTTCCCTTTCCAAAAACTCCCTCATCTCCTCCACTGTGCGTTCATAAGCCCGTGCCAGAGTTTCTATCCTTTGCTGGATTTCTTCAATGCTGACTTCTATGTTCTTTTGTTGGGCATATTTCTCTAATACGTATCTGAGCTTTATGTTAAAGACCGCCTGTGGTGTAAGCTCTTGGGCTATAGCCTTGTAGTCCAGATACTTGGGGTCTATTCCCCATTGAGATAGTTCCCTTACCTTTCTTTCCACAAGATGTGATAGCTCCCTCTGGAGCAGTGTTTGAGGCACTTCAAACTGGTGGAGCTGAACCAACTTTACAGCTACCGCATCTGATATCATAGCCTTTCTCAAGTTTTCTAAGCTGGCTTTTACCTCTTCTCTTATCTTCTCTTCCGCTTCCGCCCAAGTCTCACCAAGCCCGAGTTCCTTCGCAAAGTCGTCGTTTAGCTCTGGAAGCAGTTTTTCCTTTATACTCTTCACGGTAATTTCTACCCTTGCCTTTCCAGCGGGTTTACCTTCCACATCATAAAGGGTCAGGTCATCAAGCACGAAGCTATCGCCTTCCTTTTTGCCTATCAGCTCTTTCTCTATTTCTTCTCTGAAGGTCCTTGTGCCAATAACTCCAGATGTCTCCCCTTCTGTGGTCTCCCCGCTCTCTAACTCTTGAACCTTGTAGTCCACAACCACTAAATCTCCTTCCTTGACTTCCCTTTCCACAGGCTCCCAAACCGCGTGCTCTTGTCTTATCTCCTCTATCCTCTGCTTTACCAGGTCTTCATTAAACTCAACCTTTTTTATCTCCACCTCAAGCCCTTCCACATTTTGCAGTTCAAACTCAGGGGGCACTTCAAAGGATATGCTATAGCTTAGCTTTTGTCCTTGCTCTTCTAACTCTACATTCTCAAGGTATATGTCCGCAACAGGTTTCAGACCACTTTCTTGTATTGCACTTGACAGAGTAGCGTTTGCAACCCTTTTGCCTACTTCTTCCCTTATGTATTCTTTGAACTTGGCTCTTATAATCCACAGAGGTGCCTTACCCTTCCTAAAGCCTTCCACTTCTGCATTCTGTCTGAGGTAATTGTATACCTCATCAAGAGCGGACCTTACCACATCACCTTCCACCTCAACTTTAAGACTTTTGAATAGCCCCTGCTTGTCTTCTACACTAATCCTCATGCAAACCTCCTATTCTTGGTGCGGGTGGAGGGAGTCGAACCCTCACGGGTTATCCCCACAGGATCCTAAGTCCTGCGCGTCTGCCAGTTCCGCCACACCCGCTTAAGAATAGAAAATTATAACCTGCTTTTGGTCAATTCAACCTCTTACAAAAGCCCTATATTTACATAGACTATGGAGAAGTTTATAGAGATACCTCTTGACCTTGCCCAAAAGTGCGTAAAATGTGGACTTTGTAAGTCCGTATGCCCCACATACCCATACATACAAGAGGAGGCTGGCTTTGCACGTGGCAGGCTTGCCCTTGCGGAGATGGTGGTAAAGGGAGAGCTACCCCTCTCTGAAGAGGTTGCCAAGCAATGGGACCAGTGTGCCATGTGTAGAAGATGTGAATGGATATGTCCCAACAACGTGGAATACAAGGAGATTTTGGTCCATGCAAGGGATATGCAAAGGGATAATCTGGGACAGGGAATGGTAAAAAGTCTTGGTCTAAAGTCCTTGGAGTTTTTGCAGTCAAAGGCAGGTAGAAAGGTGGTAAAGTTAGCTGGAAAACTTTTTAGCCCCTTGCCTTTTGGAGAGATAAAAACGCCCTTTCCCACCGGTGCGGTGAAGTTTATGCCAAAGCCTACTGCAGAGGCTTTTGGACTAAGAGGTAAGGTCTTTAAGGCTCAGGAAGAGAAGGGAAAGCTCCTTTTTTTCACAGGCTGTATGATAGATGCCTTTTATGGAAAGACGGGTGAGAACGTTATAAAGCTTATAAACAAAGCAGGCTACACGGTGGTTGTCCCAGAGGATATAAAGTGCTGTGGTGCACCCCATTACTACTCTGGAAACCTTCCTGCCTTTGAGAGATTAAGAGACCATAACCTCAAGGAGATGGAAAAGTATGAGTTTGACGCAGTGGTGGTTGCCTGTCCCACCTGCGGTGGAGCTTTGCAGGAAGACTATAAACTGCAAAAACCCGTCTACGACTTTGCGGAAATAGTCTTCAAAAGCCCTTTGAAATTCAAAGGCTCTGGAAAAGTCCTCACCTTCCACGTGCCATGCCACTCCTACAGTGCCATGAAGGTAAGCGACAAGGTCTTCTACGGTGTCATGGAGAGGATTGAAGGCGATGAGGTAAGAAAGGCGGAAAAGGACAAGTCTTGCTGTGGCTTTGCAGGGCTCTTTTCCATAACAAACCCCAAAATGTCAGACCAAATACAAAAGGAAAAGGTCCAAGACCTTCAGAAAACTCAAGCGGATGTGGTGCTTACCACCTGCCCAGGCTGTGTGCTTAATTTAAAGGATGGAGTTAAAAAACATAAAACGGGACAGGAGGTCTTGCACTTGGCGGACTATCTGGCACAAAACCTTGAGGATTGATATATAATTGCACTATGCGAATATTAGTAACGGGAGGGGCAGGCTATATAGGCTCTCATATGGTAAAGCTCTTAGGTGAGAGAGGATACCAAGTCCTTACTGTAGACAACCTCTCAGATGGCAACCCTTGGGCGGTGCTATACGGAGACCTCAAGGTGGTAGACCTTCTCAACTACAAAGCCCTTGAGGAAGTCCTGCTTGAGTTTAAGCCAGAAGCGGTTATTCACTTTGCTGCAAAGGTAAAAGTCCCAGAAAGCGTTAGAAAGCCACTGCTATACTACGAGAATAACTTCATGGGAACTCTCAACCTTCTTCAGGCTATGCAAAGAGCTGGGACGCAGTATCTCATATTCTCCTCCACCGCTGCAGTTTATGGCATACCAGATAAAGTCCCAGTAAAAGAGGATGACCCAACAAAGCCTATTAATCCCTACGGCTGGAGCAAGCTATTTACAGAGCAGGCAATAAAAGACTTCTCCTATACCACAGGCTTAAAGTATGCCATTCTCAGGTATTTCAACGTAGCGGGTGCAGACCCAGAAGGAAGAATAGGACAAGTAAGCAAAGAACCAACACATCTCATCCTAAGAGCAGTAAAGACTGCAATCGGTCAGTTTCCCCACATGGAGGTCTTTGGAACAGATTATCCAACACCTGACGGGACGTGCATAAGAGACTACGTGCATGTTATGGACCTATGCGAGGCTCACTTAAAGGCTTTAGACTACCTAATGGGCGGAGGGCAAAGCGATGTCTTTAACGTGGGATATGGCAGAGGATACTCGGTGCTTGAGGTGGTGCAAAAGGTGAAAGAGGTCTCTGGTATAGACTTTGAAGTAAGATACGCACCAAGACGCGAAGGAGACCCACCCATGCTCGTGGCAGATAACCAGAAGGCAAAGCAAATACTTGGCTGGAAACCTCAATATGACAGCTTAGAGTTTATCATAAAAACCGCCTTAGACTGGGAAAAATCCTATATTTATTCCAATGGAACTTGAAATCCTGGAAAAGCTAAAGGAGATAAGAGACCCAGAGATACCTATAGACATAGTGAACCTTGGGCTTATCTACGGCGTGCAGGTAAAAGACAGAATAGCCTATGTGGATATGACTTTAACAGTTCCTTCTTGTCCTGCAAAGGGATTTTTTGCAGAACATATAAGGGAACATCTGCTTAGAAACTTTCCCCAGTTGGAGGATGTTGTGATAAACTTTGTATTTGAACCTGCTTGGAATAGGGATAAAATATCTGAAGAAGGATTGCAAAAACTTAGGAGTATGGGATGGAATATCTAAAGGATAAGTTCAGAGCACTGGCAGAAGCCATAGAGAGGGAATCTGTCCTTGTCCACCGTGCTGCCCTGGTGGATGGCTATAGGGACATACACAAACTGAGCAAATTGGGAATAGACAAGGTGATAAAGAAGGCAACCAATTATGGAGGGAAAAAGGGAGCAAAGATATTAAAGGAGAGGTATGGCATATACACAGATAGGTTGGATGAAGCCCTTGACATTCTAACGGTCATAGCAGAGTCCTCCAGGCTTTTGGATGTTTTTGAGTATGACCTTGACAAAATGGAAATAAGGGTTGACGGCTCAATACTGGTAGAAGCAGTGGGAAGTAGCAAAAGCCCTGTTTGTGAACCCATGGCCGGCTTCTTTGAGGGTTTTCTTAGTGAGTTACTTGACAAAAAGATAAGCGTTAAAGAAGTTGCATGTAGAGCACAAGGTCATGAAAGGTGTATATTTAAGATAAACCTTAAGTAATATGGCGGTCATAAGGGTTAGGACAACCAAGCATACCAGCTTTGTAAACATAACCAATCAGGTCAAAGAAATAGTGAAAAATTCAGGTGTCAAGTCTGGCATATGCATTGTATACGTTCCTCATACTACCGCCTGTGTCTTTATAAACGAAGGTGCAGACCCAGACGTAATAAGGGACATCGCCTACTCTATAGAGAAGCTCATACCATGGAGGGATAACTACGCCCACTCAGAAGGAAACTCTGCAGCACATATAAGAAGTGCCATAATAGGCAACTCAAGGGTAATACCTATAGAAGATGGAGACCTTGTCCTTGGCACTTGGGAAGCGATTTTTCTTGCAGAGTTTGACGGACCCAGAGAAAGGAAGGTTATAGTTAAGGTCATAGAAGACTAAGTGAGGAGTAGTATGAAACTTTTCCTGCTGTTGACTTTGTTCTTTAGCATTGCACTGCCAAAGGAAGTGCCTTTTACACAAGAGGATAGAGACAGGATTATAAGGCTGGAAGAAGGTCAAAAACACTTACGAAAGCAGATAGACGAACTTAAAAGAGACACGCAAAGACAGTTTGACGAATTAAGAACCTTTCTTTATTGGGGTTTTGGCATATTATTTGGAGGTATGGGTATTCTCATAGGTTTTGTCATATGGGACAGAAGAATTGCGGTTGAGCCTATGGCAAGAAAGCTAAGAGAAATTAAGGAAAAGGAAATTCTAAAAAAGGAGGGCTTGATTTGAGATTGGTTGCTCTTGTCCTAATGCTTTTTGCTATCGCTTTGGCAAAGGAAGTTCCTTTTACTCAGGAAGATAGGGATAGAATTATAAGGCTGGAAGAAGGGCAAAAATATCTCCAAAAACAGATAGATGACCTTAAAAAACAGATAGATGACCTAAAAAAAGATACGCAAAGGCAGTTTGACGAATTAAGAACCTTTCTTTATTGGGGTTTTGGCATATTATTTGGAGGTATGGGTATTCTCATAGGTTTTGTCATATGGGACAGAAGGACTGCAGTTGAGCCTGTGGCAAGAAAGCTAAGAGAAATTGAGGAAAAGGAAGAGAAGATAGAAAGATTTATAAAAGAGCTTGCACGAAAAGACCCTGAGATAAAGGAAATTGCAAAAAAGGAGGGTTTGATTTGAGAGTGGTTGCTCTTGTCCTAATGCTTTTTGTTATCACATTAGCTAAAGAAGTGCCATTCACACAAGAGGATAGGGATAGAATTAGAAACGTGGAACTCAAGGTAGAAAGGTTAGAAGAAGGGCAAAAGCACTTACAAAAGCAGATAGAAGAACTTAAAAGAGACACACAAAGGCAGTTTGACGAATTAAGAACCTTTCTTTATTGGGGTTTTGGCATATTATTTGGAGGTATGGGTATTCTCATAGGTTTTGTCATATGGGACAGAAGGACTGCAGTTGAGCCTGTGGCAAGAAAAATTAAAGAAATAGAAGAAGGGGAAGAGAAGTTAGAAAAGGTTATGAAAAAACTTGCCAAAAGGGACCCTGAGATAGAAAAAATATTAAAAGAAGAAGGACTTGCATAGGAGGTAAACATGGAGTACGTGTTGGCTTTTCTTGTTCTTATAGGTGTGCTTATATGGTTTCATGAGCTTGGTCACTTTCTTATGGCTAAGCTATTTGGTGTTAAGGTGGAGATATTCTCCATTGGTTTTGGTCCAGTGCTTATTAGCAAAAAGGTGGGAGAGACAGAATACAGACTGTCCGCACTTCCTCTTGGTGGCTTTGTAAAGCTATACGGCGAAGAAGAACAGATTGAAGACAAAAGAGCCTTTTCTTCAAAGCCCAACTGGCAGAAAATCCTCATAGCTTTTGGTGGTCCACTATTTAACTTTATACTTGCAATCTTGCTCTTTGCCCTAATAGCCATGGTTGGCAGACAGGTGCCAAAGTATCTCTACGAAGAACCTCTTGTGGGTCATGTAGTAGAGGACAGCATAGCTTATAAACTTGGTATAAAGGAGAGGGATATAATACTGGAGATAAACTCAAAGAAGGTGCAAAACTGGAAGGAGCTTGAAAACGCTATCTTTGAAAACATACTTGCCAAAGAGTGGAGCGTCAAAGTGCTAAGAAATGGAGAAGAAGTAAGCCTTTTCCTTAAAGATAGCGTTAGCAAGTCTGCTGGCTTTGGAGCTGAGCCGTGGCTTCCTGCAGTGTTGGGAAGGGTTGTAGAGGATAGCCCGGCATCTCAAGTAGGATTGCAAGCTGGAGATAAAATACTCAAGGTTAACGGTAAAGAGATAAATGGATGGTATGAGCTTGTGAAACATGTGAGAGAGTCAAAAGACAGACCTGTCCTGTTAACTATACAAAGAGGAGACTCCATTGAAGAAAAAATGGTTATTCCTAAGGTTGACCCAAGAACTGGAATGCCCATATTGGGAATAGCTCCCTATGTGGAGAAGGTTGAGACCAGAGAACCTCCTTTGCAGGCTATTTTGGAAGGTTTTCAAAGGACATACATGCTGAGCATACTATCTCTCAAGGCTTTATGGAGTCTTATAACCGGCGGTCTTTCCATAAAAACCCTGGGTGGGCCCATAGCCATAGCTCAGCTGGCTGGCGAATCCGCACAACATGGTCTAATTCCCTTTATAGGTATGATGGCTTTTATATCTGTTCAACTTGCCATATTTAACCTAATACCCCTTCCCATTCTTGATGGTGGGCTTATACTTCTTTTCCTTATGGAATCCATAAGAAGAAAACCCTTCTCTCCCAAATTCAAGGAAGTATGGGTGAAAGCAGGCTATGCCATAATTATAGTCCTCGCAGGTTTTGTGATATTGAACGATATAATGAGAATTCTAAGCGGGGGAAGGTTCTAAAAGGGTCTTCCCGGAACCTTTTCCCAATCTTTTAGGAATAGCTCTATACCCTTGTCTGTAAGAGGGTGTTGGAAAAGCTTTTTCATAACCTCAAAGGGCATGGTGCATATGTCCGCACCAATGAGTGCAGCTTCCACCACATGCATGGGATGTCTTACGCTTGCGACTATTATTTCTGTATCTACGATGTCGTAGTTATCAAATATCTGTTTTACCTCTCTTATAAGCTTCATGCCATCGCTTGAGACATCGTCTATCCTACCTATAAAAGGAGAGACAAAACTTGCTCCTGCCTTTGCTGCAATAAGAGCTTGAGCGGGTGAGAATATGAGAGTGACGTTGGTAGGTATACCTTCAGATTCCAAAGCCTGAACCGCCTTCATGCCTTCTGGGGTCATGGGAATCTTTACCACCACGTTGTCTCCAAGCTCCGCTAACATCTTTCCTTCCCTTATCATGCCCTCTGCATCCTTTGAGACAGTTTCCAGGCTTACAGGACCATCTACCAGCTGGAGTATCTCTTTTGCTACCTCTAAGAAAGGTCTTCCTGTCTTGGCTATAAGGCTTGGGTTTGTGGTTACTCCGTCAAGTATGCCCCAATCAATGGCTTGCTTTATCTCATCCACCATCCCCGTGTCAAGAAAGAACTGCATAGCCTACACCTCCTGAAGTATTCTCTGGTGCTTTACAACACCTACAAAAGCTCTTTTAATTATACCATCTTTAACCACAAGGGTAGTGGGTGTTGCCATAATACCCAAATTCTGTGCATTCTTGAATCCTTCTGGCTTTGCCACATCAATCTCCAAAACCTCTACCTTTTCTTTTAGCTTTTCTATCTCGGGCTTCATTAGCTTACAAGCTCCGCACCTCTCAGAGTAAAAGTAAACCACTCCATCTGTAATAAGGTCAATTTTTCTGCCTTGCATCTTTTTGCTCCTTAGGCTGGCATAAAACCTCAAACCTAGCATAAACCCAAAAAACAAAACAAGAAAAAGAGTAGCCAGTTTTAGGATATTTTCCATGTCTATCTCCTCCCTACAGGCTTAATGTATAGGGCTTTGTGGAGGCTGTCTATCTCTTCCTTTGTCATATCTCTCCACTCTCCAGATTTTAGACTTCCCAGTTTTATTGGACCTATTGCAGTCCTTTTGAGCCTTATAACCTTGTGTCCAAAATGAGATACAAACCTTTTGACTATGTGCTTTCTACCTTCGTGAAAGACTATCTCTAACAGACTTGCATCCCTTAGATGCTTTATCAGCTTTACGCTGTCTGGTTTGGCAAAGCCATCTTCAAGGTTCGCACCTCTTTTCATAGCGTCAAGGGTTTCCTTGCTTACTTTCCCAGAAGCCCAGACTAAATAGACCTTTGGAAGTTTATGTCTTGGATGCATTATTCTGTTTGCAAGTTCTCCGTCGTTGGTAAGTATAAGAAGCCCCTCTGCGTTGTAGTCAAGTCTTCCTGCTGGGTAGACCATCTCTGGGATGTCCTTGATAAGCTCCTTTATGGTTTTTTTGCCGTCCTTAGCATCACCAAGTGAAGTAAGATAACAGCAAGGCTTGTATAGGATTATATATCTGTGCCTTAATGGCTTTACTTCTTTTCCATCTACCTCCACCACATCCCTTTCTGGGTCTACCCTCCATCCCAGTTCCTTTACAACAAGCCCGTTTACTTTGACTTTCCCTTCTAGGATAAGCTCATCTGCCTTTCTCCTTGAAGCAACCCCACACATGGAAAGATATCTGTTTAACCTTACCAATAACGCTCCTCCTTCCATGGGTCTCCTCTCATGTTATAGCCCCTCTGCTCCCAGAAGCCAGGGACATCTTCTTGTAAAAGCTCTATACCCCAAACATACTTGGCACTTTTCCATGCGTATAGCTTTGGAACTACAAGCCTAAGGGGGTAGCCGTGTCTTAGTGGTATGGGTTTTCCATACATCTTGTATGCCAGTATGCTGTCTTCTTCGTAAAGATATTCAAGAGGTAGGTTGGTGGTGTATCCCTCAAGGCATTGAACCATAACATACTTGGCTTCAGGCTTTGGCTTTGCAAGACTTAGTATATGTGAGGTCTGCACACCCTCCCATCTTATTTCCTTTACGCTCCATCGGGTCACACAATGAAAGTCCGCTACAAGCTCCACAGAGGGCAGGCTCAGGAGCTCTTCGTAGGTAAGCTCAAGGGGGTTTTCCACAAGCCCAAAAACCCTAAAGCGGTATTTTCCTGTATCCCACTGGGGTATCTCATCCACTATGTCGTAGACTATTGGGGCGGATATCCATCTTTGACCGGGTGGTAGCCTATCTTCCCTAAGGTTTATGGAGCTTACAAGGGTTTTCTTCTCCATGCTTTTCTATTATAGGCTTTTCTCTTTTTCACACACTGTCCTTTGTCAGGAAGAGCTTGACAGGATATAAGTAATTGCTTACTATATATACATGTTTTATGTGTCAAAGGTAAGCTTGCCCTTTTTCTTTCTTGCGATACTGGACCTGTTGTATTCTCTTGCTGTAAAAAGCCTCCAGCTTGACCCGAAGATAGTTTGGATAACTGCAGTCTTTGGTTTTGTTGCCCATACCATAATGTCCGCTATGTATCAGATAGTTCCCAACTCTCAGGGTAGACCACTCAGACCTATTTGGCTCTCCTATGTGGTTTTTGCCCTAAGTCTTTTTTCTTCCTTTCTTTTTTACCTTTTTCAGACACTCTACGCAAGCCTTGTATATGCCTTTGCCTCTTTGCTTTTTGCCATAAACATTCTGCTCTCTATAAAAAACTGGCAACCTATAACTGTAAAGTTTATAGGTCTTGGCACTCTTTACCTCCTCTTTGCAAGTTTTTTCCTTCTACTTTCGGAGCTTGGTTTCCTTCCCTTAGCCCTCGCGGTTCACAGCCTTACTCTTGGCTTTATGCTTAATGTGGTGGTTGGCGTTGAGCTTGCATGGATTCCTATGCTTTACATGGAACCCCTCAACATAGTCCTAAGTAGAAGGCTTTTCTATCTTAGCCTCTTTTACCTTCCTCTTTTTCTCCTTAGCTTTTACCTTCTTGACTACAGGCTTATCTCTATTGCAAGTCTTCTCGTGCTTGCCTTTTCAGGATACTTTTTATATATCCTCTACTCAATGTTTTCAAAAAGACGCATGCCAAAGGAGATACCCCTCGTAGTTAGATATTTCATACTTGCTTTAATTATGCTACCCTTCGGTCTTTTACTTGGCTCTATTATGGCAGGTGAGGGCATAGTCTCCTTCTTACTTCCCCTACACTTTGACCTGCTGGTTTATGGCTTTACTGGGACAACCATAATGGGTGGGCTTGCTCACCTTTATCCAAGGATTGTGTATAACTGGAAGTTTTCCGGAGCAACGGGTGTCTCACTCTCAGACTTGCTTAGGGAGGATGCCCTAAAAAGGATAATCCTTTTAATCCCCTTTAGTCTTGCCTGGATGCTTTTTGCGGATGCCTATGGTGGTTTTCTTTCTTATATGTCCAGCCTGCCCTATATGCTTCTGTGGCTATACTTTGCATGGGCGGTGCTTTTGAGGGGTATGTTTTACAAGCCTACCAACTGAAATCCCTTCCAAGATAAACTTCCCTTACATCTTCCCTTTCACTTACCTCGTGTGGTTCACCCTCAGCCAATATTCTGCCATCGCTTATTATGTAAACCCTGTCTACCATCCTTATTGTTTCCCTTACATTGTGGTCTGTTATGAGCACACCTATGTTTTGTTGCTTGAGGCTTAGTATGATTGACCTTATATCTGCAATCATTATTGGGTCAATACCTGTAAAAGGCTCATCAAAAAATATATATTTTGGCTTTGGTATGAGAGACCTGGCCACCTCAAGCCTTCTCTTTTGACCTCCGGATAACCTACCGGCCCTTTGGTTTCTTAGTTCCCATAGTCCAAAGTCTACGAGAAGCTCCTCTGCTCTTGCGAGCTGTGATTCTTTACCTTCCTCAAAAAATTCAAGGAATATGAGTAGGTTTTCAAGGACTGTGAGGTCTTCAAAAAGGGTATGCTCCTGAGGTAGGAAGGTTATACCTTTCCTTGCCCTCTCATGGGCAGGCATTTGGGTTATATCTTCACCGTCAAGCTCTATCTTTCCTCCATCTACGGACAAAAAACCCACAAGACAGTTAAACAGAGTCGTTTTACCAGCACCATTTGGTCCAAGAAGCCCCACTATCTCACTCCTTTTAAGCTCAAGGTCTATACCCTTTAGAATTTCCCTTTTCTTGAAACTCTTCCTTATTTCTGTTGCGGTCAACACATTAAAGATTTTAAACTATTAGCATGATACCCATAAGGGACTTAAACCCACACAGGAGCTTTCCTGTAGTAAACCTTAGCATAATACTAATCTGTTCCTTTGTATGGCTCTATGAGGTGAGCCTTTCTGAAAAGGAGCTAAACTTCTTCATATACCATTACGGGCTCGTGCCAGCTAACCTCGTTGAGAGACCTCAGACGCTCCTGACTCACATGTTCCTACACGGAAGCTGGCTTCACATAATAGGCAATATGTGGTTTTTGTGGGTTTTTGGAGACAACGTTGAGGATAGATTAGGAAAGCTCAAATACCTTCTCTTTTACATACTTTCAGGTCTTGGCGCGGCGGTTATTCAAATGTTTGTTAGCTTTATCTTTGGTGGAGCGGATATACCCATGGTGGGAGCCAGTGGTGCAATAAGTGGTGTGCTTGGCGCGTATCTGTGGATGTTCCCACATGCAAGGATACTTGCCTTGGTTCCCATTTTCTTTTTCCTCACCTTTATGGAGCTTCCTGCGGTCTTCTTCATAGGCTTCTGGATACTTATACAGGTTATAAATGGGCTTATAACTCTTCCACTCTCTGGTGTTGGTGGAGTCGCTTGGTTTGCTCACATAGGCGGATTTGTGGTAGGGTATTTACTTGCAAAAAGACTATATAGGAGAAGATGGTATTAGTGTCGGGGTGATGCCCGAAGGGCATCTACTTTAATATCTAAATTACCTGCACTTTATACTTAGAGTGCTCAAAAGTAAGCTTGTATTTGTCTATTGCCTTGCCTCCCACTTCTGCAACAGGATACATGAATTCGTTGAGAGATTCTACGCTGGACATGGGAGGCTTCAGCTTAAAGTCCCTTGCATAATTAAAAGCTACCCAGTGGACATCCCACTCGCCGAACATAAACTCTCTTATCTGTGCCACTTTAGGATGTCTTAGGTCAAGCTCTTCTTCAAGTATTAGCTTCCTTACGTCTGCAGGGTCTGCAGGTATCCATCTGCCCAGATAGAATTCTGCCCTGCAATGCTGTGCTTTTGTGGCGTCACCTTGAACAGAGGATATTCCCTTTGAAAGCTCAGAAGGCAACACCCTTATCCCAAATATTTCCCTTGCTGGTATACCAGAAGCTCTACATAGTGCGACAAACAGAGAGTTTATATCTGTGCACTTTCCGCCAAAATATCCACTTTCCAGCATACTCTTCACGTCTCCGACACCACAACCCAGAACTTTTGGGTCTCTAAAGGTGTTTTCTACAACCCAGTTATATATCGCCCTTGCTTTTTCTAAATCCGTCTTTGCTCCTTTTGTTATTTTGTCTGCGTATTCTTTAACTATACCATCTGTCTGTATATGTTCCGTTGGCTTGAGATAAAGAGCCACATCCTCTGGTATTTTTCTATTATTAGCAGGTATAGTTTTCCAATCTATCTTATCTCTATTCCAAATTTCTACATGGAAGCTCACCTCTGCAAAGTTTCTTTCTGAACCACCCTGAAATTCTAAATACAGAATAGGGGTCTTATAGATATTTTCCTCTGTCATAAGAATTCTGGAAGCATTACTCCTTACATCCACATCAACGAGCTTCTGATAGGAAGTGTTCATAGGAACTGGAATCCATAACCTAACGAGGTCTTTATAGGGTAATTCCGTGGAGTAGGTCAGCTTCAACGCCTTTTTATTTTGTGATGTCTTGCTTAAAACAGTGCCGATGGGCATAGCCATAAGCGTAATTCCACACATTGCTCCCTTAAGAAGCGTTCTTCTATCCATGGTTAACCTCCTTTAGTTTTTGGTTTCATGGCTTACTAATATAGAGCGACTTCAAGGACCTATCATCAGATTTATTCAAACAATCATCAAAAACCCTTTGAAAAGTTTGTAACTTTGTTACAGACAACAGAAAAGAGGCATCTCATAATTTAAACAGAACCCTTAAGGAGGTGCTGTCATGAAGAAACTTTTAGCTTTGGGAATCATGGCAGGTTTTAGCCTTGCCCTTGCAGAAGCCTTCAAGGTAGCTCCTGAGAAATACAGGAGCTGGAACCATGTAAAGAGTATGGTAATATTTGACCAGAAGCATCCCCTTTTTAACCCCTTCAGCGGTGTTCACCATGTTTATGTGAATGATAAGGGCTTGGAAACCATAAAGAAGGATGGAAAAAGGGTCTTTCCAGATGGAACGGTTATAGCCATAGTCTTTTACGAGCATGTGCTTGATAATGGTGCCTATGTAGAGGGTGCAAAGAGGATAGAAGCCTTTATGGTAAAAGATAGTAAGAAATACAAGGCTACCGACGGCTGGGGCTACTATGGCTACGATGGTAAGGGGAACAACTTGGTCAAGGACATGGCAAAGGACTGCCATGCTTGCCATGCTCAGGTAAAGGACAAGGACTTTGTCTTTTCTGTTTGGACTAAGTAAAGCTCAGGGGCGGGTTATCCCTGCCCGCCTTTTCAGGGCCTCATAGTCCTTAATAAATATCCTTCCTCTACAGACCTCTATAAGTCCATCCCTTTCAATGTCCTTTAGGACCCTACTTACCACTACCCTAACACTTCCCACATCTTTGGCAATATCTTCATGGGTCTTTTCAATAAACCCTCTTCCTTTAGCCTCTGAAAGCAGGTAATGTATAAGCCTTTCTTCTACCCTGTTTGATACCATTGAGTTGATTATCTCCATTACAGAAAGAAGGTTTTCTGAGAGGACCTTCATAAAAAGGCTTCTCCACCAGTGATTTTCTTCAAACCATCTGAGGGCTATTTCTTTAGGTACCATGAAAATAACGGAATCTTCTTCAGCTCTTGTGTAGGCTGGATATTCCCTCTTGGAGTAAACCGTAATCATAGCAAGCATGCACATCTGACCGGGCATCACCCTATAGAGGGTTAGCTCCCTGCCTGAGTTTGATATAAGGTAAACCCTTAGCTCACCCTCCTTCACAAAAGGAACTGCAGAGCATAGACTACCTTCAGAAAAAAGCAAAGACCCTTTATTAACTCTCTGAGGTGGAAACATGCCCTCCAAAAGCTTTTTTGTTTCTTCTATCCACATTGACTTAAAATATAAAACATGAAACCTATCTTTACCGAAAAAGCACCAAAACCTGTGGGACCGTATTCCCAAGCACTTGTGGCTGGTGGTTTTTTGTTCCTATCGGGTCAGATAGGCATCGACCCAGATACGGGAAAGCTCAGAGAAGGATTTACAGAGCAAGTTAAACAGGTGTTTGATAACATAGAGGCAATACTGCAGGCAGGTGGTGTGGATAAGAAAAGTGTAGTGAGAGTTGTGGTCTATTTAAAGGACATAAGCCTTTTCAAGGAGTTTAACGCCCTTTATGAGGACTTTTTCAAGGATGTCCCTGTCAAGCCTGTGAGGACAACCGTTGAAGTAAGCGGACTACCTCTTGACGCTCTTGTAGAGCTTGAGATTACCGCACTTGCCAAAGAAAGGACATGATACCCTCTGACCTTGAACCACCCTATGACGAGCTTGCGGAAAGGGCAGTCTTGGGTGCAATAATCGCAGACCCAGAGACCATGCCCACAGTGCTTGAGCATATCAGGGAGGAGGACTTTTATTTTGAAAATCACAAACTACTTTTCTCTTTGCTCTATAAGGTTTGGGAGGACAAGGGAAAGGACTGGGATGATATAGTTCTGAGAGAGTATATAGAGAAACGGGGGCTGAAGGAAAAGTTAGATATGGCTTTTATTTATTCTCTCGTTGAAGAGGCTGCTACTGGAAGCCTTCTTGAAGAAGCCATAAGAAGCGTAAAGGAAAAGTCTGGACTTAGAAAATTAATGGACCTATCTCTTAATGTGCTAAGGGGCATAAAAGAAGAGCCAGACCTTGAAAACCTCCTTGAACTCTTAAACACAAAGCTAATAGAAATATCCGAAAAACAGATAGTTAGCCATTACTGGCATATAAGGGATGTGGCGAGGGATGTTATTGACATTATAGAAAAGCACCGAAAGCAGGAAAAACTTATAACTGGTAGGGCAACGGGTTTTCTTGACCTTGACACTTTGACCACTGGTTTTCATCCCTCTGACCTTATCATAGTTGCTGCCAGACCGGGCATGGGCAAAAGTAGTTTTATGCTCTCTATGGCAATAAACATGGCGATGCAGGAAAAAGCTCCAGTTGTCATATACTCTCTGGAAATGAGCAAGGAACAGCTCGTTATGAGGGCTTTGTCTATGCTCTCTGGAGTCCCTCTTCAAAACATAAGGAGGGGTTTTGTAAACGAAGAGGATAGAAACAAGCTCATATCTTCTGCTCTTGACCTTTCAAGATGTGAAATATACATAGATGATACTCCCGGTCTTTCTACCACTGACGTGAGAATAAAGACAAGAAAGCTAAAAAAGGAAAAGGGTGTGGAAGTAGCCTTTATTGACTATCTTCAGCTCCTTAGACCTCCCACAAGAAGGTCTTCAAGGCAGGAGGAGGTGGCGGAGATATCAAGAAACCTCAAAGCTCTTGCAAAAGAACTTGCCATACCCGTGGTGGCTCTGGCACAGCTATCGCGTCAGGTGGAACATAGGTCAGACAAAAGACCACAGCTTGCAGACCTAAGAGAGTCTGGACAGATTGAGCAAGATGCGGACCTTATAATCTTTATCCACAGACCAGAATACTATAAAAGAAACCCATCACCAGAAGAGCAGGGAACCGCAGAGATAATAGTGGCAAAACAGAGACAGGGACCCACAGGAATCGTAAAGGTTGCCTTCCTAAAGGATACAGCCAGCTTTAGACCACTTATGGCAGGAGTATCTACCACCACAGAAGACTACGAACAGGAGTTGGAGGACTTTTCAGAGGATGAATTTGACTTGGACTTTTAGCTTATAATCTTCCTATGTTTAGTATGACCGGCTACGGCTCAGGAACTTTTGAAAATGAAGATTGGGCTGTTAACATATTCGTGAAAAGCCTAAACGGCAAGACTCTTGAGGTGTTTATAAAGTCAAACTACAACCTTATGTCCCTTGAATTTCTTGTGAGAAAACTGGTAAAGGAGTTTATCAGAAGAGGAACGGTCAACTTGCACATTGAGGTCAAAAGAAAGGGAATTATTGAACCCGTGAGCTTAGATGCCCTATTTAGAAACATAAACTTTTTTAAGATAATAAGGGAGAAGCTTAACTTAAATGTGGGGGATGACACCATCTTACACCTCGCTGCAAAGTTTTCAGAAGCTCCAAAGGAGGAGATAGACCCATCTCTTGAAGAGGCAGTTTCCTGTGCTTTGACGGATGCACTAAAGGAGCTTCTCAACAGAAGAGCGGAGGAGGGAGAACACATAAGGAAATATATGGAAGAGAGGCTTGTAAGTATTGAGGAGTTACTTCAGAAGATAATACAAAGCAGGGAAGAGGTTTACCAAAGGGTAAAAAAGAGGGTTTTGGAAAAGGCAAAAGAGCTTGGGCTTTCGGAAAACAACGCTTTGGTGCTCAACGAGATAGCTCTTATCCTCTCCAAAATGGACGTGGAAGAGGAGATAAGCAGGTTTAAAGCTCACCTTACCAAGAGTAGGGAGCTTTTTAGGTCGCAAGATGAGGTGGGAAGAAAGTTAGAGTTTCTCTTTCAGGAAATGCATCGGGAGATAACCACACTCTCCAATAAACTTCCAGACCTGTCGCATCTTGCGGTGGAGATAAAAACAGAAATTGACAGACTAAAACAGCAGGTGGCAAACGTGGAATAGTGATATAATATATATACCTTAGCGGGCGTAGCTCAGTGGTGGAGCGGCTGCTTGCCATGCAGCAGGTCGCGGGTTCGAGTCCCGTCGCCCGCTTTTAGGCAACGTGGCCGAGCGGCTAGGCGAGGGACTGCAAATCCCTTCTACGGCGGTTCAAATCCGCCCGTTGCCTTAGAAAAAAAGGTAGACTTAAGGAGGTTGTTCATGCCTAACACGAGGCAGGCTGAAAAGCGTATGAGAAGAGACGCAAAGAGGAGGATCAGAAACAGGTATCATCTATCAAAGATGAAGACCTATATAAGGAAATTTAGAAGGATGGTAGAGGCTAGTCAACTGGAAGAGGCAAAGCAGTTTCTACCTCAAGTTGTAAGCATCATATACCATACCGCATCCAAGGGTGTTATACATAAGAAGGAAGCAAGCAGAAGGGCTTCAAGGGTTTCTACCATTCTTAACAAGGCTCTTCAAAAGGTTCAAGGGTAGGTAAGCTAAGGGCTCTTTAAGCATAAGAAGGCATAGCCAATAGACAGCAACCGCAAGGGGTATTGAGTAGAGCACTCCGTAAGGGGATGGTTTTAGTAAAAGGACGGAAATACACATAACCAAGGTGGCAAAGATAGATTTCAACGCAGTTAGGAAGTAGGTTCTTATGTCTAAGTTTCTCTCTCTCCAAAAGTATAGCAAAAATCCAAAGCCTGTTATAGATGAGCTTGCAGTTCCAAGGGCAAGACCCACCACGCCGAGTTTGAGGACAAAGGCAAAAACAAAAGCAAAAAACCCTTCAGATAAAACTGCAAATAGAGAAGACAGCACTGGAGTTTTTGTGTCTCCTTTTGCAAAAAACACACTTGCCAATACCTTCTGAAGGGAAAAGAAAACGAGACCCAAGGAGTAAACCGCAAGCACTTTGCCTGCTACTGCTATGTCTTCCTCTAAAAACTTCCCCCTTCCGTAAAGTAAGGCTATTATCTGGTGCGAGAGCACCAAAAGACCTCCAGTGGCGGGAAGGGCAAGCAGTGTAATAAACCTAAAGGCGAGGGTGATGTTCTTCTTTGGGTCTTGTCCGCTTGCCAAGACAGAAAGCAAGGAGTTTGCCATACCCACAGACAAGGCACCCAAGGGAAGCTGGAATATCCTGTTGGCGTAATAGAGGTATGATATGGCACCCAATGCCAAAAAAGAAGCGAGAAAGGTATCTATAAAAAAGGAAAGTTGAGCAACACCAAATCCCATCAAAGCTGGGATAAGTCTCTTTAAAAGAAGGTTTAGGTCTCTGTCTCTTTTAAGCGTTGGCTGAGGTAGGAGCTTTTGAGAGACTACCGAAGGAAGGTGAAAAATTAACTGGGCAAAGCCCCCCGCTAAAACTCCTAAAACAAGAGCCATATAACCCAAACTGTGAGAAGCGAGTGCAATACAAAGAGCCATTACTATGTTAAAGACCGCCTGTGCAAAAGCAGGAACAAAAAAAACTCCCCTTGTGTTTAATACCGCCATAAAGAAGGCACTAAGTCCTACAAAAAAGAGATAGCTAAAGAGAAACCTTGCCATAAAGACCGCCAATTCAAAGTAGCTTTTACTTATTATCCCTGGAGCTATAAGCCTTATTATCCACTCCGCAAACAGAATGCCTGCAAGGGTTACCAAAAGATTAAAGAGCGTATAGTAGGTAAAGGTTGAATTGAGAAACTCCCTTTCCGTTCCTTCCCTTACCCTCTTGGCAAAGATGGGAACAAAGGCTGCGTTAAAGCCACCCTCTCCAAAGAGCCTTCTAAAGGTGTTGGGAAGCCTAAAAGCTACAAAAAAGGCATCTGTTATATGAGAAACGCCGAAATAGTAGGCTATTAGGGCATCTCTTACATAGCCTATAATCCTACTTAAAAGGGTGGCGATGGAGAAGGAAATGGAGTGCTTGAGTAATCCCATTTTTTCTACTAATGCCGGAGGCGGGAGTCGAACCCGCACGCCCTCACGGGCACTGCCCCCTCAAGACAGCGCGTCTGCCAGTTCCGCCACTCCGGCTTAGGAGTTATATTATACACCATGGCTTTAAATTTGCCAAGATTTTACGCCATAACAGACAGCAAAAGATACCCAGACATGTTCCAAAGGTTGGAGAAGGCTCTCAAGAAGGGTATAAGAATGGTTCAGCTCAGGGAAAAGGAGCTTTCTGGACTTGAATACTACCAGCTTGCAAAGAGGGTAAGAGAGCTTACGCAGGACTATGATGCGAAGCTTCTTATAAACGATAGGGTAGACATTGCACTGGCGGTGAATGCGGACGGAGTGCACTTACCAGAAAAAGGTCTGCCACCAAGCGTGGTTAAGAGGATAGCACCAAAGCTCCTCGTGGGATACTCCTCACACAGCCTTGAGCAGGCTCTCTGGGCTCAAGAAGAGGGTGCGGATTTTATAACCCTTAGCCCCATCTTTAAAACCCAGTCCCATCCAGAAGCTGAGCCTGTAGGTCTTGGTTTGCTAAAAGAGGTTTCTGAAAGGCTTTCTATTCCTATATACGCTCTCGGTGGGATTACATGGGAAAGGTTAAAGCTATGTTATAAAAACGGTGCTTACGGTGTTGCTGGTATAGGATTATTCTTTGACCATGTTGATAGTAATTGGGGGAGCAACGGGTAGCGGGAAGTCAGAAGTATGCTGTCTTTTAGCAAAAAGAATTGGAGGAGAAATAATTAGTGCGGATTCCATGTGCGTTTACAAACATATGGACGTAGGCACCGCAAAGCCCTTGGAATGTATGAAAGAGGTCAAACACTATCTGTTAGACATTATAGAGCCGGGAGGGCTTTTTGATGCTAAACTTTTTGAAGAGTATGCTCTTAGGGCTATAAGGGAAATAATAAACGGGGGAAAAGTTCCCATAGTATGCGGTGGGACTTATCTGTATATTCAAGCACTGCTCTATGGTATAGAGGAAACACCACCACCAGATTGGAAACTAAGGGAAAGGTTATACGAAATAGCCAAGGAAAAGGGAAGCGAATATCTCTACATTAGGCTCAGGGCTGTTGACCCACAATATGCGCAGAAAATATCTCCAAGGGATACAAGAAGAATAGTTAGAGCAATTGAAGTCTTCATAAACACGGGAAGACCATTTTCTTCTTTTCATCGCTGGAGCAAGCCGAGGTTTGACTTTATTGGATTTTATATCCGTTGGAGTTGGGAAAGCCTTTCTAAGAGGCTTGAAGAGAGGGCAAAGAGAATGCTTGAGATGGGTCTTATAGATGAGATTAAAAAACTTATGCAAATGGGCTTTGAAAACTTCCTTACATCGCCTCAAGCTATTGGCTACAAGGAGTTTATTCCTTGCATAAAAGGACAAAAACTTCTTGAGGAGTGCCTTTCCGAAATGCTAAAAAACACAAGGGAATATGCCAAAAGGCAGATAAGATGGTTTAGAAAACAGGGATGGCATGAGGTGGATATGGAAAGGCTTGGCACTTATAGTGCATTAGAAGAAGTTATTAAAATAATTGAACTATACAGGCAATAGCTCTACATTCTCATAAAGACCATGAAAGTTTGACTCTTTTACTGCTTTGTCTAAGATATAATCTCTTTAATAAGGTAGGAAAGAAATGAGAAACAGGGACTATAACAAGGAACTGGTTAAGAGAGGGGAAGTGCTCATTGACCTATCCCTTTTCGGAAGCCCGACCACTCCAGACACAAAGCCAAAAAGAGGAAGACCATACACATACCCAAAAGCACTCATATTCCTACTCTTGCTCCTAAAATTCTCCCTCAGACTACCATATAGACAGACAGAAGGATTGGCAAGAAAAATCTTTTCCTCCTTGGGCGTTACCATCCCCAACTTTAGAACACTGCATTATAGATTAACAAAAGAAGAGATAAACCTTGAAGACCTGCCACAGATAGAAAAGCTACAAGATGACTTTGTCATAGTGCTTGACTCAACTGGGTTAAAGGTCACAAACAGAGGAGAGTGGCTTAGAAAAAAGCATGGTAGGAGGACAAGGAAGGGATGGATAAAGCTACACGTAGCCTTTGACATAAATAGCAAGCAGGTGGTTAGTGTTGAAGTAACTGATGAGAAGACACATGATAGCCAGAAGGCAGAGGAGCTTGTAGAGACAGCAAGGCAGAAAGCTAAAGAGAAGTGCAAGAGAGTAGAGAAGGTAATAGCGGACGGAGGCTATGACACACACAGGATATTCAGGGACATGCATGAGAGAGGAATAGAGGCGTGTATATTGCCGAGGTCATCTGCGAGGATAAGTGGAAATATAGCGAGGGATAAGGTTATAAGGCTAATAAGGAGAAGTAAGAGGGTGTGGAAAGAAGCGAGTGGTTATGGCAAGCGATAGCTTGTAGAGAGCTTTTTTTCTGTATTCAAGCGATGGTTTGGCGAGTATGTAAGTCATGTAAAATTTGAGAACATAAGGAAGGAGGTTGTGTTTAAGGTATGTATAATAAATCTATTTCTTAATTTGGGAACTTAAGGTATATGTAATATTGTAATATAGTATAAACAGGAAGTGGAATTTTGATGGGAGTTTAAAATTTGCATTGTTGGACAGAGCAAATCTTTCAGCTTTTGCTCTTGCATCCTATATCTTTTAAACTCTCCTTTTCTATTGTTTGATGCTGACCTTACAGTTTGTGAAAAAGCAACAAGTAGAAGTTCATAGAAACCCGTTTTGTATAGCTCTTCTAAGTTTTCCAAGGGCTTCAATTACCTGTGGTTTAAACCAATATTCCATGTTTTTCACCTTAGGCACCTCTGGATTGCTTGTCATAGCTTCTTTTATAATGGTATCTGTGGGAACATGAATGTCTAAGTTGGAAGACCTAACCTTTGCTATGAGTAGAGCCAAAGGGTTTATGTCAATACCCATAGCTTTTTTACCTGCCCTTATAGCCTCGCAAAGAGATACGCCACTACCGCAAAATGGGTCAAGCAAAACTTTTTTGTGTCTGCCAAACTTTTCTATAAGCTTTCTGACAAGCATATAGTGAAGCATAGCAGGGTAGTCATGAATTCCGTATCTGCCCTCGCCTGCCCTATAGCCTACAAAATCCCAAGAAACCATCCTAATCTTGTTATTCGTGCTTAACATCTAAACCTCCGTTCCACCCAAGACCATTGACCTTATTCTCAAGGTAGGTTGTGCGTCCGTTACTGGCACGCCCTGTCCATCCTTTCCACAGGTTCCTATGCTCCACCCCAAGTCATGACCTACCGCATCCACATCTATAAGAGCCTTTGGACCGTTGCCTATCAAAGTTGCTGACCTTATGGGATAGGTTATTTTCCCATTTTCTATCATATACCCTTCCATAACCTCAAAGACAAAGTCTCCTGTGACCGTGTTAACCTCACCTCCACCCATCTTTACCACTAAAACACCCTTCTTCGTGTCCGCTATTATATCCTCTGGGTTGTCCTTGCCTGGTGCTATATAGGTGTTGGTCATTCTTACAATGGGAATGTGAGCGTAGCTTTGTCTTCTGCCGTTTCCAGTGGATTGCCTGCCTTCCTTCATAGCGGTTAGTCTATCATACATATAGCCTACAAGATAGCCTTCTTGTATAAGCACTGTCTTTTGTGCCTGCACACCCTCGTCGTCCACCGTAAAAGACCCATTGTAGCCTTCAAGGGTAGCGTCATCTATTACCGTTATAAGCTCACTTGCTACCTTTTGACCTATCTTGTTCTTGTAGATAGACAGACCCTTTTGAACTAAGTCTGCCTCAAAGCCATGCCCAACCGCTTCGTGTATCATGGTCCCTCCCGCCTGACCTGAAAGCACCACTGTAAAAGGACCTGCGGGTGCAGGCTTTGCCTTGAGCATAAGCAATGCCCTTTCCGTTGCCTTTCTTGCTATCTCCTCCGGGCTTGTCCTTTCAAAAAGCTCAAAACCTCCCATTATGCCGGTGGACTCATACCCCCTCTGCATAAGTCCATCTTCTTGAGCGACCACATCCACGAAAAAGACCACCCTCTTTTGTATGTCCTCTGTGGTCTCCCCAAGACTGTTTATAACCATTATCTCCCTTGAGCGGTCCAAGAGGACCACAGTTACTTGCTTTACCTTGTTTCCATAGCTTCTTGCCTTTTCGTTTACCCTGTAGAGAAAACTCGCTCTGTAGTTTATATCTACCTCATCTGGGTCTATAGTCAACTTCGTCCAACCTCTTATGTATCTCTGACCCACCTTTATAGCTCCGTGTCCTGAACCCCTTGCGAGGGTCCTTACTATCTCCATTAGATTTTCAAAGGTAGGCTCTGTAGTGTATCCGTAATAGGTTTTGCCACCCTTTATAAGCCTTATACCCACACCCTCATCAATACCCCATTGAACCTTATCTATTTTGTTGTCCTCAAGTTGAACTCTACAAAGCCTCACCCTCTCGTAAAAGATCTCTCCGTATTCTCCACCCTGAGAGAGTAAATTAGAAAGTAGATAGCCTGATTTTTCCTTTAGCATTTCCTTGACCATTTTGAACCTCCAAAGGTTTAAAAATATATGCTAAAATCATATACCATGGGAGTGAAAATTGACATAAACAGCGTGCAAAGGGATATGTTTATTGAGCATAATGGTATGCCCCATAGGGTGCTTGACTACGAACACGTAAAGCCCGGTAAAGGTCAAGCCTTCGTAAGGATAAAGGCTAAGAATATGCAAACGGGTAATGTTATTGAGATTACCTACAAGTCCTCTGATGCCATTGAGCTTGCGGACTTTGAGCAGGTCTTTGCGGAGTATTCCTACTCTGACGGAGACTACTACTACTTTGTAAGCCAAACTACTTATGAGATGGTCCCTGTTTCTGCGGACAATATAAGAGAGGAGACCAAGTTTCTCAAAGAGGGTATGACAGTGGTGGTCTTCTTCTACAAGGGACAGCCCATAGGTATTGAACTTCCAAAGCAGGTGGAGCTTGCGGTGGTGGAAACAGAGCCAGCCTTTAAAGGAGATACCGCAGCGGGTGGTTCTAAACCTGCCAAGTTAGAAACG
Source organism: Hydrogenobacter sp. T-2 (assembly GCF_033971325.1). Lineage (NCBI taxonomy): Bacteria > Pseudomonadati > Aquificota > Aquificia > Aquificales > Aquificaceae > Pampinifervens > Pampinifervens diazotrophicum. Next base: position 333,061 of record NZ_CP117180.1, read on the forward strand.
GGTGCGGTGGTGCAAGTGCCCTTTTTTGTAAAGGAAGGAGACATAGTAAAGGTGGACACCCGCACCGGTGCATACATAGAGGTGGTAAAGAGAGCCTAATGGATAAGGATTTTGTAAAAGAGATAATAAACCTTGTAAAGGGTAGCGACATAAAACAGCTCACCATAGAAGCGGAAGGTTTCAAGCTATTCATAGAAACCCACCAAAAGGAAATACTTCAAAGGGTAGAAAATGCTCCAAGAGAAGTCCGCTATCAAGAGGTAATACCACCTTCAGAGGATGTCCCTCAGGAAAACCTGCATGTGATAAAAAGTCCGCTTGTGGGCACCTTTTATAGGTCTCCATCTCCTGGTGCACCTCCCTTTGTAGAGGTGGGTGATACAGTGTCTCCAGGTCAGGTGCTCTGTATAATAGAAGCCCTAAAGGTTATGAACGAGATAGAGAGCGATGTGAGAGGCAAAGTGGTAAAGATACTGGTGGAAAACGGAGAAACGGTGGAATACGGTCAGCCTCTCTTTATAATAGATACCAATGTCTAATATGGAAGAGAAAAGGGTCAGCCTAAGACTTTCCGAACTTGAACACACATACGTAGGAAAGACCTCTTATGGTGAGCTTCTGGTAGGAGAACATGGCTACAAGCCTATGGAGCTTCTTCTTCTTGCCCTTGCGGGTTGTAGTGGTGTGGATGTGTCGCACATACTCAAAAAGAAAAGGCAAGAGGTAAAAGACATACAGATTGAGGTGGTAGGCATAAGGAGAGAAGAGCATCCAAGAGTATACGAGAAAATACAGGTCAAGTATAGGGTTTATGGTAAAGGCGTAAAAGAAAAGGCGGTAGAAGAAGCCATTAGGCTTTCAGTAGAGAAATACTGTAGCGTGTATGCCATGCTAAAGGAGTCTGCCAACATAGAAGTTTTCTTTGAGGTGCTTAATGAGGCTTGAAAACCTTTGGAAAAAGGGCAAAAAAGCCTTAGTGTCCTATATGATGGTGGGTTATCCAGACTATGAGACTTCTATGAAAGCCTTTAGAACCCTTCTGAGAGAGGGGACAGACATATTGGAGATAGGTTTTCCCTTTTCTGACCCTGTGGCGGATGGACCTACCATACAGACCGCTCACGAGTTAGCCTTAAGGGAGGGTATAAGCTCTAAGCATGTCTTTGAGCTCTCTCAGAGGCTAAGAGAGGAGTTTCAAGAAAAGCCCTTTCTCCTCATGACCTACTATAACCCAATATTTCGCATGGGTCTGGAAAATTTCTGCAGAAGGGCAAAAGACAGTGGAATAGATGGCTTTATAGTCCCTGACCTGCCACCAGAGGAAGGAATTGAGCTAAAAGGTGTTTGTGAAAAACTTGGTCTTTCTGTGGTCTTTCTTGCATCGCCCACAAGCACAGAAAAAAGGCTCAAGCTCATATGCGAGAAATCAGACCATATGGTTTACTTTGTATCCTTGACTGGCACCACGGGTGCAAGGGAAGAGCTTCCCATACAAAGGCTTAGAGAGAGCCTAAGCCTCTACAGGTCTGTTTGTAAAAAGCCGGTGGTGGTGGGCTTTGGCATTTCAAAATCAGAGCAGGCGAGGGAGATTGCGAGCTTTTCGGATGGTATTGTGGTGGGTAGCCATTTTGTCAAGCTCGCAGGAAACAAGGACCTTGAGGGTCTTTCAAGGAGCGTAAAGGCGATAAAACAGGCTATAGAAGGCTTGGGATAGTTAAGTTAAAATATTAAACCTATGTTTTTCTGGAGGAAGACAGAAGAAGAAAAGCTTGCGGAAAGGGGCGACAAGAACGCCATACTGACCCTAATAGAAAAGGGCAAAAAGGACAAGGCTATTGAGATATTGGAAAGGTTTAAGGAGAACCCAGAGCTAAGAGGCTTGTTATTCAGACTATACATGGAGGAGGGCAAATACTACTATGCTTACCAGCTTATAGAACACTATGACCCTGAGCTTGCAACCGCCAAAGAAAAGGCTCTTATATATGAGAGGGTGGGAGAGTTAGAAAAGTCCGCCACAGAGTATGCAAAGCTGGGAGATTGGGAGAGTTTAAAAAGGGCAGGTCTTTTGCTCTATGAGGCAAAAAAGCCAGAAAGGGCTCTTGAACTCTTAAACCGTTCTCTAAAACTTGCACCAGCCCTTAAAAGGCAGGAGGTAGAGGAGGTCATAAGAAGGATACAGGAGGAGCTAGGTCTTATACAAAGGGAGAGCTTTCTGGAAAAGCTCAAAAAGGGTCTGAAAAAGACAAAGGAAGCGGTAGAGTTTGGCATACTCTTTGCAGGTAGGAAGATAGACGAGGAGCTCTTTGAAGAGCTTGAGGAAAAACTCATTAAGGCTGACGTGGGTGCTAAGGTCTCTCTGCAGATGGTGGAGGAGCTAAGAAAGGAAGCCATAAGGAGAAATCTCAAGACCTCAGACCAACTGGCTGGACTTTTGAAGGGTCTACTTCTTTCACAGATAAGTAAGTGTGAGGGCACGCTCAAGGAGCCTCACGAAGGGATAACCCTCTATCTCTTTCTTGGTGTAAACGGCTCAGGAAAGACAACTACCATAGGAAAGCTTGCCTACAGGTTTGTAAAGGAAGGTAAAAGGGTTCTCCTCGTGGCGGGAGATACCTTTAGGTCCGCCGCTATTGAACAGCTTGAGGTGTGGGCTCAGAGAAGTGGTGCGGACATATTCAAAAAGCACGAAGGTGCAGACCCCGCTTCTGTAGTATACGAAGCCTTGCAAAAGGCTACCTCGGAGGGTTATCAGGTTGTGCTTGTAGACACCGCTGGCAGGCTTCACACAAAAGAGCCTCTTATAAGAGAGCTTAGGAAGATAAGGGATGTGATTAAGAGGTTTTTACCGCAAGAGCCTACAGAAACTCTGCTCGTGTTGGATGCAACCATCGGTCAAAACTCCATACAACAGGCAAAGGTTTTCAAAGAGGCGGTTGAGGTAAGTGGACTAATTCTCACAAAGCTTGATGGCTCTGCCAAAGGTGGTGCAATAGTGCCCATATGTAGGGAGCTTGGCATTCCAGTAAAGCTCATAGGTGTAGGCGAAGGCATAGAAGACCTACAGCCCTTCGTGGCGGATGCCTTTATAGAAGAGTTAATCTCTTAGGAGGTAGGCATGTTTCCAGAGGAGCTCATAAAGGTTCCAGAGGTCCCTAAGGAGGTTTTTGAAGTTCCTGTGATGCCTTTGAGGGACCTTGTGGTTTTTCCCACTATGGTGGTGCCTCTTTTTGTGGGTAGGAGCTTCTCCATAAGAGCTATAGAGGAGGCACTAAAAAGAGACAGGCTCATATTTTTGGTTTTGCAAAAGGATAAAAGCACAGAAAATCCTAAGATGGAAGACCTCTACACAATTGGCACTATAGCCCATATAGTCCGTTCCGCACCCATAGAGGAAAACAGGCTAAAGATACTGGTGCAAGGCATAAAAAGAGCAAGGCTTGTAGAATACAAACAATCTGGAGACTACTATGTGGCAAAAGTCCAACCTATAGAAGAAGTTGAGCCAGACCCAGAAACCCTCTCAAGCGAAGTCAAGGCATACATAAGGTCTGTAAAGGAACAGCTTGATACCGCTGTGTCTCTTGGCAAACAGATAATACCAGACTTGCTTATGCTTATAAGAGAGATTGAAGAGCCTGGAAGGCTTGCGGACTTAACTGCTTCCATATTAGACATAAAGGCGTCAGAAGCACAGCAGGTGTTAGAGACCCTTGACCCTGTGGAGAGGTTAAAGCTTGTCTATCAGTATCTCCAGAGCGAGATAGGTCTTTTGGAAGTCCAAAGCAAAATAAGAGGCGTAGCCAGAGAGAAGATAGAGAAGGAGCAAAGGGAATACTTCTTGAGGCAACAACTTAAGGCGATCTTGGAAGAGCTCGGTGAGGGTGATGAGCGTAGGGCGGAGATAGAGGAATATAAAAAGAAACTTAGCAAGCTAAGGATTCCAAAAGAATCAAAGGAGGAAATAGAAAAGCAGATAAGAAGGCTTGAAAAGCTACATCCCGAGTCCGCAGAGGCTGGAGTCCTTAGGACTTGGCTTGAGTGGGTGCTTGACCTGCCTTGGGATAAAAGCACAAGGGATCGCTATGACCTTGACAAGGCACGGGAAATCCTTGACAGAGACCACTACAACCTTGAGAAGGTAAAAGATAGGATAATAGAATATCTTGCGGTCAAGAAGCTCACAAAGGGCAAAAGCCATGCGGTGCAGATACTTTGCTTTGTGGGTCCACCTGGGGTTGGGAAAACTTCGCTGGGAAGGTCTATAGCAGAGTCCCTTGGCAGAAAATTTATCCGAATAGCCCTGGGTGGTATAAGGGATGAGGCAGAGATAAGAGGTCACAGAAGAACCTACGTGGGTGCCATGCCCGGCAGAATAATACAGGCAATAAAGCAAGGAGGGACAAAGAATCCTCTTATAGTCCTTGATGAGGTAGATAAGCTCTCCCTTTCCTTTCAGGGTGACCCTGCGGCTGCACTTCTTGAGGTGCTTGACCCAGAGCAGAACAAAAACTTCGTAGACCTATACATAGGGCTTCCTTTTGACCTCTCTGAGGTCTTTTTTATATGCACCGCAAACCGTGTGGATACCATACCAAGACCTCTTTTAGACAGAATGGAACTTATACATCTCTCAGGCTACTCAGAAGAGGAAAAGGTCTTTATAGCCAAGAACCATCTATTGCCAAAGCTACTTCCAGAGCATGGCTTTAGGGAAACAGAGGTGCACTTTAGCGCTGATGCCTTGCTTGAGGTTATAAGGGGATACACAAGGGAGTCTGGAGTGAGAAACCTACAGCGACAGCTCAGCTCCATACTTAGGAAATTAGCCCTCAGGAAGTTAAGGGGTGAAAAACTGCCCTTTGAGGTAAAGGCTCAGGATATAAAGGGATTTCTTGGTGTGGCTAAAAGGCACACCATCTCCGAAGAAAAACCTATGGTGGGTATAGCGGTGGGGCTTGCCTGGACAGAGGTAGGGGGTGAGATAATGATTATTGAAGCAACGAAGTTTAAAGGCAAAGGAGGTCTTATACTCACCGGCTCTCTGGGAGATGTTATGAAAGAATCCGCACAGGCTGCACTCTCCTATATAAAGTCAAAGGCGGAGGACTATAGCATAGATCCAGAGGTCTTTTCAAACTATGACGTGCATGTGCATGTTCCTGAGGGTGCAGTGCCCAAGGATGGTCCCTCTGCGGGTATAACCCTTGCGGTAGCCTTGCTTTCTCTCTTTACAGGAAAACAAGTAAGAACGGATATAGCTATGACTGGAGAGATTACCCTAAGAGGAAGAGTCCTACCAATAGGGGGTCTAAAGGAGAAAATATTGGCGGCAAAGAGGGCTGGCATATACGAGGTTATACTTCCCTCAAAGAATAAGGATGAGGTGATGGAGGACTTGCCAGAGTATGTAAGGGAGAAGATGAATTTGCATTTTGTAGACCATCTTGACGAGGTTTTTGGTATAATATTTGGCAAAACCTAAGGAGGTGAAAAGGTTTGGCAATAGTGGAGATTATGGAAAACGAGCCTTTTGAGAAGGCCTTTAAAAGGTTTAAGAGGATAGTAGAAAAAGAAGGCATACTTACAGAGGTAAAGAGAAGACAGTTCTACGAAAAACCCAGCGAGAAGAAGAAGAGAAAGGAAAGACAGGCGAGGAAGAGAATAATCAAGGCTCTGAAGAAGAGAAGTCTTCTTTAAGTTCGCCCATTTTGTAGGCTCTTAGTAGCTCTCTCTGTTCTTCTATTATAAACTTTCTTATATAGTCTTCATCCGCCTTGCTAAGATTTTCAAACTTTATGCCAAGGCATGTTTTGCTTGTGCCACTCCTTACATTCCTTACAGTTCCCAAAGCCCTTATAGGATGGGACTTGAGATCAAAGTAAAGGTAAACTTTCTGCTCTACCCTTGCCTCTAAAAAACCCGAGAAGCAAAGTTTTATACCCTGAATACTCAAATCTTCTATGGTGCCTTCTATAAAGTCCTCTGGCTCCTCAAGTGAGAGTGCATTGGCATCTTTGTATATATATGCCTTTGCAGGTATTTTCACCTTCCAACGAAGACTTTCTCTTAACTGGATTTTTGACAGCTGGTCTGTATGAGGTAGCACTATAATTAGCTTTGTCCCATCTCTGTAAGTTCTTAGCACATCGCCTTGAAAATAATACCTGCCGTCACCTTCTCTAAGAAAGGAAAACTTAACCTTTTCCCCGGACTGTATAGGTCTAAGAGGCGTATCGAGTATGGCAATGTGCAGTTCAAGCTCATTCTTTTCCCATACAGCAGAACCGTAGGCGTTGTTTTCATAAGTTATGAATCCTGTCTGATAAAGTTCTATGTCCTTTGTGTTACTTAGAGGTAAAAACCAAGGAAGGCTGTCAAACCTTAGCTTTTTTCTTATTTGGGTTGCCATTTCTATCTTTGATGCATCTTCCTTTACAAGTCTTGAGATACACTTTTCAAACACTGCCTTGGTCTGCAATATTTTGAGAGGCTCTTTTGTTATGTCTGCACATCTCCAGAGAAGCTCAATCTCTTCCTTTTCAAGTCCTAAAGACCTCCCTGTATTAAAAAAGTCCTTTTTGAGGTCTATCTTAGCCCTGTATCTTGACCAAAGATATGGAAGGATAATGAGAAACCCTACTGCGAGAGAAAAAAGTAAAACCACAAAAAGCACATCAGAAGGGCTCGGAGACCTAAACATATACTTAGTCGCTTCCCTAAAGGTTTCAAACCCTCCCTGATAGTTCATGTCTAAACCTTTCCTTTAAAAATTTTCTTCTATATACCTTTCCGCCTCTATGGCGGATATACAACCTTCTCCAACAGCTACAGCTACCTGACCCGTTGCTCCGCTTCTGCAGTCACCCGCGGCAAAAACTCCTTCCATAGAGGTCCTCATCCTTTGGTCGGTTATTATATAATCCTTATCGTCAAGGTCTATAGTTCCTTTAAGGAAACCTGTGTTGGGCTCAAGACCTATGAAAATAAATACGCCATCTACTGGGAGTTCAGAGAAGCTGTTGTCCTTTGCGTCTCTCAGGAGTAGCTTTTCCACAAAATCGCCACCTTTTATCTCTTCTACCACCTTGTTTGGTACAAAGGTTATCTTTGGGTTTGAAAAAACCTTCTCCTGGAGATGCTTTTGAGCCCTGAGTTGGTCTCTTCTGTGAACGAGGTAAACCTTGCTGGCAAACCTTGTTAGAAAAAGGCTCTCCTGTGTGGCTGAGTCTCCACCTCCAATTACTGCTATAGGAACTCCCTCAAAGAGAGCACCATCACAGGTAGCACAGTAAGAAACACCTCTGTTTAAAAACTCCTCTTCTCCCGGGACTCCAAGCCTTCTTGGATTTGAGCCTACGGCAAGTATAACAGTCTTGCTTCTAATAAGCTCGCCCGTTCTCAAATGAAGAACTATTTCCTTCCCAATCTTATCTATTTTTATGACCTCTTTTTTGAGTATCCGCAGACCAAACCTTTCCGCTTGCTCTCTAAACTTTTTTGTAAGCTCCTTGCCACTTATACCCTCTGGAAAGCCCGGGTAGTTTTCCACTAAGTCTGTGATGGCTATCTGCCCACCAAGTGTTCCCTTTTCAAAAAGAAGAGTGTTAAGCTTTGCCCTTGCACAGTAAAGCCCTGCGGTCAAACCCGCAGGACCACCACCTACTATAACACAATCATAGAATATATCCTCAGAAAGCTCCACCATCACAAGTGGCTGCTAATCATCTGTCTGAGAGCTTCTTTTGGTTGGACTCCAATGCGTGTGTCCACCACTTCACCGTTCTTAAAGAGCATTATTGTTGGTATTGCCCTTATGCCATACCTCATGGCTATGTTGGGATTTTCGTCAGTGTTTAACTTGCCAAACTTTACCTTATCTCCCATTTCCATCGCCAGCTCCTCTACTATAGGAGCTATTATCCTACAGGGTCCGCACCAAGGAGCCCAGAAGTCCACCACCACAGGCTTGTCAGAAGTGATAACCTCCGCTTGCCAGTTGCTTTCTGTGAGAACTATTACCGCCATATTACACCTCCTTGCTAAGTATTTCGTAGATTTTTACCACCCTTTCATCTTTGATGTAATAGCACACTATAGACCCATCCCTTTTACATCCTACTATGCCTCTGCTCCTGAGTATACTCAAGTGTTGAGAAACATTAGGCTGTGAGGTATGTAGAAGGTCGCTAAGGTTTTTCACACACTGCTTGCCTTCAATAAGCACTGCCACTATCCTTAGTCTGATGGGATGAGCCAATGCCTTTAAAAACTCTGCCCACTCCTCTAACTTTTCTTCGCTTAGCATCTCCACTTGCATATTTTCACCTCGTATGCTTATATTCTATCATAGGAATATGGAAAAGGTATACATTTATAGAAAAAGGTCAAGACAGCTTCACTACGCCTTTGTGGCTTCCTTGGTTATCTTATACCTTGCCTGCATCCCCCTATACTTTTACTTTAGGCTTCCCCTCCACAAAAACTTAGTGAACTTCTTTACCTTTTTTGTGGTAGCAACTGGAATAGTTTCCGTCCTTCCCGCAATCTTTATAAAAAGGAAGGTATTCCCTGTGGATACCACGAAGGACCCTTACTGGAGCTACACCGCCACAAGAAGGTATTTCTGGCTTTATGTCCTGTGTCTTGTTCCCTTTGCCTTTGCCTTGCTAACCTTTATAGCCTTTGCCTCTTTTCAGGTTTTGTCCGCCGGCTTTCTGGTTAGTCTTTGTGGTTTAATATTAGTAAGACCAAAAGAGGAGGATATAAGATGACCAGAGAGGAGGCTATTCAAAAACTTCTCCAAGAAAACAAGGAGTTTAGGTATCACTACGAAAAGCACCATGAACTTGATGCACAGGTGGACAAACTGGAAAAACATCATCCCATGACCCATGAACTGGAGATGGAAATAGAAAAACTAAAGAGGGAAAGGCTATACCACAAGGATATGATGGAAAAGATACTAAACGATTATCTTAAGGGAAACTCATGAAAAGCTATACCGCATATTTGACCTTTAACACAAAAAACAGAAGAGAGCTTATAAGGATAACAGACCAAGTAAAAAAGATAGTGGAAGAGTCCGGCATAAGAGAAGGTCTTTGTCTCGTATCTTCCATGCACCTTACCGCTTCTGTGATAATTCAAGATGACGAAGAGGGGCTTCACGAGGATATATGGAAATGGTTAGAAAACCTCGCACCCTATAAGAAGGACTACAAACATCACAAGACAGGTGAGGACAACGCTGACGCTCATCTTAAAAACCTTTTAACTCACCTCCAGGTAGTTTTGCCAATTACCAACGGAAAACTTGACCTTGGACCTTGGCAGGAGATATTCTATGCGGAGTTTGACGGACAAAGGAACAAAAGGACGATAGTCAAAGTAATAGGTGTTTAAGTGCCTCTTGTCTTTCCTTGCATTTTTCACATACTCCACAGGGGATTATCTTACCCATAGATTTCTTTGGTCTAATGCAAGAAAGGGTCTTATCAAGAGGCACACCTTCTGAAAATCCTCTTATTACTTCGTGTTTTTCCATTCCCATAAAGGGCGTTAAAAGTTCTACGTTTATAAGAGATTGCAAGCGTTTCATATAGTCCGCGTTGTTGTCAGGAAAGGGATATATGCCCAAACTGCCTATGGCTACGCATTTTATTCCTTTTAGCAATGCATAGTTTCCCGCCATAGCAACAAGGTTTATGTTTCTGAGAGGAATAAAAAGGTTCTTATCATGCTTTCTATCCTTTACCCTTTCTGGATTTAACGTGGTTAAAACTCTTAGTGGCATTAGGTTTTTGTATTTTTTCTTCGTATAGAGCCACAGACCTTTTGCCCTTTCAAATTCAAGGCTTTCCCAAGGATATCCTGCCTTTACATAAACAGGATAAACGAGCCAACCCTTTTTTAAATACATGTATAGCATGCATGTGCTTTCCACACCTCCACTAAAGAGCACCACTACCTTATGAACATTCACCTGATATATGCCTCCCGCTGTCTAACATAATAATTTCTCCTGTCATGCTTTCCACTTCGAGAAGGAGTTCTGTAAGTTTAACTACATCTTTTATAGATACAGTTCTCTTAAGAGGTGTTTTGTTTACATACTCTTGCCACTTTTCTTCAGAAAAGTCTGGAGGTTTTACAGTAGGACCAAGAGCTATGGCGTTTACAAGCACATGAGGTGCAAACTCCTTGGCAAGCACCTTTACCGCTGTGTGCAAAGCACCCTTTGCTAAAAAGTAAGCCGAGTAGTTTCTATAGGGTGTAGTGTTTGTAGCCCAATCGCCAAAAGCAATTATTCTACCCTTTGTTCTACCTTCGTTTTTAAGCATATAAGGAAAGACCTCTTTGCACATTACTACAAAGGCTTGAGCTATGGGTTTAAAGTGATAGTCCAAGTCTTCTTCTCTTAGGCTCTCAATAGGCGTAGGCTCATAGGGGCTTGAGAGATGCAAAAGGGCATCAACACCACCGAGCAACTGCACAAGTTCTCTTGTTGAACCTTCCGCTTCCTGCCAAAGGCTTAAGTCCGCTCTAACTCCATAAACTCTATCTCCAAAGGATTCTCTCAACTCTTTGTAGACATGCTCAGAGCCCTTATAGACAAGACCTACACTCCAACCCTTTTCAAGAAGACTTTTAGCTATTTCATAACCTATCCTTCTCACACCTGTTATTATGGCTCTCTTCATGGCTATAATTATATGCGTGAGGAGTGTTCTTATAACTGCCACAGATACTGGTGTTGGTAAAACCTTTATTAGCTATAACTTAGTTTACGCCCTCAAAGAGAGAGGCATAAGGGTTGGCTATTTAAAGCCCGTTGAAACAGACGTCAAGGAAGTTCCTGCTGACGGTAGCCTCTTAGCTTCTCTCACAGGTCAGAGCCTTGAAGAAGCAGTCCCAGTAAGATACAAACTTCCTCTCTCTCCCTATGCTGGAATTTTGGAGGAAGGAAAGGACTTTTCCCTTGATGCCTTGAGAGAGCGTTATGAAAAACTTTTAGAAAAGTATGAGTTCCTTGTGGTAGAAGGTGCAGGTGGTGTTGCAGTGCCTATAAAAAGAAGCTACGATTATGCAAAACTCGCAAAGGACTGGGGATTAAAGACCATACTTGTTGCAAGGGCAGGTCTTGGGACGATAAACCACAGCTTTCTAAGTTGGTATTACATGAAGTCTATGGGCGTAGAGCCTTTTGTGATAATTATGAATGGCTTTGAAGGTAAGGACATCTCCGAGAGGACAAACCCAAATATAGTGGAGGAGTTAACGGGTGTAAAGGTTATAAAAATTCCAAAAATACAGGAGCTTTTGCTACCTGCGGAATACAGGTCTTTACTTGCTGAGCTTGTCGGGTTCTAATCGGTAATAAAAGGCTACTCTTTCCACAAGCTCTTTGAAATAGGGTGCGGCCACCGTGCCTCCATATGGGTCGGGTCCTCTTGGTCTGTCCACCATTATACCCGCTATATACTGTGGGTTGCTGGCAGGAAAGTATCCTACAAAATATGTAACTAAGTCTTCCCTTGAGTATCTTCCTGTCTTAAAATCAAACTTTTGGGAAGTGCCAGTTTTGCCTGCAATGCTAAAGTAGTCCGATTTAGCCCTTTGAGCTGTTCCTTCTTCAACTACCTTTGTAAGGTTTTTCTGTAGCCATTGAAAAACCTGTGGTGAGAATATGTTTTCTCTTAAAACCTCAGGTTCATCATCAAGCAATATTCTTGGCTTTACTATCCTGTTTGTAGCCAAGGCATTAAAGCTCACACACAGGTTCAGAAGGTTTGAAGCCATACCTTGACCTATGCTCGAATAGAGAATGTTCGCAGGATAATTAAAGTTAGGCAACTTAGGCTTTGCCTCTCCTGGAAGAATATTAAATCTATCTGTCAGGTGTATTTTTTGCATAAGCTCCTCTACATCCTTCTTTGAAAGGAATCGGGCAACTTTTATAGTTCCCACATTAGAGGACTTTATTAACACTTGCTCAAGGGTAAGCTTCCTTGAAGGTTTCACATCCTTGACGTATCTACCAAAAACTTCTGTTCTACCACCTTCCGTGTCTATCCATATACCAGGCTTTATATAGCCCTTCTGAAGAGCTTGTCCGATAAAAAAGGGCTTCATCACAGAGCCCGGTTCAAAGAGATCCGTGACTACAAAGTTCCTCCTCTGGGAAGGTGAAGATTTCTGATACTGATTGGGATCAAAGGTAGGATAGTTTGCCATACCCAGTATGTCACCGGTCTTGGCATCCATAAGCAGTATACCCACCCTGTCAGGATTCCACTGTTTGACGATTTTGTCCCTTATATCCTCTAATATGGTTTGCACTCCAAGGTCTATGGTAAGCTGAACATCCTTAGAGGTAAAATCTTCAGATAGGGGGTTTACCGCCAACCTCCCTAAGTAAAAAACTCCTTTTATCTCCTTACCCTTCAAATCCTTGTTAAGTGCGTATTCAAGCCCCTCAAGCCCCTCTCCATCTATACCTACAAAGCCTACAAGGTTACTGGCAAGAGTGCCATGAGGATAAAATCTTTTATATTCCTCCTGCAGACCAACCGCTCTATCATTGCCTGTGTCCCTTATAACCGCCCTTAAGTAGGGCATATAAACCTTATCCATGTGTCTTACAAGCCATACAAACCTTCTATCTGAGTTAAGCCTTTCTATGAGCTCCTTTTCCCTGACCCCCGGTAAGGCAGAAAGCCTTCTGACGAGTTCCTCCTTGTTTTGCACAAGATGAGGTGAGGCAAAAAGAGAAATAGTAGGAATGCTTATGGCAAGGTCGTTCCCTCTTCGGTCTTTTATAGAACCTCTGGAAGTAGATAGTCTCACTATAGAAGCCTTTGGAAACTTTTCTACCACCTTGTCTACATAACTTTCCTTTCCTATTAGTTGTATATAAGCGATCCTTACGGTTATTATGGAAAACCCTAAAAATAATAGAAAGGATATTAAAAGAATTTTTGCGTTACTACCTTTGAGATTGTGCATAGCTCATTGCAAGGTCAACGAACTCTTTGAATATGCCCTTGGAGTCATGTGGTCCTGGTGATGCTTCTGGATGATACTGAACACAAAAAACGGGGAGATGTTTATGCCTAAAGCCTTCAAGGGTTTCATCAAGAAGGTTTATATGGGTTATCTCCACTTCCCTTAGACTTTCTGAGTCTACCGCAAAGTTGTGGTTTTGTGCGGTTATCTCTATATGCCCGTCTCTTAGGTCCTTTACTGGATGGTTTCCTCCGTGATGTCCAAACTTTAGCTTGTATGTCTTCCCTCCCAAAGCAAGACCTATTATTTGATGTCCCAAGCATATACCCATTATAGGTAGCTTTTCCATGTATTTCCTCACAAGCCTTATACCTTCTACTACCCTTTGTGGGTCTCCGGGTCCATTGGAAAGGAAAAGAGCATCTGGCTTTATTTCTTCAATATTTCTCTCCACATGGTAAGGTGGAACTACAACAACCTTTGCACCCTCTTGAGTTAGCCTACGCAGTATGTTTCTCTTTACTCCATAGTCCACAACCATTATTAAAGGTTTGTGATTTTCCTTATGGATATACCCCTTTCTAAGGTCCCAGTCCCCCTCTTTCCAGAAGTAGACTTCCTTAGTGGCTACCTTTTCAACTAAGTTCAATTCTGATATGTCAGGAAGTGTCCTTGCCCTTTGCACAAGCCTTATAGGATCTTGTTCAACGGTGGATATGACTCCTTTGAGTGCGCCCTTTTCCCTTATCCTTTTTACCAAGGCTCTTGTATCTATACCCCATATACCCACTACATGGTTTTCCGCAAGATATTCATGTAAACTCTTTACCGCTCTCCAATTGCTGTATACAGGAAATAGTTCCTTTATAACAAGTCCGTTTACTTGAATTTTAGAAGACTCCACATCCTCATTATTTACACCATAGTTGCCTATCTGAGTGTAGGTCATAACCACTATCTGACCCTTGTAGGATGGGTCTGTGAGAATTTCTTGATAGCCTGTCATAGAGGTGTTAAAAACTACCTCTCCTGCGGTTTCTCCCTCTGCACCAAAGGAGTATCCTACAAAGTAGCTTCCATCTTCTAAGGCTAATATGGCTGTTTTCATACTTTATATGTTAACACGGAGAGGGCGGGATTCGAACCCGCGGTAGGGCTGTTAACCCTACAACTCCTTAGCAGGGAGCCGCCTTCGGCCTCTCGGCCACCTCTCCTGCAAGAAAATAGTATAAACATAAAATATGGCTCTTGCAAGCCAAAAGCGTTATACTCAATTTTCCAAAATAGCAAATCATCGCTTCTGGTTTCTTGCCTAAGGACACGCAAAAGTTTATATTAAACCCTTATGGAATGGCAGACAGCATTGACTATAATCGTGAGCGTAATAACCGCGCATGCTGTGGTTCTTGGACTGGTAGCTGGGCTTCTTAACAAAAGAATAGAAGACACTAACAAGAGGATGGATGACTTAAAGGTGGATATCAACAAGCGTCTTGATAGGATAGAGGAGGAGATAAGGGAGATAAGACAGCTTTTGTATAAGTTTCTTGAAGTTCCTCAAAAAGGTGGTAGCTAACTTGACTTAGTTAATACTGAGGTTTTATATTAACCCTTATGGAATGGCAAACTGTTTTGACTGTAATCCTGAGCGTAATAACTGCGCATGCAGTAGTGCTTGGCTTAGTTGCTGGGCTTATTAACAAGAGAATAGAGGACACTAACAAGAGAATAGATGAGACCAATAAAAGAATAGATGAGCTAAAAGCAGACGTTAACAGACGCTTTGACAAGGTAGAGGATGAAATAAGAGAGATAAGACAACTTTTATACAAGTTCCTTGAAGTTCCTCAAAAAAGCGGAGATTAGCTTGACTTTCTTACAACAACAAAAACCCTATACAAGGCTATGGCTATAACACATAGCACGAGGGAGACATACAAAATTGCCATAAAGGCGTTTACATAGTTGTTAAAGATAACTCTATGGGCTATTTCTACGCTTGGAATGGTAGCTGGTAAGGTGTTTGAAATTATTGCGTTTTTTAGAAACTCCGCTTGGGCGAGAAAGCCTATCGCCTTATCTGGATGAAAAACTCTTATAAGACCAGCACTTATGGTGTTTATTGCAAGGAAAAGTGCAGGAAGACCAGTTATCCATGCGTATTTTAGTTTTCCATTGTTTACCATATAAACGGTTGCAACAACGAGAGCGGTGGTTGCCAAAAGTTGGTTGGATATGCCAAAGAGAGGCCAGAGGGTTTTTATGCCCCCATAAGGGTCAATAACTCCCACATACAAAAAGTATCCCCAGCCAGCTACCGTTATGCCACTGGTAAGCACATTTACCCAGAGGTTTCTGTAGTCTCTGAAGGCAGAAGATACGCCAGAGAGGAGGTCTTGAAGAATGTATCTGCCTACCCTCGTCCCTGTGTCTATGGTGGTTAGGATGAAAACCGCTTCAAAGAGTATGGCAAAGTGATACCAGAAGGCAAGCAGGGCTTCGCCTGTTATCTTTGCGAATATAAGAGCCATACCTATGGCGAGGGCTGGTGCTCCACCAGTTCTTGAAAGAATAGTAGGCTCTTCAATTTTTCTTGCTATCTCCTCAAGGTATTCGGGTGTTATATAAAAGCCCCAGCTGGATATCTTCTGCGCTGCCTCTTGAACCGTTTTGCCTATCTCTGATGCTGGGCTATTTATGGCAAAGTAAAGACCCGGCTCCATAGAAACCGCAGCGATGAGTGCCATTATCGCCACAAGGGATTCTCCAAGCATGCCCCCATAGCCTACAAGCCTCACATGGCCTTCTTTGTCAAGCATCTTAGGTGATGTTCCCGAGGATATAAGTGCATGAAAGCCAGATACCGCACCGCATGCGATGGTTATAAAGAGAAAGGGAAAGAGGTCCCCCTTCCAGACGGGACCGTAGCCAGTAAAGGCATACTGTGTAAAGGCAGGCATCTTTATCTCTGGGTTTGCTATCGCCACTGCGATGGCAATAAGGATAATAGTTCCCAGCTTTAAGAAGGTGCTAAGGTAGTCCCTTGGAGCGAGCAAAAGCCAAACGGGTAAAACGGAGGCAAAAAAGCCATAGACCATTAGGGCTATTGCCAGCTGAGGCTCAGAGAGGGTAAAGACCTTTCCAAGGGTCTCGTGCTGTGCCACAAGCCTGCCTACATAGAGACTTATCAAGAGTGCCACCACGCCAAAGATAAAGGACTGTAGCACCGCACCGGGTCTTATATGCCACATATAAATGCCCATGAGCATGGCGATGGGTATGGTCATGAAAACGGAAAAGGTTCCCCACGGACTTTCCGCCAATGCCTTTATAACCACAAGACCAAGAACCGCAAGAAGTATAATGAGGATGCTGTATATGACCAAAAGGGTTATAAAGCCACCTACTTTTCCAAGCTCCTCTCTTGCTATCTGCCCAAGGCTCTTGCCCCCTTTACGCATGGAAATGGTTAGCACCACCATATCTTGAACTGCACCAGCCAAAACCACACCGAGAAGTATCCAAAGAGTCCCTGGCAAGTATCCCATCTGTGCTGCCAGCACAGGACCCACAAGAGGACCAGCACCCGATATGGAGGCAAAATGATGACCAAAGAGCACCCACTTATTGGTAGGCACATAATCAAGACCGTTGTAAAACTTGTGAGCTGGAGTGGGATTATTGTCGTTTATTTCAAAGGCTTTGTAGGCTATAAAGTAGGAGTAGTATCTATAACCTATCATATAGATAGAAAGGGTTGCTATTAAAATCCAGATTGCCCCCACAGGCTCACCCCTTGACAGGGCGAGCACCGCAAAGGCAAAGGCACCTAAGATAGATAATCCAAGAAGTATTAGCCTATCCTTCCACCTCATTTAAGGTGTTTGTTGAAGAAGGCGATAGTCTTTTCCCACACATCGCTTGCATACTCTTCATGATAAACTTCGGGTCTTGAGTCGTTAAAGAAGGCATGGTCTACGCCAGAGTATATTAGGAACTGTGCGGGAACACCATGATTGTTGCACTCTTCGATAGCCTTTAACACATCAGAAAGAGGTATAAAGGCGTCTTTTCCTGCGTGAATTGCAAGCACCGGTGCTTTTATCTTTGAGAAGTCTATGGGAACTATGGAATAGAGACCGTAGTAAGGCACCAGAGCCTTAAAATCCTGTGCAAACTCTGCACCAAAATACCATGTGCATGTCCCACCACAACAAAAACCAGTGGCACCAAGCATAAACTCACCGGTCCTTGGCACATAGCCCATATCTTGCTCTTTGAAGTATTCTATGCAAGCTCTCACTATCTCTTTGGCTTCCGCAAACCTATTTTGGAAAAGGTCTTGCATGAGTTTTCCTGCATTTTCTGGGTCGCTGGCGGTTTTGCCCCCATATAGGTCAATGCCAAAGGCATAAAAGCCTTCCTTTGCATACCTATCGCACACATCCTTAATGTGGTCCACAAGCCCCCACCACTCGTGGAATACAAGAACCATAGGACCCTTTCCAAACTCAGGCTCAGAGAGATAACCTGATACCTCAACTCCATTTTTTCTGAAAGACACCATCCTTCCCATGATACACCTCCTTTGGATTTTTTGAAAATTTTAGGGCATGTTCTTTGTGGATGCAAGTTCCTTATATAAGATTTTTAAATCTTAAAATCTTACTATCTTAAAATATTATTAATTGATAACACTTGACAAAAGACTAAAAATGATTTATATCAATTAGTAAAAATCACAAAGGAGGTGAAAAAATGGCGCACGAGGGAACCCATGCGGCGCACCACGAAACCAGCGTATGGGCACTGCCCGTAGGTTTATCACCCTTTTTTCTGGCCCTTGCCGCCATAGCCTATTTCACCTGGAACATGGCCCTTCTGGCTGTTATAACTGGTGGGATCGGGTTGGCTCTGTTAGCTATAGGTATCGCAGGCTGGGCTAACGAATACTTCTCAAAGGGTCATGATGAAGGGCTTGGCTTTCAGGGTATTGTGTGGTTTGTCTTTGCGGAAGTGGTTATATTCGGAGCTGTCTTTGCAGGCTTTTGGATGGCAAGGGCAACCCATGCGGACGTATGGGTCAGAGAATGGATACCAGAGGGTGGCATGAACTTGGCACTTGTGGCGCTCCTCACTCTCATCCTTTGGACTTCCAGCTACACCATATGGAAGGCAGAACATAGCATCGAGCATGGAGACCTTGGAGGCTACAGAATGTGGCTTTTGGCAACCATGGTCTTGGGAACTGTCTTCTTGGTAATACACGCGTGGGAGTGGCTGCACCTTTGGCAGAAGGGCTTTACCATAAGTGCGAACATGTACGGAACGGGTTTTTACATGCTCACAGGGATTCACGCTTCTCACGTGCTTGTGGGTCTTGGTATGCAGTTAATACTTCTAATAAACAGTGGAAAGTCTCTTAACAAGAAGACACCTGCAAGGGCGGCAAGCTATTACTGGCACTTTGTAGACCTTGCTTGGCTACTTGTAGCGGGCACTGCTTACATTGTAGGTTCTTATGGTAAGTTCTAAGCCATGAGGGTTATAGTCCTTCTTTTCCTGTTTTGGGTCTTCGCCTTTGGCACACCGCAACCTAAGAATACACCTAGTATGTTTGATGCAACTATAATGCAGATAGAGGAAGAAAAATATCTTGGAAACAAGGTTGCGGATGTGGAGTTTATAAGGGAAGACGGTAAAAAACAAAAGCTTTATGACCTCATAAGGGGTAAGCCCACAGCTTTGATACTTGCCTACTTTACCTGCGATTCCGCCTGCCCTCTCATAGTTAAGTCCGCCCTTGAAGCAACTAAGGGACTTGGAAAAGATGCGAACCTTCTCGTGCTTTCCTTTGATAAGGAAGATACTCTTGAGGATATAAAAAAGTTCAAGACCCAGCTTGGTGTAGAAAATCCAAAATGGACCTTTGGTATAATGAGAGAGGACCAAATTCAAAAACTCACCCAATCCTTGGGTTATAGGTTCTTCTATTCTCGTCAGGATAGGGTCTTTGTTCATCCTAATGTGGTTATATTTATAGCTCCAGATGGAAAGATAGTCAGGTATCTTTATGGCATATCTCCAAGAGAAAGGGACTTCCGTATTGCCCTCGCAGAAGCCGAGACCTTTAGGATAACGAAAAACACCATAGTGGATGTTGCCTATATGGTGTGCTACAGGTATGACCCAAATACGGGAAAGTATGGACTTAACCCAGCCATAATCTTCGCTTTTGGTGGGGCAATGCTTGCAAGCCTCACATTGCTTCATGCCATAGTAAGAAAGAAAAAGGAGGTTAAAACATGAGAAACCTCTTGAGCCTGCTTTTGTTGGTAGGAACAGCCATGGCAAAAGAGGACATATTCGCCTATCCAAGAGTCTACTGGGAAAATTCTGTAACCGTATGGTTCTGGGTGGCGGTAGCCATATACATCATAGTCGCAGTTCCCTCTATCTACTTCATGGTCAAATACCGCTACAGACCAAAGGAAAATGAAGAAGGTGCTCACATTGAGGGGAACACCGCAATAGAAATAGTCTGGACTGTCATACCTACAATAATAGTCCTTTTCCTTGGAACCTACTCTTTTGCTAACTTCGTAAAGCAGAGAAATGCTCCCGAGGGTGCATTAGAGATAAAGGTTACCGCCTTCATGTGGGGTTGGGAGTTTGAGTATCCAAATGGTAAGAAGGTCTACACCTTCTTCAACCAGGTAGCTGACCCTGAGAAAAACATATACCTAATGCCAGAAAAGGTTGACGACTCTGCAAAAGCATACATACCCGCAGGCAAGCCCATTAAGGTATATTGCACCTCAAGGGATGTGATACATTCCTTCTTCGTTCACGAGGCAAGGGTTACAGAGGATTGTGTTCCTGGAAGGATTACAAAACTTTGGTTCCAGTTCAACAAACCTGGTGAATACTGGGTTTTCTGCAGAGAATACTGCGGAACATGGCACTCAAGGATGGCAAGTGTTCTAAAGGTTGTGTCTGAAGATGAGTTCAACGAGTGGCTGGGAGGGCAAGAAGCCCAGCAAACAGCTCCTGCAAATGAGCCGGCTCAGACGGTTCAACAATAAAAACTAAAGGAGGTATGTCATGGCAGTAGCACATGTGCCACCTTCGGGAACCTGGTACGGTGCCACTCTCAAGGAGTGGATATTAACCACTGACCATAAAAAGGTGGGGATGCTCTACTTTATCACTTCTCTCATCTTTTTCATAGTTGCAGGTCTTTTTGGTCTCATCATCAGGTTTGAACAAAGTGCCCCTGGTATACAGCTTCCAGGCATGTTTGGACAGGAAGGTGCGGACCTGTATAACTATGTTCTTACAGGTCATGGAGCAGTGATGCTCCTGTGGTGGGCAGTTACTGTATGGACTGGTGGCTTTGCTAACTTTTTAGTCCCTCTTATGATAGGTGCGAGAGATGTTGCCTTTCCAAGACTTAATGCCTTTAGCTATTGGTCTTTCTTTGGTGCAAGCCTTTTGGTTTTGCTCACTCTTATACCAAACAACTGGATTAAGATGCTTTGGACTGGCTACGCACCCTATTCCATGAACGACAACGCAGGACCCACATCCCTTTACGTTCTCATAGTTCTCCTATATAGCGTCTCTTCAACTGCCGGTTCTGTTAACATGATAACCACCATAGTGAGCATGAGGGCAAAGGGTATGGGTTGGACAAAGCTTAACCTCTTTGTGCATGCCATAATGGCAGCAAGCCTTATACAGCTCTTTGGTGTGCCATCTCTTATGGGAAGTGTTATACTCCTCTTTACCGATAAGTATCTTGGCACAAACTTCTACAATCCTATGCTTGGTGGAGACCCGCTTCTGTATCAGCACCTCTTGTGGTTCTACTCCCATCCTGTTGTTTATGTGATGATACTTCCTGCCTTTGGAGTTTTCTCCGAGGTCATATCCACCATGTCCAGAAAGCCCATCTTTGGTTATATATCCATGGCTCTCGCCATATACGCTATAGCCTTTGTGGGTTTTGAAACATGGGTCCACCACATGTTTGTTTCCGGTGTGCCAGACTGGCTAAGGGTTCTCTTCTCTTATACCACCCTTTTTGTAGCAGTTCCCACTGGTATAAAGATATTCAACTGGGTTGCTACGTTGCATAAAGCTTCCATAAGGTATAACACACCCATGCTCTTTACCTTTGGCGGCATTCTTATGTTTCTAATAGGTGGTCTCACAGGTATCCCGAACGCGATGGTTTCCATAGACATTGGTATATCTGACTCTCTGTTTATAGTAGGACACTTCCACTATGTGCTTGGTATGGCTCTTACATTTGGAGCTTTCAGTGGAATATACTACTGGTATCCAAAGGTTACTGGAAGGATGTTCTCAGAGGGTCTTGGAAAGCTCAGCTTCTGGCTAATGCTCGTAGGTGCCAACATCATGTTCTTCTTCCAAATGTATATGGGAATGGCTGAGGGAATGCCCAGAAGATATCCTGACTATCCACCTATTCCAGAATGGGTTCAGCTCATGCAGATACAGACTGTTGGTGCTCTCATCATGTCTGTGGGAATACTCCTATCCTTTATAAATTGGTTTAGAAGTCTCAAGGGTCCGAAAGCTCCAGACAATCCTTGGGGTTCTCCATCCCTTGAGTGGAGCATGACAACCACACCAGTAGGACCCAATAACTTCAAAAAACATCCAGTAGAAGTTCCTGACGACTGGCACCCCTATGCTTACTACAAGGGATACCATACGCATATTTAAAGTGGTGGTGCACCTTATACTCTTGCTCCCTATCTGGGGAGCTCTTTTTATTTTTTTATGGAGGTATATTATATGACTCAAGAGCAAAAAAAGAAGCTGACGGGTATCATAGTTGGGCTTATAGTCCTCGGAGGTTTCCTCACTGGGCTTTTGGGGATGATCCTCTCTGAGAAAAACAGAGAACATTTTATAAACAGGCTTAAGAACATAAAGAACGTGCCCTACATAAGGCATGATAAAGACCCAACAAAATGAACTTTGATGCGGTCACGCTTGGACACATACTTATAGTAGTTGCAAGGCTCTTGGAGATGTTCAGCTTCGGCATGGTGCTTCTTTTTATCTTTAAAGGTGTGGCTATTAAGCATATATTCCTCACCGCAGGGGTAACTGTGGGTGGTATACTTATCTCCATATTTGGTTATTTGGGAAATTTCCTCTCTCCGTTTGCTTCTTTTGCGGTTGATGCTTTTGTTTTTTCTGTGGTTATTGCCATAGCCTTCTACGCTTTTATGGAAAAAAGGGAGTTTAGGATAAAACCACCGCCTCCTCCTCCAAAAGGAGCAAGATGTCCAGTATGTGGTGGTTTTGTAAAGTCCGAAGATGATTACGCTGTAGCAAGAGAAGGCAAAGACCTGCTCTATTTTGATTCAAAGGAACATCTTGAAAGCTTTCTTGAAAATTTTCAGGAGTATAAAAGGCTCAGGAAATTAAACTTCAGAAGGGTTGAAGATTTTTACATTAAGGGTTCTAAGGGCTGGGAAAAGGTTGAAGATTTAGGTAATAGAAGATATAATAAACCACATGAAGTTTAAAATAGTTACTCTAACCTTCCTCTTTGCTTTTGCTTGTGCGGAAAAGACTACAGTTGTGGTAGCAGATGCACCACCTCCCTCAAGACCTCCAGGTTTAATCGTCGCTTCAGACAAAGCTCTTGAAAATGGAAAAAAGCACCTGCGAAAGGGCAACTGTGGGAAGGCTATAAAGGAGTTTGAAAAGGCTCTTAAGAAAAACCCCAACAACTTTGAAGCCTTATATTGGCTTGGTGTGGCGGAGGGCATGTGTGGATACTACAGCAGGGCATACGACAGGTTTGTTCTTGCCTTAAGATACTCACCAGATAGGGGTTGGCAGGCGAGGGTAAACGCCACTATAGGCTTAACTCTTCTGTATATGGGCAGGGACGATGACGCGATAGTTTATTTTGAAAGGACAAGGGTTATTGACCCAAGGAACGAGATAATTATTGCCTATTACGACTGGGATGCTCCTGGGAAAGGTCCAAAAAAGCCAAAAATAAAGAAAAAGCCAAAGGATAGAGAAGGCTTTGAGATAACCCTAAGATGGCTTGATTAGGGTATAGCCTCTGCGTAAGACCTGCTAAGTTTAAAGAGCCTGCGTGCTAACTCCTTAGCCTCGTCCTTTTTCTCATAATGAGGGTCGTCAAGCAAAAAGCTGTTTACCTTTCCTCTCACATAAGCCCTGTAGCATTTGAAAAAGGGCAAAAAGAGGTCAAACTCTTCATCCTGCGTTATTTTCTTGTATTCTTCTTCATAGACTTGAGAGAGGTCTCTTCTTCCTACAAGCTCAAGCTCCATAGAGAGAAAGCACATATCGTTTACCACATCACCGCACCTAAACCTGTCATTAAACTCAATACAGTCAAAAACACAGATACCTTCCTCTAAAAAAGCCACATGCTCAAGCCTTATGTCTCCATGTCCCTCTTTGATGCGTCCGTCCTTTATGCGTTTTTCAAAAAGGTCTGAGTATTTCCTATAAAAGTCTTCTGTTTTCTCCTTGATAAACTCGTAGTCTTCCTTGTCTATGGTTATGCCTATGTATTTTTCAGTTTGTAAAAAGTTTTCGTCGGTGTTGAACTTCATTACCTCAAGCCTTCCGAACTCATCCCGCCTTTCTGCCTTTGCATGGAAGTTTGCTATGTGTCTTGCAAGTTCTTTCATGTCCTCTTGAGAGACCTTTGAAAGCATGTTTTTTAGAAGCCTTTCCTCTGGTATCCTTCTCATCTTCACCGCATACTCCACTGGGTTTGAGGGGTCTTCTATACGATATTCACCATCTACATAACTTATGGGAACCACATCCATGTATACCCATCCACATAGCCTTCTGTTTAGCTCCAGCTCCTTTTTGCAGTTTTCAAGCCTTTTCTCTAAGGTAGAATAGTCCAGAAAGCCAAAGTTTACTGGCTTTTTTATCTTGTAGACCACCTTCTCTAAAAGCAAGACCCAGCTTGTATGAGTCTGTAAAACCTCCGCACTTAGGCTTTTTGATAACTGTTCTATCATGATATCAATCCGTAAAGCCTTTTAAAGTATTCTAACACCTTTGGCAGTTCTTCGTATATTTTATCCGCTAACTCCTCATCGTAGGTGTGGGAGGTGAGGTTTCTATAGTCACATATCTGAAGCCAATAGGGGTCGTTATCTATTAGACCAACAGAGAAGGCAAGCCTTAGGCATCCCTTTGGAGACCTGCATTCAAGACCTTCCACCTCTTCAAGATATAACTTGAGGGTTTTCCACGCAAGGTCAAAGGTAAATTCAAACCTCTGTATAGCGGAGTCTCTAACCACTGAGTTTTTCTCAAGCTTTAGCACCTCTTCCAACCTTTCTATAGCCTTTGCGAGCTTTTCAATGAATATCCTTCTCTGGCTCATGAATGACCTCTATGTGCTTTAGGGCTTCTCTTTTGAACTCTTCTGAGGTTTTGTTAAAGTCCACGAGGTCTATCCTATAAAGGGTTGGCAAGTTTTCTATCTCTTCTTCTATCTGCGTCCATTTGAAAGGGTCAATAGGTGGTCCCTCTATACCCACATCCACATCAGAGCCTCTTCCAGCCCTTCCTTGCAGCCTTGAACCAAAAAAGAAAACCCTGTATTTTGAAAGGTCAAGGTGCTTTGAAAGAACCCTAAGAAGCTCTTCCTTTAGCTCTTTAAGAAGTAAATCTTCAGAACTCATCCCTTATAATTTTATGCATGAGCCAGACGCTGGCAGAAAAGTTTTACTACCTTATGAAGTTAGGGAGGGAATTTGAGATAAGGTGCAAGGAAGAATACTTAAAGGGAAATATATCTGGCTTTTTGCACCTTGCCATAGGTGAAGAGGCGGTGCATGTGGGTGCTGTGGTAGGCTTTGGAAAGGGAGACCTCTTCTGTCCCTATAGGGAGCATGTGCTGGCTTTGGCAAGGGGCATAGACCCAAAGCTCATTATGGCGGAGCTTTTTGGAAAGGCTACGGGTGTTTCAAAGGGAAAGGGAGGCTCTATGCATCTTTATGAGCCAAAAATGGACTTTTACGGTGGCAACGCCATAGTGGCAGCACACCTTCCTCATGCGGTAGGCGCAGCGTATGCCAGAAAGCTCATGGGCGAAAGGGCTGGGGTTCTTTGCATCTTTGGTGATGGTGCGACCAACAACGGCACCTTCTTTGAAGCCATAAACATGGCAAGCCTTTGGGAAGTGCCAATGCTATTTCTGTGCGAAAACAACTACTACGCCATAGGCACGCATGTGAACAGGTCATCTGCACTGAAGGACATTTATCTCAAGGCAAGGGATTACATGCCAGCGGAGGTTGTGGACGGCATGGATGTGTTTGCGGTCTACGAAGCAGTAGTTAAAGCCAAGCAGTACATAGAGGAATATGGAAAGCCTTACTTTATTGAGGCACACACCTATCGCTTTGAAGGACACTCTATGGCGGACAAGGGAGACTACAGGTCTCCAAGAGAGTTAGAGATGTTTCGCAAAAAAGACCCTATAGACCTATTGCTCAAAAAAGCATATAAGGAAGGCTGGCTCACAGAGGAACAGGTAAGGCTCATAGACCAAAAGGTGGAGGCGGTCGTTGAAGAAGCGGTAGAGTTTGCCCTGAGCTCTCCAGAACCCTCCGAAGAGGAGCTATACACAGACCTATACTGTGGGGTATGCTCTGATGTTATACCGTGATGCTTTAAACTTAGCCCTTGACTATGCTATGGAACATGACCCAAGGGTGGTAGTCCTTGGGGAGGATGTGGGTTTTTATGGTGGCAACTATAGAGTGACCGATGGTCTTTATGTGAAGTATGGACCAAAGAGGGTAATAGATACACCCATAGCAGAGAACTCCATAGTGGGCACTGCCATAGGTATGGCTCTTATGGGACTTCGTCCAGTGGCGGAGATAATGACTGTAAACTTTGCCATGTTGGCTATGGACCAGTTTGTAAACCAGATGGCAAAGCTAAGATACATGAGCGGTGGAAAGCTCTTTCTCCCTCTCGTGGTGCGCATGCCACAGGGTGTGGCAAAACAGCTCGCCTCACAGCACTCTCAAAGCCTGGAGCACTTTTTTGCCAGCGTGCCAGGGCTTTATGTCTTCTGTGCTTCGGACTCTATAAGTGCCTATCATGGGCTCTTGCATGCCATAAGGATGGATGACCCTGTGGTCTTTTTGGAGCATGTGCTCCTGTATGGTATGGACTTTCCCTCTGAGTATGTGAAAAACTTTGACCCCTTTAAGGCAAGAATTTTAAAGGAAGGAAAAGACATAACGGTAGTCTCCTATCTTAAAATGGTTCATGACACCTTGAAGGCTTGTGAGTGGTTGGAGGAAAGAGACGGGATTTCCTGCGAAGTTATAGACCTTATCTCCCTCAGACCCATAGACTTTGAGACCATATATGAGTCTGTTAGAAAAACCCACAGGCTTGTGGTAGTTTACGAAGCTCCAAAAACTCTTGGTCTTGGTGCGGAGCTGTCAGCAAGGATAAGCGAGGAGCTATTTTATTACCTTGATGCACCACCTCTTAGGATAGCTGGAGAGGAAGTTCCCATACCTTACAACAGGAAACTTGAGCTAATGGCTATACCCACACCCGAGAAGATATATGAGCGTATACTTAGCTGGAGCAAAAGCCATGGACTATGAGGTTTTGATGCCCCAATTTTCAGACACGATGGAAAGGGGAAAGATAGTCCGTTGGCTCAAAAAGGAAGGAGACTATGTGGAAAAGGGTGAGGTCATAGCGGAGATAGAGGCGGAAAAGGCGGTTATGGAACTACAGAGCTTCAAAAAAGGCACAATAAAGAGGATACTTGTTTCAGAAGGTCAGGAGGTGGAGGTAGGGAAACCCATAGCCATAATGGAGTTGGGAGAGAGAATAGAAAAGCCAAAACTTGAGGAAAAGCCAAAATTGGAAGAAAAACCGAAGGTGGAAGAGAGGAAACCCCCTCCACCACCCAAGGAGATAGAGAAAGAGAAAAGAATTGAACTGCCACCCGGCTTTGCGTCTCCCTATGCAAGACTTTTGGCAAAGGAAAAGGGTATAGACCTAAAAGAGCTACAGGAGGAAGGCAGGCTACCCTCTCCAACCCATGCAAAGGATATAGAGGAGTTTGAAAAAGAGAGATACTTTACACCAAAGGCACTGGAGCTCTTAAGGGAATATGAGCTTTCTCTTGAGGAGCTCCTCAAAGAATTTCCTAACAAAAAGATTGACGAAGACCTGTTCCTTGCCTATGTGGAACAGAAGGGCATTCCAAGAAGAGTCCCAGTGTCCTCTGTTCAAAAAAGCCTTATATCAAACCTCTCCAAAAGTTTTGTGATACCTCACTATCACATGTACGAAGTCTTTGATCTTTCCCTTATCCCCTGGGACAAGGAGATAACCCTTACCCATTGGCTTGTAAAGATAGTGGGCGATGCCATGCAGTTTTTTGAAAGGCTCAGGGCGGTCTACAAGGAAGACCACTATCTGGTTTACCCAAGCTCTAACGTAGGACTTGCCATAGCGGTGGGAGATGAGCTCTACAATCCTGTGATAAAGGAGGTAAACAGGAAGAGCCTAAGGGAGATAGCACAGGAGGTAAGAGAGCTAAGGAAAAGGGCAGAAGAGGGCAAGCTAAGCCTTGAAGATATAAGAGGTGCAACCTTAACCATATCCAACCTTGGCATGTTTGGAATTAGGGCTTTTGATGCGGTAATACCCTATGGACAGGTTTGCATAATAGCGGTAGGCATGCAAGAAGGCGACGGCAAAACCCATATGACCTTTACCTTTGACCATAGGGTTATAAACGGCTTTCATGGAGCTTTGTTTGTAAAGCACCTAAAGGAGAAGGTTTTAGACAAAAATTACATAAAAATGTTAAAGAAGGGAGCGTGATATGTATGACTATGATGTGATAATTTTGGGAGGCGGGCTTGCCTATGTGGGTGCGGAGCTACTACAAAAAGCGGGCTTAAAGACCGCAATAGTGGAGAGGGAACAAGCTCATCTTGGTGGCGTCTGCCTTCATGAAGGATGTATACCTACAAAGCTTTACCTTTTTGAGGCAAGAAAGCTCTTTGAATTGAAAAACTCACCCTTGATATCTGTGAAAGACCTTAGCCTAAACTTGAAAAACCTAAAGGAGAAAAAACAAAGGCTAACAAAAACACTAAGAGACCAGATAGAAAAACTACTAAAGGGTGTGGACTTTATTTACGGATACGGAGAGCTTGTAGAACCACACGTGGTGGAGGTTGAAGGCAGAAGGATAAGTGGAAAATACATAATCCTTAACACAGGAAAGTCTTATCCTCAAAAGCCTAACGGTAATGACCTTTTGGAACTGGAGGAGCTTCCAGGTAGCATAAAACTTGCAGGCGATGACCCAATACTTCTTGAGTTTGCATGCATGTATGCCCTTATGGGTGTGTCCGTTGAGGCTTACTTTGAGGAAAAAAGCCTTGAGTTTATGCACCCATCCATAAAAACAAGGCTCTTAAAAAGCCTAAAGGATTTGGGCGTGCTTTTTAAAACTATGCCTGACACACCACCGGAGGCTGTTTATTGGCTAAAAAAGAGAGTGCCTAACTCACAGTGTATAAGGATTGACCTTGCACGGGACGAGAAGGGGCACATACTGGTAGACAGGAGCTACGAGACCTCTCTAAAAGACCACTATGCGGTGGGGGACATAAACGGTATAGTGGAGCTTGCACACGCAAGCAGGCTTCAGTCCTTTTCGGTGGCACAAAAACTCACAAAAGGTCAAGGCTTTTTCACACCACCCTATAAGATACCCTATGTGCTATACACTCAACCTTTGTCTTACGCAAAGGTGGGTCTCACAAGAAAAGAGCTTGAGGAGAAAAAGGTGGAGTTTTCAGAAAGGAGCATAAGCCTTAGAGCCTTTGCGGTAGGAAGTATATACCACACAGAAGAAGGTATGGCTTTTCTCTATTTTGACAAAAAGGGCTTTCTCCTTGGAGGTGAACTCCTATCAAGAGACGCAGGCGAGATAATATCTCTTCTCACCACGAGCCTCTTTTCAGAGCTAAACCTTGATATGCTCTCAAGGCTCTGCCTGCCACATCCTACACTGGCGGAAAGCCTCTTTTTAAGGCTTTTATGATTCAAAACATAACCTTTCTATCATAGATGCGTAGAATAAAAGCATCAAGCGTAAGGAGGTGCTATCATGTGTTGTTTTAGCAAAGAAGAGCTTGAGAAGATGAAGGCAATGGCGAAGGAAAGGAAGAAAATAAGGGAATCTCTTAAGAATATAAAGCCCTCTGACTTTGAGAAAAAGGAAGAAAAGACAGAGGTGTTTGTGAGCAAATAAGCGAAATCTCAGGTTATGTAGAGGAGGTGTGGACGTTTTTGTTGTATAATAATGTTTTGTGAGGTACGATGTAGCTATTGTAGGTGGTGGAGCCAGTGGTCTTTCTTGTGCTTTGACCTTAGTGTCCGCAAGGGATAGAGGTTGGCAGTGGGCAGAGGGCAGAAGGTATATAGTTTTTGACACGGATAATTCAGACCTCAAAAAGGCTCTGCTTAGAAACGTGCCGGGCTTGGATACTATGCTTGGCACAGAGCTTTTGCAAAAGATAAGGGAGCAGATAGACCAGTGGGGTGGTGTGGACTTTTTGCAAGAAGAGGTAAAGAGCATACAGAAAAAGGAAGAGGGCTTTGAACTTCGGACTACCTCTGGTAAAAGCTTTACCGCAGACTATGTGGTTTTGGCAGGGGGCTTTCATTCTTTTAATATAGAAGGTCTGCAGGTAGAGGTGTTGGAAAACCCTAAATCTCCAAAGCCCGGTAGGGTTATGATAAAGCATAAGGACTTTGAAGTAGACAAAAACCTCTTTGTAACTGGAACTCTTGCTGGGTTTTCCTCTCACTTTACCTCTTGTGCTGGCTCTGGCGTTGAAGTTGCCATAGAGATACTCTCAAGGTTTGCAGGCAAAAGGATTGTTATCCACGACGTGCCAGAAAAGGATTGAAAAAACTCCTTCCCTTTGCCCTTACCCTTCTTTTCCTTGCTTTCCTTTTTTACTTTGTCCCTTTAGGTGAGCTTCTTTCCAGTCTAAAGGATGTTGAGCTTAAAAACCTGCTTTTTGCCTTTTTTCTATACAGCCTTAGCCAGTTAGTGAGGTCTATAAGATGGAAACTGCTTTTGAGAAACCTAAGCCTATATCAGGTTTTTCTCATAAACTCTGCTAACATACTCTTTAATAACCTTCTGCCCGCAAGGACTGGAGAACTTAGTTGGTTTTATTATGCAAAAAGGCTTGGAGTTAACTTGAGTGCTTCCCTTTGGTCTTTCTTTATGGGGCGATTATATGACCTTCTTACCCTCTTTTTTCTGCTTTTTCTTAGCTTTTCTGTGGTTAATCTTTATGCACTTTTGGCTTCTGTGCTTGTTTTAATTTTATCTTTGAGTTTAAGGTTAGGATATTTGCTCCTGCCTTATAGAGGCAGGTTTGGTGAGTTAAAGGACTTTATCAAAAGGGAGCTTAGCTTTAGCTTGTCTTTTTTACTTTTTCTGCTTTCCTCTCTGTCTCATAGCCTAAAGTTCTTAGCCTTGATTGTTTTACTGCCTATAGATAGCATGGATATATACAAGGGCTTTCTTGCCTTTCTTGGTGGAGAGCTTAGCTCTGTGCTTCCCCTTCATAGCTTTATGGGTTTTGGCACTTACGAGTTTGCCTTTGGAATTCCTCTTAAACTTTTGGGTGAGAGCCTAAGGGAGTGGCTAAAAATGGGCTTTGTCTTTCATAGTTTTTTGCTTTTGTCTTCTTTCCTTTGGGGTGTGCCTTCCGCACTTGTTTTAAGCAGATACAGAGCCTAAAGCTGTTATAATTTGTTTATGGAAAAGAGAATTCAAACACCACTAACTAACGAAGTCATCCAAGACCTAAGAGCAGGAGACAAAGTTCTCATTACAGGCTACATATATACCGCAAGGGATGCAGCGCACAAAAGGATGGTGGAAGCTCTTCAAAGAGGAGAGCCTTTACCCATAGATGTAAAGGGACAGGTCATATACTATGTGGGTCCCACACCACCAAAGCCTGGGCAAGTTATAGGCTCTGCCGGTCCTACTACCTCTATAAGGATGGATAAGTATGTGGAAGATCTTCTAAAGCTGGGTCTAAAGGGTATGATAGGCAAGGGGTATAGGTCTCCTCAGGCAAGGGGGCTTTTGAAAAAGTATAGGGCGGTATACTTTGCAGCGGTGGGTGGCGTGGCGGTCTTGCTCTCTAAGTGTATAAAGTCCTCAGAGGTGGTTGCTTACGAAGACCTTGGCACGGAAGCTATAAGAAGACTATACGTGGAAGACTTTCCTGTTATAGTTGCCAACGATATATATGGAGGGGATGTCTTTGAAGAGGGAAGAAAAAGGTTTGCAAGGATAGACATATAATGTGGCAGGAGTTAATCGCCACGGGCTTTTACGTGGGACGTTTTAGGTATGCACCGGGCACAGTGGGAACTCTTCTTGGTGTCCCTCTTGTTTATCTGCTTGTTTACAAGTGGTGGCTCACCTTACTTTTTGGGCTTTTGCTGTATGCGGTTGCGGTCTGGTCTGCCAACTATATGATAGAACTAACAAGGGAGGAAGATCCAGAAGAGGTGGTAATAGACGAGATAGTAGGCTACTTCTTCTCTTTTCTCTTTATTGAACCTACACTAAAGACCAT
Source organism: Hydrogenobacter sp. T-2 (assembly GCF_033971325.1). Lineage (NCBI taxonomy): Bacteria > Pseudomonadati > Aquificota > Aquificia > Aquificales > Aquificaceae > Pampinifervens > Pampinifervens diazotrophicum. Next base: position 364,800 of record NZ_CP117180.1, read on the forward strand.
GGCGGTTGCCTTTATAACCTTTAGGGTCTTGGATATACTAAAGCCCTATCCCATAAAGCTCTTTGAAAAACTGCCAAAGGGTCATGGTGTAGTGGCGGACGATGTGGTCGCAGGTATTATGAACGCAGTCATACTGTATTTTCTTTTTGGCTAAGATATTTTCATTATGAGGCTTTTGGAGAAGTTTTTCCTTTCTCTGTATGACTACACTCTGGATATACTTCCCTTCTTCTTAATTGCGGTCCTCATAACCTCTATCCTGCAAGGCTTTACAAAACTTAGCTGGCTAAAAGTATTTCTCAAAAATAAAAGGACCGCACCCATATACACAGGCTTTCTTGGTGGGCTTTTGCCTCTTTGCTCTTGCTCCATGCTTCCTGTGGCAAACCTTATAAATAGTATGTCAAGGAGCTATGCACCCGTCCTATCCTTTCTCATAGTGGCTCCTGTGGTATCTCCAGTAACATTAATACTTACCTATGGATACTTCGGTCTTCCCATGACTGCCCTTAGACTTTTTGGCACCTTAGGTTTTGCCCTATTTTTTGCTTACATGGCTGAGTTATTTTTCAAAAAACCCAGTAGTCTACCTCTTTCCTTTGGTGGTGCAAGCCAAAGCGGATGGAAGTCCTTTGGTACACACTTCAAGGACAACCTCTTTGGGATAGGTAAATACCTTCTTCTCGGTATAGTCATAGCCTCTCTCATAAAAACCCTCATACCACCAGAGCTCATAAGACCCATAGCGGGAAGTTTTCTTTCTTATCCTTTAGTCTCCTTTACATCTATACCCATATATGTGTGTTCTGGTGAAGAAGTTCCGATAGCTAAGGCTCTGAGAGATATAGGCTTTAGCTCAGGTGTGTCCCTTACCTTCATGCTTGGTGGCACGGGTATATGCATGCCTACAATAATTGCGACCCTTAAGTTTCTGCCAAAAGGTTTAGTGGTTGCCTATGTGATTTTTTGGGTCATCTTTTCTATAATCATGGGTGTTGTTTACGATATATTTCTATGGAAATTTTAGTATAATTCTTAAGGAGGAGGGAAATATGGATAGATATACTCAGGTTCTACAGGAACTGATAAGAAACACAGGCTTAGAGGGTGCATCCCTCGTGTCTGCAGACGGATTGCCCATAGCATCGGTTCTCAAACCGGGCATGGAAGAGGACCGAATAGCTGCAATGAGTGCGGCTATACTCTCATTGGGTGAACGCGTTTCAGAGGAATTAGCTAAGGGCAATTTGGAACAGATAACCGTCAAGGGGCATGATGGGTATGTTATTCTGACGGGAGTGGGAAGAGATGCAGTTATGGTGGTTCTTGCGGACAACAATGCCAAGCTTGGACTACTACTTATGGAGATAAAGAAGGCACAGGACAAAATAAAAGGGATGATATAAAAGGTTATGGCTCTGACAGGTGACCTTAAAACTTTTAACTTTGTTGACATACTCCAGATAATAGCCAAAGATAGGAAGAGTGGAATACTCCTCGTAGAATGGAAAGATATAACAGCGGCTTACTATGTAAAGGATGGGGAGATAATCTTTGCCCGTCCTGTGGATAGGGTGTTTAGAGTTTACGCGGAGAGGGACTTTGACCTTCTAATAGAAAAGCTCCGCATATCAAGAGATAATCTTTTTAGGACTGTGCAGAGGTTTCTCATCGAAAGGCTTGATATGAAAGAAGGTGTATTTTCTTTCACGCCCGGTTTTGTTAGATACAGCTCTAATTATTCAGTAGTCTACCCTGTTGAAGATATAATTATGATGGCATCTCGTACTCTCACCCCAGAGGAGGTTGAAAGAAAGATATCTGATGAACTTATCCTCTTTGAACCAGTAGAGGGTTCTGAGGAGAGGTTGAAGAAGGTAGAGCTCACTCCAGAGGAGCAAAGGGTTCTTTCTCTCATAAACGGTGAGAGGACGGTATACGACATAAGAAAAGACTCTGGTCTTGAAAACCTTACGGTAGATAGAGCTCTATACGGTTTTCTTGCCCTTGGAGTTATAAAGAGGAAAAAGAGAGAGAGGAAGCAAAAACCGTCAATAGCCCTTGACCTTCTAATGAAAATAATAGAAAGGATAAGGGAGCTGTAATGAGGACTATAAAGAAAATAAAGATAGTAATTGCTGGACCCTTTGCGGCGGGTAAAACTCAGTTTATAAACACAGTTAGTGAGATAAAAACTGTCAAAACTGAACGGAAAACCCAGGCAGTTGGCGAAAAGAGTGTAAAAGAATACACCACCGTTGCCATGGACTTTGGAAAAATTCGTATAGACGATGAACACGAGCTGTATCTCTTTGGCACGCCTGGTCAGTCAAGGTTTGATTTCATGTGGGAGATACTCGGTGAGGGTGCTCTTGGAATAATAATATTGGTGGATAGCACAGACCCTTCCACTTTTCACGAGGCAAGAAAGATAATAAACTTCTTCCAGTCTCGCTTTCCTGTTCCCATGGTGGTGGGTGCTAATAAACAGGACCTACCTAATGCGTGGCCACCAGAGGATGTGGCTTCTGTTCTTGATATAAGTGAGGATGAAGGTATACCAGTATTACCCGTTTCAGCAATTGACAAGGAAAGTGTCAAGAGGGTGCTTCTTTCTCTGCTCGAAATAATAAAAGAAGAATTATCCGCTTAGGGAAACGTAGCAAGCCTCTTTAGTGCTAAGCCCTCCCCAAAACCCATCATAATATTAAAGTTCTGCACCGCTTGAGAGGATGCTCCTTTGCTCAGGTTGTCTATAACGCTTATAACCTCAAGGATAGAAGTCTCCCTGTGGTAGTGTAAATACAAAAGGCAAAAGTTGGTTCCGACTACATGTTTAAGGTGAGGAGGCTCCTGAGAAATAAATACGAAAGGTTCCCCTTCGTATGTTTCCTTATAAAGGCTAACAAAGTCCAGCTCTTCACATCTTGTATACACCTTTGCCATCATTCCACGCACTGCAGGTATCACCTGCGGTGTAAATCTCAGCTTAATATCCTTACCATACACCCTCTGAATAACATATTCCATCTCTGGAGTGTGTCTGTGCTTTTCCACAGAGTATGCAAAGGCGTTGCCTTCCATCTCAGGGTAGTGGAACTTCTGGCTTGTTTTTCTTCCCGCACCAGAAACCCCAGAGAGGGCATCAACGATAACAAAGTCCAACTCAATCCCTTCTCTGAGGATCGGATAAAGAGCCAAGAGTGTGGCGGTAGGATAACACCCCGGGTTTGCCACAAGCTGAGCGGTTTTTATGTGTTCTCTGAAAAGCTCTGGCAGTCCGTAGACAGCCTTATCCAAAAGCTCTGGATGAGTGTGCTCAAAGCCATAATATTCGGGATACTTGCTTTTGTCTCCGATCCTGTATGCACCAGAGAGGTCTATAACCCTTTTGCCCCTTTTGAGAAGCTCTGGCACAAGCTCAAGGGAAGTTTCATGAGGAAGGCAGAGAAAGGCTATGTCAAAGTCTTCTTCAGGCTCAGCGGTAAGAAACATAGAACCCAAGGGAGTGGGCAAAAAGGAAGGAAAGACCTCAGAGAGCCTTTTCCCTGCGTAGGATTGAGAGGTCAAAGAGACTATCTTAGCATATGGATGCTCCAAAAGTATCCTTAGGAGCTCAACTCCAGTATACCCTGTCGCACCATAAACGCATACTTTTATCTCTTGCTCCATCTGTAGGCTTTTCTTGCCTTCATAAGACCATACTTCTTCCTTTCCTTTTCCCTTGCATCTCTCTTTAGCAAGCCTGCCTTCTTTAGGGTAGGTCTTAGGTCTGGGTTGTATTTAAGCAGAGCCTTGGCAATTCCATACATTATGGCGTCCGCTTGACCGCTTATGCCCCCACCGCTCACGGTGGCGTATATACCAAACCTTCCCTCAAGACCAGTGAGCTTTATAGGATACAAGACCTTTTGATAGAGAGCCTCTCTTTGGAGATAGTCTTTTAGAGCATATTCCTTTCCGCTCTCTTTTACTTTGACAACTTGCTTGTCTGTTCCCCTAATGAGCCAGACCCTTGCAACGCTTTCCTTTCTTCTGCCAGTGCCATAAAAGGAGTTATCAAATCCTATTTTGAAGTCTTTCAGCTTTAAGCTCATGCTTCAACCTCCAATGTTTTGGGTTGTTGGGCTATGTGAGGATGTTCAGAGCCTCTGTAAACCTTTAGCCTCTTTAGCATTCTGTGCCCCAGCCTGTTTTTTGGAAGCATCCTCTTTACCGCAAGCCTTATTACCTCCTCTGGCTTATTCTCAAGCATCCAAGCAAGAGTTCTTTCCTTTAGACCGCCAGGATAATTGCTATGGAAGTAGTATTTCTTCTGCTCTAACTTTTTGCCAGTGGCAACCACCTTGTCTGCATTAAGGACTATCACAAAATCTCCGCAATCCACGTCAGGCTGGTAATAGGGTTTGTGCTTTCCCATTAAAACCCTTGCTACTTGAGAAGCCAACCTGCCAAGGGTTTTACCTTGAGCATCTACAACCCACCAGCTTCTTACCACATCCTCTTTTCTAACATGATAAGTTTTCATCCTTCTTCTCCTTTAAGGGCTTTTAAGAAGTATAATTATAGCACAGATTACTTCTCTGCCTGCAATTTATAGCCTCCTTCCATCCATCCCTCAGGATAATACCAATCTCTAAAGGACCTATAACCTAAGACTTTTAGCTTTGAACCTAGTCTTGTGTTTTGTGGCTCTATTCCCTTCTTTAGCTCCTGCATGGTTTGAGGGTCTTCGTAATACTCTACGAAAATCCTTCTGAAATATTTTGCCAATACGCCATACAGCTCATCCTCAAGAGGAGAGCCAAAAAACTCAGGCTCTATATGGAAAAGCTCCACCCACTCTTTCCAATAAGGTCTTCTGCCGTAGAAGGCTTTTATGAAAAGTATCCTTTTGCCGTCCTTGCCTAGGGTTATGTTCTCCTCTTCTGCGAACCTACCACCTTCAACTTTGAGAAGTTGAAAATGCACAGCTAAATCTTTTTTGAAGGCCTCCATGGTCTATAATTATAAGATTATGCATCACCTAACTCCAGAACAGATAGCGGAGCTAAGGGAAGACCTTCTTAGGATGAGGGAGAGGATAATAAAGTATGCGGAAGAGCAGATAAGAGACCCTTCAAACGTTTCCTTTGAGGGCGGTGATGAAATAGACAGGGCAAACATCGAAACTGAAAGGTATATAAGCCTACAGAGAATAAAGACAAGGGAGCTAAAGCTATTGCGTAAGATAGACTATGCACTTATGAAAATAGAGCAAGGCACTTACGGTATATGTGAAAGCTGTGGTGCCCTTATACCCTTTGAAAGACTAAAGGCAAGACCTGTAACCACCATGTGTATAAACTGCAAAGAGCTTGAAGAGGAAGGAGAGCATGAGTGAAAGCTGGATGTTTCCAAGGGTAAGCAGACTTCCCAAGTATGTCTTTGCCATGGTCAACGAGCTAAAGTATAAGCTAAGGCGTGAGGGGGAGGACATAGTAGACCTTGGCATGGGAAACCCAGACCTTCCACCTGCAAACCATATAGTGGAAAAGCTCTGTGAGGTAGCAAGAAGAGACAACGTGCATGGCTACTCCGCCTCAAAGGGAATTCCAAGGCTCAGAAAAGCCATATGCGACTTTTACCGTAGAAGGTATGGCGTGGAGCTTGACCCAGAGAGAGAAGCTATCCTCACTATAGGTGCAAAGGAAGGATATTCACACCTTATGTTGGCGATGCTTGAGCCTGGTGATACGGTGCTCGTTTCTAACCCCACATACCCCATACACTACTACGCACCCATCATAGCAGGTGGCGATGCCATATCTGTTCCCATAATACCCGACGAAGGAGAGGATTTTGAGGAGAGCTTTCTAAGAAGAATCCAGGACACACTCAGGGCTTCCTTTAGAAAACCAAGGGCTATAGTGCTTAGCTTTCCCCACAACCCTACCACCCTCTGCGTAAGCCTTGACTTTTTCAGAGAGATGGTAAAGTTGGCAAAAAGAGAAGAGGTTTGGCTTATTCATGACTTTGCCTACGCAGACCTGGGTTTTGATGGATACGAACCTCCCAGCATACTTCAGGTAGAAGGTGCAAAAGAGGTGGCGGTGGAGCTTTATTCCATGTCAAAGGGTTTTTCTATGGCAGGTTGGCGTGTTGCCTTCCTTGTGGGAAACGAGGTGCTCATAAAGAACCTTGCACACCTTAAGAGCTACCTTGACTATGGTGTTTTTACCCCCATTCAGGTTGCCTCCATAATAGCCCTTGATAGTCCTTATGAGATAGTGGAAAAAAGCAAAGAGGTATACAGAAAAAGGAGGGATGTGCTTGTGGAAGGTCTTAACCGTATAGGCTGGACTGTGGAAAAGCCAAAGGGAAGCATGTTTCTTTGGGCTAAAATTCCTTCTTGGGTTGGTATGAATTCCTTAGACTTTTCTCTATTTCTTTTGAAAGAGGCTAAGGTGGCGGTATCTCCCGGCATAGGCTTTGGTGAATACGGCGAGGGTTATGTGAGATTTGCCCTTGTGGAAAACGAACATAGAATAAGGCAGGCGGTAAGAGGTATAAAGAGAGCATTTGAGAAGTTCACGCAGAGGGTATGAAATACAAGGCAAAGGATATAACGCAGAGGGTTGTTGACCTTCTGAAGCAGGAACTGAACCCCGAAAGGATAATTCTTTTTGGCTCAAGAGCAAAGGGCAATGCAAAGCCTTACTCAGATATTGACATAGCTGTGGAAGGTGGTAAAATCCTTGACTACAGAGAAAGGAGAAAGCTAAAGGAAAAGATAGAAGAGATAAGTGGCATATACAGTTTTGACCTGATTTTTCTTGATAGTGTAGAGGATGACTTCGCGGAGATAATTAGAAAAACAGGTAGAGTTTTGTATGAAAAGGGAAGAAGTGCTTAAATCTTACGATAAATTGAGAAGGTCTTTTGAAACCCTAAGAGAAGCGGTTTTGACAGCAGGGACTTCCCTTGAAATAGACGGAACATTGCAGAGATTTGAATACACCTTTGATACTTTTTGGAAATTTTTGAAAATTCTATTAGAATACCACGGCTTTGAGTGTAGAAGTCCAAGAAGCTGTATTAAAACAGCTTTTAGAGTAGGCTTTCTCGGAGAAGAGGAGATATTTTTGGACATGCTTGAAGATAGAAACCTCATATCTCATATATACAGCGAAGAAGAAAGTAGGAAAGTGTTTGAGAGGATAAAAAATCTCTACACAAGAGTCCTTGAGGAATTTATAAAAAACATACAAAACTCCTTCTAAGCCTTTGCCACAAAATAGGCGTGAACCTCTTGTGCTCCTATGGACATTAGGAGATAGGCAAGCCTTTCAATAGTGGAGCCAGTGGTTAGCAGGTCGTCTACTACCAGCACCTTTTTGTTTTCAAGAAAGTCAATGAGCTCCTCTTTTAGCCTATGCTCCAAGACTGCCTTTTGTCTTTTTTCCGCATTTAGAAAAGCCATAGGTTTGTGCATATCACTTCTTTTGAAAACTTTCATGTATGGCACACCCGCACCTATAAGTATATATTCCACGTGGTTAAAACCCCTTATCCATAGTCTTCTAAGGTTTAAAGAAGGGAAAGTTATTATGTCTGGATTTGTCTCTTCTATATACTCCCATAGATGCTCCCTTATTGCTTTGCCAAGAAGTAGTGCAAGGCTTTTGGAGCTTTTAAACTTCATGTGGTGGACTATCTCCTTTAGGACACTCTCATACCTGCCAAAAACCCTGTATGAAACCACATACTCAAGCCTATTTGAATAATCCATTGGATGGATAGGCTTTATAGACCCAAGACATTCATCACACAAGTAGCCTTGAGAAAAACCCACAAAGACCTTTCCACAAGAGATACACCTCTCTGAAGACAACCCAAGCCTCTGCAAAAGTCCTATCATATATAACCCTCCCTTCTAAGAGATATGTAGCCTTTTTTGTTTACTATGAGATGGTCAAGAAGTTCAAAGCCTATAAGTTGACAGGCATCTTTAAGCCTCTTTGTAAACTCTATGTCTTCTCTTGAAGGCTTTAGTTCACCCTTTGGATGGTTGTGTGCTATGAGTATAGAATAGCAAGCGGTATTTATAGCATGGTAAAGAATTTCCTTTGGCTCTGCGTGCAAAGCGTTCATCCTCCCTATGGCTATAATCTCATGGGCTATCAACTTGTTGGTAGGAGTGAGATATAGGGCTATGAGGTGTTCCCTACGTTCGTCCATCATATTTTTCAAAAACCTATAAGCATCCTCTGGGTTATTTATATAAACACCTTCGTATGGGTCGTTTATTCTTTTTGCAAGCTCCAATATTGCTTTTATTTGACATGCCTTTGCCTCACCTATACCCTTAAAGCTTTTCATAATCTCACCTATAGTCATCCTGCTTAGCTTTTGCCATCCAACCCTTACTATCTCCGCAGATAAACTAAGCACATCCCTTTCCCTTGTGCCAGAGCCAAGTATAATAGCCAAAAGCTCCTCTTCTGTAAGACTGTCCGCTCCCACTCTGAGCATTTTCTCTCTTGGCTTTAGGTCTTCTGGAAGCTCCTTTAGACTTTTGACCTTTTTATACATGCTTTTCTATCCTTACCTTTATTATCCTCCTTTCATCCCTCTGGAGCACCTTAAAGCGATAGCCTTCATATTCTACAACTTGACCCTTTTCGGGAAATCCTTTAAGCATAAAGGAAATAAAGCCTCCCAAGGTTGTATAGGGTCCCTCTGGAAGTTTTATACTTAGAAGCCTCTCTATTCTTTCTTTTTCAATACCGCCCTCTGCTATCCATATATCCTTTTCTATCTCCACTATATCCTCGTCCTCCTCAGTTTTTCCTTCATAAAGACCACCTATTAGGTAGCTTTGAAGGTTATCCCATGTGATAATTCCTAAGATATTCCCCCTTTCGTCTACTACAACACCCATCTGTTCCTTGCTACTTTTGAAGGATTCAAAGACCTTATCAAGGGTAGTAAACTCCGAAAAATAATGGACAGGTCTTATGAGCTCTCTTATAAACCTCGCATGCCTGCTCTGAATCAGGTCAAAAAGGTCTACATAACCCACTATCTGGTCAACTCTTTTTCTGTAAACGGGGAGCCTCCTGTATTGACTTTCCTTCATGAGAGACATAACTTGCTCAATGCTGGCATTTTCCTCTACCATTACTACCTCTTTTATGGGTTTTATCTCCTCTGTTACAAAGAGGTCTTTCATAGTTATGCTTTGCAATGCTATACGCAGGCTCTCCTCTTTGTTTGTGACCTGCTCCATGAGCTTTATGAGGTCTTCCCTCTCAAGTTTTTCTTGGTATCTACCTTTGAAGTTGCTAGTTATAAGCCTACTTACAACTCTTGAGAGGACGAGGATGGGTTTCGTAAAAATCTTTAGTTTGCTCAAGGCCCAAAGGGAAGGTAGCACAAGCCTTTCCGCATGTTTCTGGAATAGACTTTTAGGAAGCAGTTCCCCAAGGATTAGTGTAAAGACCACAAGGCTTGCGGAAAAAACCACCTCAAAGCCTCTTATAAAGGTCAGATAGTCGGATAGTTCTATAACCGCCAAGGTGTAAAAAGTAGAAGCAAAAACTATGCTAACCGTGTATCCAAGCATGGTGAGAGTTATGTATTCCTCTGGGTTTTCATAAAAATCCTTCAGAAACTCCTGCTTTGTCTTTCTGTATAGGTTCATTACCCTCCCCCTATCCACGCTCACAAGGGCTATTTCAGAGCCAGCAAAAAAAGCCTCAAGAAGTACAAAGAAGAATGCACCAAGAAGAAAGCCTAAGACTTCCATCCTAACACTACCCTCTCCTGTCCCGAGTAGTCTTTAATTATATTTACCTTAAACCCCTTTTCCTCAAAGAGTTTTTTGACCACTTCTCCTTGGTCATGACCTATCTCAAAGGCTATAAGTCCTTTGGGCTTAAGGTAGTTATCTATGGTGCTGGCTATCCTCTCGTAAAATTCCCAACCCTTTTCCCCGCCTATGAGGGAAGTATAACCCTCAAGTTTTACACCTGTTGGAAGGCTTTCCCAGTGCTTCTTTGGAATGTAAGGTGGATTTGAAAGGATTAATTCAAAGGGATAAGGCTTTATGGGACTAAAGAGGTCTCCTGCAACGAGGAAAAACCTCTCTAAAACACGGTGCCTGAGGGCATTTTTCTTTGAAAGCCTTAGCGACTCCAAATTTATATCCACTCCTATTATACGGAGGTTTGACCTCTCACATAGTAGGCTTACGCTTATACATCCAGTGCCTACACCCAGCTCAAGACCAACCATAGGTTCATCTTTGGGAATTTTTTTGAGGACTTCCTCTACAAGCACCTCCGTCTCTGGTCTTGGTATAAGGACACCTTCTTTTACGAAAAAGCTCCTCCCGTAGAAATCCCATTCTCCCAAAATATACTGAAGAGGATAGCCCTCCTCAATCCTTTCTAAGTCTTTAAGGAAGCTCTCTAAGACCTGCAAGGGAACTTCAAGGTCTTCCATAAAGTAGATATCCTTATGGTTTACTTTCAGATGGTGTGCCAGAAGGAGCTGTTTGTCCCTGAGGGTTGCTCTGCTGGGTTTGGACAGGAGGTCTTTTATCTTCATCTCCTATAAGTGAGCCTCTCTTTGAAGGATGGGTTAGGGCAAGGAGTATGGCTAAAGCCATAAGGGAAAAGCCAAGCCAGTAGGTTATTTTTGTTAGAATTGTATCTACTCCGCCTGGTCCAAACACACCCTGTCCCATTCCACCAAAGGCTGTGCCCACATCCCCTCTGCTTCTTTGCATAAGCACTACTATAATTAACAAAAAGGCTACAACTATAAAAACTGTAAGAAGTAGGTAATACATAGCTACTATTATACAAGCTCTCCGTCCTTTAGTCTGTAGATTCTGTCAAAGTAGGGTTTTAGTTCCTCGTTATGAGTTGCCACGAGCATGGTAAGACCTCTTTCTTCCCTTAGTTTAAGGAAGAGGTCAAAAATCCTCTTACCCTCTGCAAGGTCAAGGTTGCCTGTAGGTTCGTCTGCGAGCAGAATCTTTGGGTCAAGCATGAGAGCTCTTCCAATAGCTACCCTTTGCTGTTCACCACCTGAAAGCTGACTGGGTCTGTGTTTTAGCCTGTGTGAAAGTCTTAGATATTCAAGTATCTGAAGTGCTTTCTCTTCTGATCTTTCAACGCCAGCCAACTGTCCTATGAGGATTAGGTTCTCTAACACGTTAAAGTCTTCTAGAAGATAGTAAAACTGGAATACAAAGCCTAAATGCCTTTGTCTAAAAGAGGCGAGCTGGTCTTCGTCCATAAGATGTATGCTTTGACCCATGACATAAATTTCCCCCTCTGTGGACTTTTCAAGACCTGCGGTTATATGAAGTAGGGTGCTCTTGCCTGAGCCAGAGGGTCCCATAAGACCTACTATCTCCCCCTCAAACACTTCAAGGCTAATATTCTTAAGGGCTTGAACCCTGCCTGGATATGCTTTCCAGAGATTTTTTATTTGTATTATTCTATTCATTCCTCAATACCCTTACTATGCTTTCCTTTCCTGCTCTGTAGGCTGGAAGAAGGCTTGCCAAAAGAGAGAGAAACAAAGCACCCAAAAGGGTGAAAAGTATGTCATTTATTTCAAAATGGACGGGCACGTAGTCCATAAGGTACACATCCGCAGGCACTCTAATGAGCTTGTATTCGTTTATAAGATAGCCTCCCACCAAGGATAGCAGAAAGCCTACAAGAGCTCCAGAAATACCTAATATAAAACCTTGAAGGAGAAATATGTAAACCACCTGTCTTTTTCTCAGACCAAAGGTTCTCAAAACCGCTATGTCTCTCACCTTTTCCTTTACCTTCATAAAGAGGAGACTTGTTATGTTAAAAGAGGCTATAACCACCATAAGCATAAGCACAAAGAATATTCCCACCTTCTCAAGCTGTAGGGCGTTAAAAAGAGGTTTATTAAGGTCTATCCATGAACGGACTATGGAAGCATCACCCAGCTTCTTTTCTAACTCTTCCTTTATCTCCTGAGCCTTATATGGGTCTCTTATGTATATTTCATAGCCTGCAAGCTGGTAGCTATCACCAAAAAAGTCTACCGCAGTTTGCCTATTCATAACTATGGTGGCGTAGTCCTGTTCAAAAACCCCCTTTTGGAATATTCCTTCCACCACAAAAGTCCTTGCTCTTGGAACTATACCAAAGGGAGTGCGTGTCCCCATAGGCGACAGCACTATAACCTCATCTCCCACATTGAGCCCAAGTATATCCGCAAGCCCTCTGCCTACCAGAATACCCTCTTTTAAATTCAATCCGTATATTTTGTAGACATCCTCCGGCTTTAGGGCTTTTACGCCTACACTGTTTAACCTTCCTTCTTTTGATATAAGCCCGTTGTAGAGTAGGACTGAATAAAACTTTTCTATGCCTTTGGTCTGAGTTATTATCTTATCGTACTCTTTACCCTCTTCGTAGCTGAGAAGACTTACTATTATGTGAGGTGATGCGGAGAGGATTTTTTCCCTTAGAGCCTGCTGAAAGCCGGCAAAAACTCCCATAGTAAGAAGAAGAGCACTTACGCTTAAAACAACCCCAAGGAAGGCTATAAAAGATACAAGCAGGGTTGTTCCTCTGCTGGAGAGAAGATATCTCAAGGAAAGCCTAAAAATTGGCATCATATTGACTTTAACTGCTCCAATATTTCCCTTTGTCTTCGTATTATGTATTGTCTTATCTTTCTGGTTTGCTCTTCTCTTAGGTTTATCTTAAATCCGAGCCTAACGTACAAGTCTCTTTCTTTGCTTATTATGTTTTTTAGCTCTCCCTGTGCCCTTACCGTGCCTTCCCTGGGAAGCTCTATTTCAATCTCAAAAGTGGTGTGTATTTTGGATGCGTCCGTCGCTATTTGTGATAGGATATCTATCAGTTTTTTTGTATCCTCTTTGTTTAGCAGGATACCAACCCCAGATTCGCTTATATCAGCTGTCCTTGTCCTTACCACGCATTTATCCTCAACGCAAAAAGATACATAAACGGGCTCTTTCTCTGTAGGCTCAACCCTTATAAACTCTCTAAGCACTATAGGTGGAGCTGGCACTGGCGAGTCAACCTCAAGAACCAGCTCGTCTCTTATATTACTAAAGACCTTGCATATGAGAAATAACTCTTTTACCTTTATGTAAACTGGAACAGTGTCTGAAAAGACATGTCTAAACTTGCAGTCCTTAAAATAAAAGCTTACAAATCTTTCTTGAGGAGAAACCCATCTAATCGAGAGTTTTACTCTTATGGGTATTTCTTTCCACGATGTAATTACCTCACAAGACTTTTCCTTATCTAAATCCTTAAGTATTTCGGATACCGTCATAGTTTTATTATACCTTCCTCTGTTATTATTGCAGTTATGTTCTCTGGTGGTGTTATATCAAAGGCAATGTGGAGAGCAGGAGAATCTTCAGGAGCTATGGGAATGCCTCTTATAAACTTGATCTCTTTCTCGCTTCTTTCCTCTATAACTATACCATCTCCTGTAGTATATGGGTCAAAGGTAGACTTTGGTGCTACCACGTAAAAGGGTATTCCATGAGCTTTTGCGAGCACTGAGAGAGCATATGTTCCTATTTTGTTTGCCACATGGTAGTCCTTTGTTATTCTGTCCGCACCAACTAAAATGCAGTCCACTAAGCCCTTTTTCATTAGAAAGCCCGCGGTGGAATCGGTTATGAGCTTATGAGGAATGCCTTCCTTTAGAAGTTCCCATGCGGTCAGCCTTGAGCCCTGAAGGTATGGTCTTGTCTCGTCAACCCATACAAAAATGTTTTTTCCTGCGTAGTGGGCTGACCTGATAACTCCAAGGGCTGTGCCCCAGCCAGCGGTTGCCAGAGCACCAGTGTTGCAGTGAGTTAGCACCCTCGCACCAACTGGAATAAGAGCCTGACCTATCTCCCCCATACTTTTGTTAGCCTTGTAGTCCTCTTCTTCTATAGCTTTTGCCTCTGCCTCAATGTCTTTTCCTTCCTCAAAAGCCTTTTTCATCCTATCCAGTGCCCAAAAGAGGTTATAAGCGGTGGGTCTTGTGTTTTTGAGAGTCTCGTAGACCTTCTCTGGGTTCTCTCCAGCCTTTACGCCGAGGACAAAGCCATAAGCAGCAACGCATCCAATAGCGGGTGCTCCCCTTACAGCCATATCCCTTATAGCCTGAGCGACTTCTCCGTAGTCCTTTAGGCTTAACCAGATTTCTTTGTTGGGAAGCTCTCTCTGGTCTAATAGTTGAAGAACATGTCCTTTCCAGTAAAAAGCTTTAACCTCCATAGCCTATACAAGAAATACTTGCAAATTTAGCATAGGGAATTATAATTATACCCGAGTTCGGGTTTGAGGGAGGAAAATGAAAACGCAAAGCTTAGAGGGACTGCTTCAAGGAGCTGGATTGGTTCAAAGTGTATCTCCACAGTATAACAACATATCCTTTGAGGGTGTTCTGCTTGAGGTTTTTGATGGGATAGGCTTAGATGGACAAGTTTCTTCCGAAGGATTGGGTCAAAAGGAACATTCAGACCTTTCAGGGGAAAACCACTACATACAAATACTTTCTGAGATATCGGGCATGATGATGGTCTCTCAGACTGGGGTTGGAGAAGCTCAAATATCCTTAGATGCTCATATATCAAATCGTGCAGATATCAAAGAAGTTCAAATAACTTCAGATACTAACATATCAAGAGATGGGGTTTTCAACACAAGTGTTTTTGAGAAGACTTTTGGGGATGTTGAAAAACAGCTTAATTATATAGAGACTTTGGGAAATCCAAAGAAAGGCAGTATACAGATTGATGGCCTCAGATACTACCAGGAACCTACCAGTGGTTTAGAGGCAGGTTTACCAGCAGATGTATCTCAAGAACATGAAAGACCTATGACTCAAGAGTTGTATGGTTATGTGGAGATGTTAAGAAGTGAAAAGGACACGGAGCAGAGGTATGATGCTATTTCAAAACCTCAAGAGCAAGTTAAAAAAGCGTCATCCGAAGAACCTTTTGTTGGAAAAGAATTGTCTTCTTTTGTTTCCACCCAGTCTGAAGAATATACGCACGGAAATGTTCATGTAAAAACTTTTGACCAATCCAGAATGTTTTATGGAGAGATAAGACAGGGCAACAATGTGAAGTTTGAAAAAGATAGGGTCCAAGAGAATAAATCCTTAAGAGAAGCAGTTTTTGAAACAAACCCAGATTATACAAATTTTGAAGAGCCTCAAGAGACTTTTCAGAATAAACCCTTTTCTCAGGAGCACAGATTGGTTCATCAGGAAGGTAAGAACTTGGAACACTTTCACTTAAAAGATTACGGTGAAGAAGAAAAGAAGGGAGATAGAGACCTTGCCTTAGAAAAGGAAGGGAAAGGGATGGAGTTGTTAGCGAAAGAAACCATAAGCACCACAAGGTCTAAAGAGGATGTTCCTCAGAGAGTGGAGAGGGTTGAAAGACCACAAACACAGCCTTTTCATGAAGCCAAGCACATAAACATTCGTTTTGAAGAGGGAAGCATAAGGATAATGTTATTTGGCGATAGATTGAGATTATCAATGAACCTTAGTGAGGAATTCTATAGACCACCAACTACTTTAGAGGTTCAGAGACTTGTTCAGTCTCTTCAAAGTATAGGATTGAACCCCGAAGTGTTAAGACTTAATGGAAACAACCTTTACAACTCCGAGTATAGACAAGGGGGTAAGAGAGAGGATAAGGAAAGGCATAGTCAATTCTCAGTGCAAGACCCTTCAGAAAAGCCCATAAAAAATTTCAGCCTTTATCTTTAAACCTTAAAAAGTCTTATTTTGCTTAGAAGTTCAAGCAATACCTTGGCAAAATACACGTTAGAGATAAAGGATGCTATAGTTCCTATGGTGAGAGTTGTCGCAAAACCCTTTACTGGTCCACTACCAAACTGGAAGAGTATTAGAGCTGCAACAAGGAGTGTTATATGTGTATCCCACACAGCACTTAGAGCTCTCCTATAACCCAATTCAATGGATTTCCTTATGCTATTGCCCAGCCTAAGCTCTTCCTTTACCCTTTCAAAAATCAGCACGTTTGAATCTACCGCTATGCCCATGTTGAGTATTACGCCCGCGATGCCCGGAAGAGTAAGCGTGCCACCCAATAGCACAAGCCCAGCCCATAGCATCAAGGCGTTCAAAATTATGGAAAAGGTAGCGGTGATGCCTGCGGTTTTGTATCTGGCTATGAGTATAAACACAAGCAGTAAGAAGCCCACCACACCTGCCTTTATCCCCTGCTCTATGGCATCCCTTCCCAAGGAGGGACCTACTACGCTCTCTTGCAAAAACTGAACCTTTGTGGGAAGAGCACCTGCCCTTAGCACTACAGCAAGTTCTCTGGCTTCTTCTGGTGTGAAGTTTCCACTTATCTGACCTCTGTCGCTTATTCTGCTTCTTATGACCGGCGCGGATATTACCCTTTTGTCAAGCACTATGGCGAGCCTTCTGCCGATATTTTGCTCTGTAGCCTTTGCAAAGGCTTCTGCACCTTTACCTGTTAGCTCAAAGCCTACCGCTGGCATGCCAAACTCGTCGGTGGTAGTATAAGCGGTCTTTAGGTCTGCACCAGTTATAACAGGAACTTTCTCCAAAAGAAACCACTCATCGCCTGTCTGGTCTGGTAAAAGCTCGTAGTCCTTTGTGAGCCTTTCTATGAGAGCCTCTCTTGGTCCAGAGTCTACAACCAACTTTAGCTCTAAAAGTGCAGTCCTTCCCACTATGGATTTTGCCCTCTGTATGTCCAGAACGCCGGGAAGCTCAACTAGTATTCTGTCCGCACCTATGCGTGTTATAACAGGTTGGACCACACCAAGCTCGTCAATTCTTTTGCGAAGCACCTCTATGGTCTGAGTTAGCACGCCACTTTTGAGCTGTTCCAGTTCTATATCTTTGAACCTTATAAGCACCTCACCCTTTTGCCTTTCTGCAACCGTAAACCTTGGAAAGTCTTTTTCTATTATGGAAAGTAGCCTCGTATACTGTCCTTCATCAAGAAGCTCTACCCTTATGCCCTCTTTACTTGCAACAACGTCAAGAATCCTTATTCCCTCTTCTCTGAGCCTTTGTTCTATGTCCCTTGAGAGCCTTTCATATTCTTGTTCAAGGCTGTAGTTCATATCGGGCTGGATAACCATAGATATGCCACCCTTGAGGTCAAGACCAAGGTTTATAGGCTTTAGGAGTATAACCACCACAGAAAGAGAGAACACAATTAGTATAAGCAAGAGGTTAATCCTTAAATCTCTCATCGCTAACCATGATATTTTACAAAACTTTTTCCAAAAAGGAGTTTAGATGAAACAGATGGCACTCAAGGACTTTCTGTGCGTGCTCTTTGAGCGTGGTATGTTTTTTGGTGTCTTCCTTCCCTAACAGTTCTAATGCGGTCTTGTATAGCTCTTCCTCGTCTCTAACACAAAAGCCGAGCCCAATCTTTTCCAAAAAAGCCCTAAGCTCTCCTACCTTGTGGGTATAAGGTCCGTAAAGCACAGGCTTTCCAAAGTAGGCAGGTTCAAGGAGGTTATGCCCTCCTACAGGGACAAGCGTTCCACCCACAAAGCTAACCTTTGCGTATCTATACATTGAAAAAAGCTCGCCAAGGGTATCAAGCACAAGCACATTCCATCCTTCTTCTTCCTTACTTCTTAAACTTGCCCCCAAGTCCTGAAAAAGCCTTAAGACTTCTGTAGCCCTGCTTATATGTCTTGGTGCTATTAGGAGCTTGACCTCTTTGAGTTCCTTTATAAGCCTTTCGTATACCCTTTTTATGATTTCCTCTTCTCCTGGATGGGTGCTACCTGCCACGAGGAGTTTTGAAGTTTCCAACTTTATCTCTACAGGCGGTGGCTCTTCAAGGACAAATTTAAGATTGCCACAGGCAAACACCTCAGATAGTCCATAAGACCTAAACTTCTCTGCATCCCTCTCTTCCCTCGCTAATATTAGAGAAAACCTTTTGGACAATAGCATCTCTAACATACCTCCCTTCGCATAGGCGTTTAGCCAAACCTTTGGAGCTTTGGTTGACAAGAGAAGAAAGGGCCAGAGCTCCCTTTCCATGATTAAAATAGCATTGGGTCTTATCCTTTTTTCAAAACTTTTCACAAAAGGGGGAAAGTCCAGTGGTAGCCTATAGAGTTCATGAAAGTAGCCCTTGCCCTCTTGGCTTTGTAAATACCTTTTCGCCCGTGGAGAGAAGTAGGTGAGGGTTATGTAATGGTCTTTATAAAGCCTCTTGAGGAGTGGCTTTGCGGTGTTAAACTCTCCTACGCTTGCGGTGTGAAACCAGAGCCTACCTTTCCCTCTTTCCACTTATAAACTCTTCTACCATCTTTCTTGCCTGCCAATCGGGATACTGCACTGGAGGATGCTTCATGGTGTAGGCACTTATGGAGTATAGGGGTCCACCTATACCCCTATCTCTGGCAAGTTTACAGCACCTTATGGCATCTATCATAGAACCAGCACTGTTTGGAGAGTCCTCCACATCCAGCTTTAGCTCCACATACATGGGCACATCGCCAAAAAGCCTTCCCTCAATGCGTATGTAGGCTATTTTTCTGTCCTTTAGCCAGGGTACCCAATCGGAGGGTCCTATATGGATACTAAAGGGGTCCATCTCATAGGGTATTAGAGAAGCGACTGCTTGGGTCTTTGAGACCTTTTTTGTCTTTAGCCTCTCCCTTTCAAGCATATTAAGAAAGTCTGTGTTTCCGCCAAAGTTTAGCTGATATGTCCTGTCAATCTTTACACCTCTGTCAAGAAAGAGTTGAGCCAAAGTCCTGTGGACTATGGTTGCACCCACCTGAGATTTTATATCATCCCCCACGACAGGAATACCCGCCTTTTCAAACTTCTCTGCCCACTCTGGTTCAGAGACTATAAAGGTAGGCATACCGTTTATAAAGGACACTCCTGCCTCAAGGCACGCCCTTGCGTAAAACCTCGCTGCCTCCTCAGAGCCAACTGGGACGTAGTTTATAAGCACGTCCGCATTGGTCTCTTTGAGAACCCTAACCACATCCTCAAGCTCATCCTCCTTTTCCTCAGAAAGCACAAAGCTCCTTTCTGGAGGGTAGTTTGCCATATGACTTGCATATCCATCCAAAACCTTGCCCTTTCTCACTATAACGCCTGTCTTTGGCACGTTAGGTTCAAAAACCGTGGTGCAGTTAGGAGGTGAAAAAATAGCCTCAGAGACATCTTTCCCCACCTTTCTGGCATCAATATCCCAGGCGGCGACTACTTCAATATCCCAAGGCTTGTAGCCACCCACATCCTCAAACATCAAGCCACTTACGTTTTCCCTGTGTTTTGCGTAGTAGTAGATACCTTGAACAAGGCTACTGGCACAGTTCCCTACACCTGCTATTGCTACTCTTATTTTTGACATTTCTACCTCCGCAAAGGCTTATAATATTATAACAGGCATGAAGGTTCTTATAGTCTTTTACTCAAAACTGCTTCAGGACAACGAGCTCTTGCAGAAGGTTGTGGACAAGGTGAATATCCTAAAGAAACTAATAGGTCCAGACAGCCTTTACGCGGTAATAACAACAGAGATGAAGGATTTTATAGACAAGTTTCCAGACCTGGTATTCATAAGAAATGATGAGGGCACTTTTCTTTATGGGCTTTATAAGGGACTTAGGAAGCTAAGAGGCAACGATGTGCTTGTTCTTGACCCCTCTCAGGTCATAAGTCTGGATAAACTTAAAGAATTCATTGCTAAAAAACGGCAAAACGCTCTATATTCAGAGGATGGTAGATGGAAGGGTATTGCACTTTTGAGGTTGATAGACCTTGACTATCTTATAAGAACCCTGGAGGGCTTGCTTGGAGAGGAAAAGGAGCTGACCACAGTAATGGAAAAGGTCAGTCAGGAGTATGGTATACAATATGAAACTCTGTAAGGAGGATAAATATGGATGAGATACTTGTTGGTAAGTATGTGGTAAAGACAGACAGGTATTACACAAAAGACCATGAATGGGCTCTCGTAAAGGGAAACAAAGCTTGGATAGGTATAACAGACTACGCACAGAAGGAGCTTGGAGATGTGGTTTATGTAGACCTTCCTCAGGTAGGAGAGAGCTACGAAGCTGGTGATACCATTGCCAACGTGGAATCGGTAAAGAGCGTATCACCCATATACTCACCCCTCTCTGGAACTGTGGCGGAGGTAAATGAAACTCTAAGTGATGAGCCACATCTTATGAACGAGTCTCCTTACGAGGACGGATGGCTTGCGGTTATAGAGCTTTCTGATCCCATGGAAGTGGAAGACCTTATGCCTGCAGAAGACTACGCACAGCTCCTCGTGGAGATAGTAAAGGATGAGAAGGGAGAAATCATAAAGCTGGAGCTACCTGGGGAGGAAGAAGAAAGGTTTGAAGAATCCCTTGAGGCTCTGCCAGAGGAGGAGTTGGGCTACGAAGAGAAGGAAAGGTAAATGTATATTCCCCACTCAGAGGAAGAGACACAAAGACTTCTGAAAAGGCTTGGTCTTGAAAATCTTGAAGAGCTTTTTTCACATATAGACCCATCGCTCCTTTCAAAGCCAGAGCTTCCAGAGCCAAAAAGTGAAGAGGAGCTAAGGAGATACTTCAAAGACCTAAGCAAGAAAAACATACCTCTTATTTCCTTTGCAGGCTTTGGCTCTTACGATAGGATAATTCCGTCGGTAATATGGCAAGTCCTCAACAGAGGCGAGTTTCTTACCGCATATACTCCTTACCAGCCAGAGGTTTCTCAGGGAACACTGCAGGCTCTCTTTGAATACCAAACTCTTATCTGTGAGCTCACAGGCATGGAGGTTGCCAACGCAAGCATGTATGATGGGGCATCCGCACTGGCGGAAGCTCTTCTAATGGCAAGGGCTATAAGAGGCAAAGGCAAAAGGGTGGTTTTGAGCGAGGGAGTAAACCCTCTCTATAGAAGAGTGGCAAACACATACCTAAGGGGCTACATGGATGAGATTGAAATATGTTCGCTTACTCATGAAGGCTATACAGACCTTGAGAGGCTTGAGGGTTTGATAAAGGATGGAGAAACACACGCCTTGGCGGTGCAGTATCCTAACTTTATGGGTTTTGTAGAGCCTCTTGGAGAAATGGTGAGTCTTTCAAAGAGGTATGAAGTCCCCATCGTAGTAGTTGCAGACCCTATAGCTTTGGCAATTCTTAAGCCTCCTGGCGAGTTTGGTGTGGACATTGTGGTGGGAGAGGGTCAGCAGATGGGCGTGCCTATGAACTTTGGAGGACCCTATGCGGGCTTTTTTGCGGTAAGGTCAGAGCATCTCAGGAGAATGCCTGGAAGGCTTGTGGGCATGGCAGAAGACATAGAGGGCAAAAGAGCCTTTACCCTAATGCTACAGACAAGGGAACAGCACATAAGAAGAGAGAGGGCAACCTCCAACATATGCACCAACCAAAACCTCATAGCCTTAGCAAACCTGCTTTATATGGTCTTGCTCGGAAAAGAAGGTATGAGAGAGGTAGCCAGACAAAGCCTCTCAAAGGCTTTATATCTCAAAAGAAGACTTCTTGAAATAGGCTTTGAGGAAGTCTACAACGGAAAGCACCTTTGGGAGTTTCCACTAAGACATGAGAGGGCGGAGGAGCTTTATCAAAGGGCTTTGAGGGCAGGTTTCCTTGCTGGTGTGCCTTTGGAAGGTTTTGGATATCACAAGACCATACTCTTTGCTATTACTGAAAAGAGGACAAAAGAGGAGATGGATAGTTTGGTGGACGCTATAAGAGCTGTCTAAGAGCCTTTTACGCTTATTTGCCGGGAAGGTTCTGGGGAGGGCTTTGCAAACAGGAAACCCTGCATGTAGTCAACCTTTTCAAAGATAAAATTGAACTCTCCAATGGTTTCAACTCCTTCCGCCAAGACCTTAATATTATTCTTCCTGCAAAGGTCTACGAGGGCTTCCACGACTCCCTGCTTAAGGTTGTCTCCATTTACATTATGAATTATCTCTCTGTCTATCTTTATAATATCTGGATGTAGATTTACGAGGTTCGTAAGCCCAGAAAAGCCTGAACCTACATCATCAAGAGCAACCTTGAAGCCCTTTTCTCTGTAGTAATCAAGGATATTTCTAAGATGCTTTATATCCTCTACCTTATGTGTTTCAACTACCTCGAAAACTATATTTTCATGCTTGAGGTTATATGAGTCCGCAAGTTCTATGGTTGTTTTCAAACAAGTCTCTGGGTTATATATACTTGTAGGCACAAAATTTATAAAAATTAGGGCATCCTTTAACCCTTTCTCCGCAGACTTTCTTATGGCTACTTCTCTGCAGGTTCTGTCAAAGTAAAAAATACTGTCCGTCTTCTCCGCACAGTCAAAAAGATAGGCTGGAGATACCAACGAGCCATCCTGGTCTATCCCTCTTATTAGACATTCAAAGCCTATAACAGAAAGTTCTCTATTGACTATAGGATGAAAATACACAGTAAACCTTTTTTCTTCGAGAATTTTAATGTATTTACTACAAGCTACCTGAGAGAGCCAAAAGTTTAGATTTCTGGCGTTTTTAACATGATAGCTTTTGAGCATTTCTCCAGAGCTTAGAACCACAATCCATATATCCTCGCCCTCAAGTTCTGAAAAAGTGTTTGTTTGGTAGAATTTCTCAAAGAAGCTCCTTAGTCCAGAAACTTCAATAGTTATTGAATCCTCTTCCTCTTGGTATTTAGATGTTATGCTCGCAAGCTGTCTTTTTAGTTTGTCTTTCAATAGTTGATTTTCCAATATAAAGACCAGTGTAGCTGGTTCCTCCCTTAATCCCTTTATACCGTCGCATCTTTTACATTTTTCGTCCATTCTATCCATATATTATCCTTCACCAACTGTATCCCGTCAAGACCCCAAAGAATAGGGCTTTTCTGTCGTAGAAGTTTGCATTAGAGTTTACCTGTCTGTATGCGGTGAAGGATGTCAAGTAGACATTTTTATGGATAAAGTTCCTTTTGGTCATAGAAACAAGTAGGTAGTAGCCTGTGTCTTTTCTCTTTTTAAGTAAAACTGGGTCTTTGCTTAGGTAATTATCCACATCTATTCCCAAGCCTGCGTTGAATAGGTATGTGCTTTGTCTGTATATGCCAGAAAGTCCAAGTGTGTAGCCTGCATAAGAGTTAGCTTTGCCCTCTGCCTTAGAATACCTTAGGTTTAGTGAGGGCGAGATGCCAAAATTTTTGCTAAGGCTGTATCTGTAAGAATAGCTTAACTCTGTAAGAAGCCTGTCTCTTCTCAAGTCCCTTTCTCTCTCGCCTAACTTGTCATCCTCTATGTCTGAGTATACAGACCTTATACCAAGGCTTGAAGGACCTTGAAAAAACTTCACACCTACTTCGTAGTCTCGCTGGTAGGTCTTCTCTCTTGGTGTGTTTAACAAATATGGGTCTTTCCATACCCTTCTTAGAGGGTTGTAGCCAAGATATAGCTCCGTTGATTCAAAGACAAAGCCCTGTCTTTTGAAACCTACCTGAAGCCCAGGCATCATGGCTTCGGTGGAAGTCCTCAAAAAGTAAGTGTTTGTCCCGCTTTTGTAGGATAGGTTTATATCAAGAAAAGGCAAAGCCCTTAGGAAGCTATCCTCTGGCTTATCAAGGCTTTTTACGACGCTACTCCCCCTTGTGGATGTGTTATCCTTACCCCACATAATAGCACCGCCAGCCCCTATACGGTTCTCCGCCATAGAGACCGCTGGTAGAAGCAATGTAAGTAAAACCATGTATGGACGCATGGCTTACACCTTCCTCCTTCTTGCAAAAAACTTTAATCCAAAATCTCTTACATCCTCCCAAAAAAGATAAAAAACTGGCAGACTGCCAAGAAGAGCCCAAAGGGCTGCAAAGAAAAGAGTAGAGCCAAAGGCATCAGAAAGGGCATAAAGGTTTTGAAGCTGGTATATCATAGCCTTTGCCTTTTCCTCTGACTGGTAGGCGAACTCAGATAACCACCGGCTGGCTTCTTGTATTTTGAGTTCTAACCAATAAGTATCTTGTATCTCTGTGCTTCTTTGAAAGTTTTCTACCGCAAACCTTTGAAGGTCATTGGTGGCAAAGGCTGTTCCAAAAGAGCCTCCCACAAACCTCACATAGTGCATAAGACTTACTCCAAGAGTTGTCTTATCTCCTAACTTTTTTAGAGCCATCTGAGTGACTGGTGCAAAGAAAAAGCCCATACCCGCACCCATTGCTATAAGATAAGGAATGGCAGTTTCCTTTGAGGTGAAGTAATTGAGCCTTGGCAGTAGCAAAAAGGCAACAGAGAGATACAAAGCGGTTGCAATGTATAGAGCAAGCCGTGGAGATTTTTTGTCAGAGAGTATGCCAGCAACTGGAGAGAGAAAGCCTATAGTAAGAGCCATAGGCAGTATAACAAGACCTGTCTGAAAGGTGGTATAGCCCTTGAGCTTTTCAAAGTAGAGAGGTATAAGGTAAAAGACCTGATACATGGAAAAGCCAAGCACAAAGCAATAGACCCAAAAGGCTACCACAAACTCCTTAATCTTGAAAATAGACGGGTCTATGAGCTTGTTTTTAGAGAGCATTTCAGAAAGCAGGAAAAGGAGAAAGGAGAAAAGGGAAAGCAAAGAAAGGTAAAGTATAAAGTCGCTGGCAAACCAACCCTCCTTTTGACCCCTTGAGAGGACTATGAGAAAGCTCACGGTGGCAAGAGAAATGAAAAGGTAAGATAGGAAGTTGAGCCTTAGCTTGTGAGCAGGCTTGTGGTCTTTTAGGAAAAAAAGGGCAAGGGTGAAGTTAAGGATACCTATGGGTAGGTTTATGTAGAAAATCCATCTCCAGTCTATGTGTTCAGTTATCCAGCCACCCAGTGTGGGACCAAGGGCGGGAGCAAAGCTCACACCAAGCCCGTATATACCCATGGCAAGACCACGCTTTTCTGGAGCGTAGGCGGAGAAAAGAAGGGCTTCCGCACTTACCACAATTAAGGCTTCGCCAAGGCCTTGAACTGCCCTTGACGCTATCATCCATTCAAGGGATTGAGCTTGACCGCAGAAAAAGGAAGCGGTAGTAAAAAGAAAAAGCCCGAGCAGGAAGACCCTCTTTAGACCCACAAGACCCTCAAGCCACTCTACCAGCAGTATGGCACTTGCGGAGGCGGTCATGTAGGCGGTTATTACCCACTGGACGCCATATAGGTCTGTGCTAAGAGGTGCCATCATCTTAGGCACCACTATGTCCACGATGGTGGTATCCAAAATCGCCATAAAGACGCCTATCATCAGAGAAAAGGTGAGAATACCCCTCTCTATGGGTGTAAGACTTTCGTGAAAGGGTCTTTCTTCCTTCATTCTCTCCTTATCTCCACCTTTCCGCCCATGCCAACTCTAAGAAGGCTCTTGTCCCCTTTGGTTATCCTTATCTTCACCGGTATTCGCTGGACTACTTTGGTAAACTCTCCTGCGGACACATCCCTTGGCACGAGGGCAAAGGTTGCCGCAGAGGCTGGGCTTATCTCTTCCACTACGCCTTCAAAGACTACATTCTTGTAGGCATCAAGCCTCACATAGGCTTTTGAGCCGGGCTTTACACCCCTTAGCTTTGTCTCCTCAAGAAGGGATTCCACATAAAAGCTCTCCGGGTCTATTAGACTAAAGGCTGGCTGACCAACCCTTACCATGTCTCCTACGCTTATAAACCTCTTGGCAACTATGCCATCTATGGGTGAGCGTAGCTCTGTTCTTTCAAGGTTTAACTTTGCCTGTTGTATTTGGGTTTCTAAAGCCTCTATGTCCCTCTCCAGTGCCTCAATCTGTTTGCTAAGCTCCTTTGCTCTTATTCTTTCAAGCTCGGTTTTTTCGTATTCCCTTTGAGTTCTTGAGTATACCGCTCTTAGCTCCCTTAAACTGTCTTCCAAAGCCTTTTTCCTAAGTTGAAGGCTTTTATAGGTGGTGTCTATCTGTTCAAACCTCTGCTTTGGAATAAGACCCTCTTTAAAGAGGTTTTCCGCTCTTTGTCTGTCTCTTTCTGTCTGTTGTATTTGGACTTCAAGCTCTTGCACTTGTCTTATTAGTGCGTCCTCTTTGGCTTTTAGCTCTTTTAGGGTATCTCCTGCCATACCAACCCCTAAGTCAATCTGAGCCTTTGACCTTTTTAGCTGAAGTTCAAGGGCTTCCTTTTGTGCCAAGAGAGAGTTTAGCTTCATCTGTAAGCTCTCTAAGTGTAGCCTATAATCCTCTGGTTCAAGCCTCGCCAAAAGCTCTCCCTTTTTTACCCTGTCTCCCATATCCTTGTAGACCTCCACCACTCTACCACTAACCTCAAAGGACACGTTGCTCATGGTGTCCACCCTTACAAAAACCGCATCCGTTATGGCATATTCCATTCTGTGCTTTATCCATCTATAGGACAAAAAGCCAAAAAGCACCAAAAGAAAAAGAATTACCCCTATTCCTACCTTTCTCACAGCTCGCCCACCTCTCTTAGAAGTTCAAAGTAGGCTTCAAGTAATTTGTAGTAGGCTATAACCTTAGACTTCAAGGCTTGGGTTCTACTTGCCTCCGCCTGCAGTAGGTCTGTCCCGCTTATTATCTGGTTTCTATACTGCTCAAGGGAAAGCCTATAAAACTCCTCTGCAAACTTTACAGACTCCTCTGCCACCTTAAGATTGTCCTGTGCGGTCAAAAAGTTCTCATAGGCGGACTTCACCCTTAGGGCTATTGCCTGCTGTAGGTCTCTTAGGTCTTCCTTTACGGACTTTTCTTCCTGCATAAAAGCCAAAGTGCTATAGTAGGCACTAAGGGACTGAAAACTTAGGCTAACCCCTGCACTTAGGACAAAAAAGCCCTTTGGAGAAACTGTAGGGTTTTGGTCTGAGTAGTTGTAAACCGCTTCCAGAAAGACCTTTGGATAGAGCTTTGAGCTTTCCATTCTTCTTTGAGCTTGTGTAAAGGAGATTTTTTCTCTGAGTGCTTTTATGGCTGGTCTTTTTTCTATGGCGGTCTTTATAAGCTCCTCGAGACTTGAAAGCTCTGGCTTTATATTTAAGGGTTCTAAGGCTTTTAGCCTTTCCTCCTCAATACCTGTGAGCCTTGAAAGGTTGGCAAGGGCTATTTTGTAGTTTCCTTCCGCTTCTCTTAGGTCTCTTTGGACCTCTGCAAGTCTCACTCTTGCCTGTAGCACGTCCGTTATGGCGATTAGACCCTCTCTAAAGAAGGCTTCCCTTTGCCTTAGGTCCGCCTCCACCGCCTCCTTTTGCTTTTTTACCACTTCAAGAAGCTCCAAAGCGGAAAGCACAGAAAGGTAAGCCTTTATAACCTCAAGTTTTACCTCAAGCACCGTCTCCCTATAGTCCTCCTCAGATATCCTCAACTGAGCCTTTGATATATCAAGACTTGAAGACCTAAAGCCTCCATCGTATAGCACCTGCCTTACTCCGAGCTGGAAGTTTTGGTAGTTCCTTTTTGAGCTTCTTACCTCAAAGGGTGGCAAGCCTCCAAAAGATGGTATACTTATAGACTGTCTTTCTGACTGAATTGAGTATCGGTATACCGCAAAAAACTCAGGATAATAAAGTTGCTGACTTGACTTTAGCCTTAGCTTAGCGGACTCCACCACGTAGTCCTTTGAGGAAACCCTTGGATTTTTTTCAATTGCGGAGCTTATTAACTCCTCAAGTCCAAGAGAGAAGGAAAGTCCACAAAAAGCCAAAAGAATGCCTATTGCCCGCATTTTAACCCCCTGAATATAAGTCCAAGACCCTCATCTACCTCTCTTAGTAGGTCTTCCAAAGATGCGTTGTTTAGAAGGAGCTCCTCCATGTATATAAGTCTTACATAGCCTGCTATCAAGTTAACAAGGGCTTTTGTGTTTCCACATAGAAACTCACCCCTCTGGTATCCCCTTTCCACCATCTTTGTAAGCAGTTCTCTTATCTCTTGTAGGTGTGCGAGGTAAAGTCTTCTAAAGTCTTCCCTGTTGCATATGAGCTCAAAGAAAAAGACATAAGCTATATGCCTGTCCTCGTAGCATTCTACAAGAAAGTCCCTTATATGCCCCCTAATGCACTCCTCTGCGGAGACATCTTTTTCTAACCACCTTTTCATAATACCCTTTGTTCTTTCCGCCATCGTGTTTACAAGCTCTTCCATAAGCTGGTCTTTGCTCTTAAAGTAGAAGTAAAAAGCACCCTTTGAAAGACCCGCATGCCTTACTATGTCATCCACAGTGGTATGGTTATAGCCCCTTTGAGAAAAAAGCTCCTTAGCGGACTGGATTATCCTATCCTTTGCACTCATCTTATAAGCCTTTCAAGCCTTGCTAAGGCAGTGTTATACAGATAGAGCAAAAAGTAGTAGTTTTGCAAAGTGTTGTTATAGTTGCTTACCGCATCAAGGACCTCAAGCTGAGTTCCAACACCAAAGCCATATCTCTCCTTGGAGAGCCTAAGACTTTCCTTGGCAGATTCAAGGGCTAACTCTGTAGCCTTTATTTGAGCATCCAGAGCTTTTATGTCTAACAGGGTTTTGTTTAGCTCCGCCTTTAGCTTTTCCTCTGTGTCTTTTAAGTTTTCCATCTGCCTTAAAAGGTCAATCCTTGCCTGTGCTATGCTTGCCTCACGGGCAAAGCCATCAAAGATCTTGTAGTTTAGCCTTGCACCAACCGTATAACCTTCCACCATGGTGTCCCTGCCACCAATCCTTGCGGTATTACCCTGATAGGTAGCAAAGAGGTCAAGGGTAGGATAATACTGAGACCTTTGGACTTCAACCACCCTTTGGAAGACCTCAAGGTTCTTTTTTGCTACCCTTAGGGTGCTATTGTTTTCAAGGGATACTTTTAGGTCTTCTTGCCTTAGCTCTTTCCCTTGGAGTTCTCCTTGAATTTCAAGCTCTCCTTCATATCTAAGAAAGGCTTTAAAGTCCTCAAGGCTTTTCTTGTAGTCCGCTATTGCCTTTTCTAACTGAGCTTTGGCGTTTTCAAGCTGAGCCTTTGCTCTCACAAGCTCCACCTTTGGCACGATGCCTGCCTGAAACTTGCCTTCTGTCTGTCTGTAGTTTTCTTCCCAGTATCTGAGGTTTTCCTCCAAGAGTTTTATAACCTCCTTCTTATAGAGAAGAGAATAGAAGAACTGCTTGGTTTGAAACTCCACCTCTCTTTTCACATCCTCGTATATGAGCTCTTGAAGTTCTCTTTGGTCTTTTGCAAGCCTTAGTCCTTCAAAGACCGCACGATTAAAAACCGCTTGGTCTAATTGAAGCAAATAGCTGTGTCTGTTCTTTGGTGTAAAACCAAAAGCTAAATCCCCACCAAGTCTCGTATAGCTGTAAGAGAAACTTACCTGAGGCAGTATACCCGCCTTGGCTTTCCTTATGTTTTCCTCCGCCTTTTGAAGGTCAAGGATAGAAAGCCTCATGGAAGTGTTGTTTTTTATGGCAAGCTCCACTGCCTCCTCAAGGCTTATGGCAAAAACCAGCTTTAGACTTACAAAGAGCAATACAATAAGCCTCATCTTACCTCCACCTTTACGCCTTGTTGAAGCACGTAGGCATTTTCTAAGGCTATGCTATCACCCTCTTGTAGCTCACCCTTTATGTAAACTATGCCTTTTCCTTGTTTTATAACCTCCACTTGCACAGGCTGGGCTGTGCCATCCTGAATTTTCCAAACCACCCTCTTGTTTCCTTGAACTACCACCGCCTGCTCTGGCACTGCAAAACCCTTTTCAACTCCGAGCGAGAGCCTTGCTTCTCCATACATGTTTGGCTTTAGGTCTCCCTTAGGGTTTTTTAGCCTTGCTTTTATGGTTATAAGCCTATTGGCATCCGCAGTGGGTGAAACAAAAAACACTGTCCCTTCGTATTCTCCAAAGGCTTCAACCCTTATCTTAACCTTTGAACCCTCCTTTGCGTATGGAAGATATTCTTGAGGAGTTTGAAAAACAAACCTTATAGGGTCAAGGGTCACAAGTCTAAAGGTCTGACTTTGAGGTGTTATGTAGTCTCCCACGTTTACAAACCTTTGGGCTATGTATCCAGAGAAGGGTGCTGTGAGGCTTGTCCTGCTCAAGTTTAGCCTTGCGTTGGCTATCTGTGCTTGAATGCTTCTAATTAGCTCTTCTTGAGCCTTGAGCTGTGTCTGGACGTTTTCAAACTCTTCTCTTGCAATAAGCTCTCTTTCAAGGAGAAATTTTCTCCTTTCATAGACGGACTTTAAGTTTTCATAGCTTGCCTTTGCTTGTGCAAGCTGTGCCTCTAACTGTCCGAGCACATTTTCATAGTCCGCAGGGTCTATCTTCAAGAGAGCCTCTCCGCTCTTTACGAATGCACCCTCTTCCACAAAAAGGCTCAAAACTCTACCGCTGACAAGAGGTCTAAGCAAAACATCCTTTTCTCCCTCAAAGTAGCCCTTTGTAGCATACTCTATTGGCACTTCTTCGGACTTCAATTTATAGAGGCTCACCACTACCCTTCTCTCTCTTGGCTGTTGTTCTGAAGCCTTTTGAGCTTGCCTCTGACAGGAAAGGGCAAAGAGTAGAGCAAAAATGCCTATGGCATAAAGAACCTTCCTCATAGTGAGAAAGATTATAACATACTGACCAGTCGGTCGGTTGACATACAGGCTAAGAGATTTTAATGTATTCTTATGGTTTTCCAAGTAGTAATTCAAAAGGATAAGTATGGTTACTTCGCATACTGTCCTGAACTGCCCGGTTGTCACACACAGGGAGACACCTTTGATGAGGTTGTAAAAAACATAAAGGAAGCTATAGAGCTTTACCTTGAAACCCTTACGGAAGATGAGCTTGAGGAGCTTAGAGGTAGGGAACTTATAACTGCATTCGTGGAAGTTTAATGCCAAAGCTACCAAGGCTTACACTGTAGGAAGCGGAGGGATTGCTAATATCCAATTGTTTTGAACTGTTAAGGACAAAGGTAAGCCATCCTAACCCACTAACATACTGACCAGTCGGTCGGTTATAATATACCTACCATGTATCGCTTTTTTATACACAGACCGGTCACCTCTTGGATGTTTATGATAGCCTTTATAATCCTTGGGCTTTATTCTCTGAGGACAATACCCCTTGATAGGCTTCCTGACGTGGACTTTCCCACAGTTAGCATCGTAACTACCTATCCCGGTGCCAACGCCTACGTGGTGGATGTGAACGTCACAAGAGTTATCGAAGACCAGATAGCCACCATAAGTGGGATAGAAAGCATCTCATCTGCCAGCTTTGCAGGCACTTCAAGGATAACCATAACCTTCTCCCTTGAGAAAGATATAGATGTTGCAGCACAGGAGGTCAGGGATGCGGTGCAAAGGGTTTTAAGAAGACTTCCCGAGGGAGTAGACCCACCTCTGGTTAGAAAGGTGGATACAGCCCTCACCCCTGTTTTTGTCACACTGCTCCACTCTAAGACTGCGGACTATCAGACCCTCGCTTACTGGGCGGACAAGGTTATAAAGAGGGAGTTTGAAAGGATAAATGGCGTAGGACAGGTAGACCTTGGCGGTTTTAGAGACAATGTGCTTTGGGTGAGGATTGACCCAGAAAGGCTCTACTCAAGAGGGCTTGCGGTTCAGGACGTATTGGATGCGGTAAGTAAAAACCACATAGAAGCACCCGCAGGAGCCATATACGGCAAAAATAGGGAATACATACTAAGGCTTTACGGAAAAGCTCAAGACCCAAGAGAGCTTGAAAGTGTATACATAAGAAACGGTGTAAGGCTTAGAGATGTGGGCTTTGTGGAGTTCACAGAAGATGAAAGAAGAGGCATGGCAAGGTTTATGGGCGAGCAGGCTATTGCCTTGGTTGTTTACAAGCAATCTAAGACCAACACCGTTGAAGTGGTGGATGCGGTAAAGGCAAAGATGGAAGAGCTAAACAGACAGCTACCTCAAGGCATGAGGATGGACTACACCTTTGACTCCTCCATATTTGTAAAGGATAGCGTCAGAGCGGCAATAGAGGAGATAATAATAGGTAGTTTGCTAACCGCCCTTGTGGTTTACTTTTTCCTTGGAAACTTAAGGCTTACCCTTGTTCCCATATTTGCAATACCCATAACCCTTCTTGGCACTGTCTTTTTCATCTACCAGCTTGGAAACTCCCTTAATACCTTTACCCTTCTTGCCCTTGCAGTAGCAGTAGGCATAGTCATAGACGATGCCATAGTGGTGCTTGAGAGCATATACAGAAGAAGATATGAAGAAGGTCTTAGTCCCTTAGAGGCAGGAGAGGAAGGAACGAAAGTAGTTATATTTGCTCTACTTGCCTCCACAGCCTCTTTGGTGATAGTTTTCCTGCCTATAATATTCCTGAAGGGTGTAGTAGGCAAGCTCTTCGGAAGTTTTGCACTAACACTCGCTATAGCCATAGCACTCTCTTACCTTGTTGCCATTAGCTTTACCCCCATGGCGGTTTCGAGGCTTGTGGCAGGTCCTCCCTCCACTAACCCCTTTGTAAGAGCTTACGAGAGGTTTGAAAACTTCTTTGATAGACTTCTCAGGTGGTCTCTTGACCACAAGTTAGTGGTTATAGCCTTCTCTTTGCTAAGCGTTTTTATAGGCTTTCAACTATTTAAGGCGGTCAAAAAGGAATTTTTCCCCATAGTAGATGAGGGCAGGTTTCTTGTAAGGTTTGAAACGCCTGTGGGCTCTTCCTTTGAATACACAGAGCAGAAAACAAGGGAAATAGAATCAATTCTTCTCAAAAACCCCTATGTGGACCGCTTTGGTCTTGCTATGGGTCAAGGCGTGGCAGGAAGACCAGACGTAAACGGAGGTCTTGGCTTTGTTTACCTAAAGGAGGGCAAAAGACCCCATCAGGCAAAGATTATGGAGATGGTAAGAGAAGAGCTAAGAAAAGTAAAGGATGTTAGAGTAAGCGTAGAGCCTCCGGGCATTGTGGGACCTGGCGGTGGAAGGCAGGTAGACCTCCAGTATGCCATAAGAGGTCCCTCTCTTGAAGAGCTTCAAAACATAGCCAATAGACTTACCACAGAGTTTAGAAACAGGGCTGGCTACAGGGACGTGGACACAGACCTTAGGCTCAACGAGCCACAGGTTCAAATAAGGGTAAACAGAGAAAAACTTGGAGACCTAGGTGTTAGCGTGGAGGATGTGGCAATAACCCTTAACGTGCTTTTTGGTAAGTTTCAGCTCGGAACTTACGAGCTTGGTGCGGAAAGCTACGATGTGTATGTCAAGTCCATGCCGGAGTTTGTGCAAAACATGGAAAACCTCAAAAGGGTATATGTGAGAAACCTCAAGGGAGAGCTTATACCACTAACGGAGCTGGTAGATATACAAGTAGCCACAGGTTATAAGGCAATAAACCGATATAACAGACAATATTCTTTCACCTTCTTCGCCAACCTATCTCCAGAAAAGCCTCTTGCTGATGCGGTGGCAGAGGTTGAAAACTGGCTAAAAAATAACCTTCCACCCGGCTACACCTTTGAGCCGGTGGGTCAAGCAAAGGAGTTTCAAAGAGCCTTTCAAGGTCTTGGCTTTGCACTTATCTTTGCACTAATAGGCGTTTATATGGTGCTTGCTTCTCTTTTTGAAAGCTACAGGCATCCCTTTACCGTGCTTCTCATGGTCCCCCTTGCAGTGGCTGGTGCTTTCGGGCTTTTGCTTCTTACAAATACCTCCCTCAGCGTCCCTTCCTACTTTGGCATAATCCTCCTTGTGGGTATAATCGTCCGTGATGCGGTGCTATTCATAGAGAGGATAATCCAGCTTAGAAAGGAAGGTATACAAACCCGTGAGGCTATCCTTCAGGCAAGAAGAGAAAGGCTAAGACCCATTCTTATGACTACCTTTACCATAGTGTCCGCCCTAACACCCGTAGCTCTTGGTCTTACCGCAGGTGCGGAGCTAAGAAAACCCCTTGCCCTTGCGGTCATAGGTGGTATATTCACTGGACTTCCACTTAGCCTTTTCCTTTTGCCAGTGCTGTATGAACTCTTTGACAAGCTGAGCCTAAGAAAGTATCATATTAGAAAAACCTAAGGAGGTGTCGCCATGCCAGTGTATGTGATGCTAACCACTCTAACCGACGAGGGTATGAAAACCCTCAAGCACAAGCCCGAGAGGATAAAGGAAGTAGACAAGGAAGTGCTGGAGCGTTTTGGCGTCAAAGTGCTTGCCCAATATGTGGTGATGGGACCCTACGACTTTGTCAACATTCTTGAAGCTCCAGATAACGACACCATAGTTAAAATGGCGGTGGAGCTTGGCTCAAGAGGGACTATAAGGACACTTACCATGCCTGCCATTGATGTAGACCAGTTTATAAAGGACCTAAAGGAGCTGGGATAAGGCATTTATGGAGCATACCCTTAGGGCATTCTTTGAGATAACGGTAAGGTATACAGACCTCAAGTGGGCAAAGACCAGGGATGACCTTATAAGCAGGTCTATAAAGGTTTTGAGAGCCTTCAAAGAAGGCAAAGACCTTGAAGAGATAAAAGGCACAAGGGAACTGAGCTTTGAAATAGAAGACTCCCTTCCTTTTCTATACTCTTTTGTAAAAGAGCATCCAGAGGAAGTGGAAAGGCTTATAGAACTGCTTAGTATGTTTATAAAGTCACCAGCACCCTGTAAAATAAGACTTATAAACTTTTCGGAGGCTTTGCTTGAAGATAGGAGATTATCTAAGGCAGGGTAAGTTTAGCGTATCCTTTGAATTTTTTCCCCCAAAAACGCCAGAAGGGGAGGAGGAGCTTTTCCAGACCATAAAGAGCCTTCAGCAGTTAAACCCTACCTTTGTGTCTGTAACCTATGGAGCGGGTGGAAGCACAAGGGACAGGACAAGAAGAGTAGTAGAAAGAATTCACAAAGAAACAAACCTCACCGTAATGGCACATCTTACCTGCATAGCCCATACAAAAGAAGACCTATACGATATACTCAAAGGCTACGCACAGATAGGGATAGAAAACATATTAGCCCTTAGAGGAGACCTTCCTGCAAACATGCCAGATTTTAAGCCTCCAGAGGGTGCCTGCAAGCATAGCTCTGAGCTTGTGAGGTTTATAAGGGAAAACTTCGGAAACACCTTCTCCATAGGCGTCGCCTCTTACCCAGAGGGACATCCAGAATCTCCCAACATGGAGTGGGAGATAAGATACTTCAAGCAGAAGGTAGAGGCGGGTGCGGACTTTTCCATAACCCAGATGTTTTTTGATAACTCTTACTTTTACAGGTTCTTGGAGCTTTGCCAAAGGGCACACATAAACATTCCCATTATACCGGGTATAATGCCAATTACCAACTTCCGGCAGATACAGAAGTTTGCCAGCATGTGCGGTGCGGAGATACCCCAAAGCCTTGTGGAAAGACTTGAGCCTTATGCGGACAATCCAGAAGAGACACTAAAGATCGGTGTAGAGTTTGCCATAGAGCAGTGCCTTGACCTTTTGGACAACCGCGTGCAAGGTCTGCACTTTTATACCCTAAACAAGTCAAAGGCTACACTTCTTGTATACGAAGGCATAAAAGGTGCTTTAAAAACATGAGGGTGAAGGTAAGCTATAGGGGACAGACCCTTGAACTGGAGTTTGAGGGCGAAAGGGTAAGGGTAGGTGAACTTCTCAAAGCCTTAGGGCTTTCAAGGGAATATGCCTTTGTGGTCAAGGGCGAGGATGTGCTTGAGGAGAAAGACACCATAGTAGACGGAGAAAGTGTAAGGGTTATAAACGCCATATCGGGTGGATATATTTAAAAAGAATGCGTAGGTGTCAAAGGTGCGGACAAAAGGCGGTAGTGTATCTCCCTC
Organism: Hydrogenobacter sp. T-2; assembly: GCF_033971325.1. NCBI lineage: Bacteria > Pseudomonadati > Aquificota > Aquificia > Aquificales > Aquificaceae > Pampinifervens > Pampinifervens diazotrophicum. The sequence continues at coordinate 400,617 of NZ_CP117180.1, forward strand.
AACATAGGCTTTCTCTTTGCAAGGAGCACTACATAGAGTGGTATCTCAAAAGGGTAGAGTCCACTATAAGAGAGTTCAAAATGTTCGGTAAGGACGATAGGGTCCTTGTTGCAGTCTCTGGTGGGAAAGATAGCCTTTCTCTGTGGGATGCACTGTGTAGGCTTGGATACACAGCGGATGGTCTTTATATAGACTTAGGTATAGGTGAGTATTCTCAGAGGTCAAGACTTGCCTGTGAAAGGTTTGCAAAAGAGAGGGAGCTTGAGCTTTATGTGTTGGAGCTAAGAAAAGAGATTGCTACCATACCAGAGATAAAAGAGGTGGAAAGCAGACCTGCCTGTTCCTTCTGCGGACAGCTCAAGAGATACTACATGAACCGCTTTGCAAGGGAGAAGGGCTACCATGTGATAGCTACAGGACACAACCTTGACGATGAAAGTGCAACCCTCCTTTCTAACGTGCTAAGCTGGAACATGGGTTATCTTTCAAGACAGTTTCCAGTCCTGTTGGAAGGAGATGGTTTCGTGAGAAAGGTAAAGCCTCTTGTGAAGTTTACAGAAAAGGAAAACGCCCTATATGCCTTTCTTTCTGGCATTGAATATGTGGAAGAGGAATGTCCCTTCTCGGAAGGTGCAAGCTCCATAGAATACAAGAAAACACTCGCCCAGATGGAAGAAAAGAGCCCAGGAACCAAGCTAAGGTTTTACATGGACTTTTTGAGAAGACTGCACCCTATACTTCAAACCCAAGAGGTGGAATTAAGACCTTGCAAAGTCTGTGGTGAGCCCACCACTGCTGAAGTATGCTCCGTCTGCAGGTTAAAAGAAAGGGTTATTCCAAAGCTTTTGTCATCCTCACCCAGTAGTTAAACCTGTCCCTCTCCTCAAAGCCGAGATTTTTGTAAAAGTCTATAGCCTGTTTATTTTCGTCCCCTACCCAAAGCTCCGCCATATCAAGCCCCCTGCTTTTGAAGTATTCCAAAGCCTTTTGCACAAGAGCCCTACCTATACCCCTATTTCTATACTCGGGAAGAACCACAAGTTCATGAATAGCACCCACCACCTTACCTTCCCTTTTACTAAACCAATTTCCGTCGCTGGCAACAAAGCCAACTACTTTGCTATCCTCCTCTGCAAGCCATATACCCGCCACATCCCTCCTAAAAAGCCAGTTAAGATATGCTTGCACGTCATCCGGGTGTGTATAGGAGTATTCCTCAAGACCCTTGTAGCCTAACAAATATAGGTCCACCAAAATTTTTATGTCCTTCTCTTCTGCCCTTCTTATGGTCATGGTCTTACAACTCTCGCCCCTTCGGGAACGACCACTCTAAAGAGGTTTTCAGAGGGTGTAAAGTTTGTGGTAATCCTTAGAAACTCTATGGTAGTGATTGTGCCACCCTTTTCTTCAACCCTTATACCTCTTATATCTCCCCTTGAAGATACCTCCACCAAAACCCTTGAAAAATAGTCGTCTCTTACCTTTGGCTTGAGAATAAAGGTCTTCCCTCTTGAACCTTCCATCTCACCCACAAGTTCAAAAACCTCAGAGAGAGGTCTTGAGACCAGAAATAGGGCTTCCACCACCGGCGAGCTGTTTCTTTCAACTCGTTCAAGAAAAGCAGTCCTATCCCTGGGAACATAAACCATGACCTGCACTCCGTCAGACACTATAAGGGTCCTCTCTGGCTGTTCGTATTCTATCCTAAACCTTCCTCCCTTCTGAGCGTAGAATATTCCCTTTGATACCTCTGGTTTTGACTGCCATGGATACTGGACTCTTTGCACAAAGTCCACCCTTATACTTCTTATATTCTCAAGTCTTCTCTCAAAGTCCTCAAAGGACTGTGCCACAACCAAGGATACCACAAAGAGGAACAGCAAAAGGGCTCTCATAGCCTATGGAACCTCCTAAGAAAAGATAGTATAACCTCGTGCCACATGACCACGTGGTCCCAGCTTATGGCGTCATAGTTGTCATAGGTGGTGTGCTTGAGAGTAAAAGGGTATGAGCTAAGATAGAGGGTTTGTATACCTAACTCCTTAAAGGGTAAGTGCTCACCCTCCAGCTCACCGACCATGCAAAAATCTATATCCACCCTCATTTCCTGCAAATGCCTGTAGAACATCTCGTTTATCCTCTCTCCATTGTATCCTGCCATATCTTTGTAGACGACCACAGGGTTGTGCCACCCTATATCTTCAAGGTTTATACAATAAAAGGTATGCTTTACCCCGTTTCTTAGGTGAAACCTTACTCCTTCCATACCTACCTCTCTGCAGTCAGTGATAAGGAATCTGAGCCTATAAGGTAAATTGTAATTGTCTTTTAACTCCTCGTAGAGAAAAAGTAGGAGAAGAAAACCAATACCATTGCCAATAGCTCCACGTATTCCTGCCACCGTATCCCTATGAGAAACCAGGTATATCACAGGACCCTTTCCTATCTCCGTGAAAAGGTTTACCCCCTCTATTACCCTTTCCTCTGACCTTACTTTGAGTAAAACCTCAGAATCCTCCACCTTGGGAACATGCTCCCTCCTTATACTGACTATCGGTATGTTCGCACCCATGTCATGACCGTGCACGTATGCATCCGCCTTGTCTTCCGACCTATAGGTTATTATAGCTACCGCGCCCCTTTGCTGAGCCAAAAGAGCCTTTTCCTTAGTTAGGTCTGGCACAAGGGCTATATCTCCCTCTATATAGTTTCTTTTCACATAGGCTTTATTCTCAATAGGTTTACTACCTATGTAGGCTACAGCCTTTATACTCTCCTCTCCTACTCTTATCTGTGCTTCCTCTGGCACAAATTTTCTTACATAAAAGGTTTCTTTTTCATACTTGGAGGAGGCATACTCAAGAAAGGATTCCACAAGTTTGTGGGTTTTTCTGCTTTCTTCTGTTCCCGATAGACGGTTGTAAGTCAAAATCTTATAAGCATACTCTTTGAAAAACTCCAACCTTTCACTTTTCATAAACAGGCGTTAGCCAGCCAAAATACCGCTCTATCATTCCTCTTACCGCACGGAAGTATATATCTTGAAGTTCTTTTGTTATAGCTCCCACATCACCACCACCTATCTTCCTGTTGTCCACTTCCACCACAGGTGTTATCTCCGCTGCAGTGCCAGTTAAAAATATCTCATCCGCCACATATAGCTCACTCCTTGCCACGGGACGCTCTTCTATCTCCACCACAAGCTCGTTTTTAAGAAGTTTCTTCACCGCAGAGCGAGTTATACCCTCAAGTATATGCTCAGAGTAAGAGGGAGTTATAGCCTTGCCTTCCCTTATCAGGAATATGTTTTCTCCAGAACCTTCTGCAACAAAGCCATGTTGGTTTAACATGATAGCTTCGTCATATCCTGCCAGAAGAGCCTCTGTTTTTGCCAAAGCACTGTTTACATAAGCACCAGCCACCTTCCATCTTGAAGGTATGGAGTTGTCGTCATTCCTCCTCCAAGAGGATACCTTTACCCTTATACCCTTTGAAGTATCCAAATATCTTCCAAAGTTGTAGGTGTATATGGCTATTTCGGGCGTATAGTCTATTAGCTTGGGAGTGAGCTTGAGGTCCTTAAAGTAGACTATGGGTCTTATGTAAACGTCTTCTTTTATCTGATTTTTTCTGAGTAGTTCTACGGTTATGTTTACAAGGTCTTCCACACTGTAGGGTAGTTCCATAAACATGGCTTTGCAGTTTCTTAGCAGTCTTTGGTAATGCTCTCTTGCAAAGAGGATATATAACTGCTGATGCTCCTCATTCCAATAAGCCCTTATGCCCTCAAAAATTGCAGTGCCGTAGTGGAAGGAATTGGTCTTTATGTTTATTTTGGCTTCCTCTATTGGGACAAACTTTCCTTCAAAAAAGGCGTATTCCATGGCAATATAGATTATAGCAGAAAAGCGGTTGAAGTTTACAAGTCTTAGCTTATATTTTTATTCCCTTGGAGGCGGGCATGAAGAGGTTTATGTTAAAGTCAAAGATTCATAGAGCGAGGATAACGGGTGCGGAGCTACACTATGAGGGTAGCCTTTCCCTTGACCTTGCCCTTATGGAGTCTGCGGACCTTTTACCTTTTGAGAAGATAGAGGTGTATAATGTGAGCAACGGTGCGCGTTTTTCCACTTATGTAATACCAGCACCAAGATACTCTGGTGAAGTAAGGTTAAACGGTGCCGCTGCGAGGTTGGGTGCAGTGGGCGATATTGTGATAATAGCCTCCTATGGTCTATTTGACAAGGAGGAGCTTGAGGGTTTTAGACCTTACCTTGTTTATGTGGATGAGAACAATCAGATAAGGGAAGTAAGAAGGGAGATGGTTATAGAAGGTGTGAGTAGCTGGCATGATTGGTAAGGTTTTTAGAATATTTAGAGAGAAGGGAGGTGTGCTAAAAGCCCTTGAACTTTGGGATTGGTATGAGTCCCTTGAACCAAAGGACCAAAAGAGGGTGAAGTATTACTTTTCTCTAAAAAGCATAAAGGATATGCGATTTCCCTTTAGAGCAAAGCACTTTGACACCGGGGAGGTAAACAACCCTGGATACACGAAGGCTACCTTTCTTGGCACACTTGCTCAAACAGCCCTGCTTGACGGAAAATACGAGGATGCGGAATGGCTATACTTGAAAGCCCTTGAGCTAAGCCAGAGCCCTTACGAAAAGCATCTAATATTAAACGACCTCGTTATGCTCTCTCAAAAGCTAAAAGACTTTGAAAAGATGGAAAAGTATGCACGAATGGATTTGGAATTGTTCCAAGAGTATAAGGAGGAGCTCAAAGACAAAAACGGTGGCACTTTGCCACAGATAAACTCTTATGAGCTTATGGTTTATCTCTTGGAAAGGAAAGGAGACAAAAAGTCAGCTCTTGAGATTCTCGAGAGGTTTCACAAAGAAGGTGTCCCTCACCCCTTTTACGAGGAAGTAAAAAGAAGACTCATCGCATGAAATACCACAGGCTTATAAGAAAAGTGGTTCAGCTTCAAAGAGAGAAAAAACTCATATCAGAGGGAACTTCACTGCTTGTTGCCTTTTCTGGTGGTGTGGACTCTGTAGCCCTTGCCCTTTGTATGCTTGAACTAAGGAGTTTTCTAAGTCTCAAAAGGCTCGCACTGGCCCATATAAACCACCAACTCAGAGGAGAGGAGTCTTACAGAGACGAATCTTTTTGTGTAGAGTTTGCCAAGGCAAAAGGTCTTGAGGTATTTGTGGAGAGGATAGAAGTTAAATTGGAGAGAGAAAACCTTGAGGCTAAGGCAAGGGAGCTAAGATACAAGGCTCTCGAGGAGATAAGGCAAAGAGAAGGCTTTGACCTTATAGCAACCGCTCATCATCTTAATGACCTTGTGGAGACCGTCCTTCTGTGGCTTGTGCGTGGTGCAGGAAGGGAAGGGCTTTTAGGCTTTGAGGAGAAGGAGGGTAGGGTAGTTAGACCGCTATATTTAGCCACGAGGGAAGAGATAGAGGACTTTGTAAGGTCAAAGAAGGAAACCTGGGTGGAAGATTCTACCAACTACGACCTTAGCTATGCGAGAAACCTCATAAGGCATAAGGTTATCCCAGAGCTAAAGAAGATAAACCCAAGGCTTGAGGAGAGTTTTCTAAGGCTTAGGAAAATTATAAGAGAGGAAGAAGACTTGCTTGAGGACCTCACACAGAAAGCAATTATGGAAGTTTTCAAGGAAGGTGAGCTTGACAGGAAGTCCTTTTTGAAACTGCCACAAGCCATAAAGAGGCGTATAACTTATCACCTTTATGGTATAAGAAACATGAAAGAGACAGAGAGACTAATAAACAGCATAAAAAAGGCTATACCCTTGAAAAGGCTGGGTGCATGATTAATATTAAATCTTTAAGTGTGGAGGTAGACAGATGCAGTGGATGAAGAGCATTTTTATATGGGTCGTTCTCTTAGGCTTTATGGTCCTTGCCTTTAATCTCTTTGAGAGCAATAAGGGACAGACAGCGGTCAGGACACCAATAAACACGGTGCTTGAGCTTGCAGAAGATGGTAAACTCAAAGAGGTAAAGGTTAAAGACAACCTGCTTACTGGCATAACCACAGAGGGTCAAAAGATAGAGACGGGCATACCACCCGGTTCAGACATAGTCAACAAACTCATAGAAAAAGGGGTTAGAGTAGAAGTTGCGGTGCAAGAAAGTAGCTGGCTTTTTCCCTTTCTCATTTCTTGGCTTCCCATACTTCTTTTTATAGGTATATGGATATACATGATGAGGCAGGTTAGCGGTGGCGGAAATCCCACCTCAAGGGCTTTCAGCTTTGGAAAAAGCAGGGCAAAGGTCTACATAGATGAGAAGCCCAAGGTTACCCTTGAAAACGTGGCAGGCATGGAAGAGGTAAAGGAGGAGGTAAAGGAGATAATAGAATACCTAAAAGACCCTGTGAAGTTCCAAAAGCTGGGTGGAAGACCACCAAAGGGTGTAATGTTCTACGGAGAGCCAGGTGTGGGTAAGACCCTCTTAGCAAAGGCTATAGCAGGCGAGGCTCATGTGCCTTTTATATCCGTATCTGGTTCTGATTTTGTGGAGATGTTTGTGGGTGTGGGTGCGGCACGCGTGAGAGACCTTTTTGATACTGCTAAAAAGCACGCACCTTGTATTATATTCATAGATGAGATAGATGCGGTGGGTCGCTCAAGGGGTGCTTTAAATCTTGGTGGTGGGCATGACGAAAGGGAACAAACCTTGAACCAGCTTCTTGTGGAGATGGACGGCTTTGATACCTCAGAGGGTATAATCGTCATAGCGGCTACCAACAGACCAGACATACTTGACCCTGCACTTTTGAGACCTGGTAGGTTTGACAGACAGATATACATACCCAGACCCGATGTGAGGGGAAGATACGAGATACTCAAGGTTCATGCAAAGGATAAAAAGCTCTCACCCAATGTGGACCTTGAGATAGTGGCAAGGGCTACGCCTGGCTTTACTGGTGCGGACTTAGAGAACGTGCTAAACGAGGCAGCACTTTTGGCAGCAAGAAGGGGCAAGGAAGTCATAGAAATGCAGGATATAGAAGATGCCATAGACAGAATAACTATGGGGCTTGAGAGAAAGGGTATGATGATATCTCCAAAAGAGAAGGAAAAGATAGCCTACCATGAGATGGGACATGCCATAATGAGCTTAATGATTCCTGGTTCTGATGCTCTTCACAAGGTTTCCATAATACCCAGAGGCATGGCACTTGGTGTCACCCAACAGCTACCCATAGATGACAAGCATATGTATGATAGGCAGGACTTGTATGGCAGAATACTTACTCTCATGGGTGGTCGTGCTGCAGAAGAAGTCTTTTATGGCAAAGAGGGCATTACCACAGGTGCGGAAAACGACCTACAGAGGGCAACCGAACTCGCTTATAGGATGGTTTCCATGTGGGGTATGAGTGAGCGTGTGGGTCCATTGGCAGTGAGAAGGACAATAAATCCTTTCTTGGGTGGCATGACTACATCTGTAGATATAAGCGAAGACCTCAGAAAGGAAATAGATGAGGAGGTAAAGGAGATACTTATAAGGGCTTATGAAGATACCAAGAAGGTGGTTATGGAACACAGGGAAGCCATACGGGCAGTGGTAAAAAGGCTCTTGGAGAAGGAAACCATGTCCTGTGAGGAGGTGGTAGAGATACTAAAACTACATGGGGTTGAGGTAAAGAACGAGTGCAAAAAGGAAGAATTTAAGATGGAAGGAGAAAAGAAAAAACTTGAGCAGGAGGTAGCGTAATGGGTATGACCATAACGGAGAAGATACTTGCAGACCACGCAGGTAAGAAGGAGGTTCACGCAGGCGAGCTTATAACGGTAAAGATAGACCTCGCCATGGCAAACGACGTGACCGCACCCCTCGCCATTAAGATATTGGAAAAATATGGCATTCAGAAGGTCTTTGACCCGGAAAAGATTGCTCTTGTGCTTTCTCACTTTGTGCCAGCAAAGGATATAAAGTCCGCAGAGCAAGCAAAGATGGTGCGGGACTTTGCCAAAAAACATAACATAAGGTGGTTTTTCCAAGAGGGTGAGGGTATAGAGCATACCATCCTACCAGAGCAGGGTATTGTTGTTCCTGGAGACCTTGTGGTTGGTGCGGACTCTCACACATGCACCTATGGAGGCATAGGAGCCTTTGCCACTGGTATGGGTTCTACGGACATAGCCTACGCTATGGCAACGGGAGAAACTTGGCTAAAGGTCCCACCTACCATGAAGTTTATCTTCTATGGGAAGCTCCAGCCTTGGGTTTTTGGAAAGGATCTCATCCTTTACACTATAGGTCAAATAGGTGTGGATGGGGCTTTATACAAGGCTATGGAGTTTGATGGCGAAGCCATAAGAAGCCTTTCTGTGGAGCAGAGGCTCACCATAGCCAACATGGCAATAGAGGCAGGTGGCAAGAGCGGAATTATAGCACCCGATGAGAAGACTATAGAATATGTATCTCAGAGGGCTAAAAAGCCATGGAAGGTATACCAAAGCGACCCAGATGCCCAGTACGAAGTGGTATACGAATGGAACGCCGGTGAGATAGAGCCTTTGGTGGCTTGGCCCTATCTTCCTTCAAACGTCCATCCTGTGTCTGAGTCAACCCATATAACCATAGACCAAGCCTTTATAGGCTCTTGCACCAATGGAAGAATAGAAGACCTAAGGATTGCGGCAAAGATACTAAAAGGTAAAAAGGTCCATCCCTATGTGAGATGTATAGTCATTCCTGCGTCAAAGCAGGTTTACATGCAGGCTTTGAAGGAAGGACTCATAGATATATTCCTGTCTGCTGGGTGTTCTGTTTCTGTATCCACATGCGGTCCTTGCCTTGGTGGTCATATGGGTATATTGGCAGAGGGTGAGCGATGCATATCCACATCTAACCGAAACTTCCCCGGTAGGATGGGACATCCAAAGAGCGAAGCCTATTTGGCAAACCCTGCAGTGGTTGCCGCCAGTGCAGTGCTTGGTAGGATAGCTCATCCAGAGGAGGTTGTCAAAAAGGAAGAGCTTGAAGAGGTTCTTGCTTGAGGCAGACCTACATAGGCTTGCCTACTGGCTCAGACTTCTGGGCCAGGATGCACTTCTTTTAAAGACCGCTATAAGTAAGGTGGAAGTTCTAAAGCATCAAGGTAGGGTTTTTATAACCACTTCACGAAAGCTTGAGCAACACTTCAAAGCTTGGGGCATAGAATACTTGATAATTCCTAAAGATGAATGGGAAGTCCAGCTCTGCCTTCTTATAAAATACTTTCAAATAGAGCCAGTGCTTAAACTCAACAGGTGTTACCACTGCAACGGAGAGCTTTTAGCAGTGAATAGAGAAGAGGTAAATGACAGGGTTCCACCCATGGTTTATCTCTATGGAAGAGACTTCACCCTTTGTCCTCAATGTGGCAAAGCCTATTGGAAAGGTTCACATCATCCAAAATTAAGAAGAGCCTTGAGAAAGATTCTTGCTTCCTGTTAGGTATTCTTCCACTCTCTTTGCCACCTCATCACTTGACCTTATACAGTCCGCAACAGACACACCGTGCAGGTAATTTCCAGTTAAGAAAAGTCCTGGGTTTTCTCTCTCGAGGGTCTTTGTCAACTCAAGGTATTTTCCATAGCCGAGGGTGTATTGAGGTATGGCTTTTTTCCACCTCGTTATGTTAAGAAGCTCCACATCGTCTACACCAAGCGTTTCTTTCAGCTCCCTTTGGGCTATGTTTATTATTTCTTGTTCTTCATAGTCTATTATCTCTGGGTCTGTGGCTCCGCCCATGTAGATGGTCAAAAGCTCCTTGCCTTCTGGAGACCTACTTTTGAATATCTGAGAGGAGAACAAAACTCCAAGAATCCTTTTACCTTCCACCCTTGGCACGAGGAAGCCAAAGCCAGGAGGAATTGAACCAGACCTTACGCTCACATGTAGGACTATAACGGGTGCGTAATATATACTGTCAAACTCTTCCGACGCACTCCATGATATATCTCTCAGTAGGTAGCCTGCGGAGGTAGCAGGAGCAGAGACCACCACAGCCCTTGCTTCATATTTACCCTTTTTGGCATCAAGCACAAAGTAGTTTTCCTTCCTTCTTATTTTGAGAACCACGTTTTCCGTGTCAACCTTTAGCTCAGAAGAAAGCTTCTCTATCAACGCGTAGTTTCCACTCTCAAAGGAGATAAGCCTACCACCAGGACCCAGAGCCTTTAGCTTTATAGCTCCTTTTATAAGACTTCCAAATTTTTGCTCAAGCTCGTAGACCCTTCTGACCGCATACTTTACAGAAAGTCCTTCTGGGTCTCCTGCGTAAACACCCGACACGAAGGGAGCAACTATGTAGTCAAGAAACTCCCTGCCAAGCCTTCTGCGAACAAACTCTCCTATGCTTTCCTCCGTTTTTACTGAGGGTGGAACAAAGGGTTCTCTCAAGACCTTGAGCTTGGCACCAAAGGACAAAAGAGGAGACTTTAGAAAACTAATAGGGGACATGGGGAGGGGTATTAGCTTACCTTTTTTGTATACATACCTTATTTTGGAGCTCTCCTCTGCGTATTGTGGACTTATGCCTACCTTCTTTAGAAACTCCTCCACCTTTGCATCCGCTAACACCGTTTGAGGACCAAGCTCAAGTATGTATCCATTTTTTCTTACAGTCTGTATGTTACCACCGGGTAGCTCTTCCTTTTCAAAAACATGAACACTAAAGCCCTTGCTTTTAAGATGCAAGGCTACGGAAAGACCAGATATGCCTGCACCAACTACCGCAACGTCTATCATGTCTTATAGGGCACTCCCTTAAGAGGTGAGGAAGGCACTGCATAGGTTCTCTTTGGCATCCTTCCCGCAAGGTAAGAGAGCCTTCCTGCAATAACCGCATACTTCATAGCGACCGCCATCTTTATGGGGTCTTTTGCCTCCGCGAGGGCTGTGTTAGTAAGAATTGCGTCCACACCAAGCTCCATCACCGGTGGAATGTCCGCAGCACTTCCTATGCCTGCGTCCACTATAACGGGCACTGAGACCGCTTCCTTGATGAAGATAAGGTTATAAGGGTTTTGCATACCAAGACCAGAACCTATGGGTGCTGCAAGGGGCATTACCGCAGCACAGCCTATGTCTTCAAACTTCTTGGCGTATATGGGGTCGTCAAAGATATAGGGCAGGACTACAAAGCCTTCCTTTACCAGAAACTTCGCTGCCTTTAGGGTCTCTTCCATGTCTGGTAGGAGGGTCTTTTGGTCTCCTATAACTTCAAGTTTTACCCAGTTTATGCCTGTTGCCTCCCTTGCCAGCATGGCAGTCCTTATAGCCTCGTCTCCAGTGTAACAGCCTGCTGTGTTTGGAAGTATCTGATACTTTTGAGGGTCTATGTAGTCAAGTAGGTTTTCTTTGTTTCTGTCTGTTATGTTTACCCTTCTGACCGCCACGGTTATCATCTCTGCACCACAGGACTCAAGAACCTCTTTGTTTTCCTGAAAGCTTTTGAACTTACCAGAGCCTATTATGAGCCTTGAGCGAAAGCGTTTGCCTGCGATCTCAAGGTAGTCATCCTCCAAAAGCCTTTCATAGTCTAACATCTATCCACCTCCTACAATGTTTACTATCTCAACCCTATCTCCCTCTTTCAGCTTGTACTCCGCATATCTACTCTTTGGGACTATCTCCTCGTTTACCGCCACCGCAAGTCCCACGGGTCTTACCTCTATGCGGTTTTTCTCTAAAAGAGCAAGCAGACTGATATCCTCTTCCACCTCCAAGGGCTTGCCGTTAACTATGATCCTCATGGAATTATTAAATATAAACTTTAGCTCGGTTTTGCAAGATGGATAAGTATATTAGTATTTTCTTAATTACTTATTAAAGATTAATAAACCATAAAAGGTGAAAAGAAGAAATTGAATAAATCTTGCTTTTAATAGAGGTTGACAAAATATAATATCTTGCATATAATTATAAGTAAGTTTTATTGTGCTATAAAAAAATGTTATAGGAGGTATGCCATGAAGGACGAGCACTTCTTCCCCAAAGGGGCAGTAGCCTTCTTTCTGTCCATGGTAGGCATCTACGCACTGCTGTGGCTCAGCATCTATGCAGTTCTCGTAATGAGAGGTGCAACACAACAGTAAGGAGGTTATGCCATGGACAGAGCAGAAAAGTTCGCTCTCAAAGTTACATTAGTATTGCTTGGCGTGTTTACCGGTCTTCTTGTTTACGCTGCCAAAGGTCTAAACATTGACGTGCCCACCTGCATTACAGATGTAGAGCCCTTCACAGAGGGTAAGCTAATCCAACATGCGGAAGACAGATACGAGCTTCACCTACTTGCTAAGATGTGGTATTTTGAGCCGGGGGAAATTGAAATACCAGCAGGGTCTGTAGTGGACATTTACCTTACCAGTGCGGATGTCATCCACGGTATAAAGATAGTAGGCACAAATGTGAACCTAATGGCTATTCCCGGTGCGGTTGCTTATGCAAGGTATAAGTTTGACAAACCTGGAGAATATCTCATAGTGTGCCACGAATACTGTGGTATAGGTCACCAAAACATGGCTGGAAAACTCATAGTAAAGCCAACTACAACAGCAAGGAGGTAAACCATGAGAGTGCCTGGTAGCATAAAAACGGTTCTTTACATTGAAATTCTATTGCCTATGCTACTTTTGGTTTTTGGTGTGTATCACGGTCTTTTGCAGGTTCTCTACAGAGCTGGTTTTATGAAGGAGCTGTCTTTCCTAAGGATTGAATACTATCAAGGTCTAACACTTCATGCGGTTATAAACGCTATAGTGTTTACCACCGTTCTGATAGTTGCCTTTGGAAACCTTATGTTTCTCTACCACCTTAAGAAACCACTTAGACCCGCTGTCCAGTGGACTGGTGCTATTTTGATGGTTGTAGGAACTCTTATGGCCGCTTGGGCTATGTTTACTGGCAAAGCGAACGTGCTTTATACCTTCTACCCACCTCTTTTGGCTCACTGGAGCTTTTATCTTGGTGCTGCACTGTTGGCGGTAGGTTCTCTTGTGCCCTTCTTCTTTGACTGGATACCCAACTACATCTCTTGGAAAAGGGAAAATCCCGATAAAAAGGTTCCTCTTGCGGTCTACGGCGTTTTTATAAACCACATACTCTGGCTTATAATGCTTGTTCCTCTGGTAATAGAAATCTTTTTCCAACTCTTACCACTTTCCTTGGGTCTTGTGAGTGAAATAAATCCCTCTTTGGCAAGAACCCTCTTCTGGGCTTTTGGGCACCCAGTGGTTTACTTCTGGCTATTGCCTGCATATGTGATGCTATATACAGTTCTACCTAAGGTTGTTACAGGCGAGGGCAAACTTTACTCCGATGGTGCTGCAAGACTTGCCTTTATACTCTTCCTTATATTCTCCTTCCCTGTTGGTCTCCACCACCAGTATACAGAGCCAAGCATAACCGATAGCTACAAGCTCATACACGCCATCTTCACCTTTGGTGTTGCAGTGCCAAGCTTTATAACCGCTTTCACTGTTGCTTCTTCTTTGGAGTATTCCATAAAGTCCAAGTATCCTGAAGTAAGAGATTCTCTTTTCGCTTGGTGGAAAAAAATACCTTATGCAAGCACAGAAGGTGATAAATGGCTTGTGTCCTACTTCATGGCTGGGCTATTCTTGTTCCTCATAGGGGGAATAACAGGAATAGTCAATGCTTCTTACAATATGAACAATGTGGTTCATAACACTGCTTGGGTTCCTGCACACTTTCACACCACGGTTGGTGGTCTTGTGACTCTCGTTTTCTTGGGTATGGCTCTCTATTTCTTGGCTCAACTTAAGGGGACAGAGGTAAAAGCGAAAGGTCTTGCGGTAGCAGCTCCATGGCTATGGCTCGTGGGTATGGTTATATTCAACGTGGGCTATTCCATAGCAGGTCTTATGGGCTATCCAAGGAGGACACAAACGGGTGCAACAGGTTCTTACTTTGACCCCTCTTCTCCCTACTATATGCCTGACTGGCACTTTTATGCGGTGTTGGGGGCTATAGGTGGTGTAATTGCTACTCTTGGCTTTGTCCTATACCTTGTGTCCTTTGTCTCTACGCTTTTTGCACCTGCAAAAGAAAATGCGGAGCTTTATATCCCAAGTGCAGAGCCCTATCATGACGAAAAAATGCCATCTCTTCAAAAACTCACTCCATGGGTTGCTTTCAGCGTAATTCTCTTTGTGGTTTCCTATATCCCACCTCTCTACGATGTTACAAAGAGGGGTGTTTTCTTTGATTCCCCAGGCTACAATGACAAAAGCCCAATTCCCATCACAAAACCTCAATCCGCAAGGGATGAAAGAAAAGAAACCGCAGAGGCTAAGTGAGGGTCCGTCGTGAGTGGTGTTTTGAGAGGGCTTGTGGCCCTCCTTTTTCTTATAAATCTTTCCCTTTCTCAAGAGGCTTCAACGGGAATACCACCCAACGAGAGAAGAACTCTTGGAAAGGAGCTTCCTGATGTGCTTTTGGTAGACTCCTTAGGAAGAGAGTTTAACCTTCACACTCTCAAGGGAAAACCCATTATCTTAAGCCCCATATATACACACTGCAACTCCGCCTGCCCCATAATAACGGACTCTCTAAAGAAGGTAGTTCCAGCACTTGGAAAACCCGGTGAGGACTTTTGGGTTCTTTCCTTCACCTTTGACCCCTTAGATGGACAAGAAGACATAGTAGCCTTTCAGGAGAAATACGGTCTTGACGGTGAAGGCTGGAAGGTAGTTAGGGCAAAGACAAAAGAAGACCTCTTTAGACTTGTGGATGCCATAGACTTTAGGTTCATGTCTATTCCTAAGACAAGGGACTTTGTCCACCCTAATCTTGTGGTGTTTATATCTCCTGATATGAAGGTCAAAAAGTATATCTACGGTGTGGTCTTTGATGAAAAGAACATGGTTAAGGCTCTACAATATTCCTTAGGTGCCAGAGACCTCTTGGAAGATTTTAGAAGTTTTCTCTTCTTTTTTGGTCTTTTAGGTTTGTCCTTTAGCGGGCTATATCTTGTGATATCCAGTGCAAGACTACTTCAGAAAAGAGAAGAAAGCAGGAATTTTCAAAGGTAATAAGATAGAGCTTGTTCAACTATCCCTTTTACCTCCTCTCTAACACCTCCTTCTCTTGGCATATCTAAAAGCAATTCATACATGTAGCTTCTGTCTACCTCATCGTCAAACTCTTCAAAGTCCACAGAAAGCAAAAGCTCCCTCGCCTTTTGGTTTAGGCTTTTAGGTATGTCCCTCTCTGACATTCTACACCACAAAAGAGTCCAAGCTCTTGCAAGTGCAATAGGGTGGTAGCCTCCACCTCCAAGATATATACCCTCCCCAAGCATATCTCTTATTAGGTCAAAAGCCTTAAGAAAGCCCCAGTTGGAGAGCTCAAACTTGGAAAGGTAATCCTCGCTCAAAACATCTGTTCCCAGCTGGAGAAGGTATACCTCTGGTTTAAAAATCTCTAAAACCTTTGTCAACACCTTCTCAAGGACAAAGAGAAACTCCCTGTCATTGACTCCCTTAGGAAGTGGAAGGTTAAGGTTATAGCCCTTACCCTTTCCAGAGCCTCTCTCATGGATAAAGCCTTTTTTGAAGGGAAAGGCATACTCAGGAGACTGGTGGATGGAGAGGACAAACACCCTGTCATCTTCGTAGAAGAAGTCTTGCACTCCGTCGCAGTGGTGTGCATCAAGGTCTATGTATAGGATTCTCTTATAACCCTTTGAAAGGAGATACTGGAGGGCTACGCCAGGGTCGTTTATAAAACAAAAGCCGTTTGCTCTTGAGGGATAAGCGTGGTGCATACCACCCGCAGGATTAAAGGTGGTAAAACCTTCAAGAAACAGCTCCACCGCCTGCACAGAAGAACCAGTGGCAAGCAAAGAACCTCTCCACATGGCTGGAGAGACAGGGTTTTCGTAAGTGCCTATGTTAAACCTTTCCCTATATTCCCTCTTTACACACTGACATTGGTCGCATTCTTCAAGAGCTTTGAGATATTCTTCCTCGTGGAAGAGTCTTAGCTCCTCCCACTGGGCTGGTCTGCTTTCTACAAGCTCCGCCTCTGTGAGAAGACCCATAGCCTTTAAAAGTTCAAGCAGGAGAGAAACTCTGGGTATTCTAAGAGGATGGTTCTTGGTGTATCTTAAGTTTCTGTATGCGTAGCTACCTATCAGCCTTGAGCTCTTCCGCATAACCCTTTACCAGTTTATGCACCTCTCTGTAGTTTATGTCTCCTGCAAGCACGTAGTTCTTCTCTCCATAGTTAAACTTCTTTGATACTGTAATACAAAAATCATCCGTTGCCTGTGAGATGTATATGTTGGAAATGTAAACGTCTTCGTGGCTTGCCTTCTTGAAATACTCCTTTTCTGACCTATCCGCACCCTTTTTCCCAGTTTTTACTGTATAAGTAAGCTTTGGGTTTACCACATTGTTGGAAACCTGCAAACCATTCTCTCCTATTATGTAGAAAAGTTCAAAGTAAGGATACTTCTTAAAGAAGTCATACAGAGTAAACTCCCATAGGTCTCTGTCTGTCCTTTTTAGGCTCTCCACTATGCTTTCAAAATCTTGTTTTATTCTGTTTCTTATGTGATGTATAAGCTCTCTCCTTTCATACTCGCACAAAACCACTGAAGGTTTTTCCTCGTGAAATATAAAGCAAGAGGCATCATGGATATCTTCCATTCTCTTCTTTAACTCCGAGCTTATTCTGAAAAATTCCTCAAAGTTTTTCAATTTTTTCATAGGTATACAGTATCCAAATAGGTAAACTAGGCTCGCCTCCGAATAAAGCAAAGAAAACTCCCTCTGAAACTCTCTGTATAGGTTCATAATTTCTTCCTCTTTTAGCTTTATCTTAGAAAGGGCATAGACTTCATTCTCTTCGTAAGATAGGCTTACATCTCCCTGTATGCTGGTCTTTACCGCTTCATACAGAACTCTCTGAAGGCTTTCCGCCTTTGAAGAGCCATACTCTTCCACAAACTCCTTTAGACCTCTTATGTAAAAACAGTAAAAGTAGTATTCATGACCGAAGAGAGACCTTAGCTTCTGAAACATGGGAATGGTAGCTTCTTTGAAAAGGCTTGCATAATAGAGAACCACGTGGTAGAAGAGGACACCCATGTATGAACCTTTTTTGTCCACAAGTAAAATAGGCAATTTACAGGATTTAAAAAAGTCTAAAAGAGAGGTAAGGTGCTCTGGCTTTAGTGTTGCTTCCCTTAGCTTCATAAGAGGATGGGCAATATCTCCCACGGTCAAATGCTCTCTGTGCTGAGCTTTAACGAGGTCAAGTTTGTTGACTATGCCTATGGGTTTGTTGTTCATTACCACCACCAAAAAGTCATACATGCCATACTCCTCAAAAGCCTTTAGGGCTTCCCTTATGCCAAGGTTGTATTCTATTTTTGGAATGCCTGTGGCAAGTTGAGAGAGCTTAATCTCCTTCATAAGTGTGGTCCAGAAAGGTATCTTCTTCTACTTTCTATGGCAATAAAGGCGAGGAAGACAAGGGTGGCTATTATAAACATGCGTGCAACTGTTACATCCAATCCACCCTGAGCCAATACCTTAGGAGCTTGCACCACACCCCATTGGTATAGGAGTATTACCAAGAATATGGGAGAAACTATAGCAAAGAAATAAACCAAAGGCTTTGGCACCTTCAAGAATACGTCCCTTGTCAGTTCATGGTGGAACTTATGAACTCCAAATATCCACACAAAGACTATTATTTCCACAAGTGCAAAAAAGACAAGCATAAAAGTCCCAGCCCAAAAGTCCACCTCATCTATAAACCCTGGAAGAAAGGCAGAAAGAAAAGCACCTACAGAAACCATAAGCATAGAAACATTTACCGCCTTTTTGTGAGACCATCTCATCTCATCTTCAAAGAGAGCTATTAGAGGTTGCGTAAGTGCAAGGCTTGAAGTTAGTGCTGCGATAAAAAGCAGGAAAAACCATACCGCAGACAAAAGCCAGCCCAAAGGCAGAGCCATAAGAACCGCAGGCATGGACATGAAGCCCAGCCTAAAGGTACCTTCCTTTGCGAGCTCAGGGACCGCAAGAGCACCAAACATGGCAAAGGCAGCGGGTATAGCTATGGAGGCACCTATGACTACCTCCACAAACTGATTAAGACCTGCAGTCCAAAGACCTGTTTTTAACACATCTTCTCTTGCCTTCACATAGCTGGCATAGGTGGCAATAGCACCCATTCCAAGGGAAAGGGTAAAGAATATCTGCCCCGATGCCTCAAGCCAAACCTGAGGGTCAGATATCCTGCTAAAATCGGGAGTGTATATGAAAAGCAGACCCTCTAAGCCTTTACCACCTCTTATAGAAAGAGAGACTATGGCAAGGAAAATACCCATGAGTAAAAGTGCGGGAATGCCTACTTTTGCGGTAAGCTCAATACCCTTTACCACACCCCTTTGGAGTATATACCAGTTAACCGCAAGGGTAATAATAAGAAAGACTATAGCCAAGTATGAGGGTTCTGTGTAGCTTTTAAAGAAGTCCACATAGGGTTGCATGGCGGTTTTAGGGTCGGTGCTATCCACAGGATGTGGCAGTTGTCCAAAAATAGAAAGCACCGCAAAACCCAGCGTCCAAGACTCAATGTATATGTAGTAGCACACTATGAGAAAAGGTATTGCTACACCTATGGAACCCAACACCCTCGCCCAGTTGGCATGATGGAAAAGAGAACCCATAATGCCAGTCATAGAGCCATGTCCCTTTGAACCCGCATACCTACCGATAACCCACTCTAAGACCAAAAGAGGTATTCCCAAAAGGAAAAGAGCCACAAAGTAGGGAATCATAAAGGCACCACCGCCGTAGAGAGCTACCTTAGACGGAAACCTAAGGAGATTTCCAAGACCTATAGCATTCCCCGCTGCGGCGAATATGAGACCTACTCTTGAAGCCCAGACTTCCCTTTTTTTCATAGCTTAAGCCTTTTTATCCTTTCCACAGCCTCAAGAAGTCTTTGAGTAGGCACAGTGAGGGAAATCCTAAAGTACCCCTCTCCATACTCTCCAAAGCCGTTCCCGGGAGTGCATACTATTCCACACTCATCAAGAAGCCTTGATACAAACTCCGCAGAGGTATATCCCTTAGGCACTTTTATCCATAGGTAAAAGGTAGCATCAGAGGGATAGACCTTTAGACCAACCTCTTCGAGGGCTTTTACCATGGCAGACCTTCTTTCCTTGTATGTATCTCTTATCTTTTGCAGTTCCTCCTCTGGAAGGTTCAAAGCGGTTATACCAGCCTCCTGCACCGCCTGAAACTGTCCCGAGTCCACGTTTGTTTTTACCTTTCCAAGACCTGCAACCAATTTTTCGTTTCCCACTGCCATACCAAGACGCCAGCCTGTCATATTAAAGGTCTTGGAAAAGGAATGAAACTCTATGGCTATGTCCTTTGCACCCTCTATCTGTAGGATGGACATGGGTTTTTCATTGCCAAAGTATATCTCCGAGTAGGCAAGGTCAGAGGCAACAATTATGTTATTTTCCCTCGCCCACTCTATTAGTTCCTTATAGAAAACCTCAGTTGCTGTAGCAGAGGTTGGGTTGTTAGGGTAGTTTACCCAGATAATCCTTGCCCTCTTTAACACATCCTTTGGAACGCTTTTAAAGTCTGGAAGAAAGCCATTTTCTTCCTTAAGTGGCAAAATATAAGGCTCACCGCCTGCAAAAAGCGTGCCTATCTTGTATACAGGATAAGCAGGGTCTGGACACAAAACCACATCCCCGGGGTTTACAAAAGCTAAAGGAAAGTGGGCTATACCCTCCTTTGAACCTATTAGCGTGACCACTTCCCTTTGAGGGTCAAGCTCCACACCAAAGCGTCTTTTATACCAATCCGCTACCGCCTGACGAAAAGAGAGCATGCCCTCATAGGAAGGATACCTGTGGTGTTCTGGATTTTCTACAGCCCTTTGCATAGCTTCCACTACAGGTTGAGGCGTGGGGATGTCTGGGTCTCCCACCCCAAGGTCAATTAGGTCTACACCCTGAGAAATTTTCTCTCTTTTTTTCTGGTCAATCTGAGCAAAAAGGTAAGGTGGCAAAGCCTTTATCCTCTGGGCGTATTCAAGCATTTTGCACCTCCTGAGCTTAAGCAGGAATATTATATAATAGAGTATACATATGGTCTTAATTTCGCACTCGGGATATGGTATATAATTCTATAAGAGCCAAAATGGTGCAAGAAATTCTTTCAAGGCTTGAGGAGGTGTTTCCAGATAGGCTTGAGCTGAAATTTTCAAGCCCGCTTGAGCTACTGGTGGCTGTTATACTTGCAGCACAATCAACAGATAAAAAGGTAAACCAACTGACCGAGAAATTATTCAAGAAATATAGAAGCTGTCAAGACTACCTTAAAGCACCCTTAGAGGAGTTAGAAAGGGATATAAGCTCCATAAACTACTATAAAAACAAGGCAAAGTTTATAAAGTCCGCCTGTCAGCAGATAATGGAAAGGTTTGGAGGACAAGTTCCAGACAGTATGGAAGCTCTCACAAGCCTACCCGGAATAGGCAGGAAAAGTGCAAACATTATCCTATACAACGCCTTTGGGAAAAACGAAGGTATTGCGGTAGATACGCATGTGTTAAGGGTTAGTCAAAGGCTGGGTCTCACAAGGGAGAAAAAACCTGAGAAGATAGAGCAAGACCTAATGAAAATAGTCCCAAGGGAACAATGGGGAAAATTCTCTAACCTCCTTGTCCTTCTTGGAAGGTATATATGCACCGCACAAAAGCCAAAGCATCAAGAGTGTCCTCTTTATGACCTCTGTCCTTCGAGGGAGTTATGATAGGCGTAATAGGTGGCAGTGGACTCTATAAACTTGAAGGCTTTGAAATAGTGAAAAAACTTAAAGTAAGGACGCCTTTTGGCGAACCCTCTTCTGAAGTGGTAATAGTCAAAGTGGGAGATAGGGAGCTTGCCTTTATCTCAAGGCATGGTGAAGGGCATGTATACCCCCCTCATCTTGTGCCATATAGGGCAAACCTCTGGGCTTTGAGGGAGCTTGGTGTAAATAGAGTTTTGGCTGTGTCTGCGGTTGGTGGCATAAATAGGACTTTTAAGCCAGGAGATTTTGTGGTAATTGACGACCTTCTTGACCTTACAAAAAACAGAAAAGACACCTTTTACGAAGGTAAGTTTTCTCTGCCTGTGGATGGCAATGACAAGGTAGCCAAACTATTGAAAGAAGGAAAGGTAGTTCACATAGACGCAAGCCAGCTATACTGTCCTCAGATGAGAAGCCTTCTTTTTGAGGTTTTGGAAGACTTAAAACTTTCCTACCATCCCTCTGGTGTTTATGCTTGCACAGAGGGTCCAAGGTTTGAAACACCGGCAGAGATAAGGGCGATAGAAAGGCTTGGTAGCGATGTGGTGGGTATGACGGGCTATCCTGAGGTGGTCCTTGCCAGAGAGCTTACCATGTGCTATGCCAGTGTGTGCGTAGTGGCAAACCCTGCAGCAGGTATAGCAGGCTACAGACTGACAAGCGACGAGGTTATAAGTCTTATGAAAGAAAAAGAGCAAGAAATAGGCAAGTTGATAGTTGAGTTTATAAAGAGACTACCAGAGAATAGAACCTGCGGTTGCGACCGCATATTAGATGGTGCGGAGGTTTAAACACTTACTTCCTGTAGAAATTTACTGAACTCCTCAAGAAAGTTCCTAACCGCCGAGCCCTGTGCTCTGTCCTTGCTGTAGACCATGTAAAACTTCCTCTTAGGTATTTCCAAACCCTGAAGCCTTAGGACACGGATTTCGGACGCATCAGACCCTTTCAGCACATGGGAAGAGAGGTAGGAAACCGCCCTTATGTTTTTTAATACGTCCAATATGACCTCATTCTTGTTCACTACAAGAACCACATTTAGGCTTCTCACATCCACCCCCACAGAGTTCAGAAAGCCTTCCACAAACTTCCTTGTACCCGAGGTCTCCTCCCTCAGAACAAAGGGCATCTTGGTAAGCTCTTCTAAGGTAAGCCCATCCTTCACATCTTTACCACCAACAAAGAGTATGCTGTCCTCCCAAACCTCTATTATTTCCATCCTTCTGTCTTGTTGAACAAAGCCTGTAAAGCCTATGTCTACTTCCCCTGCTTCAATCTTACTGAGCACTATCTCCGAATCCTCCACTATTAGGTCTATTTTGGTGCTTGGGTTTTTGTTAAGATACCTGCTTATAAAATGTGGAAGTAGGTATCTTCCCGGTATGGAGCTTGCTCCTATTTTTATGTATCCCTTGTAAGAACCCGTCAGAAGCCTTATCTCTTCTATTACAGAGAGCTTTAGCTCAAGCAATTTTCTTGCGTAGGGATATAGCATGTGAGCGTTGCTCGTGGGCAGGAGCTTCCTGCCTTTTCTGTAAAAAAGTTTAAGCCCTGTAGATTTTTCTAGCTGGTGTATATGAAAGCTTATTGTAGACTGGGAAAGGTGGAGACAGTTAGAACTCTCGGACAGACTTCCTTTCTCATACACGCAACAGAAAAGCTCAAGCAATCGCAGGTCTATATCAATATTCTTCATGAAATTAGCTTATACATAAATCTGCAAGACATTCAATGAATGTAGTCATACGTTTTTGTCTACAGATTGACCTTTTCTTCTACTACAAAGGGTTTATCTTCTTTTGTCCTATAGTATATCCTCACTAAAAGCTCCGCTATTACTCCTGTAGATATAAGCTGTATACCTGCAAGAATGAAAAGAACGCTAAGAATTAGGAGGGGTCTCCTTCCTATATCTTGGTCAAGAAAGAGTTTGATAAAAGCAAGATAAAAGAGTGCAATAAGACCCAAGCTAAGCAAGATAAAGCCCAAAGTCCCAAAAACATACATGGGCTTGTTTATGTATTCGTTTAGGAACTTTACCAAGAAAATATCAAGAATGACCCTTACAGTCCTACCAATGCCATACTTTGACTTTCCATACAATCTTGGATGATGCCTCACTGGAATTTCTGTTATTTTTGCTCCAAGCCTTTTTGTAAGTGCTGGCAGAAACCTGTGCATGTCCCCGTATAGCTCAAGCCTTTTTACTATGTCCGCCCTGTAAGCCTTTAAAGTGCATCCGTAGTCATGAAGCTCCACACCAGTTACCTTTGAGATTATCCAATTAGCTATCATAGAAGGTAGTCTCCTTGAGAGGAAGGGGTCTTTTCTATCCCTTCTCCACCCGCTTACTATGTCATAGCCCTCCTCCAACTTTTGCAATAGCATGGGAATGTCTTCTGGGTCGTTTTGAAGGTCCGCATCCAAGGTTATGATAACCTCTCCGGTGGCATGCTGAAAGCCCGCATACATGGCAGCGGTCTGTCCGTAGTTTTTCCTAAAGCGTATTAGCTTTACTCTTTGGTCCTTTTCCGCTATATCCTTTAGCCTTTCCCAAGTCCTGTCTACAGAACCATCATCCACAAAAATAATCTCATACTCTCTTCCAAGCCTTTCAAGAACTCCCTTTAACTTTTCATAGAGTATGGGTATGTTGTCTTCCTCGTTGTAGGCAGGTATAACTACAGAAAGGTAAGTGCTTTTCATGTGCTTAAGCTCTCTACTATTTTAACATAGTTCTTATTCCTTACAAAGTCCGCTTCTCTAATCATTTCCTTTGGTGGTTCTATAATTCCCTCTATAGCAGGAAGTACTATTTGGAGGCCATTATCCTTAGCGAGAAGAATTGCTGGCAAAAGGTCAGTGTCATAAGAAAAGAGAATTATCCTATCGACAAGCCTTTTATACGAGAGTGTTGCCACATCCAAACCTATTAGCATATCCACCTGCTTTTGTTCAAATCTTAGACTTTTGGCTGTGTCTTTATTTTCCTCACGAGGGCTAAGATGTCCAAGCCTAACTTGAACATTGTCCATTTTAGCTACACTGTTAACTAAGCTTTTACTAAGCTCATAATTTCTTAAATATTTAGGGTATAGAGCTTCAATTCTTTTACGGTCTTCATCTTTGTGTATATTTAGTTTTTCCCTCTTCAATTTTATTGTTTCTGGATACAAGCAAGTATAAAAATATATTCTAAAAATATCCTCTTGCTGTGGGTCTACGAAAGATTTCAAAAAGTTTATAGCTTTCTGCGGATTTTCATTGTAGTTTATGGTTAGGTTGTCAGGTATTCCATGTTTTTTAAGAATATTATTATCAAATATTCTGTATCTTACATTTTCCCAATCTACCAGTATAGCAACTTTATAAATGGACTTGAGGGGTCCGCTCAACTTCTTGGACCCCCCTCATTCAAGAGTAGGTTCTGGGAACCATCTACTATATTATATAGCCTGGCACACGATTTGTCAAGTTTAGATTTCATACCTACCCTCCGACCTCATAACCACCAAGGTTTTATTGCCAAGGCTTTTTACATTTTCTACCTTGTAGTCATAGAAGTTTATCTTCTCAAGCTCCGAAAAGCTCAAGTTTTTCTCAGCTATGTATCTTAGCGTATAGGCGTAGTGCTTATAGGGCAATTTTACCCTTTGGTCTTTCCTATAATACTCAAAGCTAAAAAAGCCTTTGGCATGTTTTAGGTCAAAGAGTTTCTCGTAAGGCTTGCTAACAAAGGAAACGACAACCTTTTCAGAAAGGAGCTTTTTTGAGAGGTTTCTTATGTGTTCTTTCCAGAAATCCATCAGAGTTTTCTCTCCATAAAATTCCTTCCAAGATACGGGTGCAAAGGGAATGCAAGCGGTAGGTTTAACAAGACCATACAAAGGAGATAAGACCCATGAATTTTCCTTTATGTAACTGACCACAGGAGGAGGCAAGACCCACAGCTCAAGACTTTCCCAAAAAACATCGCTAAACCTTCTATACAAAGGTGCGAGAGAGTAGTCTTTGACAAACGCCTTTTCAATAGACCTTGCAAGAGGCTCAAACTCCTCAAGTGTAAACCTGCTATCATCACAATTTTTAAAGACCAACTTCCTTTGAAGCCTACTATAAGGCAAGAGGAAAAGAAACATGCCTAAAATTATAAGGCATGAAGCTCAAAAAACATCTCGGTCAACACCTTCTTGTGGCAAAGGGTGTCCTTGAACGCATAGTGGAGTTTTTGGAACTCCAAGAGGAGGACATAGTGGTTGAGATAGGTCCAGGCACTGGAAACCTAACAAAAGAAATCCTAAAAAAGAACTTCAAAGAGCTTCATCTTTTAGAAATAGACCCGCAGATGGTAGAAATTCTTCATAAAAACATACAAGAGGAGAGAGTATTTATTCACAAAGAAGATGCCACCAAGTTTAACCTTTGCTCTCTGGGAGAAAACCTCAAAGTGGTGGGAAATCTACCCTATAATGTGGCAAGTCTTATATTGGAAAATACGGTTTTTCACCATTCCTGCATTCCAATGGCAGTTTACATGCTACAGAAAGAAGTGGCAGAGAAAATTCAAAAGGGAGCTTCTTGGCTTTCTACCTTTGTGAGAACCTTTTATAGGGTTGAGTATCTTATGAGCTTGCCTGCGCGCTTCTTTGTGCCACCCCCAAAGGTGCAATCCGGACTTATTAGGCTAAGCAGAAGGGAGGAGCTTCCAAATTTAGACCTTATGGACTATAAGAGTTTCTTGGTAGGCTTATACTCCATGAGAAGAAAGGCTCTAAAGAATAAAGTTCCAGAAACTATACTTCTAAAAGCGGGCATTGACCCCATGTGTAGGGTTGAAACTCTTGAGCCAGACAGAGTTTTTATGCTTTATAATATGCTTCAAAAAAATGAGAGGTGAAAGACTATGATGGACACCTTCTTCATGGAAAGAGACCCATATGCACCCATAAGACATTGCTATCCCATAAGCAATGTGCTTTACCACGGTAAGAGCGAATATCAGGAAATAATGGTTGTGGAGTCGCCACACTTCGGAAAAATCTTGGTGCTTGATGGTGTTGCCCAGTGCGACGAGCGATATGAGTTCATCTACCACGAGTTTATGGCACATGTGCCACTTTATGCCCATCCAAACCCGGAAAATGTTCTTATAATAGGCGGTGGTGATGGTGGAGTTCTAAGGGAAGTTCTTAAGCACCCGGAGGTCAAAAGGGCTGTCCTTGTGGACATAGACAAGGAGGTTATAGAGGTATCCAAAAGGTTCTTACCTACCATGGCGGTCGCCTTTGAAGACCCAAGAGCAATAATCCTCAATGAGGATGGATATAAATACATTCAAGACTACGAAAACGAGTTTGACGTGATAATAGTAGACTCCACAGACCCAGTGGGTTTTGCCCACGTGTTAACCACAGAGGAGTTCTTTAAGTATGTCTACAGAGCCCTAAAGGAAGATGGCATATACGTGGGTCAGACAGAATCCATACATTACCATGTTGAAATAGTTAGAAGAATACAAAAGGCTCTTAAGAAAGTTTTCCCAATAGTAGACCTCTACACCGCAGTAATACCGGGATACGCAGGATACTGGTGGACTATGTCCATAGGCTCTAAGAAGCACCCCGTAAGAGAGCCTTCCAGAGAGGTAAGGGTTCAGACAAAGCTATACTCTGCGGACATGCACCGTCATGCCTTCCTACCAGAGAGCTTTTATAACAGGCTCATATCCGGTGAATACGTGTTTTAGTATTTGCCGGTAATATAGTCCGCCACAGTAGTAGCTGCGATGGAATGAGGCTTTACCACAGGCTTTAGACCTTGAGCAAGCACATAACCTATGGCTTCCTTGAGTATTACGCTGGAGTTATGCTCTGGGTTTGGGTTTATATCAAGGTGGACTTCAAAAGGTCTGTTGCCAACCACTTCAGAAATCTCAAGGGCAAGATAAACCGCTCTACTTACCTCCTCTAAAAGCCTTTGTCTTAGGGACCTTATGCGTGGCACTTTATCCACTTTCCAGAATATCCTTGCACCTCTGCAGGAATCTATGTGAACAACTACCACAGAAACAAAGACCGTGTGGTTTTTAACCTGTCTTGAATCACAGCCCACATAAACAGCGGTCTTCTGCGAGGTTTTTCTTATAAACTCCTTTACCTCTTCAATGTCCCTTATGAGAGGCATATAGATATTCTAATTCACTCTTTCTGTTTTCCAACCCTTCTGGAATCCAACGGGTTATAAGGTATCCCTCTATAACTTCACTACTAACAAGTTTTAAGTTTAGCACAGGGACGTTCATCGCTTCCGCAAAAGAGGGTGCATCCTTTGAAAATACCACCATTGGATGATGAATTATTACAAGCTCATCCACAAGAGACAGAGCCAAGAGACTTCCGTTTAGCTTTGAACCACCCTCTACCATTAAGCTTTTTATTCCAAGTTCGTAAAGTTTTCCAAGCATGACTTTAAGGTCTATTTCATCTCTACCTGCGAGCAGGACTTTAACCCCTTGCCTTATAAAGGATTCTAAAGCCCTTCGGTCTGTATTTTCTGGAACAGCCAAGATAGCATCACTCGGTGGTTTAAAGACGTTCATATCTGGCGATATATCTACTCTGTTGCACGGTATAACCCTTATAGGATTTTTACCCTCCGTGTATTCTACCCTTAGGAGTGGATTATCAAGCCTTACCGTGTTGCATCCCACACTTATGGCGTCAAACTTTGACCTTAAGGTATGCAAGTATACTCTCACTTTTAAAGGCAAGGGCATAGTGTGTTTAGAGGACACGCCCTTGGCAGGAGCCATTTTACCATCAATTGTTATTCCTGAAACTATACTTACCCACGGTTTCATAGCTCTCCCCCACTAATTATGAATATAGTCCTTCTTATTGTCCTTTTGTTGGCTTATTTTTACCTTCTGGTGGCAAAAAGCTTACCTCTTTGTAGTAGGTAGGTCTGAAAAATATCCAGTGCTTTAGGTTTTCTGGAGTTCTTGAGTAGCATACCTCACAAAGTAGCCCACCTTCTACCAGCTTTGAATTGTCATCACAGCAATCCGTTAAGTTCCAAAACTCATAATTATCGTGAAATACCAGCTTGCCACAACTTAGGCACTCGTATAGCTTACAGCCTCTTGAGGCAAGAAACTCATCCAACTCCATATCCTCTGGAAGTTCTTCAATCTCAAAGAGGTTTTTTAGAAAGTCCTTTTGTTTTTGAGTAAGTTCCCTTATTTCCATTGCACCTCACCTAAAAAGAGCCAGCTTCTCAAAAACTCCCCTCACATAGTCCCAGTTGTCTGCCTTCAGCCCATTGTAGGCTTTTACAGCCATTGCCCAGTTGCCAAACCTTTGGAAGTTTTCATAGAGTATCCTTGCTCCAAGCTCTATGTTGGTTTCTATGTCAAAAAGCTGGTTTGGGTCTGTTATGCCATATTCTCTCATAAGCCTTAGGTTGTGCTGGTAGTTGACCTGCATGAGACCTCTATCCTCTGTGCCATCTTTGTTTTTATTGTAAGCCTTCGGGTTGAAGTTGCTCTCTTGCTTTATTATGGCATAGATAAGCTCCTTAGGGATTCCATACTTTTGGGATACCTCTTCCACCTTTGCACTAATTCTTGCATCTACTGGCAAGGATTCTTTATTTACACGCTCTTGCTGTTTTTCCATAGCAGAGTTAAGGTAATAGCTAAAGTCCTCCCTAGGTTTTATATGCTCTGCTCTCGTAGTTTTAAGCTCCAACTTCCAGCCTTCTATTCTCATATTTTTTTGCCTTGCAGTCTGAGCATATACCAAAAATTTCAAGCCTATGGTTTAAAGGTGTAAAGCTGTGCTCTTCGCACACCTTGTCTTGAAACTCTTCTATTTCCTCTTTGTAAAACTCTATTATCTTCCCGCATTCCACGCATATGAGATGCTCATGGTGTGGCTTTCCCGCCACAAACTCATATATGGTTCTGTTGCCCAGCTTTATCACCTCCCTTATTGCTCCAAACTCCTGAAGAAGCCTTACGGTTCTGTAGACGGTAGACCTGCTTGCTATAGACCTGTCTTGGTTTGCTATCCAGCGGACAAGTTCTTCTATTTCAAAGTGAGGACCATAGCTGGCTATCTTGTCTATTATCTCAAACCTACCCCTCGTAATCTTGTGTCCGTTCTGTCGCAAAAACTGCTCAAACTTCTGTTTTAGTTCTTCCAACTGCATACCTTATAATATAGTCTAACTGAATATCATTTGCAACAGGAGGAAAGAATGAAAAAGCCAGACTTAACTTTATACCTTGTAACCGATGACAGCTACCTTAAAGACAGGGACCTCGTATCTACCATAGAGTCCGCCATAAAGGGTGGAATAACTGCACTCCAGTATAGGTTTAAAAACAAGTCCACAAGGCAGATGTATGAGGAGCTTTTGGTTCTTAGAGAGCTCACTCAAAGGTATAATGTTCAGCTTGTGGTAAACGATAGGGTGGACTTAGCTCTTGCGGTGTCTGCGGACGGTGTTCATGTGGGTCAAGAAGACCTTCCTCCCGATGTGGTTAGAAAACTCGTAGGAGACAAAATCTTTATAGGATACTCAGTAAACTCTGTGGATAAACTAAAAGAGGTGGAGCATCTTCCCATAGACTATATAGGCTTTGGCTCTGTGTATGAGACTACCACAAAGGCAAACTACAAATTGGTAGGTATAGAGGGTCTGCGTCAAGCGGTAAAGCTAACCTCAAAGCCCATAGTCGCCATAGGTGGTATAACTCACTATCGTGTTGCGGAGGTGCTTTCTGCGGGTGCAAAGGGTATTGCGGTGGTTTCTGCTATCCTTGGCTTTGAGGACGTAGAAAAGGCTACAAGAAGCCTTGTGGAAGCTATGAAAGGCTATTACAGAAGGGCTCTCCATGAAGGTTTTGCATCTCCTTGACGGCTCCGCCTTTCTGTATAGGAGCTTTTTTGCTCTTCCACCTCTTTCCACAAGGTCTGGCTTTCCTACCGGTGCCATATACGGCTTTATGAGGGCTATCTTTTCCATACTAAAAACAGAAAAGCCTTCTTACTTTGCCATAGCCTTTGACCTGCCTGCACCTACAAAGAGAGAAGAGGTCTATAGAGAATACAAAGCCAAGAGACCTTCCATGCCAGACCCCTTAAAGGTCCAGATACCAGTTATAAAGGAGCTTGTTGACCTTCTTGGCATTAAAAGGTATGAAGTGGAAGGCTATGAGGCGGATGACATAATTGCAACCATAAGCTGGTGGGCTCTTGAAAGAGGTTTTTCTGTAAAAGTCTACTCACCAGACAAGGATATATTGTCGCTTGTGTGTGAAAGGCTTGTAGTGGTTAATCCCATAAGCGGTGAGGTCTTTGACAGGAAAAAAGTTTTGGAGAAGTTTGGCGTTCCACCAGAAAAACTTCCAGACTACCTTGCCCTTGTGGGTGATAAGGTGGATAATATAGAAGGCGTAAAGGGTATAGGTCCAAAGACTGCCATAAAAGTTCTTGAAGCCTACGGTAGTGTGGAAAACCTTTTGAGAAACTGGCAAGACTTCCTTAGAGCCTTTCCTCAGGCAAATAGAGAAAGCCTTGAGCTTGCTTTATCTCTTCTAAAACTGCAAAAAGTAGAGGGTTTAAGCCTAAAAGAAGAAGAGTTAAGGCTAAAAAGTCCTAACTTTAACGCATTAAGGAAAAGGTTTGAAGAATTGGAAATGAAAAGCCTTATAAAGGAGCTTGACAGCCTCTCAAAAGCCTCTGCACAAAAGAGCCTTTTTTAAAAGCTCTGGTTAAACCTCTCATAAATGGCGTCAAGAGACCTTATAAGATTGGAATAAACCTCGTGAGCTCTGTGGGTTTGAATAAGCTTTGCCATTTCAAGAATAGGGTTCACATTGGAAAGTTCAAGAAAGCCTTGCATAAGCCTATAGCCTTGAGCAGGCTGAGCCTGACCTGTATAGAGGTCTCTTCCTATTTTCTGAGGGTTTTGAAGCTCAAACACACCGATAGTAGCAATTTGCTGACCGTTTACAAACACAGAACCATCAATACCAAAAGTTGGTTGCCCTTCCAGCCTTATCTCATTGAGGTTTGTATCAAGCACCCTGTAGCCAAGCTCGTTGACAAGGTAGCCGTCTGCGTCCAGCCTAAAGTTTCCCTTTCTTGTATATAGCACCTCTTGACCACTTCTAACTGCAAAAAAGCCATTGCCCTCTATGGCAAGGTCAAGCGGGTTTCCCGTCTGTTTTATAGCTCCTTGAGAGAGGTCTGTAAAGACCCTTTCCATGACTGGATATAAAAAGTTGTTGCTTGGGTTTTGTGGGTCGTTGTCTGGAAAGCCTTGACCCATAGGAGTTTCCCAGAGGCTTGCCAAAATTAGGTCTTTCTTAAAGGCTGGCGTATCCACGTTGGCAAGGTTGTTGGTTATGGTTTCCAACTTTCTCTGCTGAAGTAGCATTCCACTGGATAGGATATATAAAGGCTGGTATTCTATCGCCATTTTTAAACCCCCTAAACCATATTTTAATGTAGTTTGCAAGTGGTGTGCTATAATTTCCCAGTGTCTTCAAAAGACATAGCTTTAAAGGACATCTTTGAGGAAATCCCTTACAGGCTAAGCAGAATACTCACACCAGCACCCATCAAGGAGCTACTACCCACAAACTTTCCCTCTACAGAGCTAAGAGTGGACTTTTTAGCAAGACTTGAGGACGAAAGCATACTGCACATAGAATTTCAGTCCTTTAACGACCCTAACATGCCCTTCAGAATGCTACGCTACTACCTTGCCATATTGGAGAGATATCCTAACACTCCAATAAAACAGCTCCTTGTTTATGTGGGAAACAGAAAACTAAGAATGAAGTCAAGGCTAAGGCTTAGAAATCTTACCTTTAGCTACGAGATGATTGACATAAGGCAGATAGACTGCAAAGTGCTTTTGGAAAGCCCAGACCCTATGGACAGGCTTTTGGCTTGTTTGTGCAAGGTAGAGGATGAAGTGTATCTGATAGAAAAGCTCATAAAGACCATGGAAAGCATGAACGAAGAAGAGAGAAAAGCCTATCTTTTGAAAGCCTTGACGCTAACAGAACTAAGACCTAACTTAAGGATAAGGTTTACGGAGGAGGTTAGGCACATGCCTATAGTGGTCAGACCTGAGGATGTAAGATTGCCAAAGAGGAAGTTGAGAAAGGATATTCTTTATAGGCTTGGACTTGAAGAAGGTAAACAGATTGGACTTGAAGAGGGTAGAAAAGAGGGCGAAGTTATTGGTGTTGAAAAGGGTAAACGGATTGGTATTGAAGAAGGTAGGCAAATTGGAGAGTTAGAGTTTGCACAAAAGATGGTTATAACTCTCGTAGAGGGTAAACTTGGCTATGTGCCGGAGGGTTTGGCAGAGATGGTAAGAGAGATAAAGGACAGAGAGTTTTTACATGCTTTGATTAAAAAGCTGATAACCTCTGAGGAAGTGCTGGAAGTCCTGAAAAAAGAGTTGAATGTTTAAGCCTTTTAACTCCTTACGAATGCGTGATATACTTTTTGTGTGTCTTCAAAAGACATAACCCTAAAAGACATCTTTGAGGAAATCCCTTACAGGCTAAGCAGAATACTCACACCAGCACCCATCAAGGAGCTACTACCCACAAACTTTCCCTCTACAGAGCTAAGAGTAGACTTCTTGGCAAGGCTTGAGGATGAGAGTGTATTGCATATAGAATTCCAGTCCTTCAACGACCCTAACATGCCCTTCAGAATGCTACGCTATTACCTCGCCATATGGGAAAGATATCCAAACAGTCCCATAAAACAGCTCCTTGTTTATGTGGGAAACAGAAAGCTAAGGATGAAATCAAAGCTAAGGCTTAGAAACCTTACCTTTAGCTATGAGATGCTTGACATAAGGCAGATAGACTGCAATGTGCTTTTGGAAAGCCCAGACCCTATGGATAGGCTACTGGCTTGTTTGTGTAGGGTGGAGGATGAGGCATATCTGATAGAGAAACTCATAAAGACAATGGAAGGTATGAACGAGGAAGAGAGAAAAGCCTATCTTTTGAAAGCCTTGACGCTAACAGAACTAAGACCTAACTTAAGGATAAGGTTTACGGAGGAGGTTAGGCACATGCCTATAGTGGTCAGACCTGAGGATGTAAGATTGCCAAAGAGGAAGTTGAGAAAGGATATTCTTTATAGGCTTGGACTTGAAGAAGGTAAACAGATTGGACTTGAAGAGGGTAGACACATTGGACTTGAAGAGGGTAAACAGATTGGTCTTCAGGAAGGTAAACAGATTGGACTGGAGGAAGGTCTTTTGAAATCTGCACAAGAGATGCTTATAGCCATAATTGAAGGTAAACTCGGCTATGTGCCTGAAGAAATAGCAAATAGGATAAGGGAAATAAAAGACGTGGAGTTTTTGAGGTCTTTAGCCAAGAAGTTGGCTTCTACTTCTGAGGACGTTATGCAGGTTTTGTCTACTGAACTGAGAATTTCATAGACTAATTCAAAACTCATAGTGGCAAGGCTCACGGAGGAGGTTAGGCACATGCCTATAGTGGTTAGACCTGAGGATATAAGATTGCCGAAGAGGATGTTGAGAAAGGATATTCTGTATAGGCTTGGGCTTGAGGAAGGTAAACAGATCGGTCTGCAAGAGGGTAGGCAGATTGGAAAGTTAGAGTTCGCACAAAATATGGTTATAACTCTCGTAGAGAGTAAGCTTGGCTATGTGCCAGAGGGCTTGGAGGAAAGAGTAAGAGAGATAAAAGACAGAGATTTTTTACACGCTTTGATTAAAGAGTTGATAAGCTCTGAGAAAGTATTGGAAGTGTTGAAGAAGGAGCTAAATCTCTAAAACTTCGTCATATACTTGGGGTGCAGTTAACATAGAAAGGTGCTTTGTCTAATATCTTTAGTCCTTGCCTTAAAATTATTGAGAGACAACAGCTTAATAAGCATGATTTATATCATAAAAATTCTCCAGATGACTGAAATTTCTACTTTCTCTGCGAATATATTGGACAAAGCAATAGAAAGGCAAACTTTGGCTCGTAAACCTTTTATAGTCTATTTTCAACCGCAAGTATATAAACGGGCTCATGGCTTTCCATAAGGACTTTTACCTCTGGGTCTGGATATTCTTCCTTGAGTTGCATAAGTTGTTTCTGCAAGTCCTTTCCCAAGGACAGGTTTCTTATTTTGTTTATCACGTATTTTGGCACAGTGCTGTAATTCTCTATGTTTTCCATAAGGTTTTTCACATATTGACGTAAGTCCTATGGTAGTTGATAGTTCCTGACTATAGTATTTAGCATACTCCACGCTTCTGAATAACTTCTCTGTAATTTTCCTATTGTTTTTGTTGCAGCATGGTTCAAAAGCTCATTGTAGTTTTTCCAAAAGCTCTCAGAAAGCTCAAGAGGTCTATCTTGATAACTTGCCTTAATATGCTCGTATACATCCTCAAAACTAACTATCTTTGGTTTTCCTTCTGGTTCTTTGTAGCCAACAAATAGGTCTGTGCCTTTCTTTATTAGCACTATAAGGTTTTCTTGGCTGTGCCTTTTTGCAGTCTTTACTCTGTATGGAAACTCTTCCACAACCTTTAAAACCTCTGGGTGCCTTTCCTTTATTTCCTCAAATTCCTTTCTTACCTTTGAGAAAAAGCTCTCCTGCTCTGCTTCCGTGTAGGTGGTAAGTCTCCTGTATAGCTCAGAGGGTTGTGGCTCTTCCTCTGGTGAAAATATCTTTGCATCTTCTCCCAAAACCTTGTGAATCATAAACATCTTGTTCTGGGCTATTTCCCTTGAACGCACTATATCCGCTCCCCTTTCTGTAGGGAAGAAGTTTACAATGGAAAGCTCATCGTAAACCTTTTTACCAATACGGTTAATCCTTCCAACCCTCTGGATAACTCTTATAGGATTCCAGGGAATATCGTAGTTTATAACCACTCCTGCACGGTTTAGGTTAAAACCCTCTGAAAGCTTGTCAGTGGCAAGTAAAATGTCATACTCACCTTTCTGCTCTTTTGCACTGGCATCAAAGTTTTTGTATATGGACTCTATGGTTTGTTTTGAAAGGTTTCCATGGGCACAAAGAACCTTATCACCAAAAGCTTCTTCAAGGATTTTACATAAATATCTGGCGGTATCCACATACTCTGTAAAAACTACCACCTTTCTGTCTTTTAAAAACTCCTTTATTGTTTCTATGAGCTTTTTTGCTTTTGGGTCTTCTCTTTCCAAACCTATTCTTTCAAACTTCTCCAAAAGCTCCCTAAAAAGCCTTATGTCCCTCTGTATATCTTCAACAAACTTTTTACCAAGCTCTTCTATCTTGTAAACTTCATGATACTTTGACTTCTTGCCTTGTTTGTATACCTTCTCTAATTCTTTTAGCTTTTGCTCTACGGTTTCATCGTCCTCAACAGAAAGTATCTCTTCTATGATGTCTCTGTCAAGCACAAAGCTTTTTGTTCTTTCTATGAAATCTAAGGCATTTTCGTGAATTTCTAAGAACCTTTTGAGGCTATTTTTAAAGGCTCCAAAACTGCTTTCAAACCTCTTTACCAATAGTCTTCTCATGAAGCTATAAAGGTTTTTCTGATAGAGGTAAGTAAAATCCTCATTTTCTTCCTCTTCTCTTTTGTATCTCTCTGGAAAGTATATGGCTCCTGTAAACCTTCCACCTTCTGAGAGGTCGGTAAAGGCACTTATGACCTCGTCGTAAAAGTCTAACTGCTCTGGTGTTAACTCAAAAAACTTCTCTATAGGGTCTTTTACTTCAGGAAGGTCTATTTTGTCTGGGTAATACCGTAGGTCAAGCCTGTTTCTTCTTATAACTACTGGCTCAATAATACTTCTTATCTGCCTTGCCAAACTCTTTGCGGTTTCTTTTACCTTGTTTATGTCTATGTCATCTTCTTTGAAAAGTTCCTTATAATACTTTCGGGCACGTTCTTTGTTGCTCTTGTTTGAGGAGTTCCAATAGGTTTTTATGTAGGATAGTTTTTTGAAGTCTCTTTCAAACTCTTCAAATTTACCTTCAAGGTCTTCGTCAAAGACTATGGTGGATTTTTTGGGAATGGTAAAGAGTTTTAGCATGGCAAATATATCCGAAGGTCTGTTGTTAAAGGGAGTTGCACTCAAAAGTAAAACTTTTTTACCACTGCATATCTGTTGCAGATAGGTGTAGCTTTTGGTGTTTTCGTTTCTAAACCTGTGGGCTTCGTCCACTATAACAGTTTGGACATCCTGGTGTTTCTCCACATATTCTAAGGCTTCCTTTAACTTTCCCACAGAAAAGACTCTCCAGTCATGCAGTCCAAAGTCCGCCAAGTATTTTTTCCACCCATAGTTTTCTCCTTCGTCTCCTATGAGGTGTGGTGGTGCAATAACAATTCCTCTTGTGCCAAGTCTTTTGGCTACCGCAACCGCTATAACAGACTTTCCAAGTCCCACCACATCCGCCAAAATAATACCATTATGGGTGTTTACTATTCTAACCGCCTGTGCAATCGCTTCCACTTGATAGCTATAGGCTTTATATCCTGCCTCTTCCAATAGAGTCTTTATAGTGTTTTTTGAACTTTCCGAGGTATCTGTGTAGCTTTCCATGTAGGTTTTAAGTGCATATACATAGGCTTCAAAGGGGCTTATAGCCCTTAGGAAGGTTTTTGTTCTAATATGGTCTAATATCTTGTTTACATCAAGGGATACCGCTTTTTCCCATAGTTTATCAAAGTATGCTTTAGCCTCATCAAAGCCATAGTCCCTTATTTCCACATTAAACTCTTCTTGATAGCTAAGCCCTGCGATGGTTAGATTGCTACTGCCCGTTATAAAAAGGTGTGGTATTGCTTGTCCCTCTTCCAAGATAAAAAGGTAAAGCTTTGCATGATTAGGTTTCCTTGTCTTTTTCAAAAGAAGTTTCTTTTCCTGTAGAAGTTTTATAAAAAACTCCACTTGCTCGTAGGTTTCTTTTCTGTCCGTATCACTGGAGGTAAAAGCCTTGTCCAAAGAGAGGAAAAATTGATTTCTTGGGTCTGAAGTCTCAAGAGCATATTCATAAAGTTTGTTTATCCTCTGGTCCACATCAAGCCCAACGAGAATCTTTATATGTCCTTCTCTTAGCTTTCCCTTCTCCTCCATATCTTTGAGAACCTCATACAAGAAGGGTGCGGAGGAAAAGTAGAAAAAGCCCACAAGGATGTTTATTTCCACACTTTTGGGGATTATATACCTTAGCCTCTGCTCAAGGGTTTTCTGGTCGCTGTTTGTTATAAAGGGCATGGCTCTATTAGCTTAGTATAATATAACCTCATGCGAAACTACGCAGAAACATTAAACCTTCCAAAGACGGACTTTCCAATGAAGGCAAACCTGCCAGAGAGAGAACCTCAAATACTTCAGAAGTGGCAGGGGCTATACAGAAAGCTCTGGGAGAGAAACAAGGACAAACCCCTTTTTGTGCTTCATGATGGACCACCTTATGCTAACGGGCATATTCATATAGGGCATGCTCTCAACAAAATCCTTAAAGACCTAATTGTCAAATATAGGCTTTTGACAGGGTATCGTGTGGACTTTGTGCCTGGTTGGGATTGTCATGGACTGCCTATAGAACAGCAGGTGGAAAAGGAGCTAAAGGAGAAAAAGCTCTCCAAGGAAGAGCTTGGTAAGGTGGAGTTTAGAAGGCTTTGTAGAGCTTATGCGGAGAGGTTTATAAAGGTTCAAAAGGAAGAGTTTATAAGGCTGGGGGTCCTTGCGGACTGGGAAAATCCTTACATAACCATGGACCCTGCCTATCAGGCACAAGAAGTAAGGGAATTAGGAAGGGTCTTCAGTAGGGGCTTGGTCATAAGGAGCAAAAAACCCGTCTATTGGTGCATATATGACAAAACCGCAGAGGCGGAGGCGGAAGTAGAATACTACGAGAAGGAAGACCCAAGCATATATGTGAAGTTTCCACTAAGGGACCAGCCAAAAACATACCTGCTTATATGGACTACCACTCCTTGGACTTTGCCTGCCAACCGTGGCGTTATGGTGGGAGAAGACTATGAGTATGTCTTTTTCAAGTCTGGAGAAGAGACCTACATATTGGCAAAAGAGTTATTAGAAAGTGTTAAGTCCCTTACGGGCATAAATGGAGAGGTTATAAGGCAGGTAAGAGGGTCTGAGCTTGTGGGTCTTGAGTATTTTGCACCCTATGGGGGCAGGGTAAACAGGGTATATCCCTCGGAGTTTGTGGAGCTTTCTACAGGAACAGGTCTTGTGCATATGGCACCGGGTCATGGTAGGGAGGACTATTTGGTGGGTCTTAGGTATGGGCTTGAGCCTTTTGCACCCGTGGACGACGAGGGTAGGTTTACCCAAGAAGCACCAGAGTTTATAAGGGGCAAGAGGGTCTTTGAGGCAAATCCTCTCATAATAGAAGACCTGAGGGCAAGGGGTTTACTACTTTGGGAAGGCAAGATAAGGCACTCCTATCCTCACTGTTGGAGATGCAAAAACCCTGTCATATTTAGGGCAACACCTCAATGGTTTATAAGCATGTCAGGTCAGGTTGATGGTAAGAGTTTTAGAGAAAAGTGTCTTGAGGAGATAGAAAAAGTTCAATGGATTCCACCCTATGGCAAAAACCGCATAGGGTCTATGGTAGAAAACAGACCAGACTGGTGTATATCTCGTCAAAGGTTCTGGGGTGTGCCTATAACGGTCTTTTATTGTAAAAACTGTGGGCATGTGGTCTCTGACTTAGAGGTCTTTGAAAGGGTAGCTAATATGATAGAGACTTCTCCGGAGGGAGCTGACCTTTGGTTTGAGAAGTCTCCAGAAGAGCTCCTGCCAGAGGGCTATACCTGTCCTTCCTGTGGCTCAAGGGAGTTTATAAAGGAAGAGGATATTCTGGATGTGTGGTTTGACTCTGGCTCTTCTCACGCACAGGTTTTGAGAAAGAGGGGTGTGCAAAAGGCGGACCTCTACCTTGAGGGTTCGGACCAGCATAGGGGATGGTTTCAGGCATCTTTGCTTGAGTCCGTTGCCAGCTACGGAGAAGCACCCTACAAGGCGGTCCTTACCCATGGCTTTACGGTGGATGAAAAGGGCAGAAAAATGTCCAAGTCCTTAGGAAACGTGGTCTCACCTCAAGAGGTCATAAGGCAATACGGTGCGGACGTGCTTAGGCTTTGGGTGGTATCTGAAGACTACACGGAGGATGTGAGGCTCGGAAAGGGCATAATCCAAAGGCTCGTGGAGGACTACAAGAAGATAAGAAACACTATAAGGTTCTTGCTTGGAAACCTCTACGATTTTGAAGTCTCAAAGGCGTTGCCTTATGAGGAGCTTCACCACTTTGACCGTTGGATGCTTTCATACTTGCAGAAACTTCTTCAAGAGGTTCATAAACATTACCAAGAATATGCCTTTCATAGGGTCTATCACTTGGTAAGAAACTTCTGCTCTGTGGAGCTTTCGAGCCTGTATCTTGATGTTTTAAAGGATAGGCTCTACGTTTATGCTCCAAACAGTTGGGAAAGAAGGTCCGCTCAAACAGTCCTTTATGCCTTGGCGGAAGCCCTCATTACTTCAATTGCACCCTTTCTTAGCTTTACCGCAGAGGAGGCTTGGGAATATCTAAGGAAGATAAATCCAGAGCTTCCAGAGAGCGTCTTTATGCACCAAATACCTCAAGGAAAAGGAGAGCTCATTGATGAAAAACTCCTCAGGGACTACGAGTATCTAATAAAGCTAAGAGAGGATGTGATGAAGGCGATAGAAATAGCAAGAAGGGACAAGGCGGTAAACCACCCATATGAAGCTCAAGTCTTTCTGTGGGGAGAAGGCTTGGAAATTGCGAGAGAGTATGAGGATTACCTTAAATACTTTTTTACCGTAAGCGGGGTCAAGTTTTCAGAGGGTGGTAGGTATGTTATAGAGGGTGAGGCGTTAAAGGGTATAAGAGTGGGCGTGTCTCCTGCGGAAGGTAAGAAATGTCCAAGATGCTGGCTATACTACCCAGAGGAAGAGTTTGAGGGAGAAGTATGCAAAAGATGTGCAGGAGTGCTACAAGAGGTATAAATTTAATAGATTACGAGGAAGTGTTATGGTTAGGCTTTTACTTCTTTTAATCGTGCTTTTGGGCTTTGGCTTTGCCAAGGAGGTCTCTTTTACTCAAGAGGACAGGGAAAGGCTTAGAAGCATGGAGATAAGAATAGAGAGGCTTGATACAAAGGTAGACATGGGCTTTCAGCAGATAGACAAACGCTTTCAGCAGATGGAGAAGCAAATAGACAGGCTTACTCAGATAATGATAGCCATCTTTGGTGGTCAACTTCTTTTGATAGCCACCATAATTGGGCTTATCCTGTGGGATAGGAAAAACGAGGACAAAAGGCTTTATGGGGTCTTGAAGAAGTATAATCTACTGTAGGAGGTTGTATGGGTAGACTTTTAATTCTTTTGACCATACTCTTATCCTTTAGCCTTGCCAAAGAGGTCTCTTTTACTCAAGAAGACAGGGAAAGACTTAGAAACACAGAAATAAAAATAGAAAAACTTGATACAAAGGTAGACATTGGCTTTCAGCAGATGGAGAAGCAAATAGACAGGCTTACTCAGATAATGATAGCCATCTTTGGTGGTCAACTTCTTTTGATAGCCACTATAATTGGACTTATCCTGTGGGATAGGAAAAGCACTGTGAAAAGGGCTACAGATGAGGCTCTTGAGAAGTTTGAAAAGGGTAAGTTTTCTAAACTTTTGGATGCACTCAAAGACCTCGCAAACGAAGACGAAAGGCTTTATAGGGTCTTGAAGAAGTATAATCTGCTGTAGGAGGAAAGCCATGTTTGAACAAAGTATACCACTTATAGAACTTCTAAAGAGAGAAGAGGGAACTATTCTCATAGCCAGCCACGAAAACCCAGATGCGGATACATTGGGAAGTGCTCTTGCTCTTTATCTTTTCTTAAAGAAGAAGGGTAAAAAGGTAACCGTAGGATGTAAAGATAAAGTGCCTCACTTTCTGGACTTTTTGCCCGGTTCTAAGGAGGTGGTTAAACTGCCAGTTAATGAGGTGTTCAGCTTTGGCGTGGTAGTGGATGCCAGTGGCTTTTACAGGATTAATGCAGAGGTAAAGGCTCTAAGAAAGGCGCGTATAGACCACCATATAGGAGGAGACTTTTACGGAGAGTATGACTACATAGACCCATCCGCACCATCAACCACAGCTTTGATATACAAACTTCTTTGTGCTTGGGATAGGTCTGCTATAGACAAGGATATAGCCCAAAACCTCTATGCTGGGCTTGCCACAGACACGGGCTTTTTCAAGTATTCCAATACCACCGCAGAAACCTTCCAACTGGCAAAGGAGCTCGTTGAGCTTGGAGCTGAGCCTCATTGGACTTATGTGAACTTTGCGGAAAGAGAGAGCTTAAACAAGATGAGGCTGATATCAAAGGTGCTTGACACTCTGTCTCTTCATGAAGATGGTCTTGTTGCAGGTATAACCATATTTGATAGGTTTTTCAAAGAAACTGGCTCTGAGTATTCAGATAGCGAGGGGCTTGTAAACTATCCAAGGTCTTTGGAAGGGGTGGAAGTGGCTTATGCCATTATAGAAAAGCCTGACGAAGGTGTGTGGAAGGTTTCCCTTAGGTCTAAGGGAAAGGTGGATGTGGCGAAGATAGCGGAAGCTCTTGGTGGTGGAGGACACAAGTATGCATCTGGTTGTAAGATTAAGGCTGATAGCTATGAATCCGCTCTTGAAAAGCTCCTCAGTGCCATAAGAGAAGGGTTTGAAAAAGAGGGTTTAATAAAGCATGCTGTAAGCCAGACCACCTAAGTGTTCTCTAAGAGCCTTGTAGCTGTCGTTTAGGACACCCATCTTAGGGATAAAGCTGTAGAGGTTGTATTTTTTGTCCTGCTTG
The DNA here is from genome assembly GCF_033971325.1 of Hydrogenobacter sp. T-2. Classification (NCBI taxonomy): domain Bacteria; kingdom Pseudomonadati; phylum Aquificota; class Aquificia; order Aquificales; family Aquificaceae; genus Pampinifervens; species Pampinifervens diazotrophicum. The sequence goes on from NZ_CP117180.1 coordinate 442,435, forward strand.
AAATCGGTAGGATAGGGTATAACTTCTAAGCCTGCCTTCTTGAAGGTTTCCGCAGCTCTTGGCATATGGTATGCAGAGGTTATGAGAGCCACTCTCTGAAAATTGTGCTTCTCACATATCTCCTTTACATACTTGGCATTTTCAAGGGTATCTCTGCTTCTGACCTCGGTTATTATTTTACTCCTATCCACACCGAGCTCTTCAAGGAGCTGTTTCATTACCTCAGCTTCAGGAAGCCTTCCTATATTTGCACCTCCTGAGAGTATTATGGGCAGTCCGTACCTTTTGTGAAGTATAAAGCCCGTAAGAAGTCTTTTCATGGAGTCTTCTTTAAGAATGCCCGTGTTGTATGAGCCTCCTCCGAGGACTACAAGTGCGTCCGTCTGCACCTCCCTTGGGACAGGATAGGCTTTCTCCAAAGGCTTGTATAGCATATCCTTGACAGGCTCTACAGACAGCAGATAGAGCCCTAAGGCTCCAAGAAAAGCAAGAAAACTAACTATCCTTTTCTTGGAGAAAACCGCAATGAGTAAAAACAAAAGAATAAAGATGGCTGGAGGGAGTATGATGAAGCTTAAGAGCTTTTTGAGGAAAAAACTCATCTTCTTGTTCTAACACCTATAAGCAGGCTCTCCACTTCATTGCGTTTACCCATATCCATAAGAGCGACCACAAACTTGTGAGGAGTATCCTCGTCCGCTTCTATCACTAAGGTCTTTGGCTTTTTCTCTTGAAGGAGCGTTTCTATCTCCTCAAGGCTAATATCCCTACCACCTACTTGATACCTTCCATCCTTCATAACTTGAACTCTAAAAACCTCAAGGCTTATCTTTTCACCCTCTTTTGCAAAAGGAAGTTTTACTGCAAGAAAGGTCACTGGTGATTGGAATGCAATAACCGCAAGAAAGAGAAAGACCGCAAGGAGCGTATCCACAAGAGGAACCACATCTATATAAGTCCTCTCGTCGTAGCTGAGCCTCCTCTTCCTCATCTTAGCACCCTTAAAACTTCAAAAACCTCAGACTCTATCCTGTTAAGTATGCTGTTTCCCCATATTCTAAAAAGCCAGTAGGCAACAAGGGCTGGTATGGCAACCGCAAGACCTGTAGCTGCGGCCACAAGGGCTTCACTTATACCTTTTGAAAGGAGAACCATTGCCTGCTCTGGGTCTGCAGTGGCAAAGGCAGAGAAAACCTTTATAAGACCAGTTATAGTGCCAAAAAGACCAATAAGTGGTGCAACGCTTGCGGTAGTAGATAGCAGTGGCAGGTTCTTCTCAATCTTTGGCACTAAAAGAGAAAGCTCAAAATCAAGGCTTTTTACCATGTCTTCCTTTCTAAGCTTTCCCTCCTTGTATCCTTGTAGCATGTCCCTGAGTAGGTTTGCGGTAAATGAGTTTTCCGTAGAGAGAAGTTTTAAAGCACCTTCTATATCTCCACTTGCAATAAGAGGTTTTAGGTCTCTTACAGACCTGCCTATGTAGGAAGAAGAACGAAGATGAAATATGCGTTCCACTATTACAGCCCAAGAAACTACAGAAAGAAAGATGAGAGGATACATGGCAAGCCCACCCTTCTGAAGTAGCTCAAAAAGTCCTTCCATATCACCTCACCTCACATTTTGGTAAGCCTTGTCTGAGCTTATTGTATGAATTTACCTCCTCTGGTTTTGACTTGTTTAGGTCAAACCTCTCCAACAAACAGCTGGCATCTATCCTCGCACCTAACTCTATGAGTATTTTAGTTCCTTCCAACACAGCTTGATTGTAGTATGGTTCTTCCTTATAATTAAGGGATATCTCTACAAAGTTTTCAAGAGCCTTTTTCTTATCACCCTTCTTGAGACTATCAAGACCCAGAAGAAATAGAGATTCTCCTCGCAAGGTTTTGTCTGGGCTTTTGAGTACGTAGCTCAGCAGGTCAGCTTCGCCTGACTGCCTGTATAGGTCTATAAGATACTTTTCAAGGTCTCTGCTTCTGTAGCCTGCATTTATTAGCTCACGAGAAAGGGAAAGTGCGGAAGGTATGTCTTTTAGGGCTATGTATAAACCTACAGCTTTAACCTTATCTTGGGTATCTCCCTCCGCAAGCAAGTCCGCAAGACTTTTGGTGTCTCTTGCTGAAGTGTATAGCTTTATAAGCTCCTCTCTTGCTTTAGCCCTATCCTCTTGAAGTTCTGCCTCCTTGTATACCTTGTAGTATAGCACCAGTTTTTTGGCAGGGTCTTCTTCCATCTCCGCCATCTTAAGTATGGCTTTAAACCTAAGGGGTGTGTCAAGAAGTTTTAAGAGCTCCCTTTCCGCTCCCCTTTTGTCTCCCTTTCTTGCCAAGAGGGATGCATACTGGTAGATTACCTCAGGTTGTGGGTTTTTCTCCCTTTGCATGTAATTGACAAGGAGCTTTTCCAGTTCTTCGTCGCTTACTCCCTTACCAGAAAACTCAAACAGAGACAGAGTTGCCTGCTTAGCCTCCTCACTATCTGGATACCTCTTCAAGACCTCGTAATAGCTCTCCTTTGCCTTTTCTACGTTCCCGGCGTTGTAATAGGCATCACCCATCCTAAGCAAGGCTTTTGCCTTTAGTGGACTTTTATCCGAAACTCTTCCAAAGAAGGAAACCGCTCTTTGATATTCACCCTCTAAGAAGTAGGACATTCCCAATAGATATAGCTCTTCGTCCGACCTCTCTGTGAGGAAACTCCTTGCCAGTCTTGTATCCCCCATCATAAGTGCGGAGCGAGCCTTTAGGATGTTTGACCTTTGGTCTGTTTTTCCCTGAAGAAGGCTTATGACCTCCTTGTATCTTTTTAGGTTGTATAAAGCTATAGCCCTGTAGTATGGGTCTTCAAAGAAGCCCAAAGCTCCAAGCCAATCTCCTCTCCTGAATCTTTCCCAACCTGAGAACTCCCTTGCGAGGTCGGGGTAGAGCCTTGATACTTCAGAAATTACAGGGTTTAAGTCTCCATTGGTCCAATAAAGGGCTTCAAGAAGCCACATGTAGTCTTCTCTGTCCTTGCCCCTTTTATTTTCCAAAAGGCTTATAACCCTTCTGTAATCTCCCATCTTAACAGCTGAATAAACCGCATACCTTACGTTCCCCGCCTCAAGAAAATTAAGAAGGGCAAGAGAATGGTCTCCCGCATTATAGGCTATTATGCCTGCCTTTTCTAGAAAGTGGGGATTTCTCGTGATGGTATATGTAAGCCTTGAAAGGTATATATCCTTCTCAGACAGCAGAGCGTATAGTTCGCTGGCAAGTCTCTGATTAAGGCTCTCTAATATACCTGCATACCTGAAAGCCTCTTCTCCCTTACCTTCCTTGTATTCTATAAGGGCAAGATAATAAAGAGCTATGTCTCTATATGGTTTGCTCGGTGCGGAGTATAGGGAAAAGGTTTCCTTTGCTCCCTGTAGGTTGCCAGAAAAATATCTAACTATTGCAGACCTTAGAGTAGTGCTATCTTTATATAGGACATTTTCTTGTCCCCTTACAAAATCCGCTACATAGCCACAATACTGAGAAAAGACCGCATTACTGCAGTCTGGTTCTTGCATTCTACCTTCCTTAATGCTTTTTACCGCCTGCCAAAGCCCATCCCTATTTTCTGGCACGGAGCCTCTGAGGATAAAATGCAAGGCGTAGTAGGCTTCGCATGCAGGCTTTTGATACATGTGGGAAAACTCACAAGAGCTTCTGAAAAGCTCAAGGGCTTTGTTTTTTTGGTCTCTTGAGTAGGTTATAAGTCCCAAAACATACTCCGCCATAGGCTTAAAGGGAGAGTTAGGGATAAGAACTACCTTTGAAAGCTCTTCTTCCGCTGAGGAGTATCTACCTCTTAGATAGTAGTCCACTCCAAGCCTATAGGAAAGAGCATCCCTTGGCTCTCCACAGCTTATACCGCTGCCTTTTTCCACAGGCTTGACTGGAGCAAACTCCATAAACTTAGGCGGTTCAAGAAGCTCAGAAGAAAGGTCAAGCTCCCTCGTTTGCGGCATAGGAAGCTTCTCTGGAGGAGAAAACTTTGGCTTTTCTTCAAAAACCCTGCCTGTGAGCTCCACATTTATATCAAACTCTTTGCTTATCTGCTGGGCTAAAGCAAAAACCACCAAAAGCAGAAAGCTAAAGAGCCTTATGGGCTTCCACATACAAATCTCCTAAGTGGCAGGTTGTATTAAGTCTCATTATAACATTTCTATCCTTTTCCATATGGACCAGAGAGTAGCTGGCATTATCACAGCCGAAGGACCAAAACTTAGAAAGGTCTACCTTGAGGAGTGCACAGTAGATGGCTCTTATAGGCACTGTATGAGATACCAAGGCTATAGTCTGCCCCCAGTGTCTTTCCCTTATCTCCTCAAGAAAATCCTTTACCCTCTCATATACCTGCTGAAGGCTCTCACCTCCTTCAAAGCTCACCTTGTAAGGCTCTTCAAGCCACTGTCTGAACTGCTCTGGAAACCTTTTTTGGACCTCTTCCACCAAGAGCCCTGACCATACACCGTGGTCTATCTCTATAATTCTTCTATCCTCTATTATCTCAAGCCCTTTTGCCTTTGCCACTTCCTGTGCGGTCTGTAGAGTCCTTTTCAAAGGAGAGGAGTAGATGGCATGTAGCTCAATGCTTTGAAAGTGTTCTCCCAGTCTTTTGGCTTGTGCCTTGCCCCTTTCTGAAAGCTCTGGGTCAAGAAGCCCCTGATATCTGCCGATAGGGTTCCATTCGCTCTCTGCGTGCCTTATTATGTATAGCCTTACCATATTTTGTGTTCCATAAGGGTTTGACTGTAGGTCTTCACTCCTTCTCCAAGCTCCACGCTAAAGCCGAGCCTTTTGAGGACTACTTCAAGCATACCAATAAGCATAAGACCGTCCTTTGGGTCCACGCCCATGTGGGATATGCGGAATATTTTACCCTTTAGACTGTCTTGCCCTCCTGCCACTCTAATACCAAGTTTTAAAAGCTCCTTTCTTATATCCTCTGACCGTTCGGAATATATGGCACTTACAGAAAGGGATGGCTTTTCCGCAAATTTCCTTAGACCCAAGGTCTCCAATGCCCTTATAGTTCCCTCTGAGAGTGCTTTATGTCTTTTTTCAACCTTCTCCATGCCTTCTTCAAGTAGCATAAGTAGAGACTCTCTCATGGCAAGGATTAAACTTATGGCAGGCGTCCATGCAGTTTGACCTTCCTTTTGTTTAGAAAGCTCTCTCTTTACGCTAAAGTAGAAGGCTCTATCCACAAGGCTTTTTTCCGCATGCTCTGAAAACCAAAGCACCGAAAGACCAGGAGGGAGCAAAAATCCCTTTTGAGAGCCACCCACTATCACATCAAGGTTCCACTCAGAGGGTTTTATATTATAGACACCAAGTGCAGTGATGGCGTCCGCCACACATAGGGCGTTAAACTCTCTGCAAACCCTACCTATCTCTGGTGCTGGATGGTATGCTCCAGTGGAGGTTTCTGAGACTTGAAAGAGCACACCCTTGCACTCTGGGTTTTCCTTCAGAATCTCTCTTACCCTCTCTGGGTCTGCGGATTTGCCCCACTCTACCTTGTATTCTATAGGTCTTAGACCCCAATGTTGAGCGAGCTTTAGCCACCTTTCACCAAACTTTCCACCGTTTATCACAAGAACCTTATCGCCCTCTTTGAAAAAGCTAAGTATGGCAGACTCCATCGCTCCAGTGCCAGAGGAGGCAAAGAAAACAAAATTGTCTGATGGCTCATCAAGAAGCCTTTTGAAGAGCTCTCTTACCTCAAGGAAGGCATTTTTAAACTCCTCTGTCCTGTGATGGATTATCTGCCTTCCGAGGACTTCTCTTACCCTTTCGGGAAGCTCCACAGGACCAGGTGTGAAAATTTTTTCATGACGCATGGTAGAATATTTTACCCTAAATGCTTGGACTTTCTCTGGCTTTGCTATCCTCCATATTCTGGGGGACAAACGACTACCTTAGCAAAAGGCTTCTGCTGAGAGGTTTAGACGAAAACTTCACTTTATGGGTTAGATTTCCTATAGCCTTCTTACTTCTCACACCCCTTGGTATCCTCTACTGGGACTTTAATATAAAGGTTTTGACCTATGCCCTAATTTGGCTTCCTCTTGAAGTCCTCGGTGGTGTGCTTTTCATCAAGGGTTTAAAGTATGCACCCCTTTCCGTTGCCATGTCCTTTTACTCCTTTATGCCTGTCTTCTCTGCCCTCTTTGGCTGGCTTATTCTTTCCGAAGAGCCTTCTCCTATGGGTATGCTGGGTATGTCTTTGGTAATCTTAGCTACTTTAATTCTTGTAGGTTTTTCACCAAAAGAATTTTTCAAGAAAAACAGGGGAGTTGTCTATATGATCCTTTCTACTGTCTTATTTGGCTTTAATGTGGTTATAGGCAAGGCGTCCATAATAGAGAGCAATAGCCTTTTCTTCAGCTGGTTTTATACCCTTTGTATGAGTTTTGGCACTTTGGTTTTTGTAAAGCCTTCTCAAACTATCAAAAAGGAAAACTACAAGCACTGGGAGATACCTCTTCTTGGATTATTCTTTGCCATTGGAGATATTCTGTATAACCTTGCACTTTTGCTTACCCTCTCTCCCTATGTGGCATCTGCGGAAAGGCTGTCTCTATTGGTTGTTATCTTTTATGGAAGGGTGTTTTTAAAAGAGGAGACAAGGGGCATAGTCCTTCCTGCTTTTCTTATGATGGTGGGCAACCTTCTTATGGCTTTTGGCTAAGGTAGGAGTTTTTGTAGTCTATGTAGTTTTTGGCAGACTCTTCTATAAGCCTTATCTCCTCTTCTTTTAGGTCTCGCACCACCTTGGCTGGAAAGCCTGCCACCAAAACGCCAGAAGGGAATTTCTTGTTAGGCGTTAGCAGTGCACCAGCACCCACAAGCACATAGTCCTCAACCTCCACACCATCCATTACCACCGCACCCATACCTATAAGCACATAGTTTCCTATCCTACAGCCGTGCAGTATCACTCTGTGTCCTACAGTGACAAAGTCTCCTATCAGCGTAGGGTGTGTATCGTGTGTAACGTGAACCACAGAGTTATCTTGAATGTTTGTCCCTTTTCCTATGCGTATGTAGTTCACATCACCCCTTATCACCGTCCCATACCAAACAGAAGAGTCCTCTCCTATTTCCACATCTCCTATAACTGTGGAGTTCTCCGCAAGAAACACAGAGGGATGTATTACAGGATGCTTATCCTTGTAAGGCTTAACTATTGCCATAGGAATATTTTAATAGAGCTTTTTGCAGTCTTCCCAAAAATACGAGGCTTTAGCGATTGGAAAGTTTATTGACCTAAACTCCATAAAGTCTTTCTCCACCCTGAGTTTAAAACTTTTCCACCTCAAAGGCTTTTCCTCTATTTGGTATTTAAACTCCGACCTCAGCTGTGGATTCCTTACCCTAAAGGCGTAGGCTTTGCCTCCCACATACACATAGCCGTAGGCAATGTTTTCCCTCTCATCGTAAAACCTAACCGCAGAAAAATCCTCACCTAATAGGAAAACATGCTCCCTATGGACTAAAAGAGATTTCCTTACTCCACTTTTATCTTCGCCCTCACCCGCTATAAGTGTCGCATCCGAGTTTACATGCCTAAAGTAGTCAAAGCCTTGCCTTCTGTATAAGAGGCTTTCAAGCCCTTCAATACCCACTACAAAGCCTTCTGAATCTCCTTCTATTTCAAACCTTCCCACCGCCCAGCTTCCGTTGGTATATCTAAGATAGTCATTCTCTTTCCATGTGCTTCTCAATGCCCTAAGCGGTTTCATCTTAGGGTTCATCCAGAGGATAAAGCTGTCATAGTTACCTTCTTGTCCTATCCTTCCCACCAACACATAACCCCTGTCAAACTTAGCAAGGCTATAGGCGTAAAGGTGTTCACCCACGGATAAAGCCCTGCCCTTTTTGTTTTTTAGGTCCACAAGGAAAAGATGCCACAGCTTCTCTTTTGCACCGCCTACCGCATAATTACAATCCGTTTGCCAAAGTATGCCCTTGGGACCTACGAAAGAACGCACCCTTCCAGAAGCCTTCTCATAAAATAGGAACAAAGCCCTATCTCCCGAGTGTCCTACCGCCGCGTAAACATGACCACACTCCTTAACGCTATACAAACCTTCGTCCCCCTTGCCACCTAATATAAGAGCAATTCCCTTCTCCTTATCCACTACAAGAGCCTGATAGCCCTTACCTTCTTTGAAAACCCTTCCCACCAAAACTTGACCATCAGAAGCAAAAAAGGCACTGTTATATAGTCCTTCCGCCTGCAGAACTAAACACTCAAGCAAATTTCATCCTCTTTTCATCTTTAGTTAATTATATTTCCTCAAAAAGGAGGAAGTGCTATGAGAAGATTTCTTGCCACATCCACCCTGTTGTTAGGTTTGGCTGGCATAAGTGGTGCAGGTGATAGGGTTTACCTCTCCTTTGGAGTGAATCTTGGATATCCTTCCTGCCCAGAAAAGAGGGTTGTCTATGTTGATAGAGGTCCGGAGGTGATTGTAGTAAGACCCGCACCTGTTTATTACTATGCTCCCTACGAAAGGGTGCTTATAGTGGAAAAGCACAAGCCCAAACACAGGAAAAAGCACCACGGCTGGGACTGGTAAAACTTACAAACGTGTAACTAAGTTAAATGAAAGACCCTTCTTGACCTCTTTCATACAGGGTTATATACTTTGAGGGAGGAGGTGCAACCATGAAAAAGGTTCTAATACTTACAGGAGACGCAGCGGAAGCCCTTGAAGTTTTTTATCCCCTTTACAGGCTCAGAGAAGAAGGCTACGATGTAAAGGTTGCAACGCCTGGGAGAAGGGTTCTTCAGACAGTGGTTCATGATATGGAGCCCAATGTGATGGAAACATACACGGAAAAGCTGGGATACAAACTGGAAGTGGATATGAACCTAAAGGATGTAAACCCCGAGGAGTTTGATGCCCTATTTTTGCCCGGTGGAAGAGCTCCAGAGTATGTGAGGACACACCAGAAGGCTTTGGATATCGTTAGGCACTTCTTTGAGAAAAACAAGCCTGTGGCTACTCTGTGTCATGGACCTCAGCTTTTGGTGGCTGCGGGTGTGCTGAAGGGTAGAGGGGTTAGTGCCTTCTTTGTTCTAAAGCCAGACATTGAGATGGCAGGTGGAGAGTATGTGGACGGTGTGGTGGTAGACGGAAACCTTGTGTCTGGAAGGGCTTGGCCAGACCTGCCTGAGATAATGAGGGAGTTTCTAAAACTTTTGAGAGGGTGAGGTATGGGAAGGGTGTTGGTGTTGTATGATAGTAGGACTGGAAATACGAAGAAAATGGCACAGCTCGTGGCGGAGGGAGCAAAAAGGGTGGAGGGAACAGAGGTAAGATTACTGCACGTGGACGAGGCAAGCAAAGAAGATGTGCTTTGGTGTCATGGGCTGGCGGTTGGGACGCCTACCAATATGGGCATAGTCTCTTGGAAAATAAAAAGGTTTTTTGATGACACCATCGGAGACCTCTGGGGGCAGATAGACGGTAAAATTGGCTGTGCCTTTTCCTCTTCTGGCGGATGGGGTGGTGGCAACGAGGTGGCTTGCTTGTCTGTCCTGTATATGCTTATAAACTATGGCTTTCTGGTCTTTGGGCTTACGGACTACACGGGCAAGAAGTTTACACTACATTACGGTGCGGTCGTGGCAGGTGAGCCAAGAAGCCAAGAGGAGAAGGAAGCCTGTCTTCGCTTAGGTGAAAGGCTCGCTCAGTATGTGGCGGTGCTATACGAAGGCAGAAGGGAGCTTATAGACCACATAAGGAACTTTGGAGGCAAGTTTCCATGGTAAAAGACTTTGAGTTAAGGATAAATGGCAGGGTATACAGGGTTAGAGCCTTTGAGGATGAGCCTCTTCTCTGGGTTATTAGAGAAAGGCTTCGGCTAACAGGCACGAAGTTTGGATGTGGTATAGGTGTGTGTGGTGCTTGCACCCTTTTGGTGGGAAGGCAGGCGGTCAGGTCTTGTCTTTTACCAGTTAAGGATGCGGTAGGAAAGGAGATAACCACCATAGAAGGACTTCCCTCAAACCATCCTCTCAAAAGGACATGGATTGAGCTTCAAGTGCCTCAGTGTGGATACTGTCAGCCTGGTCAAATAATGGAAGCCTACGCCTTGCTTTTGGAAAACCCAAGACCCACGAGGGAGCAGATAGTTCAGAGGCTTTCTTCTCACCTTTGCAGGTGCGGAACTTACAACAGGATAGTAAGGGCGGTGGAAAGGGCGGTAGGAGGAAGGACATGATAACAAGAAGAGACCTTTTAAAGTTGAGCGGTCTTACCCTCTCTGTTATGCTAATGCCTGAGGGATACAGAATCTTAAAAGCTCAAGAAGTGCCAAGAAGGTATGCACCAAACCTTTGGATAAACCTCTCAAGGGACAACTACCTTACAGTGCTTGTTAACAAGTCGGAGATGGGACAGGGTGTGTATACAGGGCTTGCCATGCTTGTTGCGGAGGAATTGGACTTTCCTTGGGAAAGGGTAAGGGTAAGACCAGCACCTGCAGGAAGGGCTTATGTGGACCCTAAGATGGGTATACAGCTAACGGGTGGTAGCACCAGCGTAAGGAACATGTATGAAACCCTAAGGCTTGCGGGGGCAAGTATGAGGGCAATGCTTATTGCCTCTGCAAGCAAAAGGCTAAAGGTTCCTGCGGATAGGATAAGGGCGGAGAGGGGCTATCTGCTTGTGGAAGGCAAAAGGTATGCCTACGGAGAGTTTGTAGACCTTGCAAGCAAGGAACAGATACCTGCAAAACCAAGACTAAAGGAGTCAAAGGAATTCATATACATAGGCAGGTCTGTGCCAAGGATTGACGCACCAGAAAAGGTAGATGGGAAGGCGGTTTTTGGTATAGACACCTTTGAGAAAGGTATGGTTTATGCGGTGGTGGAAAGACCACCCTACTTTGGGGCAAAGGCTCTCAAAGTGGACAGCACGGAAGCTAAAAGAGTGCCAGAAGTGGTAGATATCTTTCCCATCTCCACAGGAGTGGCAATATGTGGGGAGTCTCTCTGGGCTTGTCAAAAGGCAAGACGGTATCTAAAGATAGAGTGGAGTGAGAGCTTTGTAAAGGGTTGGGAAGACAAGGACTTGGAGAAATACTTCTTGCAAAAGCTAAGGGAAAGGGGTGATGTGGTAAGGGTCAAGGGAAGCCCTCAGAGGGTCTTTGAAGGCTCTCCAGTAAAGGTTGAGGAGACCTACATACAACCCTACCTCTATCATGCCACCATGGAGCCTATGGCTTGCCTTGCATGGGTAAAGAAGGATGAGTGCATAGTTTATGCACCTACACAGTCTCAAACGTGGGTGTTGGAAACCGCAAAGAGGGTCAGTGGACTACCAGAAGGCAGGATAAAGGTCATAACCACCTACCTTGGCGGGGGTTTTGGAAGAAAAGCAAATGTGGAGTTTGTGGCGGAAGCCCTTGAGATTTCCAAAAGGCTTTCAAGACCCGTAAAGCTCATATACACAAGAGAGGATGACATAAGCTCTGGCTACTACAGACCCTACAGTGCCACTCATATCAAAGTCTCTGCAGACCAAAGGGGGAACATAAACTCTCTTAGCTTTAAGATAGCGGTTCAGCCACTGCTTGGTGGGAGGGCTTCAGTGGAAGGAGTGGAAAACACACCTTATAACATTCCCAACCTTTATGTGGAAAGGGTTGACGTGGAGCTTCCTATAAGCGTATGGTTTTGGAGGTCTGTGGGGTCAACCCACAACGCCTTTAGCCTTGAAACCATATTAGACCGCATAGCCTATCAGACAAAACAAGACCCGGGAGAGCTAAGGCTAAAGCTCCTAAGGGATAACCCAGTAGCCTACAAGGTAGTCCAGACTGCCATGGAGAGGTCTGGCTGGGGCAGGAAGAAAAACCTTGGCATAGCCTATCACTACTCCTTTGGAAGTCATGCCTGTCATGTGGCGGAGGTGGAGCTTGACGCAAAAAGTGGACAGGTCAAGGTAAAAAGGGTGGTGGCGGTCATAGATGTGGGTCCTGTGGTAGTCCATCCAGACCTTATACGCTCTCAGGTAGAAGGCTCTGTAGTCATGGGATTGAGCATGGCTCTTAAGGAGAAGGTGAGCTTTAAAGGCGGTGGTGTGGAAAACAGCAACTTTGGGTCTTATGGGCTTTTGACCATGGATGAAACGCCAGAGATAGAGGTTCATATTCTTACCTCAAATCGTCAAATGGGTGGTGTAGGAGAGCCGGGGCTTCCACCAACTGCACCTGCGGTTGCCAATGCACTCCTTTGGGGCTATGGCATAAGAGTAAACAGACTTCCCATGACGCCAGAATACATAAAAAGCCTGCTATGAGGGTAAACTTGCCCTTTCTCCAGCACTTGGGTGCAAGGCTTTTGCATATAAGCTCAGGGGAGGCAAGGCTTGGGCTTTTGGTGGAAGATTATCACCTTCAACATCTTGGCTATGTGCACGGTGGTGTTATATCAAGCCTTGCGGACAACACAGGCTGGTTTGCGGTCATCTCTGACCTGCCAGAGGATAAAACCTCTGTAACCATTGAGATAAAGGTAAATTATCTTAAGCCTGCTGTAAAGGGTGAGCTTTTGGCAGTAGGAAGGCTCTTAAAAAGGGGCAAAAAGGTAGCCTTTGCGGTGGTGGAGGTTTGGCAGGGTTCTGAACTTGTTGCCTACGCCACAGGGACATATGCGGTGCTGGAAAACAAAGGAGAAGTTTAGCTGGAGTTTTCCTCTTGGCATTCTAAGGTTTTGATAGACATAGCTTCCACATACTTTAGACCCCATTTATGTATGGCGTTAAATACATCCTCAAGGCTCTTGCCTATCTCTGTTAACTCATACTCTACCATAGGTGGCACCACAGGGTATACGGTTCTGCGTATAAGTCCACAAGCTTCAAGCTCTCTTAACTGTTTTGAAAGCATCCTTTGAGTAATCCCAGGTATAGCCCTCTGAAGTTCTGAAAATCTCTTCTTTCCATCCATTAGGTTCTTAAGAATATATAGCTTCCATTTACCGCTTAGTATCTGTATGGCAAGCTCTGCTGGGCATACTACAGAGTTGTTATTAGGTTTCATAGAGGATAGTATATAACAAAAAAGACCCTTCTTGACACGCCTGCGGAGCAGGTTTAAACTCAAAAGCAGGAGGTGGAAAACCATGAGTGTGATAAAAGGAGTAAACTTCTGGAGTTTTCTCTTTGCTTCTCAGATGGGTGGGTGGGCTATGGTAGTGCTTGATATGGTCTATGCAGGCTGGTTTGGGCTTTTTGGCATATTTCCCGGCACAAAGGATTGGGGGTGGGTGCTAAAACACCAGATAGATGCTACCCTTTTTGCCATACCCCTTGTGCTTCCCTATGTGTGGAGGCTTCTTCCTGGTCCCGGTCTCATAAAGGGCATAGTTTATGGCGTTCTTTGGCACATATTTGTTATGGTGGTGTCCTTTGTGGGTAGTCTGGGGGATGCCTTGTGGTTTCAAAAACCCATGCAGATGAATGCGCAAATTAGCACCTTTGTGCTTCACATAGTGTGGGGTGGTCTCACAGGCTTTCTATACAATCCACCAGAAAGGGAAGAATAAGCATGGCAAGACTTGTAAAATTCACAGGAAAAGGTCCATACAAACTTCAGATAGGGGAAGAGACCTATTATCTGTGCCAGTGTGGGCTCTCTAAGAAGTTTCCCTTCTGTGATGGCTCTCACAAAAGAACAAGGGATGAAGAGGAAGGAAAGCTATACCTATACGATGAAAATTCAAGGGTAGAAATAAAGCCATAGGAGGTTGCCATGGAAAACTTTAACAGGGAAAGGGCAAAAGAATATCTAAGAAGGCTTGAAAGCCTAAGCCAGATGATATACGCCTGTGCGGAGGAAGCGGAAGAGTGTGCGGGCTACGCTCCAATGGAAGGTTGTGGAAGGTTCATGAAGGCTCTTATGGAAGACCTTAGAAAGAACCTTGAATCGGTAAGGGAAACTATAGACTACTGGAAGTATCAACTTCAGGAGGAATAGATGGCTTTTAAGTTTCCAGAAGAAAACTGGCAGGTGCTTCTTTTGCCAGAAAGACAAAGTTGGCAAAACCTTGAGGACTTTTTCAAAGTAGCAAAGCCAAACAAAGAGGAGGTTTGGGCAGATATTGGGTGTGGTCCAGGATACTTTACCATACCCCTTGCGGAAAGGGTAAAAAAGCTCTATGCCATAGACCAGTCAGGCTTTATGTTAGATAGGTGCAGAGAAAGGGCTAAAAGCCTTAGAAACATAGAATATATCCAGTGTGGAGAAAACCGTATACCTCTTGAGGACAAATCGGTGAATGTAAGCCTTCTCGCAAACCTATTTCATGAACTTTTAGAGCCCAAAGCCTTTATGGAAGAAGTAAACAGGATAACCACCCACAGAATAATCCTCATTGACTGGCATCCCATACCATCACCCGCAGGACCACCCCTTGAGGATAGAATTCCAGAGGAAAAGGTCATTGACTTTATGCAAAAAGAAGGCTTTAAACTCATAGAAAGCCACGCCATATTTCCATACCATTATTTTTTAATCTTTCAGACAAAGGAGGTATAAGATGGTATGTGTGATTTACGCCCATCCAAACCCAAAGAGCTTCAACAAGGCTATAAAGGAAGTTGTCCTTGAGACTTTGTCCGCCAAGGGTGTTCAATACAGCTTGAGAGACCTATATGCTCTTGAGTTTAATCCTGTCTTGTCCGCAAGGGATTTTGAAACCTTTCTATCGGGTGGCGTGCCAGAGGACATAAGAAGGGAGCAGGAGATAATAAAAGGTGCAAAACTTTTGGTCTTTATATATCCCATATGGTGGACAGGCATGCCTGCAATCCTAAAGGGCTACATAGATAGGGTTTTTAGCTACGGTTTTGCTTACGAAGAGAGAGATGGAGAGCTTGTTGGACTTCTCTCTGACAAAAAAGCTTTCATAATAAACACCCTTGGAGCTTCTGAGCTTGACTATAGACCCTCAGGCATGGAGGAGTGCCTAATAAAGACCACGGATATTGGCATTTTCAAATTCTGTAGTATTGAAGTAATAAGACATCTTTTCCTGTATGCAGTGCCATACGTAAGCGACGACGAAAGGAAAGCTATGTTAGACAAGGTCAAAAAACAGCTGGAGGAAGTGCTATGAAGGAATGTTTAAGGTTAATCACAGAAAGGAGGTCTATTACCTTCTTTGACCCAGCGAGAGATGTGCCAGATGAAATAATAAAGGAGATACTTGAGGTTTCCGCAACCGCACCCTCTGGCTACAACCTTCAACCATGGGAAGTTATAGTGGTAAAGGATAAGGAGAAAAAGAAGAGGCTAAGGGAAATATGCTACAACCAACAAAAGGTGGAAGATGCCAGTGCAAACATAGTGCTTATTGCCAACACAAGGGCAGGCTTTGAGCATGTGGACAGAGTTTTGCAAAGCTGGGAGGAGCTGGGCTATATAAAGCCAGAGGCAAAAGAGAGCCTAAAAAGCCAAATTATAGCAGGTTGGCAAGACCCTCAAAGAGCCTTCAGAAAAGCGGTTAGAGACACAGCCCTTTTCGGTATGACTATAATGATAACTGCCAGAGCCTATGGGCTTGAGACCCATCCCATGGAGGGCTACGACGAGGCAAGGCTTAAGGAATTTTTGCAGATAGAAGACTACAAGGTAGTGCCTATGATAATAGCCATAGGATACAAGGACCCATCCAAAGGGCTTTTACCAAGGGCTTACAGGTTTAAGTTTGAGGAGTTTGGAAAGATAGTCTAAATGGAATACTTTCTTTTATCCTTTTGCTCTGCCTTTTTGGCAGGAGCTATAAACTCAGTTGCAGGTGGTGGGACGCTCATTACCTTTCCCACACTCCTGTGGCTTGGGCTTGACCCAGTGGTTGCCAACATAACAAATACAGTGGCTCTCTGGGTAGGCTCCCTTTCTGGTGCTTTTGGCTTTAGGAAAAGGATACAGGAGGTAAAAAGCCTTATTCTGCCTTTTCTTATCTCTTCTACTGTAGGTGCGGTAGTGGGTGCGGTGCTTTTAATAAAAACACCCTCTCAAACCTTTAAGTCCATAGTGCCCTTTCTCATATTCTTTGCGGTCTTTATGCTTGCCTTTAGCGAGGTCATACGAAGATTTTTGGCTAAGTTTGTAATTCAAGAGAAAAACCTTCCTTTGCTTTTGCCTCTTTTCCTTCAGTTTATAACCGGCGTATATGGAAGTTACTTTGGTGCAGGCATAGGCATAATGATGCTGGCAAGCCTAACGCTTTCTGGAGTGCATCACATACATACCGCAAATGGGCTAAAAAACCTTCTTGGCTTTTCTATAAACCTCCTTGGTGCTTTTATTTTCATATTTAGTGGTAAAGTAAGTTGGGCTTACGCACTTTTTATGATGCCGGGCTTTGCTCTTGGTGGATATGCAGGAGCAAAAATCTCTCAAAGGTTCAAGCCAAAGGTGGTAAGGTTCTTTGTAATAGTGTGGGGGCTTTTCATAGGAATTTACCTGCTTTTGGTAGAATAGTCATATGCTTAAACTAAGAAGGGCAAAAAAGGCAAAAGGCGAGCTAAGAGTTCCTTCAGACAAGTCCATATCCCATAGGGCGGTAATATTCTCTGCCATAGCAGAGGGTGAAAGCCACATAAAAGAGTGGTTAGCTTCCGAAGATACAAAGGCAACCTTAGATATAGTAAAAAGACTTGGCGTGGAAGTAAAGAGAAAGGGAAAGAACCTAAGGGTAATTGGAAGGGGATACCAGTTTCGTGAGCCACTTGAGGTGCTTGATGCCAAAAACTCTGGCACTACCGCAAGGCTTATGATGGGGGTGTTAGCCACTCAAGACTTTTTCAGTGTCATAACGGGGGATGAAAGTCTAAGGCAAAGACCTATGCTAAGGGTTGTAGAGCCTCTCAGACAGATGGGAGCCTTTCTTGATGGAAGGGAAAAGGGAAACAAACTTCCTGTGTGCATAAGAGGTGGTAAGTTAAGGGGTATTTCCTTCTTTAATAGAAAGGCATCCGCACAGGTAAAGTCTGCCCTTTTGCTTGCAGGGCTAAGGGCGGAAGGATACACGGAGGTTTTAGAGCCTGTCCTTTCAAGAGACCATACAGAAAGAATGTTAAGAGCCTTTGGTGTGGAGATTATTCAGTTAGAGGGGCAGGAGGGTCATGTGGTAAAGCTCACGGGAGGGCAAAGCCTTAAAGCTACTGAGATATTCTGTCCTGCGGACCCATCCTCTGCGAGCTTTTTTATCGCTTTGGCTTGTCTTCTTGAAGGCTCGGAGCTTGTCCTAAAAGATGTCCTTGTAAATCCTACAAGGGATGGCTTTTTTAGAAAACTCAGACAGATGGGAGCGGACATAAGGTATGAAAACCTAAGGGAGCTATCTGGAGAGCCAGTGGCGGACGTTTATGTTAGGGACAGTGGAAGACTAAAGGGTGTGGAGGTTTTGCCGAAGGAGGTGCCTTCCATGATAGATGAGATTCCTATTTTGGCAGTGGTTATGGCTCTTGCGGAAGGAAAGTCTGTGGTAAGGGGTGCTCAGGAGCTTCGTGTAAAAGAGAGCGACCGTATAAGGGCAGTGGTTGAAAACCTTAGGTCTATGGGTGCAAAAGTCCATGAGCTTGAAGATGGCTTTGAAATAGAAGGCGTTGAAAACCTCAAGGGTGCTACCATAAGGACCTACAAAGACCATAGGATAGCCATGGCTTTCTCCATAGCGGGGCTTGTAGCGGAGGGAGAGACTGTGATAGATGAGCCCGAATGTGTAGCCATTTCATACCCAAACTTTTACAAAGACCTTGACTATATTATAAAGGGATGACAGTGGAAGAACTCCTTTCAAAGATGCGAGCGGTCTTTACTCCAGAGCAGGTGGAGGTGCTTACTGAGTTTATTAAGTTTTTAGACAAGTTGGTGAAGGCTACCGACTTTATGGAAGTAAAGGAGGCTATAATCCGACTTGAGAACTCCATTGAGTCTTTGAGAGATGTGGTCAGAGAGCTTGCTCAAAACCAAAGGAAAGTGGATGAAAGCCTCTTGGAGCTTAAGGAAGTCCAGAAGTTAAATGAACAAAGGATAGCAGAACTTGCGGAAGCACAAAGAAGGACAGAAGAATCAATTAGGGAACTTCATGAGGCACAGAAGATAACCGAGCAAAAGATGGCAGAACTTACAGAGGCTCAAAGGCAAACACAGCAAGCAATCAAAGAACTCACAGAAGCTCAAAGAAGAAACGAGGAATCAATCAAGGAACTCCGTGAAGCACAAAAGATAACCGAACAAAAGATGGCAGAACTCATAGAGGCTCAAAGGAGAAGTGAGGAAGAGTTTAGAGAATACAGGAAAATAACAGAACAAAAGTTCGCAGAGCTTGCAGAAGTTCAAAAGAGGAACGAGGAAGAACTCAAAGAATACAGAAAGATAACTGAGCAAAAGTTTGCTGAGCTTGCGGAATCTCAAAGGGAAATGCAACAAGCAATCAAAGAACTTACAGAAGCTCAAAAGAGAAATGAGGAATCGGTCAAGGAATTGCGTGAGGCACAGAAAATAACCGAGCAAAAGATGGCAGAACTCATAGAGGTTCAAAAGAGAAGTGAGGAAGAGTTTAGAGAATACAGGAAAATAACCGAGCAAAAGTTTGCTGAGCTTGCAGAGGCTCAAAGGAAAAATGATGAATCAGCCAAAGCACTGCGTGAGGCACAAAGGATAAGTGAGCAAAAGCTCGCTGAGCTTTCTGAGGAATCTAAAAAAACTCAGATGGTTTTTAAAGAGTTTATGGAATCTCAGAGGGAACTTAACAGAAAACTTGGTGGCATAGACCAAACAATGGGTTATATGCTTGAAAATGAAGCCTATAGGAACTTGCCTGGCTACCTTGAGAGAAAGTTTGGTATAAAGGTTCACACTCGCATAATAAGGAAAGAGGTAAATGGAAAGGAAATAAACCTTTTGGCGGAGGGAGAAAGGAACGGAGAAAGGGTTTTAATAGTGGGCGAGGCAAAAAGCAGGTTAGCCATAGGACCAGAAAGAGCCAAGGATATCTTTGAGGAGTTAGAGGATAAAATAAGGGCTGTGCTTGAGGAGTATAAAGAATACACTGAGGAGAATGTAGTGCCAGTCATAGTTACTCACTTTGCCAGTAAAGGCTTTCTGGAAGAGGCGGGCAAGCAAGGATACATAGTGGTTCAGAGCTTCGAATGGTGATTAGAAAGGCAAAGTTAAAGGACGCAGGAGAGATATATAACCTGATAAACCATTATGCCAAGGAAGGCATCTTACTTCCCAGAAGCCTTAACTCCATATATGAGAACATAAGGGATTTTTGGGTCTGTGAAGAGGGTGGCAATCTTATAGGTTGTGCGAGTCTCCATATAGTCTGGGAAGACCTTGCGGAGATAAAGAGCCTTGCGGTAAGCGAAGAGCATAAGGGTAGGGGCATAGGCACTATGCTTGTGGAGGCGTGTTTGAAAGAGGCGGAAGAGCTCGGTGTTAAAAGGGTCTTTGTCCTCACCTACGCTCATGACTTTTTCTCAAAGCTAAACTTTGAAGAAGTAGAGAAGATAAAACTACCTCACAAGGTCTGGGGTGAGTGCATAAACTGTGTTAAATTTCCTTCTTGCGATGAGATAGCCATGTGGATAGACCTTGAAAAGGTCAGTCTAAAGCATGATGCCAAAGTTTAGTTATATAACATCAAAGGAAAGGCTTTTTGGTGTATACGAGCACCTCAAAGGGGAAAGATACCTGTTTTTTGACACAGAGGTCTCTGGTGACAAAATAAGACTTGCTCAAGTGGGAGGTAAGGAAGATATATTCATACTGGACCTTTTTGAGCTTGGTCAGGAGGGCGTGCTTTTCCTAAAAAAACTGCTTTCTGAAAGAGGTATAGTGGGGCATAATTTGAAGTTTGACCTTAAATATCTATACGCCTATGGAATAGAACCTTATGCGGTCTTTGATACCATGATAGCGAGCCAACTTCTTGGGAATACAGATAAGCACTCCCTTCAAAAAGTTGCCATGCACTATTTGGGGCAGGTTTTGGACAAGGGGCTTCAGGCATCAAACTGGGGACAACCTTTTCTCGGAAAAGAACAGCTTGAATATGCTGCTTTGGACGTTAAGGTGGTGAGAGACCTTTTTTATCTTTTTCTTGAAAAACTCAATGAACAAACTCATAGGGAAGAGATTCTGCTAAAGACGAGAACTTCAAAGGTTTTCGGGCTTACCAATCCAGTTGCCATAGTGGAGATGGCTTTTGTGCAAGAGACCGCAAAGTTAGAGATGGTGGGTATACCAGTGGACAGAGAAGAGTTGGAGAAAAAGTTAAGGGAACAGGAAAAGCTACTCCAGAAAAAGGTTATGGACTTTATGTTTCGCTACAGGACAGACCCTATGTCTCCTAAGCAAGTGGGAGACCTTCTCACAAAACGTTTTGGTCTTGACCTTCCAAAAACAGAAAAGGGTAATGTTTCTACCGATGATAAGGCTTTGGCGGAGTATTCTCTACATCCTGTGGTTTCCGAACTTCTTGAAATAAGAGCTTTAAAAAAGACTATAGAAAAACTCCAAGAGATAAAAGAAAAACTTAAGGGCAACAGGGTATATCCTGAGTTTAAACAAATAGGTGC
This sequence comes from Hydrogenobacter sp. T-2, assembly GCF_033971325.1. Taxonomy (NCBI): domain Bacteria; kingdom Pseudomonadati; phylum Aquificota; class Aquificia; order Aquificales; family Aquificaceae; genus Pampinifervens; species Pampinifervens diazotrophicum. The sequence goes on from NZ_CP117180.1 coordinate 463,082, forward strand.
TATAACCGGCAGGATGGCGAGTATGAACCCAAACGTGCAAAACATACCAAGAAATCTCAGGAGCATCTTCAAGGCAGAAGAAGGCAAAACCTTCGTTATAGCGGACTTTTCTCAGATTGAGCTAAGGATAGCAAGCGAATACGTGGGGGAGGAAAAGATGATTCAGGCATTCATTGAAGGCAAAGACCTTCACCGCTACACCGCAAGCGTCTTTTTGGGCAAACCAGAAGACCAGATAACAAAGGAAGAGCGTCAGCTTGCAAAGGCGGTAAACTTTGGTCTCATATACGGCATATCCGCAAAGGGTCTTGTGGAGTATGCAAAGACATACGGAGTAGACCTCTCTCTTGAAAACGCAGAGAAAATAAGAGAGAGCTTTTTTGGATACTACACTACCATAAGGGCATGGCACGAGAGAGTGAAAAGAGAGCTAAAGGAGTTCAAGGAATCAAGGGGGTATACACTGCTTGGAAGACCTTATATCGCTCACACTTTCCCAGATGCGGTTAACTACCCTATACAGGGCACGGGTGCAGACCTTCTTAAACTCTCCGTCCTCATGTTCGATGCGGAGCTTAGAAAAGAAAACCTCAAGGCTAATGTGGTTAACCTTGTTCATGACGAGGTCTTGGTGGAATGTGAGGAACGCATAGCGGAGAGGGTCAAGGAGCTTTTAGAAAGGGCGATGAAACATGCGGGCAAGATAGTGCTAAAGCGTGTTCCAGCAGAGGTAGAAGTTTCTATAAACAAAAGGTGGGAAAAGGATTAAAATTATTAAACATGGGGAGGATGTGGATTTTAATAGTTTGGTTTTTAGTCTTTTCTTGCGGACCAAAGCTAAGCACTCTGGAAGAATATGAGAGGAAAAATCCATATCCTGCTGGTGAAGAAAAGATTGAGTATGCCTCAAGAGGAAGCATTATGCCAAAAAACGGCTACCAAGACCTATACTCAGAAAGAAGGGCAAGTAGAGTGGGTGATATTATCTTTCTTCAAGTGGTGGAAAGTATAAACGCTGTGGAAAGCGTTTCAAACCAAACTCAAAGGTCATCAGCCTTTCAGCAAGGTATTAGCTCCTTTTTCGGCATCTCGCAAAATACCCTTGCGAACATAGGTGGTCGTGGCTCTGGAAATATAAACACAAAGGGCACAGGCAAAGTCCAACAAACAGGTGTCTTAACCACAAGGCTTGCGGGTAGGGTAGTGAAGGTTTATCCCAATAACACCATGCTTGTGGAAGCTAAGAAAAATATAATCATGAACAACGCACAGAGAGAGGTGGTTTTAAGAGGCATAGTCAGACCAGAGGATATAGATAGCACCAATACAGTTACAAGTGACAAAATAGCTAACCTTGAAGTCTTTATAGATGGAAAGGGCTTTTTAGCAGATGGAGGTAGCCCAGGATGGTTTGCAAGAATATTAGCAAAGGTTTTGCCTTTCTGATACTTTTCTTTTCTCTGAGCTTTGCCACACGCATAGGAGATGTGGTAACCATAGAAGGAAATAGGAGCAACTACCTTGTGGGCTACGGTCTCGTGGTAGGGCTTAGGGGAACGGGTGATGGCAAAAGCACTCTCTTTACAGTGAAAAGCATAGCCAACATGCTAAATAGGATGGGTATAGTGGTTGACCCAAGAAGAATGACCACAAAAAATGTAGCTGCGGTGATGGTTACCGCCAAGCTACCACCCTATGCAAAGCCAGGAATGCCTATAGATGTGGAGGTTTCCTCCATAGGTGATGCCAAAAGTCTGGAAGGTGGTACTCTCCTTCTTACTCCACTGAGAGGTCCAGATGGTGAAGTTTATGCATTGGCTCAAGGACAAGTTATAGTGGGTGGCTACGAGGCAAGGGGTAGAGGTGCTCAGCAGATAAAAAACACTCCCACGGTAGGAAGAATACCAAACGGTGCTATCGTAGAAAGGGAGATACCCTTCCAAAGCATACCTCAGGAGGTCAACCTATACCTTGATAGCCCCAGCTTTGCTCTTGCAAGGCTAATACAGGACAGGTTAAACACAGAATTTGGCATGCAGGTTGCCCAGGCTATTGACGCAAGCACTGTAAGGCTCAATATTCCACCAAATGTAAACCCTGTAGATTTTCTCGCAAGGGTGGAGGAGACTACCATAGACGTACCCTCCATTGCAAGGGTCGTAATAGACAGTAGGACTGGGCTTGTCCTTTTAGGTGGAGATGTAAGAATAAATCCAGTTTCAGTCGCTGTAGGTAGCCTCACGGTTACCATAAGAGAAGCTCCTGAAGTAGTCCAGCCACCTCCTCTTTCTCCCGGAGAGACAAGGGTAGTTCCCAGAACAGAGCTTAATGTTCAAGAAAAGGAGGCGAGGCTTGTAGAGCTCAGAGGTGTCACTATTTCGCAACTTGTGGAATCTTTGAATAGAATAGGTGCAACACCAAGAGAGATAATATCAGTCCTGCAAGCCATTAAAGCCGCAGGAGCCTTAAGGGCAAAGTTAGAAGTCCTCTAAACCAAAACAAGTTCAAGCCTTGCTCTTTCCTCGTCAACACTTACCACTTTGACCCTTACCCTATCTCCAAGTCTATACACCTTGCCAGTATTTACACCTACGAGCCTGTGGGCAGGTTCATCGTATATGTATTGGTCTTCCTTGAGGTTTGTTATGCTTACAAGGCCCTCCACAAGGTATTCTTGCACCTCCACGAATATACCAAAGGAAACAACACCGGTTATGATACCTTCAAATTCCTCGCCGATATGAGCCTTCATGAAACGTGCCTTTAGCCTGTCTATGGCTTCCCTTTCCACCTCCTCCGCAAGTCTTTCTTGCTGTGAAAGGTGCACGCCTGCCATCTCAAGATACTCAAGGGTCTTTTCGTAGTTTATGTCCTGACCTCTTATAGCCTTTTTAAGAAGTCTATGGACTATTAGGTCTGGATATCTTCTTATGGGTGAGGTAAAGTGAGCATAATGCTCTGATGCAAGACCAAAGTGTCCAAGGTTGTGAGGAGAGTAATGAGCCCTTTTCATGCTCCTGAGGGTTAGAAACCTCACGAGGTTTTCCTCTGGCCGTCCCTCAAAGTCTTCTATTATTTTCTGGAAAAACTTGGGACTTAGCGAAGGCTTTTTCACCTTGTAGCCAAGCCCTGCAAGAATTTCAAGAAGGTTTTCCACCTTTTGAGGGTCTGGCTTCTCATGAACTCTGTAAAGGCATGGATATTCCATACTTTCAAGATGCATAGCTACCGTTTCGTTTGCAGAAACCATGAACTGCTCTATTATCCTATGAGCCACATGTCTCTCATAAGGCATAAGGGCAACAGGCTCACCAAATTCGTCCACCACGAGCTCCGCCTCTGGCAGGTCAAAGTCTATGCTTCCCCTCTCCCACCTCATCCTTGAAAGTATTCTGTAGAGGTCTTCCATGAGCCTAAGAGGTTCAACGAGGTGTGGGTATTTGTTCTCAAGAGAGGGATCACCCACTATGAGCCTTAGGGCTTCATTGTAAGTAAGCCTTGCCTTGCTCCTTATGACGCTTTCGTATATGTCATACTCCAAAAGGCTACCCTTTTCGTCAAAGAGCATCTCACAGGTAAAGGCGAGCCTGTCTTCGTTGGGTCTAAGACTACAAAGGTCACCTGCAAGCCTTTCTGGAAGCATATGCAATGCCCTGTCAGGCAGGTAAAAAGTGAAACCTCTCTTGAAAGCCTCCTTATCCGTTGCGGAACCTTCCTTAACAAAGTAGGAAACATCCGCAATGTGAACCCAAAGCCTATATCCCTTGGGAGTTTTCTCTATGGCAACCGCATCGTCAAAATCCTTTGCCTTCTCTGGGTCTATGGTAAAACATAGCTGGTCTCTTAGGTCTTTCCTCCTTCTTAGCTCCTTTTCCAAGTCCACTTGGATGCTTTCCACTTCTCTTAGAACCTCTTCAGGATATGAGGTTGGCAAGTTATACTTTCTTATAAGCACCTCTATAACGAGGTTTTTATCTTCGGGATGACCGAGCACTTCCTTTATTCTACCTACCGCAGGATTTTCCCTTGTAGGAAACTTCTTTATCTCCACAACCACAAGTGTGCCATCCTTTAGGTCTTGACACTTGGTTCCTTCAAGGAGTATGGTTTGATGCTGGTTTTCGTCCACAGGCATACCAAGGCAGAACTTTTTTCTTTTAAGGAGCTTGCAAACTATTTCCTTTTTTGCCCTCTTTAGGACCCTGAGAACCCTTATCTCCTTTTTACCCTTATATTCCACAACCTTCGCCTTTACCACATCACCCCCAAAGAGCCTCTCCATCTCAAAGGGAGGTATGTATATGTCCTTTTTACCTTCTCCTATTTGCAAAAAGCCAAAGCCTGCAGGGTAGGGTATCACCTTTCCGCTTACTATATCTTCTTCTGGATAGGAATACTTACCCTTCTGTAAAAGAACCTTACCAGACTTCCTAAGGGACTTGAGCACCTTTTTGAGGCTTTTTCTTCCCTTCTGGTCAAGCCCAAGCCTTTTGAGTATTTCCTCGAAGCTAAGAGGCTTCTTGCTATTCTTGATAAGGTTTAGGATTTTATCCTCTATGGAAACTCCTTCCATTGTAAAATATTTAAACATGAAAGACTGGAAAATTTACAGTACCAAAATTGATGAGCTAAGAAAAATCCTTGAAGAAACTCTTGGTAGTCTTGATGTGGAATACGAGGTCAAAACCCCCGATGAGCCTGACTTTGACCACAACTTTAAAGTGCCCTACTTGCTCCTTAGATACTACACGGACCAAGAACATGCACACGAGAGAAAGATAGAGCTTTTTGACTATTACTTTGATACCCCCATTCAAGAGACTGCAAACCTCATAAAAGACATGGTGGAAGAGTTCCTTATGGAAATAGACCAAAGCGAATACGGTGGTGGTTGAGATATAATAATATCTTTTGAAGAAACTTAGGAGGAAAGAGATGGCATTACCAAAGACACTAAAGGAAGAGGTTATAAGAAACTTTCAAAGGCATGAAAAGGACACGGGTTCGCCAGAGGTGCAGATAGCCATACTTACAGAGCGTATAAACAAGCTCACCGAGCATCTCAAAAAGCACAAAAAGGATGTGCATTCAAGACGCGGTCTTATAGCCCTCATACACGCAAGGAGAAGACACCTTGAATACCTCAAGGAGAGGGACTACAAGAAGTATTTAGAAGTGGTAGAAAGGCTTGGGTTGAAGGTGAGATGATGGAGAGGGTAAGTGCAAAAGTGGGAGATTCGGAGATTTTTATAGAGACTGGTCTTTATGCAAAGCTGGCAGACGGTGCGGTTGTGGTGCGTCAAGGTGAGACCGCAGTGCTGGTGACTGTGGTTATGTCCGAAGAGCCTGTGCAGGGTATAGACTTTGTTCCTCTGTCGGTAGACTATAGGGAGCAGTCCTCCGCTTGGGGTAAGATACCAGGGGGTTTTGTAAAAAGGGAGGGAAAGCCTACAGAGAGAGAAATTCTCGTTTCAAGGGTTATAGACAGACCCATAAGACCCATGCTCCCAGAAGGCTTTTTCCATGATGTGATAATCACCGCACTTACTCTCTCTGCGGATGACAAATATGACCCAGATGTGCTTGCCATAACTGGGGCTTCTGCTGCCTTACACATATCTCGTATACCCTTTGATGGTCCCATAGCAGGAGTAAGGGTCTGTAGGATAGATGGCAAGTTTTTTGCGAATCCCACTTATGAGGAAAGACAGAGGGCAGACCTTGAGATAGTTATGGCTGGGAGCAAGGACGCTATAGTTATGGTGGAAGGTGGGGCAAAGGAGGTGGACGAGGATACCCTCGCAGAAGCTCTATACTTTGGACTTTCCGCCATACAAGACCTTATAAAAGCTCAGGAAGAGCTGAGGGAGAAGGTTGGAGTTCCAAAGGTTTCTTTTGAAGGTATGGAGCTTCCACAAGAGATTCAAAAACAACTTGAAGAATTTTGCACTCCAAAGATAATCCAGTCCTTTGGTATATCAGATAAAAGGGAAAGGAAAACCTTCCAGTCTGACATACTCAAGGAGTTTATAGAGAACTATCAAGTCCCAGAAGATCTACATTTCAAGCTCTCCTACAACTACAAAAAGCTTATAAGCAAGCTGATGAGAAGACAAGTCCTCCAAGAGGGCAGACGCATAGACGGAAGAGGAGCCAAGGACATAAGACCCATAAGCATACAGGTTCATCCCTTTGAGAGACCCCACGGCAGTGCCATATTCACAAGAGGGCAAACACAGGCTTTTGCCACAGTCACTTTGGGTTCACCGGAAGAAGCTCAAATGGTGGAAAGCATATATGAGGGTGAAACCTTCAAAAGGTTTATGCTCCACTACAACTTCCCACCCTTCTCCACTGGCGAAGCCAAGCCATGGGGTCCACCAAGAAGAAGAGAAATAGGACATGGTGCTCTGGCAGAAAGGGCAATAGAGCCACTTATACCACCAGAGACAGAGTTTCCCTATATTATAAGGGTAGTCTCTAACATCCTTGAGTCAAATGGCTCTACTTCTATGGCAACTGTTTGTGCTGGCTCTCTGGCTCTCTTTGATGCGGGTGTGCCTCTCAAAAAGCATGTGGCTGGTATAGCTATGGGGCTTATAATGGAAGGCGAGTCCTATGCCATACTTTCTGATATACTTGGCGATGAAGACCAGCTCGGAGATATGGACTTCAAAGTGGCTGGAACAAAAGACGGTATAACCAGCATCCAGATGGACATAAAGATAAAGGGTCTAAAGAAAGAAATAATGAAGGAAGCCCTTCAACAGGCAAAGGAAGGAAGGCTATATATTTTGGAAAAGATGTATGAAGCCATACCCGAACCAAGGAAAGAAGTATCTCCCTATGCACCTAAGATAGAGATAATTACCATACCAGAGGATAAGGCTCTATTGGTAATAGGACCAGGAGGGAAAAACGTCAAAGAGTTCAGGGACAAGATGGGTGTGTCTGTATGGGTGCATGAGGGTGGAAAGGTGTCCTTGACCTCCAACTCAAGGGAAGCCATAGAGGAGGTCAAGAAGGCTATACAGAACCTTATAGCAGAAGTGGAAGTAGGTAAGGTCTATAAGGGCAAGATAACAAGGGTTGAACCCTATGGAGTTTTTGTGGAGATACTACCTGGGAAGGTGGGGCTTTTGCATGTGAGTAAGATGGAAGGATATATTAAGGATGTTAGGGCTATCTTTAGCGTTGGAGATGAGCTTCTGGTAAAAGTGATTGAGATAGACGAGCAAGGAAGAGCAAAGCTTACCAACATGGGCATAAAGGAGCCGGCGTAGCTCAGCGGCAGAGCGAGGCACTCGTAATGCCTAGGTCGTGGGTTCAAATCCCACCGCCGGCTTGGAGAAGGCTATGAAGATAAAGGTCAAAAGACTTCCACACGCAGAAGGATTACCATTACCCTTTTATGCTACAGAACATGCTTCTGGTATGGACTTGCTCTCTGCGGTCTACGAGCCAATAGTCCTAAAGCCCATGCAGAGAGCACTTATTCCCACAGGCATAGCGGTTGAAATACCGCCAGGCTACGAAGCCCAAATAAGACCCAGGAGCGGTTTAGCCATAAAACATGGCATAACCCTTCTAAATACGCCCGGCACCATAGATGCGGACTACAGAGGGGAGATAAAGGTAATTCTTATAAACCTTGGGGAAGAAGACTTTGTAATAAACAGAGGAGACAGGATAGCACAGATGGTTATATGCCCAGTGGTAAGGGTTGAGCTGGAAGAAGTGGAGGAACTTAGCACCACCAGTAGGTCTGAGGGAGGCTTTGGTTCAACGGGTTATAGGATACTGGAATGAAAGTAGAAGACTTTGACTATGAACTTCCCGAGGAGCTTATAGCTAAGTATCCTGTAGAGCCAAGACATAAAGCAAGGCTTATGGTCTTAAACAGGAAGGAAAAAAGCATAAGGCACGACATTTTTTGGAACTTACCCTTATACCTCAATAGGGGAGACCTCTTAGTTTTTAACAATTCAAAGGTCCTGCCTGCAAGGCTTTATGGCAGAAAACCCACTGGTGGCAAGGTGGAAGTCTTGCTAACAGACTTTGTAAACAAAGAAGAGTGGTATGCCCTAATAGGAGGCAAAGGTATAAAGGAAGGTCTTATAATCCACGTAGGGGATGACTTGCAAATAGAAGTGTTAGAACACGTAGAGGGAGGAAAGTTCAAAGTAAAACTCTTATCACAAGACCCAATAAAAGCTCTTGACAAGTATGGAAAAATTCCCATACCACCCTATCTCAAAAGGGAAGAAGAACCCATAGACAGGGTCTATTACCAGACAGTGTTCGCTCAAGTGGAAGGCTCTGTGGCAGCACCTACCGCAAGTCTTCATTTTTCAGAGGAGTTATTGCAGAGGTTAGAGGAGTTTGGCATCAAGAAAACCTTTATAACTCTTCATGTCTCCTATGGGACTTTTAAGCCAGTAAAGGTTTCTGAAGTGGAGCTACACAGAGTTGACCCTGAGTATGTTAAAGTTTCAGAAGAGACGGTTAAGCAGATAAGGGAAACTAAGGAGAGAGGAAACAAGGTTGTAGCGGTTGGCACAACTGTTGTAAGAGCTTTGGAAACAGCAGGTTTTGAACCCTTTGAAGGCTGGACAGACCTATATATATACCCGGGCTATAGCTTTAAAGTGGTGGACGCACTAATTACGAACTTCCATCTTCCAAGGTCTTCGCTCCTTTTCCTTGTGTGTGCCTTTGGAGGGAGAGAGTTTATCCTTCAGGCTTACAAAGAGGCGGTAAGAGAAAGGTATAGGTTTTACAGCTATGGAGATGGGATGTTGGTGCTCTAACTACTCCACCCAGTAGTTGGGAGCTTCCTTTGTTATCTGCACATCGTGCACATGAGATTCTCTGTAGCCAGCCCACGTTATACGGACAAACTTTGCTTTTTGACGGAGTTCCTCAAGGTTCCTTGCACCCACATAGCCCATTCCAGACCTAAGACCTCCAACAAGCTGGTATATAACATCGCTAAGCCTCCCTCTGTATGGCACTCTGCCCTCTATACCCTCTGGGACAAACTTTTCAAGTTTTTCCTGTCCGTATCTGTCCGCACTCCTCCTGCTCATCATAGCACCCAAAGAACCCATACCTCTGTATACCTTATAAGCCCTACCTTGATAGTAGACGGTCTCTCCGGGAGATTCCTCTGTGCCTGCCAAAAGGTTTCCAAGCATCACAGAGCTTGCACCCATAGCTAAGGCTTTCACAATATCACCAGAATACTTTATACCACCATCCGCTATTATGGGAACGCCGTATTCTATTGCTACCTCATAAGCCCACCTTACCGCAGTAAGCTGAGGAACACCTACTCCCGCCACTATACGAGTGGTGCATATAGACCCGGGACCCACGCCTACCTTTATGGCGTCCGCACCCGCCTTTATAAGGTCAAGGGTTCCCTCCTTTGTTGCTACATTACCTGCAATAACCTGCAGGTCTGGATAATGAGATTTTATCTTTTCCACCGTTTCTATAACCCTCTTTGAATGTCCATGTGCAGTGTCAACCGCTATCACATCCGCACCCACAGAGACAAGGGCAGAAACCCTTTCCATAGTATCTGGACCTGTGCCAACCGCAGCACCTACTCTGAGCCTTCCGAACTCATCTTTACAAGCGTTAGGATATTTTTTCCTTTTGGTTATATCCTTTATGGTTATAAGACCCACAAGCTTACCTTCTTTGTCCACTATGGGAAGTTTTTCCACCCTGTGCTTCTGGAGTATCTCAGCTGCTTCCTCAAGGGTAACCCTTTCCTGAGCTACTACGAGCTTTTCTGAAGTCATAAAGAGGGAAACGGGCTTATCATAGTCGGTAGGTTTTATAAACCTTAGGTCTCTGTTGGTGAGAATACCAACCAGCTTGTCCCCATCGCTTACAACTGGCACACCAGATATCCTGTATCTTTCCATTATCTCAAGAGCTTGCTTGACAGTAGTATCTGGCTTTACAGTCACGGGCTGGAGTATCATACCGCTTTCGGACTTTTTTACCTTTTCCACCTCTTGGGCTTGCTCCTCTATGGAGAGGTTTCTGTGTATTATGCCAATGCCACCCTCTCTGGCAAGTGCTATAGCAAGGCGAGACTCTGTTACCGTATCCATTGCAGCGGATACGATGGGTATGTTGAGCCTTATCTTCTTTGTGAGCCAAGTGGAAACATCCACCTCATGAGGTAAAACTTCAGAATACTGAGGAACTAAAAGCAAGTCATCAAAGGTGTAGGCGTCAAAGACTTCCATGTATTAATTATATTCCAATCTCTATCTCATACTGCTTTATCTTCCTGTATAGGTTAGAAAGGTCTATGCCTATGGCTTCCGCAGTTTTTCTAAGGTCATATTGGTTCTCCTTTAACCGCCTTTCTATAAAGAGCTTTTCAAAAGACTGTCTTGCCTTTCTTAGGTCCTTTTCCATAAGAAGAGACCTTATGTCTTCTGGCTCGTGGTCAAAGCCAAGAAGGCTTTTCAGGTCTTTTTCTGTTATCTGCGTGCTTTCGTGGAGTATGACAAGTCTTTCCATAAGGTTTTTCAATTCTCTTACGTTCCCCTTCCATGGGTAGCTTTCAAGAAGCTTCCTTGCACCTTCATTTAAATACTTAGGTTGTTTGTTGTATTCCCTTAGAAACTTTGACAGGAAATGCTCCGCAAGGAGAATTATATCCTCATCCCTTTCTCTAAGGGGTGGGAGACTTATCACAAAGGTGGATATCCTATGATACAGGTCTTCTCTGAAGTTTCCCTTTTTTACCCCTTCCTGTAGGTCCTTGTTGGTGGCACATATGAGCCTAAAGTCAGACATTATTACCTGTGTTCCACCAAGCCTTGTAAACTCCTTTGTTTCAAGCACTCTAAGTAGTTTTGCCTGTGCCTTTGGGCTAAGTTCAGAAACTTCATCAAGAAAGAGCGTGCCACCATGAGCAAGCTCAATTTTACCAAGCTTTCTTTGACTGGCGGAGGTAAAAGCTCCCTTCTCGTAGCCAAAAAGCTCTGCTTCCACAAGGTCGTCAGGAAGCCCAGCACAGTTTATGTCTACAAAGGGTCCTTCTGACCTCTCTGAAAGGGTATGTATTCTCCTTGCCACAAGCTCCTTTCCTGTGCCACTTTCTCCTAATATAAGGACGTTGGCGTTGGTCTTTGCCACTTTGTGAATGAGCTCCTTTACCTGTAGTATCTGCCTGCTTTTGCCAATTATAGGGTCTTGGTCTTCCTCCCTTTTTGACCTTATGGTCTCCCTTAGGGCTTTTTCTACTGTTGTCAAGAGCCTATCCATAGAAAAGGGCTTTTCGAGAAAATCGTATGCACCCTCTTTTATTGACCTGACTGCATGCTCTGTCTTGCCATGACCAGTTATAACTATAATGGCAGATCCCGGGAGTTTCTCCTTCAAGTAAGAAATGTATTCAAGCCCATTACCGTCAGGAAGCCAAAGGTCCAAAAGCACACAGTGAAAGTAAGAACGCTCTACCCTTTCCTTCATGGACTTTATGCTGTCCGCGATAGATACACTGTAGCCCTCCTCCTCAAGTATGCTCCTTAGGGTCTCTTTTATACCCTTTTCGTCATCTACCACTAATATGTTGGCGCGCATAGGTTATAATTTAACAGCAAAGGAGGAAAAAATATAAAATAAAAAAACTATCATACTAATAGTCCTAACCCCTACGCCTACGCTAATTTTCAGTGCGTAGTTCTTTGCAATCCCATACATAACCCTTAAAAGGCTTGGCTCTGCCTTGGAAAGGGATGATTTCAATCAGATATCCAAAAAAGCATGAGTATCATAGCCGCTGTCTGCTATTAACTTCTATACCTTCAAATCACTACCCTCACCTGCACTTGCTACACCTTCCAGTAGCTCAGTTGTCTTCTGACTGTGATGCACCCTCTCACTAGATATCTCTCCTCGGTCTCTTGCCCCTTGATGGGTCTTGAGGTTAATTTCCTCTTTTGTAAACCTATGATGTAGTGTTCTAAGGAGTTCACCTCTTTTGACCAGTTCTTTGTTGTAGTCTCTCTTGTCTTCAATTCTATTATTCTATAAGTAGTGTTCTTGGACAGAGCAGTGCAATCGTAATTTAGGAAGGAGGAAGCTTCCCGAAATAATTGATAACGATTATTCGTATAGTTATTGGTCTTTGTCAAGTAGGCACAACAAAAACCCAATAATATTAATTACCCTCTAAACTGACAGGTTTCCTCATCAATAGTAGAGTAGAGAGGCTTGACTCTTCCTTCTGGAGTGGTGTCTTCAAAGTCCCTTGGGACTCTGAGCTCCTCTATGCAGTGCACAAGGTCATGGTAAAACTCTGCAACCTTAACAAGCCCTGTTATCTTACCAACTTCGTTGAATGCTCTTATCTTATCTGTCGCCTTACCCTTACCCCTTTCTACTATAGCACCTGCATGTCCAAAGGAGACGCCCTCCAGTTTTTCCTGAAATCTTCCTGCCACAAAGGCGGCCACTGGCTTGCTCCATCTGCCTTCCTTCCAAAGCCTTAGGATGGTCTCCGCTGCCTGTTCTTCGTAAGAGCCACCCACTTCACCCTGAATTATTACACCTTTCACATTTGGGTCATCAGCTATATTTTCCAAAGCATCCGCAAAAGTAGTGCAAGATATCACATCACCACCAAGAGCCAAAGCCATATAAACACCCCACCCTCTGCGTTTAAACATCTCCGCAGTTGTAGTAGTAAGACCGCCAGACTTAGAAAGAATCACTAGACCACCCTTTTCGTAAGCTATGGATGGGTTCTTACCACCTATTGCACCTATCCTTGCAGGAATCCATGGGACCATACAACCTAGGGAAGTAGGACCCACTATGACAACACCTCTCTCTTTGGCGTAGTAGTAGAAGTAAACCGTATCTCTTATTGGCACATGCTCTGTGATTATGAATATGACCTTTATCCCTGCATCTACAAGTTCTATAACAGCATCCTTTACGGAAGCAGGAGGAACGTATACTATGCCGGTATTTATTTCAGGATGTTTAGCCAAGGCTTCTTTCACCGTGTTGTAAACGGGCTTGCCAGCAACTTCTGAGCCTCCCTTTCCGGGTGTGACACCTGCCACTATAAAACCCGGATAGAGAGCCTCAGACTCTGCCACCACTTGAGAGGCTTCTCTTCCCGTTATTCCCATTACTATTATTCGTGTCTTGTCGTTCAGATATACAGTCCCCACATTCCAGTTTTTCTCCATTTTTTACCTCCAAAACCTATATGCCTTATGATTATATTACAATTTGCACTGGGAGGGAAAAATGAAAAGGTTTTGGGCTTTTTGGCTTGTTACTTTTAGCATGCTCTTAGGATGTGGAGGTTCTGGCTCTACTTTCTCTCAAGAGCAAACACTTGGAATATCCACCATACTCGTCCCTCTCTATTCCTACCCTGCGGACGTAAACTACAGAGGGCATCATTAGAGATTAGCTCAGTTGAGAAGCCAAAAGGAGATAATAGTGATAATAAATCCTGATAACGGTCCAGGTGCTACGAAATACCAAGAGTTTGAAAACATAATAAACATATACAAGGCATCGGGTAAAAGGGTGTTGGGTTATGTGAAAACTGACTACGCTCGCAGAAATCCGCAAGAGGTCATAGCGGATATACAAAGGTATTTGGACTTTTATCCTCAGATAAAGGGCTCTTTCCTTGATGAGGTGAGCAAGAAGCTTAAAAATTTTGAATACTACAGACATATATACGATTATGTAAAGAAACGCGGAAACTTTATGGTGGTAATAGACCCTGGGACAAAGATGCCTCAGGATTATTATAGCATGGCGGATAGGGTGTAGCCTTTGAGGACAGGTTAAGTTTCCTATACGACGGATATGGGCTAACGAGGGCAAACAGGAAGGATTGCTTTCTTGTGTACGGTGTAGAGGATATAGGGCAAGCAAAAGAGCTCCTTTCATACCTAACATCTCGTGGTGTTAGTTGTGTCTATGCGGTAGACAAAGACCCACCTTCATGGTTTATAAACTTACTTCCTACATGAAAGTTCTGTTAGAATAAAACTCTATGAAATTGCTCTTTCTTCTACTTATGCCTTACCTCTCTTTTGCCTTTTATCATTGCTTTTTTGATGCAGGTAAGAGGTATGGAGTTGACCCAGTCCTTTTGATAGCTATAGCAAGGGTAGAGAGCAATTTTAATCCAAGGGCTGTAAACGTCAACAAAAATGGCACAAAAGACTACGGCATTATGCAGATAAATTCTTCTTGGCTTGAGAGGTATAGGATTCCAAAGGAGTGGATTTTTGAACCTTGCTATAACATACACTTTGGTGCTATGGTGCTTAGAAGGTGTATGGAAAAATACAAAAAAATAAGCCATGCGGTGGACTGCTACAACAAGGGAAGCAAAGCAAAGGGTCATGGTGCTTATGTGGAGAGCGTCTTTAGAAATTACAAAAGATACTACACTATGCTAAAATAGATAAAATGAAGCGGAATTTTGTTGATCTTTGGGAGATAAGCTCTGAGGAAGGGTGGATTATACTCCAAGACGCTCTGAGTATAAAAAAAGGTCTTGATAGGGAGAAGTATCTTAAAGATAAAAACATAGCCCTATACTTTACAAAACCCTCTACAAGAACTCGCGTATCCTTTGAGGTAGCTATAGCCCAGCTTGGTGGTAATACCATATTTCTGCAAGAGGAGAGCTTACAGGTTTCAAGGGGCGAAGACCTAAAGGATACTGCAAGAACCCTTTCAAGGTATGTGGATGGGATAGTTATAAGGACGGACTCTCACAAAAAGTTAGAGGAGTTTGCCAAATACTCAGATATACCTGTGATAAACGCTCTTACAGATATGGCACATCCATGCCAGATACTGAGCGATATCTTCACCCTTTACGAAACCTTTGGAGAGGATTTGCAGAGTATAAAGATAGCTTATGTGGGAGATGGAAACAACGTGTGCAATACATGGCTTGTGGGTGCTGGGCTCTTTGGTCTTAAGCTTTTTGTGGCAACTCCAGAAGGTTATGAGCCAAGTAGTCTATACTATCAAGCTGGTGAAGACCTGTGCAAGATAACTGGAGGTAGCATATACCTAACTACGAACCCTGTAGAGGCGGTAAAGGACGCTCATGCAGTATACACAGATGTGTGGGTTAGCATGAACCAAGACAGAAAGGAGGAAAAGCTACAAACCCTAAGACCCTATCAGGTAAACAGGGATTTGCTATCATATGCAAAGCCAGAGGTCAAGGTTATGCACTGCCTCCCTGCAAGGAAGGGAGAGGAGATAACGGAAGAGGTCTTTGAGTCCCATGCGGACTTTATATTCACGCAGGCAGAAAACAGGCTTCACACCCAAAAAGCACTGCTTAAGTTTTTGTTTTCTAACTCTACTTGAGGATTTCTCTCTTTAGTGCAAGAAGTAGTTGAAAAAGGTGAGTGGAGTCCTCTTTAGCCTTTTTTATTATTTCCACATCCTCTGGCTTTGGGTTTTGGGTATCTATTCTGCTGGCTATCTCGTGAAAATGACAATGAAGTTTTTCTATTTCATGTAGCATTTCTTTAATGTTATCCTCGTATTCTTCCATGTAAGGATATACCTCTTCATAAAACCTTTTCCCAAAGGCACATTCTCTGCAGGTCTTATGTTCAAAGGGCTGACAGCTTTCTATGGCTCTTTCCAGTTTGGAAATATATATGGCATGTTGAGAAAGGTATATGTCCAAATCTCTTAATAAACTTATTATCCCAACCATAGGAACAAACCTCCCTAATGTCTAAATAAATTTTACTCCACAGTAACAGTCTTTGCGAGGTTTCGTGGTTGGTCCACGTCAAGACCAAGATAGTCCGCTATGTAGTATGCAAATAGCTGTAGCGGAATAATGGTCAAGAAGGGTGTGAGGTTTTCTTCTATCTGTGGCACTTCAAGGATATCTTGGCAAAGGTCTTTTAGTTTTTGGTCTTTTCTAAAGCCCACTCCTATTACTTTTCCTTTTCTTGCGAGCACTTCCTCTATGTTGGATAAAATTTTCTCGTAAACCCTATCGGTTGGTGCTATGGCTATAACGGGCATACGCTCATCTATAAGGGCTATTGGTCCGTGTTTCATCTCTCCTGCGGGATAGCCCTCTGCGTGGATGTAGGATATCTCCTTTAGCTTTAGTGCACCCTCAAGGGCTACCGGATAGCTCAGGTATCTGCCAAGATATATAGCGTTTTTAAACTCCGCATACTTGAGGGCTATTTCCTTTACCTTTTCAGCTTCCGATAGAACTTCTTCCACAAGGTGAGGAACTTTGAGAAGGTTTTCCATAAGGTTTTCCCTTTCTTCTGAATGGCTCACCGCAAGGGCGTAAAGAACTGCAAGCTGTGCGGTAAAGGTCTTTGTGGCAGCAACCCCTATCTCTGGTCCCGCATGAGTGTATAGGCTATAGTCAGATTCTCTGTCTAAGGCACTGCCTATTACGTTCACTATTGAAAGGAGCATAGCCCCCTTTTCTTTCATGGCAAAGGAGGCAAACCTCGTATCTGCGGTTTCACCAGATTGGGATATGGCTATTATTAGGTCTCCATCTCCTATTGGGCTGTCTGAGTATCTAAGTTCTGAAGCATACACGAGCTCCACAGGAATTTTTGCATACCTTTCTATCCAATACTTTCCTACAAGACCTGCATGATAGGAGGTTCCGCAGGCAACCACCAATACCCTGCGAAAGTCTCTTAGGTTTATTGGTATGTCATAGCTTCTTGAAATGTAGCCTCTTATGGTATCTCCAAGAGTTCTTGGCTGTTCAAATATTTCCTTTAGCATAAAGTGCTTAAAACCACCCTTTTCTGCAGAAAGCGTGTCCCATGGCACGTGCATTATCTCCTTGGTAAGCAGGTTGCCTTCAAAGTCGTATATGAAAAAGCCGTCAGGTCTTAGGTCCACTACTTCTCCGTCGTTGAGAGGTATCACATCCTTTGTAAAGGGCAAAAGGGCTGGTATGTCAGAGGCTATAAAGTTTTCTCCTTTGCCTATACCTACCACGAGAGGGCTTCCGTACCGCACCGCCACCGCTCTGTTTGGTTCTTTCATGGTTATTACCGCAAAGGCATAAGCTCCCTTCAACTTTTTTATAGCCTTGAGAACTGCCTTTAGGAGGTCTCCCTCATAGTTAAGAGAAATAAGGTGTGCTATGGTTTCTGTGTCCGTCTGCGTCTTGTATTCTATACTTTTTCTTTGAAGCTCTTCTTTTAGTTCTCTGTAGTTTTCTATGATGCCATTGTGAACCACTGCAAACTCACCCTTGCTGTCCACATGAGGGTGGGCGTTTAGCTCACAGACCTCTCCGTGGGTTGCCCATCTTGTATGCCCTATACCTGTGGTAGCCTTTAATTCTTTCCCCCAGAGGCTTCTTATGAGCTCCCTTATCTTGCCTACCTTTTTCTCTACATAGAGCTTCCCGTTTTCTATTAGGGCGACGCCTGCAGAGTCATAACCTCTATACTCAAGCCTTTCAAGCCCTTGCAATAAGACAAGAAGGGCAGGGCTTGTTCCTGCATAGCCTACTATTCCACACATGCCTAAAATTATAAGCTATGGAGGAAGTTATAGTAATAGGTGGTGGTCTTGCAGGTTCAGAAGCCAGCTATAGACTGGCAAACATGGGTCTTAGGGTATTACTCTATGAGATGAGACCCAACCAATACACCCCAGCCCACAGGACAGATAAACTGGCTGAGCTCGTATGCAGTAATACTCTTGGGAGCCTTGAGATTACCTCTGGTGCTGGACTTTTAAAGGCGGAGATGGAAATGCTTAACTCCTTGATAGTAGAAGCTGGCAGATACGCCTACGTGCCAGCAGGCACAGCCCTTGCGGTAGACAGGGAGCTTTTTTCTGAATACATAACTCGCAAAATAACAGAGCATCCCAACATAAAGTTAATAAGAGAAGAGGTAAAGAAAGTTCCAAGAGACAGGGTAGTTATTATTGCTTCTGGACCCCTGACATCCAAAGCCCTCGCGGAGGACATAAAGGAGCTTATAGGTTTTGATTATCTTTACTTTTACGACGCCATATCGCCTATTGTTGAAGCGGATAGCGTGGACTTTTCAAAGGGTTTTTGGGCTTCTCGCTATGGAAAGGGTGGAGATGACTACTTTAACTGCCCCCTTACGGAAGAAGAATACAAGGTCTTTTACGAAGAGCTTCTTAAGGCGGAGAAGGTAAAGCCAAAGGACTTTGAAAACCTCGTTTACTTTGAAGGCTGTATGCCAATAGAAGAACTCGCAGAAAGAGGATACAAAACATTGCTTTTTGGACCCATGAAGCCAGTAGGTCTAAAGGACCCGCATACCAGAAAAGAACCCTTCGCTGTGGTTCAGCTAAGAAAGGAAAACAAAGAAGGCACACTGCTTTCTCTTGTAGGCTTTCAGACGCGCATGACTTATTCAGAACAAAAAAGAGTTCTCAGGCTAATACCCTGTCTTAGAAATGCGGTTTTTGTGAAACTTGGTTCTATGCATAGAAATACCTTTATACAGTCAAACCGAATTCTCACACCCTTTTTGAATATGAGAAAGTATGAAAATATCTTTTTTGCAGGACAGATAACAGGTGTGGAGGGATACATTGCATCCGCAGGCACTGGTCTGTTAGCTGGTATAAACGCAGGAAGGCTTATAAAGGGTAAACCCTTGGTTGTCCCATCAGAGGAGACCATGTTAGGTTCTCTTGTAAGGTATATAACCATCAAAGAAGGAACGCTCCAGCCTATGTCTCCCGTGCTTGGACTTTTGCCACCTCTGGAGAAAAAGGTAAAGGATAAGCAGGAGAGGAAAAGGCTCTTGTCAGAGAGGGCTATAAAGGCTATGCAAAGTTGGATACTTGAGTTGACATAAAGAGTGAGGTTTATATAATTGAATATTAAGCTATGGAAGAGAGAATAGGCATATATGATATAGTGCGGAATAATTTTGCAGGGTCGAGGCACTATGCGGAGATAATAAGAGAGACCGTTTACCAGCATATTCAGAAGGGTAGAAGGGTTGTTTTAGACTTTGAGAATATTGATTTAATAACTCAAAGTTTTGCGGACGAATTGATAGGTATATTCGTGAGGGCTTTTGGAGTAGACTTTGTTAAGACAAACATATCTGTTATAAACGCTAATAAAAATATAAGAAATATTTTGAACGCAGTAGTATCTTATAGCAGACAATTTCAAACCGCTTAAAAAACATCCTCATCCTCTTGCGTTGATAGCTTCATGCTTATGTAAAGTCCTATGCCATAGTCCGAAACTTTCCTTTTAAACTTATCCCTGCATAACCTTATGTAAACTATACTACCATCCCAGTTAAAATCACATTCTAATGTTTTGCCTGATACCACGTCATACAAGGCGTTTCCTGAAATCATATACATTAAACCCTCACAGTCCTTTAGTATTTCTGAGATTATATATAAGCCCATACCTGCATGTTTGACTGCAGATGAATATACCATTTTAGCATATCCAGAAACTCCTTTCTTTACCGCTTCTTTTAGGGCATCTTTATGAGTTTCTACTTTTCTTACCCTTGAAATTGTCTTCAAGAAGCCTAAGCCTCTATCAACAACACCTATTTCTATTTCATCAATGTTAGGATAAACTTGACAATATACAGTAGCTGGGCTTTGTCCATGAATAAGAAAGTTTATTACCAATTCACTTAGTATGTAGGAAAGTTCCTCTTCATAGTCCTGCGAGCTCGCCAATCTTTGAATTATTTCTTTGACTATCCTATCAGACTGGGCTTCTGTTTGTATTTTCTTAATGGGAACAGTAGTATAGGATATTTCATCTTCTTGAAGTATGCGATTGACATAGCTTTCTATGTCAGGGTTGAGTTTAACATTACGCTTATCCATAGCTCTAAGAATAGCCACAAAAAAGGTTCTACAAAGTCAACATAGAGAGATCTAAGTTTGGAGTAGATGTAGCTTCCTTTAAGAAATCACAAGCAACTTCTATATTTCTGAATGATAGATTACCAACAAACATGCCTTATAATTATAAACAGCCCCGCAACGGGACAGGGTTGAACCCCGCCAGGCCCGAAAGGGAGCAACGGTAGACCCGCAGTCTCGGGTGCGGGGTTTAAGTATCTGGAAGCTCTCCCTTTAAATACATATGGTAAGCGTTGAGGTCAAAGTATCCGTGTCCTGAGAGGTTAAAGAGGATAACCTTTTCTTCTCCAGTCTTCTTGCACTCAAGGGCTATGTCTATTGCCTTTCTTATGGCGTGGGCGGACTCTGGAGCGGGCACTATACCTTCTGTCCTTGCAAAGATAACAGCGGATTCAAAGATTTCTCTTTGTTTGTAGGCGGATGCGGAGACAAAACCTTCATGATACAAAAGACAGACAAGTGGTGCATCACCGTGATAACGCAAGCCACCTGCATGTATGGGGGGAGGCACAAAATCATGTCCCAATGTATACATCTTTATAAGGGGCGTAAGCCCAACCGTGTCTCCATAATCGTATCTATATTCTCCTTCTGTGAGGGTTGGGCAAGCTTTGGGCTCAACCGCTATCACCTCAAGGTTTGGTTTCTCTCCTGTTAGTTTATCCTTCAAAAAGGGGAAGGCTATGCCTGCAAAGCTACTCCCACCACCTATACAACCTATCACATAGTCTGGGTAGTATCCTGCCATTTCCATCTGTAGCTTTGCCTCAAGCCCAATGACTGTCTGGTGAAGTAAAACATGGTTTAGGACGCTTCCGAGAGAATATTTGGTGTCTGGTGTAGAAACCGCCCTCTCTATGGCTTCGCTTATGGCGATGCCAAGGCTTCCTGGGTGTTCTGGGTTTTCGTCATAAAACCTCCTCCCTGACTGCGTGAAGGGGCTTGGAGAAGGGACCACTTTGCCACCCCAAGTTTCCATAAGTATCCTTCTAAAGGGTTTTTGGTTATAGCTCACTCTTACCATAAAAACCTCGCATTCAAGCCCAAAGAACTGGGTAGCGAAGGAAAGAGAGCTTCCCCACTGACCTGCTCCCGTTTCTGTGGTAAGCCTTTTCACGCCAGATATCTTGTTGTAGTATGCTTGTGCAACCGCAGTGTTTGGCTTGTGGCTTCCAGGAGGGGAGACGCTCTCGTTTTTGTAGAAGATCTTTGCAGGTGTGCCTAAGTATTCTTCAAGGTTTTTTGCCCTATGAAGGGGAGTAGGTCTCCAGAGGCTGTATATTCT
The DNA here is from genome assembly GCF_033971325.1 of Hydrogenobacter sp. T-2. NCBI lineage: Bacteria > Pseudomonadati > Aquificota > Aquificia > Aquificales > Aquificaceae > Pampinifervens > Pampinifervens diazotrophicum. The sequence goes on from NZ_CP117180.1 coordinate 484,314, forward strand.
TAGCACCTCTTCTGGAATATCTATCCATTCCTTGTCTGAAACCTCCTGCTCCACTATGGGCTCTGGGAATATGGCAAGGAGCTTGTCTGGGCTAACAGGTTGACCAGTTTGGGGGTCAAGAGGTGGGTCAAGGGGTTTTGGAAGGTAAGGCACTATGTTAAACCACCTTTTTGGTATCTGACTTTCTGAAAGGAAATACTTCATGTTACCCTCCTACGGAGAATTTTAACTCACAGCCTTCCATATTATCTCCGCCATTTCCTCCTCAAGACCCTCTTTCTTCTCTAAAAGCCCAGCCTCTACAAGCAGAAAAACCCTTTCAAGAGCTCCTACAAAAACAGCAAGTGCGTATTCTTTTCCTATCTTTACCGAACCCACCCTTATACCTTCTTCTATAAGCTCAAGAATTGCATCCTTAGGAAGAGGGCTAAAGTTTTTCACATCCTGGGCTCTAAGATAATGAAAGAGGTCAAGATACTTAAAGGCGGATGGGTTTTCAAAGCAAAAGCTCAGAAAGTTATGAACAGTCAGATAAAACTTTTCCTTGTAGCTTATGGGAGACCTTATCCCAGACAAAAGCCTGTTGTAGAATTCTTCGGAGTATAAACTAAAAAGACCAAGAACTATCTCATCTTTACTACTGAAATGCCTGTATATGGCTCCTTCTGTTATACCAACTTCCCTCGCTATGTCTTTTACCGTAGTCTCTCTTATACCCTTCTCAGAAAATAATTTTAGAGATGCATCCAGAATCTTTTCTCTGGTGCTTTTTCTACGCATAGTAAATTTTATTATACAGTAGGTCAGTATGAACTTGCTTACTCTCTTAGCTTTATAATCTTAAAGCCTAAGCTATGGAAGCCTTAAACCCTTCTCAAGAAAGAGCGGTAAAGCACTTTGGCAAGCCTTTGCTTATTATAGCGGGTGCTGGCTCTGGAAAGACCAAAACCCTCGCTCACAAGGTGGAGTTTCTCATAAGGGAAAAGGGCATAGCACCAGAGAGGCTCTTAGCTATTACCTTTACCAACAAGGCGGGTAAGGAGATAAGGGATAGGGTAAAGAGGGTAGCGGGCGTAGACCTACCATGGGCTGGCACTTTTCACTCTGTGGCTTTGAGGCTTTTGAGGGCAAAGGGTAAGCAAGTGGGGATAAGCACCAACTTTAGCATACTTTCTGAAGGAGATAGAAACCAGATAATAAAAAAGCTCTCGCAGTTCATAAACACAAAGCCAGAGACCTTAAAAAATTATCTTTCAGAAAGGTTTGAAAACCTAAGAGAACCCTATGACGAAAAACTTGAATACGCTCTACAGGAGTATTTGAAGGCTTTAAAAAGTATGAACCTTTTAGATTTTAGCACCTTGATGCTATATACGAGAGAGCTACTCCTTAAAAACCAAAGCATAAGAGAAAACTTTGACTTTGTGCTTGTGGACGAGTTTCAAGATACGAACACAGTCCAGTATGAAATTTTGAAACTTTTGGCAAAAGAAAATGTTTGTGTGGTGGGAGACCCAAACCAGTGCATATACGAATGGCGTTATGCAAGACCAGACAATATACTTCGCTTTAAGGAAGACTTTAACCCCGATGTGATAAAACTCGAATACAACTACAGGTCAAGACCTTACATAATACATATTGCAAACGCGGTGCTATCCGCCTCTAACGCAGAATGGAAGAGCCTAATACCTACCCTTAGACCTGTAAAGGAGGGTGGTCAAAAGCCAACTGTTAGACGCTTTGAAAGGGAAGAGGAAGAGGCGGTTTGGATAGCCACAAAGGTCAAGGAGCTACTTCAGAGCTATAAGCCTCATCAAATAGCCATACTCGTGAGGGTGGGATACATAACAGAACCCTTTGAAAGAGCCCTTGCTGGGATGAGAATTCCTTACAAAATAGTGGGTGCTATAAGGTTTTTTGAAAGGGCGGAAATAAAGGATGTGCTTAGCTTTTTCCGAGTTCTTACCAATCCTTACGATGCGGTTAGCTTCTCAAGAGTTTTGGAGGTTGCCACAAGGGGTATAGGAGAAAAAACTTTGGAGCATATACTTCAGGCAGGAAAGGGCAATTGCCTTGCGGGTTCTCAGGCTATCTTAAAAAGCCTACCACAGGCAAAGGCGGTGGAGCTCTATGGCTTTTTACAGAAACTTTCAAGACTCTACAAAAGACTTGAGGACTATCCTCAGGCTATAGAGGACTTCTTGAGGGAGATAGACTTCTGGGATTATCTAAGGGAGAGCTACAAGGATGCGGAAGAAAGGGAAGAAAATGTTAAAGAGCTTTTGAGATACCTAAGGCAAAAGCACTCTGAAGGATACCGTCTTGTGGATGTGCTTGAGGAGGTGGACTTTCTTACAGAAAGGGAAGAGGAGGAGGGTGCTGTTAAGATAAGCACTATACATGCCAGTAAGGGGCTTGAGTTTGATGTGGTTTTCCTGCCAAGGTTGGAGGAGGGCATACTGCCACACGAAAAGGCAAAGGAGAGCCAAGAGGAAATTGAAGAGGAGCTAAGGCTTTTCTATGTGGCTATAACCAGGGCTAAGGAGCTTCTCTTTATGACCTACACAAGAAACTCCAAGCCAAGCAGGTTTCTTTCTTTAATTCCTAAGGAGCTTCTTGACCTTTCCGCCTTTGCAAAGAAGAAGACCACCTACATGCCAGAGCTAAAAAGCTTGAAGGACTTCAAGGTGGGTGATAGGGTCTTGCATGAAATCTTTGGTGAGGGAGTTATACTTGCCATTGAAGACTCCAAGGCTCTTGTGGAGTTCAAAGCTGGTAGAAAGAGCATACATACCGCCTTTTTAAAGCCTGTGGTATAATGTAAAGCATGCAGACAAAGGTTGCTTGGAGCATCACCCATCAAGAGTTTACCATAACGGACTACTACTACTTTTCCATACTTCAAAAAGAGGCGGAAAAGAGAGGTCTAATAGTCCACGAGGTGGACAATTGGGAAAAACTCAAGGAATACCACACCATAGTATTTAACTACCCCGAGATTCCTTTCACAGAGAAGGAAGTCCAAGACGTAGAAAGGTGGGTCTGGGAGGAGGGTAAAAAGGTCATTCTCCTTGGCTATTACAAAAACGAAGACCACATAGCGGACACTTGCAACACTCTTTCTAAAAGGTTTGGAATGGAGCTAAACCCAGATGAGGTTATAGACGAGGTAAACAACCACCAAGGAGACAAATACTTTTTGGTCACCTCAAAGATAAGAAGGTATAACAAAAACGAGAAAAACGAGGTCAATGTAAACAAGATTATGCTCGCCTGCAGTGCCTCTATAAAACCTCTTATGCCAGACATAAAAGTGGTGGTGCGTGCGGAAGACACCGCCCAGTCTAATATGGGACACTATACCCTCTTAATAGCGGAGCAGATAGCACCTACAAGTGGAGGCTATTTCTGCCTTGCAGGGACATGCGTCTTTTGGGATAATTACTCCATAACCCTCTACGACAACCTTGAGTTTTCCATAAACCTCTTAAGGCATACACCAAAACTCAGGGTAGAGGGTGGAAAGCAGGTTATATTAGAGGTATAATTAAGGTCAAAACCTTATAAAGGAGGGGTGATATGGATGCTTACCTTATGGCAGAAGATTTTCCCAAGCAGTTTAGCAAAATAGAGTGCCAGCCTATTTCTCTTGAAGGCTATGCGGGTGTGGTCTTTAGTGGTATGGGTGGTTCTGGGATTGTGGGAGACTTTATGAAGTTGTTTGTCTCTGCGGAAAAGCCTGTGCTTTTCATAAGAGGCTATGACCTGCCAGCCTTTGTAAAAGATAACTGGCTTTTGGTTTGCACCAGTTACAGTGGAAACACAGAAGAGACCATAAGCGTCCTTGAGGAGGCACTCCAAAGGGGTCTAAAGCCAGTTTGCGTTAGCTCTGGAGGAAAACTAAGGGAAATAGCAAACAGAGAAGGACTTGTGCATATCCCACTTCCAGAAGGATATCCACCCAGATATGCACTTGGCTTTATGCTTTCTGCCCTTTTGTGCCTTTTTGGAATGGATGGCTCTGTGGAGCGTGTAAGAGAGCACTTAGAGACCAATAAGGAGGAAATAAAAAAGACCGCCCAAGAGCTTGCCAAAGATATGTTTACCTACCTGCCAGTGGTTTATGGCACGCCTCTTACAGAGCCTGTAGCCTTTAGGTGGAAGACCCAGATAAACGAAAACTCAAAAACCCTTTGCTACAATGCCATTTTGCCAGAAATGCACCACAACGAGGTGGTAGGCTTGGACAACCCTCAAATAAGAAACCTATGCGGTTTTGTCTTGCTTTATGACCCACAGGACCACGAAAGAATTCTAAAAAGAGTGGATATAACTCGTCAGGTCTTTGAAGACCTTGGCGTGCTTTTGAAGGTTCTCTCTGGAAAAGGAGAAAGTTTAATAGAGAGACTTTTATACCTTACCTATCTTGGAGACTGGGTGAGCCTATACTTGGCAGATATATATGGACAAGACCCTATACCAGTCAAGGTCATAGACTTTATAAAGAAGAGCTTAGCTTGAGTTTATAATATGCATGCATGGAGTTAGAGTGGCTTATCTTTGGTGCAGTAGTTTTTACTGCCCTTTTTCTTGACCTTTTTGTGTTTCACAGAAACCCTCACAAGATTTCTCTAAAAGAGGCACTCCTTTTATCTGCCTTTTGGATAGCTTTGGGTCTTGCCTTTGGTGTTTTTGTCTATTTTGATAGGGGCTACAATAGGGCTGTGGAATACTTTACGGGATACCTGCTTGAAAAAGCCTTGAGCCTTGACAACATATTTGTGTTTATCCTCATATTTTCCTACTTTAAGATACCAGAGGAATACAGGCACAAGGTGCTTTTCTGGGGAGTGTTAGGTGCCATAGTCTTTAGGGCAATATTTATTTTTGCTGGGCTTGAGCTTATAAAACACTTCCATTGGGTTGTTTATATCTTTGGCGTAATCCTTATAGTTTCTGCCATAAAGCTCCTTACCACGGAAGAAAAGGAGTTCCATCCAGAGCAGACCCTTGTCTATAGGATAGCCAAAAGGTTTATTCCTCTAAGACCTCATAATGGTGATGGAAGGTTTTTTATAAAAGAAGGTGGAAGGCTTTACGCCACGCCCATGTTTTTGGCTCTTGTGTTTGTAGAGAGCTCAGACATAATGTTTGCCATAGACTCCGTTCCTGCAATTCTTGCCATTTCCAAAGACCCATTTGTGGTATACACTTCTAACATTTTTGCCATATTGGGGCTTAGGTCTCTATACTTCGCCGCTGCGGGGATTTTGCCTCTCTTTCACTACCTGCACTATGGGCTTTCCTTTATACTGGGTTTTATAGGTGTAAAGATGCTCATATCGGAGTTTTACAAGATACCTGTGGAGGTTTCTTTGCTTCTTATTGGCAGTGCCATTTTCTTGTCGGTGGTCGCTTCCTTGGTGGTGAAAAAGAAAGAATCCAACAATGCTTAGGGTGCTTCAGGTTGTGGATGGTATTGGCTGGGGAGGGACAAAGGAGCAGACATACCTTATAACAAGAGAGCTATCTCTTAGAGGCTTTCAAGTCCACATGGCTCTTTCTTTTCAGTATGAGCTCATGAGAGAAAAGCTAAGAGACTTTGGAGTTAAGTTTCATCTTTTTGAAAACCACAACAAGCTCTCCAGGTTTAATCCTGCCAATTACTACAGGCTTTGGAGGGTTCTGAAAGAGGGCTTTGATATAGTTATAGCCAATTCTCCTCATGCCCTTGACTTTGTAAGGATAGCCATATCCTTTTTGAGAAAAAAGCCTAAAATAATAGCCTACAAAAGAACAGGCAAAAGCTCAAACTTCCTATCAAAAACTTTCAAATACGCTGTGGCGGACAGGATAGTGGTGGTGGACAAGACAACCTTTGAAAGGCTAAAGGAGGAAAACTTCTTTCCAGAAAGGCTTGTATATATACCCAGTGGGCTTGACCTTGAGAGGTTTAAACCCTTAGGAAGTGAGAAGGCACTACAGAAAAGAAAGGAGTTAGGCATAGAGCCAAGCAAGAGGGTTTTCATAAATGTAGCCAACTGGAACCCAGAGCATAAGGGTCAACCTCTTCTCATAGAGGCTTTCTCAAGGCTTGGGTGTGTGGACTGTCTTCTTATCCTCGTAGGACTTGAAACGGACAGGTATGCACTAGAATACGCAAAAAGGTATGGTCTTGAAGGTAGATTAATAGGTCTTGGCTTTAGGGAGGACGTGCCAGAGCTTTTGAATATGGCGGACTACTTTGTCTTTTCCTCTTACTTTGAGGGTATAGCAGGGGCGGTGCTTCAGGCTATGGCTTGCCAAAAGGTGGTAATATCCACCCTTGCAGGTGGCATAAGGGACTATCTTGTAGATGGTGAGAACGGTCTTGCGGTGCAGGTGGGAGACCTTGAGGGCTTAACGCAAAAGATGTCTCGTGCTCTAAGCCTTTCAGAAGAGGAATACAGAAAAATTTCCACAAAGGCACTTCAAACCGCAAGCCAATACTCAATAAAAAGCACTGTAGACAAGTATGTGGAGCTCTTTAAGGAGCTGTTGGATATATCTTAAGCCCTTCAAAATACTCCATAAAAGCCTTGTTTATGTATATTCTTCCATCCTTAAACAGTAGCAAAACGCCTATGTGTGGATTTTCCTTAAGAAACTTCTCCCTGCTTTGGTCATCCATAGCCAAAAGAGCAGTCTCTATCGCATCGTTAATGGTGCAATCTCCATAGGCAACTGTTGCCTGGAGCAGGTTATTTTCCCTACCCAGAATGTGCCTTCTTAGATAGTTTCCACCCGTTGAAAGGCACAAGTCTTTTGCGTTATAGCCTTCCGCGAGTATCTTGTTGTTTATAGGGTTAAAAACCGCAAGGCGTCTTTTGTGTCCCCAGACCCTTAGGTCGCCTGCTATGGACAAAAAGCCCCAGTCCGTTTTCAACAGCTCATAAGCCTTCTGCACCGCATAACCCTTGCCAACACCCCCAAGGTCTATAGCCATACCCTCTTCCAAAAGACAGACCCTATTCCCTTCTATCCTCACCTTCCTATAGTCTATGAGCCTTTTGGCTTCCTCTTCCTTTAGCATACCCTTCCTTTTGTAGTTTATAGTGTAGCTTCCCACTGTTATGTCAAAAGCACCCCCTGTCCAACTTGATACCTCAAGGGATTTTTTTATGACCTCAAGGGTCTCTTCAGAGACTTCCACACAACCCTTGCCAGCCTTCTGGTTTATCTGAGACACTTCAGAGCTTTCCAAGTAGTCAGAGAGCTTCTCCTCAAGGCTTCTCATGTATCTATAGGTTTCATACTCTTTACCTTGAGGAAGTTCAATAAGGGCGTATGTCCCCATTAGGTGGAAAAGTTTCTCCTGTGGGAAGGCAAAGGCTATAAAGAGCAAAAGGGCAAAGAGCCTCACCTTCTCCTCTGTCTGCTTGGTTGTTGTTTTTGTGGTGCCTTTGGCTCTTGCACAGAAACTTTTACTTCAAAGTCCTTTATAACCACCCTTGCAGGTTTTGCCCTTCCCTCCTCAAAGACAAAGCTAAGCATAGGATGGTTTTCCAAGCTGTAGGACAAGGTTTCATCTGCGAGTATACCACTTACAAAACCTAAACCCAAAAGGGAGGGTTGAAGCACAAGGCTTGGTTTTTCCTGATATTTTAGCACCCTCTTTAGGTCTTGGTTAAACTGGCTTTGCACCTCTTCGTGAGGTCTTTCTCCAAAATAAGCCATGTAAACATGAAAGGGCTGAAGAAGTTTGAGCCTTTCCTCAAGACCCTCTCCACCCTTTACATAGTAGGCTTCAACACCCAAGGTTTTCAAGGAAGCCACCAAAGAAGCAGAAAAAAGGGCACACAGGTCTGAGGTCTCCATATAGACCACTGCAATGCGGTTATAGCCCATGTCCTTCAGTAGCTTAGCTATTTGGACGCTCGCATTTATGCGTGAGTTTGCCCTCTCTGGCACAAGAAAAGGGTTCACCTGCTGAGCGGGTAAAAAGGCAGCAACTGACAGAATTACACCAAGTCCCAGTATGTATTTCCTCATGACCTTCATTATAATACATAACTGTGGAAAACTTTAAGGAAAAGCTCAAAGAGTTAGAAAGGCTTTCGCTTGACCCCTTTAAACCAGAACCCCTAAGGGAAGAGCTGGAAGATATAATGAAAAGCATCCCAAAAATGAGCAAAGAGGAAAAGGAAGAGCTTTTGAGGTTTCTCCAAAAACTTGAGAAAAGACTTGAAGAAAATCATCGTATATGCTTTGGCTGGATAGAAGAGGTCTTTAAAAGAGGCTTTAGGAGGCAAGTGTGAGACTTCTCATACTTCTTGTCCTTCTTAACCTTTCCTTTGCCCTTGATAGAAGCTCAATAAACGAGCAATCCTATAGGCTTATAGAATACATGAAGAGAATAGAGGAGTTTCCACAAAGGCTAAGAGGAGAGCAGATAAAATATTGGATAACTCAAGACCGCTTTCCGGAGGGCAGGCTTTTCATAGGAGACAGGCTTTTTACAGAGAAAGACCTTGAGAACTTTATGCAGGAGGCTAACCTTTCTGCCATACCAGAAGAGGTTTATGTGCGTTATGGCTGGACCCTAAGAAGGACCAATATGCGTATGTATCCGAGCGATGCGGTGGTTCACAAGGGAAACCCAAAAATAGACTACAACCAGTATACGCTTCTTGAACCTCATACCCCTTTGGCTATACTCCATAGTTCAAAGAGTGGAAAGTGGTTATACGCGCATGCACCCTATATGAGAGGCTGGGTAAGGAGAGAGGATGTGGTTTTTGTGGAAAGAAATGAGCTTCTCAAAGTTATGAGCTTGCCCTTTTTGGTGGTAACCAAGGGAAGTGTAAAGGTAGATAACACTGTCTTTGGACTTGGTTCAAAGGTCTACTACGAAGAGAAGAAGGGAGACCTCTACAAGGTAGTCCTTCCAGACAGGAGGAGGGTATGGATAAAAAGGACAGAAGGTCTTGAGGAAGGCTATATAGCCTTTAACGAAAGAAGGACTAAGTCCATCTTAGACAGTCTTCTTGGCACACCTTACGATTGGGGTGGAAAGGAGGGAAGGTGGGATTGCTCTTCCTTGGTGCAAAGCCTTTATGCCATATATGGACTTGAGCTTCCAAGAAACTCCTCCCAGCAGGCACAGATAGGCAGGCTCGTAGCGGAAAGTTTTGGTAGCTACGAAGAGTTTAAGGAAACTCTCAAAGCCCTGCCACCCTTTAGGACGCTTCTTTTTATGAGAGGTCATGTGATGATATATGGAGGTTTTGAGGAAGGTCAGCCAGTTATCTACCATGCGGTTCATAGACTAAGAAGAGAGGATGGGTCTCAATGGCATGTAAACAGCATCTATAAAAACCTCCTTGAAAGAGACGGGTTGAGAAACCTGTATAAATCTATAATAGCGGTGAGGGTGCTTGACTAAAGCTCAAGGTTTTCTCCAAAATCTGGTATGTGAGCTTCAAAACCTAACCTTTCCTTTATTTCCTTGCTAAAGACCTTCATTTTCTCCTCTTCTCCATGCACTAAAAACACTCTCTTGGGCTTTGAGGTGTAAGAGAGCCACTCAATAAGACCCTGCTGGTCCGCATGGGAAGAAAAGCCGTTTATGGTAAAAACCTTTGCTCTAACCGCTATCTCCTCTCCAAATATCCTTACACTTTCCGCACCCTCTATTATCTTTCTTCCTAAGGTTCCACGAGGCTGATAGCCTACAAAAATAAGTGCACATTCTTCACGCCAAAGGTTGTATTTAAGATGATGAAGCACTCTTCCGCCGTTAAGCATACCAGAGCCTGCGATTATTATTGCACCAGAGCTTATTGAGTTTATGGCTTTTGATTCTTCCACTTCCTTTGTGTAATGGAGGTTGGGAAGTTCAAAGGGATTTCTCTCCAAAAAGACCCTGTAGGTTTCTCTGTCGTAAAACTCTGGATGTGATGTAAAGAGCTTTGTTATGCTTATGGCTAATGGACTGTCAAGGAAGATTTCACACCTTGGGAGCCTGCCTTGTTCGTAAAACTCCCTTAGCACATAGAGTATTTCTTGGGCTCTCTCAAGGGCGTAAGAGGGAATTATTACGTTTCCACCTTTTCCTATAGCGTACCTTATGGCATCAAGTAGCTCTTCCTTTGATTCTTCAAAGCCTTTATGATTTCTGTCTCCGTAGGTGCTTTCTATAAAGACGTAGTCCGCAGGAGAAGGTGTATCTGGGTCGTGGACTATGGGCTTGTTTTTGTTTCCAAGGTCTCCAGAAAAGATTATTCTCTTGTGCCTTTTGTCCTCGTATACTTCAAGCTCCACAAAGGCAGAACCAAGAATATGTCCAGAATCTCTGAGTTTTAGGCTTATACCCTTAGATAGCCTATACTCTTGCCCGTAGGCAAGCCTTATTTTGAAAAGCTCCATAGCCTCTAACACATCGTATTCTTCATAGAGTGGTGGTTCTGGCACTTTCCCAGTCCTTTGGAGCTTTTTTAGGGCGGTTTTGTAGTTTTCATACATAACCTTGCTGGCATCAAGGAGCATAAGTCTGGCTAACTTGGCGGTAGGCTCTGTGGAGATTATCTTACCTTTAAAACCTTCTTTTACAAGGAGCGGTATCCTTCCACAATGGTCTATATGAGCGTGTGTAAGCACAAGGTAGTCTATTTCCTTTGGGTCAAAGGGAAAGGGTTCACGGTTTTTCCTTTCCTCAAGACCTTGAAACATTCCACAGTCTATAAGAAGTTTTAGACCCATTGCCTCCACATAGAAACAGCTACCAGTTACCGTCTTTGCACCGCCGTAAGGAATAACTTTCATGTCATGGTTTCAAGGTATAGCTTTGCCACCCTTTGAGCTAAGGCGTTCATCCTTCTTATATATCTTGCCCTTTCTTGGACAGAGATAACACCCCTTGCGTCAAGAAGGTTAAAGGTATGAGAACATTTAAGAAGATGGTCATAGGCAGGAAGCACAAGACCTTCCTCAAGAAGTCTTTTGGTCTCCTTTTCGTATATTTCATAAAGTTCAAAAAGCACCTTTGGGTCTGATTTTTCAAAGTTGTATACGCTCCACTGGTATTCCGCAGGCTTAAAGACCTCTCCGTAGGTAAGCCACTCGTTCCACTTTATATCAAACACACTGTCCACATCCTGAAGATACATGGCAATCCTCTCAAGCCCGTAGGTTATCTCCACCGATATCTCCTCAAGGTCAAGCCCACCCGCCTGCTGGAAGTAGGTAAACTGAGTTATTTCCATACCGTCCAGCCACACCTCCCACCCAAGCCCCCAAGCACCCAAAGTAGGAGACTCCCAGTCATCTTCTACAAAGCGAATATCATGCTCCTCTGGGTTTATACCAAGTGCCCTGAGGCTATCCAAGTATATCTCCTGAGGGTTGTCTGGTGCAGGCTTTAAGATAACTTGAAACTGAAAGTAGTGCTGAAGTCTGTTAGGGTTTTCGCCATAGCGTCCATCCTTTGGTCTCCTTGAAGGCTCCACATACGCCACGTTCCACGGCTTTCTGCCAAGCACCTTGAGAAAAGTGGCAGGGTTCATAGTCCCCGCACCCGTCTCTATATCATAGGGTTGCCAAACCGCACAGCCCCTCTCCGCCCAAAAGCGATGCAAGGTCATGATAATCTCTTGGAAGGTCATGAGAGTTATTTTAACTCAAACAGCCTCAAACCATCCATAACCCTTAGCCTTCTTTCCACCCACTCCGAGGTTTTCCAAGCCAATCCTCAGCAGGTTATAGGCATGCTCCAAAAGCTCAGGCTCTTCTTCTCCAAGAGGCTCATAGTCCAAGCAGAATACAAAGGTTGTCCCCTTCTTTAAGGTTAAAAACTTTATTGGCACTGGGTTTTCCCAGTCTCCCGGTGGGTTTTTACCCTTTTCTGTGTAGTAGCCCGCATAATGAGGGTTCATAATATCAAGCTCAAGGTCCTGAGGGTTAAATTTTTTTGGAAAAGCATCAAGGAATATAACCTCACCCCTTTTCTCCTGCGTTCCAAAAATCCTCCTAAAAACCCTATGAGGCTCTCTAATCTTGTAATCGCTAAGAATTATGCTTATTTCTGTCCTGTCAAGGGTTTCTGTAAGGCTATTTTTTGAAAACTCCTCTTCCGTTGAACTTAGATACTTATCAAGATAGTTAAGAGGCTCTTGTGTGGAAGCGAGTTTTTCCTTTATCTCTTCGTATATGGAAAGCAAAAGCACATGCCTTGCCAAGCCCTTTAGAGTTTCTCCCGGTATGTAAGGAATGCCATAGGTATGGTGGAAAAGAAAGCCGTTTTCCAAAAGGGACGGATAGCCCATACCTATAGCCAACCTGTAAGCGGTCTTTAACTCAAAGGACTTTTTGCAGGGAAGTTTGGGAATGTTCACACGGTAATCTGTAAGCTCTTTCAATGTGGCATCCAGCTCCCTTGCAAACCTTTCAGCCTTTAGACCATTTTCTAATTCATCCTCTGTAAATTTAGAAACCAAGACCTTGTAAAAGACAAGACCAATATGAGGCGATTTTGCCTTTGAGAGAAGCTCGCTAAGTTGCCTCTTAAAGCCAGCAGGTAGTTCTGAGAAACTATTCAGCCTGCTCTTCATACTTTAGCTCTCCTTCCGCTACTCTTTTTAGCCACTGTGCAAAATACAAGACCTTTCTTGTGTATAGCCTATATTCCTTAAGGTCAAGCCCTGAGAAAAACTTCACAAGACTATCCACTTCCTTATTTTCTATCTCCTTCATATATCTCTTGATATGTTCCTCTATCTTCTTCCAACCGTCGTCGTTTTGCTTTGACCTTATAAAGGCACAGGTAGTCAAAAGTCCGTTATGGACTATCATAGAGGGTAGCTTTCTTGCGTGTGATAGATAGTCTTTTTCAAAACTTTTATTCTTTACTTCCATCACACAGTCATAAGCAAAGCTCGCAATCTCTTGAAGTTTGCTCTTCATGTTTTCACCTCCCTTAGCTTTACCCTACCCTTACCCGTAGTCATATCGCCACCAAGCCACATCTCTCCCGGCAAGGAATATTCAATGTCCTCATCAAGGAAAAGGTTTACAAAAAGCACGCTCTCCGCAGGCAAATACTCGCTTGTCCAAAGTGCACCGCTTGCCACCGTTCCCTTGTCTGGGTCTATCCTCACATGGGTTTGCACCTCTGTATAGTTTTGCACAAGCTCAGAAAAGACCGTATCGCTCACACACACCACCCTATGCTTATAGCCTATCCCAAGAAGGTCCACAAACTTTTTGAAGTCTTCTCCAGCCTCCTTTGCCTTAAAGACAAACTCCTCAAGCACTACCTGTTTGTCTATGGCTATCTCCATAGAGTAGCAGAGGGCTTCCGTGTCTCCAACCTTTTGTGGAGGGATATCCATACCCACAGTTCGCGCAAACCTGCTTATAACATAGGGACAAGTAACCAACAGGAATATGTGGCTTAAGCTCCTCACAGGAAAGAGTAAAATGCTTGCATCACCAAAAGACACCTTTCCTGCACTTCCTTCTTCTAACTCTCCAGCAGTGCCAAATACAGACCTTAGGTATTCCAAGTCATCCTTTATCTTTTCTGCCTCATCCTCTTTTAGCTTTTTGCCTTTGCTAACCTCTTCGTCCAAGTCAGAGAGTTTCACTCCCGAGTTGGCAAGATGTCTTTTCCAGACTTCTCTAAGTGCATACTCCCTTGCAGAACCTTTTATGGCACTGCCGGGAACAAAGGGAAAGCCTGTGTGAACTTCTCTCATTATAGGCAGGTCTACGTGAGACAGCCCCTGACCCGCTCCCACATGGAGAGGAGTTAAAACCTCAATCAGGTAAGTTTTTCTTTTCATCCTTCCACCTCCAAAAGTATTCCACTATTCCATCCTCTTTGCAAAAAGTTTTCCAAATCCCAAAGCGTTTTCTTATCCTTACCCATCCTCTTTTTATAGTTAACCGTAGGAACGGACTCTATCTGACATATGGAACAACCCATCCCACCCTCATCCAAAGCAGACAGCAAAAGCACACTCCCCGGCTTTATCATCTCCAAAAAGGGCTTTCCAAAGCCAGAAACATACTCTATGCCAGCACTGAAAAACCATAGCACTTTAAACCTCAAGTTTCCTATTTTCAAATTCTCTTTAAGACCACCTTCTATAAAGAGATGACTAAGGACGTAGAACTTGTAAAGCTTTCCCTTTTGTATGGATACGGGCTTTTCAAAAACCTTAAGGTCTTCACTATGCATGTAAGATACCCTTCTCTCTCCGCCGAGGAAAACCCTATTATCCCTTATGTCCTCTCTTAAACCTTCCGCCAAAACCCCAATACGAGAACCCTCTGAAAACCTCAAAAAGTCTTGAGAGTATAAAAACCCATCCCTTGCAGTTCTTGTGTCCTTATCTATGCTTATACCAACCCTTTGCTCCTTTTGGATAAAGTCCCTAAGGCTACAGATAGAAAAGTCCCCTTGACCCTTCGCATATTTTGTAAAAAAGTCTTTAAGACTTATAAAGTATTCCCTTGCCTGCTCGTATGCACCTTCAACACCCGTAATGAGAGGAATACCTCTTTTATTTAGCTTAAGTATCTTTATATTAGGCTTGTCTTCCTTTTTTCTTTCCTTTACCACGTCCGCAGGCAAAGGGATATACACCATACCGTCCTTATACAGAAAAACTCCATAAACCCTTTCAAATATGTGGAAAAACCTCATTATAGGTGGTGGAAAGGCACTTCTTTGCACATGGGTTTCTCCCCCAGCAAAATGCCTAAGCCCGCCAAAACTCAAAACATCGTAAGGTTCAAACACATACAGTTTCATCCTCTTCCTCCAACTTGGAGAAAAAGCGTGCTATGTAAAAGAGATGCTCTAAAGAGTTAAGGTCTTTCAAAAATCCAGCCTTTTCTAAATCTTCTATCAAAGATAGAATATCCTCTTTTTCTAACTTACTCTTTCTGGCAAAAAGTCTTTTTAGTAAGGACATCACTATAGGCTTATAGGAGTCCGCATCCTCCTTGAAAAGCCACAACTCTTCTCTGAGGGCATAAGGCATGTTTTGAGAGATTAAAGAGTCTTTGGAATGTTCAGCTACCTTCTTGACTTTGAAATACTCAGTTATCTTCTTAAAAAGTTGCAGGTCATTCCATTTAAGAACAAGCCTCACAGGTTGAGAGTTTCTCATAACTACACTTATGCATATCCTATCTCTTCCCTCCCGCTTGGCGAGTTTTTCCGCCTCCCTTAGCTCCTCAAGCAAGAACCTAAGGTTTTCGCTTTCATGTCCCACCACCAAGCCTGCACTTGTGGTAGCTTCCTCTAACTTAAGAGTTTTTGAAAAGTTCCCTCTTATATCCTCCGCAAAGTCCAAAAGACTTGTAGGATAGCCTACCGCCAACACGTCATCTCCACCTGCATACACAAGCTCCACACAAGGTTTTTTCTCTTGTGCCTTTTGATAGACACTATTGGCATATTCAGAAAGCCCTTCTGAAAATCTCCTATGGAAGTCTTCACTTAGCTTTTCCTTTCTAAGCTCCCTCTTTAACCCCAGCCATTTACCCATATTGTCCCCGTCCATCATAAGTAGACCAAAGTAGGAGTTATCTGGCTTTTTATAGCCTGTTATCTTCTTGTCATAAAAGACCCCCTCAAGAAAATCAAGCAGTTCTTCGTAATGCTTTCTATCTTCTTGCTCCGCCTCTTCCATCATAGTTCTCACATCCTTTGGGTCAAGCCAATCCGCACTTATATACTCTATTGGCATAAGTTCCTTACCCAGCACAAGCCCCACCAAGTATTCCAGCTTGCTTATAACATCCCTCCTCTTATCTTCTATTAGCCTATTTTTGAAAGGAACCCATGCAAAGTCCTTTGTGGATGGAAAGCCCTTTTTGTTTAACCTCCCAACCTCCCTAAAGTATTCCATAGCAAACCTCTTTGTAAGACACACGCCACAGAGTTTTTCCCCACTTGACAAAAGCAGTTTCTTTTTCCTTCTTAAGCTCTCCCAATCTATAGCCAAGGCAGGACGCTCTCCACACAGGGTGCAACCATCTGGAAACTCCCCGTCGTAAGTCTCTTCATCAACCCTACCCCTATACGCCCTAAAGCTCTTTTTAGCACCCAAGAACCTCTCCACAAGGTCGTAAGTGTATCCATAGTCCTCTGCATCTTCCACTTGACATAACTCCATAGTCTCAAGCCATTGCTTTTTATCTATAAAGTCCTGACACTCACAGAAACTCTCAAAGTATCCATCCACATGTTTTTCAAATTGAAGACGCTCCTTGGCAGATAAACCAAGAGATAGTATGACATGGTTGTATATATCTTCCCAGGTTTTCTCAAAAACTTCCCTTAGCCTCTCACAAAGGTCTTGTGTGCTTTTTATCACTATCCTGTTGGGATACCCCGCAAGCTCTGTGCTTTTAAGCCCGGGTGCATAAACAGGATACACCACATCTCCCAACCCCTCATTTCTTATGTATTCTATAAGTCTTTCTGTAAAATACGAAAGTAAAAAGCTGGAGTTAAAAAGGTCAAGGAGTTTTCTTGATTGAGATATAAAGCTCTGCACGGGAGAGAAGGTGAAGATGCATAGTTTCATACTTTTACCTCCACAAAGCCTACGCTCTTTAATCTTGAGACCGCATCTTCAAAATCCCTACGGAACTTTTCTTCAGAATAGGGAAGGTTTTCCCTGCCGGGTCTTCTCGTTCCTAATATGTCCCAGTATTTACCCTTGGTTTGAAGTAGAAAGTTAGCACCCTCTGGAAGAAATCTGCACATAAAAGCAAGCACATAAAAACCATCTTCCTTTACAAGAAAGATAAAAGGAGAGCCTCTTCTTCTATCACCCCTTTCTTCGTTCTCTTGCCTTCTTTGAGTAGACCAGTTTAATTGAGCTTGAGGTCTTACTGGTTTATTGTTTTGCTGTCTTTTTTCAAGGCTTTTACTTTGATACATTATTGGCAGACCAAACACATAGTTTTTCAATTCAAGAGATTTAGGTATAGGATTTGACCTTATGTATTGAGCTATACCCGTTTTGTATTCATAGGTTCTGCTATCTCTTAGCCTCACCTTCCTATATAAGTTTCCAAGAAATCTTATGGCATCTTCCCAGTTATCAAAAGCCCTTTGATACCTAAGCACCCTTAGGTTATTCAAGTTAGGAAGGTCATTAAATCCAGAGCCATTTTTAGGTATATCTTTGAAAATCTTGTCTTTACTTAGTATTTCAGACCAATAGTCTCTACTTAGGAGTCTTAGGCTTAGAGACTCTTGTTTGCTTTTCATATTTCCAAAGCCTTTTCTCGCCCGGTATCCTATACCACTAAAGTTAATTGCAAGGTTTACAAGACTTCTTACAAGTTGCTCAGAAACTTCCCTATAAATTACCTCCAAATAAAACTTAGAGCCAGAAGGGATACAAGTTCTCCCTTTTGCCCCCATACCAAGCATATATATTGGCTCTCTTCTATCCTTTAGTATATCAACGGTAGATACATGACCTTTTGTTCTTACCATTATCTTAGCAGTCTTTTCTTGAGAGCCAAAAAGCTCTGCCTCGTATTTAAATATTTCTTCACTATTATTGAGATAGGTTGCCAATATTACCCTCCACCACCATCTCAAAGGCCCCACAAAGCTGGCAGGTCTAAGCTCCGCCTGCTGTTGTGCATTACCTATAAAAGCAGGAGTAATAAATTCCAGCTCAAAGGTTAACTTTCTCATCCTTCTCCCTCACAAACCCTTTCGTATACATAATCATCGTAAAGAAATTTCTCCACTACACTTCTCATCTCTTCCCTATACTTTAATAAAATCTCCCCGTTATCGCCCTTTCTGACAGCCACAATGTTGTTTTCCAAGCCAGAATGTGCGTAAAAGTTCCTTTTAGCCCTATCATCTCTTAGTAAATCTCCTGTAAGAGTTTCTCTGAAGTTGTTATTAATTAATCTTTGCTCTGTCCAACAATGCAAATTTTAAACTCCCATCAAAATTCCACTTCCTGTTTATACTATATTAACCCGAGTTGCAAGTTATAAAGAGATGTGGTAAAAAAGCTCCCTATGGAGCATCCCCATAGGGAGGTGCAAAAATGACAGAAGATAGAATAATAACATACTTTGTAATTATAGACGACTTGCTCAAGGAACTTAGACTTCGTGAAGAACCACAAACGGTAATATCTAACTCGGAGGTGTTAACAATGGCAGTTATAGCCCACATAGATTTTTGTGCAAACTACTCAAAGGCTCTTGATTGGCTTAAAAGTTTCTGTAGTCATCTCTTCCCTAAAGTCCCTGATAAATCTACCTTCTCAAGAAGACTTGAAAAACTGCTATCTTATATGCAAACCATCATATTAAAACTCGCATCTCTACCACAGGTGGATGAAAGATATTACCTAATTGATAGCATGCCAGTGAAAGTGTGTGAGAATGCACGCATATGGACATGCAAAACATTAAAAGGTGAGCTATACAGAGGATATACACCAGGCAAGAGAGAATACTTTTACGGGCTTAAGCTAAACGCACTTATGGACTCTAAGGGTTTAATTAGAGAGGTTCATCTACTTGAGGGGAGTAGGCATGATATTGATGGTTTGGCAAACATGAGCTTTTACAGTGTAGAAAGTAAGGAAATCATATGTGATAAGGCATACAAGAATTATCTGATGGAGGATATCTTGAAGGAAGAGGGCATAGTGCTTAACCCATTAAGGAGTACAAAGGAAAGCAGATATGAGGGTGGGTGGATTGAGTATGCAAAGAGGTTATACAGGAGGCTTGCGGAGAGTGTGTTTAGTGTCCTTAAAAGGTTTATCGGTATGAGACCTTATTCTGTTAGCCTGAATGGGCTTCTTGTGAAAATCTATACCGCTGTGGTTTCCTATAATCTGTATAGAATGTGGAAAATGAACCACCCGAGAGCAAAAAACTCTCAGGAGGTGCAAAATATAATCTGTATAGAATGTGGAAAATGAACCCACTTCAAAGTATCCCTTCCTGCCTGCCCTTCCTGATAATCTGTATAGAATGTGGAAAATGAACTGGTAAAGAATACAATAAGCAAGTTTTTTACTAACATATAATCTGTATAGAATGTGGAAAATGAACCTAATATAACTTGCAACTTGCGTTAAGATATATCAAGCCTTTTGTCAAGGGTGCACCACTCTCAAATAGGGGTAATTTTTCTCCAACCTCCGATAATGCAAAATTCAGTGTGCCATTGTCAAGTTTAAATCTTTGAGAGACAAGGCTTTAAAGTACTCATCATTAAAACATCAGAGCATCAAAGCATCTTGATGCCAAAACATCAAAGCATAAAGGCATTAAAAATAACTCAAGCAGACTATCATATCTCCACCCTACGACCTTTGGGAGAGCCTACGGATAGAAAGCATAAAGAAAAACACCTCAATGGGTGAGCTGATAGCAAAGAAGCTAATAGAGCTAGAAAACCTCAGAGAAAAGACTACCATAATGGAAGTTGACGAGGATGGACTTCTCAAGCCTCTTAAGTGAATACTACCCCCTTGCTTTCAAACAGCAAAAGCCCTATTCACCTGCCAAGATGTCAAGGGGCTATAGACCCCTAAGTTAGCCTCAAAAATATTATAACAGCTGTCTTAGGTATGGGTTGAACTTTCTTTCCTGTCCTATGGTAGTCTCCTCGTAGTGTCCGCATATTACCAATACATCGTCCTCAAGCTCTGAAAAGATTCTCCTTAGGGAGTTTCTTAGTGCATTGAGGTCTCCGCCGGGTAAGTCCCACCTGCCTACTCCACCTCTAAAGAGTAGGTCTCCTGCTATAAGGGTTTTGCTCTTTTCTTCATAAAGACAGCAAAGACCGGGGGTGTGTCCGGGTGTGTGGATTATGCGAAGGGTGGTGTCTCCCAGTTTTATTTCCATTTGGTCTTTTAGCTCTATGTCTGGCTCTGGGCAGGGTAGGTTTGCTCCTATTTGTCTTTCAAAGCCATGCCATATGGGGTCGTTTATAAGGAAGGTGTCCGCTGGGTGCATATAGAAGGGAACGTTAAACCTTTCCTTTAGGGTCTTTACTTGACCCACGTGGTCTATGTGTCCGTGTGTGGCTACTATGCCTACAAGCTCGTAGCTCTCTAACTCTCTTATTATCTTTTGGGCGTCCGCTCCCGGGTCTACTACGAGGGCTTTTCCGTTCTCCTCGTCCACTATCAAGGAGCAGTTAACAGAGAGCAGTCCTACGGGTAAGACCTTTAGGAGCATCAGAGTTTTATAAGGTCATAAAGTAGGTTGGGGAATATGCCAAGAAGCACCATAAGAAGGGAACAAAGGAGCAGTGTTAGGGCTTCGCCTCCCGAGACCTTTGCGGGTGGAAACCTTTTTTCTCCCTCTTGTAGGAATAGGGATACTACCACTCTTAGATAATAGCCTGCGGATAGGATGCTGGCAAGGACGAGGGCTATAGCCAAAGGTAGGAGCATGTTATTAACCAATCCCATAAAGAGGGTTAGTTTGCCTACAAAGAGTGCCATGGGTGGTATGCCTATGAAGGCAAAGAGGAAGAGGGCAAAGAGGGATGCGAGGATTGGATGGTCCTTGTATAGTCCTCTGTAGTCAAGGATGTGGTGGGAAAAGCCAGACCTTTTCTCAAGCACTGACATTATGGTGAAAGTTCCAAGACTTGCAAAGGCATACAGAGAGACATAGAAAAGAAGGGCTTTTTGAAGCTGTGGGTCTGCAAGGCTTAGACCAAGTAAGAAGTAGCCTGCGTGGGCTATGGTGGAGTATGCCATAAGCCTTTTCACAGACCTTTGGGTGTATGCCACAAAGTTGGCATAAAACATGGAAAGAATAGAAAGGATAGCTACCAGTATTAGCCACTGCTTGAGGTGGTAAAAGTAGCCAAGAAGCTCAACCAATAGGAAGTATAGGGCTACCTTTGGGACAGAGGAGAGGTATCCTGTTATGGGTGTGGGAGCACCCTCATAGGCATCCGGTGTCCAAAAGTGATAGGGAACTGCAGAAGCCTTTAGGGCAAGGGCGGAGAGCAGAAGGAACATGGAAAGCAAAAAGAGACTGTTTTCATCCCTGTATTCTTTTAGAAAGAAACTTCCCGTGCTGGCATAGTAAAAGACAGAGCCGAGAGCAAGCATAGAAGTCCCAACAGAGCCTATCATAAGATACTTGTAGCTTGCTTCTTTGGAAAGATAATCATCCCTCAAGAGAGAGACCATAACATACATGCCTATGCTGGCAAGTTCAAGGGACACAAAGACAAGGACAAGGTTTACCGAGGATATTAAAATTGAAAGCCCAAGTGTAGAAAGGAGGGGAAGATAAGAAAGCTCTGTGTATACAGAGCCTTTTTTCTCATAGTAGTCATGCATGGAAAATATGGCAAGGCTTGTGAGTATATACAAAATGGCTTTTCCCAGCAGGTTGAGGGCGTTTACCTCAAAAAGGTCAAAAAGGGTTCTTGCGGGATACTGCACAAAGAGAAGGCTTATAAGGGAAGCGATAGGCACGAGGGCGGAGATAACACTCAAAAGCCTGTAGTGCTTTTTGTCAGAAAAGAGGTCAAGGACAAAGACCAAAAGTATACCGAGGGCAAGCACCAGTTCGGGAATTACTGCGTTCCAGTTCACCTCTTAACCTCCAAGCACGTATCGGGAAGTATGCTCTATTATCTTTACAAAGGGATAGGGATAAAGACCCATGATAAAGGCGGAGGCGATTATGAGTATAAAGGAGAGCATGTGGTGAAGCTCCAAGTCTTTTAGGTGTTTCCACTTTTCTAACCTGTATTCGGAAAGGGTTTCCTCCTCAAACATGACCCTTTTATACATATAGAGGAAGTATGCTGCAGAAAGCACAATACCTACGCCTGCTATAAAAGCCCATACGGGGAAGTTTTTGTATGTGCCAAGAAAGACCAAAAACTCTGCCACAAAGCCTGCAAGACCGGGGAAGCCTATACCCGCAAGACCAGATATCATAAAAAGAACCGCCAGTTTTGGCACATACCTTGCCAGACCCCCAAGGTCATCCATATGATAGGAGTGGACTCTGTCGTATATAAAGCCTGCGGACATAAACAGTGCGGCAGAGGAAAGACCGTGAGCTATCATCATGTATATAGCTCCGTTTAATGCGTTAAGGTCCATGGCAAAGGTTCCAAGGGTCACTACACCCATGTGGCTTATGGAAGAGTAGGCTATAAGCCTCTTTATGTGGGTTTGGGCTATTGCCATCATGGCGGTGTAGATTATGGCTACAAGGCTCAGGAAGAATATGAGAGGAATAAAGTATTTGCTGGCATCGGGGAAGAGGGGTAATGAGTATCTTACAAAGCCGTAAGTTCCCATCTTGAGAAGCACGGCGGCGAGCACTATAGAGCCTGCGGTTGGAGCCTCCACGTGGGCATCAGGAAGCCAAGTGTGGACTGGCCACATGGGTATCTTTACCGCAAAGCCAAGACCAAAGAGCAGAAAGCCTGCTATTTGCAGAAACATGGGATAAGAGAAAGCCATATGGAAGGTGTAGTCAAAGGATATGGTTCCAGTCATTATATAGCCATAGACCACTATGCTGGCAAGTCCGAGAAGAAGAAACACACTTCCAAAAAAGGTATACACAAAGAACTTGTTCGCTGCGTAAACTTTTCTGTCGTGCCCCCAAAGACCTATGATGAAATACATGGGTATGAGCATACCCTCCCAGAAAAGGTAGAAGAGGAAAAGGTCAAGGGCGGAGAAAACTCCAAGACAAGCGGTCTCAAGGGCAAGAAAGAGGGCAAAGTATAGATTTGGTCTGTCTTCTATCTTAAGGGACCACAAAAAGGCGGACACGAAGACCAAAGAGGTCATCAATAGCAAGGAAATAGCCATACCATCCACACCCACATGGTAGGAGATGCCTAAGGAGGGTATCCAGTTTAGCTTTGTCACATACTGAAAGCCTTGAGCAGACCAGTCAAAGTTGAGGAAAAGATAAAGCATTATAAAAAACACCACAGAGGATATGCTTAGAGAGACTACTTTGGAAAACTTTTCGTTCCTAACTATTCCCACAAGGATAGCAGCGAGCAGTGGCAAGAATATGGCGATGTTTAGAAGGTTTTCCATCCTTTACCTCCACAAAATTGTTATGAAAAGCAAAGCCAAAAAGCCAAAAGCCATAAACAAGGCATAAAGGTTTAACTTGCCTGCTTGAAGCATTCTAAGGACACTTCCTGCACCCCTCATTGCTGGATAGGTGGCATTTACAAGCCCGTCTATGAGCTGTCTTTCTGCGGTCATGTAAAGTATTTTAGAGTAGAAGAGGTAGCCACCTGCCAAGACTTTATGGTAAAGCCTTTCAGTAAAGAACTGCTCTTTGAAGGTAGTATGCAAAGGCTTGAGAGCCTCATATGCCTTCTGTGGGTCTATCAAACCCTTCACATACACAAGATAGGCTACACCTATACCCGCTAAACCCACAAACACAGACAGTATGGCTATCTCTATGTGCAGTTCCTTCTTTACTCCCAATACACTACCATACCACCCCTCAAAAAATCCTGCGGACACCGCCATTACTCCCAACACTACCATCGGTATCGTCATCACTCCCGGGCTTTCATGTGGTTCCTCTTTATGCTCGTGCCTGAAATGCTCCTTGCCATGAAACATGACAAAGCCTTCCCTGAATATGTAATAGGCTGTCAAAAAGCTCACTACAGACACAAGCACTCCCCAGAAAAAGCTCACCTCATAGGCAGTTGCCACTATGAGGTCCTTGCTCCAAAAACCTGATAGTGGAAATATTCCCGCCAATGCCAATGCTCCCACAAGAAAACTGCCATAGGTTATGGGCATGTATCTTTTCAAGTTTCCTGTCTCGTATATGTCATGCACATGGTGGTGAAAGGCATGGATTATTGAACCTGCAGAGAGGAAAAGTAGGGCTTTGAAAAAGGCATGAGTGGTAAGGTGAAACATGGCGGACATCTTGTCTCCAAGACCCAAAGCCAAAAACATAAGTCCAAGCTGGCTCATGGTGGAAAAGGCGATTATCTTTTTGATGTCTGTGTTAGAGGTTGCAGCGAGGGCTGCAAAGAGGGCAGTTATACCTCCCACAAGGGCAACAACCTTTAAACTCTGTGGTGCGTTTTCAAACATGGGATAGAGCCTTGCAACCATATAAACACCTGCTGCCACCATGGTAGCAGCGTGCAAAAGGGCAGAAACAGGAGTAGGACCAGCCATAGCATTAGGAAGCCATGTGTGAAGAGGAAGTTGACCAGACTTTCCTACCGCACCACCAAATAGCAACAAACACGCAAGACCAAGAAGTGCCTTGTCCACCTCAGAGACCTTGCCAAAAATGTCAAGAATAGACAAAGAACCAAAAAGGTAAAAGGTAGCAATAATGCCAAAGAGGAAAAACCAGTCTCCGATACGGTTTAGAGTAAAAGCCTCAAAGGAGGCATTAGCGGACTTTTTCTGAGTGTGGAAGTATCCAATAAGCAGATAAGAGGCAAGACCAACGCCTTCCCAGCCAAAGAAGATACCAAGCAAGTTATCGGAAAGCACGATAAGAAGCATGGCAAAGAGGAAGAGGGAAAGGTATGCATAGAACTTAAAAGTCCACTGACCAAAGAGGTTAGACATGTAGCCTACAGAGTATATGAAGATGAGAGTAGCCACGAAGGTAACCACAGAGGCGGTGATAGAAGAGAGTGCGTCAAAGTAAAGACCCAGGGATAGTGTGTAGTCTCCCAGAGGCAGGAATTCGTAGAGTTTAAGGCTAAAGGGTTGAGAGAGAGCCTTTGAGGTAGCCCATAGGGAGAAGATAAAGGAGAAGAGGGAGCCAAGTATGGCTATAATTGCGGAAGCCATGTCTCCTATTCTTGAGCCAAAGAGACCTATTATCAAAAAGGCTATTAGAGGTGAGATAAGAACCAGTATCTCCATCTTACCCTCTCATGTCTGTTATTTCATCGGTAGAGTCTACCTTTCTAAGCCTAAATATGGCTATTATTATACCAAGACCCACTGCAGCCTCTGCAGCAGCAAGGGCTATTATAAAAAGGGCAAAGACCTGACCGTCCACAAGGCTTAGGTGTGCGTCCGCACCCACAAAGAGCACGTTGACCGCATTTAGGGCAAGCTCCATGCTCATAAGAACGGTTACCATGTTTCTACGCACTATCATACCAAAGACGCCAAGCCCAAAGAGAATTACGCTAAGGGTCAAGTATGCCTCAAGGGGTATGGTTGTCATAGGTCTGTGCCTCCTTCCTTCCTATTATTACCGCTCCTATCATTCCAATTAGCAAAACGAGGGAAACAAGCTCAAAGGCAAGGAAATACTTGCTAAAGAGTATACCACCTATCACCTCCACATTGCCAAACTTCTGTATAAGCTCTCTAAACTCTCCCTTTGGCGATACGCTAACTCCGATGAGAAACACCAAGAGCATCTCCGCATAGAGTAGGGGTATAAGGGGAAAGGAAAAGAGACCTGCAACCCTGTAGTGGGAGTCCTTTTTGAGGGCTTTCTCCCATGGGACTGCGGTAAGCACAAAGACATAGAAGACCGTCACTGCAACCACATAGATAAGAAGCTGGAGAGCACCCACAAGCTCCGCACCTGCCACAAAGAATATACCCGCTATAGCTACAAGGGTAGACAAAAGGGAGAGTATCACATATATGGGGTTGGACAAAAGCACAACTCCAAGGGCAGAAAGCACCGCAAGAGTGGAAAAGAGGAGAAAAACCAGCCACTGTATCACCTTTTCACCTCCGGAAGTTTAAGGTCATTTTCATACCAAAGTCTCTGTCTTTGGTAGTCATCTATCCATATTCTGTCTGGCTCTTCTTCTCTTCTCCTTTGCCAATCTCTGCCAATCCTCTCTAACACCTCAAGGTTTAGCACCGCATCCCTTCTTGTGTAGCTTGCGGTCTCGTGGATATCGCTCTGGAAAAGGCAGTCCACAGGGCAGGCATCCACGCAAAAGCCACAGAAGGTGCAAAGCATCATGTTCATGTTAAAGACCGCAACCCTTCTTCTACCATCGGGCAGTTTTTCTCCTTCTATTTCAAAGAGTTGTGGCACAGGGCATGCTCTTTTGCAAAGCATACAGACCACGCATCGGCTTTGACCGGGCTCTACCTTTATCTTAAACCTCTCCACCCACTCGTCAAAAGCAGGTTGTGGCTCTTTTCCGTCCACCACCTTGTGTCCAAAGAAACCTCTGAACCTCTTGGGTGGCGTGAGCTTTTCGTAGGGGTAGTGGGTGGTTATGGTTTTTCTGAAGGCATTTCTTATGGTTATGGAGAGACCTCTTATAAAGTCAAGGAATAAAATCCTTTCCAGCCAACTAAGCGGTCGCTCAAAGACCTTCTTTACCATGCTTTACCTCCATATTTCTTCCTCTTTTAGTTCAATAAGGCACTCTTTTATACTAAACCTTAAGTTTTCCAAGGGCACATACCCTTCAGAAGTGTTTCTATATACCTTTAAGATTTTTTCCTCTGGATAAAGGAGTATGTAGTAGGGAACACCAAGCTCTTGATATATTTCAAACTTTGTCCTTTCGTCGTGCTTTTTTGAAGTTTTCGAAACCACCTCCACAATAAGCACGGGTGTTTCTCTTATGTAGTCTTCGTTTCCTCCATCGCAAAGGACCGATATATCTGGTCTTAGGACGGTGTCTTCTGAAAGGACCCAGTCTACCTCTGAAAGAACCTCACAGGGACACTGTTTTTCCTCAAGTGTCTGGACTATAAGCCTTTGTAAGCGAAAGACAAACCTTTGGTGAAGCCTTGTGGACAAAGCCTTGGCGTAGGGAATACCTTCTATAAGCTCCCAGTCGCCTTGCCACTTTGCGTAGTCTTCGTAGGTGTAGTGGGGCAAGTGCTCCACCTTCATGCCAAGCTCCACAAGGTGTTTATATCAATTTCCACTTCACAGTCCTTTAGCCTAAGCCTTAGGTTTTCTATGGCTTTAAAGCCATCTTTTGTGTTTTTGTAAGCCTTCCAGCTTTTTTGTTCTGGGTATATTAGTATATAGTATGGGACGCCAAGCTCCTCATACTTTTCAAACTTTATGACCTCATCCTGAAGTTTTGAGCTTTCTGAAACTACCTCTAATACGAGTTCTGGTCTCTGTCTTATGTAGTCTGTGGGTTTTTCACAGAGGATTACGAGGTCTGGTCTAAGGACGGTGTCCTCTGAGACTATCCAATCAAGCTCTCCTACCACCAAGCAAGGACAGTTTGCCTTCTTTAGTGCCTCCCTTATAAGGGCGGAGAGCTCAAAGATAACCCACTGATGGGCAAACTTTGGCGAAGCCATGGCGTAGGGAATACCTTCTATAAGCTCCCAGTCGCCTTGCCACCTTGCGTAGTCTTCGTAGGTGTAATGGGGCATATGCCTTAGTTTCATCCTCATCTCCATATGAGGGGTGCTATAACCGCAGTAAGCACCAAGTTTACAAAGGTAAGGGGTAGCATCACCTTCCAGGCAGTGGCGGTTATCTGGTCAATCCTATATCTTGGCAGTGTCCAATGAAGCCATAGCACAAAAAGGAATAGAAGGCTTACCTTGAGGATAAACCAGACAAAGGGAGATAAGGGTCCAAGGAAAAAGAGGGGGTCCACAAAGCCAAGGAAGGGTATGTTTATGGGAGACCAACCACCCAAGAAGAGAACCACCGCAATGGCAGACAAAGATAGCACTTCCACATACCACTCTACAAGTGGGAAAAGACCAAACTTCATGCCACCGTATTCCACAGTAAAGCCTGTGACCAGCTCCGCCTCTGCCTCTTGTATGTCAAAGGGCACTCTTCCAGTTTCCGCAAGCATGGCAAACATGTAGACCACGAAAGCCACAGGTTGTAGCCATATATACCAAAGGTTTTGCTCTATTTGTTTTTGGACTATGTTGTAGGTGGAGAGAGTTCCTGCCAGTATTATGGGACCCATGACCGCAAAGGTTATAACCACCTCGTAGGAGACCACTATGCCTGCCTTTCTCATAGAGCCTATAAGGGCATACTTGGAATTGGAAGCCCATCCTGCCAAGGCTATGGAAAAGACCGCCATAGAACCAAGGGCAAAGACAAGCAGTAGACCAATGTTTACATCGGTAAGAATGGGCTTTATCTTGTATCCAAAAAGCTCAAACTCGGGACCAAAGGGAACTACCGCAAAGACCAAAACCGCAGGCACAAGAGCCATCACAAGGGCAAGGTTATACAGAAACTTGTTTCCATATCTTGGAAAGATGTCTTCCTTTGTGAGGAGCTTAAGACCGTCCGCAAGGGGTTGCAAAAGTCCGTGCCAACCCACCACCATGGGACCTGGTCTTCTTTGTATGTGCGCTGCTACCTTTCTCTCCACCAAGGTCAGATACGCACCCACACCAAGGACTATACCCAATATGACCAGTATCTTTATAAGAGTTATTATGAGCCAAGCGACCACGCTTTCCATGTTTACCTCCAAAGCCTTTCTGCGTCTATTTCAAAAGGGCAGTCTTTTACACTAAAGGAGAGCCTTTCCATAGGCACAAAACCCTCTGAAGTCCATCTGTAGGCTTTCCAGCTTTTGCTTTCTGGATACAGTAGCACATAGTAGGGCACTGCCTCCTGCTCGTAGAGCTTAAACTTTACAAACTCATCCATCTCCCTTGAGTTCTCTGAAACTATCTCAAAAACCACCTCCGGTCTTTTTCTTATGTAGTCCTGAGGTTCCTCACACAAAACTACAAGGTCTGGTCTCACAACCGTATCCTCCGATATGACCCAGTCAAGCTCTCCTACCACAAAACAGTTGCATTCTTCAAGCATGTCTTCCAAAAGCCTTGCCAACACAAACATAAGACGCTGATGGGGGAATTTGGGCGAAGCCATAGCATAGGGAATGCCTTCTATAAGCTCCCAGTCTCCTTGCCACCTTACATAGTCCTCATAGGTGTAATGTGGCACATGCCTTAGTTTCATCGCTTTATCTCTCCTGCTATAGGGCTTATCATGAACATGTTTACCTCCAAAGCCTTTCTGCGTCTATTTCAAAAGGGCAGTCTTTTACGCTAAAGGAGAGCCTTTCCATAGGCACAAAACCCTCTGAAGTCCATCTGTAGGCTTTCCAGCTTTTGCTTTCTGGATGCAGTAGCACATAGTAGGGCACTGCCTCCTGCTCGTAGAGCTTAAACTTTACAAACTCATCCATCTCCCTTGAGTTCTCCGAAACTATCTCAAAGACTACCTCCGGTCTTTTTCTTATGTAGTCCTGAGGTTCTTCACACAAAACTACAAGGTCTGGTCTCACAACCGTATCCTCCGATATGACCCAGTCAAGCTCTCCTACCACAAAACAGTTGCACTCTTGCTTTTCAAAAAGACTTCTTATTAACCATATAAGAGTTGAGGCTAAGAGCTGATGTTTGAACCTTGGCGAAGCCATAGCATAGGGAATGCCTTCTATAAGCTCCCAGTCTCCTTGCCACTTTGCGTAGTCCTCATAGGTGTAATGGGGCACATGCCTTAGTTTCATCGGTCTATCTCTCCTACCACTGGGTCTATGCTTGCCAAGATGGTAACCGCATCCGCTATTACACGGTCTTTCATGAGCTTGGGATACACGCAAAGGTTATACATAGAGCCTGGTCTTATCTTTACCCTGTAGGGCTTTGTGCCACCAGTGGAGTATATGTAAAAACCCAGCTCTCCTCTTGGGTTTTCTCCAGAGGAGTATATCTCTCCCTCTGGTGCTTTTAGACCTATGCCGTCAAGGGGTAGCTTGAGCTTTTTGGGGTCTGGAGATTCCGCAAAGAAGGGTGCATTTTTGAGTTTTTCAAGCACCGCCACACACTGTTCTATTATCCTCAGGCTCTGCCTTATCTCCTCAAGCCTTACCAAATAGCGGTCATATACATCGCCATTTTCTCCCACGGGAATGTCAAACTCCACCCATGGATAGGCATCGTAGGGTTCAAACTTTCTTATATCGTAAGGCACGCCAGAGCCTCTGGCTACTGGACCTGTTAGCCCATAGAAGTAAACATCCTCCTTGCTTATAACTCCCACTCCCACGTTTCTTCTTAGCCATATCCTGTTCCTACTGAGTATGGTCTCCCACTCCTTTAGCTCCTTTGGAAATCTCTTTATAAATGCTTTTATTACCTCCAGAGCACCTTCTGGTAAGTCCATACGCACACCACCGACCCTCGTGTAGGAGATGGTGAGCCTTGCACCAGTTATACCCTCTATAATGTCCATAAGTTTTTCTCTCTCCTTAAAGGCATACAGGAATATGGTCAAAGCCCCAAGGTCAAGGGCGTATGTGCCAAGCCACAAAAGGTGAGAGTTTATCCTCTGAAGTTCTGACATCATAGTGCGGATATACTTTGCCTTTTCTGGAACAAGGTCTTCTATGCCAAGAAGTCTTTCCACTGCCACAACCCAAGCCTGATTGGAGCATAGGGCGGAAAGGTAGTCCATACGGTCTGTGTAGACCAGAAACTGGTTATACATCTCGTTTTCTGCTAACTTTTCCACACCCCTATGGAGCTGACCCAGTATCACATCGCACTGATAGACCCTTTCCCCCTCAAGGTCAAAGAGAAACCACATAGTCCCGTGCGTTCCCGGATGTAGTGGTCCCCAGTTTAGCACTATCTGAGCCTTCTTCTTAAGCCTTCTCTTTTCGGTTATCTCAAGGTCTTCCAGAGTTGGCACAGGTGTGTGCATCTTATCGTAGTTCATAAGACCGTTGAGGTTTTCACCCCATAGGACCTCGTTCAAGGAAGGTAAGTATTCTGTGGCGTAGCCCTCAAGAGGAAAGTCCTTTCTAAGAGGATAGTGCTGGTAGGTTTCCCACATAAAGGCACGCACTAAGTTTTCGTGCCCCTCATACCTTATGCCAAACATATCGTAGCATTCTCTTTCTGCCCATTTGCCCGCAAACCAGAGCTTTTCTATAGAAGGAAGCTCTCCATCCGTCCACGTTTTTACCACTACCCTCTTTTTTTCATCCACGTTGTAGAGGATATAGAAGGCTTGAAAGCGAGGCTTTTTGTCAGGAAAGTCCACCACTGAGTGGTCAATAAAGAGCTTATAACCCCTTTCTTCCTTTAAGACCTTAAGAAGGTCAATGAGCCTTTCCTTTTGGATATGAAGAGAGGTAATGGTAGGCTTTTCTTCAATTTCAAGCCCCTCAAACCTGCTCCTTAGGTCAATAAAGTCCTGTCCCTTTGCCCAAGGCATCTCACACTCCTTTAGAGGCTTTCTTCTTCAAACTGCCAATCAAGGGCTCCCTTTCTCCAAGCATAAAGAAGCCCATAAGTTAATATAAGTATAAAGAGGAACATCTCCACAAAGCCAAAAACCCCCAGATACCTGTAAACTACCGTCCAAGGAAAAAGAAAGGCAGCCTCTATGTCAAAGAGCAAAAGCAGTAGACCAAGCAGGTAATAACCTTGATGGAAGGTAGACTGAGCGGATTTATCGTAAAGAGGCACTCCACACTCATAAGGATAGTCTTGCATAGCATCTGAGCTTTTTGGACCCAGTAGCTTGTTTACAAAGACAAAGACCAAGGCTAAGCCTAACATAATGCCTAAGAATATGAGCAGTGCTATATACTCCATGCTTTCACCTCATAAATAGGTTTTCCGCAGAAGGACTTACAAAGCTCCATAATATTATAGGCACTGCACCAAGAAGGACAAGGGCAAGACTAAAAAGCAATATAAGAAACTTCTCCACCTGAGACACAGAAAGGTTTAGGCTGTTGGTCTGCTCTTTCATAAACATAAGCACCGTTATTCTTAGGTAATAGCCTGTGGATATACCCGTTGCGATTATCATCACCAGAGCAAGCCACCAGAGCCTCTCAAAGGAAAGGGACATAAAGACCAGAGCCTTTCCCACAAAACCTACAGTGGGAGGGATACCCAAGAGGGCAAGGAGCATTACCATAAAGGAGAAGGCAAGCCAAGGTGCGGAGAACCTCATACCTGAAAACTGCTCTAATTTGTTTTCCCATCCTGGCACTCTCTCTAAAAGGGCAAGCACCATGAAGCTACCAAAACCCATAAGGGAGTAGGCAAGAAGAAAGTATATGACCGCCTTTAGACCTATAACCTCTGCCACGGAGATACCTGCCAATATGTAGCCAGAGTGTGCTATAGAGGAGTAAGCCAAAAGCCTTTTTACGTCCTTTTGCACCAAGGCGGTGAGGTTTCCATACAGCATAGTCAAGGCAGAGATGATAGCCACTGTGGTTATCCATGCATAGGCAAAATGCTCCTGAACCAAGGGCATGAGCCTAACCACTGGAGCAAAAAAGGCGAGCTTTCCAAAGGATGCCATATAGGCGGTTATGGGCGTGGGAGCACCCTGATAGGCATCTGGAAGCCAAAAATGAAAGGGCACCGCACCTATCTTTATGGCAAAACCTATCAAAAATAGCACGAGACCAAGCACCAAAAAGTATTGGTTTTCACCCACATGTGTAAGGATATATCTAAGGTCAAGAGAGCCTGAATACAGATACATAAAGCCTGCACCGTAGGAAGCCAAGGCTATAGAAAGACCTCCAAGGATTAGATACTTAAAGGCACCCTCTTTTGAATTAAAGTCCGACCTGAGAAGAGCGGTAAGTATGTAGAAGGCTATGGAGACCGCCTCAAGGGCAACATACAGAACTATAAGGTTGTAGGAGGAGACTAAAAACATCCCACCTATTAGGGCAAAGCTAAGAATGTAGTAGAACTCTCCGTAAAGAGACTTTTTGCTTTTGTAATAGAGGTAATTAAAGCCTAAAAGAGACATGGTAAGCAAAAGCATAAAGGCTTGCATAAGGCTTGAAAAGCTGTCTCTCTTGTAAAGCCCATAAAAGGTCTCTCCCTCCATACCCCAGTTAAAAACTAAAAGAAGCAAAGCCAAAAGATAACCCACAAGGCTTACGCTTATGGCAAGGGCATGGTTTATCCTTTTGTATATAAGGTCAAGGCTAAAGAGGACAAAGCCAGTAAGCAAGACCACAAGCTCTGGAAGGACAAGGGACAGACGAGGCAATTCTATGCTTATTAGCTGTTCCATCTTAACCTCCCATTACCCTTAAGACTAAGTATTCCAAAAGGCTGTCTATGTAAGGGTCATAGAAAGCGAAGAATAGGAAGGGTAGAAAGCCTACCATAAGCATGGGAATAACCACAAGCAAGAAGGCACTTAGCTTAAAGCCTCTTAGGTCTGTAAAGTGAACGAGCCTGCTTTCCTCCTTTGTGTCAAGGTATAGAGTCTTTAGGAGGTATAGCACATAGACCGCACTAAAGAAGGCACCCACAACCACTAAGAAGGCAAGAAGTAGTGTGTATTCCCTTGCTCCCACGATAGTGAGAAACTTACCCCAGAAGGAAGAACCACCGGGAAGCCCCATAGAGGAAAAACCGGTTATGGCAACAAGAACCGCAAAAAGGGGCATAAACTTTATACTTCCCCTAAGTGCTTGCATATTAAAGCTGTGTAGCCTGTTGTAGATAAAACCCGCCATCATAAACAAGGCGGAGGAGGTAAGACCGTGGGCAAACATCTCTGTAATGCTGGCTCTTAGACCCTCTGCGTTAAGGAGAAACATACCCCCTACCACAAAACCCATATGGCTCACAGAAGAGTAGGCTACAAACCTCTTTACATTGCTCTGGCTTATGGTAAACCAAGAGGCAAAAACTATGGTAAGTATGCCCCAAAGCACCATTATGGGCATAAGGTATACAGAAGCTATTGGAAAGAGACCTATGTTGAACCTAAGCAGGGCATAAGTCCCCATTTTAAGAAGCACCGCAGCAAGCACCACAGAACCTGCAGTTGGTGCCTCTCCGTGAGCGTCTGGAAGCCATGTATGGAAGGGCACTATAGGCGTTTTTACCGCAAAGGCTATTAGAAAGAGAAGGAACATAAAAAGCTCAAAGGTAAAGTCATACTGATTGTTTATAAGGTCAAAGTAGTTAAAGGAAAACTTGCCAAACTGTCTATAGTGCTGGACCGCAAGGCTCACAATACCAAGCAGAAGGAACAAAGAGGAAACAAAGATGTATATGAAAAACTTATAGGCGGAATATAGCCTTAGCTTGTAGCCCCATATGCCTATGACAAAGAACATGGGAACAAGGGTAAGCTCATAAAAGACATAAAAGACCATAAGGTCAAGGCTGGCAAAAACACCTACAAGAAAAGTCTCTGTGAGCAAAAACCATGCGTAATATTCCTTAAGACGGTGGCTTATTTGATGGTCTCTTGTAGACCAAAGGATGGCAACCAAAGAGACCAAGGTGGTGAGTATATACATAAGGTAAGAAAGCCCATCAAAGCCTAAGTGCAGGCTAAGGTTTAGCTCAGGTATGAGGGCATACTTTTCCTCAAACTGCACCCTGTCCGCCCTTGAAAAGTCAAAGGAGAAGAGAGATACCAAAGATATGCCAAACACAAGCCCGCTGAAGAAGACCGCTATCCACTTAGAAAGCTCCTCTTTTGCCAGGAGTATCACAAAAACTCCCAACAGAGGCAATATCATGCTCACCGATATTAGTGGAAACCCTTCCATCCTTTCACCTCATGCTGTATAGTATGACACCCAGTATAAAGACCACACCAAGTAGTAGAAAGCTCACATAGTTGTTAAGAAGACCTGTCTGTATGTTCCTTACCTTTTTACCCATCCAGTAGGACAGCTTTGCCACGCCGTTGACAAAAAGGTCCACAAGCATTATATCCAACTTCATCCAGAGGAACTTCACCACCTTAAAGTAGAGGAAGTTAAGGAGGTTTATAAAGCCATCTATCAAAACCCTATCACCAACAAGGAAAAGGCCCTTAGAAAGACCCATATAACCCCTTGCTATGCCCCTATGGTAAAGCCTTTCAGTAAAGAACTGCTCCTTGAAGGTAGTATGCAAAGGCTTGAGAGCCTCATATGCCTTCTGTGGGTCTATCAAACCCTTCACATACACAAGATAGGCTACACCTATACCCGCTAAACCCACAAACACAGACAGTATGGCTATTTCTATATGTAGCTCCTTCTTTACTCCCAATACACTGCCATACCACCCCTCAAAAAATCCTGCCACTACCGCCATTACTCCTAACACTACCATCGGTATCGTCATCACTCCCGGGCTTTCATGTGGTTCCTCTTTATGCTCGTGCCTGAAATGCTCCTTGCCATGAAACATGACAAAGCCTTCCCTGAATATGTAATAGGCTGTCAAAAAGCTCACTACAGACACAAGCACTCCCCAGAAAAAGCTCACCTCATAGGCAGTTGCCACTATGAGGTCCTTGCTCCAAAAACCTGATAGTGGAAATATTCCCGCCAATGCCAATGCTCCCACAAGAAAACTGCCATAGGTTATGGGCATGTATCTTTTCAAGTTTCCTGTCTCGTATATGTCATGCACATGGTGGTGAAAGGCATGGATTATTGAACCTGCAGAGAGGAAAAGTAGGGCTTTGAAAAAGGCATGAGTGGTAAGGTGAAACATGGCGGACATCTTGTCTCCAAGACCCAAAGCCAAAAACATAAGTCCAAGCTGGCTCATGGTGGAAAAGGCGATTATCTTTTTGATGTCTGTGTTAGAGGTTGCAGCGAGGGCTGCAAAGAGGGCAGTTATACCTCCCACAAGGGCAACAACCTTTAAACTCTGTGGTGCGTTTTCAAACATGGGATAGAGCCTTGCAACCATATAAACACCTGCTGCCACCATGGTAGCAGCGTGCAAAAGGGCAGAAACAGGAGTAGGACCAGCCATAGCATTAGGAAGCCATGTGTGAAGAGGAAGTTGACCAGACTTTCCTACCGCACCACCAAATAGCAACAAACACGCAAGACCAAGAAGTGCCTTGTCCACCTCAGAGACCCTGCCAAAAATGTCAAGAAGAGACAAAGAACCAAAAAGGTAAAAGGTGGCGATAATGCCAAAGAGGAAAAACCAGTCTCCGATACGGTTTAGGGTAAAAGCCTCAAAGGAGGCATTAGAAGCCTTTTTCTGAGTGTGGAAGTATCCAATAAGCAGATAAGAGGCAAGACCCACACCTTCCCAGCCAAAGAAGATACCAAGAAGGTTATCAGAAAGCACAATAAGGAGCATGGCAAAGAGGAAAAGAGAAAGATAGGCATAGAACTTAAAAGTCCACTGACCGAAGAGGTTATGCATATAGCCTACAGAGTATATGAAGATAAGAGTAGCCACGAAGGTAACCACAGAGGCAGTGATAGAAGAGAGTGCGTCAAAGTAAAGACCAAGCGATAGTGTGTAGTCTCCCAGAGGCAGGAATTCGTAGAGTTTTATGCTAAAGGGTTGAGAGAGAGCCTTTGAGGTAGTCCATAGGGAGAAGATAAAGGAGAAGAGGGAGCCAAGTATGGCTATAATTGCGGAAGCCATGTCTCCTATTCTTGAGCCAAAGAGACCTATTATCAAAAAGGCTATAAGAGGTGAAAGAAGAACCACCAAGCCTTCCATCTTATTCCCTCAAATGCGTTATCTCAGAAGAGCCTTCGTAGCCCTTCAGCCTAAATAGAGCAACTATAAGACCAAGACCTACCGCAACCTCCGAGGCGGCAACCGCAAGTATGAAGAGTGCAAAAACCTGCCCTTCTATACCACCTACGAGCCTGTCCACACTAACTAAGGCAAGGTTCACTCCGTTCAGCATGAGCTCCGTGCTTATAAGCAATGTTATAAGGTTTTTTCTTATGATAACACCAAGCAGACCAGAAAGGAACAAAAAGATGCTTATAAGAAGATAAGCCTTCTCTATAGTCACTCCTCTTTCCTCCCAAGAAGAATGGCTCCTATCATGGCGGTCAATAGTATAACAGAAGCCACTTCAAGAGGAAAGAGGTAAGTGGTGAAAAGACTTTTACCTACCTCCTTTACATTGTCCTTGACCGCAAGACCTGTGCTGGCAAAGTTTCCATTGAGTATGGCGTAGGCAAAGAGTGCAAAACTTCCCAGCAAAAGAGGAAAGCCAAAGAAAAACTCCCTTTTGTAGAAGCCTTCAAACTTCTTTACCTTCTCCCAAGGTATGGTGGTAATAACAAGCACGTAAAAGACCACTATGGCAACTGCGTATATTATCAACTGCAAACCTGCAAGAAGCTCCGCCCTAAGGTGAAGGAACATGCCAGCCATGGCAAGGATTAGGCTTATAAAGGAGAGTATGGCGTGGACTGGGTTTTTGAGAAAGAGCACGCCCAGGGTGGAAATTACAGCCCAAGTGGACAAAAGAGCAAAAATTAGCCATTCCATTCTATCTTCCCCCAGAGCTTTTCTCTTTGCTGGTCATCTATCCAAATACGGTCTGGCTCAGAGCCTCTTCTCTTTTTCCAATCTATGGCGTTTTCCTCAAGTCTATCCATCCTAAGGACCGCAGACCTCCTTGTGTATCCCGCCAGTTCATAAAGGTCTGTCATGGTAAGACAGCCTACAGGACAGGCATCCACACAAAGACCACAAAAGAGACAGTTAAGCAGGTTCATATCAAAACGCACCACCTTTTTTGAGCCGTCAGGCATCTGCACCGCCTCGATTCTAAAAAGGGTAGGCATAGGACAGGCGGTCTGGCACATATAACAGGCAACGCATCTGCTTTTACCCTTTTCGTAGCTCATGAACTTCTCTATAGCCTTTAGAGAATCTGGCTCTGTGCCATCCCACACAAAGTGTCCGTGAGCTCCTCTGTATCGCTTAGGTGGAGTAAGTTTTTCTATAGGGTAGTTGGTGGTTATAGGTCTTCTGAAAAGGTTTATGAGGGTCACAGAAAGACCCTTTATGAAATCTACAAAAAACACCGTCTCCAACAGGTTGAGAAAAGCTTTTCTGTTTACCTTCTTTATACCCATAGTGGGCTACTATTTTAAGCCAAGTAGAGCTTTCGTGCAAAAGTTTATGACCTATTTCATTCTTCAAGCTCCACAGCCCCAAGGTCATACCCTCCCACTTGAGTTATCTTCACCCTTAGCATATCCCCCTGCTTTAGCTCTCTACCAGACTCCACATAAGTTATCCCATCCACCTCTGGAGCTTGTGCGTAAATTCTACCCACTGGCACGTAGCCAAACTCCTCGTCAAAGCCATCCACCAAAAGCTCCAACTCCTTCCCAATAAGCTCTTGGTTTTTCCCAAGGGTTATCCCTTCCTGAATTCTTAGGAGCTCTTCTTTCCTTCTTTCCTTTTCCTTTTCTGAGAGTGGGTCTCCTAAGGAGAAGGCATGAGTGCCTTCCTCTTGATAGTAGGTAAAGACGCCAACCCAGTGGAAGTGCCCCTCCGAAACAAAGTCCAAGAGCCTTTGAAAACCCTCTTCTTCCTCTGTGGGATAGCCCACTATAAAGGTTGTCCTTAGGACAGCCTGTGGCAGTTTTGTGCGAACCTTTTCTATAAGACCTCTTACAAAGCCCTCCTCATAGCCCCTTCTCATGCTCCTTAAAACCTTAGAGCTTATATGTTGCAGTGGCATATCAAAGTAAGGTAGGACCTTTTCTGAGCTTTGCATATAGTCAAGCAGGTCATCCTCTATCTCTGTGGGATAGAGGTATAGAAGTCTTATCCACCTAATGCCTTCTACCCTTTCAAGCTCGCTGAGTAGTCTTATAAGATAGCCCTTTCCGTATAGGTCTCTTCCGTAGTAGGTGGTGTCTTGTGAGACTATGCAAAGCTCTTTTACGCCCTGACTTGCAAGGTATCTGGCTTCCTCTAATATTTCCTCAATAGGTCTGGAGCGGTGCTTTCCTCTTATCAAGGGTATGGCACAAAAGGAGCAAAGCCTATTGCACCCTTCTGCAATCTTTAGGTATGCGTAAGACTTGGGTGTGGTAAGCACCCTCTGAGTTTTCTCCTTCTTCTCCAATCCCAGAAACTCTACCACACTGTCCCAGCTTTCTGTCCCAAAGTAGGCAAGCACCTCTGGAACTTCCTTTTGGAGCTCTTCCTTATACCTTTGCACAAGACAACCCATCACTATAACCTTTTTGTCTTCCGCAAACTCTAAGATGGTTTCTATGGCTTCTCTCTTTGCAGGCTCAATAAAACCGCAGGTGTTTATAACTATCACATCCGCCTTCCTTGGGTCGCTAAGGAGCCTTGCACCACCCTCCTTTAACTTTCCAAGAAGCACCTCCGTGTCCACAAGGTTTTTGGCACAACCTAAACTTATCACACCTACCTTCATCATTCCTCCATGTCAAGCTCAGCATCTACCCTAAAGACGTTAGCGTTGTGAAAGGCATCATACATGACATATTTTCTGTAAGGGTTGTCCTTTAAGGCTTCTCTTATTTCGTCTATGCTCTTGCCTTGCTCTTTGGCTTTCCTTATGTTCTCTCTGAGAAACTGCACATATCCGAGAGTAAAATCCACAGCGGACATGTCCATAGGCTCGTTGTGTCCACCAAGAATCACCTTTGCATCCATCTTCTTAATCTTATGCAGGGCTTCCACAAGACCCTTTGAGCTTGCTCCCCTATCCCCCATAAAGGGTATGCGGTTATAGAGGACAAGGTCTCCTGTAAAGAGTACCTTTTCCGAAGGCATGTATACCACAAGGTCGTTGTCTGTGTGAGCTGGTCCCATGTATATGACTTCAAAGGTCTTTCCACCCACCTTGAGGGTGTATTTGTCCTCTACCACTATGTCTGGCGGGACAAGGACTACGCTTTTGAAAAGGTCGCCAAACCTCTGCTTTGCGTTCTCAAGGGCAAGC
Organism: Hydrogenobacter sp. T-2; assembly: GCF_033971325.1. NCBI lineage: Bacteria > Pseudomonadati > Aquificota > Aquificia > Aquificales > Aquificaceae > Pampinifervens > Pampinifervens diazotrophicum. The sequence goes on from NZ_CP117180.1 coordinate 524,043, forward strand.
TGTGCCTCTCCTGACTGGTAGAAGTCCATGAGCTTTTTGTGAGCTACTATTTTTGCTCCAAGCTCTTTGTAAGTTTTTGCTCCATACCAATGGTCAGGGTGGTAGTGGGTGATTATGGCGTATTTTATGGGGGCTTTCCTTACTCTCATAAGGTTGTCCACAAATTCCTTTGAGAGCTCTGGAGTGGACAGGGCATCTATCACAACCCAACCATCCTCTGTTAGCACCGCAAAGGCATTGGACATAAAGCCTCTATTTTCCATAGAGGGCAGGGCATCCACACCCCTAACCATATAAATATCCTTTTGCACCCTCCTTAGCTTCATCTCGGGCGTAATAGCGTAGGCAAGAAAAACAAGCACAAAAAGGAGCTTCATATATCTCATCTTTTTACCTCCTGCTATATGATTTTATTACTTTCCACGAATATGTTAACCATTTCCAACTCTTCTTGCGTTTGTATCACCAAGACCTTTACACTACTACCCTTTGAACTTATGACCTCTTGGTTTTTTCTGTTTGCCTCTTGGTCAAGCTCAACTCCAAGAAAGGCAAGCCTTTTGCAAAGCTCTTCTCTTACCTCTGGACTGTTTTCTCCTATACCACCAGAAAAAACAAGGGCGTCCACCTTTCCCTCTAAGAAAAACCAATAGGCACCCACATACTTCAAAAGCCTATGCAGGAAAGCCTCAAAGGCAAGGATTGCCCTCCTGTTGCCGTTCCTTTTCAAAGTGAGAAGCTCCTCAAAGTCAGAGACCCCCGCTATAGCCCTTATACCGCTCTCTCTGTATAGCCTTCTTTCCAATTCTTCCACAGACAAGCCAGACCTTAGCATATGGAGTATAACCCCAGCGTCCACATCGCCAGGTCTTGCCACCATAAGGAGACCCTCAAGAGGTGTAAAGCCCATGGAAGTATCTATAGAAACCCCCTCCTTTACCGCACATACACTACAGCCTTGTCCCAAGTGCATCATTATGAGGTTTGGCTTTGTTTTCTCAAGAACCTGCTTAGACCGTCTCAAAAGGTAGGAGTAGGAAATGCCATGAAAGCCATACCTCTTTATACCCCTTTGATAAAGCTCATAGTCCAGTCCATATATTCTTGCACTTTCTGGTATGTTTGAATGGAAGTCTGTGTCAAAGATGGCGTAGTGCTTGCTCTTACCAAAAAGCTCAAGGCTCTGCTCTATGCCTTCCAAGGCTATGGAGTTGTGGAGAGGATTTATGCGTGCGAGCTCTCGCAGTATCTCAAGACTTTGACCTTCTATAGGCATAGGGCTTTTGTGTTCCATACCGTGCACCACCCTGTGCAGGACTACCTCTGGGCTAATTGGAAGTTCCTTTGCAAGCTCCCTTAGTGCTTGGGATAAGCCTTCTCCTCTGAAGACCCTTTTGTGCCTTAGGATTTGCTTTTGACCCTCAAAGAGGGCATGCTTAAGAGAGGAGCTTCCGTAGTTTAGGCACAAGAAAATTCTCATCGGAAAACTCCGGTGCGTCTACGCCTTCTTCGTAGGCATGCCTTAGGGCTTTTATCTGCATATCCTTTAAAAGGTCTATATATCTGCCTCCCACCGACTGTAGGGCTGGTGTTCTTTGGATAGCGTCTATGGCAATGCTAAAGCGGTCTGTTTGGTTTAGTATGGCAAGCTGGAGGGGTGTGGTAATGCCACCTCTTCCCTTAAGGAAAGGTTGAAGTTGTGTGGCATCTATGCCTATTTTTCTGTTTTCTCTGTAGCCTCTCACATGCAGGTTCTTGTGGTTCTTTCTTCTGTAGGTGAGCCTGTGTATAAGCCACGGATAGCCGTGGAAGTTAAAGATTATGGGCTTGTCTGTGGTAAAGTAGGCGTCAAAGTCCCTGTCTGGAAGACCGTCAGGATGCTCGCTGTCTGGAGTAAGCCTGAAGAGGTTTACCACGTTCACAAACCTTATGGCTAAGTCTGGAAAGAATTCTCTCAAGAGCAGTGACGCACCTATAGCCTCCTTTGTGGGTATATCACCACAGCTCGCAAGGACTAAGTCAGGTTCTTTGTCTGTGTGTGTGCTTGCAAAGTCAAAGATACCTATGCCCTTTATTGCATGGGAGTAAGCACTTTGATAATCTAAATACTGAGGATGTGCCTGCTTGTCAACTACGATGATGTTTACTCTGTTTGTGGACTTAAGGCATAGCTCCGCAGTTATAAGGAGTGTGTTGGCATCGCATGGGAAATAAAGCCTTACCACATTGGGCCACTTGTCCACTATGCTGTTTATAAAGCCAGGGTCTTGATGGGTAAAGCCATTATGGTCTTGTCTCCAAACTACAGAGGTAAGCAAAAGGTTAAGGGAGCTTATGGGTGCTCTCCAAGGCACATCCTGAGAGATATCCAGCCACTTTCCAAACTGGTTTACCATTGAGGTTATTATGGGAGCAAAGCCTTCGTAGGTGCTTAAAATGCCATACCTTCCCGTAAGGAGATAACCCTCAAGCCAGCCTTCCACTGTGTGTTCAGAAAGCATCTCCATCACTTTGCCTGTAGGGCTCAAATAGCCTTCGTCCTCGTCCACAGGAAGTCTCTCTAACATCCATACTTTGCCAGATTCAAAGGTGGGGTGTAGTCTGTTTGAGGCGGTCTCGTCTGGTCCAAAAACTCTAAAGTTGTGGGGATTTCTCCTTAAAACTTCTCTAAGGTAGTATCCAAGAGGCAAGGTGTTGTTATGGAGAGTAAACCTCTCTACGCTATGGTCTTCCATTTTTGGCAGGTCAAGAGGCTTTCTCAAAAGCCCACCGTTGGCAAAGGGAGTATCTCCAAGCCTTCTGCCCTCTTCTGGAAATAGCTCGCTAAGGTTTATGAGAGGTCTACCCTCTTGGTCAAAGAGCTCTTCTGGTTTATAGCTCTGCAGCCACTCCTCAAGGAGCTTTAGGCTATCTGGATTTTCATGAACATCAGAAAGAGGAACTTGGTGAGACCTCCAATAACCCTCTATGTATTTTCCTCTAAACTCCTTTGGTGCTGTCCAGCCCTTGGGTGTTTTTAGCACTATGGCAGGAAGCACAGGTCTTTTCTCCTTTCCACGCAGGTCCATAAGCCTTTCAAAGGCGGACTCCATAGCGGTTTTCATCTGACCAGACACTTCTTCTGGCTCTTCTCCCTCCACCCAAAGTGGCTCATAGCCATAGCCCTTCAGAAGACTTATGAGTTCTTCCTTTGGAATTCTCGCAAGCAGTGTGGGGTTGTTTATCTTGTAGCCATTAAGAGAAAGCACAGGGAGAACAAGACCATCCCTTTTTGGGTTTAAAAACTTATTAGAGTGCCACGCAGTAGCCAAAGGTCCAGTTTCTGCCTCACCATCGCCCACTATGGCAACCGCCACAAGGTCGGGATTGTCAAAGACCGCACCAAAGGCATGAGAAAGGCTGTATCCAAGCTCACCACCTTCTTGTATAGACCCGGGAAGCTCTGGAGTGCAATGACTTCCGAGCCCTCCCGGAAAGGAAAAAGCCTTAAAGAGCCTTTTCATACCCTCCTTGTCTTGAGAAAACTCAGGATAGAACTTGCTAAGAGTCCCCTCAAGATATAGGGGTGCTATGTAGCCAGGTGCACCATGCCCAGGACCCACCAAAAGTAAAGCGTTAAGTGGATACTTACGAAGCATATAGCTGGTAAACAGGTAAACAAAGCTAATGTTAGGACTTGCCCCCCAGTGTCCCAGAAGCCTTTTCTTAAGATGCTCCCTCCTTAGAGGTTCCCTTAGAAGAGGATTGTCCTTGAGGGATATCATCCCCACCGCTAAGTAGTTGCATGCTTTGAAAGCCTTTAATAGCTCTTTCATGACCCACCTCCTCCAGCCAATTTTTAAAGTTCTTACCCTTTATTATAGCAGAGAGCATAGACTCTTCCAGAGGATAAAGCCTTTTAGGGACAAGTTCTGGTCTAAGCTTTAGAGTTCTCTCTATAGAGTGCCAGAGCTCCCAGAGTCTTATAAGCTCATGATTGCCAGATAGGAGCACCTCTGGGACTTTCATCCCCCTAAAGTCCGCTGGTCTCGTATAGACTGGAGCACCAAGCCACCTTCTAAAGGAGTCCCTTTTTAGACTTTCAGGCTCGCTCAAAACCCCCGGCAAAAGCCTCGCAATGCCTTCTAAAAGCACAAGGGCAAAAAGCTCACCGCCTGCCAAAACAAAGTCTCCAAGAGAAAGCTCCTCGTCCGCCAGAGTGCTAACCCTTTCGTCCAAACCCTCGTATCTGCCACATATAACCGCCAAGCGGTCAAAAACAGACAACCTGTCAAGGTCTTCTTGAGTAATCCTTTTGCCCCAAGGTTGAGGGATAATGGTATAGGGCTTTCCAAAATTCTCCACCACATACTCATAAGCCTTAAAAACAGGCTCAGGCTTTATAACCATCCCCGGATGCCCACCATAGGCGGTATCATCCACCTGTCTTTTATGAGCAAAGTCTCTTATGTCTACAGTATGGAGCTCAAGCGTGCCTTTCTTTATCGCCTGCTTTACTATTCCATACTCCGCATAGCACTGAATTGTCTGGGGGAAAAGGGTAATAGCAAAAAATCTCATCTAAGAAAGTTCTCCACCAAGCTCTTTGCCCTTTCTTGGCTGAAGCGGTAGTATATGTCTATGGTGGTCTTCACATTGGAGTGTCCCGCAAACTCCTTTACCACCTCTGCAGGAAAGCCAGAGTTTACAAGGTTTGTTATATAGGTATGCCTAAAGCTATGCACGGAAAAGGAAATACCGAGCCTTTGAGAAAGCCTATTGGTATAAACCTGCAAAGACCCCGCCTTTACCCTTATGTAGGCATCGTAATCCTCAAGCCATTCATCAAGTTTTTCGTTTATTTTCATAGTTTCCTCTTTAGAGGGACCAATTATTGGGACCAATCTTTCTTTTCCTCTCTTTGTTATCTCCGCAGGAAGTCTTAGCCAATATATACCGCTCTTGTCTCTGTAGAAAAAATCCCTCCTAAGCTGGACGTACTCAGAAAGCCTAACACCGCTATAGAGGAGAAGACTATAAACACGTTCGTATTTTGTATCTCTTACCGTCTGGAAAATCCTATCAAGCTCCTCCCTGCTGAGAGCCTTCGGGCTTTTTTGAGGCTTTGAGCTAGAAAGCTCATCCCTTATCTCTTCCAAAACCGCTTCTAATTCCGAGTAGTGTTCCTTACTTAACCATCCTCTTCTAAAGGCAAACTTATAAAAGTGCTTTATAGCAGACAGGTGAGTAAGGAGAGAAGAAGTAGAGAGGTTAGAGGAGTCAACATAAGAAAACAGCTCTGTGGGTTCAATCTCAAGAAGACTTGATTTCTTGCCTAAGTACTTTTGAAGAGACCCAAGACACATGGTGTATGTGATTACAGTCCTTTGGCTTTTTGTCCTGCTAAGGCTTTTAACCCATAGGTCCAAAAGCCTATCCATAGTTCTATTAATTTTATTCCTTCTTTTTCTTCTTCTCCAGTTCCATACGAAGAGTGGACAGCTCCATCTCTTTGTTTAATATCTCCCTGTCCTTGTCTAGCACAACCCTCTGGATTTCCAGCTCCTTCTGGCTCAGAAGATGTTCCTTTTCTCTAAGTTCCTCTTGAAGTTTCTCTATCGTATTGTCCTTCTCTTGGATTATCTCCTTTAACCTTTGGTTCTCAGATTCCTTTTCCATGCATCTTTCTTTAACCCTTTCCAGTTCCCTTGTGAGAAACTCCATCTCCTTCTCCCTTATGGCAAGGAGCGTATATAGGCTTGATAGCTCATGTAGAAGCTGTTCCTTTTGTTGTTCCTTTTGCATAAGGGCGGACATATAGGTGGCTATAAGGCTACCTTCAAGGCTTGACTTTAAACCCTCAAGGTTAGACTGAAGGCTTTTGTTCTTTTCCTCTTGAGCTTCCTTGAAGCCTCTTATGTGTTCTAATTCCTCCTGCGTGAGGTAAACATACCATATACCATCCTCCTCTTTGCTACCCTTTAGAACACCAGCTCTTATACGGTTCTTTACCGTGTTCAGCGAAAGGTCTGTTAAAAGCGCATATTCTGACGCTTTTATCTTGACAACATCTTTGTCATCTATCATGACAGCCTCCTTTCAATAATATGACAGCATTTTATACGCTTTGATGTCAGATGTCAATACTTGTCAGATAGGAAGCAGAACTTAGAGCTGTTAATATAATTGCTATTATGTTAACAACTCACACAGCCTTGGGAAGCCTCCACTTGAAGACGATAGCAAGGGTGCGTATTGTAAGCGTAGTAAGGAAACATACTATGGAAGAAAAGGTCAGGTCTCCACTAACCTTTACGCTAACATAAAAGGCTACAGCCCCAATAATACTGCAAGTAGCGTAAAAATCCTCCCTTAGCACCCATGGAACTTTTCTAAGAAGCACATCCCTTATAACGCCTCCACCAACCCCTGTTATAGTAGCAAGAAGGACAACACCATAAAAGGAAACTCCAGTTTTGTAAGCTAATATTGCTCCTGTGGTTGTAAAGGCGGAAAGCCCTATGGCATCAAGCATTAGGAAGGTGTATTTACTTTCAATCTGCTTTTTGGTTTTTCTGTATAGCAAAAGGGATATCATCACACCAATAAGAGCAACCGTCATATCGTAGGGTGAAGTCAAGGCATTGGGAACTTTTCCTACAATAATATCCCTAAGAATACCCCCGCCGAGTGAAGTTATCACGCCCAATGTGGCGATACCCAAAAGGTCAAGACCCTCCCTTATACCCCTTAGAGAACCTGCCACAGAAAAGGTGGCTATACCCAGCAGGTTTATAAGTTGGAAGAGTAAGTCTATTTCAAAAAGGAGAGAAAACATTCCAATTTACCTAAGAGTATAAATTCTAAGCCATAATTACTTTCAATCCCACAATTGGCAGCTAAAACCTTTTATTTTTCCTGTTCTTATGTCTCCCAGTGTTATCCTTTCAATCCCACAATTGGCAGCTAAAACAAAGAGGGACAGATAGATAACATGCAAAAGCTATACCACTTTCAATCCCACAATTGGCAGCTAAAACACTTCAAGTAGAGACATCACAAAAGATTACATATGGGCCTTTCAATCCCACAATTGGCAGCTAAAACCTGCAACACGAGGAACAGGTTATAGTGCTTGTTAACCTTTCAATCCCACAATTGGCAGCTAAAACAAAAGATATACAGCAGCGTGGTACAGGAGACAATTCTCTTTCAATCCCACAATTGGCAGCTAAAACACCTCCTTTATGAAAAGTTTTTTGCAAACGCAGGTCTCTTTCAATCCCACAATTGGCAGCTAAAACGACACATTTATGTCATCAAAGCTATAGCCTGCAAGAGCTTTCAATCCCACAATTGGCAGCTAAAACCATAGGATAGCATAACACTATAGCTTGCCTCATTACTTTCAATCCCACAATTGGCAGCTAAAACGTCTACTGTGTAGGTGTCTCCTTTCCTCTTAACTTTCTCTTTCAATCCCACAATTGGCAGCTAAAACAAACTTTACCTTTGCAGGTCTTACAGGAAAACTTTACTTTCAATCCCACAATTGGCAGCTAAAACATGTCAACCCAGCTCTGTGTTTGCATGTCATACTTCTCTTTCAATCCCACAATTGGCAGCTAAAACGCTCTCGTCCTTTATCTTGTTAAAAAGATACTTGAACTCTTTCAATCCCACAATTGGCAGCTAAAACTTTCAAATCGGAAGGCTCAGAATAAATAATAATGTACTCTTTCAATCCCACAATTGGCAGCTAAAACCCTTATCCTGGCTGTCCCATCTCCTGCTACTTCGATCTTTCAATCCCACAATTGGCAGCTAAAACCATACGGAGGACTGACGCACTTATTCCTTGATAGCTCTTTCAATCCCACAATTGGCAGCTAAAACAAACTTAGCTCCACTACGGCTTTGACTTCCTGTTCCTCTCTTTCAATCCCACAATTGGCAGCTAAAACCCGTCACCTTGCCTCTTGGCAAATGCCCTACATACAAGGCTTATTATAATACAGGGTATAGCTCAAAAGCAAGCAAATTTTCTCCATGTGGCGGTAGTGCATTTTTAGAGAATGTTGTCCGTCGGGTCAAAGTCTATTCCTATGTTTTCTCTAACAAGGCTATTCTTATTTTCCAACTTATATATAACAACATAGTCCTTGTTATGGTCTATAATCTTTCCAATAGCTACCTTTAATTCCATAAGCCTTCCATAGGAAATTTCACCTTCAAAGACAGATTTTTGTGTGTGATGTAGATATTGCCTACATTTTTTCATAACCCTTATAAGCCTTCTTTGTCCCTCTTTTGTGTCTGTGGCTATATCATAAACCAGTATCACATACATCCCCTACCACCATATTCGAAAGGATTTATAGACTTCCTCGCCAAGCAAATGTTTTATTAACTTATACAATTCAAGCCTTATAATTCTTTCATAGCTAACATTCCTTTTGAGTTTTTTGTGTTTAATAGTGGTATTTAACTTCTCCTCAAAGGCTTTAACCACAATCTTTCTACCTGTTTCTTTTAGATAGCAATAATTCAAATCCTTATCGAAATGATCTTCGGTTATGCTTCTGTTATTCAGCAAATCAAATATAGTTCTGTCTCCATATATAGGTTTGAATATTTCTGCAACATCAAGTGCAAGCGAAAACCTCCTATAAGAAGGTTCATGTAGATAACTTATAGTTGGATTTAACTGAGTCCTATATATCTCCTTCAAAACTGCCGTATATACTAAACTATTTACGAAAGATATCAAAGCATTCATAATATTATTGGGCGGTCTTTTTACTCTTTTATCAAATTCTATATCTTGCCTTATGATATTTGGAAACATATCGTAATATAGGTCTCTCGCATTACCTTCAATGCCCATCAAGGATGGTATATCTTCCTGCTCATTTACCAAGTTTAGGTAATTATCCAACTGTTGAAATATTTCTTTTCCTATATCCTTATGCTTGTATCTTTTGAGATTATACACAAAGCCATGTATTGCCCCCTTGACAAACTCTCTCGCTATTTCAATTCTTTTATTCCTATCCAAATAATGCTCTGCTTGTCTTATTACAACCTCGCCAGCAAGGAGCTCTTCTCTTGGATACAAACTTCCAGTCCACCATCCATAATAATTGAAAATATGAACCACTATACCCTTTTGTGCAAGAAAGTTCAAAGCTTTCGTATTTATGTCCACTTCACCAAATATGTATAGACTATCTATGTCATTCACAGGTATTGATTTAAATTCTTCTTGTGTTTCAAACATTATAGAGTTATCTTTTCTACTAAGCCTACCACTTTTGAATATATAATAATTTCTCATGGCATTCAGCAATAACAAAACTCATAATAACTACACTTTTTGCAATAAGACTTATTTATAACAGGAGGAGGCTTTACGGAGTTTATGATTTCATGAATATCATCTATCACCTCTTTTATTGTAGTTCTATCTTCATCACTTAGTTCTACTTTTATAGCCCTCTTCTGTTTAGGGTAGTTTATTAAACCCTTGAAACCCATTATACCTTTCTTTTCAAGCACATAAAGATAGTATTTTACCTGCCATATATGTAGTTCTTCAAGTTTATTTGACTTCTTAATTTCATGAACCACTTTTCTATTTTTATCTATAAAATCCATAACTATAGCATCCTCGTCATCTACGATTTGTATTTCATGCCTTCTTCTATCAAAGCTATAAGCTGATATGAGTTTCCCAATAAAAACATCCTCGGAATTATGTTCCATTCTTATATTTCTTGCAAAAAGCCATAGGTGTCTTTTACAATGAAAATAGTAATTTATGTAAACACCATTAACCATATTATACCTTCCTATTCAATATATTTATTTTCATCTTTTGTGTAAATCACAAAGATATCACCACACCATTCCTTCAACTTTTCAAACCATTTTCTGTTTATATCTTTCACATTCCTCTCCATATCAGCTTCAACTTCCCTTATCCATTCAGATAGTGGTTTATAGCCCTTCAGTTCATAGTAGGGTATTTGAACTACAAACCCCGCAATGATTTTGTCTTTGAATGCAGTATAACTAAGTTTATCATTTACCAATTCCTTTAGTTTCTCTTTGAACTCTTTTTCCCTCTTTCCATCCACTACAGATACATTTGCTATTCTCCTAAAAATATCCTGTGCCTCTTCCCTTCTATCTGACATATATCCAGCATCCAATATAGAAAGAGTCTTAATAAACTCTTGTAGATACTCTCCATCTTCAGAAAGGCTTTCATAAAATTTACTAACGAGAGTGTATTTATCAAGTTCAGAAAGAGGTTGCCCTTCAAGGTTTTCTAGCAACTTTTCTATATCCTCTTCGCTCTTTTTTTGCTTTTTTCCTTTTACTTTGTTTTTATTGCCATCATCTTCCTGTTCATTTTCCTTCAAGCTTTTCACTTTGTCGTCTAAATACCCCTCATATGTTTTCCCATGCTGACCTTTCAAGTATTCAGCATGAAAACTAAGCATTTTTAGAGATTTTTCTATAAGCTCTCTATTATACACCTTGCCTTTTCCAGACTCATAGTCCTTCTCAAGGACAAAAATATGAATATTAGCGTCGTCGCCTCGGTATAAGTAATTCTCTTTATACCTTCTTAAGACTCTACCCATTCTTTGAACCAAGGCATCAAGAGGACATATCTCCGTATATAGAATGTCCGCATCAATATCTATTGACGCTTCCACCACCTGCGTTGCCACGAGTATCTTCCCTTCCTCATAGGAGTTTTCCTTAGGATTTTTAAACAGATTTTCTATCTTGTGTTTTATACTTTGCTTCTCATTATAGGTAAACCTTGAGTGGAAAAGAATTATGTTATCTTCTCTGATATTGTAGCCGCCTTTACGCATCCTTTCTCTTATACTCTCGTAAACCTTCTCAGCCTGCCTTACTGTGTTTAGTATCACAAGCACCCTATTACCACTATCAGCTTTCTCAAGGATTTCCTCTATATACTCATGCGGTATAGAATTGGACTCTTCTATCAATCTCATTTTAATTTTGTGCTTCTTAAGGTTTTCATATTTCTCCCCATTTTCATAATAAAGGTCTATCTTCTCAATGTCTATGTTCATATTTTCCTTTATATTATTTATCCTATCCTCGACATGCTTAGGAAGAGTTGCAGTCATCAATAAGAATCTGCCACCCAATCTGACTACATCCTCTATAAACTTGACAACTATGGCACAGGCTACTGGGTCGTATGCTTGGACTTCGTCTATAACAAGTCTTGAATAGGAAAGGGTAGCATAAACCCTCTCATACAAAGGAGGTCTTAGAGCGTATGGGAAAAATTGGTCACCAGTGGCAACTATGACAGGGTATGAAAGATTCTTAGATAGTTGGTATATTTTCATTTTTTCTATATCTTCGTTCTTTTCCTTAATTTCCCTAAGTATATAAACATCCGCATCACCGTGTAGAATGCCCACCCGTTCTTCTCCAAAAACATCCCTTGCCCTTCCAAATATCTGCTCTACCGCTGACCTTATCGGAAGCGTGTATATCAACTTACCGCCATTACTCCATAAAAAGGCAAACTCTGTTTTTCCACTTCCTGTAGGTGCTACCAAGATAAGGTTTTTGTCTTTACCTTTTTCTACAACCTCTTCTTGCCATATAGAGTCCAACCTCCCTCCTTTCTCCTTGTCCTTTTTGTTTATTTCCTCTTTCACATTTGAGAGTATACTTTCATAACCTAAATTTTCAATTTCCACCTTTTCTAAACACTCCTCCAAACCTTCTTCTTCTGCCTTTTCACAAAAAGAAGCATAATGGTCACATCTCTGTAAGAAGCCACTTATTAGTATCCAGCTTCTTAGCCTATCTTCATCTATATTGACCCTTTTGGGAAGGAAATCAAGCCTATAGGGTGGAATTACGTAGTCCGCAAAACAAAGACCATTTGCTAACCCTTTCCCAATAGCCTCATTAAAATCTATAATTCCCTCCTCTAAGAGTCCTTTCAAGTTATTTCTAAGATTTTCAATTAATTTATCCTTCTCCGCATATTCAAATAATCTCTTAAACTTTTCCTTACCATAAAGCATATCTTCTTCAAGAGAACTCTTCCAATGATGATAAGCAACAGCGGACAGCACAAGACCAACCCTATCTTTTCCTATGCCTTCAATTTTCTCTAATTCCTCTTTATTGATAAAAAGCACAGAGGCAAGAGAATGGTATATATTCATCTGCCTGTCTATGTTAAAGGGCTTATAGTCTTCGTTTTCAAGACTTACTATCTGAAAGTAAGGCAAAACTTTACCAAGGTCATGCAACAGTATAGCATACTTTACCGCTTCCCTCAAATCTTTTGGAATCCTATCCTTTATTTTCTCAAACGTTTTTAGCAAGTGTTGAATATGCTCGCTTAAACTTGTTTTATTTCCTTTTGCCCATATACAACTCATGAAAGCTCTCCAAGAACTATTTCTTATCCTTATCAATTAACTCTCCAAGAAATATAGGAATATTCTTTTCCTTATCAATTAATGTTGAAATGTTCTTTATTTTTCCATCACTTAATTTCACTTTTATTTTATCGTATGTCTTCTTTACCGCATGATTGCGATGAGATTCATAACCTTCTATCTTTGAAAGAGTTGTAAGGAAATATATATTTCCTTCAATTTCTCTCCAGTCTACTTTTACGCTATTTTTTAAATCTTCAGGATTTTTTAAATCTTCAGGAACCAATAAGAGCCTGTCTTCAGGAATCCAAAAGAAGTAGTCGTAATTTCCATCCACACGGCCTATATCCAATTCTTCATCTTTTAAAACCTTTAAATCTCTTATAACTAACAAATCTTCCGCCCTTCCAAGATGTAAAGGTTGAAGTCTTTCAACTGGATTTTCCAATTTTTGTTTTATCATTTCTATATGCTCTTCATTTTTATGATATAAATGAATTACAAGTTCCACGTTTTCAAGCACATCAATCTTTACAGGAATTTGACCACCAACATGACCAACCTGCCCATTTTTATACCTAACTGTTTCTGAAATGTAATAGGTATTATGTGCGTTTCTTGACAAGTTTCTAAACCATATATTCTCAGTCGTTTTACTATCAAACCTGCCAGCTATTGATATTTTTAGCTCTCTTATTATACTATAAACCTCACTTTTTTGGTCATCCACACCACAAATATTACACAAAAAGCCTATTACAGTGGAGTAAGGTGGTATAGGATAAGTAAGTCTCCTATTTATACTGTAAGGAATCCTGTAGTGAGCATGAGGCTGGTATATTTCAAGACAAAGCAGAGGCATTTTCTTCCTCACTTTCCTTCTTTAAAAATCCACATCCTATAAGAAAGTCCTCCCAGCTTGCATAAACTCTCTCTTTGTAGGGTTCTAAGTAAGCCTTAAATCTTTCAGAGATATAGACATAAACCTTATCTTCGAGCCAAGAGTTTCTAAAGCAATCACTTAAACCAATAACCTTTGGCTTGTCTTCACCTAATTCCAAATGTATGTAAGGATGAAAGACTGGACTTGGAACTTTCACAGGTGCTGCTATCAAAAATAGAGGAATTATCGTATTATCTTCTCCACCTGAGTGAGCCACCAATCCATCTTTGATTGTCTCAAGGATCTGACGGATACGCTCCCTTTTAATTTGTTTGTCCAGAGTCATAACCATTCTATACTTTTCGCCCACAGGATAGAAAGATACACGTCCTAATTCTAATTTTGCTGTTCCCTGAATCTTGTAAATAATAAATTCATCCTTTCCTACCTTTTCCGCATATTCAAAGGACTTCTCCAGACCTTTAATAGTTAGAGACTGACCTGAGTAATCGTATCCTTCTACAACCCATACATCTTGTCCCAAAAACTTTGCATCAATAGTAAAACTAACCTTAAAGAAGCTCATATTTTCCTCTCTTTGGTTCGGATCGGGCGTGGCATTTATACCTTGCACTAACGCCCTCTTTACTAAATCATGATTGGCATTAAACTGCATATCATTGTTATAAGGTATAAGGGAGACTGCTTTAGTTATACCAACAGGGGCTTTTCTTGTGATTGAGCTTCCTCCGCTTATGGTATACATATAACCAAAGGCATCGAGCTCCGCACTGGTAAAAATATCATCTTTTATAACGTCCAACTGGACTACCTTTTTATCTCCACTTCCTTGTAGAACCACTCCTGCCTCTTTCCAGCTATCAGGATATGCTTTTAAGAGCGTATTAAAGAGGTAGTGCCTCATGGCAGGTCTGCTTATGTATGATAATTCTTTACTTAAATATGTAAGTTTTTTAATTGACAATATATTTCCTGCTATCTTTTCGTCTCTGTTAAGGGCATGCCCCTCAAATATAACTGTTAGCGTTATGCTTTTCATGATTAACCCTCCTTCTCTTTTGGTTTTATGATAGAGCCTATAAAGGCATACATAAAGGCTTTAAAGGTATCTTCATCATAATAGGGCTTAAAGGCTTCTATAAGTTTATCGGGTATCGTTTCACCGTTAGTTATAAATATCCTTACTACACTGTATTCCACATCACTTCGCCTTCCAGCTCTTATTTGTTCAAGGATCTTAAATCCCATCGTGGCAAAACTCTCACCAAGCCTGTCTCTATATTTTTTGCCCAAGTCTGCAAGATCCTGCAATAAGGAGGATACGGTTTCCATCTTGAGTTTTTCATATACTTCTTGTGAAGTTTTATCCGCCCTTTCAGTATCAATTTTATATTCCAGAAGAGAAACAATAGCATTATCAAGTCTCTTTTTTGATTCATATAAACTTTTAACGTCTTTTACACTATGAGGTTCTTTTTCAATCTTCCAAGCGATCTCCTTTAGTAATTCTTCCGGAGTTTTTTCACTATTCTCCATATTTGACCCTCCTGTCTGTTATTTTAGCATATAAATCCAAGACCCGCCTCAGAACTATATGCGGGTTCTGCCTGTTCTTATTTTTTGTGAAATATGTATTAAGTTTTTCGTTTTTAATATAGGCTCTTAGGGATTCGTGTGCAACCTTTAGAAGTTCATCATGTCTACCCTCCAAAACAATCCTAAGTATGTGGTATTCGCCTATTTGTGAAAGAATAGAAGCTATTTCTCTATCAGTTAAAAGAGTCTGTATGTTTGATGGAAGATTGTAAAAATCTACCGATGTTTCGTCCTTGATTACAATTTCAATATTCATCGCCGTCCATCTATTTAAAACTGTATTTATTTTTGTAGTATATTCAATTAAGCTCATCCCTAATATATCAAGTGGGCTTTTGTCTTCTGAGTCTTTAACAACAGAAATCTCTCTAAACAATCTATTAAGCCAATACATAGTTTCAAAGGATGGAGTATTTATAAATACCTCCGTTCCGTCTGAAAGTTTAGTAAAAGCAAGATGATGATGTAAAATTAAAAACGTGCACATGTGACATATCTTAAGGCTATTATCTAAATTCCACGCGGAGTTAGGAAATTCTCCAACAGATGGACCAAGTAGTTTATTATTATGTAGACCAAAGTTTTCAATTTTTTCTCTGAATTTTCCAAGTGATTCTTTATCTTTGATATTTTGATCGCCAAGTTTTACATATATTGGATTATCACATAAATCGCAGTTTCCTTTACTTATTTGTAAATTTTGATTTCCAAGTTCTCTTATCAAAAGCTCAAAAGCCTCCTTTTGTTTCCCTTTAGTATCTATAAAGTTAGGATAGTATGGATTCTTACCTTTTAGGTTAACAACCTTATTCTTGTCAAGATAGTAGTTAACGCGTATACAACTAAAAACTCTCGGATTTACTTTGACTATTTCCTTCTCAAATTCATATTTTTTATGTTCTTTAGAACACCATATCAAGTAGCCCTTAAGGTTTTTCTCTTCCTTGTCTAAACATCTAAGAAATCCTATTACCCCCGCATTATATAACCAACTTGATGGATACAATTCTATCCATCCATTACTCATTTATCACCTCCAGCATACCAAAGCCCTCACTTCTTCTTGCTCCTATGCCAAGGTCATATATGTGTTTTAAAACATCACCTCTTGCCTGAATTTTTAAGTATGCACTTATACCCGGATACGTAACCTTAAAGCCACTGCTTTTTGAGCTACACAAAACTGGAACTATCCTTTGCACCCTTAGCTCCAAGAGCTTCACCTCTTTACCAGTTATCCTCACGAGGTTTTCTCTCACTCTTTGGGTAAATTCTTCCATATCTACCGCTTTCCAATATTTGAATTTTTGAAATTCTACGTCTATATCTCCCTCTGCCAGCATTGGGTATATGTAAAAATCCCCATCTTTGGGATCCCTCAGCAGAAAGGGAGATATTGTCTTGAAGTCTACAACTTCGCCTGAAAACTTTCTCTCGGGTAGTATACTGCAAGATTTCACCTTTACAGGATAACCATGGAAATAAAACCCATGTTTATTTATCTCCAAAAGCCCATTATAAACCTTAGCAAGGAATTCAGTATTATTAGTGGAAAATATTAACTTGAAATAGTCTCCATTAAGCAAGGACACACCTTTGTTAAAATTCAAAGGAACGAATATGGAAAAAGTGAAAGGCTTTTGTCTGTTAGAGGAATACCATTTTCTGTAGAAAAGTTCACCATCCTCCGAACCTATCTTTATGGACCCCTTGATGAGAGAAAGAACCCACTGTCTAAAGTTGGGCGGTATTTCCACACCCCTTTTTAGCTCTATACTGCAACAAAGCCTCATAACCCCTCCTTAGAATTAATTATAAAACATATGGAAATGCGGAGTCAACTCACAGAAATTAAACTCTTGTAATAGTCCACCACTACCCTTCTCACCTTCTCAAGAAGCTCTTTATCTTCAAGCTCCACTATGGCTCTTTTCCTTTCTGGATTGTATTCTGGCATAGAGATAAAATAGCCTCCGTTTTTTGACTCGTAGAGCCTTATTCCTCTTATGAGGATTTTCCCGTCAATTCTTACATCCGCATAGGCGAGAAGTCGTGGTCTTCTTGTGGAGACTTCAAAGGGGTAAAAGTCAACAAGCTCTACATTCATGCCTTTTGCTTTTGCAGTTTTGAATACTTTTCCAATGCCAGCCTTCTCTTTAGTCCGTTCACTCTGTCTATAAAGGTTATTCCCATAAGGTGGTCCATTTCGTGCTGAAAAACTATGGCTGGAAAGCCTTCAAGCTCATATTCTTTTTCTTCGCCATTCAAGTCCGATGCTCTTACCTTTACTTTATTGTGTCTTTCTACTTCTACCATAAGACCGGGAAAAGAAAGGCAACCCTCTTTGTATTTTATGCTTCCTTCCGCAGAGATAACCTCGGGGTTTATCAAGACCAGCTTAACAGGTGGGCTTTCCTTTTTTGGTGTGGTGTCTATAACCATAACCCTTAGGCTCACACCTATTTGGTTTGCTGCAAGTCCTACACCTTCCGCATGATACATGGTCTCAAACATGTCTTTAACAAGCTCTTTTATTTCCTTATCTATAACATCTACCTTCTGGGTGGGTGTCTTCAATACAGGGTTAGGAAATCTAACTATTTCTCTTACCATAAAGATAAAAGTTTATGCCTCTTTTGTGTAGTTTCAAGCCTTGCACGGCGTTGCATCAGTGTTGCAACACGCAACATATGATATAAAGCACTAATTCATAAAAGCATTGATAATTCTAAATCTTATGCTTATGATTTTTGGCAAGTTATTTGCATAGAATGAAAGTGAAAACCTTTAAAGGAGGTAGAACCATGGCAACACTTAGCAAGCTCAAAGAGCTCATGTCACTGCCTGGTGCAGTGGCAGCAGGAGAGTTTTCAGATGACGGTAGGCTTCTTGCCTACTACGGTAACATTGATGAGAAGTCCGCAGAGATCGCTGCTATGATGTGTGCTGCAAACAAGCTCATGGGCAATATGCAGGCAAAGGGTTGGAGTGCCTACACTGGACAGGATGGCTTTTATCCTGTTGTGGGTTTTGCAGTTGCTGGTGGCAAACACGTTGCATGCATAATGGGTAATGTGGGTGTGTTCTTGGAGCTTGACAAGGCAGACTTTGACAAGACCTTTGAAACCCTTTCCAGGTATATCTAAAAAGGAGGTGTAAACCATGGCAAACCTTGACAGACTCATGCAAGTTAAAGGTGTTTGGGCGGCAGGTGAGTTTACCGATGATGGTAAACTTGTCGCTTACAAAGGCAATATTTCAGAAGAGCAAGCGGCTATGGCTGCAGAGATGTGCGGGGCAAACAATGCTATGGCTAAGATGCAGTGCGATGGATATACTGCCTTCTCTGGTCAAGAGTGGACGCCTCTTATGGGCTGGGCTCTTACTGGTCCAAAGTATTCTGTATGCGTAATGGGTAATGTGGGGGTATTCGTTAACAACGACGAGGTGTCCTTTAACGAGGTCTTCAAGGCACTCAGAGAAGTAGCGGGCAAATGACCGCCACCTGGGGGAGGCTCTAAGCCTTCCCTTTTTTTATTTTTGGCGTTGGACTATCTTACAGAAAAAACCCTCAAGGGTGGTGCAGGTGTTTGGGGTAGTATTCCTATGCTACCTCAAAAGGTCAAAGAAGCAGAAGCCAGACAGATAGTCAAATGGATACTTTCTCTTGAATAGGGGGTTTGAAATGTATAAGTTTTTGTCAGAGGACTGGATAAAAGCCTACATGGAGGAATGGAACAAGAACGAAAAGCTAAAGTCTGATCTGAGAGACTTTTCTGCGAGTATAAAGTATTACATAGAGGGCAAGGAAGGAGAGGCGGTGGAGCTTGTAGTGGAAAATGGAACTGCAAAATTCGCTGGAAAGGCTAACGCTCATAAATATGACTTTGAGCTATGGGCAAGCCCAGATAATTGGAAAAGGTTAGCAACGGGTGAAATGGGACCTCGTTCTGCAATGCTAACAAAGAGGCTCAAGTTCAAAGGTTCTATGATAACCGCCATGAGGTATATGTCCGCCTTTGAAGAGAGTCTAAGGATGATGTCAAGGATACCAACAAGCTGGGAGCTATAATTTTGCCTATGGATTTTTCTTCCTTTGACAGTCTTTTTGATGCAGTTCTTGTGATAGATGAAAATTTCAAGGTAATTTATGCCAACAGGTCAGCCAAGGCTCTTTTACAGCGTGAGGATATAGAAGGTAAAAACTGCAAGGGACTTTTCTCCATATGTAATTCCTGTCCCTTTGGGTATGTAAGGGAGGAGGGGGAAGGAGTTCAGGTTTACGATGTGGAGACCATAAATTCAAGGCACGCCTGTTGGAGCATGTCGCCCTTGTATAAAGAGGGAAGGTTTGTGGGCGCCCTTGAGGTCTTTAGAGATGTTAGCAATGTGGTTCACTGCATAGTGGAGGCGGAGCGTCAAAGGACTTACAAGGAGACCATACTAAACTCCATAGTGGAAGCTATACTTGTCCTTGACCCACAAGGTAATGTAATAGAACACAACAGAGTTGCAAGCAGGATGTTATGTAGGGAAGAGGAAGGTATCTTAATAGGCAAGAACATAAAAGAGCTTATAAACCTGTCCCTTGAAGAGCTACCTCCAGAAGGTGAAAGGTCTGATATATTCGTGGAAACACCCTGCGGAAGACAGAAGGCATCTCTTCTTGTTTCTCCCATGTCCTCTGGCTTTGGTTATGTGGTCTCCTTGTATGTGTTAAACGAGGTATCTGTGTGTGAGCTGGGAGAAGAGGAAACAATAATAACAAAAAGCCCGGTCTTTCAGAAGGTGCTGGATACGGTAAAAACCATAGCGGATTACGATGTGAACGTCCTTATTGAGGGAGAAACGGGAACAGGTAAAAGCCTACTTGCTAAATACATACATTACCTTTCTCCTAGAAGAAACGGTCCCTTTGTAAAGGTAAACTGTGCTGCTATTCCAGAGAGTCTCTTAGAAGCTGAGCTTTTCGGATACATAAAGGGAGCTTTTACTGGAGCGGTTAAAGATAAGCCGGGTAAGGTAGAGCTTGCCGACGGTGGAACCCTGTTTTTAGACGAGATAGGTGATATGCCACTTCACCTGCAGGCAAAGATACTCCACTTGGTGCAAGACAAAGAGTTTGAAAGGCTTGGAGATACAAGGACAAGAAGGGTAAATGTTCGCATAATAGCTTCCACAAACAAAAACCTAAGAGAGCTTATAAAACGCGGTGAATTCAGAGAAGACCTCTACTACAGGCTCAGCGTTGTGAGGCTATACCTTCCTCCCCTCAGGGAAAGAAAGGAAGATATACCAGCACTTCTTAAGCACTTCTTGGAAAAGTATGCGAGGAAATACTCAAGGAGAATAAAGGGCTTTTCCTCCGAGGCAATAAGGCTTTTGCTTTCTTATCATTTCCCCGGCAATGTGCGTGAGCTTGAAAACATAGTAGAGCGTACGGTTATCACTTGCAGAGGAAGTCTGATAAACCTTGAGGATATTCAAATTGAGGTAGAAAACTCTCAAAGGGAACAAGAAGAGGAGAAGGAAAAGATAAGAAGAGTCCTTGAACAGGTGGGTGGGAACAAAAGCCTTGCGGCAAGAATGTTGGGCATGCACAGAACCACCCTCTGGAGGAAGCTAAAAGAGTTAGGCATAGGTTAAAATATACCTATGAAGTTGGTGGCAAGAAGTGTAAGCATTGAGGTGTTGGGTGAGATAGAAAGGTGCCATGATGGTGAAAACTCTAAGTTTTATTGCTTGCCTGTGAAGATTCACTTTGACAACGGTGAGGTAAAAGAATACATGCTCAGAGCCCATGGAGAGCCAAAAACCCTCAAGGACTTTTTGGAAAACAAAAAGGGTCTTAGAGACAAGATGGAAAAAGCCTTTGGTCTAACTGAGGATGGCAATATCATATACGTAGGATATTTAGAAGAGTCCTCTGACTCTTGAGATATCTTCCTCTATCTGCCTTTTAAGCTCCTCTGGATTGGAGAACTTTCTCTCTTCTCTAAGAAACTTGAGAAACTCCACCCTTATTTCCTTATCCCTTAAGTTTCCCTCGAAGTCAAGTATATGGACCTCCAAGACCCTTTTCTTACCTCCGAAGGTGGGTCTTATCCCATAGTTAGCAACGCCCATAAAGTGGTCTTCGACCTTCACCGCATACACACCTTCCCTTAGACAAAGGTTTTCCGTATTTTGCAAGTTTGCGGTTGGGAAACCAAGAGTAAAGCCTCTTCCCTCTCCAGATATTACTTTTCTTTTAAGGGTATAGTTTCTTCCAAGGTAGAGGCTGGCTTCCTCAAGTCTTCCCATATGAAGCAGTCTCCTTATAAGTGTACTACTCACCACATGCCCGTTTACCCTAAAAGGTTCAGTCTCTTCCACTTCAAAGCCTATTTCTCTGCCAAGCTCCTTTGCAAGCTCTATTTCACCCTCACGCTTATAGCCGAATCTCCAATCGTAGCCAACCACAAGATGCCTGCACTTTAACCTACTCCAAAGAACTTCTCTTATAAAATCCTCCGCAGGAAGCCTTGAAAACCTTCTATCAAACCTTATAAATACCACTTGGTCTACATCATGCTTGAGGATAAGCTCTGACCTCTCCCTTATATCCGTAAGCTCGCAGGGTGCTTGCGTAGGGCTCAAAACCCTTAGTGGATGTGGATAAAAGGAAAGCACTAAGCTCTTTAGACCCTTCTCCCTTGCTCTTGAAGTTAGTCTTTCTAAGAGATGCTGATGTCCCCTGTGGATACCGTCAAAGTTCCCAACGGTTACAGCATAGGGTTCTGTAAGTTCCTCTACACACTCCAACCCTTTAATAGACCCACTCTGACTTGTCCTAAGACACACTACCCTTTCCATAGCTTTTTTATCCTTTCCCAAAAGCTCAGCTCTTGAGATACCTCTATCTTTTCTTGCACCACAAACCTATCCAGGTAGTCATCCAAGAGCAAAAACCTGTCGCAAACCTTACGAAGTTGGTAGGAGCTTGTCCTCTTGAAGGAGGCGTTTTCTACCCTTTTGCCGATCCTTTGCACCTCCTCCACCGTGTAGGAAAAATCGCTGTCTCCACTTACAAGCACTGCAGTGTCGTAGGTATTCATGTGAGCCATGCTGAGCATGTCCGTTGCAAGCATTATATCCACCTCTTTCTCCACGTATTCGCCAGAAGGTAGCTTTCTCAGCTTTGCCAATTTTACCTTTATGCCCTGTAGAGAAAGCTCTTCAAGAAACCTCCTCTGCCTTATATAGCTCTCCCATTCTGGACTGTTTTTCTTTATGTCCTTCTCCTGAGGTATGGCACCATAAAAATACGCCCTTATGAGCTTTCTATCTTCCCTTAAAAAGTCCACCAACCTCTGGTAGTCTATCTTTATGGTCATATACCTTATGGCATGAAAAAGGTTAGAGCCATCTATGAATATTACCACCCTTTCATAGTTCATAGAGCAAACCGCATAAAGCAGGCAAGCCCGTCTATCCTTCTCTTGAGCTCTTCTGAAGATACAACCTTTATCCTTGCCCTTTCCTCAAGAGCAAATTCAATGACCTCATCCACCACATCTGGGACAGGATAGACCCTGTCCTCCAAGGGGCATTCTGGTGTAAGAAGAGGCAGGTGGGACTTTTCGCACACATATCCCGGTTTTTGGAAATCATCAGGAAGTAGCAGAAGTCTTACGTTTCCGTTGTATAACTGCTCCAAAACCTTTGAAGTGCCGTTGACCGCAAGACCCCTACCTTCTAACTCCTGCAGTTCCTCTATCAGGCTCTTCTCTTTTTCCCTACTTTTGCTCATAAGGAGCTGGTAGACCTTTTCCCTAAGTTCCACATCCTCCACGTAGGATGGGTTCATATTTATATATCCTACGAGCCTCTCCAAAAGGTATGGGTGCAGGTGGTTTTCTATCTGCCTTATATCCTCTCTGTCGGAACCTATGATCAGTTTGTCAAACTTGTTCTCTTTCCAAGCCTCCATAAGAGCATCGCTCGCAATCTTGAAGAGCCTATGCTTTTCTTCCTTTATCCTCATGTTAAACCTGTATTCACCAAAAGAGTGCTGGACCATGTTTGGACCACCTATTCTGGAGGGCATGGAAAACCTCATAGTTCCCTCCGCCCCCTTGAGCATACTACCTCCAGAGTGGAATTTATGTGCTCTTGTGGCAAGAGGCTCCATAAAGTCCAAAACCTCCGTCATCCCCTCAAGGTCCATAAGGAAAAACCGCACATGCTTTCTGTCTATGATTAGCACTCCTATCCTGCCAAGCTCTTCGTCAATTACCGCTATTTCTCTTATAAGAGGGTCATGGTCAATCATGAGCCTGTTTTTGTAGGTGTATGGTAGTTCAACAACTTCAAAAAGCCCTCTAAGGGAAGAGGAGAAGATAGCTATTCCTCTGCATCCCTTGAGGTTTTCTGGTTCTGAAAGAAAGTCTTCCATTCTCCTAAAGTCCTCTTCCAAAGACTTAAGAACATCATTCTCTAATTCTCGCTCCTTTAGAAGTTCCTTCTGAGCTTTAACCAAATCCTTAAAGGTCCTTAGATACTTTCTGTCTGTCCTTTCTTCCACGCCGAGCTTAAGGTATAGGTTGGCAACCATGTAGTTGTTTGGTTTGAAGCTCAAAAGCCTTTCAATGACCTCTTTCAAACTGTTCATCAATTACCTCCTTTCTTGATTACCTTTAATCTCTATATTTTATCAGAAGCTCCTTGGTATATCTGTCCTTGCTTTTATCGTCCTCACCCCAAAGCATACCAAGAACTTTCCATCTTTTTGTTTCGCCAAAGGTGAAGTATATCCTTCCACCCATAGGCTTGAGTTTAAACACATTTTTGTAGCCCTTCATTACCTCAAACCTTTCTTCCCTGTCCTTCATGTTGAGAAGCATAAGCTCCCTAAGAAACTCCCTCTTTGTTTCCCTGTCAAGCTCTAAAAACTCCCTTATGGCTCTGTCTTCAAACTCTATGTTTTCAAAGAGAGTTGAAAGTAGGTCTTCGTACATTTGTCTTTTGCTCTCCACCTGCTTGAGGAGGCTTTCCACCTGTAACTGGAGTTTTTCCCTTTCCCTTTTTTCCTCCTCAAACCTTTGCAAGAGCTCCTCGTACTTTTGGCTTATCTCCATATTCTCCTTTGAAAGCTCCTCTAAAAGCTCCTGCAGAGATATAAGCTCTTTTGATAGTCTTTTTCTTTCTTGTCTTAGTCTTGATAATTCCTCCTTGCCTCCCTTTGGTTCTGTGTCCTGCATGGCTTCAAGCATCTGGAAAAGCTCCCTGTTTATTCTTGTAAGCCTTTCAAGCCTTTCTGTGTATTCCATGAGCTTTTTCTGGTTTTCCTGTAGCTTTTTCAACAGAACTTGCCTTTCCCTTTCCAGTTCCTCCTTCTCTGGAAGCTCTTCCTCCCTGAGTTTTACAAGCTCTCTCTCTATAAGCTCTTTCTCCTTAGAAAGCCTTTCTGTTAGGTCTTTTGAGAGGTTTATCTGCTCAAGGAGCCTCGTTAGCTCTGTCTGGTTCCTGCTTAGCTCTTCTTCCAGCCTTCTTCTTTCCTCCTCCAGCTTCTTTGTCCTTTTTTCCACAGGAGACTCAAATAGCCAGATAAGGGACACAGTAAGCAAGAGGGAAGGAAGAAACTGGGTTATTACCTCATGGTCTTCTCTCACAATAGAAAGCCCTATTATCTGGAATAGGGAAACATAGGCAAGCCATATGACGGTCTTTTCTCTGTATCCAAAGAGCCATGCAAGGTAAAGGGCGGAAATGAAAGATGCAACCATAAGGATACCCTCTAAATGAAGAGGAAATAGAGCAATAGGTAGCAGAGTAGACAGGTAGTGCAGTATAAAGTTATAAGAGACTATGAGAAAGAGCAGTTTTAGAGCTTCTCTAACCATTGGGTATAATATAGCCCATGGAAGCCTTTAATGAGCTTTTGAGGATTATGGAGGAGCTTCGCTCCAAATGTCCCTGGGATAGGTCTCAGACCCACCAAAGCCTCAAAAAGTATCTTATAGAGGAGGCTTATGAGCTTCTTGATGCTATAGATATTGGAGATGATGAAAAGCTAAAGGAAGAGCTTGGAGACCTTTTGATTCAGGTGGTTTTCCACTCTCAGATAGCAAAGGAGAGGTCTGCTTTTGATATAGAGGAGGTAATCCAAAGGCTTAATAAAAAGCTCATAGAGCGTCATCCCCATGTCTTTGGCTGTGAAACTCCAGAGGAGGTGCTTAAAAACTGGGAGGAGAGAAAGCTAAAAGATAGAGAAAGCATCCTTGATGGTGTTCCCAAGAGCCTTCCTGCACTTATGAGGTCTCAAAAACTTCAAGATAGGGCAAGTCTTGTGGGTTTTGACTTTGAAAGACCAGAGCAGGTAATAGAGAAAATAATGGAGGAGCTTCAAGAACTAAGAGAAGCCATGACCTCTGGAGATAGCAGAGAGCTTGAACATGAGCTGGGAGACCTTCTCACTGCGGTGGTAGAGCTTGGAAGACTTCTCAAACTTGATGCGGAGCTATGCCTTCAAAAGGCAAACGATAGGTTTGAAAAGAGGTTTAGATATATGGAAAGGAGGGCAAAGGAGATGGGTAAAGACATAAGGCAGATGACCCTTGAGGAAATGGACGCTTTGTGGCTTGAGGCTAAGAGGTTTGACTACACAGAAAACTTCTAACCTTTTTACCAGTTCTCTCTTCAAAGTATCTCACTCCGGGGTTTCCGAGAGTGCTTGCACCAACCAAGAGGTAGGCTTTTCTTCCCAAGGCTATGTCCCTTTGCTCTTTTCTTAGAAACTCCCTTAAACCTTCCAGACTTATCCCTGTGCCATCCTGCAGGGTGTCCGCAGGCAGGTAAGCTATGTCCTTTGCATCCAAACTACCTATAAGCAAAATAAGAGACTTATCTGGGTTTATCTCTGTTTGAAGCTCCGCAGAGACTCTGTTTCCTAAGAGTATTTCCTCATATTCCTTTGGAACAAGAAAGGTAGGACTGCAGAGATTATCAAAAAACTCAAGAGGTTCGTCTCTCAAGCCTTCTGTCAAAATTACCCTTAGCCCACCCTTGTTGTAGTATATGACCCTTCCTACCTTTTCCACTGGGTCTGCCTTTAAGAGACCTCTTATGGAGGGGGAGTAGGGTCTTACAAGGGATGGAATTGTCTGACCCTTGACTTCAAGTTTTCCTTGCAAAACCTTCCAATTGAGAAAGCCAAATTCCCACTCCTTGCAAGAAAGCCCAAGCTCCTGTTCCGCAAAGAGCCTTGCTCCTTTTATAAAGCTCAGCTCCTCCTTGCTTCCCGGTCTTCTGCCGCCAAAGGAGACCAAATCCCACTGCACTGGACCCTTCTTCTGCTTAAAAAGTCCATATATACATCCGCAGTAGTCCTGATGGTATAGCTCCAACTCCCTTGAAAGCCTGAACATCTCCTGAGTGCCACCACCCTTGCGATAGTCCAAAGCCAAGAACTCAATGCCTGAGCCTTTGCACACCTTTTGCCCGCTCTCTTTTAGCATAAGAAACTCCTTCTTTGGACTCATAAGCAAGGTAGTTGTCAAATGCGTGGCACCCACCTCCTTGGCAAACTGGAGACTTCTGAGGAGCCGGTAATCAAAACATATGGCACATCTTTCGCCCCTCTCTGGTTCATCCTCATAGCCTTTTACCGCAGAAAGCCAACTCTCCAAGTCGTATTCGCCCTCATATAGCTCAATACCAAGCTCCTTACATATCCTTTCGGTCTCCAAAAACCTAAGCCTATACTCTTCATAGGGGTGTATATTCGGATCGTAGAAAAAGCCCACTATCTCAGACTGCGGATAGTCTTCTCTCAGCCTTTTTAGAAAGTAAACCGCATCAGGTGCACAGCATATATGGACTAAAATTTTCATTTCTTGCCCTTCACATACTGCTCCCAGTTTTCTGGGTTAAAGGGTGATAGCTCTCTGAGAAGTTTTACCGTCTTTGGAAACTCCTCTATCACATAGTCCACATCCTCATCCGTGTTATCCCTTCCAAAGCTAAAGACTATAGAGCCGTTGGCTACTTCCTTGGGAACACCCACCGCAAAAAGCACATGAGACTGCTTTAGAGCCAAAGACACGCAGGCAGAACCAGAGGCTGTCTCTATACCCATAAGGTCAAGCCTAAGGAGCATGGCTTCTCCTTCTATTAAGTGGACAATCAAAGAAAGATGATGCGGTAGCCTTTGCGTGGGATGCCCCGTAAACTCTATCATATCAAGCCTTTCTTCAAGACCCCTCTTTAGCCTGTCTCTGTATAAGGAGAGCCTTTCCATTCTGTCTGGCAGTTCCTTCATGGCAAGCTCGCAGGCAGCACCAAAGCCCACTATACCCGGCACGTTTTCCGTTCCAGCCCTTACACCCCTTTCTTGAGTTCCACCCTCTATTAGTGGTCTTATCTTTACGCCCTTTCTTGTCCACAAGGCACCCACACCCTTAGGTCCATACATGAGGTGTGCGGTAAAGGAGGCGGCATCTACACCCCAATCCTTTAGGTCTACAGGATAATGTCCCAGGGTGGGACATGCGTCCGTGTGGAAGATAACCTTTGGGTTTTTCTCCTTTACTGCTCTTACGAGCTCTTTTATGTTTTGTATAGTCCCTATCTCCCTGTTAGAATGCCCTATGCTTACAAGAACCGTATCTGGTCTGACCGCATCCGCCAATTGCTGAGGGTCTATAAGTCCGTATTTGTCTGGCTTTAGGTAGGTTACCTCCCAGCCCCTCTTCTCAAGGCTTTTTAGAGGGTGCAATATGGAATGATGTTCTATCTCCGTGGTAATTATATGCCTTCCCTTCTTTTCATAGGCTTCCGCTATACCCTTTATAGCTAAGTTGTTGGCTTCTATACCACCAGAGGTGAAGATAAACTCCTCAGGACTGTTGGCGTTTGTAAGGGCTGACAGTTTTCCCCTTGCTTCGTTTATAGCCTTTTTTGCCACCTGTCCAAAGCTATGCAGAGATGTAGGGTTTCCAAAGTGTTCTCTAAAGTAGGGAAGCATAGCCTGTAGGACTTCTTCCGCTACTGGCGTTGTTGCAATGTGGTCTAAGTAAACTACCCTTTTACCCGCTTTTTTAACAAACATCTTTTACCTCCTTTCTGTTATGTCGCTAATTAGCTTTGCTATGCTTATAAAAGCCCTTGCGGTGTCTGAGTCTGGGTGGCTTTCCACCACCGGCACTCCCAGGTCAGAAGTCTCCGCAAGCTCTGGGTCAATGGGTATTGAACCAAGTATCTTAAGCCCGTAGGTGGTGGCAAACTCTGCCACCCTACCCTTTCCAAAGATGTAATATTTCTTGCCGCTATCGGGGCATACAAAGTAAGCCATATTTTCTATGACGCCCAGAATGGGTATCTGAACCTCTTTGAACATGGCTACCGCCTTTTTCACATCTGCCAAAGCCACATCCTGAGGAGTGGTCACCACCACCGCACCACCCATATGCACGTTTTGAGCAAGGGTAAGCTGAACATCTCCTGTTCCAGGTGGGAGGTCAAGGATAAGGTAGTCAAGTTCACCCCAATTTACGTCAAAGAGAAACTGCGTGAGTGCCTTCATAAGCATGGGACCACGCCATATAACTGGCGTGTCCTCGGAGGGGAGCAAAAAACCTATAGAAAGCAGTTTTATTCCATACTTTTCTATGGGTATTATCCTATTGCTTTCGTCCACATGCACCCTTTCGCCCTTTACACCCATTATAGTAGGAATACTGGGTCCGTATATGTCCGCATCCAAAAGACCAACCCTATATCCGAGCTTTGAAAGAGCAAGGGCAAGGTTTGCTGAAACGGTAGACTTACCCACACCACCCTTTCCACTACCAACTGCGATAAGGTGTTTTATGCCTGGTACCCTTCTTCTGGTAAAGGCAGGTGCACCCATAACAGGCTGTGCGGGAATGTCCTCCACAAACCTGACCTTTACATCCTCCACATCTGGCACCCTCTCAAGGGCATTTCTTGTCTTTTCTACGATATCCTCTTCAAGCCCCCTTTGAGGTAGCCTGTATACTATCTCAAGTGTTCTTCCTATGAGTTTTATATCTTTAACTAACTCGGAGAGCCGTGAGTTGTTAACCATTTCGTCCCTTAGGGCTTCCATAATATCCTTTACCGCCATTTTTTTCCTCCTGACCTTTTGAGCATAATATAATTTTTAGTTTGAGTGGTGTTATGAGAATTATCAACAAGGAGAAAAAAGATGAATTACCTACCGCACATAGTTAGCTATCTGAGTGCCAACGAAGATATAACAGAGATATACCTCGTGCCAAAGGCTTTTATAATGGAAAGGAAAGGTCAAAAGCTCATAAAGGTATCTGATGCTCTTCTTACTCCAGAGGATATAAGGGATACCTTGGTAGCCCTTAGAAGCCACACAACCTTCGCTCTTGGACCCCTCGGGAAAGAGGGAATGTTTTCCTTTGGTCTTCAAAACGTGGGAAGGTTCAGAGTTAAATACATTACGCAGAGGGGTAGCTACGTGGTTCACATCCTAAAAACTCCTTACAATATACCGTCTCTTGATAAACTCTGTCCAAACAAAAACGACCTAAGCAGACTGGAAGAAATAATAAGGATTTATAGCTCTGGCTTCTTTGTTTTTCAGGGGAGAAACCATCTTTTAGTGAACACGTTTATATACTCCTTTTTGCAGAAGGTTTGTGATAGCTACGGTAAGGTCATATTCATCTTAGAATCCCCTCTTACTTTTCTCCTTAGACACGGGCAGTCCCTTGTAGTGCAGAGAGAGGTGGGTGTTGATGTGGATACATTTGAAGAGGGTTTGAAGGACGCTTTTTACATGAATCCTAACATACTCTTTGTGGGGTATAGAGAGATAATACAGCCTAAGGAGCTAGAATATATGCTTATGCTTGCGGAGAATACCTTACTTATACTCAATTTGCCTGCGGTTGACAAGGCTTTTATTGAGCTTTCCAGCTCCTTGCTAAGGGCGTGGGTGCATGTGGAAAGCGGTATGGAAGGAACAGTATGCTTAAGCTTCAAAGGCACAGAACCTCAGGCTCAGGAAAACCGTTAAAGTCTGCAGCATATACGGTGGTGTAAGCTCCTGCAGAGAGAATGTAAAGGTAATCACCCACTTCTGGCTCAGGCAGTGGCACCATGCGTGCAACCACATCCATGCTATCGCAAGAAACACCACCTATGGTCCACTCCTTTAGTTCTCCACCCCTCTCAAGGTAGAATGGATACCTTATGCCCCCGAGGGCTTCCGCAAGACCGTTAAAGACTCCCGTGTCTACGTAAAGCCAGTTTTCCTCACCTCTTTTTGCCTTTCCTATAACCCTGCAGACCATTATGCCTTGGTCTCCCACTATACCTCTTCCTGGCTCAATTTGAAGCTCATGGGGAAGTGAAGGCATAAACTTCTGCAAAAGACCCTTCACATAGTAAGCTATGTCCTCTATCCTAAGGGCTTCGTAGGTGTATTTTACGGGCAGACCACCACCCATATTGAGCATCTGAAGTCTTAGACCTCTGAGTTTTGCCTTCTGCCAAAGCTCACTGGCTTTCTTTATACCTATAAGCCAGTTTCTAAAGTTGTTGCACTGAGACCCCACATGGAAGGTAATACCGTAAGGAATAAGACCTTTGCTCTGGGCATATTCCAATATGTCAAGGGCTGTGTCCACATCAACACCAAACTTCTTTGATAGAGGCCAGTCGCTTCCCTCATTTGGAACCACAAGCCTTGCGTATACCCTTGACCTTGGAGCTGTCTTTGTCAATTTGTCTACTTCTGTGAAAGAGTCCACTACGAACCTATTTATTCCCTTCTCGTAGGCATAGGCTATAAAGTCCGTAGGCTTTACGGGGTTGCTGGAGATTATCCTTTCTGGCTTTACTCCAAGCTCTAAGACTTTTTTTAGCTCCTCTGAGGAAGCCACCTCAAAACCAGAGCCAAGCTCTGCAAGGGTCTTAAGAATATCCACATGGTCGTTAGCCTTCACCGCATAGTAAACCTTAAACTGAGAAAAGTGATACTTTACCTCAATGTATCTACTTTTTATGCCCTGAAGGTCTATAAGTAGCAGAGGGGTTTTCTGGGGCTTTAGGTAAGGAAGCAGATGCTCTCTTTGGGAGAGGAATTCCGTAAAATACCTGCGGGCATTTTCGTATTGCAAAGACAAGGGGTCTATAGTTTCTTTTAGCATTATGGCATATAATATATACCAAACGGCCCGTAGCTCAACTGGATAGAGCGTGGGACTACGGATCCCAAGGTTGCGGGTTCGACTCCCGCCGGGCTGGCTTTCATTGACTTTTCATGAAAACCTCCTTAAAATTATCTTTAAATTCACTTAGGAGGTAAAGCCATGAAAAAAGTTCTTCTTGGAAGCCTTTTCTTGGCAGGACTTAGCCTTGCTCAGCCAAAGATTGAAGTGAAAGACGCATGGGTTAGGGAAGTTCCTCCCACCTCTAAGATGTCCGCTGCCTATATGGTTATCGAGAACAAAGGGAGAGAAGCGGACAAGCTCGTAGATGCGTCCAACAACGTTTCTGAGATAACCGAACTCCACGAAACCGTGGAAGGTAGAATGAGGAGAGTTAAAGCCATAGAGATTCCTGCAGGTGGAAAGGTAGAGTTAAAGCCCGGTGGTCTTCATGTTATGCTTATAAACCTCAAAAAGCCTCTCAAAGAAGGCGATACGGTTGAGCTCACTCTCAAGTTTGAAAAGTCTGGAGAGGTTAAAGTCCAGGCACCTGTAAGAAAAGGCATGGGTGGGCATATGCACAGGCATGGACATTGAGCTTTCTCATAGAAAAGGAGTTTATGAGGGCATTATAATAGGTTAAAACTCACTAAGGAGGTGAACTATGCCAGTGCATAAGTTAGAGCCAAAGAACCATCTTAAGCCTGCAAACCTCAATGGCATTTCTAACGAGCAGATTGAACCCCACTTTGAAGCCCACTATAAGGGCTATGTGACTAAATACAACGAGATTCAGGAAAAGCTCGCAGACCTTAACTTCTCTGACAGAAGCAAAGCAAACCAAAACTACTCTGAGTTCAGAGAGCTAAAGGTGGAGGAGACTTTCAATTACATGGGTGTTGTTCTTCATGAGCTTTATTTTGGTCATCTTGGTGCAAAGGGGCAGCCTTCAGAAGCCCTCAAAAAGAAAGTAGAAGAAGACTTTGGCTCTTGGGATGCCTGTATTCAGGAGATAAAGGCAGCAGGTATAGCCTTTAGAGGTTGGGCTATTCTTGGACTTGATATATTCTCTGGCAGGCTTGTGGTAAACGGTCTTGACGCTCACAATGTTTACAACTACACAGGGCTTATTCCTCTCATAATCCTTGATACCTACGAACACGCCTACTATGTTGACCAAAAGAACAAGAGACCTCCATACATTGACGCCTTCCTCCAGAACCTAAACTGGGAAGTTATAAACGAAAGGTTTGATAAGGCTATGAAGGCTTATGAAACCCTCAAGGATTTTGTGAAATAACTCTCTGGGGGCTTTGCCCCCATTCTATCCATCCTTCCTCTTTGTTTATACAAACCCTTCTTACACCATCATAGTTTATTTCCCTTGATATTCTATAAAGCTGTGGTTTTTTTATAAAGGCTTCCATATGCTCTCTTGTGTCAAAGTAGAGAAGGCTTTTGCTATCCATAAGCACGCAATAGTTTCCCTTTGGGTCTATAAAGCTACCGCACACTGGACAACGAGTGAAGGGCTTAGGAGGTGGAGGAAACTTCTCTTTTAGTTTTTTTACCTTGTAGGCTTTCAAAAATATGACAATGCTTAGGACGATAATTACAGCGTCCGCAATAAGCACCTCTGGCAATGAAAAGAGCCTTGTTAGCACGCCTGTCAATATGGCAAAAAAACCTACAAGGTTTATGGCAAAAACGAGAAAGGTGTATCCAATAGGGAACTCTTTTATAAGCATAAGTATGGCAAAGAAAAAGCCAAAAACCTGAACAAACCTCGCCACTATTACAAGCAGGTTAACAAAATCCCACTGCTCTTGAGTCATGTCTTTGAGACTTTATTTCTGAACCCTCCTACATACAATGACAAAGCTCATCCAGTCTAAAGGCTATGCCTGTTAAAATATCTCAAGCCCATGAAGGAAACGCGCATAGTAAAATACATAAAAAGCATAATAAGAAACCACAGATACACTACCACAGAGGATATAATGCTCCTACTTGAGAGGTATTACGGACTTCCCATAAAAGTCCCATCTGTATACTACAAATACAAGGCTATAATAAAGCAATGCAGGCAGGCGGTTTACAAGGAAAGGAGGAAGAAAAAAGATGTATGACCTTGTCATTGTGGGTGCGGGTAGTGGTGGCTACGAGGGTGCACTATACGCACACAGAAGAGGTATGAAGGTTGCCCTTGTGGAGCTAAGTCCAGAAACGGTGGGAGGGAACTGTTTAAATAGAGGGTGTATACCTTCCAAGTATATGAGGCACGGTGCTTATATGTTGGATAAATTTCAAAAACTCCCAGAGTATGGAATATTTCTCAAGGGCTATGACCTAAACATGCAAAGGCTCAAAAAGGGAAGGGAGAAGGTTGTGCTTACCATAAGGGAAAACTTTAAAAAGTTTGCGGAGCATCTGAAGATTCCCATATTCTATGGCAAAGGTGTTCTCAAGGATGCTAACACTGTAGTGGTTGGACCCGAAGGAATTGAGCTAAAGGCAAAGTATATCCTTTTGGCTACTGGGTCATCTACTGCATCTGTTGGCGACCTTGTGCCTGACGGAAGGTATATCTTTGACACAGACCAAATATGGTCTTTGGAGGATTTTCCAAAAAGAATTCTTATATTAGGCGGTGGTGCGGTTGGCGTGGAGTTCGCCTACATATTTAGGATGTATGGCTCTGAGGTGGTCTTGGTGGAGCTAAAAGACAGACTTTTGCCCTCTGCGGACATACCAGAGGAGTCCTCCCGCTATCTTGCCAGAAAGCTGAAGAAGATAGGTGTAGATATAAGGCTCAAAACCACGCTCAAAGGCTGGGAAGTAGCAGGCTCGCAGGTGAAGGCTTTTCTTTCCGATGACTCTGAAGTTCAAGCAGACCTTATCTTGCTTGGCGTAGGAAGAAAACCCAACACAGAAGGCATAGGTCTTGAACAATTAGGTATTGAAAAGGATTCAAAAGGCTTTGTGAAGGTAAACCAGTTTTGTCAAACAAACATACCTAACATATACGCCTGTGGAGATATAACCTCTCCTCTGATGCTCGCTCACAAGTCCATGTATGAGGCGAAAGTTGCCATAAGCCATATACTCGGAGATAAAGACACGGTTAGGAATGAAAGACTTGTTCCTAAGATAATTTACTCCGCCTATGAAATCGCCAGTGTGGGTCTTACAGAAGACCAAGCGGAGGAAGAAGGCTATGAGGTAAAGGTAGGCGTGGTATCCTTTGTTCCTAATCCAAAGGCTATGGATGACGGAGAAAATGAAGGTTTTGTAAGGCTTGTGGCAAGTGAGGATGGAAAGATATTGGGTTGTCATATACTTGGTCCACATGCGGGAGAGCTTCTCCACCAAGTATTACACCTTATGAAGGCAGACCTTGGAGTGGACTTCCTTTCAAAAGCCATGTATTCTCATCCCTCTCTCTCGGAGTCTATAGTTCAAGCAGGCATGGAAGTGCACTTTGGACCCATAACCTGGGCAAAGAGGCATTAGAGTTCTGCCAAGATATCGCTTACTATTAACCTTCCTTCCTCTAACTTTACCTCCTTAACCAATGCAGACACAAAGGGTATGTAGAGCCTCCCTTCGTCTATCTCCAAAAGGT
The DNA here is from genome assembly GCF_033971325.1 of Hydrogenobacter sp. T-2. NCBI lineage: Bacteria > Pseudomonadati > Aquificota > Aquificia > Aquificales > Aquificaceae > Pampinifervens > Pampinifervens diazotrophicum. The sequence continues at coordinate 558,792 of NZ_CP117180.1, forward strand.
CATAGGGCTTTTGTTCTACAACTCCTGAAACTTTTCCCATATACCTTCCACTTTCTGTAAAAACCTCTAAGCCTTCAAGCTCAAAGTAATAGTATTCTCCCCTTCTTCTCTTGGGAAGCTCTCCCTTAGGTAGAAAAATCTTTGCTCCGCTAAAGGACTCTACTTCCTCAAGCCTTCTAAAACCCTCAAACTTTAAGATTAAATAGTCCTTTCCATGTGGTTTTGAGTATTCCACAACAAAAGGCACGTAATCCCCACCTTTACGCTTTAGAAAGAGCCTTTTTATCTTTGACCAATGCTTCTTGTCTAAATATGTCTGCACCTTTAGCTCGCCTCTAAGCCCGTATGTGTCAAGCACCTTACCTATTACCACATAATGATTTTCCTCATTTACGAACTCTTCCCTGTGCATAACTTTTTAGTTTAAAACTTTTCAAAGGAGGATAAAAATGGCAATGCCCACTTGGGAAGAGGTAGAAGCAGTCCTTGATGAAATAAGACCAGCCCTTAGATTTGATGGTGGAGATGTTGAGCTTGTAGACATAAAAGATGATGGCACTGTGCTTGTTAGAATGGTGGGAGCTTGCTCAGGCTGTGGCATGTCTGTGCTTACCCTAAAGGCAGGCATAGAGAGAGCCCTCAAGAACAAGTTCCCAGAAATAAAAGAGGTCAAGGATGTAAACATGGATATTCCTATGACCTTTGGATTTTGAACTACTGAACCTTTATGTAGGCAAACCGCTCAACAGCCTGAAGATGTCCTATTATCCCAACACCAGAGGGAACTATCTTTGTAAATTCGTGCAGTTTATTAGCATCAAGCCTCAACCTTTGGAGAGTTATATTACATATAAGATAGTCAACACCGTATGTGGAGAGAGACTTCTCTTCCTCGTATAGTTCTTGGACTCTTATGTTTTCCTTTTCCCAAGGCGTGCCTGATAGGTCTTTCATGAAAAACTTTGCTCCAGAACCGTGAGCTACCACCACAATCTTTATTTTCATAGGATTGAAGTCGTAAACAGAAAGATGATTCCCTATATTTCTAAGCATGGTTCTAAACCTATCCTCCTGAGGAAAATCACAGTGATAAACAACACCTATCTCTGCATCTTTTTTGACCTGTGACATATCAAGTTTTTGTGGCGATGCTTGTGCAAATTTGTTTATCAAAGGCACAGAAGCAAACAAAGAAATCCACTTAAAAAAACCTCTTCTGTCCATATAACCACCTCCTTATGCAAGGAAAATAGTCCATATAACAGAAAAGGCTATAAAACTCTGGTCTTAGATGTATAAGACATATTTATGTTAATATATTGTTTAACTCTTATGATTACCCCTGTTTTCAAACCTTCTTGGTTAAGGAGGAAGCGTGTTTTTGAGTTTTGAGCCTAACCTGTCTATTGAGTTATTATATTTAGCAAGGCAAAATGCGAGACACCAGTTTGAGCAAAGCTATTATAGGTTCATCCACTGCAAAGGGAGGCTTTGCTAACGAAAGAACTATAGCTGAGAAATTCAATAATTACAAATGGGATACTGATGCACAATTATGGCTAAGGTATATGGGATATGACCCAAGATTTATCAAAGAACTGAATGCAGAGGTGGTTCCTGTTAGAATATCATTAAAAGATGTAGTTAAATTCGGACTTGATAAAGATAAAATCCTTGAAGGGCTTAAATATAAGAAAAGTGATGTTCAAGTTAGAATAGAAATGTTATATAAAAATGTCTACTTTATTGAAAACATTTCTGTTAAGAAAGCCAACAGCGACGCTGATTATAATCAAGTAGATAAAAGAAAAGTTGATGAATATAGAAATATGTGGAACTTTGATGAACAGATAGCTACGTGGTTAAAGTATTTTACAGGAGAATTGGAACCACCTAAGAGTCTAAACAAAAGAGACAAGAGAAGGCTATTTCTTGACGAAATGCCAGAGGAAATCAGAAGTAAAATAGTTAAATTTTTTAGAGATAATAAGGTTCTTGTCGTATGTGATGTTATAAAAGGGAGAGGCTCACTATCTGCAGGATGGTTCATGGTTGCTAAGTATGACAAACTCAAAAATGAAACAAGTTTTGCAATAACAAACATAAATTTAGCGATAAATATATTTGGTAGTGGTGAAGTAGAAATCTCGCCAAAAGGAAGTCTATATATAGGCAAGGTAGTTATGCAAAGAAAAGGAGGCACACCTGATCCGACAAAACTACAGTTTAAGATAAAACCGTGCGAAATTTCCCGTGTAGGAGCATTAACATGAAGATAGAATTAGATAAGGTTTATCATGGAGACTGCATAGAAATAATGAAACAGCTTCCTGACGAATGCGTAGACCTTATATTTGCAGATCCACCCTTCAATATAGGTGTAAGATACGATAAATGGAAAGATAACCTTAAATATGAAGAATACCTTCAATGGTCTGAAAGTTGGTTAAAAGAAGCCTACAGACTTTTAAAGAAAAACGGCTCTATATACGTGGCTATAGGAGATGAATTTGCCGCAGAATTGGCTATTATACTGAAAAGGCTTGGGCTTTATATGAGAAATTGGATAATATGGTATTATACCTTCGGTCAACACCAAAAGAAAAAATTTACTCGCTCTCATACGCATATACTATACTATACTAAACATAAGTCCCACTTTACTTTTAACGCTGATGCAATAAGAGTGCCATCCGCAAGGCAGACTGTATACAAGGATAGGAGAGCAAATCCAAAGGGTAGAATTCCTGACGATGTTTGGACATTTCCAAGAGTATGTGGGACTTTTAAAGAGAGAGTTGGTAATCATCCGTGCCAGATGCCTACAGCTTTGCTGGAAAGGATTATATTAGCCAGTTCAAATCCAGGAGACATAGTGCTTGATCCCTTTGGAGGCACAGGAACTACCGCAGTAGTTGCTAAAAGGTTAGGTAGACATTTCATAACTATTGAGTTATCTGAGCAATATTATAGCACCATAATTGAACGGTTAAATATGGAAGATGCCAAAAAATTTATAAAAAAAGACATAAAGGGGTTATTTGATAGTTTGTATGAATTCAGTAATACTTGACAATATTAGCCCCTTCCACAACAAGAATATAAAACTTTAGAGATGCTCCTTTACATTCTTAACCCTTATACCAAGTTCCTCCACAGACTCCAAAAATTCTCTAAACTTGTATATTCTCTTATCGCACAAAACTATAGTTCCGCTGTCCTCCTTACTTCTCATTAACCTACCTATGCCCTGTCTAAACTTTATGAGAGCCTTTCTTTTTTGATACTCAAAAGGGTCAAGTCCCACAGACTTTAGAAACCTTATTCTATGAAAAGTTATAGGTTCCTCTGGACTTTCAAAGGGTAGCTTTGCCATAAGTATGCCCTTTTCACCCTTCACATCAACACCAAACCAAAGGCTATCGAGCCCCACAAGAGCCTTTATCCTTCCAGACCTTAGCTTTTCAAGAAGCCCAGACAAAGGCTCATCTCCCTGAAAGGCTATATCTTTTTCCTTTTCAAAAAGTTTTATATGCTCTTTGTTAGTTAAAAGCACCAGAAGTTTATCGTATAGGCTTCTAAGATACTTATAGGCATCCTTTAAGCACTGCTCCCACTCTTCCCTTCTTCTTGGGTCTACCAAGTATACGAGAAAATTAACCTTCTCGTAAGGAAAGGAATGCTCAAGGTCGTAGTATTCACCCTTTATACCCAAGGTTTGATTTAGGTCTTCTGGGTCAACGGTTGCTGAGGTAACTATGATAGCCTTGTAGCCTGTCCAATCCACATGACCTGCAGGAAAAACGGGAAAAGCTTCAAGCCAGTAGTTAAAGGTCTGAAGCCTTCTGCTAAAGCGTCTACCTACGAGATATCCTATTCCAGGTGGGTCTTCCTTCATGATTTTGTAGAAATCTCTAATCTTGTTTAGCCTCCTTGTTAAAAGCTCGTAGTTTCTTATTTTCTTTATCCATTTTTCCTCTTCCTCGCTGGGTGCGTCGTAGTTAGCCTTTAATTCCAAATACCTTTCCCAATCAAGAATACCGCTTTTAAGCATATACTCCTTTAAGGTTATGCTTACAAACATTTTCTCTGTGACAAAGTTTGTCAGCTGTGATATGAGGTTTTCTCTTATGGTTTTGTGAAAATAGAGAAGTGGTCTAAGGATATGGGTTTCAAAATCTTCCGCATAGGGTTTTAGACTTTCAAGGGCAAGCTCTTCCTTTTGCTCTTTGAAAAGTCCTTCAAAGTGTTTTATGAAGAAGTCCTCTAATTCAACCTTTGCCTCTTTGAGAAAGTCAAGGATCTTCCCCATTATATCAACTCTTAAAGTGTAGAGAGATATTCCCCATGTAAGACTGCTGGTTATATACTTGTCAAGCTCATGGGCTTCATCAAGGACAAGCACCCTTTCCTCTGGGTTTTCAAAATCCTTTAGGGTCAAAAGGGCGTGGTTTACCACAATTATGTCCGCCTGCCTTTCAAGCCTTTTTAGCCTTCCCCAGTAGAAGCAATCATGCCTATACTTGCAGGTTTGTCTGTAATGAAAGGTGCAATAGTCATCATCCACGCAGAGCATTTCTCTAAGTTCTGGCTCAAGGTTTACAAACTCAAAATCACCATCCCAACCACTCTCCAACAGAGATTCAATCTCCACAGGTCTTCTTTCCAATGATAGGTCATAGAACCTATCCAAGCACAGATAGTTGCTTTTGCCCTTCAAAATAACGTAGCTAATATCCTCTCCATATATATACGAGTAATAAGACCTAAGATTTTCAATATCTCTCCTTAGTTGTTCCTGAAGTAGCTTTGTCCCAGTGGAGATTATTGCCTTCTGCTCCCTTTCCATAAGAGGTATAAGGTAGCCGTAGGTCTTTCCAGTCCCTGTAGGCGCCTGTATTATCTTTATGCAGTTATTCCCTTCTTCTATAGCGGACAAGACTATGCTGAAAAACTTCTCTTGAGCCCTTCTTCTCTCAAGACCCTTCTTAAGAAGAAGTTCATACACTTCAAGAGCCATGCTAAAATTCTAAGCTATGAAGAACTTTTTAATAACGGGATGTGCGGGCTTTATAGGTTGGAAAACTTCGGAAAAGCTATTGCAAAAAGGCTACAGCGTGGTAGGTCTGGACAACATGAACGACTACTATGACACAAGGCTAAAGGAGTATAGGCTATCACTTCTCAAAGGGTATGAGAATTTCACCTTCTACCCCGTAGATATAGAAGACAAGGAGTCCCTAAAAGAGGTTTTCAAAAAACACTCCTTTGACTGTGTAATAAACGAGGCGGCGAGAGCTGGAGTGCGTTATTCCATAGAAAACCCTTATGTTTACTTTACCACGAACACCATAGGCACTTTGAACCTGCTTGAGCTATGCAAAGACTTTGGTATTAAGAAGTTCGTATTGGCTTCTACATCTTCTCTCTATGCGGGACAGGAGATGCCCTTTAGAGAAGACCTGCCTGTTAACACACCCATATCTCCCTACGCTGCTTCAAAGAAGTCCGCAGAAGTGCTCTGCTACACTTACCACTACCTTTATGGCATAGATATGTCAATTGTTCGCTACTTTACCGTTTACGGTCCTGCAGGCAGACCAGATATGAGCATATTTAGGTTCATAAAATGGGTGCTTGAGGGCAAGCCTCTTGAAGTCTTTGGTGATGGTTCTCAAAGCAGGGACTTTACCTACATAGACGATATAGCGGAAGGGACTATTTTGGCTACAAAGCCTCTCGGGTATGAGGTTATAAACCTTGGGAATAACAAACCACACACACTTTCGGAGGTTATATCTCTAATTGAAAAATACACAGGAAAAAAGGCTGTGCTTGAGTTAAAGGACTTTCACAAGGCGGACATGAAAGCCACATGGGCGGACATACAAAAGGCTCAAAGCCTTCTTGGCTGGAAGCCACAGGTAGACCTTGAGGAGGGAATAAGAAGAACCGTGGAGTGGACTTTGGAAAACTGGGAGTGGGTAAGGGAAGTGAAGATATAAAAGGCTATTCACTATAAGCCAGCTTTATAGAGTTAATAAGTGAGGCTTATAATGATATAAAAACTCTGAAAGGTATTAAAGCTGTCGTGCGTATATCTTTTTACTAAAGGAGGTCTATCATGGAGATAGGCGGTAGCTTTTACGACAGGAAAGCCTACAGCACTTGCTATATGTGTGCCTGCAGATGCGGTATAGAGGTCTATGTGAGAAACAACAAGGTGACATACATAAAGGGTAATGACACCCATCCAACTAATAAGGGTGTTCTATGTGCCAAGGGTTCATCTGGAATAATGAAAGAATATAGCCCCGCAAGGCTCAGGAAACCTCTTCTGAGAGTGGGTCCAAGAGGCTCTGGCCAGTTCAAGGAAATAGAGTGGGAAGAAGCACTTGAGATAGCTACCCAGTGGCTGGAAGAGGCAAGAAGGAAGGGACCCTATAAGATTGCCTTCTTTACAGGAAGAGACCAGATGCAACAGATAAACAGCTGGTTTTCCAGCCAGCTCGGGACGGTCAACTGGGCGGCGCACGGAGGTTTTTGTTCTGTAAATATCGCTGCCTCTGGTCTGTATTCCATTGGTGGCTCTTTCTGGGAGTTTGGAGAGGCGGACTTTGAAAACACAAAATACTTTATGCTCATAGGCGTGGCGGAAGACCACTCTTCTAATCCCTTCAAGCTGGGTATTCAAGAAATGAAGCGCAAAGGTGGAAAGTTTGTGGTGGTAAACCCAGTGAGATGGGGCTATGGTGCGGTAGCGGACGAGTGGGTGCCTATAAAGCCCGGCACGGACGGTGCTTTCTTTATGGGTATAATGCACGTTCTTTTTAAATACAACCTTGTTAACTGGGAGTTTCTAAAAGAATACACCAATGCAAGCTGGCTTGTAATTCAAGCACCGGGCACCTCAAAGGACGGTCTCTTCTACAGAAACGCAGAAGGTAAGCCTATGGTCTATGATAAAAGGTCTCAGTCCTTTAAGCCTGCGGACAGGATAGTGCCAGACAACCTTGACCCTGCCTTTATAGGAGAGTTCACCACGCCAGAAGGCTACAAGGTGAGACCTGCCTTTGACATATTCGCAGAAAGGCTCGTAAAGGACTATAGCCCAGAGAAGGTGGAAAAGATAACGGGCATACCTGCAAGGGATATAGAAAGAATAGCCAAGGAAATGGGAACTATAGCCCTGTATCATCCAATAGAACTACCCATAGAGTGGACGGATGTATGGGGAAGAAGGCACAAGAAGGTTATAGGTAGACCTGTTTCCTTCCATATGATGAGGGGTGTGGCATCTCATAGCAATGGCTTTCAGAGTGCAAGGGCTGTTTTCTTGCTTATGATGATGCTGGGTGTGGTGGATGTGCCTGGAGGTTTTCTTAATAAGCCACCTTATCCCAAACACATAGAAGACCTTCCAAAGCCTTACAAGATTACCAGACCTGATGAGATAAAGTATGGAGAGGTGTATCCCGGACCACATCTTGGTTATCCTCAAAACCCCGATGACCTTCTTGTGGACAAAAAGGGCAACCCTGTAAGGATAGACCATGCCTATAGTTGGTGGTTTCCTCTAACCGCTCACGGTCTTATACACAATGTCATACCCGCAGCATACGAGGGTAATCCTTATCACATTGAGGTGCTTATAATTTACATGGCAAACATGGCATGGAACTCCTCTCAGAATATACCCTACATAATCCAAGCCCTAACTGCCACAGACCCTGCGGGTAATTACATAATCCCTAAGGTTATAACCATAGATGCCTTCTATAGCGAGCAGGTTGCATACTCGGACTTGGTCTTTCCGGATGCCACTTACCTTGAGCAATGGTTTGCTCTGTCTTTGCTTGATAGACCACCCTCTGCGGTAGATGGTCCTGTAGATGCCCTAAGACATCCCATAGTAGACCCTCTGGCAAAAGGCTACGATGTGAGAGGTTGGGGTGATGTGATGGTGGAGCTTGGCTCAAGGTTAAAGCTACCAGGCTTTTTAAACCCAGATGGCTCAAGAAAATACAAGGACTTCAAGGACTTTCTTATAAACTGGCAGATAAGACCTGGTGTGGGTGCTCTTGCAGGATGGAGAGGCAAAAACGGAGACAAGCACTTTGTGGGAGAACCAAACCCTAACCAGCTTGAAATGTATATAAAGAATAAAGGCTTTTTCTACTACAAACTGCCAGAGAATATGAGGTTTTACAGGCATGCAAACAAGGACTACCAAGAGTGGGCTGTAAGCGTAGGCTTTATAAAGAAGGTAGCTCCTATAGTCTTTAACTTTTACCTTGAAACGTTACAAACCTTTAGGCTTGCGGGTCAAGGATTGTGGGAAGGCAAAAACCAGCCATCCAACGACCCCATACTCAGAGAAAGACTTGTTAAATACTTTGACCCTCTACCCTTCTGGTATCCACCCTTTGAGGAAGAGGTCTCCAATAAAGACTATCCTCTTTATGCCTTTACACAGAGACCCCAGTGGATGTATCACTCTTGGGACTCTCAAAATGCATGGCTAAGGCAGATATCTTCAAGGAACTACCTGTATATGAACCCCAAGACCGCAGAGAAACTTGGTATAAAGCACCTTGACTGGGTATGGGTTGAGTCCAGAATAGGAAGGGTAAAATGCCAAGTATTCCTAACAGAGACCACAGAACCCAACTCCGTCTGGACCTGGAACGCCATAGGCAAAATGAAAGGAACATGGGGTCTAAAGCCAGAAGCGGAAGAAGGGCGTGAAGGCTTTCTCCTCAACCATGTTATACCCCATAGCATACGCATAGGAGGAAGGGAAGTCTACTATGGAGACCCAATAACAGGACACCTTGCTTGGTTTGATACAAAGGTAAAGGTCTACAAAGCGGAAGACCAAACTCCAGAAACCTATCCACAGTTTGAAGTAGAGCCACTTGACTATATTAAGGAAAGGTGGACTCCTGTGCTGAGGTATAAACCATGAAGACCCTTGAGAAGAAGACTGTAGTGGACTACGAGGCATTGCCAGAGGGTAGTCCATACCAGCTTATTGAAGGAGAGCTTATTATGAGCCCAGCACCGGGGTTTGAGCATTTTGGAAGCTCTTTTAACCTTGTCATAAGGCTTGCAGATGCTGTTTATCGCACCGGCAAAGGAAGGGTCATCTACGCTCCAGTGGACTTATATCTTGACGAAGAGAACGCCTACCAGCCAGATATAATGGTGGTTTTAAAAGGCTCAAAGGCAAAGATAACAAGCAAAGGCGTGTATGGACCGCCTGATGTGGTGGTGGAGATACTTTCACCTTCCACTGCATACTATGACTTGACTCAAAAGAAGGATGTTTATGAGAGGTCTGGAGTAAGAGAATACTGGCTTGTGGACCCTCTTAGGAGAACCTTTGAGGTATATCTCAATACAGAAGAAGGCTTTAAACTCATAAGCAAGGCAAAGGGTAAGGGTATGGTGAGGTCTGAGGTGCTTTCTTTGGAGCTTGAGCTTGAAGAGGTTTTTGAGGGTATAGAGCCATGAAGACCCTTGAGAAGAAGACTGTAGCAGATTACGAGGCATTGCCAGAAGGTAGCCCATACCAACTCATTGAAGGAGAGCTTGTTATGAGCCCAGCACCAGCACCTGACCACCAAGTAGTCTCTGGAAATATCTACCTCTTGCTTAGAATGGCTGTAAGAGGTAAGGGCGTTGTCTTGTATTCACCCCTTGATGTATACTTGGACTTGGAAAATGCCTATCAACCTGACATAGTGGTAATTCTCAAGGGTTCAAAGGCAAGGATAACCAGAAAAGGCGTTTATGGACCACCTGATGTGGTAGTGGAGATACTTTCACCTTCCACTGCATACTATGACTTGACGCAAAAGAAGGATGTTTATGAAAGGTCTGGAGTGAGAGAGTATTGGATAGTGGACCCTCTTAGGAGAACCTTTGAGGTATATCTTAATACAGAAGAAGGCTTTAAACTCGTAAGCAAGGCAAAGGGTAAGGGTGTGGTGAGGTCTGAGGTGCTTTCTTTGGAGCTTGAGCTTGAAGAGGTTTTTGAGGGTATAGAGCCATGAAGACCCTTGAGAAGAAGACTGTAGCAGACTATGAGGCATTGCCAGAAGGTAGTCCATACCAGCTTGTTGAAGGAGAGCTTGTTATGAGCCCAGCACCGGGGTTTGAGCACTTTAGAAGTCAGAGAAACATTCTTTTGAGATTATTCAGGCTTATACTCGAAGCAGGCAAAGGTGAGGTCATCTATGCTCCAGTGGACTTATATCTTGACGAAGAGAACGTCTACCAGCCAGATATAATGGTGGTTTTAAAAGGCTCAAAGGCAAAGATAACCAGAAAAGGCGTTTATGGACCACCTGATGTGGTGGTGGAGATACTTTCACCCTCTACCGCTTACTATGACTTGACGCAGAAGAAGGATGTTTATGAGAGGTCTGGAGTGAGAGAATACTGGCTTGTAGACCCTCTTAGGAGAACCTTTGAGGTATATCTCAATACAGAGGAGGGTTTTAAACTCATAAGCAAGGCAAAGGGTAAGGGCTTGGTGAGGTCTGAGGTGCTTTCTTTGGAGCTTGACCTTGATGAGGTTTTTGAGGGTATAGAGCCATGAAGACCCTTGAGAAGAAAACTATAACAGACTATGAGGCATTGCCAGAAGGTAGCCCATACCAGCTTATTGAAGGAGAGCTTGTTATGAGCCCAGCACCAGGGTTTGAGCACCAGCAGACTTCTATAAACATAAGCCACAAGCTTTATAGTTTCCTCAAGCAAAAGGGTATTGGAAGAGTGCTATACGCACCCCTTGACGTGTATATTGACGAGGAAAACGCCTACCAACCTGACATAGTGGTAATTCTTAAGGGTTCAAAGACAAGGATAACAAGCAAAGGCGTTTATGGACCGCCTGATGTGGTGGTAGAGATACTTTCACCTTCTACCGCTTACTATGACTTGACGCAGAAAAAGGATGTTTATGAGAGGTCTGGAGTGAGAGAGTATTGGATAGTGGACCCTCTTAGGAGAACCTTTGAGGTATATCTCAATACAGAAGAAGGCTTTAAACTCGTAAGCAAGGCAAAGGGTAAGGGCTTGGTGAGGTCTGAGGTGCTTTCTTTGGAGCTTGACCTTGATGAGGTTTTTGAGGGTATAGAGCCATGAAGACCCTTGAGAAGAAAACTATAACAGATTATGAGGCATTGCCAGAAGGCAGTCCATACCAGCTTATTGAAGGAGAGCTTATTATGAGCCCAGCACCGGGGTTTGAGCATTTTAGAAGCTCAAAGAGGGTCTTTGTGAGATTATATAGGCTCATCGAAGATGCAGGCAAAGGTGAGGTCATTTACGCTCCGGTGGACTTATATCTTGACGAAGAGAACGTCTATCAGCCAGATATAATGGTGGTTTTAAAAGGCTCAAAGGCAAGGATAACGAACAAAGGCGTGTATGGACCGCCTGATGTGGTGGTGGAGATACTTTCACCTTCCACTGCATATTATGACCTAAGGCTCAAGAAAAAGGTTTACGAAAGGGCAGGAGTGAGAGAGTATTGGATAGTGGACCCTATGGAAAGAAGCCTTGAAATATACACAAACTCAGAAGAAGGTTTTAAGCTAACTTCAAGGGTCGTGGAAAAGGGTAAGGTATTTTCTAAAGTTTTAGATATAGATTTAGACCTTGAAGAAGTTTTTAAGGAGGTATAGGTATGGCACAGTTTGCACTTGTGATAGACCTTAACACCTGCGTTGGCTGTCATGCCTGTGCGACAAATTGCAAGGAATGGAACACACAGGCGGCTTTTGGACCGCTTTCTGACTTTGACCCATACGGTAGAGAGCCTCAGGGCGTGTGGTATAACAGAATAATGACCTACGAAATGGGCGAGTTTCCAAATACGCAGGTCTTTCACCTTCCTAAGTCTTGCCTGCACTGTCAAGATTCTCCTTGCGTCCCAGTTTGTCCCACAGGTGCAAGCTACAAGAGAGAGCAGGATGGCATAGTGCTCGTAAATTATGATGACTGCATTGGTTGTAAGCTCTGCTCTTGGTCTTGTCCTTATGGTTGTAGAGAGTTTGACGAAGCGGACAAGGTGATGAAAAAATGCACCCTTTGTATAGATAGAATATACGACGAGTCCCTTCCACCAGAGCACAGAAAACCTGCCTGTGTCCTTACATGCCCTGCTAAGGCAAGGTTCTTTGGAGATATAGAAGACCCAAACAGCGAAGTATACAATGTCATAAAGGAGCGTAATGGCTTTGTGTTATTCTCTGACGCAGGCACAAACCCAGGTAATCACTACCTGCCAAGAACGGAGACAAAAGTCCATGTGGACGAGCACCTTCTAAAGCACGATAACCCTCTTTTCTTAGAGGTTTTAAGAAGACATCATGTAGGAGGTTAAGACATGCATCCACCCATCTCTTTGATATGGTTTTTCTTAACCGCAGGCGTTTCTATAGGGCTTTTCAACTTTACCTACTTTATGGAGTTTCTCACACTCTTTGGTAAAAACACCGCAATGCCAAGACAGGCAGTTATTATCTCACTGGTTATCTCTCTTGTCCTCATAGGGCTTGGTGCTATTGGTGCAAGTTTTCACCTTGGACACAAAATGAGAGCCTGGAAGGCTATAAAGCGTTTTCATACCTCTTGGCTTTCCCGTGAGGCGGTCTTTAGTGGAGCCTATGGCTTTGTCCTTTTTCTGTATGGTCTTGCCTATTACTTTAATGCAAACCTCTTTATACAGCACTCTTTGGGTATCCTTACCTTTGTTCTTGGATGGCTTTCTGCCTTTTCCACTGCCATGATATACGCCAGCAACAAGTTTGTGCTTGAATGGTATACTTCTCTCACAGTGCTTTATTACCTCAACATGTATCTTATGCTTGGCTCCTCTGCCTTTTTGTCTTTGACCTATTTTTACAGACCAGAGTTTGTCCCCACTTATCTTTTCCTCACATTTCTATTTGTTTCCCTTGGGCTTGCCTTTAGGATAGCCTTTAACATAAGGCAGTTTATCATTCCAAGACCCACCATAAATGAAGCCCTAAACCTACCACACAACAGACCCATAAGAGTTCTTGACACAGGCACAACCACGAACAATTACTGCACAGAGGAATTCTATTACAAAAAGGGTAAAGACCTACTTGGCTCTGTCCTTCCCGTTGCCTACATACTTACCTTCATTGTGCCACTTTTCCTTATACTCTACGCTTGGATAACTGGAAACTATAACTACAACTTTTTTAAGATAGCCTTTGCAAGCCTCGTGTTAGGTAGCTTTTTAGAGAGATGGTGCTTCTTTGTGGAAGGCAACCACGTGCAAAACCTCTTCTATGGACTATACCCAGAAGAAGGCTATAGACTGAGAAAGGGCTATATGGAAAGAAAGAAAACGGTCATAAGGCTCTAATCTTCCTTTTGGCACTCCTCCCTTATTTTCCTAACCACCGCCCTGAAAAGATGCAGGGCGGTCTCCATTATGCTTATGTAAGCCTTTTCCGCCAAAGAAAAATCGTATATATGAACCACTTCATTTTTTAGTCTAACCACGCGGGGAATATTGTCTCCAAAACCCTTCTCTAACATTCCAACGGAGTAAAAACTCTTAAAACAATCCATGGGTGAATTACATTCAAGCCCTTTTCGCTCTAAAAGAAAAAGCCTGACCGTTTTCCACGAGGTTTCAAAGGTGTATTCAAACCTTTTTACACAAACTTCATAAAGAATCTCTTCCTCAAGCCTTTCTTTGAGGTCCTTTACCTGCTCCAATTTGCCTAAAGCCCTTTCCGTTTGAGCCAGCTTTTTAAGTAATCTTTCCCCACATGCCATAACACCGCTCCTGTAAGTATGCTATCTAAGAATTCCTCAGACAATCTCCTTAACTCTACAAACTCAATCCTCTTTGGTGTGTCCACATACAGGTTTAGCTCTTTCTCAAGCTGTAGAAAAAGCCTATCCTCTATAGGCTCAAGGCAGTCCAAAGCAAGGTCCAAATCTGAAAGCTCTGTGTCTTCTCCTAAGGCAGTTGAGCCATACAGGAGAAGAAGACACTTGTCTATGTTTAGCTTAGACCCAAGAACTTCAAGCACTTGTTTCCTTAGTTTCCACAGCTCTCCACTTTCCATTACCAATCAAAAGGCACAATATCCACCTGCTGACCTGCCTTTAGCTCATGCACCCCTTCGTATACTACCATATAACAGTTGGCATCCACATATGAGGTAAGCATGTGAGATTGTGTTTTCGGAGAATAATCACAAAATAGCCTGCCATCCTTCTCCATATACTTCGCTCTTACGAACTCTCTTCTTTCCGCATCCCTTCTTGAAAAATCCCTAAGAAGCTCTGCCTTTAGAAACTTGGGTCTATGTTCTTCTACTCCCTGCATTTTCAAAAGGGCTGGTTTAACAAGCATATCAAAAGCCATAGCACAGGATACAGGATTGCCCGGCAGACCAAAGAATAGCGTCCTTCCTCTTTTGGCAAAAAGCACAGGTTTTGCAGGCTTTATCCTTAGCTTGTGAAAGACCACCTCAAAGCCCATATCCTTTACCAACTTATGGACAAAATCCTTCTCTCCTGCGGAGACTCCACCTGTGGTAATAAAGACATCATAATCTTCCACCCTTTGGAGGACTTCCTCTATACTCTCGGGTTCATCCCTTATTATCCCCAACTGGTGCACTTCACAACCAAGCTCCCTTGCCCTTGCATACAGAAGGTGATTATTTGTGCTCCTTATCTGTGATGGCTTTTCTATGGGTTCTCCTGGCTCTTTTATTTCGTCGCCAGTAGAAAGCACTGCTACTCTTGGCTTTTGATACACTTCCACAAAGACCTTGTTGGCAAAGGCAAGCAGACCTACCTCATAGCCCCTTATTCTCGTGCCTCTCTTGAGGATAAGTTCTCCCGCCTTTATTTCTTCTCCCCTTCTCCTTATGTTAGCACCTTCTTTGAAAGACCTCTCTATGAGCACATACTCGCCTTCAAGTTTTGTGTATTCCACAGGGACAACTGCGTTTGCACCCACTGGAATAGGTGCACCCGTGAATATCCTTATGGCTTGCCCTCTCTCTAAGCATCCAGAAAACTCGCTACCTGCAGACACTTCCCCCACCACCTTTAGCTTTGCTGGAATTTCTTCAAGGTCTTGAGAAACAACCGTATAGCCGTCCATGGCTGAATTGTCAAAGGCTGGGCTATCTCTGTCTGCAAAGATGTCTTCTGCCAAAACTCTGCCTATGGCATCCCACAGAATAACCTTCTCTGTAGGTAGTCTATCAACCCTTTCGAGCAAGGATTCCAAAGCCTCTTCATAAGGTGTAAGCATGGAAATATTTTAACGCGTATTTACGCCCGCAAGCCACTTGCTTACAAGCTCTATCTCCATATCCGACAAGCCTTGACCCCATGGGCATCTTTTAGCAAGCTCCATAACCGCCTCAGGATTACCCTTATACTTCTCCTTCAGATAGCTCAAGGGCTTTCTATCCTTGTCCGTATGGCATCTCATACAGGAATTTTTAAAGATAAGCTCTCCCTCTGAGGCAAAGCCAAGGCTTACAAGCAAAAGGGATATATAAAACTTTTTCATGACCACACCTCCGTTTAAAATATCTCTTAATGCTAAATATAGCCCTAACGGGAAATCTTGGTTCAGGAAAATCTACCGCGGGAAAATTCTTTCAAGAAGCTGGCTTTCATGTCCTTGATGCGGACAGAATAATAAGGTCCTTCTACGAAGAGAAGGGTGAAGTCTACAGAAAGGTGGTAGAGGCTTTTGGTGATAGGGTGCTTGACAGGGAGGGAAACATTGACAGAAAAACACTCGCACAGATAGTTTTCTCAGACCCACAGAGCCTAAGACTGTTGGAAAGTATAACTCATAGTGAACTCTACAGAAGGCTTGATGAGGAGTTTAGAAGGCTTCCTCAAAAGAGCATAGTGGTCGTGGAGGCGAGCCTACTTATAGAAAAAGGGACATATAGAAACTACCACGTAACCCTGCTTGCTTATGCTCCCTATCAACTCTGCAGAGAGCGAGCCTTGAGGGCTGGCTATAGCATAGAGGACTTTGAGAGAAGATGGGCAAACCAGATGCCTCCAGAAGAAAAGAAAAAATACGCTCACTTCATAATGGAGAATACGAAGACCCTTGAAGCCTTAAGGAGTAGGGTCTTTGAGCTTGCAAAAGTCTTTAAAAACTGGGTGGAGTTTCAGCATGAAGAATTTCCTTGAGCTTATAGGGGAGGAGGTAGCAAAAGCTAAGAAAAGCCTTAAGATAGCTTCTCCTTGGATTGACCAGTGTATACTGGAAAAGACCCTTGAAAGGCTTCCCGAGGGTGTAAAACTTGAGGTTATACTTAAGGTAGGAGACTTAAAAGACCTCCATATAACCGGTGGAGGAACCTTTAGAGTTTTGGAAAGGTATGGGGCGGAGATATACATAAACGAAAGGCTTCACGCAAAGATAATACTGATAGATGACAGGATAGCCTTTGTGGGCTCTGCAAACCTAACCAGGGCTGGGCTTGAGGAAGAGGGTAATTTGGAGGTAGTTATTCCTGTAAAGGGGGTGGAGCTCCAGAAAACACTTGAGCTCTTTGAAGATTACAAAAAGGAATCTACAAGGCTCTTTGAGGAGGTGGTGGCAGTTGTTATGTCTTCAGAATCTTCTGTGGAGGCTTTGGTTCTTCTTTTTGACAACCTTCCAGAGCAGTCCTTTCTCTGGGCAAAGAGTGAAAGGGGAAGGCTACTCTGCAAGCTTACAAGGGTATACACCCAGATTAACCTACAGGACTCTATAGAAGGGCTCTCTGAGAGCAAAAGCTGGCTTGTTGCTTACTACAGAACGCTCTTAAAAAAATCTATCCTTGTGGGAAAGGTCAAAGTGCTTCTTGAGCTGATAGAGGATGAAAAAGGATACTTTGGCACACCTATCTCTGGTCTTTTACCAGGAGACCAGCTTCTACCCGTTAAGGAAGAGGATGAGGCTCTACGCAAGGTAATGAAAACTAACCTTTCTGGTTATTCAATGGACTTGCCCGTAAATGTTGGAAAGCTTGTAGGTAAGGGAGTTTCTGTTTTCGTAGACCTCGCAAAGGTAAGTGGTATGCATATGGCTGTCTTTGGGACAACAGGCTCTGGGAAAACTACCTTTGTAGTTAGGCTCGTGGAAAACATCCCGCGGGGCACATGCAAGACCCTTATCTTTGACCTTTTTGGAGAATACAAGCAAAAGTTGAAAATTGAAGAAGACAGAGTGCATCGCGTAAGCCTGCCCTACACTCTACTTCCCATCTGGATAGAGGACATAAAAGACCTATTCAGAGAATATGGTCTTAACCTCTATGAGAGAGGTGAAGAGGAAAAAGCCTTTTTTGCTCAACTGAGAACTTCTCTAAAGCCTGACTTTAAGCTCTCCACTTACAGGGAGAAAGAGCTGGGAAATATACTGCTTGATGCTTCAAAGGGTGGACTAAGAAGGGAGGTGCTTGAGATACTCCAGATGGTCTCAAAAGATATGGGGCAAGAGGCACTTCAGAATCAACCAGAAGTCTTTAGACTGCTGGACGATGCCTTAAATTCCTCAAAAGATGTGATTATAATAGACCTAAGAGATGTGGTGAATCCTACGACACGTCTTAACTTAACTGGGCTTGTGCTCAAGGAAATCCTATCCTTGGCAAGGTCCAATCCTCTGAGAAGACTTGTGGTGCTTGAAGAAGCACATAACTTTGCTCCAGAAAGGGGAGCTACTGATGTGCCTACAGGCAGGGAAAACCTTGCCATAGCAATGACAAAAAGGATAGCTCTGGAGGGAAGGAAGTTTGGTGTTGGTCTTGTGGCGGTATCTCAAAGACCCGCAAACCTTAGCAAATATGTGCTTTCACAGCTAAACACTCAGGCGATTTTCAGGCTCATCACCCAAAACGATATAAATGCGGTATCTCAGTTCTTTGAATATCCTTCGGAGGACCAGTTAAGGCTTCTACCAAATCTCAAGCCAGGTCATCTGTTTTTAAGCGGTATAGCGATGCCCTTTAGTATGCTGATAGAGATTGAGCTCTAAAGCTCCTTAGTATCAAGGATTATGGTCACAGGTCCCCAATTGACTATATGCACTTCCATTGTAGCACCAAATACACCACATTGAGTGGGCACATACTCTGAAAGTTTCTTTACAAAGAGTTCATAGAGCTCTCTTGCTCTGTCTGGCTTCTCCGCAAACTCAAAACTTGGTCTTCTACCCTTTTTTACGTTAGCGTAAAGAGTAAATTGAGAAACTACGAGGGCAGAGCCCTTCACATCAAGAATAGAGAGGTTAAACTTTCCAGAGCTGTCTTCAAATATTCGGAGGTTTACCGTTTTTTCTACAAGTTTTTTCACATCTTCCTCTGTATCTCCCACACCTACACCTAAAAGGATATTTAACCCCTCTCCTATGCTCGCCACCTCTACACCATCCACAAAAACCTTAGACTGCTTTACTCTTTGCAGGACTGCCCTCATGGCGTAAAATTTTATTGTAGAATAAAAGAGAACGGAGGGAAAGCATGAAAAGATTTGTGCTTTTGGTGGTAAGCTCCACTGTCCTTTTTGCACAGGACTTTTCTAACATGAGGCTTCTTGAGGGTCTAAATCAGGTTCAAAAAGGTATTGAGCTCGCAAAGAGGGAAGAGGCGGACAAGAAGGGCCCTTATCATTTTGAAAAGGCAAAGGCAAACAGGGATGTGGCTAAAATACTGGCTTCTGAGATGGATGAAGTAGGCTCAAGGGTCTTTATGATAAAGAGCTTTAATGCTCTCTCTAAGGCTGGTTCAGGTAAGTTAGAGCTTGACAGCATAGAGTTCATAACTCAGACAGAAATCAAGAAGGTTAAAAGGGTTGAATACGGCGAGTATGGAGAACCATTATACTATGATGAAGAGGAGGGTTCAAAAATAGGGGTAGAATACCAAAAGGCTCTTGGGCTTGATATAAGCTCTCTTAATGCGGGCTTGGAGTATATTAGAGAAAACAAAGCTATAAGCTGTGCTCCTGCTGAGCTTGCAAGGGCGGAAGTCTATTACGATGCTATGGCTTACGAGCTTTCAAAACCCAGACCTCATATTACAAGGCTTGTAGATTTCTACTCAAAGGCTCAAGCAGAAATAAACAGTGCCACTGAAAAGGTCAATATAGCAAAAGAGGGAAACCTTGAGTGCTATACAGGCAAGCCCTTCGTTCCAGAGCTTGCAAAGGTTGAAGAGCCCACAATAAGACCCACGCTTACTCCTATACCTTCTCGGATCCAAGAAGAACCCCTCATGGTAACTGCAAGGGTTCACTTTGATTTTAACAAGTCCAATATAAAGAGGGAATACATCCCCCTTCTTAACGAAGTGGTAAAGGTGCTTAAGGAAAATCCAAATGTAAGGGTAAGGATAGAAGGCTTTACAGATGATATAGGCTCAAAGGCATACAACGATAGGCTCGCCTTAAGAAGGGCTCAGGCGGTAAGAGACTATCTTGTAAGAGCTGGTATACCTGCGGACAGGATAGAAGTTGCTGGCTTTGGAAAAGAGAGATACATAGCGGACAACGCCACTCCCATAGGGAGGTTTACCAACAGAAGGGCGGAGTTTATTGTGATTCAAGTCCCCGGTCAGTAAAGGCATACGCCAAAATCCGCAAAGTTTTTGTCTTTGCGCGCATCCATGAGGAATTTAAACAGTCTGCTTTCTGAGCCAGTATAGAGCCTAAAAGTCCTGACTGGCTCACAGTCATTAAAGGAATTGAGCCTGAAAACTACCACAGACCCCCTTTCCGGTTGGCTGTCTCTTATTATCCTCCTTTCCGCATAGAAGGGTAGGCTATGGTGGAAGTGTCCTACTTCATAAACAGGTTTTGAAGCCTTGGCGTCCAGCATCTTTATGAACTCTCCCACCTCTCTCACCTTTCTCTTTTCCTCAAGTGAAGGAAGAAGTGCAAACTTGAGAAGGACAACTATCAAAATGCCAACCATAGCAGGAGCAAGCCTATAATCCCTCAAAAACAAAAGGAAAGGTAGTGGCAATAGGGTAAGTATTAAGGGGTTCAAAGAAAAGAAGAGCACGGCAAAAAGAACTGCAAGGGCTACAAGAAGAGAAACCACAAAGGAGAGGAATTTCTTGAACCTTTCCCAATCCTCAGAAAGCAAGAAGGCAGAGGTTATAAGTGCAAGTGCGGGAAAGGCTGGCATAACATAGACAGGTATCTTTTGGGCTATAAGACTAAAGAGTCCGTAAATAAAGGCGAACCACACAAGAGGAAAGGCATACTCTCTTTTAAGTTTTATGAGCACCCATAGGAGGGCTGGAAAGAAGATAAGAGAATAGGGCAGGAAGCTAACATTTAGGTCCGCCAAGTAAAAGTATATGGGCTCGCTACCGTGATAGACTCTCCTGAGGTTTTCTTTGTAGAAAACTTCCCAGAAAAGACCTCCCTTTGTGAATATCTGATACGCTTGCCACCAAAGACCAAGCAATAAAGCCAATACGCTAAGTATGTAATACCTGAGCTTAAGAAGTTCTCTTGGGTCTTTAAGGAGCAGGTATATAAACACGGTGCCTGCAGGTAGCACAAAGCCGGCAGGTCCCTTTACCAGCATGGCAAGAGAGGAGGCAAAAAAGGCTAAGGGTAAAAGGAAAAGGTAGCCTCTTTTGTAGTAAAGAAGCCATAGATATAGGCTAAGGGTTATAAAGAAGGTAAAGGGCACTTCTGGAGAGGCGTATTGAGAATTGGCAAAAAACTGCACAGACAGACTTAGTGCCAAAAAGCTATATACTCCAGCCTTCCAGCTCCCCGTAAGTTCCTTTGCCATAAGCATGGTTATAAAAGCAGTTCCCAAGCCAAGAAGTGCATGCATAAACCTAAGACCAAACTCGTTGACACCAAAGAGGGAATAGCCGATAGCCACAAGCCAGTAGGTCATGGGTGGCTTGTTGAGCCTTAGTTCTCCGTTGTAATATGGGTTTATAAAGTCTCCATTCTGTAGCATCCTACGAGTAGAGTCCGCATAGAAGGCTTCGTTGGGAGACCAAACCTGAAAAGCACCAAGATTAAGAAAATACAGCAAAGCCACAAGAAGGGCTAACACATATAGCATGCTAAAATTATAAGCATGAAAAACATACCCTTTATGAGTTTTAGATATTACGCTTATGGTGTATCCCTCTTGCTTGTCCTTTTGAGCCTTTTATCCCTTTTTTACAGGGGTCTCAATCTTGGGCTTGACTTTACGGGTGGTAGCGTTATTGAGGTAAAGTTTGAAAAACCTGTAAAGGTTGGGGAGGTAAGAAAACTCCTTGAAGATGCGGGTTATTCTCACTTTCAAGTGCAAGACACAGCACAGGGAACAGTTATAGTAAAGCTAAGACTTGGAGACCCAACACAGCCTGCCCTTGAAAGCCTAAAAAACCTGTCAAGCTACGAACTAATAAGGTCTGAAAGCATAGGAGGAATAATAACCTCTGAGCTTCGTCAAAAGGCAATATGGGCGATGCTAATTGCCATTGGAGGCATACTACTTTACCTTGGATACAGGTTTGAACCTCTTTGGGCTTTGGGAGCGGTTTTGGCTTTGGCTCATGACGTTCTTATAGTAGTGGGTGCTTACTCTATAAGTCAAAGGGAGGTAAACCTTGATGTGGTGGCCGCTCTTTTGATAGTGGCGGGTTATTCTGTCTCGGACACGGTAGTGGTCTTTGACAGGATAAGGGAAAACCTCAGGATAAGGAAGGGAACACCCTTTAGAGACTTGATAGACCTCTCCATAAACCAAACCCTTGCCAGAACCCTTATGACCTCTCTTACCACCTTTGTGGTTTCTCTTATGCTCTTTGTGTTTGGCGGTCCTGCTCTTTCTAATATAATGTTTGCCTTTGTGGTGGGTGTAGTGGTGGGAACTTTGTCCTCAATATTCGTGGCAAGTGCTCTGGTATACGACATCAAGCACAGGCTAAAAGCCCAGCCTGTAGGTGTATAATCTTATTAATGAGGGATATTTTTTTAAGGGTAGGTGGTCTTATAGCAGTCCTTGTTCTTCTTGTTGGAGGCTTTCTCCTTTGGGATAACTACAGGAATCGTAAACTTCAGGAGGCTTCTTACAAGGAATACGAAATAAGAAAACTCTTGCAGGCAGGCAACTACGAAAAGGCGAAGGAGCTTATTGACTCAGCTTCTAACAGTTCCATGAAGCCCCTTTTCCTCTCTTACAAGCTGTATATTGCGGACAATTCAAAAGAGCAGAAGGTCAACACCTTAGAAGTGCTTCGTGAAATTACAAATAGCCTCAAGGATAGGGAGCTGTTAGCCTTCTATAGGGAAAGATACGCTTATGAGCTTTTCAAAGAAGGTAAAAACAAGGAAGCCCTAAGTGAATTGGAGAAGATAAGGGAAGAGGACTTTAATTACGTAAGCTCTCTCTTGTTAAAGGCTCAAATTCTCAAGGCGGAAGGGAAAATAGAAGAGGCAAAGGCGGTTTTGAAAAAAATAGAGGAAAAAAGCCCCAACACTTACTTTGCCAATATGGCACAAGCCTTCTCCTTGATAGGAGACTAACATGAAAGACCTTCTTATAGAAATAGGCACTGAGGAGCTACCCGCAAGCCACATCCCTCTGGCGGTAAACCACCTAAAGGAAAAACTCTCCCAGATACTACACAGACAGGACATACAGACCTTTTCAACCCCCAGGAGGCTTGCCTTTTTTGTTAAAAACTTTGAAAATAGTAGTCCTGAGAAGGAAGAAACCATCTACGGTCCACCAGTTAAAGTAGCCTATGAAGACGCAAAGCCCACGAAGGCACTCCTTGCCTTTCTTGAAAGAAACAAGGCAAGCATAGAAGAAGTCATTGAAGTTCAAAAGGGTGAGGGTCTGTATGTGGCTATAAGGAGGAGGGTGAAAGAGGATTCACCCCTTGAGAGGCTTTCAGAGGTCTTTGAGGAGCTCCTAAGGAACGTTCCTTTCCCCAAGACAATGAGATGGGACTCCTCAAATCTTAGGTTTTCAAGACCAATTAGATGGATATGTGCCTTGTATGGCGATGAAGTTTTGCCCCTTTCTTTTGGAAGGTTAAAGGCAGGCAGGATAACATACGGACACAGGATAATCTCTCCAAAGGCTATTGAACTTAAGAGTGCGGGGGAATACCAAGAGGTGCTTAAAGAAAATTATGTAATTGCGGACTACAAGGAAAGGCTTGGTATGGTGCTTGCCTTTCTTCGGGATGAGGCTTACGCTCTTGGTGGAAAGCCCCTGTATCCAGAAGGTCTGGAGGAAGAGGTGGCAAACCTTGTAGAGTTTCCCTTTGCGGTGGTGGGAAAGTTTGAAGAAAAATACCTTGAGCTTCCAGATAAGGTTATAATGACCGTCCTTGCACATCATCAAAGGTTCTTCTGCGTAGAGAAAGACCGCAAACTCCTGCCTTACTTTATAGCCATAAGCAACAACTATCCAAGAGATGGTTTGGTAGTTAAAGGCTACGAAAAGGTTATAAGAGCGAGGCTTGAGGATGCACTGTTTTTCTATAGAGAAGACCTTAAAAGACCTCTTGAGGAGTTGGTTTCTGGACTTTCTGAGGTGCTTTTCCATCCAAAGGCTGGCAGTATGTTAGAGAAGGTGAAAAGGGTAGGAGCCCTTGCCATAAAGCTGGCAGAGCTACTCGGGCTCTCTGAAGAGAAAAAGAAAAAGATAGAAAGGGCTTGCCAGCTCTGTAAGGCAGACCTTCTCACTCAAATGGTAAGGGAGCTTGACGAGCTTCAAGGTTATATGGGATATATATACGCTCTTAAGCAGGGTGAAGACCCAGAAGTTGCCCTTGCACTCTATGAGCATTACCTACCAGTGCGGACTTCTGACCCACTACCTTCAAATGATATCTCTGCGGTGTTATCTGTGGCGGACAGGCTTGACAGCATAAACACCCTTATCACCGTAGGTGAAAGCCCTAAGGGTAGCTCAGACCCTTACGGTATGAAAAGACTTGCTCATGGACTCTTTGCCATATTAGAGCACTTTGGATGGGACATAGACCTTTCTGTATTGCTTGAAAGCTATACTAAAGAATTGGAGAAGTTTCTTGAGGCAAGGCTTGAAGCCTACCTTGACCCCTACGGCTACGACCTTGTGAGAGCGGTTCTTGAAGTAAAGAATCCACTTAAACCCTATGAAATTATAAGCATGGTAAAAACCCTTGCCAGCCTCAGGGAAGAGGAAGAATTTAAACATATAGTGGAAGTATACAGAAGGGTAGTAAGGATACTACCCTCAGAATGGGAGGAAGATATGGTGGAAGAAGGGTTAATAACTGAAAAAGAAGAGGGAGAGCTTTGGAAAGTCCTCAAAAGCCTTAAAAATACGCAGGATATGCTAAGCCTTTACGCTCTTAAAGAACCTATAAACCGCTTCTTTGATAAAGTTTTGGTAATGGACCCAAGAGAAGAGATAAGGAAAAACAGGCTTGCACTTCTTTACAGAATAAAAAAACTTTTTAACAGATTTGCGGATTTTAGCAAGATAGTAATAGAAGGAGGTTAAGGCATGGCGTTTCTTGTTTGGCTTGATGAGGTAGGTATTGAAGACATCCCCCTTGTGGGAGGCAAAAACGCATCCCTTGGAGAGATGATAAGAAACCTCTCCTCTTTGGGTGTAAACGTGCCCTACGGATTTGTGGTTACATCAGAAGCCTACTATGAGTTTATAAGGTATAACAGGCTTGAGGGAGAGATAAAAAAGATACTTCAAGGACTTGACCCAAGCAACGTAGAAGACCTGGCTCGCAGAGGGCACTTGATTAGGGAGCTTATAAAGGGTGGAGAGTTTCCAAGAGAAATAGAGGAGGGTATAAAGGACTATTATCAAAAACTCTCAGAAAGGTATGGCTCCTTTGCTATAGATGTAGCGGTGCGTTCCTCAGCTACAGCAGAAGACCTTCCCCATGCATCCTTTGCAGGACAGCAAGAGACCTACCTCAACGTGGTGGGCGCAGAAAACGTGCTAACTGCGGTAAAAAACGGCTTTGCTTCTCTTTTTACAGATAGAGCCATATCCTACAGAGAGTCCTTTAACTTTGACCACTTTAAGGTGGGTATAGCTATGGGTGTGCAAAAGATGGTCCGCTCCGACATGGGTGCGTCGGGTGTTATGTTTACCCTTGATACAGAATCAGGCTTTAAGGATGTGGTGGTGATAAATGCCACCTACGGGCTCGGTGAGCTCTTGGTGCAGGGTATGGTTACACCCGACGAATACATGGTCTTTAAGCCTACCCTTCAAGCGGGATACTCCGCCATAATTGAAAAAAAACTGGGAAGAAAAGACAGAAAGATGGTATATGGCACTGGGCAGGAAAGGGTAAAGGTGGTAAACGTGTCCCTTCAGGAGCAAAAGCAGTTCGCCCTTTCTGACGATGAAATACTCCAGCTTGCAAGGTGGGGCATACTCATAGAGGACTACTACTCAAGAAAGAACGGCAGGTGGATGCCTATGGATATAGAATGGGCAAAGGATGGAATTCTCAACCAACTCTTTATAGTGCAAGCCAGACCCGAAACAGTCCACTCAAGAAAGGAAGAAAACATACTCAAGGTTTACAAGTTTACCCAGCCTATCGAAGAAAGGTTAAAGGGAAGAATAGTCTATGGCATAGCAGTTGGCGATAAAATAGCTCACGGAAAGGTAAGGGTAATACATGACCTAAAGGATGCGGGGCAGTTTCAAGAGGGCGAGATACTTGTAACGGACATAACGGACCCAGACTGGGAACCCATAATGAAGAAAGCAAGTGGAATAATAACCAACAGAGGTGGAAGGACCGCTCACGCAGCCATAGTGGCAAGAGAGCTTGGAATACCTGCTATCGTTGGCACTCACAAGGCAACTGAGATACTAAAAACAGGTATGGAAGTCACCCTTTCCTGTGCGGAAGGAGAGATAGGATACGTTTACGAAGGCTTTATACCCTTTGAGGTTGAAGAGATAAACCTTGAAAAGCTTCCAAAGACTAACACAAAAATAATGATGAACGTGGGAAACCCTGAATCTGCCTTTAGTTACTCTTCTATACCTAACGATGGCGTAGGACTTGCCAGAGAAGAGTTCATCATAGCTAACTACATAAAAATACACCCCCTTGCACTGCTTCATTATGAGGAGCTAAAGGCTCTTTATCAAGAACTCAAGGCTCAGGGTCTTATAGATGACAGAGGAAATGTGAGCATGGCTGTGGTATATAGGTATGCCAAACCACCGCTCTCTGAAAGGCTTGCAAAGGGCAAAGACAGAAAACAAGTAAACCTTCAAAAACTTATAGAAGACATAGAAAGCCTAACCTTCGGATACGAGGACAAGGCTCAATACTTCGTCAAAAAGCTCTCCTACGGAATTGCCAAAATATCCTCCGCTTTCTATCCAAACCCTGTGATAGTGAGGTTTTCTGACTTTAAGTCCAACGAATACAGAGGACTTATAGGTGGTGAGCTTTTTGAACCAGAAGAAGAAAACCCCATGCTCGGTTGGAGGGGTGCATCAAGGTATTATTCAGAGGTCTATAAGCCTGCTTTTGGGCTTGAGTGTCAGGCAATCTTAAGGGTTAGAAATAAAATGGGTTTGACAAATACAAAGGTTATGATACCATTTTGTAGAACACCTGAGGAGGGAGAAAGGGTGCTTATGGTAATGGAGGAATACGGGCTCAGGAGAGGAGAGAATGGGCTTGAAGTTTATGTGATGGCAGAGCTTCCAAGCAATGTGGTTCTTGCGGACAAGTTCGCAGAGATATTTGATGGCTTTTCCATAGGCTCTAACGACCTTACACAGCTTACACTTGGGCTTGATAGAGACTCTGGGCTTATTGCCCACCTTTACGATGAAAGAAACGAAGCGGTAAAAAGACTTATAGCACAGCTTATACAAACTGCAAAGGAAAAGGGCAGAAAGGTGGGGATATGCGGTCAGGGACCTTCGGACTTTCCAGAGTTTGCAGTCTTTCTGGTAGAGCAAGGCATAGACAGCATATCTCTAAACCCAGACTCTGTGCTTAAGACCATGCTCGTGGTTGCGGAAGCAGAGAGTAAAACGAAAGAGGCTGTGTCATGAAGCTAAGCCTGCCTCTTCCATCTCTTGGGAAGAAAACTAAGACAGTCTTAGGTCTACATTATACAGACAAGGTTATAAGGCTCTTGGAATTGGGGAAGGACAAAAAACCCGTTTCTGAACCCGTTGAGTTAAGTCTTGAGGGAAAGGATAAGGAAAGGGTGCTAAGGGAGCTTGTTCAGAAGCACGGGCTTTCTGGAAAGAGGGTAGCCGCTTGTGTGTCTGTCGACGATGGACTTCTAAAGTTCTACAAGTATCCTACATCCATGAGCAAGAAAGACTTACAGAGTGCTATAGAGTGGTCCATAAAGAGAGAGCTTTCTGCTATGAAGGAAGAAACCTATTACGACTACTTTATACTTGAGCCGGGAGCTGAAGAAAAACAAGTGGGTGTGGTTCTCGTGCTTTCTCGCAAGGAAACGGTTGAAGGTATAAGAAAAATGCTTGAAAATGCAGGGCTCAAACTTCATATCCTTGATTACGAACCTTTAGCCATAATAAACTACGGAATCTATCACAGGCTACCTGTTCCCTATTCCATTCTCTACGTGGACTACAACTACTCTATACTTACCACCTATTCACCCACCAACATAGGCTACTATGTGACCTATTGGAGCTTTATGGAGTTTTTGAAAAGTAAAGACGAGGAGTCTCTTGAGAGCTTTTTTGCAGAAATAAGAAACATAGTAGTCCTCAATGACCTTTCCAGTATGTATGTGGCTGGTCCCATTCTTGCGGAGGAGGAAATGCTCACCAGAGTGATGGAAAACCTTCCCATACTTGGCTTGCTTGACCTTGAAGAGCTTAAACCAAACTTCTTTATTCCGTACATATTAAGTATAAGGGGGATGGAAGGATGATAAGGATAAACCTTGCAAAGGTAAGGAAGGAGGAGGGAAAAAGGGGCATAGCCTTTGACTTATCATCTTTGAAAACTTTAAAGGTGCAGGACTTACTCAAAGCTGGGGGAGAGTATTACGTAGGACTTTTGCTGTGGCTTGGTGTGGTAGGCATATTGGCTTATTATTGGAAAGTCAAAGCAGAAGTGGACTCTCTTAAGGCGGAGCTTGACAATTTAAACGCAGAAAAGACAAGGCTTCAAGCACAGGCAGAAAAATTTCTCAATGAGAAAAAGGCTATAGAAGAGAGGATAGCAAGGATAAAAAAGGGCATACAAGATATTGAAAGTAGCAAGGATATAATCATAGGACTAAAGGCTTACTATGAGCCTTTTAACTCAGGCTTTTTCCTCTACACATCAAGAGTGCCAAGAGCTTCTTGGATTAGCTCCTACACACAATCTCTGAATATAAACCAAGGTAAGCTAACCTCAGAGCTTGAAATAAGCTCCCTTGATTATGAGAGTCTCAGCCTTTATAGTAAGGCACTAAGTAATGCTTCTCAAGGTGTTTATTTTTCTCAGCTTGAAAGAAAAGTAAACCCGCATGGATTTGAATATTATTCTGCCAAGCTGTCTTCTGAAAAAAGCCTGCAGGAAGGGAGGTAAACCATGCAAAAACTCATAGAACAGTTTAAGGCACTTCCTCCTTGGCAGAAGTATGTCCTACTTCTTGGTCTCCCCTCTGTTTTAATCGTATACACTTGGCTAATGCTGATATCTCCAGCTATGGACGAAGTAAGCAAGCTGAGAGTGGAAGCCGATAATGCTAAAGCTGATATTCAACGCATAAGGGCAAGCCTTAATCCAGCGGTCCTTGAAAACCTAAGGAAGGAAGAAAAGGCTCTCAAAGAGGAATACCTTAGAAAACAGGCGGAACTTGTTAGTTTGGTGGGAGAGATACCAACAGAAAAAGACGTGGGTAAAGTAATTGCCAACATAGGGCGTATAGCTAAAAGGTCAAAAGTTACCATACTCAACATGCAGGTCTCTGGAGCTCAAAGGGTAAGCTATACAGTAGTCCAAGAGGGTGAAAGGAAGGTGGTAAAAGAATTACAACAACAGCAACAACAAGCTCAACAACAGCCTGGGCAACAAGCTCAACAAAAACAGCCTAAAGAGAGTATAACCCTTTTAAGAACTGAGGTGAGGATTACACTTCTCGGAGACTACAACTCTGTGAGGGCTTTTCTTGATAACATGAGAAGGGAAGGAATAGTATCCTATCCAGCATCTCTAAGTCTTAACGCCGAGGGTAATAAGTTGAGAGCGGAGTTAGTGATAAATATCTTGATGAAGGAGGGACAGGAGCTATGAAGAGATTACTATTTCTGTTGACTTGTTTTGGTTTTGTTTTTGCACAGCAACCCTTTCAAAACCTTGAGGGTGCGGTAGGCTATATAGTGATTGAAAGGCAGGGAAGGGTGGAAAACTACATCGTGGTTGAGGACAAGGACGGCTCGGTAAGGAACATAAGAGTAGACAGAAACCCATCACAGTTTATGAAGAAGACCGAGGAACAGAGGGAAGGAGGTAGAAGATGAGGAAAGTATTAGGCTTTCTTGTGGTGCTTTTGCTTGTAGGTTTTTCCTATTCTCAAACCATAAGAGAAATGAGGTTTGAGAATGTTAAATTGGAAATAGTCCTAAAGGCACTGGCGGAAGTTTCTGGTATGAATGTCATATTTGACCCAGCAGTTTCTCAAGATCTTCAAAAGACGGTAAGCGTTGCCATATACAGACCTGTGCCTGTAGGAGAAGCTATGAACATTATACTGAAAACTCATAATCTCATTGCGGTGCCTGTGGATACGAGAGTTTTCAGAATAACAAAGTCTGGAGACTTAACCTTTGATGTGGCAAGATATACTGACGCACAAATAAAAGAGCTCGTAGACCTTTTAAAGGCAAGGGTTAGCCCCTCTGCGGAGATAGTAGTAGATAGAACACTTAAAAAGGTCTTTGTTAGAGATGAACTTTCAAGGATAGAACAGCTTAGAAGACTTCAAAGGGACATAGAAAGGGCAAGCCTTCAAGCAGAAGAAAGGGAAGAATACATAACAAAGGTGTTCTACATAAGAAGGGATATATCTTACAAAGACATAGCAAAGGCTCTGCAGGAGCTTAATATCAAAGATATGACTGTAACTGAAGCTCCTGAGTTTAACGCTCTTATAGTTTCCGCTAACAGAAGAGACCTTGAAAGGGTAGAAAAGGCTCTTGAGAGATATATAAGAAGCACAACCTCAGAAAAGCCAATACTTACAAAGGCTCTGTATGTCAAATATGTTCCTGCGGAAGAGTTTAGAAGAATGATACAACCCATGCTCTCCGAAGTTGGTGAGGTTTATGTTTTAGGCACTGGCATTGCAACCACTGTGGCAGAAGAGAGGGAGCTAAGAGACCTCCAGCAAAGGGCTCAGGCAATTGCAGAAAGACTTAGGGATGCATCACCCGAAGAGAGAACACAGCTACAGCAAGAGCTACAAAGACTTCAGCAAAGACAACAGGAGCTTCAGAGGGTTCTTCAAGCTCCCGCCGGTCAGAGAGGAGACAGCGTTAGTATGTCAGGCTTTCCTACAGCAAGGGAAGGCATACTCGGTCCAGAGTTTAGAAAGGAAAAATCCGCAAGGGTGGTATTCCAAAATGCGGTCGTGATTAGGGACTATGCGGACGTGGTATATAGAGTAATGGAAAGATACAAGGATATAGTATCAGAGCAACCCATTCAGATAAAGATAGAGGCAAGGGTTGTGGAGCTTTCTTCCAGTGCGGTTAGGGAGCTTGGAATAAACTGGAATGCTCTTCTTTCTCAAGCAAGGGTGCCTCAATTTTGGAGCGGTGGAGCGGGTTCTAATCTTGGAATAAACGTTTCTCCTCCGCTTAGTCCCGGACTTTCCGCAACACCCGGAGGAATACTTGCCTTTACCTTCCAGAGGGGTGTGTTAAATGCTCTTAACCTAAGGCTCTCTGCCTTTGAGCAGGTGCAGAAAGCTAAAACCCTCTCAAGGCCTGTTATTATGACCCTTAACGGTGAGCCAGCTACCATACAGAGCGTGCTTGAGTATCCAATAAGAAGAGTCACCGTTGTCCCTGGAGGAACTACAACGGTCAGCATAGACTACAAGCTAATACCCCTAAACCTCACCGTCACGCCTGTCCTTCTCCCAGAGGGCAATCTTATGCTGGATATCACCATAACAAAATCAGAGATAACAAACATTGAAAAGTTTATCACAGAAACAGGCTCTGTTTTTGACATTCCAACAGTTCAAAGCCAAAGGGCGGACACAAAGGTTATAGTAAGGGATGGAGACCTTGTGGTGCTTGGAGGTCTGGTAAAGGCTGTGGATAGAAACACAGAAAGAGGCATCCCGGGTCTTATGAGAATTCCCTTTTTTAGATGGCTCTTTATGGAGCAGAGGACAGAAAAGGAAGACACAGAGCTTCTTATCTTTATACAGCCAACGCTTATAACCCAGTAGAACCTATATTTATAGGTGGAGGCTGTTATGAACCTAACAGAGGTGGTTACCATAATCTCTGCCATTACTGTGGTGGTAGGTATAGCGGTTAGTTTGCTTAACAAACGTATTGATGACACTAATAAGCGTATTGATGAGCTTAGACAGGAGCTGAAAGAGGAGATACGGGAAATCAGGATGCTTCTTTATAAGGTCTTAGAAGTGCCGCATAAGGAGGACAAAGGATGAACATAACAGAGGTGGTTACCATCATTTCAGCCATCACCGTGGTGGTAGGTATAGCAGTTAGTTTGCTTAACAAACGGATTGATGATACCAACAAGCGTATTGATGAGCTAAAGCAGGATATGGACAAGAGGTTTGACGAGCTTAGGCAGGAGCTAAAGGGGGAGGTGCGAGAAACAAGGCAGGAGCTAAAAGAGGAGATACGCGAAATAAGAACACTTCTCTACAAAGTTTTAGAAGTCCCTCATAAGGAGGACAAAGGATGAACATAACAGAGGTGGTTACCATCATCTCAGCCATCACTGTGGTGGTAGGTATAGCAGTTAGTTTGCTCAACAAACGCATTGATGACACAAACAGACGCATTGACGATACCAACAAACGCATTGATGAACTAAGACAGGAGCTAAAAGAGGAGATAAAAGAAATCAAGATGCTTCTTTATAAGGTCTTAGAAGTGCCGCATAAGGAGGACAAAGGATGAACATAACAGAGGTGGTTACCATCATCTCAGCCATCACTGTGGTGGTAGGTATAGCAGTTAGTTTGCTTAACAAACGGATTGATGATACCAACAAGCGTATTGATGAGCTAAAGCAGGATATGGACAAGAGGTTTGACGAGCTTAGGCAGGAGCTAAAGGGGGAGGTGCGAGAAACAAGGCAGGAGCTAAAAGAGGAGATACGCGAAATAAGAACACTTCTCTACAAAGTTTTAGAAGTCCCTCATAAGGAGGACAAAGGATGAACATAACAGAGGTGGTTACCATCATTTCAGCCATCACTGTGGTGGTAGGTATAGCAGTTAGTTTGCTTAACAAACGGATTGATGATACCAACAATCGTATTGATGAGCTAAAGCAGGATATGGACAAGAGGTTTGACGAGCTTAGGCAGGAGCTAAAAGAGGAGATACGCGAAATAAGAATACTTCTCTACAAAGTTTTAGAAGTCCCTCATAAGAAGGACAAAGGATGAACATAACAAAGGTGGTTACCATCATCTCTGCCATTACTGTGGTGGTAGGCATAGCGGTTAGCCTGCTTAATAAACGCATAGAGGACACAAACAAACGCATTGACGATACCAACAAACGCATTGACGAACTAAGGCAGGATATGGACAAGAAGTTTGATGAGCTAAGGCACGACACAGATAGGAGGTTTACAGAGCTAAAGGAGGAAATTCGTGAAATACGCCTACTCCTATACAAAGTCTTGGAAGTGCCTCAAAAAGAGGGCAAGACATAGCTCATTCCTTTCGTGAAATTTTCGTGAAGTCTATTGACATCTCCTACAAAAGAGATAAACTAATATCATCCTCTCTAGCCCGGGCAAGGGAGGAAAAACTCAAAAAGGAGGGTTTACCATGAGAGCACTCTACGAAGCAACCGCAAGGTCCATGAGGACCAACAAGGGTTTCACCCTCATTGAGCTCCTTGTAGTGGTCGCCATCATAGCCATACTTGCAGCCATAGCCATACCCCAGTTCAACAAATACCGTGTAACCGCAGCAAAAAACGCTTGCCTCTCTGATGTAAGAAACGCAGTAACCGCATGTGCAGCACACCTTGCAGAAAACCCGAACGCAACCGACTGCCCAAGTTTTGCGGGTGCTAATGTTACCATTGATACCACCAGTGGGACTATCACCGCTACAAAGGCATGCACTGGAGCTGCAGCAGGCAACACCGCAAGCTGCACTTCAAGCAACGACAGCATAAATTGTTCAGTTACTGGTACTGGTGGCGGCACTGGTACTGGTGACGGCACTGATACTGGTGACGGCACTGAATGAATAATGTTTAAATAATAACACCCCCAAGCCCCCTTGTGGGGCTTTTTTTTATTTTGGAGGTTTTTATACCATGAGGAGGGTATATGGGTTTTCTCTGATTGAGCTAATGGTTGTTGTTTCTGTAATTGCAATTTTGACTCTTATAGCCCTACCATCTTACCAATCCTATGTAAAGAACGCCTATAAATCCAAGGCTTTGGCTAACGCAAGGGTGTGTCTTGGAGAGAAGGCACATTCTGGTGTTAATAATTCCTCTTACAATCCTCCAGAAGGTTGCACTGTTGCGGAGGATGGTTCTTCTTGCACTTGCACTGTTTCTGGGTTGGTTGGCTCTGTGACCTGTAGTCTTGGAGAGGGTGGCTCGGTGAGCTGTGAATAGTGTGGCGTGCGTAAGTCTTGGCAACCAGTCTCTGAAAATATTGACACCCAATAATGGTAATTTGTTGCTTGAATTGTTTCACACACAAACTCACAAGCAAAAGCTATAATATCCCTACGTATAGGGCTATTGAAGTCTCTTGCCCTACCACAAAAAGAAAAAGCACCCTTATAGCTCATGTCCTAAAGCTATACAGAAAAACCGCTGAAATAATAGCAAAATTCCAGTGGTTTCTTTAGCTCCTTAAGGAAAGAGGAAAAATAAAGCCAGAATAGGCGGCGAGCTTACTGTCCGCTCCCTTTTTCAAGTAAGAAGCTCCCTAAGAGAGCTAACTCAGGTAGAGAAGCTACTATATTAACGCTTTATATCTTCAAGCTCCCTCGCCGCTGCATAGAGCACTGCGGTAGCTACCACTTCGGAGTCTACCCTTGCTGTGCCTTTCATTTTAGACAGGCTTTTCTTTAGGGATATGACTTCAAGCTCTAAAAGGAGTTGGTCGCCGGGATAGACTGGTCTTTTGAACCTTGCATCATCTATGCCTGCAAAGACTATGGCGTATTTACCTATCTCAAGCCCAAGGGATTTTATCATAAGGATTCCACCCACTTGAGCCATGGCTTCAAGGATATATACGCCCGGCATTAGAGGAAAGTCTGGAAAGTGTCCCTGAAACACAGGCTCGTTTACAGACACATTCTTTATGCCTACTATCCTCTTGCCAAGCTCCATCTCCACAATTTTGTCTACAAGAAGTATAGGATACCTGTGTGGTAGGATTTCCATTATCTCTTTTACGCCCAGCATGGCTATAGATTATAAGCCAAAATTTCATGAATTTTTAACCTTTGGTGATGTATACTCTTTAAATAGAACTATTGGAGGTTTTAGCATGAAGAGGGTTGCCTACTTGACGTTGGCTTCTGGATTAATCTTTGCACTTTCTTGCCAACAAAAGCCTGCGGAACAGCCAGCACAACAAGCACAACCTCAAGAGCAAGCACAACAACCTGCAGAGCAACCTGCACAGCAAGAGGAGCAAAGACCGGCAGAACAGCCTAAGGCAGAAGAAAAACCCGCACAACAAGAAGCTAAGGCTCCAGCGGGACAGCAAGTAGCTCAAGCAAAGGATATGCAGGCTTTCGCCCAGCAGAAGGGCTGTTTTGCCTGCCATGGCATGGACGCCAAAAAGGTGGGACCCTCCTTCAAGGAGGTTGCAAAAAGGTTTGCAGGACAGCCTAATATAGAAGAAGAGCTTGCCAAAAGGATAAAGAACGGTGGTGTAGGAGTATGGGGGCAAGTGCCAATGCCTCCTCAAAACGTTACAGAGCAAGAGGCTAAAGACCTGGCTAAGTGGGTGCTCAGCTTAAAGTGAAGGAAATTTTCAGAGGTTTTATAGAGCTTCACTTTAAAAAGCCTGTGGAGGTCTCTCAGTCTCATGTGAGGGACCTCCTTTTGCTTTCTGTTTTCTTGGACTACTTTGGTCTTGATAATCCTCTTGGCGTGTATGTGCTTGACCTGTATCCTCTAATGCTTTATGAGTTTCATATATGGCATAAGAGCTTAGGGCTTGAAAGGGGAGGTTTGGACTTCCTGCCGTGTTGTTAAAGAGGCTTGTATTCTTTGGTGGTAAAGGAGGAGTGGGTAAAAGCACACTTTCTTGTGCGGTCGCCCTTGAGCTTTCAAAGAGGGAAAAGACCCTTTTGGTCTCCATAGACCCAGCCCATTCTCTTTCTGGCATTTTTCTGGTAGAAGTGGGAGACCAGATAAAAAGACTAAAAGACCAGCTATTTGCCATTGAAATGAAAGCGGAAGCCCTTGTTGAAGACTATGCGGAAAAGGTTTTGTCTACTCTTACTGAGCTTTTACCTACTGTAAGGTCTGGAATAAAAGAGTATGCCAAGTATATAAGACATTCTCCTACCGCTCAAGAGACCGCAATTCTTGACAAGATATTGGATTACTGTGAGGAGTTTACCTATGTGGTGGTAGACTCCGCACCCACTGGTCAGATGCTAAGGCTTTTTGAGACTTTTCACATGGTAAGTGGCTGGTTTGACTTTTTAAGCCAAGTGGCAAAGGAAAGGCACAAAGTGGAAAGGTTTATGGGAAGAGAGGACAGATTACCAAAGCTCATAGAAGAGAGAAAGCAAAAACTTCAAAACTTGGCTAACATACTAAGAGAAAGGACCACAGTTTTTGCAGTTGCCAACGAAGAGCCTCTATCTTTGCAAGAAGCCCAGAATATACGCAATAAGCTCAAGGATATAGAGGTTCAACTTGTAATTAACCGCTGGCACTATATGGAATGTGATTGTATAAAAATTCCTGGGATTGAAAAACCCTATGGCTTTGAAGCCCTTGAGAGACTCTCTATAAAGCCCATTCTGGACTACCTCCTAAGATAGACAAACCACTTCCTAAGCTCTATTCCAAAGAAGGTAAAGACTGGAAGAAGGACCACATAGGGTATATGCTCAAGAGATAGGCTGACCGCATGGAAGTAATCCGCAAGAAAGGTTATGGCAGAAAGTTGAAGTAGAGTTCCTATGAATATGCCAAGATAGACGTATGGGTTGAGCTTTATATGTTCCACTGGGTTTCTAAAGAAGGGTTTCTCGCTTACCTCTTGTACACCTACCGCCCACTGGCTTGCTACCGCAGAGGTAAAGCTAATGGTGAGTGCTATTTCATAGGGATAAGTTTTTAGAAGATAGACAAAAAGCATATAATGTGTAATCGCCATCAAAAGCCCGTTGTAAAGCAAGGTAATGAGCTGTTCCCTGCCCATAAAGACCTCTATAGGGTTCTTTGGCTTTTCCTTCATAGGGTCTCCTTCGTATTTGGTAAAAGGATAAGCCTTGTCTTGGACTCCGTCGGTTACCAAGTTTATCCAAAGTATTTGGGTAGGATATAAGGGTAAAGGTAGTCCTGTGATTATGGCGAAGGAGTTGTAGAAAATCTGAAAGGAGTTGGCAGAAAGGAGATACCTTATGACCTTTGAGATGTTTTTGGCTATGAGCCTGCCTCTTTTTATGGCGTTGACTATTATGGCGAGGTTGTTGTCCACTATTACCATCTTGGCGGCGTCCTTTGCCGCTTGAGAGCCAGAACCCATGGCTATACCAAGGTCTGCCACCCTTAAAGCGGGTGCATCGTTTGCTCCATCTCCAGTTACCGCCACTATCTCACCCCTTGACTGTAAAACCCTTACTATTCTGTATTTGTCTTCTGGCGTAGCCCTTGCCACTATGCTCACCCTTTTGAGTATGTTGTAGAGCTCCTCATCGCTATATCTTTGCATTTCCTTTCCCTCTATGGCTAAGTCCTTGTCTTGGTATATTCCCACCATCCTCCCTATAGCCTTTGCGGTCAAAAGGTTGTCTCCTGTTATCATTATCACCCTTATGCCTGCCCTTTTTGCGGTCTCTACCGCCTCCTTTACTCCTTCCTTTGGAGGGTCCATAAAGCCCACAAGTCCCACTATTTTTATCTTTGCCTCGTCCACATGTTCTGGAATTCTCTCTAACTTTGCATATCCAAAGGCTAAGACTCTCAAACCCTCCTGAGCCATTTTGTCATGTATTTCCCAAACTTCCTCAGGGCATTCCTCCCTGCACATACCCACAAGACTTTCTAACGCACCCTTCACATAAAAGTCAAAACCACCAGACCCGTCGGAAACCACCACAGCCATAAGCCTCCTTTTTGTATCAAATGGGTGTTCCCACAATCTTTCGTAGGTCTTTCTAAGAGCTTCCCAGTTTACCCTTTCTTCCTCTAACCACTGCAAGAGGGCTATCTCAAGGGGGTCTCCTTTAACAGCGTCCGCATCGTTGCAAAGGGCAGAGCAAAGAAATAGTCTTTTTCTATCGTAGGCTTCATACTGGCTAACTTTTAGCCTGCCAAGTGTGATAGTTCCAGTTTTGTCGGAGCATATGTAAGTGGCACTTCCCAAGGTTTCTACCGCAGGCAGGTATTTTACAAGCACCTTTTCCCTTGATAGCCTGACCGCACCTACCACGAGGGCTATGGTTACCACTATGGGAAGTCCTTCGGGGACTGCAGAAACGAGCTGTGCTATGGCAAAAAAGACTATTGTTTTTGAGTCTCTTCCTTGAAGGATTCCAATGACTACCAGCAGGGAAAGGAATACAAGCAAGAAAAGTATCCACCTTTTCCCAAAAGTGCCAAGAGCTCTCGTTAAGGGACTTTCTGGAGATTTCTCCTGCACCCTCTGGGCTATCTTGCCAAGCTCTGTGTTTCTACCTGTGGCAAAGACCACACCAAGAGCCTTTCCTCTTACCACAGTAGTGCCCTTGTATAGGCAATTACTACGAGCATGCAAAGGTGTATCCGCTTGCAATACAACACCTGCCTCTTTTTCCACCGGTAGGGATTCACCTGTGAGCATAGCCTCGTCCACCATAAGCCCAACACTTTCTATGAGTCTTATGTCCGCAGGAACAACATCTCCTTCACTAAGTAAAACGAGGTCTCCAGGCACAAGCTCCTTGCTGTCTATCTCCCTTTCCACACCATCTCTTATGACCTTAACCTTTAGAGCTGTTAGAGACCTCAGGGCTTCTATGGAAGCCATAGCTTTTAGCTCTTGATAGAAACCCAGAATCCCGTTTGCCAACAAAATTCCATACACAACAAGAGCATCCTTGAGGTCTCCAAGGAAAAGTGCTATAAATCCTGCTGTCAAAAGTATAAGCACAAAGGGGCTTGTAAACTGCCTAATAAAGACTCTTAGCTTACTTTCCTTTTCTTCCTTGAGTAGGTTATAACCGTAGGAGGCAAGCCTGCTTTTTGCTTCCTCTTCGCTTAGACCCTCCAACCCAGTTTTTAGCTCTTTTAGAGTGGCTTCAGTACTTTTGTTATGCATGCATGAAATTTTATGGTATAATCTTATTATCATGCAAGAGCTAAACCTAAGCCATGTATACTTTGGCGTGCTGGCGATGGCAATTTCCACAGGTCTTGTGCTAATGGCAGGCAAGCCATCCCTAAAACCCACAAGGTTTCAAGCCTTTTGGGAAGGCTATGTGCGATTTGTTAGAGGTATGGTTCTTGAAAACATGGGACACGAAGGTCTTAGGTATGTGCCACTCATAGCAAGCATAGGGCTCTTCGTGTTCTTTTCCAATCTCCTTGGTATGGTTCCCGGGCTTGAGGCTCCAACGGGTAATGTGAACACAAACTTGGCATTGGCTCTTATAGTCTTTTTCCTATACAACATAGAGGGTTTTAGGCTACACGGCGTAGGATACCTTAAGCACTTTGCGGGTCCAAACCCATACCTTGCACCTGTCTTCTTCCTTATAGAGGTAATCTCTCACCTTGCCAGACCCATAACGCTCACCCTCAGGCTTTTTGCCAATATGAAGGGTGGTGCAATGCTTCTTGTGGTGCTTGTAGGGCTTGTGGTTCAAAACTACGTGGCTATGGCTTTCTCTCCTATATTTTTAATATTCATCATAGCTATAAAGTTTCTTGCGGTCTTTATACAGACCTACATTTTTATGATACTTTCTACCATATACCTTGCAGGTGCGGTAGCTCATGAAGAACACTGAAAATAAATCAAAGGAGGTAGGAATATGAAGGCTACTTTAGTGGCACTTCTAACGGTGCTCTTGCCAACCCTTGCATTGGCAGCGGAAGGAGAGGCTCTAAAGCAGGGTCTCATGTATATGGGTGCAGGATTGGGAATTGGGCTTGCAGCTCTTGGCACAGGTATAGGCATGGGCTTTGCCATAAAAGGCACGCAGGAAGGCGTAGCCAGAAACCCAACCGCAGGTGGAAGACTTCAAACCCTCATGTTCATAGGTCTCGCCTTTATAGAAACCCTTGCCCTCTATGCTTTGCTTGTGGCAATAATCCTACTCTTTGTAAAATAATGGGGGTGCTTCCCCCTTTTATCATTTTGGAGGCATAACATGGCAACACAGAGAAATATAACTCGTATTTCAAACCTAAAGCGTAAACGCAAAAGCGGTTTTCTCGCTCGGATGGAAACAAAAAGCGGAAGAGCCATAATCAAGAGGAGAAGGCAGAAGGGAAGAAAAAGGTTAGCACCTTGAAGAAGATAGTTATTGGGTTTTTAAGATTTTGGCAGGTGTTTATCTCGCCTCTATACCCTCCAAGCTGTAGGTATTACCCTACCTGCTCAAGTTATGCCATAATGGCTGTGGAAAAGCATGGAGTTCTAAAGGGTATGCTAAAAGCCATTTGGAGGGTTCTAAGGTGCAACCCCTTCTCTAAAGGCGGAGTAGACTATCCCTGATGGAAAGGAAAGACCTTGACCTGAGAGGACTTCTCATAATCTTTGTGGTTATGACACTCTTTCTCTTTGCCTATCAGGCATATCTTATCTTTTTTACTCCTCAACCCGCACCCCAAACACAAGAAAAGATAGAAGAAAAGCCTCAAAATGTGCCATCTCTCCTTCTTGGCACTAAAAGAGAAGCTCAAAAGCCACAGGCTCTCAAGACCTTTGACTTTGAAAAGTTTACCCTCACGCTTGCTGAGGAAGGTGCTCGTGTTGTAAAACTTGTGGATAAAAGGTATAAAAAGGACTTGATAACAGAGGAGGAAAAAAGACTTCACATATACCCCCTTGAAGTCTTTACTGGAGACCCAGAGGTTGACACTTTGCTAAATTTCTCTCCCTATGAGATAACTTCAGAAGGCGATAGGATAATTGCCACTCTAAAAGGTGAGACCTTTGAACTTAAGAAAATTCTTGAGTATAAGGGTGATTACTTTACTCTTAAACTGGAAAGCAAGGGACTACCTTCCCTTTTTGTCAACTCTGGCATGCGTGTAAAGGAGGATGACTTCTTTACTCACTCTGGTCCCGTATTTAAGATAGGTGATAAGGTAGAAAGGCTTGAACCCAAGAAGATAGAAGGTAGAGAGCTTATAACGGGAGACATAAGGTTTGCTGGAGAGGAGAGCAGGTATTACTTTAAGGGTTTTGCTGGAAGCATAAATGCGGTTGCGGTTTATAGACTACAGGAACGAGAGACTATAACCTTAGTCAACGCCAAGGATGAGCTTATCTTCTATGCAGGAGCAAAGGAGTATTCAAGGCTGAGAGGTATTGGGCTTTCTGATGTGATAGACTTTGGCACTCTTAGGCTTATTGTTAAGCCACTCTTTGTGTTTATGTATTGGATATACGAGCATCTTCACTCTTGGGTTTTTTCCATAGTTGCACTAACTCTGATAATAAGACTTTTGATGTTCCCTCTTACCTACAAAAGCACCGTAGCTATGAGTAAGATGGCGGAGCTTGCACCTAAGATGCAAGAGTTAAAAGAAAAATACAAAAACGACCCTGCAAAATTCCAAGAAGAGATGATGAAGCTATACAGTGAGGTGGGCTTTAATCCCATGTCAGGATGTCTTCCTATTCTTCTTCAAATACCTGTCTTTTTTGCTCTCTATAAGGTTCTTACCATAACCACAGACCTTCAGCTTGCAAGTTTTCTCTGGGCTCCAAGCCTTGCAGAAAAGGACCCATACTACATCTTACCTATACTTATGGGTGCTACCATGATAGCACAGCAGTTTATTAGTCCAAGTCCAGAGAAATCGCAAAACTACATAATGATAATAGTCTCTGTGGTCTTTACCTTTCTCTTTGCCAGCTTTCCTGCAGGACTTGTCATATACTGGACGCTTAACAACATATTCAACCTCGGGCAGACTTACATAATAAAGAAGCTCACCTTTAAGGATAAACCCTCACAACCTCAGAAGAAGAAAGGAAAGAAAAAATGAGGTTTTTAGTCACAGGTGGTGCAGGCTTTATTGGTTCAAACTTGGGAAAAGCCTTAGAGAAAAAGTATCCTAAGGCAAGGGTGTATGTGCTTGATGACTTTTCCTCGGGGCACTTTAAAAACCTTATAGGTTTTCGTGGTGAGGTCATTACCGCAGACCTTTCAAAAAGAGACCTTTGGGAGTGGCTAAAGGGTAATTTTCATTTTGATGTGGTATTCCATCAGGGTGCTATTACAGACACTACCATACAAGACCAAAGGAGGATGATGGAGGTAAATGCAGACAGTTTAAGGTATATCCTTGATGCTTGTCTGTATTGGAAGGCTAAGCTAATTTATGCCTCATCCGCAGGAGTATATGGCAACAGCGAGCCACCTATGAAGGAAGAAGAGGGGCTTGAGCCAGAAAACATATATGGCTTTTCCAAGCTAACTATGGACAGGATAGCTATTAACTCCTTGGAGGAGCATCCAGAAATTCAAGTGGTGGGTCTTAGATACTTTAATGTCTATGGACCTGGGGAACACTACAAGGGCAAGACCGCAAGCATGATATACCAGCTATACAGACAAATGAAAGAGGGAAAGCGTCCAAGACTTTTCAAGTGGGGAGAGCAGAAAAGGGATTTTGTCTATATAGAAGATGTGATAAGGGCAAACCTCTTGGCTTTTGAGGGAAATGTTTCTGGCGTGTTTAATGTGGCTACTGGCGTGCCAAGAAGTTTTAATGAGATAGTGGACACACTCAACAGATATCTTGGGACAAACTACGAGGTGGAATACTTTGACTGTCCCTATGACTTTTATCAAAACTTCACTCAAGCAGACCTTTCAAAGGCAAAAGAGTTTTTGGGCTACGAGCCTTTATATGGCTTAGAAGAGGGTATAAGGGAATACCTTGAAAAACTGGGAGAAAGTCCTCGGGCTTGACCTTGCAGGAAGTGAAAGGAGAAAGACGGGCTATGCCTATTGGGAAGGAAGTAGCCTAAGGATAGGCGTGGTATACACAGACAGAGAGGTGCTTGAGCTCTCAGAAGGTTTTTCTTTGATAATGATAGATGCTCCGCTTTCCATACCAGCTGGAAGAAGCAGTCTTGAAGATAGAGGACCACATTTGAGAGAGTGCGACCTTTTGCTGAAGAAACAGGGGCATAGGTTTTTCCCTGTAACCTTGGGTCCTATGAGGATGCTCACCAAAAGGGCTATGAGCTTGGCAAAAGATATGAAGGAAAGGGGAGCGGAGGTTTTTGAAACCTTTCCCGGTGCTACCTATGACCTGCTTGGGCTTGATAGAAAGGACAGGAGTTTGATACTTAACTTCTATATGAAATTGCCTTTGGAACTTGAGGAGAGAAAATACTCGCAGGATGAGTTGGATGCGGTTGCCTGTTGGCTTGCGGGCATTTGTCATCTAATGGGCAGAAGCCTTGTATTTTCTGGCAAGGATGGACAGATAGTTGTTGCAAGCAGGGAATGTGTTGAAGGTCTTTGCGACTAGTCTCCGAAAATATTGACATTTATACCTAATAATGGTAATTTATTGCTTGAATTGTTTCACACACAAACTCACAAACAAAAGCTATAATATCCCTATGTATAGGGCTATTGAAGTCTCTTGCCCTACCACAAAGAGAAAAAGCACCCTTATAGCTCATGTCCTAAAGCTATACAGAAAAACCGCTGAAATAATAGCAAAATTCCAGTGGTCTTTATTCTTTAAGACTGGCTCCTTTAACAGAAAAGCCAACATAAAACACTTAAACTGCCCACTTTCAGAAAGGTTCAAGTCCACTATCCAATACCATGTGGTAGTCCCTACACTGGAAAGTTTTATCGCCAATGTCCAAGAAAGGTTCAAAGAGATAGTCCTTAGCTCTACTCTTCCTGAAAAGACAAAAAGAGTTTTGCTATACATAAACTCCAGAGAGGAATGGCTTATTCCAAAAAGTGAGAAAGCCCTGTGGATAGACAAAGACAAAAACAAACATGAGTATGAGATGGTCAAGGAAGAAAGACTGCTTGCTAAGAAGATATTCAAGCATATTCTCAAAAGCTGGAAAAAGCCAAGTTTTAGAGGTATCTCTATGCTTTTAGACAGCAAGTGTGCCTTGCTGGAAAGACCAAAGAGAGCAAAAGCCTTTGACCTCTGGATAAGGCTGTCAACTCATGAAAAAAGAAAGCCTATATATCTGCCTGTGAAACTTCATGAGTATTTTGAGGAAAGAGGTGGAAAGCTAACAAGCATGGTTCAGATAGCAGAGGATGGCAAACTAAGGCTTGTGAAGGAGATAGAGAGGAAGGAGATAGCTTTCAGTGGAGAGGTAGCCCTTGACTTTGGCATGGAGTGTTTTCTTGTTTCAGACAGAGGAGACCTCTTTGGCAGGAAGTTTTACAGCAAGGTCAGGGAGTATGCGGATAAGATAGACAGAATTCAAAGAGAGATACAAAGGAGAGGGAAAAAGCCAACAGAGAGCAGAAGGTATTTAAGACTTCAACACAGGCTAAGTGAGTATGTGAAGAATGAGGTAAGGAGGGTAATAAACAGGGTTATAGAGCTATACAGACCACGAAGGCTTGTGCTTGAGAACCTAAGAGGATTTCTGCAAAGGGTAATAAACAACTTCCCAAAATCAATAAAGCGAGTGCTTATAAGGTTTGGGCTTGGGGAGATAAGGAGGAAGTTAAAGGAGATAAGCGAGGAATATGGCATAGAGGTGGTGTATGTAAATCCTGCCTATAGTTCGCAGGCATGTAGTAATTGTGGGTATGTAGACAAAGAAAATAGGAAGGCAAGGAGTGAGTTTGAGTGTAAGCTATGCAATAGAAAACTCCATGCGGATGTGAATGCAAGCAGGAATCTGCTTAGCCGTGCTAAGTGGAGCTTGCATTTACGTCGTATGGAGCAAGCCCTTATCAAGCAGGTAGAGGAGTTTATGGCTCGCCTG
The DNA here is from genome assembly GCF_033971325.1 of Hydrogenobacter sp. T-2. Classification (NCBI taxonomy): domain Bacteria; kingdom Pseudomonadati; phylum Aquificota; class Aquificia; order Aquificales; family Aquificaceae; genus Pampinifervens; species Pampinifervens diazotrophicum. The sequence goes on from NZ_CP117180.1 coordinate 603,430, forward strand.
TTTGATGAGCGGTTTAAGTGCCTCTGGAGTAAGGCACTGGGATTGATTGAGAGAAATCCATACTTTCAGTCAGTCCCTAAACCCGAGGTGTGGATAAATGTCCCTAAAAGGGATATTTGTCTATGCTAAGGGATACTCTTGACAAAAGGTGAATTGCGAATTATTATCATTTACAAGGAGGTAAAGGATGGACAGAGTATATATCTTTGACACAACGCTGAGAGATGGAGAACAGGCACCGGGCTTTTCAATGACCACAGAGGAAAAACTCCAGATGGCACAACAGCTTGCAAAACTTGGCGTAGATGTAATAGAAGCAGGCTTTTCTGCGGCATCAAAGGGGGATTTTGAAGCGGTTCAAACCATAGCAAGAGAAGTAAAAGGACCCATAATATGCTCCCTTGCAAGGGCTTTAGAGAGGGACATAGAGCTTGCAGGACAAGCACTTGAGCCTGCGGAGAGAAAAAGAATTCATACCTTTATAGCCACCTCTGAAATACACATGAAGTATAAGCTGAGGATGTCTCCAGAAGAGGTCTTAGAAAGGGCAAAAAGGGCTGTGGAATACGCAAGGAAGTTTACCGACGATGTGGAGTTTTCTTGCGAAGATGCAACCAGAAGTCAGAGGGATTTTCTGTATAAGGTAATAGAGACCGCCATAAAGGCTGGTGCTACCGTTATAAACATACCAGACACCGTTGGCTATACAGTTCCAGAGGAGTTTGCGGACCTCATAGAGGGTATAAGAAACAACGTTCCCAACATTGACAAGGCAATAATAAGCGTTCACTGTCATGATGATCTTGGGATGGCGGTTGCCAATTCTCTTATGGCGGTAAAGCATGGAGCAAGACAGGTAGAATGCACCATAAACGGCATAGGAGAAAGGGCGGGAAACGCAGCCTTGGAAGAGATAGTTATGGCTCTAAGGGTTCGCAAGGACTTCTTTGGAGGTCTATACACCAACATAAACACCAAAGAGCTATATAGGACAAGCAGGCTCTTGTGTAGGATTACAGGCAGTTTTGTCCAGCCCAATAAGGCGGTAGTAGGTGATAACGCCTTTGCTCACGAGTCTGGCATTCACCAACATGGTGTGCTGTCTAATCCTCTCACCTATGAGATTATGTCGCCGGAAGATGTAGGCTTTCCATCAACGCGCATAATCCTCGGTAAACATTCAGGAAGGCACGCCCTAAAGAGCAAGTTAAAAGAAATGGGTTTTGAGTTCTCAGAGGAAGACTTGGACAGGGTTTTTGAAAAATTCAAAGCCCTTGCGGATAAGAAGAAGGATGTCTACGAAGAGGACATAGAGGCACTGGTTTATGAGGAGTTTGTAAAGCATGAAGAGGAAGAGCCCATAAGGGTTATCCACTATCAAGTTCAGACAGGAGACAAACTCTTACCTACCGCCACCGTGGTGCTGACCTTTAAGGGAGAGGAAAGAACCGCTACCTCTACTGGTAATGGACCTGTAGACGCCATAATAAGAGCAATACAGAAAGCTCTCGGTGTAGAACCTAAGCTCTTGGACTTTTCTATCAAAGCACTAACTCCTAACACGGACGCTCAGGCGGAGTCAAGGCTTGTGATAGAGCTGGATGGAGTTAAGGCAAGCGGAAGAGGTGTGGACGTGGATATAATAAGGGCAAGCGTAAGCGGTTTTGTGGACGCGCTCAACAGGGCTATGATGAGGAAAAGCTACATAGTTTCAAGGGAAAGCCTAAGAAGGGAAGGCACAGTTTGAAATTTTAGAACTTTTTTATCCTTAATGCCCTACCAGTCCTAATGGTTAATGGAAAGGCTCTGCGTATAGGTAAACACATCCCCACTACCGGAGCCCTTAGGGAGATACTAACTAACATAAACCCTTAGCCCTTCTCCCTCCTCTACTTTTCCTATGACCCACACCCTTAAGCCCAAGTTCTCCGCTTCCTTCTTAAATGTTTCTTCCTTATCCTCTGGAAATGTAAAAAGCAAACCCCCTGAGGTTACAGGATCTGTAAGCAGTAAAATCTGCCACCATTCAACCCCTTCGTTTATAGTCTTGTCCTTTACAAAATTGTAGTTATCAAGAGCACCTTTTGGGTATATCTTCTGCTTTATTAGAGACACAGACTCTTCGTATATGGGAACCTTAGAAAAGTCTATGGCGAGCCTTACCTTGGACTTTGTCGCTATGTTCATGGAATGACCCAAGAGACCAAAACCCGTTACATCAGTGCAGGCACTTGCCTCTACAGCCTTTGCAAGCTCAGAAGCCTTTTCGTTTAGCATAAGCATATATCCTATGGCATCGCCTATATCCCTCTCTCTAATTTTTCCTTCTTTTATCCCCTTCGTAAGCACACCCACACCCACGGGTTTTGTAAGGGCTATAAGGTCTCCGGGCTTAGCTCCTTCTTGGGTGAAGTATCTTCCCTTCTCGCATACACCCATAACCGCAAGACCAAACTTTGGCTCTTTGTCGTCAATGGTATGTCCACCCAGGAGGGCAGTTCTTGCCTCTCTCAGCTTATCTGCACAACCCCTCATAACTTCCTTAAGAACATCTATCTCAAGGTCGCAGTTGTTAAAACCTACTATGGCTAAGGCATTCAATGGCTTGCACCCCATAGCATAAACATCGCTCAAGGAGTTAGCGGAGGATATGGCACCCCAGAGGTATGGGTCGTTAAGTATAGGAGTTATGAAATCCACTGTATGGACAAAAACCTGCCCACCGTAAGCGTAGACTCCCGCATCATCACCCACGCCCAAGAGGGTCCGTTCATCTGTGTAGAGGTCTATACCCTTTATCAACTTCTCAAGGTCCGCCGGACCCAACTTGCTCGCTCAACCAGAAGCCCTAACAAGTTTCAAAAGCTCCATAGCCTTATATCATAAAACAGCTCTTTAGAAGAATACTTTGAACTTTTCAAAGAACCCATAACTCATTCTTTAAAGATTTCAAAGGCTATCATGATTTAAAATTTCTACTATGAAGGAGATACTAAAAAAGCTATCTGAGTTTCAGAACCTTACAAAGGGAGAAGTCAGGCAAGCCCTTGAGGACATAGTGGAAGGTAGAGCCACCGACGCCCAGATAGGTGCCTTTATTATTGGCACAAAGATGAAAGGAGAAACGCCAGAGGAGATAGAGGGTGCTGCGAGCTTTTTCAGAGAAAAAGCAACAAGGGTTGAAATAACAGACAAGGAAAACTTGGTGGATACCTGCGGAACGGGTGGCGATATGACGGAGACTTTCAATGTCTCTACTGCGGTTGCTTTTGTTTTAGCGGGTGCTGGCATAAGGGTTGCCAAGCATGGCAATAGGTCTGTATCTTCAAAGAGCGGTAGTGCAGACCTCTTAGAGTATCTTGGAGCAAAAATAGACCTCAATGCGGAACAAGTAAAGAAACTCATAGAAGAGATAGGAATAGGCTTTATGTTTGCTCCTATGTTTCACCCTGCCATGAAAAGGGTCATAGGTCCAAGAAGGGAAGTAGGCTTAAGGTCCATATTTAACTTGGTGGGACCCCTTTCAAATCCAGCGGATGCAAGAAGACAGCTCTTGGGAGTTTTCTCCGACCATCTTGTGGACAAGGTAGCCTTTGCCCTAAAGGGTATGGGAATAAAAAGAGCCTTTGTAGTGCATGGAAAGGATGGTATGGACGAGGTATCCATAAGTGCACCTACGCGTATTGCGGAGTTAAAGGATGGTGAGGTCTTTTTGTATGACTTTCATCCAGAAGAGGTGGGTTTTAAGACTTATCCCATTGAATACATACGGGTATCTTCTGTAGATGAAAGCTCAAAAATGGTGCTTTCTGTGTTAAAGGGTGAGGTTTCACCTGCATACTACATGGTTTTATTAAATTCCATGTTTGGAATACTTGTTTCTGGAGCTACAGAGGACAGAAATACCGCCCTTGATATGGCAAAGGAATCCATCCATTCTGGAAAAGCCTACAAAAAACTGCAAGAATTTATAGAGCTTTCAAGAAAGGTTTAATGATAAGTGTAGGTAAAGTAAGTTACTTAAACACTTTACCTCTTTTCTACCGATGGGACAATTCCAAAGTGAGCTTGGTAGAAGGTCATCCCTCAGAGCTTGTAAAAAAACTTAGAGAAGGTCATATACAAGCTGGTATAGTCTCCTCTGTGGAGTTTTTGCTCTATCCAGAAAACTACAGGGTTGTCCCTGATGTATCCATATCCTCAAAGGAAAAGGCTTGCTCTGTCCTTATATTTTCCAAAAAGCCTCTTGGGTTTATAGAAAGTTTATACCTAACTCCTGCCTCTATGACATCCAAACTGCTTGCCCTATATATAGTGAAGGAAGTATACAAAAACAGTCCAAACATAGTTCAAGCCAAAGATGATGCGGATGCTCTTATGTTAATAGGTGATGAAGCTATAAGGGAAAAATCTTCTGACAGATGGCAGTATGTATATGACCTTGGTGAAGAGTGGTTTCGCCTCTACGGACTTCCCTTCGTCTTTGCTCTTTTTTTAGTAAGAAGAGATGCTCCAGAGTGGTTAGAAGGCTTTATATGGGAACAGTGTAAAAGGTCAAAGGAGGAGTTTTTCAAAGACCTAAAAGAAGGAAACCTTCAAGTTCACGGTTATGGACAAGAATACATCAAGGACTACTTTACTCTTTGCCTTGACTATGGGCTTGACCAAGGAGCATGGAGGTCTCTGGAAATTTTTAAGGAAATTTTAACAAAAGAGGTCTTATAATCATAGACAAGGAGGTGTCAATATGAGAAAGAAGGCAATGATTCTTTTTACAGTTTTCTCCGCAGGTTTTATCTTTTCCTGTGGTCAAGTAACCACACAGAGAACCTATGAAGGTGCCACTGTGGGAGCAGTAGGTGGTGCTATAGCAGGAGCTCTCATTGATAAAAACAACAGATGGCGTGGTGCGGTTATCGGCGGTGCGTTAGGTGCGGTTATAGGAGGAACAATAACTGAAGTGGCTGCAAGAGCATCAAGGGAAGCTGCCATGCAAAATAAACCTGTGGAGTATAGGTCTGAGGACGGAAGAGAAAGGGTATATGCTGAGCCTGTGGCTTCAAGGGGTAACTGTAGGATCGTAAAGACCACCTACTATCAGGATGGAAAGGTGGTAAAAGTTGAGGAAAGAGAGGTGTGCCCCTAAGGGGCTACCCCTTATAAACCCTTACACTTGGTGTTTATAACCCCGTAATTTCCACCTCTTTTCCTGTATACTATTCTAAGCGTACCTGTTTCTGCATCAATGAATGGGAGGAAATAAACTCCAGAGTCTTGAAGTTCAAAAACTGCATCTTCCATGCTCATAGGCTTCTCTATTAAAAGCTCCTCCTCCACTATAAGAGGTCTTTCCTCTTCTTCGTGAGGTCTTATTTCTTGCCTTATCATTTCCTCCTTTATCTTATGCCCCTTGCGTCTTAACTCATGCCTTCTTTGCTTTAGCTTTATAAGCTGTCTTTCTATTTCATCCATAACCCTGTCAAGGGCTGAAAAGGGGTCAATGTCCTCATCCCAAGCGTGCAAGGCACCACCACCCCAGGTCTTGAGGTATATGTCCATGTCAACTCTATATAGGGTTGGTCTGCTTTCACCTGCAAAATCTTTCTGTTTTGCTCTTGATGTAGATAGGGTTACGACTACTTCTACTTGGTCTTCCTCAGCCTCCTTTAAAAACCTGTTGAACCTTTCAACCTTACCCTCTACAAAGGCTTTCATTGAGTCTGTCCACTCAATACCCTTACCTATAAACTCTACGTTCATTTCCTAACCTCCTCTAACCTTCTATGGAGTAGAATATGATACCATGAATTTAGGAGTTCTTGTATCAGGGCGTGGTTCTAACCTTCAGGCTATCATTGATGCTATTGAGGCTGGAAAATTGAATGACAGTATATCTATGGTTATATCTGACAAGGAAGGTGTTAGAGCCGTAGATAGATGTCTAAAGCATGGTATTCCATACAGAGTTATAAAGCGAAAGGACTTTCGTAGTAAAGAAGAGTTTGAGAAGGCTCTCGTAGAGGCTCTAAAGGAAGCGGAAGTAGACTTGGTTGTTCTTGCAGGCTTTATGCGTATCCTTTCTGCCACCTTTCTTGGTCATTTTCCCATGAAGGTAATAAACATACATCCCTCTCTTATACCCGCTTTCCAAGGAATGCATGCCCAAAGGCAGGCTTTGGATTACGGTGTGAAGATAACTGGTTGCACTGTTCATTTTGTTACAGAAGAGTTAGATAATGGTCCAGTTATAGCTCAGGCGTGCGTGCCAGTTTTTCCAGAAGACACAGAAGAGAGCCTGTCTGAACGGATACTCCACCATGAGCATAGGATACTGCCACAGGTAATAAGATGGATATCAGAGGGAAGGGTTAGGGTTGAGGGCAGAAGGGTGGTGGTGGAAGGGGCAAGGTATGGAACTTTACCCTTTAACCCTGAGCTTGAAGACTTTTGATATAATCTTAGGAAAACTGACAAGGAGGTGGAAACATGTTAAGTCTTTTTAGAAGACGCCTGCTTGTGCTTGGAGTGGCTGGTTGTTTTTTTGCCTTCAATTCGTCTCCAGCCCTTGCTGGACTTGTGGGTTCAAAGCCTGCCTCTGAAACTCTGACTATGAAGAGAGAGGAAGATATAGCTAAAATTCAAAGAGCCCTTGAAAGCAAACAGCTTCAGGAAAAACTAAAAGCTTACGGTCTCACAAAGGAGGAGGTGGAGAAAAAGCTCTCTGAGCTAAATGACGAGCAGATACACATGTTGGCAAAGGCTTCCGATAGGGTTCTTGCCGGTGGGGATGGTGTGGGTCTCGCCATAGGTATACTCATAGTGGCTATTCTTCTCGTTATACTCCTCAAACTTCTAAACAAGGAGATAATTATAAGGTGAGGAATGTTCCTTCTTTTACTTCTCTTCCCTCTTTTGCTATACTCCAAGAATCTTGATGTTCCTTTCGTTAAACAGCAGGACCAATTCTGCGGTCCTGCCTCTTTAAGTGCTGTGCTTTCCTACTATGGTATAGAGGTTTCTCAAGAAGATATAGGAAAAGAGGTTTACAACCCTAAGCTGAAAGGTGCACTCATAACGGACCTTGAGAATTATGCAAAGAAGAAGGGTTTCAGAACCGAGACAAGGGTCTTAAGGCTTGAAGAAATAAAAAGCTATATAGATAGAGGCATACCATCCATACTGCTTGTAGACCTTGGTAGATTGTGGGTAAGCGTGCCTCATTATGTGGTAGTGGTAGGATACGATGGAGATGTTTTTTATCTCCACACAGGCTATGAAGATAGAAAACCCATTAAAGCCAGAGAGCTTGATCGAATCTGGTCAAAGATGGGAAGGGTTGCTTTGATAGTTTATCCACCTTGAACCCTTTCAAGCACCCTTCTGTAGCCCTCAAGGAGGTCTCCCAAATCAAACCTAAACCTATCCTTGTCTAACTTCTCTCCAGTCTTTGCATCCCATAGTCTACATGTATCCGGAGATATCTCGTCTATCACCGCAAGGGCACCATCGGGAAGCCTCCCAAACTCTAACTTGAAATCCACGAGCAAAAGACCATGAGATTTAAAAAACCTTTTTAGTATGGTGTTTACCTTAAGGGCTATTTTCACTATATCCCTCAAAGTCTTTTTATCCGCTATACGGAGAAGGATTGCGTGTTCAACACATATAAGTGGGTCATGTAAGTGGTCGTTTTTGTAGAAAAACTCCACTAAGGGCTTTCTTAGTTTTTCTCCTTCTCTGAAGCCAAGTCTTTTGCATATGCTCCCAGCGGTTATATTCCTTATTACCACCTCTAAGTCAAACCTTTCTGCCTTCCAGACAAGCATCTCCCTTTCGGAAACACGCTCTATAAAATGGGTTTTTACACCCTTTTCTTCCAGCAATTTAAACATTATGCTTGATATGGTGTTGTTAAGAACACCCTTGCCCTCCACCTCAGCTTTTTTGGTGGCATCAAAGGCTGTCGCAGTGTCTTTGAAGTATATCAGGCATTTATCTCTGTCAACCTCGTAGACTTTCTTAGCCTTGCCTTCGTAAAGAAGTTTCATATAATGTATTTTATAGCAAGGAGGGTAAAATGACACCAACACAAAAAGTTGAATCACTAACACAGAGTATAAAGTTGACAGATATACTTTACAAAGCTGTTCAGGCAAATGCCTCTGACGTGCATATAACAGCAGGTGCAAGACCATCGCTAAGGATTGATGGAAAAATAACACAGCTCGTTGAGTATCCCATATTAACTCCAGATATAACCCAAACGCTTGCCTATTCTGTCATGTCCGAAAGACATAGAAAAACACTTGAAGAAAAGGGGCAAGTAGACTTTTCCTTTGGTGTCAAAGACCTTGCTAGGTTCAGGGCGAACGTTTTTTACCAAAGAGGAAGTATTGCGGCGGTCTTTAGAAGGCTCCCCAGCAAGATACTAAGCATTAAAGATTTAGGGTTAAGTGATAGGGTTCTGGAGGTTTGCCATAAAAGTATGGGTCTCGTTCTTGTAACCGGTCCTACGGGATCTGGAAAGACTACAACCCTTGCAGCGTTGATAAATTACATAAATGAAAACTTTCCTCATCACATTATAACCATTGAAGACCCTATAGAGTATGTGTTTCAACATAGAAAAAGCATAGTAAACCAGAGAGAGATAGGTGAGGATGTCCACAGCTTTGCAGATGCTCTTAGGGCTGCTTTGCGTGAAGACCCAGACGTTATCCTTGTGGGTGAAATGAGAGACCTTGAGACAATAGAAATAGCACTAAGGGCTGCAGAAACGGGACATCTTGTTTTTGGAACACTGCATACAAACACTGCCATATCAACTATTACAAGGATAATAGACGTATTTCCTCCAGAACAGCAAGAGCAGGTTAGGGTTCAGCTCTCTTTTGTGCTTCAGGGTGTTATATCTCAGAGGCTGTTACCAAAAATTGGTGGTGGAAGGGTTCTTGCTTATGAGCTTATGATACCAAATACTGCAATAAGAAACCTTATAAGGGAGAATAAACTTCAGCAGATATACGCCATAATGCAGAGTGGGCAGGCTCAAACGGGCATGCAAACCATGAACCAATCACTCTATGGACATTACAGGGCAGGGCTTATAACACTTGAAGATGCATACAAGTATTCACCAGATATAAAAGAGTTAGAGAGAATGACACAGAGAGGAGGGTAAGAATGCCGAGGTTTAGGTATAGAGCCTTTGACGAGACGGGAAGCTTTGTAGAGAGTGAAGCAAACTATCCAACTCAGGAAACCTTAATAGCGGACTTACAACAAAGAGGTTTGAGTATCATAGAGGTAATAAAGGTTGATAAGGAAGAAAAAGAAGAGGGAAAGAAGGAACTATCCTTCAAACTCCCAATAGGTGGTAAAGTAAGCGATAGAGACCTTTCCATATTCTGCAGACAGCTCGGAACTATGATAAACGCAGGGCTTAACATAATAGACGCTCTTAATATATTGGGAGAACAGCTTCCTAACAAAAAACTTGCGGAAGCCAGTAAAAAGGTCGCGGTAATGGTGAGCGAGGGAAGACCTATATCTAACTCTATGGCTGAGTTCCCTGCAGTTTTCCCAGAGTTTATTGTAAACTTGGTAAGAGTGGGTGAGGAAACGGGTAATCTTGATATTGCTCTTATGAGGGCTGCAGACTATTACGAAAAGATGGCAATGATAAAGAGCAAGATAAAGAGCGCAGCTTTTTATCCTACCTTTGTGGTTATAATAGCTACCGCCATAGTTACGGGTATACTCTATTTTCTTGTTCCAACCTTTGGAGAGATATATGCCTCTCTTGGTGGAGAGCTTCCCGCTCCTACTCAAATGCTTATCGCTGCCTCTAACGCCCTTAGGTCAAACCTTATCTTTATACTTGGTTTCATAGTAGCTTTTTCTTTAATATTTAGATTTTTACTCAACAATAGCTACCAGTTTAGAAAATCTGTGCATTCCTTTATGCTTAGAGCTCCAAAGATGGGTGAGCTTGTAATGAAAAGCACCATGGCAAAGTTTGCCAGAACTATGGCAACTCTCTTTTCGAGTGGTGTAGCTCTTGAAAAGGCTTTTGAGATAGCAGGTCAGGTAACGGGAAACGTGGTAATAAGGGAGGCTCTTGAGTCCGCAAAGAAGGGTGTTATAGAGGGTGAGCCCATGCACAAGGCTCTTGAAAAAACTGGTATGTTTCCAAAACTTATAATAGCCATGGTGAGAGTAGGTGAGGATACAGGTAGGCTTGATGATATGTTAGATACTATAGCGAGATTCTATGAAGACGAGTTTGATAAGGCTGTGGAAGGAATGATAAAGCTAATAGAACCAATGCTTATAGTCTTTATAGGCGGTATAGTGGGAGCTATACTCATAGCCCTATACATGCCCATATTCAAGATGGGTGAGTTGATAAGGTAAGCCTTGGAGTTTATAATTAATAGCTTATGGCTCTGAGTGTAGGAATTGTAGGACTGCCTAATGTAGGAAAGTCTACCTTGTTTAACGCCCTAATACAGTCCGCAAAGGCGGCCGCAGCAAACTATCCCTTTTGCACTATAGAGCCAAACGTGGGCACGGTGGAAGTGCCAGACAAGAGGCTCTACCACATTGCAGAGCTTGAAAGGTCAAGAAAAATAACACCCACCTTTATAGAGTTTGTGGATATCGCTGGACTTGTTAGAAACGCCAGCAAGGGAGAAGGTCTTGGAAATCAGTTCCTCGCCCATATAAGGGAAGTGGATGCAATTGCTATGGTGTTAAGGTGCTTTGAAAACCCTGACGTGGTTCATGTAGAAGGCAGTGTTGACCCCATAAGGGATGCTCAGATAATAGACCTTGAGCTTATAGCAAAGGACTTGGAGACGGTAGACAAAAGGCTTGAGAAGGTGGAAAAGATGGCAAGGCTGGGAGACAAAAAGTCAAAGGAAGAGTTGGAAATGCTAAGAGCCATAAAGGCGGTTTTGGAAAATATGGAGACTCTAAGAAAGCACATAAAGGACCTTGGCTCAGAGGTCTTTGAGTATGCCAAAAGGAATCTTTTTCTCCTCACCACCAAGCCTCTTATGTATGTGGCAAATGTGAGCGAGGCAGACCTGCCAGAGGGTAATCAACTAAGCGAGAGGGTTTTTCAATACGCACAAGAGGAAGGCTCTTCTGCGGTATTGATATGTGCAAAACTTGAAGAGGAGCTTATTGGTCTTGAAAAGGAAGAAAAAGAAGAGCTCCTTAGGTCTTATGGATTTGAAGAGCCAGGGCTAAACAAACTTATAAGGTCCGCTTACTCACTCCTTGAGCTTATAACCTTCTTTACCGCGGGGGAAAAGGAAACGAGGGCATGGACCGTAAAGAGGGGCACAAAGGCACCGCAAGCTGCAGGCAAGATACACTCAGACTTTGAAAGAGGCTTTATCGCTGCGGAGGTGATAAACTACGAGGACTATGTAAAGGTTGGCTCTATGACTAAGGCTAAAGAGCTTGGTCTTGTAAGGCTTGAAGGGAAAGAGTATGAAGTCAAAGATGGCGACATTATCTATTTTAGGTTTAACGTTTAGGCTTATATTTTAAACTCATGTATAGAGACCTTGACGCACAAACCAGGGAAGACCTAAGGCTCTATTTTCAGGACAGAGACTACATGGTGGTTTCCGTGCCAAAGGATGAGCTTATAAGGGTTTATACCCTGCAGGCAAACCATGCAGTGGCGGTTGCCAAGAGAATACATGACTTGGAAGGGCAAAGGGCGGAGCTTATGGGCTATGCCATAATGTCCGCTTTACTTTTGACATCCCTTGTGAAACATGCAACAGAACAAAAGGTGCTTTTTAAGGTGCAAACAGATTATGGAGTTGTAGTCTCAGAGGCGGACGGAAAGGGGAGGGTAAGAGGTTTTATAGAAGGTAACCCACAAGAAGGTTGGGCTTCTGGAGTTTTAACCGTAGTAAAAGAGCTAAGACTTGGTACACCTTACACAAGCATAGTCCCCGTGGTGGGTAGAAATCTAAAGGAGGCACTTTCCTTTTACTTTGAGCAGTCAGAACAAACAAGGACCTATTTGGATATGCATTTGGAGTTTACTTCAGCAGGAGCTCAGGCAAAGGCTTATCTTGTGCAGGTGCTTTCTGGAGTTTCTCAAAGAAGCATTGACCTTATAGAGGAAAACCTAAGAAACCTCTCCTTTTATGACAAGAGACCAGAGGAAATTGCGATTGAAATACTCAAGGGTATGGAACCAAGGCTTATAGGTTTAAAGGAAGTAGAATACTACTGTCCCTGTAGCGAGGAAATAGCCCGTTCAAGCCTTATGCTCCTGCAGGAAGAGGAGCTCCAAGATATACTAAGCGAGGGTCCTGCAGAAGTGGTCTGTAAGTTTTGTAAGAGGGTCTATCGCTTTAGCAGGGAACAGCTTATGATATAATTTTTCCAAGACCGCACCTTTCCCGACTGGGTTGACCCGAAAGGGTTTTGGGAAAGGGTGGCAAAACCCAAGGAGGAAAATATGGCTGTAGTTTCTATGAGAGACCTTTTGGAAGCGGGTGTCCACTTTGGGCACTCAAAGGGCAGGTGGAACCCTAAAATGGCACCCTACCTCTACGGTGTGCGTAATGGTATACACATCGTAGACCTCAACAAAACGGTGGTTTTCCTTGAGCAAGCCTATCACTTTATAGCGGACAGTGTGGCACAGGGCGCAGAGGTGCTCTTTGTAGGCACAAAAAAGCAGGCAAAAGATGTGATAAAGGAAGAGGCGGAAAGGGCTGGCGTGCCATATGTGAACGAAAGATGGGTTGGAGGACTTCTTACCAACTTTAGGACTGTCCGTAAAAGTATCCTCAAGCTCCATACCCTTGAGAGGATGGAATCGGAAGGTGTCTTTGATGTGCTTCCTAAGAAAGAGGTAAGAGAGCTAAAGAGAAAGATGGAAAGGCTCAGAAAGCTGTATGGTGGTATAGTAAACATGGAAAGGCTACCCAGCATCATCTGGGTTGTGGACACAGTGAGAGAAGCCATAGCGGTCCAAGAGGCTAAAAAGCTGGGTATAACGGTGGTAGCAATAGCGGACTCCAACTGCGACCCAGATGTGATAGACTACCCTGTTCCAGGAAATGACGATGCCATAAAGTCCATAAAGCTACTTACTTCAAAGATAGCGGATGCGGTTCTCGAGGGTAAACAAAGAAGGGAAAACCTTGGAGAGGCGGCGATTGAAGTTCCAAGGAGAAGGGTCATTGCGGTTGAAGAAGAAGAAAAGGTGCTCTTTGAGAAGGCTATGGAGATGTCTGAGAAATACGAATACATTGACAAAGGTGCAGAGGAGGAGTAAGCATGATAAGTGCTGAGATGGTAAAAACCCTAAGAGAGATGACTGGTGCAGGTATGTTGGAATGCAAGAAGGCTTTGGAGGAAGCAGGGGGTGATATGGAAAAGGCTAAGGAGATACTCAGAATAAGGGGGCTTGCTAAGGCGGACAAAAAGGCAGGAAGGGAAACAAAGGAGGGCATAATCTACGCCTATGTCTCCGAGGATAGAAAAAGGGGAGTGCTTATAGAACTAAACTGCGAGACAGACTTTGTGGCAAAAAACGAACACTTTGTGGAGCTTGCCTTGAATATCGCCAAGCACATAGCAAGCATTCCAGAGAACAAGGATAGGGCAGGCACTGGTGAAGATATTACAAGCCAAGCCTATGCACAGGACACAAACATAAGCGTAGGAGACCTCATAAAGTCTGCTATAGCCAAGATAGGAGAGAACATCCAGCTTAGAAGGTTTGCGAGGTTTGATACCGAGGGCTTTGTGCATGCCTATGTGCATGGTATAGGAAAGGTAGGTGTGCTTATAGACTACTTTGTTCCAAGCCTTAACGACCAGACCCTTAGGGTTGTGCAAGATGTGGCACTTCAGATAGCCGCTATGAAACCTGAGTTTGTAAGCATAGAAAGCGTTGACCCTGAAGCCCTTGAGAGAGAGAGGAGAATACTCACAGAGCAGGCAAGACAAGAGGGTAAGCCAGAGAACATCATAGAAAAGGTAGTAGAAGGAAGGCTCAAAAAGTTTTATCAGGAAAAGGTGCTCTTAGAACAGGCTTTCATAAAAGAAGAGAAGAAAACCGTAGGACAATACATAAAGGAAAGCCAAACGGGTGTGGAGATTAAGAGGTTTGTAAGGTTTGAAGTAGGTGGTGCCTGATGGAGGAAGCACCTGTATACAAAAGGGTGCTCTTAAAGCTCTCTGGAGAAGCCTTTGCTGGTGAGCAAGATTTTGGTATAGACCCAAGGTTTCTTGAATACATAAGCCTTGAGATAAAAAGCCTCGTGGAAGCGGGAGTTCAAACTGCAATAGTGATAGGTGGTGGCAATATCTTTAGAGGTATAGAGGGGCTCGAGATAGGTATAGACAGGGCAACGGGTGATTACATGGGTATGTTGGCAACGGTTATAAACGCCCTTGCCCTGCAATCCGCACTCGAGAGGATAGCACAAATTCCTACGAGGGTCTTGTCCGCTATAGAGATGAGGCAGGTGGCAGAACCCTACATAAGAAGAAGGGCTATAAGGCATTTAGAAAAGGGTCGTGTGGTAATATTCGCTGCAGGGACAGGCAATCCCTTTTTCTCCACAGACACTGCAGGTGCTCTCAGAGCCATAGAGATAGGTGCGGACCTTCTTATAAAGGCTACAAAGGTAGACGGCATATACACCGATGACCCGCTGAAAAACCCAAAGGCTGAATTTATCCAAGAAATAGCCTATCTTGAAGCCATAAATAGAGGTCTTAGGGTTATGGACTACACCGCTATGACCCTCTGTAAGGAAAACAGGCTACCCATATTGGTGCTTAACATAAAAAAGCCAGGAAATCTGCTAAGGGCTGTAATGGGTGAAAGGGTTGGGTCTTTGGTGAGGTAGCATGAAAACAAAAACAAGCAGGTTTGGAAGTAACGGAAGGATAGCTCATGACTCCTCGGATTTTTATCGCAGAAGGCTATACTCTGAATTTATGCCGATGGAGGCTCAAGGGGACCAGAAGGAAATCCTATTTCCTGACAACCTCAAAAATACTATCCTTTGCAAATCCTCAGAAGATATGTCAGAAATTCCTGACAATAGCGTTCACCTTATGATAACTTCACCTCCATACAACGTGGGCAAAGAATACGATATGGATATGAGTTTTACAGAATACAGAGAATTTCTTAAGAGGGTTTGGAGAGAGGTTTATAGAGTTCTTGTTCCCGGTGAGAGGGCATGCATAAATGTGGCTAATCTTGGTAGGAAACCTTACATTCCACTTCATGCCTTTATAATTCAGGACATGCTTGAGTTGGGTTTTTTAATGAGAGGTGAGATAATATGGGCAAAAGCTGGTGGTGGTGCACCATCAACCGCATGGGGCACTTGGCTTAGTGCAAAAAATCCAGTGATAAGGGACGAGCACGAATACATTCTTGTCTTTTCAAAGGGCAGTTTTGAAAGAAAAAGCACGGGACAAAGCACTATAAGTAGAGAGGAGTTCTTGAATTTTACGAGAAGTGTGTGGCATATGAAAAGCGAAAGTGCCAAAAAGGTGGGACACCCTGCAGTTTTCCCTACGGAGCTTCCCTATAGGCTAATTCAGTTGTATACCTTTAAAAATGATGTAGTGCTTGACCCTTTTATGGGTAGTGGTCAGACTGCTATAGCAAGTCTGATGTGTGATAGATATTACATTTGCTACGAGATAAACCCTGAATATGGGGAGCTTGCAAACAGAAGAATACAAACATACACACAAGGAGGACAGCCATGATAGAGGATATTTTTAAAAGTGCGGAAGAGGATATGAAAAAGGCGGTAAACTACTTTAAGAACGAAACCGCAGGGCTAAGGACAGGTAGGGCAAGCACATCTCTTGTAGAGGAGCTAAAGGTAGAATATTACGGTTCAAAGGTCCCTCTTAAACAGCTTGGAAGCATAAGCGTAAGCGATGTGAACCAGCTAACCATCCAACTTTGGGATGCTAACGCAGTCTCAGGCGTGGAAAGGGCAATAATGGAAAACTTAAACCTTACACCTCAAAGACAGGGCAATGTGATAAGAATAACCCTACCACCTCTCACACAAGAAAGAAGAAAAGAGCTGGTAAGGATGCTCCATAAAATGGCGGAAGAGTCAAGGGTGGCGGTTAGAAACATAAGGAGAGACGCAAAGGAAATGCTGGAAGACCTTGAGGGAGTTTCTGAAGATGAGATAAAGAGGGCTTTAGAAAGGCTTCAAAAGCTCACGGACAAATACATAGAAGAGATAAACGCCATTACAGAGGCTAAGGAAAAGGAGATAATGGGAGGATGAGGCTCTTTTCCAACACCCTGCTTCCTGACCCAGAGGAACACAAAAACCTCAAGTGGCAATGCCTTAAGTCAAACTGTCCGCAGAGCTGTTGCTTCATTCCAGATAGAACTTTTGTGGTTCTTGAAGAGGTGCTTTCCCTCTCAAGACACTTTCCAGTGGTTATAAACATTGAGGTTGACCAAGAAGGTAAAGAGCAGAGGCTTCTTTGTGCCTATTTTAGACTTAAGGAAGATAAGAAAGGCTGTGTATATCTCAAAGATGGTATGGGCTGTCTTATAGAAGAAGAAAAACCATACACCTGTAGGCAGTATCCCTTCTTTATAAGGGAAGGGTATTTAGCACTTGACCTTACTTGTCCTGGATTTTCCGAGGTGGAAGGTGTAGCCTTTTGGGAAGGCCAGTTTGTAAATCCGCTCTTTGAGAGAGATTTCTATACATACTCGCTCAGAATTGAAGAAGGAAAAGCCCAAACAGAAGAGTTTGTTAACACCCTATTTGACCTTGGGCTTGTGGTGGGTGGGCGGATAAGCTACGAGGATGTTGAGGTGTCTTTTAACATGGTGGACGAAGAAAGGCTCTTTGAACTTCCTACAGACACACTCAGACTGCTTTCAAAGAAGGGATATACGAAGCTCATCTATTCCCATCTTAACTCCTTACAAAACTGGGAGCGTCTCATAAAAAGATATATTAGCGGTTAGAAAGGATAAAGATTAGGTCCGCTATTTCATCCTCATTAAAGTTTTTAGTTAGAGGTTTTGCTTGTCTTTCAGACTTTGTATAGATGATGTTAGGTTGCTCCATCCTTCTTGCAAAGAGAAACCTTCTGCTCCAATAGGGTTCATCTATTCTGTTTATTGTTATGCCGTTTTTTTCACTTGCATGCACGAACCTACCGTTGCCTATGTATATGCCTACGTGGGATGGGCCAGGTCTGTATGTGGTAAAGAAGAGAAGGTCTCCGGGCTTTAGGTCCTCAAGCCCTACCTGCACTCCCACGCGGGACTGCTCTGCAGTGCTTCTTGGTAGCCTTATACCGTTTACCTCAAAAACCCTCTGCACAAAGGCGGAGCAGTCCATCCTGTATAGGTCGTTAGCACCGAATTGATAGGGTCTTTCCATATAGGTGAGAGCGGTAAGCACGATGTTATCTGAGTTTGCAAACACGAAACTAAAACTCAGTATTAACCCTACCAAGCCTCCCCTCATGCTTTCTGAGTATATAAGTTATTTTCTCCTTTGTCAAGTGTTTTATAAACTCAAGCCAACCCTTCCAGTAGATATCCTTATAAGTTTTATCTCCTGTGAGCACACGATAAAAATTTCTCAATGCGTAGTCTCTTCCCATTCTAAAGGCAACCTTTTGAAATCTATAAGCAAGCCTTGCTATCTTCCCTGCGTATATGAGCTCCTCTACAAGTGGTTTTAGCAATATCTCATAGGCTTTTGTTGGTTCAGAGGGGTTTTGTGCTATGGCTTTTGCAAGGATCTCTCCTGCCCAGAGGGCGTAGTATATGCCTTCACCAAGCAATGGGTCTGTCATATTGGCAGAATCTCCTGCAAGCAAAACTCTCTCTTTACCTATTTGAATGTCCTTTTTCCCTTCTGGAAAGGGTATATGCCAACCCTTTGGATGTTTAAAGTTTATGTTTTTACTGAGAGCGTAGTCCCTTAGTATTTCAAGCAGGTTTTCCATTCCAGTGGTTGCAATGCCAAGGCTTATGCCATCACCATGAGGAAACATCCACAGATAACCTCTACTTACCCATCCTATTTCAATTAAAACCTTGTCCCTCATACTACCTTCTGTAAACAGCTCAAGACTTCTGAAAAACTTCCTCTTTTTGTATCCGAGAAGTTTTGCGGTTCTTGAATGAAAGCCGTCCGCACCGATTAGATAGTCTGTGTAGAAGTTACCCTTGCTGGTGTAGACCTTGTATCGGTTTCCTTCCTTCTCAAAACCTACAAACTCTCCAATAAGGAGCTCCGCACCTGACTTGAGAGCTTCTTGCACCAAAAAGTGGTCAAACTCAGACCTATCAACTATGTAAGCAACCTCTCTGTTTGCCTCCACCTCATACTCCTGCAAACCTCTATAGCCAAGTTTTCCAGAGCTTATCGTGTTTAGTATTAACCCTTTGTAGCCCTCTGGCAGAAGCCCTAGGGTTCTTGCGGACAGACAGCCTGCGCAGAGTTTAAACCTTGGAAGTTTTTCCTTTTCAACTATTAGAACCTTAAGACCAGATTTTGAAAGGTGGTAGGCAGTGGAAGCCCCAGCGGGACCACCACCCACAACTACAGCGTCGTAAAGCACATATAAAGTTTAACCTAAAACCTTATGAGACTTGCACCCCATGTAAGTCCGCCACCCATAGCGGTCAAAAGAACCAAGTCCCCTCTTTTTAGCCTCCCTTCCTTGTATGCCTCACAGAGAGCTATAGGAATGGATGCGGCGCTTGTGTTTCCATACTTATGAATGTTTGAATAGACCCTTTCCATTGGCACATTGAGTTTTTCCACAAGTGCCTGCATTATCCTTATGTTTGCCTGATGAGGAACTATAAGGTCTATATCCTGTGTGGAAACTCCGGCACTTTGTAGAACTTCCTCACACACATCCGCCATAGAACGGACCGCAAGTTTAAAGAGCTCCTTCCCCTTCATCTTTATGTATCCACACCTTTCCGCATAGAGGATTTCCCAGTAGTTGCCGTCAGAACGCATCACAGAGGCAAGAAGCTCACCTTCACCCTCGGAGCTAAGCACCACCGCACCCGCCCCATCACCAAAAAGAACACAAGTAGACCTGTCTGTCCAATCCACTATCTGGGAGAGTTTCTCCGCCCCCACTAAAAGCACCCTTTTAGCCCTTCCAGAGGATAGCATAGAACTTGCTATCTCAAGACCATACAAAAAGCCACTGCAGGCTGCGGATATGTCAAAGGCGTAAGCCCTGTTTGCACCAAGTCTTGCCTGAAGAAGACAGGCACTTGCAGGAAAGCCAAGGTCTGGAGTAAGGGTTGCAAAGATTATGGCGTCAATCTCTTGAGGGTCAATCTGCGCAGACTCTAAGGCTTCAAGACTTGCCCTATAAGCCATATCTGTAAGACTTTCCGAACCTGCTATCCTCCTTTCCCTTATACCCGTTCTTGTGGTAATCCAATCGTCAGAGGTGTCCACCATCTTTTCAAGGTCAAAGTTTGTAAGCACCTTATCAGGCACATAATAACCCATGCCCCTTATGGTTATGCCCATTAGACCTTTACCTCTTGTGGAAGGAGTTTTTTCAAGTTCTCTGAGAGCCTTTCGTTAAAGTGGTGTGTTAAAAACTCGTTGGCAACCCTTATGGCGTTCTTTATAGCCTTTGCATTTGCCCTTCCGTGGGTTATTATCACAGGCTTTTTTGCCCCAAGAAGAGGAATACCACCATACTCTGCAAAGTCCGCCTTTTTCTTAAAGTTGTTAAGTGTAGGCTTCATAAGAAGTGCTCCAATCTTTGCCAAAAAACTTTTTTGTACCTCCTCTTTTATCATCTGAAGGACTGCAAAGCCTAAGCTCTCGCTCGCTTTTAGCACCACATTGCCCACAAAGCCATCGCACACTATCACATCAAAGGTCCCTGCGTATATGTCTCTTCCCTCAGCGTTTCCAAGAAAGTTTAGTTTGCTGGCTTTTAAGAGGGGATAGGTTTCCTTGACAAGCTCGTTACCTTTACCCTCCTCCTCTCCTATGCTTAGAATACCTACCCTTGGGTTTTTTATGCCCAATATTTCCTCCGCATGGGTATGTCCTATCACGGCAAAATGGAGTAGGTGTGAGGGTTTACAGTCCACGTTTGCTCCCACATCAATGAGAACCGTTTTCCCCTTTGGATTAGGCAAAGCGACCGCTATGGCTGGTCTTTCAAGGTCAGGAATAGAGCCTATTACAAACTTGCCTACCGTTAGCACCGCACCAGTGTTTCCTGCAGAAACAAGACCATCCGCTTTGCCCTCTCTTACCAACATGCCTGCCACATACAGAGAGGAGTTTTTCTTTCTCAGGACATTAGAGGGTGCTTCGTGCATCTGCACCACATCCTCTGCGTGAACTACCTGCAGACCGTCAAACTTCTCCCTTTCAAGTACCTGTCTTATTTTTTCTTCGTCCCCTACAAGGATGCTTTCAAGACCAAGATCCTTGTAGGCAAGAATACAACCCTTTACTATCTCCTCAGGGGCGTAGTCCCCTCCCATACAGTCAACTGCTATTTTTGTCATGAAGTCTTGAGAACTTCCCTACCCTTGTAGTATCCACAATATGGACATGCCCTATGTGGCATCATAAGCTCACCACAGTTAGGGCAGGTGGCAAGGGACAAAGAACTCAGTTTTGCAAAAAAGTTTTGTGCTCTCCTTTGGTCTCTTCTCCACTTTGAGGTCTTTCTCTTTGGAACTGCCATCTTATAGCCTCCATAAGGTCGTAGTGGGAATTGTATTATAACACATTCGCCTTTTTGAGAAGGTCACCAAGGGTGGTGGTTTTTACCTCAAGGTTTTCATAGAATCCCGCACTGCAGTCAGGACTGCAAAGGGGCTTTGTAGGTATGCTAAGTATTATCTGCTCTTTCACAAGCTCTGTAAGGTCAAAGGCTTCCTCATCCTCAAAGAAGGACACTTCAAGCTCTGAAGGCTTTAGATATAGCACGTCCTTAGTAGGATATGGCTCTATCCTAATGGACTCACTCCTACCTATGTCCTTATGGAACACGGTCAAACACCTGCTACACTCAAGCACCACATAGCCTTCGATCTCCATGTTTACTCTGTATCCGCCTTTCTCTCGGGTTATTTCCACATAAACGCTTACGGGCTCTCTTATCTCACCAAGGTCTGGAGGTAGCTTTAGGTCTTGGGGGCTAAAAACATAGCTCTGGGAGAACCTGTTTTTTGTTTTGAATATCTCTTTGAGGTTTAACTTCGCCATAATGGTTTAAAATATCTCAAAGCTAAGAAAATTTCAAGGAGGTCCTCATGAGGCTTGTAGCCATTGGAGGAGGAACGGGGCTCTCCACGCTTTTGAGAGGTCTAAAAGAGAAGGTGGGAAAGGACATTGAAGACCTCTCTGCCATAGTCACGGTGGCGGACAGTGGAGGAAGCACGGGAAGGCTCAGAAAAATATACAACATGCCAGCACCAGGAGACATAAGAAACTGCATTGTTGCTCTTTCGGAGAGCGAGGAGATAATGCAAAAACTTTTCCAGTTTAGGTTCAAAGGTGGAGAACTTGAGGGTCATGCCTTTGGCAATCTTTTCCTTGTAGCACTTACGGAGATAACAGGTAGCTTTATGAATGCAATAAACATAGCATCACAGATATTAAGGACAAAGGGTGAGATAATACCTGCAACCCTTGAAAGTATTCAGCTTTGTGCGGAGTTTAGCGACGGGAAAATTATTTGTGGTGAAGAGGACATAACCGAGTATGGAAAGCACGACAGCGTAAGAATTAAAAACATATGGATAGAGCCAAGGGAAGCAAGAGCACCCATAGATGCTATTGCAAAGATAGAGTCTGCGGATATGATAGTTTTTGGTCCTGGGAGCTTATATACGAGCATAATCCCTAACCTACTCATTCAAGACATAAGGGAAGCGGTAAACCACTCCTTAGCTGTAAAGGTTTTTGTGGTAAACGCCATGACCCAGCCTGGAGAAACTGACAGCTTTACCGCCTATGACCATATAAAAGCCTTTAAAGAGTATACGGGCATTGAGAGGATAGATGTGGCTGTGGTAAACACAAAAATGCCATCAAGTTCTGTTTTGAAGAGGTATTTGGAACAAAAACAAGAACCCGTAGTGCCAGATGTGGCAAGGATAGCAAAGGAAGGCATAGAAGTATATACGGAAGACCTAATAGGCGATAAGGACGACTTTGTAAGGCACGACCCACACAGGCTTGCGGATCTTATAGTGGAAATATACAAAAAGCATGGCGTTTTTTCTTAACTTTGACATTTCAAGGCTTTCTGTAGAAGAAGCCAAGGTAGTGATATGTGGCAGTGGCATTGCTGGACTTACCAGTGCCATAGTTTTAAAGGAGCTTGGCATAGAGCCTATTGTCCTCACAAGGGGGATAGGAAACACCTACTACTCTCAGGGTGGTATTGCTTGTGCTATTGACCCAAAGGACAGCCCATACCTTCATATGCTTGATACACAAAAGGCAGGAAGGGGGCTATGCAAAGAGGAAACCCTCAAAATTCTCGTAGACGAAGGCATCCAAAGAATGGCAGACCTCAAAAGGTGGGGCGTGGTCTTTGATGAAGAGACCACCATAGAAGGAGGTCATTCCTTTCCAAGAGTATACAAGGTAAAGGACTACACGGGCAAAGCCATATACCAAGCCTTGTGGAAGAGGTCTCAAAGCTTAGGCATTAGGGTAATAAGGGGAGAGTTAGAGGAAATCCTTGGAGAGGAAAGGGTAGAAGGGCTTGTTTACCATGAGGGGCAAAGCCTTAGAGTTATAAAAACACCTGCCATCCTTTTGGCAACGGGTGGGTCTGCGAGTATGTTTTTGCATACCTCTAACCCAGTAAAGGTAAGAGGAGACGCACTGGGCATAGCACTAAGGAAGGGCGTAAAACTAATTAACCCAGAGTTTGTGCAGTTCCATCCCACAGTGGTGAAAAACACCAGCATACTCATCTCAGAAGCGGTTAGGGGAGAAGGTGCTATTTTGGTGGATTCAAAAGGTGAAAGGTTTGTGGAAGAGCTCCAGCCAAGGGATGTGGTAGCAAGGGCAATATACAAAAAGCTAAGACAAGGGCAAGAGGTTTTCCTTGACCTAAGACCCATAAAAGCCAAAGGAGTAGACCTCTCCAAAAGGTTTCCCACCATATACTCCATGCTAAGGGAAGCAGGCTACAACCCAGAAACCCAACCCATACCCATCACACCCGCATCTCACTACTTTATAGGTGGCATTGAGGTAGACAGCTATGGAAAAACCACCTTTGAAGGTCTCTATGCGGTAGGAGAATGTGCCTGCACGGGCGTGCATGGGGCAAACAGACTTGCCTCTAACTCCTTGCTTGAGGGCTTGGTTTTTGGATACAGAACCGCCTACAGAATTTTTCATGACCTTTCCTTTTTGAAAAAGCCAAAGGAGACCTATTACAAAAACAAAAGGGAAGGGCAAAAAGACCCACCTTACACCTTTGAAGACCTGAGAAGGCTTATGTGGGAAAACTGTGGACTGGAAAGGGAAGAGACCTCTCTCAAACAGGCACTTGAAAAGCTAAGCACATGGCTACAAACATGGAAAGACTGGAAACCCACCATAGAAAACCGCCAGCTTTTTGACATAAGCCTTGTAGCCATGGCTACCCTTAGCTGTGCTCTTTGGAGAAGGGAAAGCAGGGGAGTGCACTACAGGGTGGACTATCCTTTTGAGAGGGAGGAGTTTAGAAAAGACAGCGTTTTTGCTCCTCGTTTTCTTATGTTGGGAGAGTAGTCTCCTTTAGGGGTTTCTGAGGGTTTCTGTTTTTTGTCTTTACTTGCATCCCTCACAGTGGGCTTAAAACGGGCTAAAGAGTTTGAGGAGTATTATGAAGAGCTCAGGGAAGATATCTAAGGTTTTTCCTAAGTGCTCTGTCCAACAATGCAAATTTTAAACTCCCATCAAAATTCCACTTCCTGTTTATACTATATTACATATACCTTAAGTTCCCAAATTAAGAAATAGATTTATTATCCATACCTTAAACACAACCTCTTTCCTTATGTTCTCAAATTTTACATGACTTACATACTCGCCAAACCATCGCTTGAATACAGAAAAAAAGCTCTCTACAAGCCATCGCTTGCCATAACCACTCGCTTCTTTCCACACCCTCTTACTTCTCCTTATTAGCCTTATAACCTTATCCCTCGCTATATTTCCACTTATCCTCGCAGATGACCTCGGCAATATACACGCCTCTATTCCTCTCTCATGCATGTCCCTGAATATCCTGTGTGTGTCATAGCCTCCGTCCGCTATTACCTTCTCTACTCTCTTGCACTTCTCTTTAGCTTTCTGCCTTGCTGTCTCTACAAGCTCCTCTGCCTTCTGGCTATCATGTGTCTTCTCATCAGTTACTTCAACACTAACCACCTGCTTGCTATTTATGTCAAAGGCTACGTGTAGCTTTATCCATCCCTTCCTTGTCCTCCTACCATGCTTTTTTCTAAGCCACTCTCCTCTGTTTGTGACCTTTAACCCAGTTGAGTCAAGCACTATGACAAAGTCATCTTGTAGCTTTTCTATCTGTGGCAGGTCTTCAAGGTTTATCTCTTCTTTTGTTAATCTATAATGCAGTGTTCTAAAGTTGGGGATGGTAACGCCCAAGGAGGAAAAGATTTTTCTTGCCAATCCTTCTGTCTGTCTATATGGTAGTCTGAGGGAGAATTTTAGGAGCAAGAGTAGGAATATGAGTGCTTTTGGGTATGTGTATGGTCTTCCTCTTTTTGGCTTTGTGTCTGGAGTGGTCGGGCTTCCGAAAAGGGATAGGTCAATAAGCATTTCCCCTCTCTTAACCAGTTCCTTGTTATAGTCCCTGTTTCTCATCTCTTTCCTACCTTATTTTAAAGAGATTATATCTTAGACAAAGCAAGTGCAAACTTGTAAACCACATACAACATCATAAGAATAGTAGCAAGTATAAAGGCAAGAAACAGACCTATTATTGCCAAAACTGGGAAAAAGTAAAAAATCGCAATCAAAATAGCCCAAGAGATAAGACCAAACATAGCAGAGATTATAAACCAGTCTCCATCCCTCACAGTGGGCTTAAAACGAACAAGAAGTTTCAGCAATCAACAAAAAAGCAGAAGTCTCCATTCCTCACGGTGGGCTTAAAACCTCAAATCTACACACAAAGAAAAGCAGGAATTATCAAGCATTTTCTTATGGTAGCACTCCTCTCAAGTTGAGGTAGTTTGCCAGAAGTGTCAGGTCATGCAAGGTTGAGTATGTTATTATCAAGTTTAAATCTTTGAGAGGTAAGGCTTTGGAGCATGTGTCATAAAAGCATAAAAGCATCAAAGCATCTTGATGCCAAAACATCAAAGCATAAAGGCATTAAAAATAATTCAAGCAAACTACCCTATCTCCACCCTACGACCTCTGAAAGAGCCTACAGATAGAAAGCATAAAGAAAAATACCTCAACTTGAGAGCTATCAGCCAAGAGGCTAAGGAATTTAGAGAAGTTAAGGCATAAAAGTGCGGTAAGCAAGTCCCACCAGTGTGGCTTCCAAAGCCTATTGAGCGAATATTACTCCCTTAACTTCAAGAATCAAAAGCCCTATTCACCTGCCAAGATGTCAAGGGAGGCAAAGCTCCAACTAAATGCCTTAGGGTTATTATAGCTCAAAATCTCTCTCCCATATCAAGCCAACACCAAGGCAAAGGCGGTGCTATAATAAAAAACTTATGGAGGCAAAACTGACAAAATACTACAGGGATATAGACATAAGGGAACTGGGTAGGCTCTTTGAGGAAAAGCTCAGAAGGGTCTCTCCCACTATGGAGTATGTGAGAAACCTTATACTTGATGCCAAAATGCTCTATAGGATACTCTCTGACGAGGAGTTTGACCTAAGGCAAGAAGCCAAAAGGGACTTTGTGTCCGCACTTTTATACTTTATAGAAGAGAAGGACTCCATACCTGACCGCATACCCTTGATAGGCTACCGGGATGACTACAAGCTCATAAAATACGTCAAAGAAAAGCACAGGGAAGAGATAAACCGCTACTTTTCACAGGTTAAGCACTTTATAGCCAACTACTTCTAATGGTGGGCTTTCTGCTCTATAGACTTCTTCAGGCTTTTATAACCCTGCTGGGTGTTACCTTTTTGTCCTTTCTTATCATAAAACTTGCACCGGGGGACTACCTTGACCAGCTAAAGCTAAACCCTCAAATATCTCCAGAAACCATAGAAGCCCTAAAGAGGCAATACGGTCTTGACCAAAACCTCCTTCTGCAATACGTAAAGTGGCTTACCTCTGCCCTTAGGTTTGACCTTGGATATAGCTTTCAGTATCACGCTCCTGTATCTCAGCTCATAGGCGAAAGGGTCTGGAATACCCTATTGCTTACCGCTACCTCTACAGTCTTGTCTTGGCTTATAGCGGTTCCTCTTGGTATGTGGGCGGGGCTAAAGGAAGGCACTTGGATAGACAGGCTCATAAGGGCATACAGCTACGCTTTTATGTCTTTTCCTTCCTTTTTCCTCGCCTTTGTTATCCTTGTTTTGGTTTCAAAGACGGGCTACCTGCCAGTGGGTGGTCCCTATAGTCCAGACTTTCATAAGCTAAGCCTTTGGGGTAAAATAGTGGATGTGCTTTCTCATCTTTTTGTGCCTGTCCTTACCTTGACCCTTGTGTCCTCCGCGGGTCTTATAAGGCTTATGAGAAGCAGTGTTATAGAGATAAAGAACAGTCCTATGGTGGTAATGCTTAGGGCAAAGGGTGTGTCCGATTGGGTTATCATTAAACATATACTCAGAAATGCCATGAACCCTTTTACTACCCTTATTGGCTATGAGATAGCGGGTCTCCTGTCGGGTGCAGCTCTTATTGAGATAATAGTGGGTTGGCCTGGGCTTGGCACTCTTATGTTGGATGCGGTGCTCTCTCAAGACCTCTTTCTTGTTATGGGAGGGCTATACATCGGCACTATAATGCTACTTATAGGAAACCTTATTGCGGATATCCTTCTTGCTGTGGTAGACCCGAGGGTAAGGGAGAGGGAGATAATAAAATGAAGGAGGTTTTCTTATGCCAAAGGTAGCTATAATTCTTGCGGAGGGCTTTGAAGAGGTGGAGGCGGTTGCACCCATTGACGTGCTAAGGCGTGCAGGCGTGGAGGTTGTGATTGCAGGGCTCTATCCTGAACCTGTCGCCAGTGCAAGGGGTGTAAAGATAGTGCCAGAGACTACCGTTGACCAGCTTAAGGCGGAAGAGCTTGACCTTGTCATATTGCCCGGTGGTGCAGGTGGTGTGGAAAGGCTAAAGCAAGACCCAAGGGTAGAAGGGCTCATAAAGGCTATGCAGGAAAAGAAAAAGCTCATAGGTGCCATTTGTGCAGCACCCACAGCCTTGGCAAAGTTTGGTCTTCTTGAAGGCAAGAGAGCAACCGTGTATCCCACCCTTGTGGAAGATATCAAGCCTGCTCAGTATGTGGACAGCCCAGTGGTAGAGGACGAAAATGTTATAACCAGCCAAGGACCAGGCACAGCCCTTGAGTTTGGTCTAAGGCTTGCAGAAAGGCTCGTAGGAAGGGAACAGGCTAAGGAAGTGGCAAGGAGGATGTTGGTTCAATACGAATGATACAGGTTCGGGTAAAGCCCGGCGTTGAAGAGAGGATAAGTGGCTTTTTTCCTTGGGTTTACAAACCAGAAATTATAGGATACTCTAAGCCACCTCAGAAGGGAGACCTTGTGGTAGTAAGGGACTTTGGGGGTAAGTTCCTTGGCTACGGTTATATAAACCCTTCCGCCAGCATAAGCATAAGGATACTTTCCTTTGACAAGGAAGAGCCCATCAATCAAGAGCTCATAAGAAAGAGATTAGAGCAAGCCCTTGAGTATAGAAAAAGGCTAAAAATAAACAGCAACGCCTATAGGCTTGTTCACTCAGAAGGAGACCTTCTACCTGGGCTTGTGGTGGACATATATGGCGAATATGTGGTGGTGGAGTTTACCACCTACGGTATGAATAGACTAAGGGACTGGGTAATTCCTGCACTCATTGACCTTTTGAAACCAAGAGGCATCTATGAAAAAACCGACGAGTATGTAGCCTCTGCGGAGGGTTTTAGAGAAAAGGGTGGGGTCATATACGGAGAAGTGCCAGAGGAGGTCATAATCTGGGAGTATGACCTTGAGTTTATCGTTAACATACCACAGGGGCAGAAAACTGGCTTTTTCCTTGACCAAAGGTGGGCAAGAAGGCTCATAAGGAGCTTTGTCCGTCCGGGGGATGAATGCCTTGACGTTTTCTGCCACACAGGAGGCTTTGCCCTTAGTATGAAAAAGGCGGGTGCGGGAAGGGTTATAGCCATAGACATCTCTGAGCTTGCCCTTGAGACCGCAAAGAAAAACGCAGGGCTAAACCAGATTGAAGGCATAGAGTGGATAAACGCCAACGCCTTTGACCTGCTTAGGCAGTTTCATAAGGAAGGAAGAAAATTTGACCTTGTGGTAATAGACCCACCTTCCTTTGCAAAGAATAGAGCGTCCGTTCCAAACGCCCTGCGAGGTTATAAGGAGCTTTTAGTGAGAGGCTTGCACCTTACAAAACCCGGTGGCTACTTAGCCATATACTCCTGTTCCTTTCATATAACAAGGGAGCATCTTTTAGAAGTGCTCGCATCCGCAGGCAAAGATACAAGAAGGCAGGTTCGTATTGTGGCGGAGAGCTTTCAAGACCTTGACCATCCATGGGTCTTGCAGATGCCTAATACCCTATATCTAAAGGGAATATATGCGGAGGTGTTATGATGGAGATAAGTCAAGCCTTTATATTGGGGGTGGTGGAGGGACTTACGGAGTTCCTGCCCGTCTCCTCCACAGGACATCTTATCCTCACCGCCCATCTTCTTGGCATACCTCACAACACTTTTACCAAGAGCTTTGAGATTTCCATACAGCTTGGCTCAATACTGGCGGTGGTTTTTCTCTATTGGAGGAGGTTTCTTACAGACCTTGAGCTTTGGAAGAGGATAGGTGTTGCCTTTCTGCCTACAGGAATTCTCGGCTTTAGCTTCTACAAGTTCATTAAGGGATACCTTATAGGCAACGATGTGGTAGTGGTTATAGCTTTAGTGCTTGGTGGTGTTTTTCTCCTTTTTGCAGACAGGGTGTGCGAGCGTTTTTGTTATCTTGGAGATGCAAGAGAGCTCAGCTACAAAAGAGCCTTTGCCATAGGTCTCTTTCAGAGCCTTGCCATGGTGCCTGGGGTTTCAAGGTCTGCGTCCACCATAATAGGTGGTATGCTAATGGGTCTAAATAGGAAGGCGTCTGCGGAGTTTTCCTTCCTCCTTGCAGTTCCCACCATGCTTATTGCCACAGGCTATGACCTCTTTAAGTCTCATGGAGAGTTTCAAAGTCAAGATTGGCAGGTGCTTTCTGTAGGCTTTATAACCGCCTTTGTCTTTGCCCTAATAAGCGTAAAGGCACTGCTCGCCTTTCTTTCAAAACACTCCTTTCTTCCCTTTGGCATATATAGGATAGTCATAGGCTTGGCTTACGCCTACTTTTTTCTGCTATAATTTATCTGATGAAGCTCATAGCAGGAAACTGGAAGATGAACCTCACACCCTCTGAAACAAGGGAATACCTCTCAAAGTTTCTCCCTCTTGTTGAGGACATCTCAGACAGAGAAATACTCCTTTGCCCACCCTTTACATCCCTATGCGTAGCCTATGAGCTCCTAAGGGAAAGCAAGGTCAAGCTCGGTGCTCAAAACTGCCATTATGAACAAAAGGGTGCATACACGGGGGAGATTTCTCTCAATATGCTAAAAGACCTTGGCGTTTCCTACGTGATAATAGGTCATTCAGAAAGAAGATGGATTTTTGGCGAGTCTGACGAGCTAATAAACAAAAAATTGACCGCTTGCCTTCAGGGGAACATAAGACCTGTGCTTTGTGTGGGTGAAAGGCTTGAAGAGAGAGAGGCAGGTTTAACCTTCAAGGTGGTAGAAACTCAAATAAGGCTTGCTCTTTCTGGAATAGAACACTACACGGACAGCATAGATATAGCCTATGAACCCGTCTGGGCTATAGGGACAGGAAACCCTGCCACACCAGAAGATGCCCAGCTTGTCCACGCCTTTATAAAAGACCTTCTCCACCAAATAAACCCACAGCACGCAGGAAAAACAAGGGTGCTATACGGTGGGAGCGTAAACCCAAAGAACGCAGGAGATTTCATGAAGATGAAGGATGTGGACGGCTTGCTCGTGGGTGGTGCCAGCTTAGACCCTGAATCCTTTGCTCAAATCGTAAAGTCCTTTTAAACTCAAAATAGGTATGGGAGCGTAGAGGAGAAGTATCAGGGGCAGGCTCAGGTTAGTGTTTTCTATGGTAGACCTAATAAGGTTTATAGAAAACCAATGGGCGGAGAAGGAAACAACAAGGGCAAAAAGTCCAAGTTTTAGACTTCGCCATCTTATGTAAACCCAACCCACTATAAGGCTCATAAAGAGAGGAAGAAAAGAGGTCAATGTTCGCTTTGATAGCTCGTAGGCGTATTGTCTGTAGTTTATGCCTATGCCTTTACCAAGAAGGCTAAGCACAAAAAGCTCCCTCATGGAGAGGTGCTCTGGCTTTTCCGCAAGAGGACCTATCTGAGAAAGGTCAATAAATTCAAAGGTTAGCTTTTGAAGTTTTTCTTCGCCAGTAGAGAGGTCTTTAAGGCTCGCCTCGGGAAAGTTCAAAAATTCGCCATGCCACTCTCCAGTCTCTGCGGTTGCTACTTGTGTTATAGACCCATCCTTTACCTTAAGAAGGTAAAAGCCATGCACCTTGCCAGTGGATAAGTCTACAAGCTCAAAGTTGTAAAATTCTTTTTCTCCATTTTTTTCCTGCGTAAGCCACAAGTTTCTCACTATTCCCTTTTCTATCTCCTTAGCCTTTTTGTATTCCTTTTCTATGCTAAAAAGCCTTTTTTGACTTTGTGGATAGAGCCAATAACTACCAAAAAGGTTAAAAATTGAAAGGAAAAGAGAGAAAAAGATGGCAAAGGAGAAAAATCTCAAAGGTGAGATGCCAAAGCTTTGAATAAGCAAGTCTATCTTTCTCTGAAAGAGTCTCCTGAGAGCTACAAGCAAGGCAAGGGCGTTCACAAAAGCACCAGAGTAAAAAAAGGCAGTGGGAAGGAAGTTAAGAGAGTAAGATATCGCAACCTCAGGATTTCTATTCTTGAAAACCAAGAAAACCTCACCTATCATATAGGCGTATAGTATTCCTATGAGAACTACAAGTAAAAGGGCAAAGGTTTTAATGTGGTTAACTAACAGGTATCTAAAAAGCATAGGCTAAAATTTTAATATGAGAACACCTCTCTATTCAAAACACAAAGAACTCGGTGCAAGGTTTGTGGAGTTTGCAGGCTGGGAAATGCCTCTTGAATACAAGTCCATAGTGGAAGAGGTAAGGGCGGTAAGAAGCTCTTGCGGGCTTTTTGATGTGTCTCATATGGGAAGGCTAATTATCTCCGATGGCTTTGAGACACTACAAAAGCTAACTTCCAGAGACATCGGAAGGCTAAAAGAGGGTAGGGTGCAATACAACCTGCTTTTAAACGAGCAAGGTGGAGTAAGGGATGATATAACCCTCTATAGGCTTTCTGAAAGGGAGTTTTTTATGTGTGTAAATGCAGGAAACAAGGAAAAGGTCAAAGAGTGGCTTTTGGGCTGGGGGCTTTCTGTAAGAGACATGAGCCAAGAGTGGATGCAATTTGCCATTCAAGGACCATGGTCGCAAGAAGTCCTTAGCAAACACCTACCTGTGGGGGACATAAAATACTACCACTTTAAGGTCTTTGGAGATATGCTCCTTTCACGCACAGGATACACGGGCGAGGATGGATTTGAAGTCTATGCACCGGTGGAAAGGGTCTTAGAGCTTTTTATGGAGCTTTCCAAGGAATGTATGCCCTGCGGGCTTGGTGCAAGGGATGTTTTGAGGATAGAGGCAGGTATGCCACTGTATGGACACGAGCTTTCAGAAGATATAACACCCTTTGAAGCCAACCTTCACAGGTATGTGAGCCTTGAAAAGGACTTTGTAGGGAAAGAGGCACTTTTAAATAAGAAGGTAGAAAAGGTTCTTTTTGGACTTGAGCTTTTGCAAAGAGGCGTGCCAAGAGAGGGCTACAAGGTATTTTACAAAGACAAGGAGATAGGCTATGTAAGCAGTGGCACTTACTCTCCAACCCTGCAGAAGGGTATAGCACTTTGTTTTGTCCATGTAGACCACAGAATTGATGGACTTGAAGTGGACCTGCAAGTGAGAGATAAAAGGCTACCTGCAAGGCTTAGAAGTTATCCCTTCCTTCAGAAGGCATGAGTATATATCCTTCAGTCTTTTAAGACATATATCTATTTGGTCGCAGGTGAGCCTAAAGGAAGGGTGCTTGTGTGGTTTGTAAGTTTTGTCGTAGTATTCCCTTATAAGGAACTCTGCAAACTCCTCTACGCGTTCCTTGCTTAGCAGTTCAAGAGCCAATGAGTAATTCCTCTCTCCAAGATACCTTCTTATCCTAAGCAAGGACTCCTTTGCCTCCTCCTGCCAGTCTTCAAACTTAGTATACTCTTCAAGGAGATTTTTCACCCTCTTCTCCAGCGATGCTTCAATTTCTACATATACTCCCTCCTCTTTCTTTCTCCAAAAGGCTTCTGGAAGATGTATGTTACCTATTGCCCTACTCTCATCTTCGGTAAAGATAAGGTCTGATTCTGCTCTTAAAAGGCTCTCATATAGGAGGGTATCAAACATCTTTTGGCTTACTCTTTCCCTTATGCCCATCTTTCCAAAGGCGGAGCCTCTGTCTTTTGCAAGACCCTCAAGATCAACCACAGTATAGCCTTCTTCCTTTAGCTTCCTTAGTATACGCGTCTTTCCCACGCCAGTTTTACCAGCAAGCACTATAAAACTCTTACCTTCAAGGATTCTCTCCATTTCTCTAAGGATAAACTCTCTGTAAGCTCTGTAGCCACCTTCAATCCTTAGAACCTCAACCCCCATAGATTGAAGAACTTTACATAGCTCTTGACTTCTCAAGCCACCTCTCCAGCAGTAGACCACCACATGCCTATATCTTTCCTTCAAATCTCTGAAACTTTTCAAAAGACCCTCAAGTTTTGATTCCGCTATTTCATAACCCAGATGTTTCGCCCTATCCACTCCGTCCCTCCTGTAGATGAGTCCTATAAGTCTTTTTTCTTCATCCTCAAACAAAGGCAAGTTAATAGCACCGGGTATATGAAACTCTTGGTATTCTGAAGGGCTTCTTATGTCTACAAGAACCTTATCCTCAAGTTGGTATATCTTCTCAGGGCTTATATCCATAGTTTAATAATTTAAGGCGTCTATATACTACTTCACCAATCTTTCAAGACGAATGGTTTTATCCTTTAGTTTAAACTCCGCAACACTAAAACCCTTTGATTCTCCACAGGCAACTACATACTCCGCATCCTTGTTTTTCCCTAACGACTGCAGAGGTTCGCCTTTCAACAAACCTATATATAAACACACGGATTTCTCCTGTGGACATTCGCAGGCTATTGGACTTTTGGGGTCTATAAGTTTTACCATCCGCTCTGCAATTCTTTTTCTTGAAGTTTCTCTGCTTTCTGCGTAAGGGAAAAAGAAAAAGCTATGGAGAAATTTCAGTATCACTATTCCAGAGAGAACAATAAAAAGTAGTCTCTTATAGGCTTCAACCCTGAAAGCCTTATGAACGTAATAGGCAAAAAGTATTGCCAAGAGTGGATAAAGTGGCATTATGTATCTGCCTGCAGAGTTGGAAACCCAATAGGGAATGTAGTTGGCTATGAAAAGCAAGAGAAGTGCTCTTAGCTGTAGAGGAAAGTCAAGGTCTTTTCTTGCCACATACAAAGACAAAGGGAAAAGAAAACTCCAAGGTAGCGTATCTTTGAAATTTACAAGTGGGAAGAAGAGCATATGCCTTAGCCTTGAAAAATCTCCTTCTACTCTGCTAAAGCTCTCTCTCCATAGGTTTGCCAAGTATTGTATTGGCTCTGGTGTTTGAATTATCCACAAAAGCGGTATAAGAAGAGAGGGCGTATATACAAGAAGGGCATCTGGTTTAAAAACCTTCGCATAACTTTTGCTATAGAGGGCAAGGGTTAGAACAGAAATACCCATAAAGGCGTAAGCAGGCAAACCTTTGAGTAAAAAGGCAAGACCAAAAACCACGCCCGCTAAAAAACCAACAACCTCTGAACCCGTGCTCCACCATATGTAAAGAAGGCAAAGGCCAAGAAATACAAAAAAGGTGAAGGTAATATCAATCTCTCCAAGAAAGCCGTAGAAAAAAAGCACATTACCAAAGGTTAGGAAAACAAGAGAGGATAGGGTGGCAAGGGAGAGGTTTCTAAAAAGATAATGGGAGAATATGCCAACGAGCAATGTGGTAAGCAAGAGAAAACTAAGGCTTACCGCCCTTGCGGTCAGCTCGCTCCAAGGTATAATTTGAGAATACAAAACTATGAGCCAGTTAAAGAGGGGAGGCTTGTTAAAGTATGGCTCGCCAAGAAAGGTAGGCTGAAGGTAGTTTCCAGAATGCCACATCTCAAAGGCTACTTGAGTGCGTAGGGATTCTTCGTTCTTGAAGGGATACCTATGAAGGTTTGGCAGGAGGCTAACAAAGGCTAAAAGGATAAAAAATAAAAACATACTCTAAAGTTTTGGCTCAAGCTCGTAGTGCTTATATACGTGCTCCCACCAATAGGAAACTCTAAGGAGGGTTGCCTCGTCAAAGGCTTTCCCTATTAGCTGTCCACCCACAGGAAGACCTTCGGACATGCCTATTGGTATGGAGATGCCAGGAAGACCTGCAAGGTTTACGCTTACAGTAAAAATGTCTGAAAGATACATAGAGATGGGGTCTGAGGTTTTTTCTCCGAACTTGAAGGCGGTTGTGGGGCTTGTGGGTGTGGCAATGAGGTCTACCCTTTCAAAAGCCTTTTCAAAATCCTGTGCTATAAGCCTTCTCACTTTCATAGCCTTAAGGTAGTAGGCATCATAATACCCTGCGGAAAGGGCAAAGGTGCCAAGAAGTATTCTCCTCTTTACCTCTGGTCCAAAGCCTTCATCTCTGGTCTTTGCATACATTTCAAAAAGGTCCTTGTATTCCCTTGTCCTGTATCCAAACCTGACACCATCATAACGCGCAAGGTTAGAGGAAGCCTCAGAGGGTGCTATGATATAGTAGCAAGGTATGGCATACTTTACGTGAGGGAGAGAGATTTCTTCTACCTGCATGCCTTCCTTTTCCATCTCCTTGAGAAAGTTTTCAAAAGCTCTTCTTACACCCTCCTCCAACCCATCCTGCATAAACTCTCTAACTACACCCACCCTTAGACCCTTTACACCTTTTCTTAGCTCTTCCGTATACTTGGGAACAGGTCTTTTACTGCTCGTGGAATCTTTAGGGTCATGTCCAGATATGACCTCCATAAGGAGTGCAACGTCTTCTGTACGTCTGCCAAAGGGTCCTATCTGGTCAAGGGAAGAGGCAAAGGCAACAAGACCATACCTGGAAACTCTTCCATAGGTGGGCTTTAGTCCAATAACACCACAAAAGCTGGCTGGTTGACGAATAGAGCCTCCCGTATCTGAACCGAGAGAAAGGGGTGCTGAGCTTACTGCAACCGCCACCGCAGAGCCACCAGAAGAGCCACCGGGAACTCTCTCCAAGTCCCATGGATTCCTTGTGGGGAAGAAGGCGGAATACTCTGTAGAAGAACCCATGGCAAACTCGTCCATATTGGTTTTTCCAACCACTAAAGCTCCTGCCCTCTTTAGCCTCTCTATAACGGTAGCGTCATAGGGAGATATATAACCTTGCAGTATCTTTGACGCACAGGTAGTGGGATAGCCTTTTACGTTTATGTTATCTTTTATGGCTATGGGTATACCAAGTAGAGGGTTTTCCTTAGAGGGTTTGAGGCTTTTTGCCTCTTCAAGGGCTCTTTCATAAAGTGGCAGTATGTAAGCCTTGACCTTATCTTCTGTTTCTAAAAACCTTTCATAAAAGCTCTGGACCACCTCTTCTGGTTTTAGCTCTCCCTTGTTTATCAAGGAAGTGAGCTCTATTACCGACTTTTTCCACAACATGGTTTATAGTTTATCATATGCAAGCCTTTGACCTGCGTGCGGAGAGATATGAAGTATGAGGAAGGATTTTATGCAGATGGAGGATTTTTGTGCCTTGTAGCTAATCCCATCCTTTCAGACATTGTTTAAACTCAAGGTGTGGAGCAATGCTTGTAAAAGGGATGTTTGTCCATGCTTTGGGATATGCCTAACATCCTCTAATACAACACTATCTCCCACGTGAATGTATTCAAGAGGTTTGTTATACATTCTTCTATAATCCCTTAGCATCTGCCAGTCCGCAAGACTATCGCCCACATAGACACCTGCATCTATACCAAGACCTTCTACGCATAGGTGTAAGGCATAAGGATGTGGTTTTCTGAGTTCCTCTTCCTCTATGGTATCCTCGTCTACCACAAAATCAAAGCATTCTGAAAGCCCATGCTTTTCAAAAAGATACAAAAGGTCTTCTCTTGGTCTTCCCGTGACTATGCCAAGAGGGTATCCCATTTCCCTTAGGCTCATAAAAAACTCTTTTCCAAGTATTAGCTTCTCCTTGTCTCTCAAATTGGTATAAAACTCGTTAAAGACCTTTACAAGCTCTTCAAAGTCCGCAGTTCCTCCATATTCCCTTATGACCTCAAGAGTGGCAAGCCAGTCGTTGTTTATGCCTTTGGAGAACTTTATTCTTCTTACCTCTTCTATGGGAACTTCTCTTTTGAGAAAATACTCCGCAGTGTGCTTTATAGCGTAGTGATAGGACTGACTTACATCCACTATGACTCCGTCCACATCAAAAATTACACCCTTCCTCATCCAGCTAATAATTCAGAGCTTGCCTTAGAAAGTAAAAATTTCATAAACTTGCTTGCCAGGAAGGTAAGTTTTTCATGCTCTGGATAGATTATGTAATACCACCTTACAGCGTTAAAACCTTTTATCTTCACAGGAACAACGCTACCCTCTTCTATTGCCTTTTCAACTATACCCTTTGAGAGAAAGCTACAGCCATAGCCATTTTTTACCATACTAAGGATTGACCTTCCGCAGTTTATCTCTATCCTTATGTTGAGCTTTTCAAAGATTATACCAAGCCTTTCCAACTCTTCCTTTACCACCTTCCTTGTGCCAGAGCTCACTTCTCTGAAGATTAGGTCTACCCCGTAGAGCTCCTCAGGCTCTATCTCTCCCTTTTTAGCAAAGGGATGAGAAGGATAAGTAAAAAAGACTACCTCATCCATGAACCATTTTATGGAGCTAAATTTTTCTGAGGGCTCTCTCTCTATAACTCCTATGTTAAGCACACCCGATGATAAACCCTCCTCTATGTGCTGAGAGTTGTCCACGAGCACTCTTATAGAGATGTTAGGAAGCTGTCTGTGAAACTCTACGAGAAGCTCTGGGACCTTGTATTCGCTTAGAGTGGTGCTTATGCCCAAAAGGAGTGTATCTTTGAAGTCCTTCTTTATCTTTGCCATCTCCTCCATGAGGTTTTCGTAGTTAGAGAGTAGACTCTTGGCGATCTCGTATATTCTCTTTCCTTCATCTGTTAGCACTATCCTACCACCCTGTCTTTGAAAGAGCTTTGCTCCTATTATCCTCTCGAGGGCTTTTATCTGCTGGGTTACCGCAGGCTGGGTTATGTAGAGTATCTCGGAAGCCTTTGAAAAGCTCCCAAGGTCTGCAACCGCTACAAAGGTCTTGAGCTTGCTAATGTCTATCATTACAATCTAAAATTATAAAACTTTCTTATGGCAAGTGTAAGGTTAACTTATCTTAAAGAGGGTTTTTATGAGACTTTCTAACTGTTCTAAGAGTTTTGAGAGCTCTTCTTTTGTCATGCTTGATGTTTCTTCCAAAACCCAATGCTCCCTTCTCATATGCTTCTCCGAATAGGAACACATGTCTCTCGCTTCGGGTGATAGAGTTATGAGCACATCCACTTGGTCGTAGGGTATTTTTTCTACAGGTTTAGGGTAGAGCTTTTCTGTGGGATAACCCTTTTCCTTTAGGAGAGCTATAACCTCCTCTGGCACTCTTTTGGCAGGCTCTACACCTGCAGAGTATATCTCCAAAGACAAAAGGGCGAGCTTTGATAGCTTTCTTGCAACCGCCTCTGCCATTATGCTCCTGACTGCGTTTTTTGTGGATATAAAGGCTATCTTCATGGAACTTCTATTTTAGCATTTGCATTATCCTTCTGAGGGCTTTGCCTCTGTGGGATATGAGGTTTTTCTCTTCCATGCTTAATTGTGCCATGCTCTTTTGGAAACCTTCTGGTTGAAAGATTGGGTCGTAGCCAAAGCCTCCTTCTCCAACTGGCTCTTGGAGTATAGTGCCATAGCATCTCCCTTCTGACCAAAGACCACCATCTTCTAAAAAAAGCACCGCAAAGGCTACATAGTATGCCCTTCTGTCCTGCTTGCCTTCCATAAGCCTTAGAAGTTTGTTTATATTCGCCTTGTCTTTGCCCTCCTTTGGCTCTTCCTTTCCTCCCCACTCTAAGTTATAAAACCTGCTGGAATAGACGCCCGGATACCCATCAAGGCTTGGAACTACGAGCCCAGAATCCTCTGCGAGGGTTGGTATTTTGTAAACCTCGTAGTATGCCTTTGCCTTTAGATAAGCGTTCTCTAAAAAGCTACAGCTTCCCTCTTCTACTTTTAGGTCTTCCTCTGGGAATAAAACCTCAACCTCATATTCCCTGAGTATGGAGAGAATTTCTCTCCTTTTTCCCAAGTTTGTGGTTGCTACAAGAATTCTCCTCACCATGCTACAATTATAAGCATGGAGTTTGAGCCAGTTATAGGTCTTGAGATACACGTGCAGATGGATACAAAAACCAAGCTCTTCTGCTCCTGTCCTGTGGAGTTTGGTGCGGAGCCAAATAGTAATGTTTGTCCTGTATGTCTTGGACTGCCTGGGAGCTTACCCGTTATAAACAAAAGGGCTGTGGAGTTTGCCATAAGGGCTGGACTTGCTCTTAACTGCCAGATAAACATGCGTTCTGTCTTTGCAAGGAAAAACTACTTTTACCCAGACCTTCCAAAGGGATACCAGATATCTCAGTATGAGGAACCTATTGCGGTCAATGGATGGCTTGAAGTAGATGGCAAAAGGGTAAGAATAAGAAGACTACACATAGAGGAGGATGCGGGTAAAAACATCCATGAAGGTTCAAAAACCCATGTGGACCTAAACAGGGCTGGCACACCTCTTATGGAAATAGTGACAGAGCCAGATATAGACTCTCCACAAATGGCAAGGGAGTTCCTTGAAAAGCTAAGAAACATTATGAGATACACTGGAGTCTCTCGTGCGGACATGGAAAAGGGACAGCTTCGTTGTGATATAAACATCTCCATAAGACCGAAGGGTTCAAAAGAGCTTGGCACGAGAGTGGAGATAAAGAACGTCAATTCCTTTCGTTTTGTCCAAAAGGCGATAGAGTCCGAAATGGAAAGGCAGATAAAACTCCTCCTTTCTGGAGAGAAGATAGTGCAAGAGACACGCACCTTTGACCCCTCCACAGGTCTAACACATACCATGAGGACAAAGGAAGAGGCGGAAGACTACAGATACTTTCCAGAGCCAGACCTCCTGCCCCTTGTAGTTCCTCCCCAGTGGTTGGAAGAGATAAAAGCCGACATGCCAGAGCTTCCAGAGGAAAGATACGAAAGGTTCATAAAAAACTACGCCCTTGACCAATACTCCGCAAAGGTGCTAACCGATAACAAAGAGCTTGGAGACTTCTTTGAAGAGTCCCTTAGGTATTACGGACAAGACCCCAAGCTAACTGCCAATTGGCTACTTAATGACCTTCTTGGAAACCTTTCAGAGGCTGGTAAAGACATAGAAAGCTCTCCTGTTAGCCCCCAAAGTCTTGCAGAACTTGTAAAACTTATAAAGGAAAATGTGCTCTCTTCAAAGCTTGCAAAGGAAG
Source organism: Hydrogenobacter sp. T-2 (assembly GCF_033971325.1). Taxonomy (NCBI): domain Bacteria; kingdom Pseudomonadati; phylum Aquificota; class Aquificia; order Aquificales; family Aquificaceae; genus Pampinifervens; species Pampinifervens diazotrophicum. The sequence goes on from NZ_CP117180.1 coordinate 643,582, forward strand.
TTATAAAGGAGATGACCGCAACTGGCAAAAGCCCCTCCCAGATAGTAGAAGAAAAGGGTCTAAAGCAAGTAAGCGACGAGGGACAGATAAGGTCTATGATAGAAGAGGTTTTGAAGGAAAATTCAAAGGAAGTGGAAAGGTTCAAAGCAGGAGAGGAAAAGGTCTTTGGCTTTCTTGTGGGTCAAGTTATGAAGAAGGCAAAGGGCAAGGCAAACCCACAGATGGTAAACAGAATTCTTAAGGAAATGCTTAGGTAAAGAACCTTAAATCAACCTTTCTGATGGCTTTCCGATGTAATAACCCTGGGCATAGTCAACCTTTAAGTCTTTAAGTATCTTCAGCACTTCTCCGCTTTCCACATGTTCCGCTATTGTTTTCATTCCCATACCCCTTGCAAGAGTAACCACAGATTCTATAAATATCCTGTCTCTCCAATCTTCTATCACATCCTTTACAAACTCACCCTCCAGCTTTACAAAGTCAACAGGCAACTTTTTTATGTAATGAAAAGAGGAATAACCAGAGCCAAAGTCATCTATCGCAAACAGAAAGCCTTCTTCTTTGAGCTTCCTTATAAACCTTTCAAGCAGGCTGATGTTTTTTATACTTTCCCTTTCGGTAAGTTCAAAAACCACCTGCGATGGCTCCATGTTATATCTCCGCATGAGGTCCTTCATGTTTTCAATAAAGTTTTCCACAAGCATCGCTCTTGGAGAAAGATTAAGAAAGAGCTTACCTCTATAATGCGCATTGTACGCCTTCTTAAAGGCTTTTTCATATACCTGCATGTCCATCTTAAGAACTATACCAAGCCTCTCTGCCATCTCTATAAACTCTCCAGCTGGAGCTAAGTTGTCTCCTATTCTCATAAGAACCTCGTTACCGAAAACTTCACCATTCCTCAAATCCACTATGGGCTGGAAGAAGGGAACTATCTCTCCTTTATCAAAGGCTGTAAGCACCCTTATAGCCTTACTGCTGTATTCTCGGTATGATTGCACAAGCTCCTCCTGACTGGGAAGCCTTATCTTTCCCTTACCCTCCTCCTTCGCATTCCTAAGCATACTGTCCGCAATGAGGAAAAGGTCTTTCGGCGTTTCTCCGTGCTCTGGATATACCGCTATACCCATGGAAACCCTTGGTGAAATGGAACTCCCATCTGGTAGGTTCAGAGTAATGCTTTCTATTTGCTCCTTCAGAGAGGATGCAAGGGCATAAGCATTGAGGGGGTCAGCACCAACTGCAATAATCACAAACTCATCCCCACCGTACCTTGCAGCTATGTCAGACTTTCTTTTCCGCTCACCTATAACCCTCGCAACTTCCTTAAGAAGCATATCACCCACGTGATGACCGTAGGTGTCGTTAATAAATTTAAAGTTGTCAAGGTCAAGGATTATAAGAGAAAGTTTTCTATCAAATCTTTTCGCCCTCTCTATCTCATAGCTTAGCAGTTCCCAGAAGGTTCTTTGGTTATAAAGGGTGGTAAGCGGGTCCCTCATGGCATAGAACTCCACCTGCTCAATGTAGTCACTTATTGCCTTTGAAGAACCTATTGTGTTCACAAGAGTTGAAAGTAGACTGTTTAACACCGCCTGCTTTGCTACATCGTCCATGACACAGGATTCCACTCCAAGCCCGACTATTCCCCCAATTTGTGGTTTATCAAAAAATACAGCCTTAGTCCTGAGCCTTATTTTCTCCTTATCCTCTTCGCTGTAGATTTCCTTCCCGTTTACCGTATGATGCATGATTCGCAGTTGCCTTCCCATTAACAAAGACACTGGAAGCTCAAGGGTTATCTTCGATTTTATAAAGGCTTCAATATATCTCTCTGTTCTTTCATCTGCCTTCTTATACCAGAATATTTCAACCTTGAGCACCTCTGGCTCAAGAAAGAGGGTAAAGACTATATCAATGGGAATTATTTGGTTCATTTCACCTATCAGATTCTTTACATAATCGTGCCAGTTTTTTATGGTTTTTGACGTAATTATGAACCTTTCTAAGAGCTTCGCTTCCATATCCAGGATCTCCCTGTCTATGGCTATTGACTTTATCCTTTCACCAAGATGTTGAAGAGACTCATACACTGGTTTTAGTTCCTTGTAGGAGTCTTCTATGCTTTTATGCAGGCCTTCCACATCTTCTATTGACCTTATATTCTCAATGCTTTCACTTATTTTTCTACTTAACTGTCGTAGCAAACCTATTAAGGTAAGCAAAATAAAGGTCAATACAAGAGAAAAGGCAATCAAAGGTCCTGCTATTAACGCCTTCAAAGTATGCCTTACATTTGATACAAAGCTCTGTATGTTTATACTTGTTTCCACAAGCCCGAGAACACTGCCTTCCTGAGCGTTCCAGTGACACCTTAAACACTCCGATTCAGCCTTCACAGGTTTTATGTATAGGTAAACGCCACCCTCAAACTTGTTCTGAGGCTCACCCTTGAGGGCAAGAAAATGAAGTTCCCCCTTAGCTGGCTCAGGAACTGTGCCGTAGATTTCTTTAACAAGGTCAGACCTGTATATGTTTATGTTTACAGGTGTCCCTTGGTAGGAAACTTCAAGAGCCTTCATAAACTCAAGAAGGTCCCTTCTCTCCCAACCCCTTTTCATAACCTGATACATGGAACTGAATACCTGCTTTGAGATGCCATCTGCGGTCTGGCGGGCAGTTTCCTTAATGAAGTCGTCCATGTAACGCACAGCCACCACATAAAGGACCATATACACGGATAAGGTTAGAAGGATATAAACCAATATTATGCGAAATATCAGGCTTTTTTCCTTTTCCATAGGTAGATTATAATAACGCAAGTTGTAAGTTATATTAGGTTCATTTTCCACATTCTATACAGATTATAGGAAACCACAGCGGTATAGATTTTCACAAGAAGCCCATTCAGGCTAACAGAATAAGGTCTCATACCGATAAACCTTTTAAGGACACTAAACACACTCTCCGCAAGCCTCCTGTATAACCTCTTTGCATACTCAATCCACCCACCCTCATATCTGCTTTCCTTTGTACTCCTTAATGGGTTAAGCACTATGCCCTCTTCCTTCAAGATATCCTCCATCAGATAATTCTTGTATGCCTTATCACATATGATTTCCTTACTTTCTACACTGTAAAAGCTCATGTTTGCCAAACCATCAATATCATGCCTACTCCCCTCAAGTAGATGAACCTCTCTAATTAAACCCTTAGAGTCCATAAGTGCGTTTAGCTTAAGCCCGTAAAAGTATTCTCTCTTGCCTGGTGTATATCCTCTGTATAGCTCACCTTTTAATGTTTTGCATGTCCATATGCGTGCATTCTCACACACTTTCACTGGCATGCTATCAATTAGGTAATATCTTTCATCCACCTGTGGTAGAGATGCGAGTTTTAATATGATGGTTTGCATATAAGGTAGCAGTTTTTCAAGTCTTCTTGAGAAGGTAGATTTATCAGGGACTTTAGGGAAGAGATGACTACAGAAACTTTTAAGCCAATCAAGAGCCTTTGAGTAGTTTGCACAAAAATCTATGTGGGCTATAACTGCCATTGTTAACACCTCCGAGTTAGATATTACCGTTTGTGGTTCTTCACGAAGTCTAAGTTCCTTAAGCAAGTCGTCTATAATTACAAAGTATGTTATTATTCTATCTTCTGTCATTTTTGCACCTCCCTATGGGGATGCTCCATAGGGAGCTTTTTTACCACATCTCTTTATAACTTGCAACTCGGGTTATAATAATATGGCAAAACTGGAGATTTATACCTTCTCCTGCAGCCTCTGTGGCAACCATGACCTGAGTTTTCTCCTTGAATTCCTTCTCTGCTCCAATCCTTTCCTCTAAGCTCATCCCACCATGTATATAGCTCACCGAGTAGCCCCAAGACCTTAATTTTTCAACAAGATAGTCCAAAGTGTCCTTTGATTCGGTAAATATGAGTATCTTTTCGTTTCCTTGCATTTCTCTTATCTTCTTTAGACCCTCCTCTATAGCCTTTCTGAGTTCTTGTAGCTTTACTTCCCTTTCCTCCTTGACTATCCTCTTAGCTCTTTCAATTAGACCGCTTATAACCCATATCTCTCTTCTTAGTTCCTCTGGATTCTCTGCAAGGGTTAGTGTTTCCCATTCTTCCTCTTCCTTCCACCTCTCTTCCTCTTCGTAGTCCTCTACCTCCTCAAAGTCCACCAAAAGGTTCCTTTTTTGCATTTTAGACTCTTTCAATAGGCTTTCAAGCCTTCTTTTCCTTCTCTCAAGAGATTTCCATAGGGCATAGGTGCTTGATGCCATCCTTCTTTGGAGGATCAAAAGGGCAAAGGCTACGTTTCTCTTTTGGTCTCTACCCTTCATAGCCTTGTTATATTGATGTAGCACATACTTAGAAAGTTCATTGTATAGCTCTTTTTCTTCCTGAGAAAGCCTGAATTTTATCGTCTTTGCATAACGGTTTGTAAATATGGGCTTGCCATCAAAGTCCCTCAGGTTTTCCTTTAGTCTCCTTATAAAAAGCGGATTGTCTCCCCTTTCAATAGACTCTTCAATAAGCTCATAGGTTCCAAAGAACCCCGGCTCTAAAAGGTCAAGCAAAAGCCTAAAGTTTTCTGGGTTTCCTCTGTGAGGTGTTGCAGTAAGAAATAGGAAGTGTATTGTGTTTTTTGACAGGATTTCACCGAGTCTGTATCTTTCTGTTCTTGAAGTCTTGTTCCCATAAACATAAGCAGACATCTTGTGGGCTTCGTCCACTATAACCAAGTCCCAGTGGGTAGAGTTCAAAGAGGGTAATATGTCCTCTTGTTTTGCAAAGTCCATAGAGGTTATCACCTGCTTTTCTGTTTCCCAAGGGTTTTCACCATAGATTGACCTAAAGGTATTCCTGTCTACGGAGTAAAAGGTTTCTTGAAACTTTTCCTTTAACTCTCTTATCCATTGGTCTTTTAGGTGCCCTGGGACAACTATTAGGATACGGTTTGCAAGGCCACGCAGTTTTAGTTCCTTTATTACAAGACCTGCCATTATGGTCTTGCCAGCTCCAGGGTCATCCGCTTATAAGAAATCTTATCTTTGGAAGTTTAAGGATATGACCGTATACCGCTTCTATTTGATGTGGCAGTGGGTCAACCTTTGAAATGTTCATTCCCAGAAGTGGGTCAAAGATAGAAGCCAATCTAAAACGCAGGGCTTCCGTAGCCAAAAAGGCTTCCAGTCCATCCTCGGTAAAGCAGAGGGAAGTATCTACTATCCTTATTTTTTGAACCTCATCCTTTGATATTAGTTGGTCTACATACGTCTTAGATTCTACGGTTGCACCAACTATGCGTATGTAATCTTGAAAATACTCAACACTTTTTTATCTCCACCGGCTCATGCCAAAAGGGACCTTCAAGCACCAAACCTTCTTTTAGCTCTAACATGGACAAATGTATATAATTTTAACATGCTTAACATAGCCATAGGCTCAGACCACGCGGGTTATCCTCTAAAGGAAAAGATAAAAGAGTATCTCATCTCAAAGGGCTATCATGTGCTTGACTTTGGCACTCAGTCCACAGACTCCACCGACTATCCCCTTTTTGCAAGGGATGTTTGCCTTGCGGTTCAAAGGGGTGAGGCTCAGATGGGTATCCTTGTTTGTGGCACGGGCATAGGCATGTCCATAACCGCCAACAAATTCAAGGGCATAAGAGCTGCTCTGTGCCTAAACGAATACATGGCTCGCATGAGCAGAAAACACAACGATGCCAACGTGCTATGCCTTGGAGACAGAATATTGGGCGATGACTTGGCTATTGCCATAGTGGACGCATGGCTTTCCACAGACTTTGAGGGTGGAAGGCACGAAAGGAGGGTAAGGCTCATAAGGGAGATAGAACATTCCTCTAAAGGTCTTCAAGAATCTTCATGAAGTGTTCTACTGTTATGCCAGCGTCTCTTATCAACTTTCTTAGTAGCCCTACCCCTATTTCATCGTGATAAGGGATAGTCAATGGGTTTCTATATTTGTGATGTAGCCTCACATGGCTTCCCCTTTGCCTGACAACCTCATAGCCAAGTTTTTCAAAACACTTTATAACCTTCCACGCAGGGAGCGGAGTTAGCCTACCCACTTTCCATTACACTGAAAATTAACTCTTCTGGGTTGTAATCCTTGGCTATCTCAAAATTTTCTGCCTCCTCAAGGCACAAGTTTATGACCTCCTTAAGTCTTTGAAGCGCCTCCTCCAAAGTTCTACCTTGTGTGTAGCATCCCCTAAGCAGTGGACACTCTACCACATAAAAGCCATCCTCATCCCTTTCTATTACCACTGGCAGTTTCATAGTTCATAAATATAGTCCAAAAGGCTTGAGGTATGATATAATAACCTCATAGGAGGCTAAAATGGATATACAGCAAGCCATGTATCCTAACATAACCCTCTTTATTCAGGCAATTCTTTTCCTTGTGTTTACTGCCATAATAAGGAGCATTCTTGTAAAGCCTTACTCTCAGGTAATAGAGGAAAGGGAAAGACTTGTTGAAGAAAACACACAAGAGGCAATAAGACTTAGGGAAGAAGCTCAGCGGTATATCCAAGAAGCTCAAAGCATCTTAGAAAAGGGAAGAAGGGAATCAAACCAGATACTGGAGCAGGCAAGAAAAGAGGCGGAAAAGCTAAGGGCAGAGATACTCTCAAAGGTGGAGCAAGAAACCCAAGAGGAAATAGCCAAAGCGGTAGAAGAGATAAGAAAAAGCCTTGAGGAAGAAAAGAGCAAACTTGATGAGAGGGTAAGGGAAATAGCAGAGCTAATAACAAGCAAAGTCTTGGAGGAGGCGGCATGAGCGAAGGACACCACACCCTTGAGCTAATATGGAAAGGTCTGAATATTCTGGCTTTTCTTGGTATAGTCTACTACTTTGGGAAAAAACCTATCTCCGAAGCCTTCAATAGATACTTTCATGGTTTGACGGAAAAGCTCATAGGCTCTGAAGAGGAGCTTTCAGAAGCTCAAGAAGAGCTAAAGAGAGCAAAGGAAAGCCTTCAGGATGCGCAGAGAAGATATGAAGAACAGCTTAAAATTTCCCAGCAGACCGCACAGAGCATAAAGGAAGAGGAGCAAAAAAAAGCACAAGAAATAGCCAACAGGATAAGGGAAAAGGCAAGGGAAGTGATAGACATAGAGCTAAAGAAGGCAAAGGAAGAGCTACTTCGCTACGGTGCGGAAAGGGCTTATCAGCTCTCTGCGGAGCTTCTAAAGGAAAGGTTTAAGGACGAAAAGGTGCAGACCGCATACATAGAGAAGTCTCTTAAAAATCTGGAGGCGAAAAGATGAAAGCACGGCCCGAGATAATAAGAAAAGTGGCAAAACTACTTTTGGAAAAGACACAGAAGGAGAGACAAGAACTCATAAAGGTATCACAGCTTTTGGAACTTCTATACAGACTCTACAAGTCAGAAAAGGATTTTAGGGGCTTTGTGCTAAACCCTACAATACCCAAAGAGAAAAAGCTCGCCTTTTTGAAAGGTCTTAGAGAAAGGTTTGGCATAGGGCAGAGCTTGGATGAAGTGCTTGAATACATACTGGACATAAACGCCATTCCCTCCCTCGGTGAGGTCAAAAGGGTCTACGACCACGAGGTGGAGAAACTCTTAAGGCTCAGCAAGGCATTGCTTGTTCTCGCAAGAAGGGTAGAAGACCAAGAGCTTGAGAGGATAAAAAAGGTAATAAGAGACTATACGGGTAGGGATTACGAGTTTGAGGTGGTAGAAGACCCAGAGCTTATAGGGGGCTTTCTTTTGAAGACTTCCAGCTTTGTGCTTGATGCTTCTGTAAGAAGAGGGCTTGAGGGCATCTTGAGAGGTTGATATGGAGTATCCAAAGGAAAAATTTGAAGAGCTTTCAAAAAGATTAAAATCTATGGCTATACCGCCAGAGGTGGATGTGGAACTACTACTGCCAGACAGAGACCAAGTGGAATATCCTACCGTAGTTATCACATACCTTGAGGGTGATGAAGAAGGTCCGCAAAAGGAGCTTGTTTTTAACGAGGCTTACTGGAACTCTCCTGTGGAGAACCTTTTGGGTGCAATTATGCACCAAGTTAAATCCCTTATGGAGGAGTTACAATCCTTTGAAGGAGAATAAAGGAGGTATAAGATGGAGAGGACGCTGGTTATAGTCAAACCCGATGCCTTTGAGAAGGGTGCTACGGGCAAAATAATTGACCGTTTTATATCTGAGGGCTTTAAGATTAGGGCTATTAAGCTCCTTAGGTTTACCAGAGAGCAGGCGGAAGGCTTTTATGCGGTTCACAGAGAAAGACCCTTCTTTGGAGAACTGGTAGAGTTTATGACCTCAGGTCCTGTGGTTGCTATGGTCTTGGAAGGCGAAGATGCCATAAGAAGGGTCAGAGAGATAATAGGTCCTACAGACAGCAACGAGGCAAGAAAGGTAGCTCCTAACTCCATTAGGGCACTTTTTGGCACCGACAAGGGCAAAAACGCAGTGCACGCTTCGGACTCCAAAGAGTCTGCGGACTACGAAATACCCTTTATCTTTTCACAGCTTGAGGTAGTCTGAATCACAAGCTCTTTTAAGGCTTGTATATACGCGGGGTGTGTCTTGAGAGTTGGGATTCTAACAAAGTCCACACCCCTTTCCCTTGCCATGTTTCCATAAAGATAGTCAAGCTCATACAAGGTTTCTGAGTGTTCGCAGGTAAAGGATACTGGAACAACCGCTATCCTCTTTACGCCTGAGTTAATAAGTTCTTCTAAGAGTTTATCTGTAAAGGGTTCAAGCCACTTGGTGGGTCCCACCTTGCTTTGATAGCCAAGAGCATACCTTACACCCGGAAAGTGTTCCATAATAAGCCTTACTGTCTCTTCCGTTTGCCTTTGGTATGGGTCTCCTTCCTTTATGATACTAACTGGAAGGCTATGGGCAGTAAAGAGAAAGAAGTATTCCTGCCAGTTTGGTAGATGTTCCTTTATGTTCTCTACCATAGCTCTTATGTAGGTGGGATGGTTGTGATAACAGTTTATTCTATGGATAGGTAAAGTAGAGGGATAAAAGTATGGGTTTTCTTGACCCTCTACGGTAGTTAGGGAAAAGTGCTTTCCTGAGCCTGTAAGTCTTCTAAAAACCCTGTCAAACTCATTAAAGGAAGAGCCTGTGGTGGTCCTGCTGTATTGAGGATAGAGGGGCAGTAGCACTATCCTCTCAACGGGGTAAGACAAAAGTTCGCTGAGAGCTTCCTCTGTGAGGGGATGCCAGTAGCGGAGGGCAACCACCACCTTGAAGTCTTCTCCAAGGGCTTCCTGCAGAGCTTTTGCCTGAGCCTGAGTTTGTTCCCTTTGTGGAGATTTTCCACCCATTATTTCGTAATAGTGCCTTGTTTTCTTAGCCCTAAACCTTGAAATGAGCCAAGCAAGAGGTTTTTGAATAGGTCTTGGAAACCTTATTATGTCGTGGTCAGAAAAGAGGTTATAAAGAAAGGGTCGTATAGCAGATAGGCTGTCTGGACCTCCCATGTTAAAAAGGACTACTCCAACCATAGGAAAATCATAACAGCTCTCTTAGGTTTATTCTGCCCTCATATATTGCCTTTCCAACCACCACTCCTTCCACTATACCCATGAGCTTTTTTACGTCCTCAAGACTTGCCACACCTCCAGAGGCAAGCACGGGTTTTTTTGTATAGCCTTTAAACTCCACATAAGGTTTTGTATCCACACCCTCAAGGGTGCCATCCCTGTCTATGTTGGTGTAAAGATAACCCCATATGGGTATGTTTTCGTATTTTAGAGCCAGCTCCTGCGGGCTTGTAGAGCTCTCCTCCTTCCAACCACCTACCGCCACCTTTCCACCCTTTGAATCCACAGCCAATATAACCCTTTCTGGAAAAAGCTCCACCATCCTTTCAAAGGTTCTTGGCTCTCTTACTGCCAAAGTGCCAACCACAAAAAACTCTATTCCTTCCTCGTGCAAGACCTTACAGGTTTCCACGCTTCTTATACCACCGCCAACCTCAATAGAGCCAGAAAAGGCTTTCCTTATAAGTCTAATGGAAGGGAGGTTCAGTGGCATACCCTCAAGACTTCCATCAAGGTCCACCACATGAAGTCTTTTAAAACCGAGCTCCTCAAAGAGCTTTGCCATATCCTCGGGAGAGCTTGAATAGACCTTTGTCTTTTCAAAATCACCTTTAAAGAGCCTTACTACTTTACCTTCCTTTAGGTCAATGGCGGGTATTATAAAGTTTTTCATAACAGTTGAGGTCTTCCTAAGTAAAAGCCCTGTGCCATATCCACCTTGAGGCTTTTTATAAACTCAAATTCCTCTTCATTTTCCACCTGTTCCACAACCACCTTAAAGCCAAGCCTTTTCATCCCAACAACCACCCATTTTAACATAGAACGTGCCTCTCTCAAGAAAAAACCATCAAGTTTTACCACGTCTGGTTTTGTTTTAATAAGCCTCTCTACAGAAGAGTATTCTACGCCAAAGTCATCCACCGCAATTCCAAATCCATAGCTCCTCGCTTCCTTTACAAGTTCTAATAGGTCTTCAGTGCTTCCTGTCATCTTACCTTCAGAAAGCTCTAACACCACTCTGGATGGTTCAATTCCGTAAGAGGTTACTTCCTTGTAAAAGTCTAACAGCTTGAGCCTGCCCTTTGCTACGAAGTTAACAAGGTTGTAAGGGAAATTTACATACATCTTACCCTCAAGACCATAGGCTGTAAACTTTGAAAAAGCCTTCTGAAGCACCATTTCCTCAAAGGGACTTATAAAGGAGGTTTTTAAAAGGTCTTCTATGAAACAACCAGCAGGCAGGACTCTTCCATCCTCCATTACAAGCCTCATAAGCACTTCATAGCCTTCTATCTTTCCACTCTCAAGGTTATATATGGGTTGAAAGGCAGGCTCTACAAGTTTTTTCTTAAGAGCTTCAATGAGGGTCTGGTAGTCAATGGCTCTCTTTGGCAGTTCCTTTTGAATAAGCACCATATCGCCACCGCCTCTACTTTTAACCTCCGCCACGTGTGCTTCCATAAGGTCAAGCACAGCCTCCACGCTTTGACCTGTAGGCACAAGGCTGTATATACCAATAGTAACGCTTATCTTTGAGTTAAAATCAAGGACTTCTATTCTACTTTTTATCCTTTTTGCAACCTTTTCAGCTCCTTTTGCGTCAGAGTTTGGAAGTAATATAAGGAAAGAGCTACCTTTGTATTTGCCTGCTATATCGCTCTTCCTTATACTGTTTGATATAACTTCGGATATTTTCAAAAGAACCTCATTCCCATATGCGTATCCACTGCCTTTGTTTATATGTTTCATGTTATCCACATCCAGAAGAAGCACAGAAAGACTTTCTCCCTTTCTTTCGTAGAGGTAGAACAACTTTTGCATGTACTCGAGGAGGCAAGCTATGTTTGACACTAAAGTTTGTCTGTAGAGCTCCAAACAGCTTAGATTTTTCCTCACCACAGGCTGTAAAATATTATAGCAATGAAAGGCATAAGGTCAACTACCATACTTGCGGTAAGGAAAAATCATATAACGGTTATGGGTGGTGATGGGCAAGTGACTCTTGGGTCTTCTGTGATAAAGCACAGTGCGAGGAAGATAAGGAAACTTTACAAAGATAGCGTTCTGGTAGGATTTGCCGGTTCTGCGGCGGATGGACTTGCCCTTATGGAAAGGCTTGAAGGGAAATTGGAAGAGTTTAGAGGAAACCTTCTCAGAGCTTGTGTGGAGCTTTCAAAGGATTGGAGGATGGATAGAAGTCTAAGAAGGCTTGAGGCTCTTTTGCTTGTAGCGGATAGAGAACGCATGCTACTTCTTTCTGGCAACGGAGATGTAATAGAGCCAGACGAGCCCGTGCTTGCCATCGGTTCTGGTGGAGACTATGCGAGGGCTTCCGCTTTGGCTCTTTACAGAAACACGGACATGTCCGCAGAGGATATAGTTAGAGAATCTCTCAAGATAGCGGGTGAGATTTGTATATACACTAACCAGAGCTTTATCATTGAAAAACTTGAATAGTTAAACCTTTTCTATGAGATTTTGGATAATTTTCTCTAACTGCCCCACATAAATTTCCACATCTTTTAAAAGTTTTTCACACTCCTCTCTATCAATGAAGTCTCCTATAACATCGTAGTCTGCCCTTTGCCTCATATACATCGCTTGGTCATATATCTTTGAAAGGCTAACATACTTCTTTTCTTTAAAAAGATATAGGTTCATCAATTGCCTCACGCCCTTATGTGTTTGAGGGTCTTCTCCCAAGAGAAATAGATAGGCTTTAGAAGAGTGAAAGACTGAATAGTAGGCTTCATGAACTGCGGAGGGATACATTCCAAGTTCAAAAAGTTGTTTTGCTCTTTGCAGATGCCTCTGGACTTTGAATAAATGCATCTCCGCATACTTTAACTTACTACTCTCTGAAAATCTCTCCTTTTCCTACATCCTTACCTCTCCGTATATGGGTATTATTGGTCTTATTGTAAGGTCTTTTAACTGGTTTTCTTTCACAAAGATAGGACTTAATCTGAACCTGAGTGAAAATCTCCTCTTGCATAAGAACCAAAAAGTAAAAGTGAAAGGCTCTTACCTGTAAACTTTTCTATCTCCTTACCAAGCTCTCTCAAGATGCCTTTTAGCTTCTTCACCAAAAGCGTCATGGTTTAAAATTTATAGCATGTTCAGAAAAGTTCTTGTGGCTAACAGGGGAGAAGTGGCTCTTAGAATAATAAGGGCGTGTGAGGAGCTTGGTATAAAGACTGCTGCCATATACTCAGAGGCGGACACAAAATCCCTTTATGTGAAAAAGGCGGATGAGGCTTACCTAATACCCGGTGATCCTGTAAGGGCTTATCTTGACTACGTGAGAATAGTAGACCTTGCCAAGTCCATAGGTGCGGATGCCATACACCCGGGCTATGGTTTTCTTGCGGAGAACGCAGACTTTGCTCGTTATTGCAAGAAAAAAGGCATAACCTTTATAGGACCTTCTCCAGAGCATATTGAGCTCTTTGGAGACAAGGTAAAGGCAAAACAGGCTATGCAAAAGCTTGGCATTCCCACCATACCCGGGTCTCCAAACCCTCTCAAAAACTACGAAGACGCCATGCACTATGCAAAGGAGATAGGTCTTCCTGTAATCCTTAAGTCCGCTTACGGTGGTGGTGGTAGGGGTATGAGGGTGGTGCGTAGCCTTGAAGACCTACCAAGGCTCTTTGAATCTGGCTATAGAGAAGCAGAGGCTTTCTTTGGCAAGGGAGACCTCTTTGTGGAAAAGTATTTGGATAACCCCAAGCATATAGAAGTTCAAATCTTGGGGGACATGTATGGTAATGTAGTCCACTTGGGCGAGAGGGACTGCTCTGTGCAGAGAAAACATCAGAAGGTAATTGAGATTACTCCATGTCCTGTGCTTCCAAGGGATATAAGACAGAAAATGCTGGGGCTTAGCGTAAAGGCTATGATGCAGGTAGGCTACTACAGTGCAGGGACCTTAGAGTTTTTGGTGGACCTAAAAAGTGGAGAGTTTTACTTTATAGAGATGAACACCCGTCTTCAGGTGGAGCATACCATCACAGAAATGGTAACGGGCATAGACATAGTGGAGACCATGATAAGGGTTGCCATGGGCGAGCCACTGCCTTTTACACAAAGTGATATTACCTTTAGAGGATATGCCATTGAGTTTAGGATAAATGCAGAAGACCCAAGAAAAGGGTTTGCACCCGCACCAGGAAGGCTAACCGCCTACTACTCACCGGGTGGTCCTGGTATAAGAATGGACTCTGGTGTTTACAAGGACTATGTGATACCACCTTACTATGACTCTATGATAGCCAAGATGAGCGTCTGGGCTCTCACTTGGGACAGGGTGTTGGCAAGGGCAAGAAGGGCTATAGATGAGTTTATTGTGAGAGGAGTCCCCACCAACATACCCCTACATAGGGAGATAATAAGAGACCCAGACTTCATATCGGGCACTTTTGGTATAAGGTTCTTAGAGGAGAAACTGCCTACATATGATTTTGAGATAGAGGGCGAAGAAGACCCAGAAAGCCTTGCACTTGCCATATCCGTTGCAATCGCCGCATACTACGGGCTATAATCTACAGACCTTCCCTTGCTTTCAAAACCCAGAGGACTGACCACCTTTACCGTAAAGGTTGTTTTTCCCTCTGGAAGTTCCGTTTCAAAGGCAAAGCCTGTGGTCCTTCCTATCTCCTTGCCATCTCTGTATATGACAAATTCTCTGTAGTCCTGCCCATAAGACCATACAAGGTATAGAGCTTGCTTTCCCTCTCTTATCTCAAGCCCGTCAACTTCAGGCACAGTGGGTGGTGGTTTTGGCTTTACACAAAACTCCACAGGTTCACTTTCCACGTTCCCCCTAATGCCTGTAATGGCATAACACCTCTCCCAGTAGTCTCTTTCCAACCTAATAGACTCTCTAAAGGTTTTGGCATTCTCAAGGGACAGGGAGCTGTCCCTGAGGTTGTATAGCCTGTAGGCTTCAAAGTTAGAAGGGTAAACCTCTACAAAGGCTTCGCCCTCTGATATTTTCAAAGAGGGCTTTTCTTCAAGAGCACCACCCACACAAAACTTCTTTGAGGCTTCTCTAACCCTTTCCACTACAAAGCAGAAGGGTTTTTCCTCCTCTCTTACCCAGTAATCGCCTTGTCTTTCAAATCCTTTTATTTGCACCTCCCCAGAAAGGCTTTTTACATAAACCTTTTGTCCTATCCTTCTAATCTCAACCTCTGGAGCCTTTAGCACCTCTGGGCTTGCCTTGATGCCACAGCTTGCTAAAAGGAAAAGTAAGGGTATTAGCCTTTTCATTTAGGAGGTCCAGACTCCTTCTCGTAGGGCCAGACAATTATACCTCCTGAAAGGTTGTAGGCTTCGTAGCCCATGTGCCTAAGGAAGTATGTGGCAAAGGCACTTCTTTCACCGCTCCTGCAGTAGACTATGTAGGTTTTATCCTTAGGAAGGTCCTTGAAGGCGTATCTAAGCTCATCAAGGGGTATGAGCATGGAATTGGGGATTCTAAGTTGGACGTGCTCCTGTGGTGTTCTAACATCAAGAAGGACTACATTATCCCTTTGAAGCATCTCCTTTGCTTCTTGTGGTCCAACCTCTGGCACTTGAAACATCTTAACCTCCTTAAGTCATTAATTATATTCTAAAAAGCCTCATACTCAAGTCAAGCCATCTGGCAGAGTGAGTTATTGCACCGCTTGATATAAAGTGAACGCCTTCTATGGCATAGTCCTTTATGTTTTGAAGGTTTATATTCCCAGATACTTCCACTATAACTCTGTCCTTTGTTAAGGCCACCGCTTTTCTTACTTCCTCTGGACTAAAATTATCAAGCATGACCATATCAACACCACACTGCAGAGCCTCTTGGAGCTCTTGAAGATTTTCCACCTCCACCTCAATTTTGTAGACTGGACTTATCCTTTCTCTAACCCTTTTGACCGCTTCTGTTATACTACCCGCTATGGCTTTATGATTGTCCTTTATTAACACCATATCGTAAAGGGCATACCTGTGATTAAGACCACCACCTATCCTCACTGCGTATTTTTCAAAGTATCTCATACCGGGCGTAGTTTTCCTTGTGTCAAGTATTCTTACTCCAGTTCCCTCAAGAGCTTTAACAAACTCTCGCGTTAAAGTTGCTATCCCGCTCAGTCTCTGTAAAAGATTAAGGGCTACCCTCTCACCCATCAAGAGCAAGTTGGCAGGAGCTTCTATTACCAAAATTTCATCATCCTTGGAAAACTCTTCTCCGTCCTTAATTGCATATATTAGCTCTATCTCCCCCAAGAGCTGAAACACCCTAAGAGCAAAGTCTATCCCGGCAAGGACTCCACCTTCCTTTGCCCTTATGACCCCTCTTGCTCTCTCACCTCTAAATATGCCTTCTGTGGTTATATCTCCCTGCCCCAGGTCCTCTTCAAGGAATCTTAACAAGAAGTTGTCTACCATAGACTATAATTTTAATGGGGGAAATTATGAAAATAGTGTTTGTTGCCTCAGAAAGTTCCGCCTTTGTAAAGGCAGGGGGTCTTGGAGATGTGGTTCACTCTCTTGCAAAGGCACTTATAAGGCTTGGACACACCCTTTATGTGATAATGCCGAGATACTCAAAGGTCAAGGTAGAGCCCAAAAATGTCTCAAAGGGAAAGATATTTTTCAACAGCCATTGGCTGGAGTTTGGAATACTTGAAGAGACAAAAGACCATGTGAGATATTACTTTCTGGACTATCCTGAATATTATCAAAGAGAACACATATACTCAACCCCGAAGGGTGAATATGAAGACAACCCCCTTAGGTTTGGCTTTCTCTCTTTGGCAAGCCTTGAAGTCATAAAGAGCCTGCAACTGAATCCCGACATTATACATTTACACGACTGGCATACGGGACTTGTCCCCCTGTATAAGAAAATACACTATCCAGAGTTAGAGCCTATCCCTACTGTGTTTACCATACATAACGCCCTCCACCAAGGCATATACGACCCACACTTCTTGCCCCTTTTGAACCTACCTTGGGAGCTTTACCATCCTTTTACAGGCATTGAGTTCTATGGCAGGATAAACTTTCTAAAGGCTGGTATAGCCTTTTGCGATGTTTTGACTACTGTTAGCCCATCCTATGCGGAGGAGCTAAGGCAATACGCCTATGGGCTTGAGGGTCTTATAAGGGAGAAAAAATACTTCTTTGGTATCCTAAACGGCATAGACTACGAGGTTTGGAACCCCGAAGCTGATAAGTTTATAAAATACCACTACAGTCTGAAAAATTTCCACAAGGGAAAAGCAAGCAACAAAAAGCATTTAAAAGAGACCTTTGGACTTAAGACTCCTAATGATAGACCTCTTGTTGGAATTGTTTCAAGGCTTACCGCACAGAAAGGTCTTGACCTTGTTCAAGGTATAATCTGCGAAGCGGTCAGGGAAGGTTTTGACTTTGTCTTTCTGGGTTCTGGTGAGGAAAAGTATCAAGATATGCTAATAGAGTTCATGAAAAAACATCCAGAAAGTGTAAGAGTGAGGATAGAATACAACGAGGAGCTCGCTCACAAGATATTCGCAGGTGCGGATATGTTTCTAATGCCCTCTTTGTTTGAACCTTGTGGCATATCTCAGATGATCGCCATGAGGTATGGCACTGTGCCTATAGTGAGGTCAACAGGTGGTCTAAAAGACACGGTGGTGGACTTTGTGGAAAACCCACACGAAGGAAACGGCTTTGCCTTTGAGGAATACTCAAGCAAAGACCTTATGCATGCCCTTTTGAAGGCAAGAGTCTACTACGATATGCATACCTGCGACCACTCAAGGGAATGGCAGGAGGTAATAAAGAGGTGCATGAAAAAGGATTTTTCTTGGGAGAAAAGTGCCAGGGAATACGAAAGGATATATTCTACCGCTATAATGCTAAGGAAATATGGTTCTTAGTCTTGAAGAGCTTTTAAGGGTTCTTGAGCCTCTTAGAGAGGAAAAAAGAATAGTCTTTACTAACGGATGCTTTGATCTAATTCATGCAGGACACGCTCATTACCTTTCAAAGGCTAAGAGCTTTGGTGATATATTGGTGGTGGGTTTAAACTCTGACAGCTCCATAAGGAGAATAAAAGGTCCAAAAAGACCCATAATACCCCAGCATATGAGAGCTTACTTGCTTGATAGTCTCAAGCCAGTAGACTATGTGGTTATCTTTGAAGAGGACACACCCATAGAACTCATAAGGGCTATAAGACCCCATGTGCTTGTAAAGGGTGCGGACTGGCAGGTAGAAAATATAGTGGGTGCGGACTTTGTGCTATCTTATGGTGGGAAGGTGGAGAGGGTTGAGTTTGAGTTTGACATTTCTACCTCTAAGATAATTGAGAGGATATTAGACCTCTACAGAGAAGAGGAAAGGTGAGATTCTATTGCTTGGTCAAGCTTTGTAATGAGCTCCCTGCTTACCCTTAGTCTTTCAAGTTTTTTTAGGGACCGCTCTTCTATCAACCTCTTCACAAAGCCTCTGAGCCTTTCCTCAAAGATATCTTCCTTATATAGTCCCATGTGTTTCAAAAACTCCAACTTAAACCTCAAAAGAAAAAGGTCGTGGTTTTCTGGGTACATGCTTATGTAAAAAAGTAGTATATTGAAAAGCTCAGGGTCATATTGAAGAAACCATCTTTCCACAAAAAGTGCGAGAGAATTCATCCAAACATACCTTTTATAGTCTTCAAGGGAAAGATAGGCTAAAAACTCCACTTCAAGTAGGTCTTGGAGGATTATGACGTTTCCTGCTTGCTTGTATACTATGCTTACAAAGTTAAAGGGCTCTGTATATCCCGAAAGTCCACGCTCCACTCTAAACCCGCTTGGCACTAAGACCTTTGCAATTCCACACGTTCCGTAAACCTTTAAGATTATGTCCTCATCACCTGCTCTATACCTCTTGAGAATAAGAAAACTACCTTTTGCGGACATGTGCTATAATTATAGTCCCTTAAAACATGTGCCATGCCTACACTTTTTAGAAAGCCAAGGGAGATAAGGAATTATCTGAAGTCTGTAAGGTGCGAAAGCAAGCAGAGTATAGGCTTTGTCCCCACTATGGGCTACCTTCATGAGGGACACAGAAGGCTCATAAGGGAATCAAAGATACAAAACGACATAACGGTGGTAAGCATATATGTAAATCCCCTTCAGTTTGGTCAAGGAGAAGACTACGAAAGATATCCCAGAGACTTAGAAAGGGACATAAGCATATGTGCGGAAGAGGGCGTGGATGTGGTTTTTGCTCCCTCCGATGAGGATATGTATCCAGAAAAGCCTCTAATAAACATTGAGATTAAGGGACTAACGGACATATTGGAGGGTAAATTTAGACCAGGGCACTTTAACGGCGTGTGCACCGTAGTGCTTAAGCTCTTTAATATCATCCAGCCAGACAGGGCATACTTTGGAGAGAAGGACTATCAACAACTCAAAGTGATACAAAGGCTTGTAAAGGACTTGAGTTTGCCTGTGGAAATCGTGCCAGTTCCCACAGTTAGAGACCCAGATGGGCTTGCTCTTAGTTCAAGGAACACATACCTTTCCCCCGAAGAGAGAGAGTCCGCTCTTTCTCTTTATAGGTCTTTTCTCCTTGCGGAAAAACTTTTTAAGAGTGGCAACACCGATGCAAACCTTCTAAAAGAAGCTATAAGGGAGTTTATACTAAAGCATCCACGTGTAAAAGGGATAGATTATGTGGAGATAATCGACCAAGACCTAAAACCCGTTAGCGAAGTAAAGATAGGTGATAGAATTCTTCTTGCTGTGTGGGTAGGCAATACAAGACTTATAGACAACTGGAGGTTAGGCGATGCAAAAGTATGAAGGTCTTTTAAAGGCAGAAGGTTTTAGCTTTGGTATAGTGGCAAGCAGGTTTAACCATCTTCTTGTGGATAGACTTATAGAGGGAGCTATAGATTGCATACTCAGACACGGAGGAAGTGAAGAAAACATACATCTTGTGAGAGTCCCAGGGTCTTGGGAAATTCCTATTGCGGTAAAGGAGCTCATAAGCAAAAAGAAGGTGGACGGTGTTGTTGCACTTGGAGTCCTCATAAGAGGACAGACCCCGCACTTTGATTACATAGCCAGCGAAGTTGCTAAGGGTATTGCCATGGTAAGTCTTGAGACGGGCAAGCCTGTTAGCTTTGGTGTGATAACCGCAGACACCTTAGAGCAAGCCATTGAAAGGGCTGGGACAAAGCAAGGAAACAAGGGCTGGGAGTCCGCATTAGCCCTTATAGAGATGGTAAACCTTCTGAGAAGTCTTGAATGATATACAAACCTAAAGCGAGAAAGGATGCCTTTTTGGTCCTCTACCAGTGGGATATGAAGGGAGAGCCAATAGAATCTTTGGTGGAGGAATACATATCCGCAAACCGTATAAACATCTCAGACCAAAGAAGATATATAAGAAAATTGGTTAGAACATACATGGATAATTCCACAGACATTGACAAGCTCATAGCGGAGCTTTCAGAAAAGTGGGACATAGACAGGGTAGGCTACATAGAGAGAAACTTACTTAGGATAGCCCTTGCAGAGTTTTTGTATATAGGTGTAAAAAATCCAAAGCTCACCATATATGACTATGTAAAGTTGGCACAAAAATATGCAGGCAAAAAATCCGCAAAGTTTATAAATGGTATATTGGGAAGGTTAGTAAGGGAAAAACTCGGTGAGGCTTAAGATTTGTCTCCTTCTTTCACTTCTTGACCTTTAACTTCCTTTACTTTCTCTTCCTCACCTGAGAATGCCTTTTTGAAGTTTCTTATGCCTTCACCGAGGGACCTTCCAACTTCTGGAAGTCTACCTGCTCCAAAGAGAATCATAACTACAACCAGTATAAGAAGAATCTCTGTGAAAGAAAACTGTGGTATCATGCCTGCTCCTTCTTCTCTGGCTTTTTCTCCTCTTCTGTCTCACCTGAAAGGGCTTTCTTGAAGTTCCTTATGCCTTCACCCAGACCCTTACCGAACTCGGGCAGTTTTGACGCACCAAATATAACGAGGATTACAAGAAGTATAAGCACTATCTGCCAAGGCAATGGAAAGTGCATGTTTTCACCTCCTTGACTTTTAATTATATGCCTACCCCTTGACAAAGACAAGGGGATGGCTTATGATTATCTCAGAGTAAGTAAAGAAAGGGAGGGCGCCTACCTTTCTAACTTGCTCGGTAATAACTTTTCAGGAGGTTTTTGTTCCATGTCACTCACAGGCACAGTTAAATGGTTCAGCAAGGAAAAGGGTTATGGCTTTATAACCCGAGATGACAATCAAGGGGATGTGTTTGTCCACTTCTCCGCCATACAGCAAAGAGGCTTTAAAACCCTTGAACAAGGGCAAAGGGTTGAGTTTGAAGTAGAACAGGATACAAAGGGCTTAAGGGCAAAGAACGTAAGAGTCTTGTCTTAAACCTTCCCCCTTCGGGGGGCTATAATTTATCCTTATGCGGATTTACGACCTTTATGAGGGCAAAGACTATCAAATAGTCCCCACTCTGGATAGAATAGAAAGGGCGGTAAGCTATCTTTCCTTTAAACCTTCCTATACCTCTCTTCAAGTAGGTGGGACTAACGGGAAGGGTTCTACCTGTGCCTTTGCTCAAAACATACTTAAGCATCATGGCTACAAAGTAGGATGGTTTGTATCTCCACATCTTTTTGAGGAGCGAGAAAGGTGGAGGATAAACGGAGAGAAGATATCCGAAGAGAGGCTTTCAGAGTATGTGAAAGAGCTAAGGGAAGTTTTTGAGAGGTTTGAGCTTACATACTTTGAAGCCTGCACTCTTGTAGCACTACTATACTTTGAGGAAGAAGGAGTAGACTTTGCGGTTTTCGAAGTAGGAATGGGTGGAAGGTGGGATGCTACAAAGGTTTGCCAACCTGAAGTATGCGTAATAACCAACGTGCAAAGAGACCATACAAGGTGGCTCGGAAAAGACTGCGAAAGTAGAGCGGTAGAAAAGCTGGGTATATACAAAAGGGGAAAGCCCTTAGTTTTGGGAAGCATGAGGTATCCACTTTACACGAAAGCCCTTGAGCTATGCGATATAAGGGACCTATGGGTGGCGGGTATAGACTTTTTCTCTGCGGGAAGGGTTGAGGGGACAAGGACCATATTAGACTTTTATCAAGATGAAAAAGTAGAGCTTAGAAATGCAGAGCTTGGTCTGTGGGGTAAATATCAAATAGACAATGCAAGCCTTGCCATAAGAGCTGTGGGGCTTTTGATTGATTTGAAAGAAGAGCCTCTCAAAAAGGCACTAAGGGACACAAGGTGGGAAGGAAGGATGGAGGTAGTGAGAGAAAATCCTTTGCTTTTGCTTGATGGAGCTCATAATCCAGACGGCGTGGCAAGGGTTGTAAAGGAAGTAAAAAGGCACTTTGGAAGCCTTACACCTGTTTTTACCGCCCTTAGGGATAAGGAGTGGGAGCTTTCTCTTTCTTACCTAAGAGAGCTTTCAGAGAGGGTCTACTTGGTTCCCTTAAAGCATCACAGAGGTGAAGATTTGACAAAGCTATACGAAAAGGCAAAGGAAATGGGCTTTAGGGAAATGCTTTTTCTTGATAGTGCGGAGCAGGTCTTGGAAATAAAGGAAGACTTATTGGTTCTTGGCTCTCTCTATCTTGTGGGTGAAGTAAAGGAGAGTTTGGAAAAAAGCAGGATGATATGAGGGTTAGGTTTGTAGGGAGCTTTTTTGAAAACTTTCCAGAAGATGAGCTAAGGCATGTGGTCTTTGTGGGAAGGTCAAACGTGGGAAAGTCCTCTTTGATAAACATGCTCGTAGGGCAGGACATAGCAAGAGTAAGCAAAGAACCGGGTAGAACAAGAGCTATAAACTTTTTCCTGCTTGAAGAGTATGACCTATACCTTGTAGACTTGCCGGGTTATGGATATGCCAAGGTTTCAAAAAGGCTAAGGGATGAATGGAAAAGGGTCATAGAAAACTACTTCCATACCTGCTGGAAGAATATAAAGCTGGTAGTTTTGCTCGTTGATAGTCTTGTAGGTCCTACAGAGCTTGATATAGAAAGCATCCAATGGTTACAGAGTCTTAGACTTCCTTATGTCATAGCTCTTACCAAGTGCGACAGAGCAAGCCAGAAGGAGATTAGCTCAAGTCTAAAGAGGTTAAGGGAAGTATCTGACGCAGAGGTGGTCTTGGCCTCTTCAAAGGAAGGCAAGGGCAAAAGGGAGCTTTTAAAGTATGTTCTCGGTTAAGGCACCACAGGTAGAACTTATCAAAAGAACATCGGAAATTGTCAAAAAATATTCTCTCAACACTGTTTGTGAAGAATCTCTTTGTCCCAATATGGGGGAATGCTTTTCAAAAGGAACCGCAACCTTTCTTATATTAGGAAATGTTTGCACAAGAGCCTGTAAGTATTGCCATGTATCTACTGGAAAGCCAAAACCACCAGACCCATCAGAAGCTGTAAGACTATACTATGCGGTAAAGGAGCTTGGGCTAAAACACGTAGTGATTACTTCCGTAGACAGGGATGACTTGCCAGATTACGGTGCGGAACACTTTAAAAGATGCGTGGAGTTTTTAAAGTCCAGAGATAGCAATCTAAGAATAGAGGTGTTAACGCCGGACTTTCAGGGCTCTGAGAGAGCCCTTGAGCAGATAGTGGGGGCAAAGCCTGATGTGCTTTCGCATAATATAGAGACGGTGGAGGGTGTTTTCAGAGAGGTTAGACCCAAAGGAGACTACAGAAGGAGCCTTAAGGTTCTCAAGTTTTACTCAGAAAGCAGGGTCTCTCCCGTAAAGTCTGGCATAATGCTCGGCTTTGGTGAAAGCTGGGAGGAGGTAATAAAGACCATGGAAGACCTGAGAGGTGTGGGAGTCACCATCCTTGTTATAGGTCAATATCTCAGACCAAGCCCCAAACATTATCCTGTGAAAAAACTCTATCATGAAGAAGACTTCAAAAAACTTGAAGAGATAGCACTTGAGATGGGATTTGAAGGGGTTCTCTCCAAACCCCTTGCCCGGTCTTCTTACCATGCGGAGGAAATTATAAGGGATATCTGAAAAACGACCACAGATGTAATTATTCCTTCTTAATCCCACAATTGGCAACTAAAACTTTACTACATAAGCAGATATCTTAAGGTTGGTGTAATCTTTCAATCCCACAATTGGCAACTAAAACGACTAAGCCCTAATGACGCGTGGCAGTTTGGAGAAATCTTTCAATCCCACAATTGGCAACTAAAACCATGCTCTGGGACATCCTGCAGACTAATGCCGTCTTCTTTCAATTCCACAATTGGCAACTAAAACCTTGCCAGATAAATATGTCGCTTACATACAAAACACCTTTCAATCCCACAATTGGCAACTAAAACGCAACGTAGAGGTAAGACAAGAAGCTGGCGGTAGTGTCTTTCAATCCCACAATTGGCAACTAAAACCTCCCTCACAGGAGCAATAAGCCAAGATAAAGTGCTTCTTTCAATCCCACAATTGGCAACTAAAACTTGACAGACAAGGACTTGAGCAATATTAATATAAAAACTTTCAATCCCACAATTGGCAACTAAAACAAGTTGTGCGTAGTGTTTTATGTCCTCGGGCTTAACAGCTTTCAATCCCACAATTGGCAACTAAAACGAAATGCCCTCAAGTTCGTTTTGCAATTCCAACTACCTTTCAATCCCACAATTGGCAACTAAAACGGTTTTTCTCTTGCGATAGGTTTTCAAGGTTGTATTCTTCTTTCAATCCCACAATTGGCAACTAAAACTGTTTTGTTTCTTAACTGGCTTGCAAGGTGGTTGAGCTTTCAATCCCACAATTGGCAACTAAAACACAGTTTTAAGTCTTGCATTATCTCTCTTGCCATCCTCCTTTCAATCCCACAATTGGCAACTAAAACGAGGGCTTACTAAATGGGAATGGAGGGGAAACATGATCTTTCAATCCCACAATTGGCAACTAAAACTAAAACGCATATAGTCGTTTACCTTTCTAAGCCTTCTTTCAATCCCACAATTGGCAACTAAAACATGCTTGTCTTTATGCTTGCTTGTACTGTTTCCTGCTTCTTTCAATCCCACAATTGGCAACTAAAACAAATATCAAACAAAAGCCCGTTTATACCTTTGCCCACCTTTCAATCCCACAATTGGCAACTAAAACTTGCCACTATCCACTCCCTCGCAGGTCTCGGAATTGCTCTTTCAATCCCACAATTGGCAACTAAAACCTAACATCTTTGCCCAGATAAAGCCGTCCGTATACACTTTCAATCCCACAATTGGCAACTAAAACGTCTGTCAAAAAATTTCTCCATCCTGTCTTCCAGCCTTCTTTCAATCCCACAATTGGCAACTAAAACTGATGCAACCGACAAAAAAAGTAGGGTTATCTTACGTTCTTTCAATCCCACAATTGGCAACTAAAACTGACTATCATCCCGACATGCCAGTGCTATTTGTATTCTTTCAATCCCACAATTGGCAACTAAAACGTGACTATCCGTGGTGGTATGGGCTAGGGCTAATGACTTTCAATCCCACAATTGGCAACTAAAACCGAACGGGGACGGCAAACTTGGTTTTGAATGGTTGTACTTTCAATCCCACAATTGGCAACTAAAACGACAAGATAAACCTAAACCATTCTACCGCCTACCGTCTTTCAATCCCACAATTGGCAACTAAAACCATGTCCTTATATTCACCGCATACCGCATGGAGAGGTCTTTCAATCCCACAATTGGCAACTAAAACCCGTTACCCTGTAACGCTAAAAAACCTTCAGCAGCAACTACTATAATAACATAGGTCCATCGCCGGAAGCAAGCATTTTTTCTCCAAGTGGCGGTAGTGCATTTTTACCTATTTCCGTAGCAGGGTGGAAATATTCCAGCGACTGCGGTTTGTCTGTGCTATAATTAAAAATTCAGTTGTCAGAAAACTGTAGGAGGCAAATATGCGTGTAAAGGGTCCATCCTCAAGGAAGTTTAAGAAGAAGATACTAAAGTTGGCAAAGGGCTTTAGAGGTCAGCGTAAGAACGTATACAGAAGGGCGAAGGAATATGTCTTTAGGGCTCTTCAGTATCAGTATAGAGATAGAAGGCAAAGAAAGAGACAGTTTAGAAGGCTCTGGATTGCTCGTATAAACGCAGCGGTCAGGGCTCATGGTTTCTCTTATAGCAAGTTTATGAATGGTCTATCAAAAGCTGGTATAACCCTAAACAGGAAGATGCTCGCAGAAATGGCAGTAAGAGACCCAGAAGGATTCTCCAAGATAGTGGAGAAGGCAAAGGAAGCGCTGGCACAACCTGTATGATAGATTTTCAGAAAGTTCAAGAAGAGCTTGAAGGTAGTATAGAGGCTATAAAAGACCTCAGCCAACTGCAACAGCTCAAGGCAAAATATCTCGGGAAAAATGGTCTCATAACCCAAGCCATAGCACGCATAAGGGAAGTGCCACCAGAAGAAAGAAAAGAATACGGGCTTAGGGTAAACAGGCTAAAGGAGTTTGCGGAAGAGCTATTCAAGAAAAAGGAAGAGGAGCTCAAAGCCCTTGAGATTGAAAAGAGACTCTCTCAGGAGTGGATTGACCTTTCTGTGCCTCTTGAGACAGAACTTGGAAGCCTTCATCCCATAACTCAGACCATGAAAAGAATAAGGGACATCTTTGTTAGTATGGGCTTTTCTGTAATGGAAGGTCCAGAGATAGAGCTTGAAGAGTATAACTTTGACATGTTAAACATTCCAAAGGAGCATCCTGCAAGGGAGATGCAGGACACCTTCTATGTAAACAAAGAGGGCTATCTCTTAAGGACGCACACCTCTCCTGTGCAGATAAGAACCATGCTCTCTCAAAAGCCACCCATATACATAATGGCACCGGGCAAGGTCTACAGAAGGGATGACGACCCAACCCATTCGCCTATGTTTCACCAAGTGGAAGGGCTTGCGGTAGATAGAGACATTAGCTTTGGACACATGAAATACACTATAGAGACCTTTTTGAAAGAATTTTTTGAAGTGGATGTGCCTGTCCGTTTTAGGGCTTCTTACTTTCCTTTTACAGAGCCTTCTGCAGAAGTAGACATAGGCTGTGTTATCTGTGGTGGTAGTGGTTGTAGGGTTTGCAAGGGAAGCGGGTGGCTTGAGGTGATGGGCTGTGGCATGGTCCACCCTCAGGTCCTCAAAAACTGCCAGATAGACCCAGAGGAGTATCAGGGCTTTGCCTTTGGAATGGGTGTGGAAAGGCTCGCCATGCTCTACTTTGGCATAGACAACATAAAGCTCTTCTATGAAAACAACCTGAGGTTTCTCAAACAATTTTAGTTATGTTAGAGGACTTCACACCACAGGAAAGGAAGGTAGTTCTTAGCATAACCTTTGCGGTTATGGTGCGTATGCTCGGTCTTTTCTTGCTTCTTCCTGTTCTTTCTCCTTACCTTGGGACTCTTGAAGGAGCTACTCCAACGCTTATTGGTCTTGCCATAGGCATATACGGTCTTGCACAAGCCATGCTTCAGATACCCTTCGGATATCTCTCCGATAAGTATGGAAGAAAGCCCATTATCTTTGTAGGCATGATTACATACGCTCTTGGGAGTTTCATGGCTGGTCTTGTTTCAAACATATGGAGCATGGTCTTTGCCCGTTTTCTACAGGGTTTTGGTGCGGTATCCTCTGCCATGGTAGCCCTTTCTGCAGACCTTACGAGGGAAGAGGTAAGGACAAGGGCTTTTGCCCACATAGGTGCTTCTATTGGACTTACCTTTGCTTTGAGTTTAACAGTAGCTCCAGTTCTTGCGGGTAAGTTTGGAGTTCCCTTTCTCTTTTTCCTTACCGCTTTTTTGAGCCTTGTGGCAACCGCATTGCTTATGCTAAAAGTTCCTGAGCCTTCCCAGAGGGCTAAAGAGCGGGAAATAAACCCATCCCTAAAAAACATCACTCTTCTCCTCACAGACAGAAACCAGCTCTTTCTTAACTTCTCCATAGCTCTGACTCATGCCCTTATGGTCCTTATATTTACCGTAGTGCCTTATGAGCTTGTTTATCTGTATAACTATCCTAAAATAAAGCATTGGGAGATATACTTACCTACGATAGTTATAGCCCTTGCCATCATGGTCCCTGCGGTAATACTTGCAGAAAAGAGAGGTAGGTTTAAAGAGGTGTTTATGCTTGCGGTTATGTTCCTTGGACTTTCTTTTCTTTCCTTTACCTTTATTGAAAACTTCTGGGGGATAGTTTTTATGGTGCTTTTCTTTTTCGTGGGCTTTAACATACTTGAGGCTCTTGTGCCGTCCCTACTTACAAGGCTAACACACAAAGACCTGAGAGGTCTTTCTCTTGGATTTTTCAACACTACCCAGTTTCTTGGAGCTTTTGCAGGTGGTATGTGGGGAGGTTATGCATTAAAGCATGGCTACATGTATATGATAAGCCTTGCACTTCTTTTGGTGTCCATATGGGGACTGTTTGCTCTTTTATGGTTTAAAGGCTTGAAACTGCCTCCAAAATTAGAAACTACAAGGGGGTAGGTGTTGATATGCTGTTAACTACTCTTGAGTTAGCTAAGCTTCTTGGAGGAAGGCATATTGGGAAGCCTGCTTCTTTTAGTGGTTTCTCAATAGACAGTAGAAGCGTGCAAGAGGGTCAGCTGTTTGTGGCAATAAAGGGCAAGGTCCACGATGGACATGACTATGCCTTGCAGGCAATTCAGAAAGGAGCGGCGGGGGTTATCTGTGAGAGAGAGCTTGAGCTACCAAAGGATACTCCTCAGATAATAGTGGAAAGTGCCTTGAAAGCTCTAAGAAGGTTTGCAAGTTGGAAGAGGGAAAACTTTAAGGGAAAGGTTGTTGCCATTGCAGGGTCTGCAGGCAAAACCACCACGAAGGAACTTACCGCCTTTTTGCTTTCTAAGGTAGGAAAGGTTTGCAAAACGCCCAGAAACTACAATTCCCAAATCGGTGTCCCTCTCTCTGTAGCTAACTTTGAAGAGGACTGTGATTTCTGGGTTGTAGAGATGGGTGCAAGCCAAAAGGGAGATGTAAAGAGGCTCGTGGAACTGGTAAAGCCACACATAAGAGCAATAACCGCCATAGGCGAAGAGCATCTTGAGACCTTTGGATGCCTTGATGATGTGGTGCTTGGAAACGGCGAAGTGTTCTACCAGATGCAGGAGGAAGATTGTGGCATATGCCCTGCTTATGTATCTCACTGCTACCATATACCCAGAAAGTTGGTTTTTGGAGATGGCAAGTTCAAAGCGGAAGACCTAAAGCTTTCCGAGGAGGGTGTGAGCTTTATAGTGGACGGAGTGCAAGTCTTTATTCCAGTGCCAAGTCTTGCGATAGTAGAGAATGCCCTCTGTGCCCTTGTCATACTTGAGGCTTTGGGTATAAACTGGAAGGGTCTTTGTGGACACCTTTCGGACTTTCACCCAGTGGAAGGTCGTTTTCGCATCCTAAGGAAGCAAGACCTACTCCTCATAGATGACGCCTACAATGCGAACCCTCCCTCTGTAAGGATGGCTCTGAGAAGTTTGAGCCTTTTCAATGATAAAAAAATTGCGGTCTTAGGTGATATGTTAGAGCTTGGAGCGGACTCTGAGAAATACCATAGGGAAGTGGGAAGGCTCTGTGCAGAGCTTGGTATAGATGTGTGTCTTTTCTTTGGAGAGAATATGAGGCATGCTTACGAAGAGTGCAGAAAGCGTAAGGAAGGGTGCTTCTTTTTTAAATCTCATGAGCAAGTTCTTCGTTGGCTTCTTTGGAATATTCATGAAAAAGCGGTTATACTTTTTAAAGGTTCAAGAGGTATGAGTATGGAGCAGTTAGTGGAGGGGATGATTAATGGCAAAGTTTGTTGATGTTTATAAGATACTTGAAGGTGGCATCCTCTTCCATACAAGGCTTGAGAAACTCAAATATCAGGAGGGTATGCTTTATCTGAAGACAACGCCCTTGGCGGGAAGGTTTATATTGACAGGAGACATTATAAACCTTGGATACATGAGCTTCGTTATTCCGGGAAGAATAGTAGGTAAAAGCAACCAGATAATAGTAAACATCTTCTACACAGGTGAAGGGAAACTTGGAGATAGGAGCAAACCAAGGGTTCCAGTCCAAAAGGATCAAACCTTTATGGTTCTTCTTAAAATTGACGGTGTCTTCCGTGCCTTTGTGCCTCTTGATATATCAGAAGGCGGTTTCTCTCTTGTGGTGACAGATACCTCCATAATACCAGAAATGCTAAATAAGAGATTAGATTTCAAAATTACGGGTAGGGAAGAGCTTTCGGGAGTATCTGGTAGTGCAAGGCTTGTAGGTATAATGGAGGAAAACACCTCTACTTCAAAGCTATCTTTTGAAGTAGATGTGGACGATGTCAGTTCTACGAAGATTAGGCTATACGCTATAAATACTATTAAGAGGTTGTTAAGTGATGCTTGACATATTAGAATATAATGATATAATTATACGGTGATAAGCTATGAGAATAGTGGTTTTCCTTCTAACGCTTTTGAGTTTGGCTCTGGCAAGGGAGCTTGAACTAAGAGAGGCTATAGAGCTCGCCATTAGAAACAATTACCTTATAAAGTCCGCACAGAGGGATATTAAGGCTCAGGAGCTGGAGCTAAAGGCGGCAAAGGGTGCTCTCTTTCCCAGAATAAAGGTGGAAGAGACCTTCACAAGAACCGATGTGCCAGCCTATGCCTTTATGAGCAGGTTAAATCAGGAAAGGATAACCATGCAGGACTTTGACCCTGCAAGACTAAACAATCCAAAGGCTATAAACAACTTTGAGACAAAGTTTACCCTTGAAGTTCCCATATGGCTTGGTGGCAAGGTGCAGTCCGCACAGAAAATGGCGGAGTATGAATACAAGGCTGTGAGCCTTGAGGCGGAAAGAAGGAAAGAAGAGGTTATAAGGCAAGTATACAACGCTTACATGGATGCGGTGCTTGCCAAAGAAAGCATAAAGGTTGCAGAGCAGGCGGTCGAAGATGCAAAGGAACATCTTAGGCTCGCAGAGCAGATGCATAAGGTTGGTCTTGCATTGCTCTCTGACGTGTTAAGAGCAAAGGTATACCTCTCAAAGGCTGAGGAAAACTTACAAAAGGCTATAAGAGGCTATCAAACCGCAAAGAAGGGTCTTGAGCTTGTGGTGGGTGTCCCTCTTGGAGACTTTGAGGTTCAAGAAGTAGCACACTGCCCACAGATAGATATAAACCATCTCAGAGAAAAGGTTCAAAACAGAAAAGACATAAAGGCTCTTGAAGAAAGGCTTAAGATGCTTGAAGAAGCCTACAGGTTTACCCTTTCAGATAACCTGCCGCAGGTTTTTGCCTTCGCTCAGTATTTCCTTAACTCAAAGGACCACCCCCTTGGTGCGGACGGCAAGGGCTATCTCGCAGGTGTAAGCGTGTCCTGGACCTTTGACACAGGGCTTACAACCCTAAGAAGGGCTCAGGCAAACTTAGAGAGGAGAGCAAGCCTTCAAGAAAGGTTAAAGCTCCTTAGGGATTCTGCCCTCTTTGACCTCAATAGGTCTTATGCGGAGTATGAAAACGCACTTGATATGCTCAGGTCCGCAGAAGACAGAATAAGGGCAAGTCAAGAGGTTTTGAGGGTTATGGAGCTAAGATATAGGAACGGACTTGCCAGAATGGTAGATATCTTAGACGCTCAAACGGAGCTTGATAAGGCAAGACTTGAAAGAGTTCAGGCAATAAACGCATGCCATAAGGCTTATATGGATGTCCTTTATAATGCAGGTTCTGTGGAGGAGGTAAAGAGATGAAGGGCTGGATAAAGTATGCAGTCTTTGTTTTGATAATACTTGCCATGGTAGTCTGGCTTGGGGGATTCCTCACAAAGAAGGAAAAGGCTGGTGAAATCTCCAAAGAGGCAAAGGTGGTTCAGGGTATAAGCATTGGCACTGTGGAAAAGCTCTCAGAAGTTCTAAGTCCATATACTGGTCAGATAGTAGCGGACAAGAGAGTAGAGGTTTCCACCAGAATTATGGGAAGGGTAAAGAGCGTTCTTGTTAAGGAGGGCGATAGCGTAAGGGTTGGTCAGCTTCTTGTAAGCATAGATGCGGAAGACATTCAGGCTCAGACAGAGGCTGTAAATCATCAGATAGCTCAGGCAGAGCAGGCACTCAGGTCTGCGATTGCAAACTACGAAGCGGTGAGAAAAACCTTTGAAAGGTATTCTGCTCTCTTGAAGGAAGGAGCTATAACTCAGCAGGAGTTTGACCAAGTAAAAGCCCAGTTTGAGTCCGCACAAGCACAGGTAGAACAGGCAAGGGCGGGAGTAAGGGCAGTTCAAAGCCAAAGGCAAGCTATAGCAAGTAACATAAAGTATGCCAACATTACATCACCGGTAAGTGGTTATGTGGTTCAAAAAAGGGTAGATGTGGGAGACATTGCAGTGCCTGGTCATCCGCTCCTTGTGGTAGAAGCTCCTCCATACTTCTTTGAAGCCTTCTTACCAGAGAGGTTTGTGGGTAAGGTCAGAATAGGTCAAGAGTATGAGGTAAGCGTGTCTGGACTTGGAAAGACTTTGAGGGGTAAAGTGGTAGAAGTTTCACCTGCACTTGACCCTGCTACGAGAACCTTTAGGGTCAAGGTAAGGTTAGAGAATGCGGAAGGGATTAAGAGCGGTATGTATACAAGCCTTCTAATACCCGAAAGTGTAGATGTGCTCCTTGTCCCAGAAAGTGCTATAGTAAGACGCTTTGATTTCACGGGTGTTTGGGTAGTAAAGCCTGATAATACTCTTGAGTTGAGATTTGTAAAGCTCGGTGAGAAAAGGGGTGATAGGGTGGAAGTGCTATCGGGTCTAAGAGAGGGTGAAAGGATAGTTATTGAGGGCATAGAAAAAGCCTGCGAAGGTTGTAGGGTAGGAGGCTGAGCATGTATGGTTTTGCAGGAAGGCTTGCTAACTACTTTATAGACTCAAAGCTAACTCCTGTCCTAATATTGGTTTCTCTCGCCTTAGGTCTATTTGCGGTTATTACCACTCCAAAGGAGGAAGAGCCACAGATAGTGGTTCCTATGATAGATATAATGATAGCCTATCCTGGTGCTACTCCTGAAGAGGTGGAGAGGAGGGTTGTGGCACCTCTTGAGAAAAAGCTTTGGGAACTGAAGGATATTGAATACATATACTCCGCCAGTATGGAAGGAATGGCGGTGGTAACCGCACGTTTTTATGTGGGCACAAACCCAGTAAAGGCTCTTGTGGACCTAAACACCAAGATGATGTCTGCGATGGACTTGGCACCCCCTGGAGTTATCCTACCACCTCTTATAAAGCCCAAGTCCATAGATGATGTGCCTATACTAACCCTTACCCTTTGGGGTAAGAACTACGACTATTATGACCTGAGGCGAATAGCTGAAGCTCTTGAGAACGAGATAAAAAAGGTTCAAAACGTGGCGGATGTTTTCTTGGTGGGAGGCAGACCAAGACAAGTTCGCATAATTCTTGACCCACAAAGAATGGCAGCTTACGGTATTTCTCCCCTCTATGTAGCTCAGGTTATACAATCCGCCAACGCACAAGGTCTAAGCGGTAAGGTAGTCCAGGGTGGGAAAGAGTATGTGGTAAGAACTGGAGAGTTTTTAAGGTCTAAGGAAGATGTGGAAAACATAGTGGTTGGTGTTTTCAATTCAAGACCAGTTTATATGAAGGATATAGCCACAGTAGTGGATGGTCCCTCTGAAATAAAAGACTACGTGCTTATGGGCTTTGGTCCTCAGCATAGGGAAAAGGGTATTGAGGGGGTAAAGCCTGGGGAGCTTTATCCTGCTGTCACCATAGCGGTCTCTAAGAGGATAGGAACCAATGCGGTAGAGGTAGCCAAGGAGGTGCTTGACCTTGTAGAACACTTAAAGGGTAAGATAATACCTAAGGACTTAAACATAACCATAACGAGAAACTACGGAGAGACCGCAAAAGAAAAGGCGGACACTCTTATAAAGAAGCTCATAATAGCCACCTTCTCTGTGATACTTCTCATTGCAGTCGCCCTTGGCTTTAAGGAAGCCATAGTGGTAGGCATCGCAGTGCCTGTAACCCTTGCCATAGCCCTATTTCTCAGTCAAGTCTTTGGCTTTACCCTAAACAGGGTTACCCTCTTTGCCCTTATCTTTGCCATAGGTATACTTGTGGACGATGCCATAGTGGTAGTGGAGAACGTGCACCGCTGGTTTGAGCTAAAGTTAGCAAAAACACCAAGAGAAGCAATAGTAAGAGCAACAGACGAGGTAGGAAACCCCACCATATTAGCAACCTTTACCGTTATCGCAGCCCTTATGCCCATGGCTTTCGTGACAGGTCTTATGGGTCCCTACATGAGACCAATACCCATAAATGCTTCTGTTGCCATGTTCTTCTCCCTGCTGGTTGCCTTTATCATAACTCCATGGGCGAGCTACATACTTTTAAGAGATAAATTTGACAAGGAACACGAAAAACACGAAATTAACATAAAGGAGACAAGCTTCTGGAAGATATACTCTCGTCTAATGGTGCCTCTACTTACAAGTAAGCCTAAAAGATATGCCTTTTATGCCTTTACCTTTGCCCTTATGGGTCTTTCGGTGGGTCTTTTGGTCACAAAAGCGGTAGTGGTTAAGATGCTACCTTATGACAACAAGAGCGAGCTTCAGATAGTCATAGACATGCCTGAGGGCACACCCCTCGAGAAAACCCTTGAAGCAACAAGAGTCATAGGAGACTACATTTCAAGACAATCCATAGTGACCGACTATCAGGTATATGTGGGAACATCCTCACCCTTTAACTTCAATGGTCTTGTAAGACACTACTATTTGCGTCAAGGTTCAAACCTTGCGGATATTCAAGTAAATCTCATAAACAAGGACAAACGCGAGGAACAGTCCCACGACTTTGCCAAGCGGATAAGACCTGCGGTTCATGAAATAGCACAAAAATACGGTGCCAAGTATGTGGCGGTTGTGGAAGTCCCACCAGGACCACCCGTGCTATCTCCCATCGTAGCAGAAGTCTACGGTACAGACCTCAAGGTCCAACAAGAGTTTGCCAGAGAAGTGCTTAAGGTATTCAAGGAGAGCAAAAGCGTAACAGATGAAGGCATATACCTTGAAGACCCTGCCCCTATGCTTAGACTTGTGGTAAAAGAAGACAAGGCAAAGTTGGCAGGTCTCTCAAAGCAGGAGATAGTTTACACGCTACATGCCCTCCTCGGAGGACACCAAGCAGGCATAATGCAGAACACGGATACAGAGCATACGCCAATAATTGTCAGGTTTGACGAAAAGTATAGAACCATAGATACGCTAAAGATGCTACAAATCCCCACAAGAGATGGCAAAAGGGTGCCCCTTTCAGAGCTTGTGGAAATAAAGGAAGACACCATTCCCACCACCATATACCGTAAAAACCTTAGGCGCGTGGTCTATGTGATAGGTGATGTGGCGGGAAGAGAAGAAGCACCCTTCTATGGCATACTTGACGTGAGGTCTAAGATAAAGAACCTGCCCAACCCCTACGGAGAGGTGAAGGAGCTTTGGATGTCTCTGCCTCTTATAGAGGATGGTGTATATGTTAAGTGGGACGGAGAGATGCACATAACCCTTGAGGTCTTCAGAGACCTTGGCTTAGCCTTTGGCGTTGCCCTTTTTGTCATGTATGTTCTCATACTGGCTTGGTTCAAAGACTTTAAGATACCAGGTATAATCATGGCACCCATACCCCTCACATTGGTGGGTATAATCCCAGGGCATCTTATAATGAATGCCTTCTTTACTGCTACCTCCATGATAGGTTTTATAGCTTTGGCTGGTATAATAGTGAGAAACTCTATCCTCTTGGTGGACTTTGCAGAAGAGAGGATAAAGGACGGAGTGCCACCTCACCTTGCGGTGGTAGAAGCAGGAGTAATAAGGACAAGACCTATTCTTCTTACCGCTATAGCGGTTATAGTGGGTGCCTTTGTTATAATCTTTGACCCCATATTCAACGGTCTTGCCATATCTCTAATATTTGGAACTATAGGCTCTACAACCCTCACCCTCGTGCTCATACCTGTGATGTATTACGCAAGCAAGGTAAAGAGGATGGATACACTGCCCACTGCGGAAGAGGTGCAAAGGGATATCCTCAAGTAAAGGGTAGTGTCCCTTTGCCAATATTCTCTACAGAAGGGAGGAACTCTGGGCTTTTATGGACTACTAAGTAGATTTAAAAGAGAAAACCCTTCATAAGGTCTCCTGCATCCTTATGTGGAGGAAGGGTTAAGAGAAAAGTTTGGTTATAGATGAGAGTAAAGGACTACCTCCATAAGGATATCAAAGGCATGGAAGTGGGCATACCACATACCTGATGCTATTTTAGCTACCGTAAGCGTATTGTTTTTGTTGTTTTTATTCAGGTATTGGAAAAGGTATATATAGAAGAATTTTTCTGTATCTGTAGGAAAGTAGCCTTCCAAAACTTTCTTCACATGAGTATCCTGAGGGAATATGTATTTTATGCACTCTGGGTTTTCTATTTTTAATTCCAACCCCGCAACCAGTATAACATCCCTAAGAATAAAGGACGCTATTTTCTCACCTACTTGCTTAATCTTACGAAGCTCCATATATGCCTTTTCAATGCTTTCCTCAATCAGCCCTTTTATGTGGTTATAGATATTATAGTTTCCAGGAAACTTTCTCATGTATTCTATTAGAGATATAATGTGTTCTTCGTCAGGTTTGGGTATTTTTAGACTTTCTATGTGGTTTTTAAGCTCTTCTATGGGCTTTGCCTTGTCTTCTAAATCTGACAAGACCCTGCTAACCTTTGAAAAAATTTCATCGGAGAGTTCTTGACGTCTTCCTCTATAGAAGGAATGCTTTAGGAAAAACTCTAAAGCAAGGTATGGGTTTTCCCTTAGGTTTTCGTCAGTATAATCCCTATTGTGTAGATAAACTTTCCTGTATCTCTCTCCGTATTCTTCAAAAAAGGGCAAAAGTTTCTCATTATAAGCCAGTAGCGTTTCTTGAGCCATTAGCCTTAAGTTTCCTTTGTGTAATATCAAAGTTTCCATATATCTACAATATAACACAGTTTTTTCATGGGTCAATCTTGACAAGGGTCTTTGTTAAATTTGAGCATGTATTCCTTTCTTCTTTTTCTGCTTGGATATGCGGTGATAAGTTTTATACAATCCTTTTCAATCCTATATGGCACTTCCCACACATAGGAATTGAGGCATAGTATTATAAGCCATTGTCCACTATATTGCTCATTTTCATTTGGTATAACATAAAGCACCTTACCCTCAGCTATTGCACGAACTATGGAAGGAAAGTCTATACCTCTTTCCGATAAGAGCTTTAAATTTTTATCCTCATCCCATCAAAACTTCATTCCCCCTTACACTCTACACCCTCTCTATCTATGTATTCTTGCATTTTTCTAACCGCTTCCTCTCCAGTAACCAAGTCCTTTAGGTCTCTTTCAAGGTTTGTAGGTTTTAGCCTTGCTATCCAACCCTTGGTGTATGGATAGTCGTTTATGAGGTCTGGGGTGTCAAAAAGTTCTTCGTTTCTTTCTACCACCTCTCCCTCTATGACTGCTGGGACTGGTCCTGTCCACTTTCCGCTTTCAAGGCTCGCTATAGGCTTTCCCTTTGGCACATGTTTGCCTACCGCCTTTATCCTTACATTTACCATTCTACCTGCCCTTGTTTGACCTATGTCTGTAGCTCCAACTACCACTGTGCCATCTGGCTCAAGCCTATACCATACTTGATTTTCTATGTCGTAGTAAAGCTCTGGTGGAATTTTACAGCCTTTGTATTTTACCTCGCTCATAGAGGAGTATTTTACAAGAACGCTCAAGGACAGAAATATGAGCATAAGCATAAAAGGGGTCAAGGTCTGCGGAAAATACTCCATGAGACCTCACCACCACGAGCCTTGAAGACCTCAGAACAGAAGCTACCGCCCTTGCAAGCTCCAAACTTCCAGAGGGATAGGCTGGGATTATTTGAACCCTTCCAAGAAGGCCTTTGCCCTCGGAGTCTATTGGTTCTATGTAGTCCCTTTCAAAGGACAAAAGGGTTGCTCCAACGGGGTGTGCGTGCACTACCGAAAGGTAGTCTGTCTGCAAGTATATCTCTCTGTGGACCACGAGCTCTGAGGAAGCTCTATCCGAAAGAGGATGTTCTTCCTGTAAGGGAAGGGATATAAAATCCCAATCTTGAAGGTTTCCAAGATGACTTCCTCTACGCGTTATGACTATCTTGTCCTTTAACCTTGCTGATAGGTTGCCTGCCCTTGCATCTACAAGACCTTCTGTATAGAGGAGCTTTCCTACCTGCTTTAGTTTTCTTACTGCTATCTCTTCCATATGAGAGTAAAAAGTATATAGGAGCTTATACTAAAGCCAAGACCTACAAGAAGAGCAAAGTCGTTGTGGAAAACATACTCAAGCAGAGCCCAGCTGAAAAATCCAGAAAGCATGGAGGCTATGGCGGACACTGGGTTTGAACCCTTAAAGTAAAGCCCTGCGGTAAGAGGAACAAAGAGGGATACAAGGCTCAAGGCTGAGGAGCTTGCCACAAGATGATATATGGACTCCCCAGAGAGAGCAAACATAAGGGACGCAAGGGAAACTAAGACTACACAAGCCCTCGTAAGCCACAGAAAGCCTTTGTCTGAGAGATTTCTTATATACGGCTTTATAAGGTTTTCACTAAGCACCGACGCAGGAGCAAGCACTGCAGCGCTTGCGGTGCTCATAATGGCAGAAAGCAGTGCACCAAAAAAGAGCACCTTTGTGGGGAGGCTCGCATGCTCCATTATCATAGTGGGAAGCATAAGCTGTGGGTCTATATCCAAAAGCTCGGGATACCTTGTCCTTGCAAAAACCGCAAGGATGAGAGGTATAAGGGCTACAGTAAGATACATAAAACCTGCGGATATACTTGAAAGCACCGCAACCCTTTCGCTCCTTGATGCCATAACCCTTTGGAACACATCCTGCTGAGGGATAGAGCCAAGTCCTATGG
Source organism: Hydrogenobacter sp. T-2 (assembly GCF_033971325.1). Taxonomy (NCBI): domain Bacteria; kingdom Pseudomonadati; phylum Aquificota; class Aquificia; order Aquificales; family Aquificaceae; genus Pampinifervens; species Pampinifervens diazotrophicum. Next base: position 682,203 of record NZ_CP117180.1, read on the forward strand.
TAATCCATGCGGATATGTAAAGGAGTATTTCTTTGATGCTTGGCTCTGGGAAAAACCTGTAGTAATCTAATGGTTGGGAAGCAAGGACTGGAGCTATCTGAGAAAAGCCAGAGGAAACCTCATAAAGCACTGCGATTAAACCCACTATTATCATTATAGTTTGCAAGAAGTCTGTAAGGGACACCGCCCACATACCACCCAAAAAGGTATAAAAAAGCACCACACCAAAACCCAAGAGTATACCCCACAGGAGAGGAACTCCCAACACGAGCTGAAGGATAACTCCTATGGCTACCATCTGTGCACCCACCCACCCAAAATAGGAAAACACTATCATAAAACTTGCCACCACCTCCGCCTTTCTGCCATACACCACTCTGTAGAAATCTCCCATAGTAAGGAGGTTCATCCTGTATAGAGGCTTGGCAAAGAAAAGACCTATGAGGATAAGACACAGTGCTGCTCCAAAGGGGTCTTCTATAACGCCCAAAAGCCCCTCCTTTGCCATCACGGAAGAAGCACCAAGCACCGTCTCTGAGCCAAACCATGTGGCAAAGGATACAAAGGTAGCCATGTAGAGGGGAAGGCTTCTGCCAGCCAGTATGTAGTCCTTTGAATTTTTAACGAGCCTTAATGCCAAAACTCCTATAAGGAGAGTGCCTAATATATACAGAAGGATAAACCCCAAAAGCATGCCATTTATTTTATGAAATTTCCTCTAAGGGTTTACCCTTTGTTTCCATTCCCCTAAAAGCCCATATAACAAAGGCAACAAAGCCCACAAGCCAGAAAAGGGCAAGCCCAAGCATGGCATATTTGAAACCAAACTGAGAGAGGCTTACGAGAAATAGAGGAGAAAAGGCACCAGAAAGCCTGCCTATTATAGACAAGATTCCTATGGCGTACGCCCTTATATAGGAGGGATATATCTCCGTTGCTATTACATAGGCAACAGAGGCAAAGGAAAAGGCTATAAGGGAGTATACAAAGAAGGTAAGCCTTATGTCAAAACCCAAGAGGAAAGAAAGGCTAAGAAGGGCTGACGCCAAGCTAATGAGAATGCCAAGGGGAATTCTTCCCACCTTATCCACAAGCAGAGCCACCACAAGCCCGCCTATAAGCCCACCAAGACTTCCCAACGTGAGAAGTTGAGGTATTTCCTTACTGCTTAGAGAGTAAACCTCAGAAAGTATTACGGGAAGCAAGGTTATCATGCCATAGTAGGTGGTAAGGATAGTAAAACTCATGCTGGCACTAAAGAGAAAACGCCACTTGTATCTGCCTAAGATTATCTTTGACGCATCTAAGATATTTCCCTCAAAAACTGGCACTTGGCATGTCTCTTGGCTTTTTCTACCACCTGCTTGTATTTCAATTCTGCTCACTATCCTCTCCGCTTCTTCTATCCTACCCTTTGAAAGAAGCCATCTTGGAGATTCTGGAACATAAAGCCTTACAAACACCACCAAAATAGCTAATGCTCCACCAAAAAAGTATGCGACACGCCACGCAAGCTCCTCATCTATTACCTTAAGTAGCCCTATAGCACTGAGAGATGCCATAAGGCTTCCAAGATTCCAAAGTGCGGTTATTGTGCCATCTACTTTTCCTCTGTGCCTTGATGGGACAAACTCGTCTATGGCGGACTGTATGGCGGCGAACTCGCCACCAAGCCCAGCACCTGCAAGGATTCTAAAGAGCAGGGCAGTTTCAAAGCTGTTGGCAAAGCCAGTCAGAAAAGTGCCACCTGCGTAGAGCAAAAGGGTAATAAGAAAGAGCTTTTTTCTGCCGTATTTGTCCGCAAGGTAGCCAAAGATAAGCGAACCTATTATCGCACCCAATAGGAAACCGCTCACCATCATAGAGCTTTGCTGTGGTGTAAACTCAAGGCTTTTTGCCATGGGTTTTAGAACCGCACTCACTATCACCACCTCGAAGGCGTCGAGCACCCAAGTGATACCAAGAGCAAAGACAAAGCGTGTATGAAAGCCCGTCCAGGGCAGGCTATCGAGCCTACAGGTTATATCTGTGTTTATGAGCCTCACGATGCTATAAAATATAAACCATCATGATAGCTTACTTTGTAATGGAATTGGGGCTTGAAGACAATATGCCTCTATATAGTGGAGGTTTGGGAACACTTGCAGGGGATACCCTTTTTTCCTATGCGGATATGGATATTCCTGCAGTTTGCATTACCCTGCTTTACAAAAGAGGCTACAACCTTCAGAAAATAACTCCTCACGGCATGCAGCTGGACTTTGACGCCCTTTGGGACTACAAGCGATATCTCAAAAAACTTGACGCGGAAGTAGAAATATTCTTTGGAGACTTAAAGCAGAAGGTTACCTGCTGGGAGTATTGGGTCAGGTCAAAGGGGGATGTGAGGGTTTTGTTTCTTGATGCTGACATAGAGGGTAATGACCCAGAGATAAGGAAGCTAAACAGCAAGCTATACTTTGACGATGGTCTCTATAGGCTCAGACAGGAAATACTCTTAGGAATTGGGGGTTATAGAATCCTAAAAGCCCTTGGCTATCCTATCCATGTTTATCATATGAACGAAAGCCACTCTGCTTTTCTTGTAGTAGAGCTTCTCAAAGAGCTAGGTAGCATAGAAGAAGTGAAAAAAAGGTGCGTTTTTACAACCCACACACCAGTCCCCGCAGGTCACGATAGGTTTCCACTGGATATGGTAAAGGAGGAGCTAAAGGCATATAACCACATAGATTGGGAAAAGGAAGCGGAAGGAGGAAATATAAACCTCTCTTTACTTGCCTCTAAGTATTCTGGTAAGGTAAACGCAGTTTCTCACAGGCACAAGTTTGTAACCGCTGGTATCTTTCCAGAGCTTGGTGAAGATATTGAGTATGTCACAAACGGCGTATACCACAAAAGATGGGTCCACGAGGAAATACAGGAACTTTTCAACGAGTATATACCCGGTTGGGACGAGAATCCTATCCTGCTCCAAAGAGCCCATGAAATACCCTCAGAACTTCTACTCAAGAAGCATAACAAGATAAAAAGCGACCTTGTAAACCTTGTGAATAAACAGACAGATGCAAGCTTTTCTGACGATATATTTACAATAGGCATAGCAAGAAGAGTAACACCATATAAAAGAAACGACCTAATACTAAGAGATATAGACCGGCTGATACACATAGCGGAGAACATTGGTGAGATTCAGATTGTCTTTGCAGGCAAGGCACATCCAAGAGATAGTTTGGGAAAAGAAATAATAAAGAATATCTTTGAGAAGATAAGGCTAATAAAAGAGAAAACAAAGGCTGTAAAGGTTGCCTTTCTTGAAAACTACGGCATAGATATGGCAAAGCTTCTGATAGCAGGGTCTGATGTATGGCTTAACAATCCCAAAAGACCCTACGAAGCCTGTGGAACAAGCGGTATGAAAGCGGGAATGAACGGAGTTTTGAACTTTTCCACATGGGATGGCTGGTGGCTTGAAGGTGGTATAGAGGGAGTAAACGGATGGGGTATTGGCCCAAAGCCAAGCTGGCAAGATATGACCGAATCCAAAGACGAGGAAGACCTCGAAGACTTGTATGGAAAGTTAGCTTATGTGATCATACCTACCTTTTACAAGCACAGGGACGAGTGGGTTCGGCTCATGAAAAACAGCATAGCCACCATAGGCTCTCACTTTAATACCCACAGGATGGTAAGCGAATATATTAGTAAGGTTTATAAAATTGGTCTGAGGTGAGAAACATGATAGCTTACTTTGTGATGGAGGTGGGGCTTGAAGGTCAGATGGCAACCTACAGTGGCGGACTGGGAGTTCTTGCAGGTGACACACTTATGTCCTTTGCAGACCTTGGAGTTCCTGTTGTAGCAGTTACGCTTCTTTACAGAGGTGGATACCTTCAGCAAAGGATAGGACCAAGGGGTGAACAGATTGAATATGAACAAAGATGGTATCAGAGGAAGTTTCTGAAAAAGCTGGATTTAAAGGTGGAAGTTCCCTTTAGCGACAGGGTTCAAAAGGCTACATGCTGGGAATATACTCCTGGTCTGGGGGATAGCTTGCGAATATTCTTCTTGGATGCAGACCTTCCAGAAAACTACCCCGAGATTAGAAACCTAAACCAAAGGCTCTACTGGGCAAATGGCATTTACAGACTGCGACAAGAGATACTCTTAGGAATTGGAGGCTACAGACTCCTAAAGGCTCTTGGTTATGAACCGCAGGTTTATCACATGAACGAAAGCCACTCCGCACTATTACTTGTAGAACTCCTAAAGGAACTCAAGGACGAAGAGAAAGTTAGAAGAAGATGTTTATTCACTACACATACACCTGTTCCCGTAGGTCATGATCGCTTTCCAGTAAATATGGTAAAGGAAGAACTAAAGTCATACGACCATATGAACTGGGATAGGGAAGTAGAAGATGGGCATATAAACCTTTCAAAGCTCGCAGTGAAATATTCTGGTTATGTCAATGCGGTTTCTCTCAAGCATATGTATGTATCAAGGGAAATTTTCCCAGAAAGAGAGGACATAGATTATGTGACCAACGGTGTGCATCATGTAAGATGGATCCACGAAGAGCTTAAGGGACTTTTTAATTATTACATTCCGGGGTGGAACTCAAACCCGATGCTTTTACAGCAGGTTCATTTCATCCCTTCTCACCTTCTTTACGAAAAACATGAAAGGATAAAAGGGCAACTCATAAACCTTGTAAATAAACAGACAGATGCCAGCTTTTCCAGCGATGTGCTCACCATAGGTATAGCAAGGAGAATAACACCATACAAAAGAAATGACCTTATACTTATGGATATTAATAGACTGATAGAGATAGCAGAATCCTGTGAAGGTATACAGCTAGTTTTTGCTGGGAAATCCCATCCGAGAGATGAAGGCGGAAAAGGGATTATAAAAAACATCATTGAAGCTTCACATTACGTAAAAAGCAGGACAAAAAGACTAAAGATAGCCTTTATTGAAAACTATGATATAGACACAGCAAAAATCTTAGTTTCTGGTTGCGATGTGTGGTTAAACACACCAAAAAGGCCCTACGAAGCCTGTGGAACAAGCGGTATGAAAGCAGGGATGAACGGGGTTTTGAACTTTTCCACATGGGATGGATGGTGGCTTGAGGGTGGCATAGAGGGGATAAACGGCTGGGGTATTGGCCCAAAACCCAGTTGGCAGGATAACACACCCTCTGATGACCTTCAGGATATGAAGGACCTATACAACAAGCTCCAGTATAACATAGTCCCCACCTACTACACCAAAAGGGAAGAATGGGTAAAGCTTATGAAAAATAGCATAGCTACAATAGGACCCTTTTTCAATAGCCACAGAATGGTTAACGAGTATATTAGTAAGATACATATAAACCTTTTGAGGTGAAAGACATGGATAAAAAAGAGACGGTAAGTTTGCTTCTCTATGATGTAGCCCTTGAACATTCTGCCATAGTGCAGTATCTGTATCACATATTCCTCATAAGCGATGGAAACATCACATCAGAGATAGAGGAAATAGCTCGTCAAGAGATGAGGCATCTCAAATGGTTTGCCCAGAAGGTGGTTCAGCTGGGTGGACAGGTGGTCTTAGACAGGCTTGAGGACATGATAGTTATAGGTGGACCAGATTGGGCAGACATGCTCTCAAAGGATGTATGGGCTGAAGAGGAAGCTATAAGGATATACAGCCAGCAGTTGGAAATGGTCAAGGATGACTCTGTAAAGAAGCTCCTTGAGAGAGTTATAAAGGATGAGCAAGACCACAAGGTGGAGTTTTCAGAGCTTATGGAAAAGGTAAAAGAAGGTCTTGTTTGTATTCCGTTAGAGGAGCAGAGACCAGACCCAAGGACTCTTGAGGTCTTAAACAAGTTTCTAAAGGAAGAGTATCAAACCATAATCAACTACCTTTATCAGTTTTTCCATTCCAAAAACTGCGACTACAAGGACATAATGCTTGACCTTGCTATAGAGAGCATGGTGCATATGGGTAAGCTCGGCGAAAAGATAGGTGAGCTTGGTGGAATGCCTAACATACAAAGAGTAGACTTTTCGCCAAAACCCTTAAAGAGTCTCCAAGAGCAGGTCAAGGCGGAAATACTTTACGAGCAGGAAACGGGCGGTGAGTATGGGAAAGAGATTGCAAAGATTGATGACCCAGAAATAAAGAGGCTTTTCACCTTCATAGAAAACCAAGAGGAATATCACAAACAAAAGCTCGTGGAATTTTTCAAGCTAATGAACAGGCTCACGGTGGGAGACCTCAGAAAGAAGGATGCTTGAGTTTGTTATAAACTCCTTTAGAGAGAGTGCGGAGCTTAAGTTGGCTTTTGTGGAGCTTTATGCGGAAAGAATTGTAGAAGTAGGTCAGATAATAGCGAGAGCTTTAAAGGATGGCAACAAGGTGCTTCTCTTTGGCAACGGTGGTAGTGCTGCGGACGCTCAGCACATCGCAGGGGAGATAGTGGGAAGGTTTAAAAGGGAAAGGAGGGCTTTGCCAGCCATAGCCCTTACCACAGACACTTCCATCCTTACCGCAGTAGGGAACGATTACGGCTTTGAAAGGGTTTTTGAAAGGCAGGTGGAAGCCCTGTGTATGCCCGGAGACATCGCCGTTGGTATAAGCACTTCTGGAAATTCACCTAACGTGGTAAGAGGTCTCATGAAGGCTCATGACCTGGGTGCTACCACCATAGCTTTTACTGGAAGGGATGGGGGTAAGTTGGTGGATATTGCCCACTACAGCTTTGTAGTGCCTTCTTACGATACCGCACGCATTCAAGAATGCCATATAACCCTTGGTCATGTGCTTTGTGAGATAATTGACAGGCTTCTATGAGGGTTCTCCTCTTTGTGAAGGACAGCCAGAGGGCAAGAGAAGTCTCCGAAAGGGTAAAGACGCTTGTGGGGTCTTTTGGGGTTGACTTGGAGGTCTTTATAAATGAGCGTTCAAAAGGAGAAAAGCCAAAGGTTAGGGGCTTTGACTTGCTTGTGGTGGTGGGTGGAGATGGGACTTTTTTGGCTGGTGCAAGGCTTGCCTCAAAGGAAGGTGTGCCACTTCTTGGCATAAACGTGGGAAGGTTTGGCTTCCTCACAGAGGTGGAGCTGGAAGAGACAGAGGAGGTCTTTAAACTCCTCTTAGAGGGCAGAATAGAGCCTCAGAGGAGGATGATGCTTTCCGCTTTTCTCCTTAGAAGGTCTCAGGAGCTTTACCTGGGGGACTACCTTAACGATGTGGTGGTTTCAAAGGAAAGCCTTGCTCGTATGGTGGAGGTGGAAATAGAGCTTCAGGGAGAGAGGGTGCTTAGGGTCTATGGAGATGGAGTTATAGTCTCCACACCCACGGGTTCTACTGCCTACGCCCTTTCTGCAGGAGGACCTATCTTGTATCCTCTTATGGAAGCCCTGCTCTTTGTGCCCATATGTCCGCATACCCTTTCAAATAGACCTCTTGTGGTGCCACCAAACTTTAGAATAAAGCTCATAAACCTATCTGAAGACCACATGGCATATCTTACCCTTGACGGACAAGAGGGAATGAGCTTAAAAAGAGAAGATGTGGTGGTGATAAAAAAGTCTCCTCACTATTGCCTTATGTATCCAAATCCGAAGAGGAGCTTTTTTGGTATCCTAAAAGAAAAGCTAAGGTGGGGCTGAAAGATGGAGCATTTAGCTTATCGCTTTAAGGAAGGAGAGTTAATTCCGATAAAACACCCACACATTCCAAACTTTTCAAACCTGCTCCATATAGAAAGGCAAAAGGAGACCCTTAGGAGAAATACCCTACAGTTTGTGAAAGGCTTGCCTGCAAACGATGTTTTACTCTGGGGAGATAGGGGCACGGGTAAATCCTCTTTGGTAAAGTCCATGTTAGGGCTTTTTGCAAAGGATGGTCTCAGGCTTGTGCAAGTTTACAAGATGGATATTAGTCATCTTTCTGAGCTTTATGACCTCTTGAGGGAACGTCAAGAAAAATTTATCCTCTTTTTTGATGACCTTTCCTTTGAAGCTGGGGACGAGGAGATAAGAATTTTGAAATCTCTAATGGACGGCGATGTGGAAGAAAGACCAAGCAACGTGCTTGTGTATGCCACTTCCAACAGAAGACATCTCATGCCAGAAAGAGAAAAGCAAGAAAAGTTTCCAGAGGAGAGCTATTGGGAGAGGGTCTCCCTTGTGGAAAGGTGTGGCATAAGACTTGGCTTTTTCGCCTTTGGAAAGGAGCAGTATTTAGATATAATAAGGCACTTGGCTTTTCAGAGAGGTCTAAGCATTAAAGAGGATGAGCTTCAAAAACTTGCCCTTGATTGGGCTTTGCACAATGGTTTTTCTGGCAGGAGTGCCTACCATTTTATAAAAGACCTTGAGGGTTGGCTTGGTTTAAAATCTTGATATGACCTTTAGAGAGCTTTCTGAGTATTTCCACAGGATTGAACAAACTACCAGCAGGCTTGAAATGGCGGAAATTCTTAGAAGCCTTCTGGAAAAGGCGAGCGTGGAGGAAGTGGACAAGGTGGTTTATCTAACACTTGGTGAGCTTCTACCAGCCTTTAGAGGGATAGAGTTTGGTATTTCGGAAAAGCTTCTTATGGAATCTCTCTCCAAAGCCTGCGGTGTTAGGCTCAGCCAGGTGCAAACTCTATACAAACAGAAGGGAGACCTTGGAGATACAGCGGAAGAACTAATAGGCTGGCAGGGAAGAAACTTAAGCCTTGTTAGGGTTTATGAAGAGCTTTTTGATATTGCACGCACAAGGGGAACCTTAGACAAGGTTATGAAACTTATAAACCTTTTAAAGGGTCTTTCGGGCTTTGAAGCCAAGTATGCGGTAAGGATAATTATAGGGAGGCTAAGGCTGGGGGTGGGTGATGCAACCATAATAGATGCCATGGCTGGAGGCATAAGAGAACTAAAGCCATACATAGAGAGGGCTTACAATCTTTGCTCTGACCTGGGACTTGTAGCTAAGAGGCTCAAAGAGGGTGGACTCGAAGCCATAAAAGAGTTCAAGATTCAATTAGGTTATCCCATAAGGATGGCTTTGGCGGAAAGGGTATCCAGTGCACAGGAGATAATTCAGAGGCTTGGCAGATGTGGTGTGGAGGCAAAATATGATGGCTTTAGACTACAGGTTCACAAAGATAGCGACAAAGTGGAAATATACTCAAGAAACCTTGAAAGGATGACGGAGATGTTTCCAGATGTGGTAAAGGCGGTCATGGAGGATGTAAAGGTCCAAAAGGTGATAATTGAAGGTGAAGCCTTAGCGGTAAACGAAGAAACGGGCGAGTTTTATCCCTTTCAGATAACCATACAAAGAAAGAGAAAATACAGCATAGAAGAATATGCGAGGGATTATCCACTTAAACTCTTTGCCTTTGACTTGCTTTACCTTGAAGAAGAGGACTACACGGTAAAGCCTTACATAGAAAGAAGGAAAACCCTTGAGGAGCTTCTCTCTCAAACAAACACCCTTAGACCTTCAGAAATGTTTATAACACAAGAGGCAAAGGATATAGAAACCTTTTTTGAGGATGTTATAACGAGAGGGCTTGAGGGCATAATGGCAAAAAGACTTGATGCACCTTACACTGCAGGCTCAAGGAACTTTAACTGGATAAAATTAAAGAGAAGCTACAGGGGAAGTCTTGCAGACACGGTGGACGTGGTAGTAGTGGGCTACTATTACGGAAAGGGTGCAAGGGCAAGATTGGGTATAGGCGGTCTCCTTGTGGCAGTTTATGAACCTTCCACGGACACCTTTAAGACGGTAAGCAAGGTGGGTTCAGGATTCACAGAGAGTGAGTGGGTCAGGCTAAGGGAGATGTTGGACGTCATAAAGCTAAGCCATAAACATCCAAGAGTGGACAGTCTTATTGAGGTAGATGTCTGGGTAGAGCCAAGGTATGTGATAACGGTTAATGCGGATGAGATAACAAGGTCTCCTTTGCACACCGCAGGCAGAACCCTTGAAGAACCGGGCTACGCCTTGCGTTTTCCAAGGGCGGTTAGCTTTATAAGAGAGGATAAAAATCCAGAGGATGCCAATACGGTGGAAGAGATAATAAGGCTTTATCAGCTCCAAAAAAGTGTGTCGGTAGAATAGTGGCGGCGGGAGGACTCGAACCTCCGACCTGAGACTTATGAGATCTCCGCTCTAACCAGCTGAGCTACGCCGCCTATATCGGGTATATATTATAAACAATGAGACCTGTATTGGCAATTTTATTGTCTCTTATGCTTGTCTCTTGTTGGTTCGGTGAAAGGAAGATAGTTATCGGTGTTCTTATATCTGGAGAGGGAAGGTTGACTAAGTTGGATGGTTTCAGGGACGGGCTAAAAAATCTTGGACTTAAAAATGTGGAATTTGTAATATACAATGGAGAAAATAACTTAAAAAGTTTAGAAGAGAAAGCTATTGAGATAGTAAAAAGGGAAAAAGAGTTCAGGCTTGTAGCAGTAGGTGGTAGCCTTGAAGCTCACTACATTAAAAAGATAAAGAACGACTTTGAACCTCCAATTGTAATAATGGGTGGCACTGCCATAAAAGCTTGGGGCTTTGTGGATGACGAAAACAAACCTATAAAGGGTGTAACAGGCGTTGACAACCTAAATATGGAGTTAATGGAAAAACGCATAGAAATATTCAAAAGATTATTCCCTCATGTAGAAAAGGCTATAGTTTTTTGCACACCCAACTTTGAAGCTTCAAAGTTGGCAACTAAATTAACCATAAAAGCAGGTGAAAAGCATGGATTAAAAATTTATCCATTAGAAGTTAGGGACGTTCAGGATCTTGAGTATGTAATAAGCCATATGAAAGAAGATGGATTTGAGGCTATTGTAATGACCCCGTGTTTCTATACAGATAATTTTTTAACATCCTACATCCTGCACTATGCGCGGTTTTATCATATACCGGTAGTATGCTTATCCCCAGAGCATGCTACAAAAGGTTGTGCGGTGGCTTACGGTAGCTCTGGTTATGATCAAGGTTATCAGGCTTCTTATATTGCTTATCAGATAATAAAAGGAGCCAGAGTTGCAGATATACCCTTTGAAAAAGTGACAAAAATAAGACTTTCTATAAATGAGAGCGTTTTTAGGGAAATGGGATATGTTTTAGATAATAGCAAGACTCTTCTCGCAGACCAAGTTTTTAAATGAGGTGTAGCATCAAAAATAGAATATTAGCACTCATTTTCCTTATGGTTTTTGTCCAGATTCTTTTTGTTTTCATCTATTTCCGTATATTGAAAGAACAGCTTAGAATATCATGGCAAGAAGACAAAGGTGTTATAACCAAGATCCTTGCGGATAGATTTAGGGAAGATATAGTATCCACTCAGGTAAAAATAAAATCTATAGCAACAAAATACAGAAGCCTAAACATAAGTTTGAAAGAAATTCTATGGAGACTGACAGGAGATATTGAACATATTAAGGGATGCGCTTATTACGATACAAGGGGCAGACTTATTTATCTTGAAACAAGGTCTATCAACTTTGAAGGTTTGCCTAAAACGTTGAGTAAGTTGGAATGGGTAGACGAAGTATTAGATGTATATTCAATGGGTACTAACGAGATGTATATGCTCCTGAAGGTGTTTGATATTAGCAACAATGTGCCTATGGGTTTTATAGTTTGTGCTATGAATGTAAGAGATTTGATTAAAGATTATGCTCACCAGTACGGAATACATGATGCTACAATTAGGTTATTAGATACTAATGGTAGGACTATGGTGTCATTGAACAACTGGGCAACCGGAAAAATGCTTAGTTTGCAATCTCATATAAGAGGTACAAATATGATTATTGAACTAAGCGAACCTGAAGACCTCATTTATGCGAATGCTTACAATTTTTTAAAAGTTTCCTTTTTGCTAAGTTCAGTTCTATGCGGTGGACTCTTTTGGGTGGGCTTTTTTACCGTGAAAAGGATATTCAAGCCTCTTGAAGACTTGAAGTTATCTGTTATAAATTGGATGGATAGGAAAAATTTGGAGATTAAAGGATATGGTGAGGTTTACGTGCTTGCAAGAGCTTTTCAAAATCTTCTTGACAGAATTGAAAGGGAAAAAAGTGTTTACATAAATTTGTTTAATAAACTTAGAGACGGCATTTTATTGGTAGAGAATGAGAGTGGCACATTAGAGATGGTAAATGACAATTTTTTGAACATGTTTGATGTTACAGCTAATGAGGTACTTGGAATGAATATAAAGGATGTGTGTGAACATTTTACAACAGGTGTATTCCTGTTCATACCAGAAAGTATTATAAGTATCGGAGGAAAAACTAAATGCGTAAGTGTGACTTCAATACCTCTTAAATTAGAGGATAAAGACTATACACTTTTCCATATAAAAGATATTACAGATAAAAAGAGTACTGAGTTTCTTCTTGGACAATACTCCAAATTAGCCATATTAGGAGAAATAGCGTGTTCCTTAGCACATCAACTTAACAACCCTCTTGCTTCTATAATGGCATATACTGAGTATATAAGAAATGTGTCCAATGAAAAGGAAGTGAAGGAAATGGCGGAAGTGGTTCTTAAAAATGTTGAAAGAGCGAGGGATACAATAAGCAGGTTGCTATACATGGCAAAGAGCTATGATGGTTCACCGCAGGAAATAGATCCCTTAAGTTTTACAAAAAATTTATTAGATATAATCCATTTCAAAGCGAAGCATAAAGGGATAATTATAGAACTAAACCCGAAAACGAAGTATCAAAAACTCCTAACATATCCATGGAAACTGGAACAGATTCTTATTAACCTTATAGATAACGCTATAGACGCGTCTCCAATGCAGGGTAAAATCTATGTGGGTATTGAAGATGTTGATCCTTTTATAGTTTGGAAAATAAGGGATGAAGGTCCGGGTGTAAACTCTGAAGAAATTTTCCAACCCTTTTATACTACAAAGGCTAAAGGTTTTGGTTTGGGGCTGTCTATTGCAAAGAGCTTTGTGGAGGACATGGGGGGCAAAATAGAGTATGAAAACTTAGACAGAGGTTGCGAGTTCCGAGTGTATATTAAAAGTAAGAACGCATGACATGAAGATACTTATAATTGAGGATGAAATAGAATACGGTTGGCTAATATCAAAGTTTTTAAGAGAAAAGGGGCACTCTGTTGACCATGTTTCAAGTGGTGAGTTAGCCATAGACTCTATCGATAAACAGCATTATGACCTGATCATACTTGACCTGCTTCTACCTGATATGAACGGCATGGACATTCTCAGAAAGATAAAGGAAATCCACAGTATTCAGGAAGTGGTTGTTATAACTGGCCATGGAACAATAAAGATAGCAGTTGAGGCTATGAAGCTGGGGGCTTTTGACTTTTTGACAAAACCTTGCAGTTTGGAAGAAGTTGAGCTTGTGGTTAAAAAGGTAGAAGATATGTTAAGCCTAAAGAGAGAAAATAGCCTCCTAAAAAGCGAAAAAAGGCTGACGGAAGAGGATATGGTAATAGCAAGTCCCGCAATGAAAAATGTAGTGGATATTATAGGAAAGATAGCTTGCAGTGATTGTAGTGTTATAATACAGGGGGAAAGTGGGGTCGGTAAAGAACTTGTTGCTAAACTTATACATAGACTAAGTGATAGAAAGGATAAACCCTTCGTCGCCATAAATATATCCGCTATACCTCAGGAACTCTTGGAAGCTGAGCTTTTCGGTTATGAAAAGGGAGCATTTACTGGTGCAGGTAGTCAAAAGGCAGGCTTTATGGAGTTAGCTAAGGGAGGGACGCTTTTTTTAGATGAAATAACAGACCTTGACTTCAAACTACAGGCTAAGCTTCTGAGGGCAATAGAGGAGAAGAAATTTTATAGATTAGGTGGTAGAAGAGAAGTAGAGAGCGATGTACGCATTATTTGTGCAACAAATAGAGATATTAAAAAGCTAGTTGATGATGGGCTTTTCCGAGAGGATTTGTATTATAGACTAAACACAGTTGAAATTAGAGTTCCTCCTTTAAGGGAGAGAAGGGAGGATATAATCCCATTAGTTGAACATTTTCTTGAAAAATTCTGTAGAAAGTACAATAAAAAAATAAAGGGTTTTACTGAAAAAGCCAAGTCAACTCTCCTATCTTACAATTATCCTGGTAATATAAGAGAGCTAAGAAACATAGTAGAGAGAGCGGTACTACTATGTAATGAAACTTTGATTGATGAAAACCACCTCAACATATCCTTCCACAAGAAGCCTGATAGTATTAAGGAAATAGAAAAGATGAAGATTGAAGAAGTATTGAGAAGAGTTAATTTTGACAAGAGAAAGGCTGCAGAACTTTTGGATATTCCTTTAAGAACCTTCTACAGAAAACTTAAGAAATACAATCTTTTGTAAGTGCCAAAATGGCAAAACATTTGACAAATTGACACATCTGAATCTAACACCAAAAGCGAGAGGCACTTGATTTATCAGTAAAAGGTCTATTACAGGTTTTTGGCACAGTTCTTGCATACTACATCTATGAAAGGATCAATCCTAAGGAGGTAGTAACATGGATAGAAGAGGCTTTTTTAGATTAGCGGGTTTATTAGCTTCTGTGCCCTTTATAAATAAGATTGCGGAGGCTTCTCCACCAAAGGTAAAAATGGAGGATATTAAAAAAGACGCTAAAATAGCTGTGGTCTATCACTGTGATTTTCCTCAAGAAGCAAGGTTTAAGGCTATGCTGGGTAATATAAGAAACCATCTGTCTGTTTATGACAATGATCCCTTTAGGATAAAGATAGTTGTCGTGGCTCATGGTGCAGGTGTTAAGTTCTTTATGAAAGACCTTTCCGGCAGTCCATGGGAGACAGAAGGTATAAAGATTGACGAACTCTACCAGACAGAAAAGGATCTGTTGGCTTATGGTGTTGAGTTTTATATATGTAATATAACTTTGCAAAGGTTAAGACTTGATGCTAATAAGCTACATGAGTTTACTAAGATAGTGCCTTCTGGAGTTGGAGCCATTGGAGACTTGCAATCAAAGGGTTTTGCCTACATAAAAGTACAGTAAGGAGGTGATATATGAAAAACAAGAAGTTAATAGGAGGCTTACTTTTTGCGGCAGTTTTCGCATTACCAGAACCTTCCCATGCCATAAGACTTTCCAGTCCTGCGGAAGACCAGTACATGGACATTAACCTTCTTATGCAGTTGTGGTTTAGACAGCAGGACATTAGCGATCAAAATAGACCCAATTTCATAGGGGCAAGTGATAGAACAGATGTGTTCTTTAGAAGGGTGAGGCTGAGGTTTGGAGGGAGTGTTAATCCTTGGTTTAAGTTTAACTTCGTTCTAAGAGACAACGACTTTGGAAGAGACCCTTATGATGCACCTTTTGGTGGACAGCCTACACACGGAAGGAGACAGAGTAACAGGAATACCGGAGTTATTCATGAGCTGGATGTAGTGCTTGTCCCAAGTGCCATGACAGACATGAGGGGTATAACCCTTGACCTACACTTAGGCTATCCAAGAGTTCCTCTGGGTAGGGAGCAGTTTCAAAGAGCCTATGACAACATAGACCTGGACAGGACAAATGCAACGCTTAGGTGGACTCACCTTACTATTGGAGACGTCACCGGCAGAGCCTTTGGTGGCTACGCCCATATAAGAGGAGCAAGCAAGGGACAGGGTTATTCCAGGATTACGGTTGATGGATTCTTAGGTTTATTTGGAGGGTTTAAAAACGTCCGAAATCCGTGGGATGACACCGTTGTAGGAGTTTCTTCCACTACTCCCTTGTGTGGCTTTAATGCACCAAATCCGGGTGTGGGCACTTGTCTTTCGAAGGCAAGGGGCAACTCCTCTAATAGCCCGCTTGTAACCTTGCGAGGAACAGTGACCCTTGGCGACCAAGAGGGTAGACCTGCAATATACAATTGGCTTTATAGAGATACCTACCTTGGAAAGCGGAAAGGCATCACCCTTGGTGTATCCTACGCATTTCAAAACAAAATAGACCAACACATAATAACAGATACACAAGGTATATCACCGGGCTTTCTTGGCAACGGTAGCCCTCAAAACGGTGCTGGCACGGTCAATGTAAGAATACCTTATCTATTACTGCCTAACCCTTTATCTGTACCTAATAGTACTCTGGCTAACAATCTTCTCGATAATAAGGTTGATATGAAGTTTTATGGTGTGGATTTTGCATGGCATCACGGTCCAGTATCCCTTGTTGCGGAGCTTGGTCAGGTTAAGTTTAGCAAGCTAATACTACTTGATGGTGCTAACAATGTTTACCCTAACAGAAGTATAAAAAACGACTTCTGGCTTTTGAAGGCAGGCTACATGCTAAATCCAAAGTCCAAACACAAGTTTGAACCCTATATAACCTACTCTGAGTATAAACCCCAAATAGTTCAGGTTGGAACTGGTGCAAACGCGAGATTTTACGGAGATGCTACAAACTTCGTGGGTCCCAATACGAGTGCCACTGGAAATCTGGGTAACATAAAGCAGATGGGCTTAGGTATTAACTATTACTTCATAAATGAAAACTTCCGATGGACACTTGAATACACAAAGTTTGATGAACAGAGGAACAGTATAAAAAACGACGCAGTCACCCTTCAGTTCCAATGGATCTTCTGAGGGGCTGCTCCCGCCTTTTTTAACCAAACAGAGTATAGCCCCTGCTCACCTCCCTTCTCTTTTTCCCCCTTTTTTTTAATTTTTCTGTTTTCTGCAAAGAACAAGGTACAATTGGATTAGATTCAATTGAAAAATCAGTTTCCGCACCTTAGGGTTTCTTCCACCAACAGCCCCTCCTTTAAACCCCAGTCGCTTACCCTTATCCTATTTTTTCCAAAGAGCACCATACTTCTGTAGAAGATAACAAGACCTGGAATTATCACCTTTGCCCTCTTTGGCTCTATGTGGGGAAAATTGGCAATGCGATCCCTTTCCTTCATAGAGCTTAGTGTTTCAAGCCAAAACATGAGCCTATCTAAGGAAAGCTCCTTTCCATGAATATCCTTACCTCTGTAGGGATATATACCGTATTCAATGGCGGTTATGGTGGTTATAGTGCCACCAAGACCCACAAGCTCATCGCAGGGCTGGACTACTTCCCTTATATGCTCATCAAGGAAGTTTTTCAAAGACTCAAGCTCGTAGTTTTTTGGTGGGTCGCTGTGGATAAACTCCTCTGTAAGGTTTACAATTCCAAAGGGAAAAGACCTTATGCTCTCTATTTGAAAGCCTCTACCACACACAAACTCTGTTGACCCACCCCCTTGGTCTATGATACAAAACCTTCCAGAGGGTCTAAGAGAATAGGCTACAGAGAGAAAGGCATACCTTCCTTCCTCCTCAGGGGTTATAACCCTCAGCTCAAGCCCTGTGAGAGCTTTTAATCTTTCTAAAAAATCCTCTGCGTTTTTTGCCCTCCTTAGTGCCTCTGTCCCCACTATCTTTATGCGTTCCGCCCCGAGGCTTTTTGCCTTTTGGAAAAATTCCCTTATAACCTCAAGGCTCTCTTCTATCCTATCCTGCCTTAGGAGACCACTGTCCTTTAGGTCTGTTGCCAAGGCTGTTATTCTTCCCTCTTCGTGGATAAGCTCTAAACCTGCATTAACTTCTGCTACACTGAGCCTTATAGAGTATGAGCCTACATCTATGCTGGCAACTTTCATGGTGGAGAGATATTATAATATTTAACTCCTAAGGAGAGGTGACCGAGTGGCCGAAGGTGCAGCACTGGAAATGCTGTGTACGGGCAAACCCCGTACCGCGGGTTCGAATCCCGCCCTCTCCGTTTAAGCCTTTCTAACCTTCAATACAAAGCCTCTGACCTCCTCCACTATTATCGTATCCCCCTTCCTTATGGCTTCATCGCTTACTGCATTCCATATCTCACCATGAATAAAGACCTTACCCTTACCCTCCACAAAGTCGGTAAATGCCTCTCCTTGTTCACCCAGTAGCTCCTCTGTGCCGAGCATTTTCCTTCTCTTTTGAGCCTTTAGCCCCAGTCTTCCCGCAAAGAGGAAAAAGGCTACGGTGAGAGCTACCATTGTCCCTATAACGCTAAGAGGTATATCTCCGTAAGGAGAGTCTGGGCTTATGAGAATAAGAGAGCCAAGGGCTAAGGCTATAGCACCCGCAAGAGCAAGACCTCCAAAGGTGGGAGTTATGAGCTCAAGCACCAACAAAAGCAATCCCGCAAGGATAAGTAAAAGCCCCAGCCAGTTTATGCCAATAATACCAAGCCCATACAAACCCAAAAGCAAAGCTATAACCCCCACCGCGCCTGGGATAATACTGCCCGGGTTGTAAAGCTCAAAGAAAATTCCATAAAAGCCTATAAGCAGGAGCATATAAGCAACGGTTGGGTTTGTTATAACGCTGAGGAGCTCTTCCCTTAGGCTTTTGCCTATCTCTACAACTTGAACCCCTTCTGTTTTAAGAGTTATTTCCTTTCCATGTTTTTTGACCACCCTGCCCTCAAGTTTTTTAAGAAGGTCTGCCCTGTCCACCGCTATGAAGTCTATGACCTTTTCCCTTAAGGCTTCCTCAGGCGTGAGGGAGATGGCTTCCTTTACCATCCTCTCTATTACCTCTGGGTTTCTTCCCTTTTCCTTTGCTATGCTTCTTACAAAGGCGAGCATGTCTTGCATGACCTTCTCCCTCATAGCCTCGTCCATCCTCTCTCCACCCATCTGCACAGGAGTTGCTGCACCTATATTTGTCCCCGGTGCCATCACAGCCACGTCTGCAGAAATGGTTATAATAGCCCCCGCAGAGGCTGCACGACCTCCCGGTGGAGAAACATAAACCACCACAGGAATAGAAGTCCTCTGAAACTCTTGAATGACCTCCCTCATGGAGCTTTCAAGACCACCGGGAGTGTTAAGCTCAAGGATAAAGAGCGTTCCACCTTCCTTTTCTGCCTTCTCAAGGCTTCTTTTTATGTAGTCCACCATAAGAGGAGTGACCGCATCCTGCCACTGGGATACAAAGACCTTTGCATGGGAAAAACCTAACAGAAAAACCAAAAAAAGAAATATGACTAACATAAGAAAATCTTAAGCCTATTTCATCCTGCTTGCAAGCTCTTGGAGAACCTCCTCTATGCCTATGCCTCTTATGGTAAGCATAAGGATAAGGTGGTAGAACATGTCAGAGACCTCCGCCCTTATCTCCTCTGGAATGCCTCTCTTTAGTGCTATGAGGGTCTCTATGGCTTCTTCGCCAAACTTTTGTAGCACACGGTCTTCTCCCTCCCTGTATAGCCTTACCGTATAGGAGTCTTCTGGCATTTCCTCAAGCCTTTGACGTATTATCTCCTGTAGCCTTTGCAAGGCTTCAAAGGGTAAGACCCTTTTTACCTCTCTTCCTTCAGGGTCTCTAAAAAAGCAGTTTCTTTCACCCGTATGGCAGGCTCTGTTTTTTTCTTGCTCTATTATGTATAGCACCGCATCCTCGTCGCAGTCCACTCGCACCTCAATGACTTTCTGAAGTTCTCCAGAGGTCTCCCCCTTTTTCCATACGCTTTTTCTTGACCTTGAGTAGTAGTGGGCGTAGCCTGTCTGTAGGGTCTTTTCTATGGCTTCTTCGTTAGCCCAAGCAAACATCCTTATCTCACCAGTCCTGTAGTCTTGAGCTATAACGGGTATAAGACCCTCTTGGTTAAACTTAAGCCTTAGCACCACAAACCTCCTAATTAAATATGCTCTCCTACAAGGCTTATTTTCAAGTCCCCGTAAGGCACTTCTTGCTCTATATCCACCAAACCCTCTTGGTATAGCACCATAAGAGCCATCAAGTAAGGCACTATATTTTTCCCCAAGAGAAGTCCATAAAAGGAGTTTATAACTCCCATTTCCCTTACCATCTCCCTTAGCTCCTGTAAGGCATCCTCAAACTTGGAGATATGAACGGGAAAGCGTCTTTCCCTTCTTCTTTTCCTTTCAGCCCCAGTCTTAGAAGCCCTTATGACCCTCTTGACCTTTTCTATCCTTTGCAGGAGCTCCTCTTGAACCTGCTCCTCTTGGCTTTCAAACTGCTCCACTATCTCCTTTAGGGTAAGCCTCCTTCTTTCCTTTTTTTGCTTTGGCTCGGGAAAGAGGACTTCCGCCTGCTTTTTCAAGAGAAAGGACGCAGCAAGCACCGC
Source organism: Hydrogenobacter sp. T-2 (assembly GCF_033971325.1). Lineage (NCBI taxonomy): Bacteria > Pseudomonadati > Aquificota > Aquificia > Aquificales > Aquificaceae > Pampinifervens > Pampinifervens diazotrophicum. The sequence goes on from NZ_CP117180.1 coordinate 702,357, forward strand.
CCTTGCAGGCACTCTAAGGTCCAAAAGCTCATGCCTTCTTATCTCTTCCATATAAGCCCTTGCCAACACAGATATATCCACGTCCCAAGGGTCAAGTTTACCCTCTTCTACAAGCCTGTAGGCAAGAGCAAAGGGATGCTCTTCTTCAAACCTCCACATGCCTTCTCCAATAGGTGGTGAACTTTATGAGCTGGTGCAGGGTGTCCTTTAGGTCTTTCCTGTGGACTACCATATCCACCATACCCTTTTGGAGCAAGAACTCCGCAGTCTGAAAGCCCTCTGGTAGTTGCTGTTTTATGGTCTGCTCTATAACCCTCGGTCCTGCAAAGCCTATTAGAGCCTTTGGCTCTGCGATGATAATATCGCCAAGAAAGGCAAAGCTGGCAGAAACGCCTCCGGTGGTAGGGTCTGTCAAAAGGGTAATGTAGGGAATGCCCTTTTCTTTTAGATAACCCACTCCAATGGAAGTCTTTGCCATCTGCATAAGAGACAGTATGCCCTCCTGCATCCTTGCACCACCAGAAGTTATAACCGCTATGAGAGGAATTTCCTTTTGACTTGCGTGCTTGCAGGCTCTATAGAACCTCTCACCCACCACAGAACCCATACTACCACCAATAAACCCAAAGTCCATAACCACAAGCACCACCCTTTCGTCCTTTAGAAAACCCTCCGCCACAAGCATAGCCTCAGAAAGACCCGCTTGCTCCTGTGCCTGCTTTAGCCTGTCCTTGTAGCTTTTTGTATCCTTGAAGTTTAGAGGGTCTGTGGGTTTTATGTTTTCAAAGAGAAGCTCGTAGTTTTCCAAAAGATGCTCAAGCCTTTCCTTTGCAGGAACATTGAAGTGATGCTGACACTTGGGACATACATTAAGGTTTGCCTTTAGCTCTGGTATATACAAGATAGACTTGCAGTTTTCACACTTTGTCCAAAGAACTTCCTTCTGCTCCTTTTTCCTAAACCTATCAAAAAAGCCCATGCCTATGGTATTTTACCACGCTCTTGTGAGATAAATTAGCAACCAAAAGAAGTGCCTCTGAGGATGGCTTTGGCAAGAAGCTAATTCTTTCTCAACATGACAGTTTAGTTATTAGAACCTTTAGAAGATGCGGATATCTCCGCCCTCTTTTTGGCTACATAGTCTTGAACTGCCTTACGAAGTGCTTTTTGCTGGGAACGATACTTGAGATAAGAACTTATGCCATACGCTACGAGGTAGAGGATTAGGAAGATAAAAAGTGTGTAAAAGGCAATAGGGTAAATAAGAAGCACAAAGGCAAAAAGTGCTGGGGCAAAAAGGTATGGGGCTATGATTAGCAAAATAGCAATCATAAAGTTTATTATAGGCAAGATGTGGGTTGTGGAAGCCTTTGGCAAACATACAGCTTTTTAGCAGTTTTTGGTCTATATCCCTCACGGTGGGCTTAAAACGGAGGTATTAATATGAAAAACGCAGTTGTGAAAAATGTCGCCATCCCTCACAGTGGGCTTAAAACAATTTGGAAAAAATGCTTAATTACCTTACCCTTAACGGGTCTCCATCCCTCACAGTGGGCTTAAAACATAATAATCCATGCAGTAAAAAGCCAAAACTATTACTTTGTCTCCATCCCTCACAGTGGGCTTAAAACTTAAATTTGACAATACCATACTCAACCTTGCAGGACCTGTCTCCATCCCTCACAGTGGGCTTAAAACAGACAGAAAAGGGCATTTCATGCCAATAGTGGGAAACGGTCTCCATCCCTCACAGTGGGCTTAAAACTATCCACACACAGGACATTTGAATGTCCTATCTGATGTCTCCATCCCTCACAGTGGGCTTAAAACCGTAGGCTTTAAAGTTCCTTATGTAGCCTGGCAAAAGGGTCTCCATCCCTCACAGTGGGCTTAAAACCCCAAAGCCACATATAAAGAAAAATAAGATACAGCAAGCCTTTTGTCAAGGGGATACCCCTCTCAAATGAGGGTAATTTTTCTCCAACCTCCGATAATGCACAATTTAGTATGCAATTGTCAAATTTAAAGCGTTGAAAGACAAGGCTCTAAAGCACTTGCCATCAAAGCATCAAAACATCAAAACATAAAGACACCAAAATATAACCCGTGAAGGGCGGGGAAACCACCATATACTTCTTAGTCAATACTACCCCCTTGCTTTCAAAGACCAAAAACCCTATTCAACTGCCAAGATGTCAAGGGGCTATAGACCCCTAAGTTTAATCTATGATTTATTGTATCACAAAGTGGTCTCTTGCGTGCTAAAATACTACTATGAGTATCCGCATTTATAACACCCTTACTGGTAAGGTTGAGGAGTTTGTTCCAATAGACCCGCCAAAGGTTTCCATATATACCTGTGGTGTGACGGTTTATGATGACTCTCATGTGGGGCATGGGAGGAGTCTTATAGTCTTTGATGTTCTTAGACGTTTTCTTGAGCATATGGGATATAGGGTAAGGTTTGTGAGAAACTTTACCGATGTGGATGACAAGATAATAAACAGGGCTCTTCAAGAATGCATGGACTTTATGACTATTGCCAACAGATACATTGCAAGCTACTACAGGGATATGGAAAAAATAAGGGTTAAGCCTGCGGATGTGGAGCCAAGGGTAACGGAGCATATAAAGGAGATTATTGAGGTTATACAGGGTCTTATTCAAAAGGGTTATGCCTACGAGTCTGGTGGTGATGTTTACTTTTCTGTTTCTGCCTTTCCTGAGTATGGGAAACTTTCAAAGAGGAATATAGAGGAGCTTGAGGCTGGTGCAAGGGTAGAGCCATCGGAGAAAAAGAGGAATCCTCTCGACTTTGCCCTTTGGAAGTCCGCAAAGGCTGGCGAGCCTGCTTGGGATTCTCCTTGGGGACCCGGGAGACCGGGTTGGCACACGGAGTGTGTTGCTATGATTTTTAAGCATCTTGGTGAGACTATAGATATTCATGGTGGTGGTCTTGACCTCGTTTTTCCTCACCACGAAAATGAGATAGCTCAAGCGGAGGCACTTACTGGCAAGCCTTTTGCTCGCTATTGGGTTCACAACGGGCTGGTGACGGTGGGTGGTCAAAAAATGTCTAAATCTCTTGGCAACTACATAACCCTAAAGGAGGTCTACTCTAAATACCATCCTGATATCCTTAGGCTCTTGGTGCTATTTACTCACTACAGAAGCCCTCTGGACTTTTCTTGGGAGAAGATGGAGGAGACAAAGAGAGCTTATGAGAGGCTCATAGACGCCCTTGAGGGTCTTGAGCTTTTAAAGAAGCTACCCACTTACGAGGAGCGTGGCACTCATCCTCTCTTTGAAAAGGTCAAGGAAGCGGAAGAGGAGTTCTTTAGGGCTTTGAGCGATGACTTTAATACTCCTCAAGCTCTTGCGGTGGTCTATGGTCTTGTCTCTGAGCTCAACAAGGTGAGAAACAAAGCCTTTTCTGAAGGTAGAATATCTCTGCAGGAGCTACAGGCTTATGAGTTTGCGGTCAACTCTCTTATAAAGAACCTAAGGGGTGTTTTTGGACTTCTTGAGGACTACAAGCCAGAGTGTGAGGTGGAAAGGGTGGTCCAAAGGGAGTTGGAGGCGGGGCAGGTTTTGGACGAAGGGCTTTTAAACCTTTTGGTAGAGGTCAGAAACTTAGTAAGAAAGGAAAAGCTCTATCACATTTCAGACCTCATAAGGGATAAGTTAAAGGAGCTTGGCATAGTTCTTGAGGACACACCTGCGGGGACAAAATGGAAAAGGCAATAGGCACATACCTTTTGCTTGACGGAAAAAGTCTATCAGAAAAGATAAGGGCGGATATACGCAGAGAGGTGGAAGCCTTTGTTTCAAGGGGTCTAAGACCCCCTACCCTTGCGGTGGTGCTTGTGGGTGATGACCCTGCCAGCAAGGTCTATGTGGGAAACAAGAAAAAAGCCTGCGAAAAGGTAGGCATAAGGTCCATATCCTATGAACTTCCAGAGAACACCACTACCGAAGAACTGCTTGAGCTTATAGCCCAGCTAAATGCAGAGGATGAGGTGGATGGTATTCTTGTCCAACTTCCTCTACCACCTCACATAAACCAGCAAGAAGTTATCCTCGCCATAAGCCCCAAAAAGGATGTGGATGGTTTCCACCCCGAGAATATGGGAAGGCTTGTGGCGCGTATAGAGGATGGCTTTATTCCTTGCACTCCTCTTGGCATAGACCTGCTCCTTAGGTACTACAACATAGAGGTAAAGGGGAAGGATGTGGTTATTGTGGGTGCGGGTTTTATTGTGGGGAGACCTCTTAGTCTTTTGATGCTATGGCGGGATGCGACCATAAGCGTGTGTCATATACACACAAGAGACATAAGCAAATACACAAGGCAGGCGGACATACTTATTTCTGCCACAGGCGTGCCACACCTTATAAAGGCTCATATGGTAAAGGAAGGTGCGGTGGTGGTGGATGTGGGTATATCACGGGTAGGAGACAAGATAGTGGGTGATGTGGACTTTGAGGAGGTAAAGGAAAAGGTCTATGCCATAACACCCGTGCCAGGGGGTGTGGGTCCTATGACCGTTAGTGCCTTGCTTTTGAATAGCCTAAAGGCTTACAAGAGAAAGGTAGGTGTATAGTTCATAGCAGACTTTTTATTAGCATAAGATAGTCTCTAAGATGTCTTATTATTAAAAACCTATGTCGCACCCATTCTCTTGCATACTCACCCATTTTCCTCCGCAGACTCTCGTCTGAAAGCAACTGACGGGTTCGGTATGCGGTGCCTTCAATGGTGTTAACAAGAAAGCCTGTGTATCCTTCCACTATTTGCCTTCTTATACCACCTGTATTTCCACCAATAACAGGTTTACCCTTCCACATGGCCTCAGATACTACAAGCCCAAAACCCTCCCTTATAGATTTCTGGAGAACCACCGTAGCCATTCTCTGAAATGCGTTTACTTCTCTATGGCTGTCAGGCGGTAGGTTAAGGGCAAAAGCGTCCTTATCTTCAGAGATTAAGCTAAGCACTTCCTTGTAGACTTCCTCTCCCTCAGGGTCATCCGTGGCGTAAGAGCCCAACAGAACCAGTTGACAATCATACTTTTTCTTAACAAGTCTGTAAGCCTTATACACACCAATTGGGTCCTTAAGCCTGTCAAATCTTGATACCTGTAGAATTATAGGTCTTGAAGCATCCACACCATATCTTGCAACAGTTTCCGCAATAAATTCCTCATCTATCTCAGAATTTTTTGGATGAAGCGGGTCTATGGATGGTGGTATTATATAAGGTGGTATCCTTATATTTTTGTAAACAAACTCAGGAATATGGAATATGCAAGCATCATAGGAATTTACAAAAAGCTCCAGAAAGCTCCATGCTTTTTCGTCGGGGGTAGATGTATCTATGTGGCATCTCCAAATCCATTTCTGGTTTTTCATCTTTTTCACCACAAGACCGAGAGGTTGTGGGTCATGAATAAAAACCACATCGTAATTCTCAGTATTTATCTTTTGCATGTTATCATAAGTGGTTTTCAAGTAAATATTTATGTCTTCGCTATCTATACTGCCTTGATTGGGCATATGCAACATATTGTGTAGTTTCTTTGTAAATCTAAAAAACTCATCAGAGCCAGAAAAAACCTCCCAATTAGTTTCAATCCCCAGCGAGTTGGTTAAAGGAACCAACCTTGACAATATTTCCGCAACTCCTCCACCCTTCTTAGTGGAGTTTACATGAAGTATTTTTATTCCTCTCAGACCCTTAGCCAATAGGTGGAGTTCTTCTATTATTTCCCTATCTACATAACGTGAGTAGTCTTCCAAGGTAATCACGCAGACAACACCTCCAACAATTTTCGCTTTGCTTCATACAGGCTCATGGCATACAAATCTATCTTTGCGATTTCCTCTGCCTTTTTAAGGTATCCATTGTTCATAAGCCATTCTGAATATTCATCTATAGGACTTTTTCTATCTATCTTTGATACAACCATGTGGTAGAATAGGGAGTATATGCTTGAATTTCTAACACCTTCTATAAATTCCTGAAGTTGATCAGCTTCTAATCCCGTGAAAAGAACCTCTCTACGCGCGTCTAGAAAGTAAAAGGGTTGGAGCCGCCTCTTGAGCTTCTCAGCCTCACATTCCTTTAAAATTTTTATAACTGTGGTTCTTAGGTCATCCAAGGAATAATATTCTGTAGGGTCTATTATTGATATCCTCTCGGCGAGAGATTCATAACCATTTATATGAAGCCAGTAAGAGAAGCTGTTCATATAGAGCGTTGGTAGGTTATGATAGTTTAATAGATTTATGTAGAAGTGGTAAAGAAGGCTTCCGTCAGGTATAGTGGACATAGCCTCTATAAAATCTTGCAGGCTGTCAACCTTTATTCCAGTATATACTGAAACCCATAGCTCCGTTTTAAAAGTAAACTTACTCCTCATCCTCAATAAGGTATTTTAACAGCTCTAAGACCTTCGCGTGCGAATCCACACTGTATCTAGCAAAGGAATAGGACAAGCCTACCTTAATGGTTATTGCCTTTTGTGGTAGGACTCGGAACATATCCTCATCCGTGATGTCGTCTCCTACAGCAAGAATAAAATCACATTCTGAACAGAAACCAAGAGAGGCACTCCCCTTATTTATACCAGCAGGTCTCACCTCTACTATCTTACTTCCCATTAGAAGGCTTAGGTCTGTCCCAGATAGAAGGTCTCTCAATTCTTCCACGAGCTCTGCTACTCTAAGATTAGCCATTTCTTGGTCAGAGTTTCTGTAATGAAAGACAATGGCACACTCCTTCTCTTCCACCATAGATTGGGGTAGCCTATCTGTGTATGTCTCCATAATGTTTTTAACTTTCTCTTTAACTTCTTTAAATTCAGAGGATGTTTGATATTTTATTTCCCATTCCCCGTCGGGTTTTCTTACAAAACATCCATGTTCAGCAACTATGTATATGGGTAAGTCCTTAAACCACCTTTCAAGGTCTTCTCTCCTTCTACCGGAGATAAGCACCACGTTAGTATTATGATAAAGGGCAATATTTCTCAGGATACTTCTGACTTCTTCAGTGGGAGTGGCTCTGTCGGGGGTTTTAGAAAGCGGAACTAAGGTGCCGTCATAATCCAAGAGTAAAAGCCTTTTGTTTGAATTTCTAAACATGTCTTTGATTTTTTTCATCAACCTGTGGTTTAGCTCTCTTGTCTTTAGCTCTTCTCGCCTTTTTACACTATTTTTTAGTGCCTCTATGAAATCCTTTCCCCACTTAGTTATATCATATCTTTTTAGCCTTGCTTGCATAACAACTAATCTTTGTGCTTGCTCTTCCTCTGGCATTTCAAGAGCCCTTTCTATAGCAAGGGATAGTTCTCTTATGTTGTTTGGGTTTACCAGTATTGCCTCCCCAAGTTCCTTACTACTTCCTGCAAACTCGGAGAGGACTATTACTCCTTTTAGGTCATTCCTTGACGCAACAAACTCCTTAGCTACTAAGTTCATACCATCCTTAATGGGCGTTACAAGAATTACATCGCTGGCACGATAATATGCTATAAGCTCTTTGGTATTCAGTGAACGGTAATGGTAAAGTATTGGCACCCATTCAACGGACCCAAACTTACCATTTATTTCTGAGATCTTTTCCTCTATTTGCCTCTTCATCCTTTGGTAGTGTTCAACACCTTCCCTTGATGGAACCATGTTTAAAATCATTACAACTCTACCCTTCCAATCACCCCTTCTCTCCAAAAACTCCTCAAAGGCAAGAAGTCTATTGTATATACCTTTAGTATAATCAAGCCTATCTACGGAGAATATTATACGCTTGTCGCCAAGAGCTTCCTTTATTTTCATAATTTCTTGAGCTGATTCTCTATCGTCGTGAAAAAGTTGAAAATCTATCCCCATAGGGAAGGTGTCTACCTTTAATAACCTATTGGCAAAGATAAACTCACCCATGGTATGCTCAACACCCAAAACCTTGGAAAGGCTTCTAAGGAAGTTAATAGTATATTCGTATGTATGAAAACCTATTAGGTCAGCGCCAAGCAGTCCCTCCAATACCTCTACCCTCCAGGGCAAATAACTAAATATCTCCGGTGGAGGAAAAGGTATATGAAGAAAGAAGCCTATCTTTGCATCAGGAGCCATATTTCTAATCATTGACGGCAGTAGCATAAGATGGTAATCGTGAACCCATACAAGAGCATCTTCCTTTTCAAGTTCTTTGAGAGTGTATTGAGCGAATATCTTGTTTACTTCCACATAGCTTTCCCATAGACTTTCATCATAGACAGCTAAAGGATACATGCCGTGAAATAAGGGCCATAGGGTTTTATTGCAAAATCCATTGTAAAACCTCTCCATGAGCTTGTCAGGAATATAAACGGCTACACTTTTAGTCTTATCCATAAGTTCACTTGATATCTTATCAATGGCTTTCTTCTTAATGCTGGAGCCAGCCCAGCCTAACCATACGTAATTTTCAATGTTTGACCTTTGCAGAAAGGTTAAAATCCCAGAGACTAGCCCACCCGGGCTCCTTTCAAAGGTCAACGGCTCGGTGCCCTTTATGCTTATAGGAAGGCGATTAGCGATTATTAGGAGTTTCATCAAAGATATTATAGCCCAAGCCTATTCCATAGGCTGTCTATTCTCTTTTTAACCTCTTGGGACATCTCTATAACCTCAGGCCACTCCCTTGTGTAGCCTTCTTCTTTCCATTTGGTGGTTGCATCTATAACCATCTTTCCACCAAAGCCCACTTGGTTTGTGGAGTGGTCAAGCACATCTATGGGACCCTTTAGAATTAGCACATCCCTTGAGGGGTCTACGTTGTTGCCCCAAGCCCACAAAACCTGTCCAAAGTCATGAACGTCTATGTCCTCGTCAAAGACCACTATATGCTTTGTCAGAGACATGAGACCAAGACCAAGTAAAGCGTATGCGGTCTTAAAGGCATGTCCAGGATAACGTTTCTTTATGGAGACAAAGCAGAAATTATGAAAACAACCTTCTGCAGGCAAGTGGTAGTCTACCACCTCTGGCAGGTTGAACTTTATAAGAGGCAGGAATATCCTCTCTGTTGCCCAACCTATGTATTTGTCCTCTTGAGGAGGCTTACCCACTATGGTGGCAAGGTGTATGGAATTGTTTCTATATAGGATGGCGGTTATGTGCATTTTGGGGTATTTGTCCACGGGAGTGTAAAAGCCTGTGTGGTCTCCAAAGGGACCCTCATCCACAAGAGGCTCGGAGGGGTCTACATAACCTTCTATTACCATCTCCGCATGGGCAGGATACTCAAGGTCTACGGTTATACCCTTTATAAGCTCCACCCCCTCTTCTCTTATAAGACCTGCAAAGAGGTATTCGTCCACCTCTGGTGGGAGAGGTGTGGAAGCCACATAAGAAAGCACTGGGTCTCCACCTATGGCTATTGCCACCTCAAGCCTCTTGCCAAGCCTTTTTGCCTTCCAGTAGTGGTGGTTTCCATCCTTGTGAATCTGCCAGTGGAGGGCAAGCTCCGTGGGAGAAAGGACCTGAATGCGATAAAGACCCACGTTTCTTATACCGCTTTCTGGGTCTTTGGTAATGGTCTGACCAAAGGTTATATACCTTCCACCATCCTTGGGCCAACACTGAAGCACGGGAAACTCAAGGATATCTATCCTTTCCCTCTTTATGTTTTCCCTCACGCTCCCATCCTTTACAATTCTTGGTAGAGAGTCGTTTAGTTTCTTTAGCTCTGGAAGTCTTTTTAGCTTGTCAAGGAAGGTATGGGGTATCTCTGGTCTTAGGAGTTTGTAGAGCTTCCAGCCTATGTCCTCAAGGTTCTCATAGCCAAGGGCGAGCTTTATTCTCCTTTCCGAACCCAAAAGGTTTGTTAGCACTGGGGTGCTGTAGCCTTTGACCCTTTCAAAGAGGAGAGCCTTGCCACCGCCGGGCATTTTGCAGACCCTGTCGGTAATCTCCGTTATCTCAAGAATGGGAGAGACTTCTTCCCTTATGCGTGCAAGCTCATTTTCCTTTTCAAGCAGTTTGAGAAACTCTCTCAGGTCCTTGTAGGGCATTTTCTTCTCCTTCTAAAACACATAGGTCTTCCCTGCATCTTACCGCAGGTCCCTTTGTGAGCTTCTTGGAAACCTCAAAAAGAAGCTCTCTTATAGAATTTCGTAAAGCCTGCCTCAGGTCGTATAGCTCTTTGAGCTTTTCAGAAAGTTTCTTTGCCTCTTCCTCTCTCCCTTGTGCCATGGCACAGTCTAACCTTCTTATGACCTTCTCCGCAGACTCATCGCAGTGAACCATAGCCATAGAAAGATGCTTAAGAGTGCACCAAAGGCTCTCCACCTTGCTCCTGAACTCTCCACCGGATTCGCCAGAAACTTCAAGGATAGAGAAAAGAAGATTTCCCACGCTTTTTCTCCTGTTTCTTAGCTCGTCTATGTAGGTTATGAGGTCTTCAAGTTTTGTCTCGCCTTCCAGCTCCATAAGGTGTTGCTCCGCATGGGCAAGGTGGGCTATAAGGTAGATAACCTCCTCAACAAGAGCTTCTTCCCAGAGCTTTCTTTCCATGTTTTAAATATAGCATAGGAGCAAGCCAATTAGCTTAAAATTGTTCCATGCGTTTGTATGTAAAGCTACTGCTTTTGGTGTTTTTTAGCGTAATTTCCTGTGGTAGTAGCCAGCCAGCGAAAGTCCCAGAAAACACCACACCTTGCACTGTGGTGCGCGTGGTGGACGGAGATACCTTCCACTGCAGGCTTTCCTCTGGTGAGAACGTGAGGGTAAGGCTCATAGGTGTGGATACTCCAGAAAGCTCGGACAATCCCAAGGCAAGAAGAGATGCGGAAAGAAGTGGTAAAAGCCTTGAGGAGATAATCAGAATGGGTAAGGCTTCTGCTGAGTTTACCAAGAGACTGCTACCAAGAGGAGAAACCGTATACCTTGAGTTTGACGTGCAAAAGACAGACAGGTATGGAAGACTTTTGGCTTATGTTTGGCTTAGTGATGGTAGGATGCTCAACGAGATTCTCCTAAGAGAAGGCTACGCCATGGTATACACCATTCCTCCGAATGTAAAGTATCAAGAAAGATTCTTACAAGCTCAAAGGGAAGCAAGGGAAAAGAGAAGAGGGCTCTGGGGCACGGAATAACTACTTTTCAAGCCAAGGCTTTACCATATGGTCGTATACCACCGAGCCTCCAAGGTTTCCTTGTATAAAAAGGAGGGCGGTTCCCAAAAGAAGCATAACCGTAAACAAGCTCCTCATGGCTGGGGTTTTTGAAAAGCTAAGCCTTACACCAAGCAAGGCAAGGAAATACACAGCCAACAAAAGCCCCAAGTATTTGTGAGTTGAGAAGATGCCTATTTGATAGAGCTTGTCTTCTATAGGCTCGTAGGCTATCATCCCGCTTATAGCTCCAAGCACTACTGATAGGCTTCCAAGTAGGCTAAAGGTCATATGAAGACCATCGGGGTCCTTTTTCCTTATGCGATAGTATAGGTCTATTATCAAAAGGGCTACGGGCATGGCTATGGCAAAGTGCACCACCGGTGGATGTATCTTTATGAGCTCCATAGCTTACCTCCTTCTTACCATATCATACACCAAGGGTAGCACCACGAGGGTAAGAAGGGTAGAGGTAAATATGCCTCCTATTACCACTACCGCAAGGGGCTTTTGCACCTCAGAGCCTATGTCTCTGCTCAGGAGCATGGGCAAAAGTCCAAGGGATGCGGCGGTGGCGGTTATAAGTATGGGTCTTAGCCTTCTTGAGCCTGCTTGGAAGAGGGCTTCTCTAACGGGCACACCCTCCTCTATGAGGCTTCTTGCGTAGGAGATAAGCACCACTCCATTTAAAACCGCAATACCGAAAACTGCGATAAATCCCACCGCAGAGGGGACGGAGAGGTTGTAGCCAGAAAGGTAAAGGGCTATAACGCCACCCACCACCGCAAAGGGGACGTTTAGCATAACCACAAGGGCATCCCTCAAAGAAACGTAGTTCATATACAAAAGCAAGAATATAAGCCCTATAGCCAAGGGAACCGCTATCATGAGCCTCTTCATAGCCCTCTCTTGGTTTTCAAACTGTCCTCCAAAGGCTATGTAGTATCCCTCGGGAAGTTTTATGCCTTTTTCTATCTTTGTTTTTATCTCCTGCACAAAGCCTCCTAAGTCTCTTCCAGTAAGATTGCTCTGAACAAGTGCATACCTCATGCCATTCTCTCTTCTTATCTTGTTGTAGCCTTCCGCTATGTATACGTCCGCCACCTCCGAGAGGGTAAGAAGGCTACCATTCTGCGTAAGCACGGGCAAAGACCTTACCTCTTCCAAGGTTTTTTCCTTAAGGGTTAGGATTACAGGGAAGAGTATGGTCTCCTCTTGGAGCTGTGCTATCTCTGAACCACCAAGGTAGTAGGAGACCACCTTCATTATGTCCTGAGTGGTAAGGTTATACTTCTGGAGCATCTCCTTTTTGGGAACTATCCTAAGCTGGAGTTTACCCGATTGAGCTTCCGTTTCCACGTCCACCGCACCCCTTGTCTGGGCTACAAGCTTCTCTATCTCTTCTGCCAGTTGGTTTATCTTATCAAGGTCTTCTCCAAACACCTTTATGGCAAGGGTTGCCTTTACTCCAGAGAGAAGCTCATCTATACGCATCTGTATGGGCTGGGTAAAGCTAAACTCCACGCCAGGCACACCCTCCAAGTCCTTTCTTAGAAGCTCTTCAAACTCAACCCTGCTTTTAAAGCTCCTCCACTCGCTTACGGGCTTTAGTATGATAAAGGTTTCTATGTAGCTCACATCCTCTGGCTCTCCTACCTCTGCCCTTCCTATGTTGGAAAAGGTGTGGACTACCTCTGGGTATTTTAAGGCGGTCTCTTCCACGAGCCTTGCTACCCTCTTGGCTTCCTCAAGGGACACATTAGGGTCAAGGAAGGACTTTACAAGCACCGCACCCTCCTCAAGGGGTGGGGCAAACTCCTTTCCAACCCTTGAAAGCAAATACACGGAAAACACAAAGGAAGTAAGGGCAAGCAAAAGCACCACAGGTCTTACCCTAAAGGCAAAGGAAAGAAGGGAAACATACCTTTTTCTCAAGGCGGAAAAGAAGGCACTTTCTTCTCTTCCTCCCTTGAGAAGCCAGTAGGAAAGCACGGGCATAAAGACCAAGGCAACAAAGAGAGAGGAGAGCAAGGCAAGGATTATGGTAAGAGCCAGGGGCTTGTAGTATTTACCTTCCACCGATTCAAAGGTAAAGATGGGCAGAAAGACCACCGCAATGGTTAGGATGGCAAAGGTTAAGGGCTTTACTATCTCTTGGACTGAGGAAACTATAAGCGTGGTTTTTGAAGCCTGACGGTTTTCTGAAAGGTGTCTGTATATGTTTTCTACCACCACCACGCTGGCATCCGCAAAGAGACCCAAGCCTATGGCAAGACCTCCCATGGTCATAAGGTTTGCGGATATGCCAAGGTTCTTAAGAAGAGAAAAGGTAATGAGGAGAGTTAGTGGGATAGAAAGCACCACAAGAAGTGCCACCCTCAAGTTCCAAAGATACAAGGCTATGGCTATGGTTATGAGGACTATACCTTCTATGAGAGCCTTCTCCACAGTGCTAATAGCCTTCTGGGTGAGGTATGCTTGGTCGTATATGACCTTTATGTCCACGCCTTGCGGTAGGACCTTTTTGGCTTCCTCTATTGCCCTCTTTAGCCTTTCCACGAGCTCCATAGTGTTTACGCCAACCCTTTTGAGGACTATGTTGCCCTGCACCTCTTGACCCTTGTAGGTAAAGGCACCCCTTCTATTGGGAAGCTCACCGGGGACAACCTGTGCAATATCGCCGAGCTTTATGTAGGTATCCTCTGTCTTTTTTACGGGGACCTTTAGCAGGTCCTCTACGCTTGCGTATCTTCCAAGACCACGCACCACCAAATCACCCTCGGGAGATTGGATAAAGCCACCTCCTGCAACTTGTCCGTACTCCTCAAGGGCATGTATTAGGTCATACAGGCTTAGGTTATACTGAAGGAGCTTTTGTGTGTCCACCTTTACAAGAAAGGCTTTTTCTGGACCCCATTGGGACACCTCCTCCACTCCATCCACAGCCTTTATAATGGGCTTGACCCTCCACTCCTGAAAGGTCTTTAGGTCTTCAAGGCTGTATTTACCTGTGGTATCCTGCAGGATGTAGAACATCACGTTTCCAAGACCTGAGGTGTTTGGACCCATGCGAGGGACAAAACCCTGTGGCAAAAGCCCCTGCACCTCCGAGAGCTTTTGAGAGACAAGGTTTCTGGCAAAGTATATGTCAGTGCCATCCTTGAAAAAGACGCTCACATAAGAGAGCCCCGGCAGGCTTATACTTCTTACAAGCTCCGCATCCTTTATGCCAGAGAGTGCGGACTCTATAGGTTTTGTGACGAGAAGCTCTGTCTCCTCTGCGGACATGCCGGGTGTTTCTGTGTATATAACCACCTGCGTGGGAGTTGGGTCTGGAAAGGTATCCACTGGGATTTTAAGAAAGCTATACACACCATAGACCACCACAAGGAGAAGGAGCAAAAGCACAAAAAGCCTGTATGCTAAGAGCCTCTTAATCATCGCTCCGCCTGTGCCTTGAGGAATATAACACCCTCTGTTGCCACCTCTTCTCCATCGGAGAGACCCTCCACCATGACCCTGTTTCCAGAGGAAAGGAGCACTCTTACCCTTCTTACCTCAAAGCCATCCTTTACCCTCACAAAGACCACTTCCTGACCCTTTACCCTCTGAACCGCAGAAACGGGAAGCCAAGCACCCCTTTGGGCTTTTCCCCTTATTACTATCTGCGTCTTTAACCCCTCCTTTAGACTGCTGTCCCTGTTTTCTACCACAAAACGCAGAACCTGTTTACCAGTGGCTGGGTCAAGCCTCGGAGAGACCCACTCAAGCCTCGCAGGATAAAGCCTTCCCTCATACTCCAAAAAGCTGTTTCCCTCTACCCTAAAGCCTGGGTCCGCATAGGCATAAGCCCACAGCCTTGAATAGTCTTGGACCTTAAAGAGCATACTCCCCAACCCCACAGAAGAACCAAGCACTGCCTTCTGCTCCACTATCACCCCAGACCTTGGACTCCTTATCAAAAGGTTGTCCCCTCTGACCTCTCCAAAAGAGTCCCTGCTTTGCAAAAGTGCTTTGTATTCGGAAAGTGCCCTTTCATATTCCACCTTTGCGGAGAAGTATCTTGCATAGGGTATGACCTCTTCCTTATAGAGGAGTTCCTCCCTTTTGAGAAGGTCTTCTGCGGTCTGAAGCCTTACCTTTGCCATACGAATTTGAGCGTTTAGCTCCGCTATCCTTGGAGAGTAAACCTCCGCCAGAGGCTGACCTTTCCTAACCTTGTCTCCTTCCTTTGCGTATAGCTTTTTTACTATACCCTCAATGGGTGCGTAAACCTCCACGCTCATGCTTGCGTCCGCCTTTAGCTGGGCTGGTATCCTAAGCTCTGGGCTTTGAGTTTCTATCTTTACCCTCTGCGTTCTTATTCCCAGCTTTTCCATGCTTGCAGGTTCTACCCTTATAACCTGTGCAAACACCACAAAGGGTATCAATAACATCCACACCATTTTGACCCTCCGTAGGCTATGCCCTTTGCATACTCTGTATGTGCCTGCAGGAGAAGTTCTAACTTCCTCTTTAAGAGGTCGTAGTAGCTTTTCCTTGTCTGAGAGAGCTCAAGAAGGGTTATGGTTCTTAGCTTGTAGCTTTTTAAGGCAAGCTCAAGCTCCTTTTGTGCCTGTGGTATTAGCTCCCTTTGGATTTTTTCTACCTGTCTTTTTATCTCCTCATACTGAGTTTTTGAAGAGTTAAGCTGGGCTAAAGCCTTTTGTTTTTGACTTTTTTCTTCCGCAAGCAGAAGCTCCCTTTGGGCACTGAGTTCTAAGATCTCTCCCTGTCTTTTGTAAAAGATGGGAAGACCTACCGTAAGACCCACCCTAAAGCCATATTCCCTGTCCCCAACCTTCTCTCCAGTAAGGCTTAGTGAGTAGTTAGGCTTTGCCAAGAGCCTTTCCACCTCCACCTGCCTGGATATGCTCTCTTTTCCAAGACGATAGTATGCAAAAAGAGACGTATCTTCAAG
The DNA here is from genome assembly GCF_033971325.1 of Hydrogenobacter sp. T-2. Taxonomy (NCBI): domain Bacteria; kingdom Pseudomonadati; phylum Aquificota; class Aquificia; order Aquificales; family Aquificaceae; genus Pampinifervens; species Pampinifervens diazotrophicum. Next base: position 718,473 of record NZ_CP117180.1, read on the forward strand.
GTTCATTTCCTTCCATTCAGGAAGTGTAAACTCTCCCTCTACCTTGTCTACGTCCTTACCCACCATAACCGAAAGCTCCTTAAGGACCCCTCTGTATCTTGCCTCTGTTATTCTCCTTTCACCCTCAAGGAGCTCAAGCTCCCTTTCTGCCCTCAAAAGCTCAAGCCTTGTGGTCTCGCCGAGTTTAAAGCTCCTCTCCACAAAATCCCTTATCTCCCTTTGAAGGGCAAGCTCCTCTTCCATAACCTTTAGAAGTTCTTTCAGATAAAGGGCATTATAAAAGAGGGAGTATACCTCGCTTGCAAGCCTGTTTTTTTCCGTTTCTATACGATAGTCCAAGGCGGTGCTTTGAAACTTGTAGACTTCACCTGCAAGCCTCAAAGTGCTTGGATACACAATAGGCTGAGAGTAGGTGAAGTTATAAAGTGGTGCCTTTGAAAAACTCTCCTTTGAAGTGCCAAAGTTCCCCACCTCCAAAGAAAGGCTGGGGTTCAAGCCCGAGCGGTAGCTTAGCCTTTTTCCCTCATAGACAAGCCTTTCTGCGAAAAGACCCTTTATAGAAGGACTGTTCTCTATGGCGGAGTCTATAGCCTCCTTCAAATCAAGAGCAAAGGAAAGGCTATAAAGCAGTAATACAAAGGCTAAAAGCATCAGCTTCAATTATACCTCAGAAAAGATTAACAGAAGATTAACCGCCCTTGGAAAACTCCACCCAGAAGGAAACCTTATACAGCTCACCCTCTACCTCTTGCTTTGCCCCTATTTTCCAACCCAAAACATCACAAAGCCTCTTTGCCACATAAAGTCCAACACCACCCACCGGCTTTTCAAAGATGCCATCCACCAAGGGTTTAGAGGATAGGTTCTCTACCTTTAGCTTACCATCCTTTAAGAAAACCCAAACCTCTCCCTCTCCGTGCCTTATGGCATTGTCCAAAAGCACATCAAAAACCTCCATGGAAAGCTCTGGGTCGCATTCAACGAATACTTCTTCAAGCTCGCTCCTTAACCTCTCCGATGGATAGAGCCTCAAAAGCTCTTTTAGCAGGCTCTTTATATTGCAGGTCTGGAAAGATGGACTATAGGACTGAGCCTCCAGCTTTGTAAGCCTTAGGAAGGTTCTTGCACTTCTTTCTATCTGGTGAATCTCTTCCTTTATACTCCTTAGGTCTAAGTCCTTATGTCTTCTTGAAAGCAGGTCTATCTTTAGGTATAGCCTGCCAAGAGGCGTCTTTAATGAGTGGCTAAGAGCCATAAGTAGGTCTCTGTAGTGGATGGATTGTCTTTTCAGGTCTTGCACCCTTTTTCTCAACTCTTCAACAAGAGGTCTTATCTCCGCATAGACGCTTACCTCTTTTCCCTCAAGGCTCTCTCTTACCGCCTTCTCAAGCCCCAGAAGGCTACTGCGAACAAAAAGCCAATAAAATATAAGGATAAGAGAGATAAATAGCACCCAGCCAGTAAAAAGCACATACCTGAGGAGTTCAAGAAACTCCACTCCCTGACTTATGTCTATGCCATACTGCAGGTAAAAGCCCCTTGGGGTTTTCACAGTTATAAAGCGATAGGTTTGCGTTCCAAACTTAAGGTTATCCGTATAGGGTAGTGTGTTTGGGTTAAAGGGTGGTATTAGGTCAAGCCTGCTTGCATCTACCACGAGCCCCTTTTGGTTTCTAAGCACGAAGAGCTCACGCTTGCTTATATCTTCACCCTCCGCGTATAACCTTTCAAACTCTGCCACATCTTCCACAAGGTGGTTGTCTATTAGGATATAAAAGGCTTTTTCCACACCCCAGTATATACCCGCAAAGAAAAGCCCGCTAAAAAAAGAGACCACAAAAAGAAAAAGAAAAAAACTCTTACGCAAAGACATCACAAAATCCTATAGCCAAGACCCTTCTGTGTTTTTATTATATCCCTGCCTATCTTTTTCCTTAGGCGATGTATGAGAACCTCTACCGTGTTGCTCTCCGCTTCGTAGTTCTTTAAAGCCTTTTCTAAAAGCTCTTCCCTTGATACGAACCTGCCCCTGTTTAGCGTGAGATATTCCAGTATGAGATACTCACCAAGGGTTAGACTCACTTCTTCTTGCCCCACAAAGACCTTCTTCTGTGTTAGGTTTATTCTTACGCCTCCTAAGTCTACCTCCGCACTTTCAAGCCCTGCGTATCTTCTAAGGACAGCTCTTATGCGTGCCAAAAGCTCCTCAAAATGAAAGGGTTTTGTAATGTAGTCATCCGCACCTATATGAAAAAAGTCCACCTTATTCTTTATATCAGAAACCACGGTAAGGGCTATGACTGGCACCTTTGAGCCTTCTGACCTTAGCCTCTTGAGAAACTCCCTTCCATCCATACTGGGTAAAAAGTAGTCCAGCAAAATAAGGTCAAATTCTTCAGAAAGGGCGAGGTCAAGCCCTCGCTTCCCATCAAGGGCAAGCCTCACCCTATAACCTTCTTGTTCCAAGAGTTCCTTGAGTGCGGTAGCAAGGCTTGTGTCATCCTCCACAAGGAGCACTCTCACCTGCTAACACCCTCCATAAACCTCTGCCTAAGTTCAGACTTCTCCCTTTTACCCTGCACCTTTACCTGAGCCTTGCATTCCTCAAAAGCCCAAAAGTCCTTTGCCTTTTGCAAGCATTCCCGTTCTCTCTGTATGTTTCTTTCCCTTATCTTAAGAGCCTCTTCTCTAAACTGCTTGCACCTGTCCCAGTTTTGCTGACACCAGAGCTTATGCTCCTTTTTGCCCATGTGTGGTGGCTGTGCAAGGGCAAGGGTTGAAAAACCTACCAAAGCTGTAAGGATAGCTAATGCTTTCCTCATGTTAGCACCTCCTAAAAGTTTTGATAGTTATAGAATAGTTTCCAAAGATTAACCATAAATTAACCATGGGTTATACTCTTTATTGATGGTGCAAATGTTTTTCCTAAAAAGAAAGCCGAGCCTTTACCTGCTTAAGGTCCTTGCCAAGTTAATACTTTGGGTTCTCTCCTCGGAAAAGAGGAGAAAAAGGCTCTATCTTCTTCTAAAGCCCGTGGTAAAACTATATGGAAGAATTCTCTTTGGCACTATGAGAGGAGTTTACGGCGTAGCCCTCTGGCTTCTTGCCTATGCATTAAGTTATTTTGTAAAGCTATTTGTGAGAAAAGCAAGAGTAGAAAAGTAATTGCCTTTTTTAGTTTTAGACTATGCCTAAGAAATGGCTCATGGTGAAGATTGAAATGAGAGGAATGAGGTTTTAGCTTGCTGAAATACATACATCAAAAACCATGTAGGGTTTTATATTAAAATATTAACCCATTTACCCTTTTGAGAGGTGAAGAGATGGAGCTTTTGGAATACGATTCCTGTGGTGTTGGATTTGTATGCAACATAAGAGGTGAAAAAAGCCATCAGATAGTCCAATGGGGTATAGAGGCGGTAAAGAACCTCACCCATAGGGGTGCTGTGGGTGGTGATGGCAAGACTGGGGATGGTGCTGGGGTTATGATTGAAATCCCTAAAAAATTCTTTGAGGACTGGCTGTCTGAAGAAGGCTATGAGCTTTCTCACATAGACAACCTTGCGGTCGGCGTGGCTTTCCTTTACGAGGATGTAAGACCTCAAATAGAGGAGCACATAAGGAGGTCTCCCTTTTCTCTTGTAGCTTGGAGAGAGGTTCCTATAGATAAGTCTGCGGTGGGTGAGTCTGCCCTAAAGGTCATGCCAAAGATATTCCATCTTCTCTTGGATTCTGAGAAGGTCTCGGAAGAGAGAAGGGAGCTGGAGCTCTATCTCCTTAGAAGACGCATAGAGACGGACAAAAAGGTAAAGGACAAGGTTTATTTTGCCTCCCTCTCCTCAAGGGTAATGGTCTACAAGGGAATGCTCGTGGCACCACAGTTGGATATTTTCTACCCAGAGTTAAAAGACCAAAGGCTTGAATCCAGTTTCTGCCTTTTCCATCAGAGGTATTCCACCAACACCTTCCCCGACTGGAAGTTAGCTCAACCTTTTAGGTATCTGGCTCATAACGGTGAGATAAACACCATATTAGGCAACAGAAACTGGATGAGGGCTATAGAGCATGAATTGGAGCATGAGCTTTTTGGAGAAAATATAAAGCTCGTAAGACCTCTGGTTTCTTATGATGAGAGTGATTCCGCATCCTTAGATAGGGTTTTTGAACTTTTGGTGCTTGTGGGTTATAGTCCAGAGCATGCTATAAATATGCTTATACCACCCGCTTGGGAGGGTGTGCCTTGGCTTCCAGAGGAAGTGAAAGAGTTCTTTGAATATCAATCTCTCTTGATGAAGCCTTGGGATGGACCTGCCAGCATTGCCTTTACTGACGGTAAAAAGATAGGAGCACATCTTGATAGAAACGGTCTAAGACCTGCCAGGTATGTGCTCACTGAAGATGGCATATTGGTGCTTGGCTCTGAGGTGGGTATGGTAGACCTCTCTGGCAAAAAGGTCTCTAAGAAGGGAAGGCTTGGACCGGGCGATACCCTTGTGGTAGACCTTTCAACTGGAGAGGTGAAAGAGACAGACCAGATACTCAAGGAGCTCTCCTCTCAAAAGCCCTACGGTGAGTGGCTAAGAAAACATCTCCTTAGACTGTTTGATATCATAAAGGACTACACTCTTCCAGAATACGGAGAAGACCAAGAAAGGATAAGAAAACTCGTCACCTTTGGCTACACGCAGGAAGAGATAAAAAATGTCCTTGCACCCATGGCGGAGGAAGGGAAAGAGATAACCTTTTCTATGGGTGATGACACTCCCATTCCACCCCTTTCAGAAAAACCTGTATTACTCTTTAGATACTTCAAGCAAAGGTTTGCACAGGTAACAAACCCACCCATAGACCCCATAAGGGAAAGGGCGGTTATGTCCCTTAGGATGAACTTAGGACACAAGAGAAACTTCTTAAGGGAAGGAGAGGAGCATGCCAAAAGACTTCAGATAGACAGCCCCATACTCCTGCCTTACCAGTTTAAAGCTCTTATGGAACAGAAGGAGTTCAAAGTTGCTTGGGTTCCAATAACCTATCCGAAAGAGAGAAGCTACTGCGTGGTAGAGCTACAAGACCTTGCGGGAGAAAGGAGAATAACGGACATACTCTACGATGCCATGTATGAAGGCATTGCCATATGTGACCTAAGGCTGGGTGTGGAGATAGTCTGTAGGAGGGTAGAGGAGGCGGTAAGAGAGGGTGCCAACATTGTGATTTTGTCCGATAGAAACATATCAAAGTATAGGCTTGCGGTTCCGAGCCTTTTGGCGGTCTCTGCGGTCTTTAAATGGCTTTCTGAGCGCGGGCTTTCTAACAAGGTATCCCTTGTGGTAGAAACGGGCGAAGCCAGAGACACCCATCATATGGCTTGCCTTATAGGTTATGGTGCTTCTGCGGTCTATCCCTATCTTATGTATGAGCTTATCTGGGAGCTTTGCAAAAAGGGTGAAATAAAAGTTCCATACGAGCAGGCTATTTTCAACTACAAGAAGGCTCTTGAGGACGGGCTTTTGAAGATAATGTCCAAGATGGGTATTTCCACCCTCAACTCCTATCAAGGTGCAAGGATATTTGATACGGTATGCTTGAATAGAGATTTTGTGGAAGAATACTTCCCCGGCACGCCTGTAACCCTTGAAGCGGACGGTATTTTTGAAGTTCAAGAAAGTCTCCTCGCAAGGCACGACGCAGGATACGAGACAGAGAAGCCAGAGCTTGACTACGGCGGAGAGATGAAGTTCAGAAAGGGTGGACAATGGCACGCATGGTCTCCCTTTGTGGTTAGAGCACTGCACAAGTTTTTGGAGACAAAGAATTACGAGGACTACAAGGAGTTTTCACGCATAGCCAACGAAGAGCATCCCACCTTTATAAGACATCTTCTTGACTATAAGAGGGTGGAAAAGCCCATCCCTATAGAAGAGGTTGAACCCATAGAGAGCATACTCAAGAGATTTGTCACAGGTGGTATGTCCCTGGGTGCCCTGTCTCCAGAAGCCCACGAGGTGCTCGCAGAAGCCTGCAACAGGCTCGGTATGAAGAGCAACTCTGGAGAAGGAGGAGAAGACCCAGCAAGATATTGGACCATAAAGAACTCTGCAATTAAGCAGGTAGCCTCTGGTCGCTTTGGTGTGACACCCACCTACCTTGCCTCTGCAGAAGACATAGAGATAAAAATAGCTCAAGGAGCAAAGCCCGGAGAAGGCGGACAGCTTCCTGGCAAAAAGGTCAACGAATACATAGCAAAGTTAAGGTATGCACAACCCGGAGTGACCTTAATCTCTCCACCACCCCATCACGATATATACTCCATAGAAGACCTCGCCCAGCTCATAAACGACCTAAAGGAAGCAAACCCTAAGGCAAAGGTGTGCGTCAAACTTGTGGCAGAAACTGGCGTGGGAACTGTTGCAGCGGGTGTGGCAAAAGCCTATGCGGATATAATCCAGATAAGCGGTGCGGAGGGTGGCACGGGTGCAAGCCCATACTCCTCTATAAAGAACGCAGGAAACTACTGGGAAATAGGTCTTTCTGAGACCCAAAGGGTGCTTATGGAAAATGGTCTAAGGGATAAGGTAAGGCTTAGGGTGGATGGTGGACTAAGAACTGGTAAGGACGTGATAATATCTGCACTTCTTGGTGCTGAAGAGTTTGGCTTTGGCACTGCAGCTATGATAGCGGAAGGTTGTGTTATGGCAAGGCTCTGCCATACCAATCAGTGTCCCACCGGCGTAGCCACTCAAGACCCCAAATACAGAGAGAAGTTCAAAGGCAAGGTGGAAAACGTAATGGCATACTTTAGGGCGGTAGCCCAAGAGGTAAGGGAAATCCTTTCTCAGATGGGTGTGAGGTCCCTTGAGGAGATAATAGGAAGGAGGGACCTGCTTGAGGTAAAAACCTACGACCACATACCCGGCTCAAAGAGGGTAAAACTTGAAGAGTTCTTGAAAGAAGGCTATCCAAAGGACAAGCCTTTGAGATGTCTGCAGGAGAGAAACGACAACCCAAGAAGGAGCGAGCTGGCAAAAAGGCTTGAAGAGGAGGTCCTGCCATACATAGAAAAGGGAGAGAGGTTTTATGGAGAATACAGCATAAGGAACGTGGACAGGAGCGTCCCAACAAGGCTGGCTTACCATATTGCGGTCAGATACAGGGATGAGGGTCTTCCAGAGGATACCATACAGTTGGTCTTTAGAGGCACGGCGGGGCAGAGCTTTGGTGCCTTCAATCACAAGGGCATGTCTCTGACCCTTATCGGCGATGCCAACGACTATGTGGGTAAGGGCATGCACGGTGGAAGGATAGTGATAAGGGCTGAGGGTGTGGAGGACACGCATAATCATGTGATCATGGGTAATACTTGCCTCTATGGAGCAACGGGCGGAGAACTGTTTGCAAGCGGAAGGGCGGGAGAGCGTTTTGCGGTAAGAAACAGCGGTGCAGTAGCGGTAATTGAAGGTGCAGGTATGCACTGCTGTGAATACATGACAGGCGGTGTGGTAGTGGTGCTTGGAAAGGTGGGAGTGAACTTTGGAGCGGGTATGACAGGCGGCTACGCCTACGTGTTGGACGAAGACATACAAGACAAGATAAACACAAGCTATGTATTAGCAAGAAACCTTACAGAGGAAGAGGCTGAAGAGCTCAGAAACCTCATAGAAAAGCATTACCAATACACGGAAAGCCCTTGGGCAAAGCATATTCTTGAAAACTGGGAAGAGTTCTTGGAAAAGTTCAGAAGGGTGGTCCCCCTTGAACAATGCAAGAGAGACGCGTATGGAGTTTCTGACCAGTGCGAGGTGGAGGTAAAGAAATAAGCTGTTAAAATAAGCCTGTGGCTAATAGGCTCAGGCTCTTTTCCTTTGCTCTATACGATGCGGGAGAGACCATACTGGGTGCCTTGGTCTTTTCCACCCTATATCCTCTTTACATAACAAGGCACATAGATGTTAAAACTTATTCCTTTTTCTATGGCTTTGCCTTTTTCCTCTCCTTCGTTGTAGCACTGCAACTTGGCAGGCTCGCAGACAAGAAAGGCTGGAGAAAGAGGTTTTTTACCCTCTTTAGCCTCTCTGTCCCTATCCTGTGTCTTATGCTTTTTGCTTCCTTTGAAAAGCCCTTGCTTAATTTTCTCCTCTATCTTGTTTTGGCGGTTTTTCACCAGCAAGCCCTTGTTTTTTATAACTCTCTCCTTAAGTCCTTTGAGACAAAGGGTTTTGCCTCTGGCTTTGGTGTTGCCCTTGGTTATGTAGGCTCTGCAACCGCCCTTATATTTCTTGCTCCAAGTCTTAGCCTGCCTATGGCTTTTCTGTGGGTTGCTTTCATATTTTTCTCCCTTTCTCTTCCTTCCCTCCTAAGCCTTTCAGAGCCTGCAGGCAAGCAAGAGATAAAGCTCCTTGAGCTTATCAAAGACAAGGGCTTTATCCTTACTATGGCTTCCATGCTCTTTCTTATGGAGCTTGCCCATACTATGATAGCCATGATGGGTGTGTATTTGAGGGAGGTCTACGGGCTTTCGCAGGGAGATATATACAAAACCATCGGCTTTTCCGCACTTGGTGGAGTCTTTGGAGGTCTCCTTTTTGGAAAGTTAACGGACAAACTCTCAGCCAAAAGGCTTTTTCCTATTGGCTTTCTTCTGTGGAGCGTCTTTTTGCTCTCTCTTTACATAACGCCCAAAGAATTTCTTTTGCCCCTTGGGTTTTTTGCAGGTCTTTCCTTAGCACATCTTTGGACCACTTCAAGGGTATTTATAATTGAGAGGTTCTCAGGAGCACATGTGGCAGTGAGGTTTTCCTTCTATTCTTTAAGCGAAAGGATAGCCTCAAGCCTTGGTCTTGTGCTGTGGTCCTTTTTCTTGTTAATAACGGGAGAGGACTACAGACTGTCCGCCTTGCTTATGATAGCGTTGCCTATTTTTGGATATATACTCTACACTCTATCAGAGAAAAAGTAGTTTAGAAAAGCCTCCTCTTAAATTCTACCGCTATGTAGCAATAAGCTGTAAATACAGGCTGGGCAACATTATCTGAGATGACTATATCCATATTGACTATAGTTTGAGCAGGATAGCTACCGATTTCCGTGCACTTTATACCCTCAGGATGTTCCACGCATATGGCTCTACATTCTCTGTCTGCAGTGTTTCTAATTTGCAGTCTCCATCCGCTTTGTCCTCCAAAGTTAAAAACGTTCTCCATGCTGACTATCTCTATAGGGTCTCTTACAGAAGCCTGATGGTCTATCTCACTTTTCATCATCCCAGCACAAGATGCCACAAAGGGTAAAGTAGCAATCATAAGAGCTTTTTTCATCTTCATACCTTTTACCTCCGGCTTGAATTTAGCTGAATATAATTATATCTCAAAACTATTAACTTTTCAACTTTCTAAACAGGCTCTTTGAGATAAATAGGCTCTAAAAGCATAGGCTCATCGCCCATATAACCTTCAGAAAGCCTCCTATAAGCCCAGAGACCACCATATAGAGAAAAGGGAAAATACTCAAGTTGTATATCTCCAATAGACTGGATCGCAAGACCCACAAGAGGAACTTCTGGCTTTTTATCTAAGGTAAATATCTCACTTACCTTTGAACCATCACACCTTCTACAAAAAACATTACTGCTAACTCTCAAAGCAACCACTTTTTCCTCTGGAGCTTTCACAAAAAGACATAACATCATAAGATTTTCATAACCAACAATAGGCTTTCTTTCCAGATAAGCCAAAGTTTTCATAAAGGTTATACCTATCCTAAGGGAAGTGAGATAGCCCACTCCTAAGGAAACTGCAAAGGCATCCACACTCTCTGGCTCTATCTTAAGCTCTTTCAAAAGGCTTGGCAGATGCTGAAGGGTCTTTTTATTGTCATCCACCATATGGTGCAAAACCACCTTACCATCCTCTATAAGAGTGAGGTTTATAAAGGAAAAAGAGGTATCCAAGGAAAATAGCCTCATCGTATACTATGATACATGATGCTCTTTGATATGGAAAAGCCCCAAGGTTTTGACCCCTATGAGGTTCTTACCCGTTTAGTAGTCCCAAGACCCACGGCGTGGGTTTCCACCCTTAGCCCAGAGGGTATTCCAAACCTCGCACCTTTTAGCTTTTACAATGCGGTGTGTGATGAGCCCCCTGTGGTGCTCATATCCATAAGCAAAAGGGAAAACCACCAGAGAAAGGACACTTCAAGAAATATCCTTGCCACGAGAGAGTTTGTTATAAACTTTGTCTCTGAGGATCTTCTAAAGGAAGTGGAGCTGAGCTCAAGAGACTTTCCCCCAGAGATAAGCGAGTTTGAGGTCTGTAAGCTCCAAGAGGCAAAAGCCTACAAGGTAGAAGCACCAAGGGTAGCGAAAGCCCGAGCATGGCTTGAGTGCAGGCTACTAAAACACGAAGAGCTCTTTGACTATGACCTTATCTTTGGACGGGTGGTCTTCGCGGGTGTGGAAAGCTTTGAAGTAGCTTCTCTAAAGCCTGTTGGCAGGCTATCTGGAAAGTTCTGCAGAATAGTTGAGATAAATCAAGCCCCAAACCAGCCCTGAGGCTAAAATATTTATCATGGCTAAGGTAAAGATAAATAGAAAGGTGCTTGATATACCAGTGGGTGAAAGGTTTGGAGAGCATCACCATGAGATAGAAAAGGCAGGCGTGGAGTTTGGGTGCACCGACGGTCAATGTGGTGTATGCGTTTGCACCGTCTTGAAGGGACTTGAGTGCTTTGCAGAGCCCTCGGAGCAGGAAGAGGAAACCCTCTGGAGAATAGGAGAATACGAAGAAAACCGTAGGCTCGCCTGCCAGCTCCTTATAGAAAAAGAGGGCTGTGAAATAGAGTTAGAAACCGACTAACAGGTGCACTCCTTTATACCCAGCTTTCTGTAGAGAGACACTACTGGACACCAGCCTGTAAAGGCGGACTGAATCTGGTTTATAGCCATAAACACTATAAAGGCTTTCCAAAACCAGTGGATATCTGACGGAAGTATGGCAATTAGAAACACAAGCAAAAGCACTCCACCAGAAGTAGCCCTCAAAGCTCTATCCATAGTCATGTTTTTACCTCCTTTCTTAAGTTTATAAGAATATTCTAATAAAGCTTTACACTTTGTCAAGGCTACGGTGGGCTTTTGTGAGATAATTTTTATATGTACAAAATCTTAGAAAAGTTAAGGCTCTCGGAAGATGCATGTCTTTTAAAAGTTCATGCACCCCATGTGTCTAAGGCGGAGCCAGGGCAGTTTGTGATGGTTCAGCATACAAAACTCTCGGAGTTAGTTCCTCTTGCCATACTTGAGACCTTTCAAGAGGGCTTTTCTTGTCTTGTAAAGGCGGTGGGTAGGTCCACCCTTGAGATATTGGAGGAGGCGGAGAGTTTTCAGTATGTGGCAGGACCTCTTGGCAAACCTTTCCCAGTAGAAAAATACGGAAAGGTGTCCTTTTACGCCTACTCTTGGGGTATTGCACCTATTTTAAACGTGGCGAAGGCTTTAAAATCTGCAGGCAACAGACTTTTCCTTCAGGTAGTATCTGAAGAGTTTTATCTAAGGGATAGGTATGAAGCACTTTTTGACGAGGTAAGGCACTCCGAGGATATACTAAACTTTGAGGCAGACCTTGTAGTATCCGCAGGGAGCAATAGGCTTTCATACCAACTTACCCAGCTCTTCCCTCAAACACCCATCATAAGCATGGTTAACACCCATATGCTTGATGCGGTAGGTCTTTGTCTTGTGTGTAGAGTTTTAGTGGATGGCAAATATGCCCTTGCTTGTGCGGAGGGTCCTTGGTTTCATGCCCATAGAATTGACTGGGAAAACCTTATGGCAAGGGAAGAGACCTACAAGGAGCAGGAGAGATTGGCTCTTGAGGAATACTTACGGACCTTAAGAAGAAGAACACTTGCTACATAGCATGCAAGAACAATACGATAAATTCAGAGAGTATGTGGAGGAACTTGAAAAATGCAGAAAAGAACTGGAGAACCTAAAGTTTGAAAATAACTTAATGCACGAAAAGATATACAGACTTGAAATGGAAAAAAGCTCCCTCAAGGAAAAGGTTGAGAAGTTGACAGAATATATAGGAAACATAGAACAAGTTTCAAGAAACAAAGACCAGATAATATCCTCCCTATCACAGGAGCTAAACAGCTATAGAAGACTGCTTATGGTTCTTATTATGCTTATCCTTTTATTACTCCTTATAATCCTTTACCTATCACTGCAATGAGAAGACTTATCGTCATACCCGCAAGACTTAGCTCCACAAGACTAAGGGAAAAGCCTCTCACTCCTATACTCGGCAAGCCATTAATAAGATGGGTAGTGGAGGGCTGTTTGAAGACTAAGGAAAGGGTAATCTTGGCTACAGACAGCGAGAGGGTTTACGAAGTGGTAAAAGACCTTCCTGTGGAGGTAAAGTTTACACCCTCTGACCTACCCTCTGGAAGCGACAGAGTTGCCTATGCCATAAGAGACGAAGAGATAGATTGGGTAATTAACTATCAAGGTGATGAGCCCTTTGTATACGAGGAAGACATCCAGAGACTTTTCCACGCCCTTGAGGACCATCCTGTGGCTACCCTCGCCATAAAAGACCCACATGCCTACAAAGACCCCAACTCGGTAAAGGTAGTCTTGCGTCAAGACCACACCGCCCTATACTTCTCAAGGTCTCCCATACCATACATGAAAACTTCTTCAGACCCTTATCCGCTAAAACATGTAGGCATTTACGCTTACAGAAAGCAAACCCTTTTGGAGTTTACCACCATGCAAAAAAGCACGCTGGAAGCCTTAGAAAACCTTGAACAGCTCCGCCTTTTAGAGGCAGGCTACAACATAAAGGTAATCCTTACAAAAAACTACTATCACGGAGTAGACACGGAAGAGGATATAAGGCTCGTAGAAAGAGAACTCTCCGCAAGGCTTTTTACGAACTCATAATTTAGCTTATGTCCACCAAGATAGGAGAAAACTTTACCCTTTAGCCTAAAGCCCAGTAAGCTAAGGTCTCCGATAAGATCCAAGAGTTTATGCCTTATAGGCTCGTCCTTTGACCTCATGCCCTCTGGGTTATAGACAAAACCATCACCTATAACCACTGCGTTCTTTAGACTTCCACCCTTTGCAAGTCCATTCTGGAGCAGAAGCTCCACATCCTTATCGTAGCAGAAAGTTCTTGCAAAGACCACCTCTCTTGCATTTCCACAGTACTGAGCTATGCCCTCTTCAAGAATGCCTTTTACATAGCCTCTGTATGACGCACAAAAGCCTTCGTAGGGTTTTGCCTGTATATATCCCTTACAGTTTCTCACCTCAAAAGGCTCTTTTATCTCAAAAAACCTTGCCTCTTCCTCAAGCTCAAGGGTTAAGTTTTTCAAGGCTTTATAAAAGTAATAACCGCTCCCGTCAAGTATAGGGACTTCCTGTCCTTTTATGAACTCAATTGTAAGGTTGTCTACACCCAGCATATAAAGAACCGCAAGAAGGTGCTCCACGGTGCTAACCTTTGCTCCATCCTTTCCAAGCACAGTAGCATGGTCTGTGCCCTGCACATATTTGTAATTGGCAGGTATATAGGTCCCTCTTACAAGAAACCTTATGCCCCTGTTTTCACCCTCTGGATGGAAAACTATCCTTGAGACCTCACCGCTATGTATACCAACACCCTCAAACTCCACATCTCTGGAGATAGTTTTTTGTCTCATCTCCGCACATACATGCAAAATCTATGCCAAACCTCTTAGGAGCTCCACCACCCTTTCAATAGAAGGCTTCTCAGGGACAAGGCACTTCAGACCCATTTCCCTTTCAAAGAAACCCTTTGTAGTTTTGCCAATGCATACCACCTTTATGGGTTCTAAAAGGCTTATGGCTTCTTCCTTTTGCAAGTTTGCAAGAAGACCCTTGACCGCAGAAGGACTTGCAAAGACCACTGCGTCCGCAGTAGAGAGCTTATCAACGAGCTCTTCCTTTTGGTATAGCTTTGGCTTTATTGTGTATACATCCAAAGCATACACCTCAAGACCAAGAGCCTTTAGACCCTCTATCACTTCGTCCCTTCCTATCGCAGACTTTGGCAATAGAACTCTTCCACTAATACCACGAAAGAGCTCTATAAGCTCCTCTCCGTAGTAGTTCTCTGGCATAGCCCAGACCTTGTAGCCCTGCTCCTCTACTGCCTTTTTAGTCTTTTCACCTACTACCACTATCTTCTCTCCTTTAAGCCTGCACTTGGAAAGGAATGCCTTTACCGCCCTTGGGCTCTGAAAGACTACAAAGTCAAAGCTCTCCTTTGGAGGCTCAAAGTCAAGAAGTTCTTCTTCAATGAGAGGCAGTTCCAAGACTTGAAAGCCAGCTTTTTCAAAGATAGGCTTATCCTTTTTTATGTCCTCCTCGCCTCTGGTGAAGGCTATCCTTTTTAGCATGGAAGGATATAATTTAACCCTATGTCCTCTTACAGGGACCTTCTTGCAAAGATTGACATTGTGGATGTGATATCCTCTTACATAGAGCTAAAGAGAGTTGGCAATAACTACACCGCAAGGTGTCCCTTTCATCCCGATGATACACCATCCTTTTATGTATCTCCTTCAAAGGGCATTTTTAAGTGTTTCGGTTGTGGTGTGGGAGGCGATGCGGTTAAGTTTGTGAGCCTGTATGAAAACATAGACTACTGGGAAGCCCTTGAGAAATTAGCAAAGAGGTATGGTATAAAGATAAACCTTAAAAGGAGGGAGAAGGATAGTCAGATCCTGCTTGCCCTTCAAAGGGTCGCAGAGTTCTACCACGAAGAGCTAAAAAACAGCAAAGTAGCTATCCAATACTTACAAAGTAGAGGTATAAACTCAAAGACCATAACCAAGTTTCAGCTTGGCTTTGCGGGAAATACAGACAAGATGATAAGGCTACTTAAAGAGGAGGATCTTCTTGAGGTTTATGAAAAAAGCTCAAACCTTATAAAGATTGACGAAAACCTCTACAGAGACCTCTTCAAAAACAGGTTGATAATTCCCATAAGGGATATAAAGGGCAATGTAATAGCCTTTGGAGGCAGAAGTCTTGATGGAAGTCACCCTAAATATGTGAACTCTCCAGAATCTGAGGTTTTCAAGAAAAGGTCAAGCCTTTTTGGTCTCTTTGAGGCAAAGGACTACATAAAAGAATCCCAGCGGGTAATTATCGTAGAGGGCTATTTTGACCTTATGAGTCTCTGGCAGGAGGGTATAAGAAATTGCACTGCACCTCTCGGCACAGCACTCACAGAAGACCACGCTTATATGCTCTCTAAGATGGCAAAGACCGCAATACTCCTCTACGATGGAGACCAGGCAGGCAAGAGGGCAGTAAGGTCTTCTGTCCCACATCTTCTGAAAGCAAAGATGGAAGTGAAAGTGGTATACCTTCCAGAAGGAGAAGACCCAGACTCCTTTGTGAAAAAAGAGCCAAAGCTACTGAGGGAAATGCTAAGCTCTTCTCTGCCGATAGAAGAGTATATGCTTGAGGAAATAAGGAAGGGAGACAAGCAAGCCTTTGATGACCTTCTATACTTTTGTGGTTTTATACCAGATGGTGTTAAGAGGTTTGAGCTCCTTAGAGAAGTTTCAAGGATAACTGGACTTCCTATTACGAGCCTTCAGGATAGAATTCCCAAGATGGAAGTTAAAGGAGAAAGGGAAAAAATAGAGCTTAGCTATCACGAGGCGGTTTTTCTTGCCGGTCTATATAGGTTTGGGACTGAAGGAATAGACTTTGAGAATCTCAGACTTTCTCCTCAGGCTATGGAGCTTATTGAAGCACTTCAAAAAGGTGAATATCACCTTTTGCCAGGCTACATAAGGAACTTTAAAGCCTACGACCTTGAGAGGGCTTTTCAAGAAAGCCTTAGAATGCTTAGCACTGTAGAGGAGAGTTTGACTCTGAGCTTTGAAGAGATTAGAAAAATAAGCAAAGAACAACCACGAAAGCTAAGAGTCAGAAGGTGATATATTTTATATTATGGAAAAGGTTTTCATTTATGACACTACTCTAAGAGATGGCTCTCAGGCGGAGGGTGTAAACTTCTCCCTTGAGGATAAACTGCGTATATTTCAGAAGCTGGATGAGTTTGGTATAGACTACATAGAATGTGGATGGCCCGGTGCAAACCCCAAGGATACCATACTCTTTGAAAGGCTCAGAAAATACAAGCCTCAGCATGCAAAGGTGGTGGCTTTTGGCTCTACCAGAAGACCTACAAAGAAAGCAGAAGAAGACCCGCAGTTGGAAAACCTTATAAAGTCTGGTGCAAGGGTTATAACCATATTTGGCAAAAGCTGGGATTTTCACGTAACGGAGGCTTTAAAGACTACCCTTGAAGAGAACCTCTCCATGGTCTACGACTCTGTAAGGTTTCTCAAAGACCATGTGGAAGAGGTCATCTTTGATGCGGAGCACTTCTTTGACGGATACAAGCACAATCCAGAGTATGCCCTTGAGGTTTTAAGGTCTGCCCTTGAGGGAGGTGCGGACTGGATTGTGTTATGTGATACCAACGGAGGCTCTCTGCCTCACGAAGTTTACGAGATAACCAAAAAGGTAAAGGAAACCTTCCCCACAGCCAAGATAGGCATACACACCCACAATGATTCTGAAAGCGCAGTTGCTAACTCCCTTATGGCGGTTTTGGCAGGTGTAAGGCAGGTGCATGGCACTATAAACGGTATTGGAGAAAGGACAGGCAACGCAAACCTCTGTTCTATAATTCCAAACCTTCAACTAAAGATGGGTTTTCTTGCGGTGCGGGAGGAGAGCTTAAGAAAGCTCACTGAGCTTAGCAACTTTATCTCCGAAATATCCAATATGCCACTTCCAAAGAATATGCCCTTTGTGGGTGAAAGTGCCTTTGCCCACAAGGCGGGAGTGCATGCCTCTGCGGTTCTAAAGCATGCAAGCACTTACGAACACATAGACCCTGCCCTTGTGGGAAACAGAAGAAAGATAACAGTTTCAGACCTGTCCGGTAAGAGCAATATTCTATACAAACTCAGAGAGATGGGTATTGAGGTGGACGAGCGATCTCCAGAGCTTTTAAAACTCGTTGAAAAGATAAAGGAACTTGAAAAGGAAGGATACCACTTTGAAGCGGCGGAGGCCTCCTTTGAGCTTTTATGCAAAAGGCACTTTGGTCTCGTTAGAGAATACTTCAACCTTGATGCCTATAGAGTTCTAATAGCTAAGAGAAGCACTGACAACTTGCCAGTGTCCGAAGCAACGGTCAGGCTCTTTATAGAAGACATAAAACAACATACCGCAGCACTGGGTAATGGACCAGTAAGTGCCCTTGATAGAGCCCTTAGGAAGGCACTTGAGGAGTTTTACCCAAGCCTTAAAGAGGTTCAACTTATAGACTACAAGGTAAGAATAGTAAACGAGTCAGAAGGGACATATGCAAAGGTTAGAGTCCTTATAGAGTCCACAGATGGGAAGAGGAAATGGGGGACTGTGGGGGTCTCCGAAAACATAATAGAAGCCTCCTGGATAGCTCTTACAGACAGCCTTGTTTACAAACTTCACAAGGATGAAGAGGAAGTTATAATTTAGAGTTATGAGACGGTGGCTATTTCTCATACCCTTTCTGCTCTCTATGGCGGAGCCAGTCAAAGACAGCAAACTAAGGGTGGAGCTTGAGGACAAGGATGGCTTAAAGCACAGCCTTAGAGGTCTTGTATGTAACGGTAGAGACAACCTAAGGGTCAGGGAAGGAAAAGTAGAATATGCGGTCAACTTTTCAAGCCTTAGGGCTATTGAAGTTCTTGGTCAAGATGGAACGCAGTTGAAGGTCAGGCTTTCCTTCAAGGACGGTCTGTCAAGAGACTATCTTATACCAGCAAACACATACTGCAAAGGGAACTCTCAAACAGGTGAGGCAGGCTTTTACCTTAGGGATACTAAGACTATATTTATTAAGACGGAGGAAAAATAAGGATGAGCAGGTTTAAGCTCCTTGGTATGTTTTTTGCAACCTTCGTGGTGGGATTTTTGCTGGGAATTGCTGGTGCATCTCAGGGTAGTAGACAGGAAGACGAATATAGATACTTCAGGATGTTCACCGATGTGTTTCGCACCGTCAAGGAAAATTATGTAGGGGAAGTCAATACAAGGGAGCTTATATACGGAGCACTCAATGGAATGCTCAAATCCCTTGACCCTTTTTCTGCCTTCTTTACTCCAGAACAGTATAGAGAGTTCAGACAGGAAACAGGAGGAGAGTTTGGTGGTGTGGGTATAGAGATAGGCATGGACAAGGGAAGACCAATAGTCATATCACCCATAGAAGGCACACCAGCCTATAGAGCAGGCATAAAGTCTGGTGACACAATTATTGAAATAGACGGTGAAGATACCTCTAATATGAACCTGATGGACGTGGTAAGAAGGATAAGGGGTAAGCCTGGGACCAAAGTAACTCTAACGATAATGAGAAAGGGAGTAGACAAACCCATAAAGGTTGAGCTGGAAAGGGCTATCATAAAGGTAGAAAGCGTCAAATGGACAAAAGTGCAAGATGTGGGATACATAAGGCTCTCTCAGTTTACAGAGGGTGCGGGTAGGGAAGTGGAGAGAGCGGTAAGGAATCTTATGTCTCAGGGTGTAAAAGGAATAGTGCTTGACCTCAGAAATGACCCAGGCGGTCTCCTTACAGAGGCTATAAATGTGTCTGAGGTCTTTCTAAAGGAGGGTAAGCTTGTGGTTTATACGAAGACAAAAAACGGCGAGGTAACGAGATACTTCTCAAGGAAAAAGCCAGTGCTTCCAGAAAATGTCCCTCTCCTTGTCCTTATAAACAGAGGTTCCGCTAGTGCATCAGAAATAGTGGCAGGTGCACTGCAAGATCACAAAAGGGCTATACTGGTAGGTGAAAGGAGCTTTGGAAAGGCGTCCGTGCAAAACATAATACCTCTTGAAGATGGCTCAGCGATAAAGCTAACGGTAGCTCACTATTACACACCCTTAGGAAGGCTAATAGACAAAAAGGGTATACAGCCAGATGTGGAGGTAAAAGTTTCGGAAGAACAAGAGGAAAAGCTGCAAGAGGCTATAAGGCAAAGAAGGCTTCAGGGTGCAACTGGCGTTATAGTTGAACCAGAGCTTGACCCACAGCTAAAGAGGGCTATAGAAATAATCAAATCCGGTCATAAGGGTTATGCACACACTGGCGGTTGAAACCTCCTGCGATGAGACCGCACTTTGTATATACTCCGACCAAGAAAGAGTAGTAGGAGACATAATACTCTCTCAAGCGAAGGTGCATTTCCCTTATGGTGGGGTAGTGCCTGAACTTTCTGCAAGGGAACACACAAGAAACCTTTTACCTCTTTTGGACAGGCTTCTAAAGGAGACAGGATTTGACCTAAAAAAGATAGACTTTATCTCCTTTACTCTTACACCTGGGCTTATCCTCTCTTTGGTAGTGGGTGTGAGCTTTGCCAAGGCTTTGGCTTATGCCTTAGAAAAACCCCTTGTGCCAGTCCACCATCTGGAAGGGCATATATACTCCGTTTTTCTTGAAAAGCCAGTAAGCTATCCCTTTCTCGCTCTCATAGTCTCTGGAGGGCATACAGACCTATACCTTGTGGAAGACTTTGGCAGATACCTCTTTCTTGGTGGAACTCTTGACGATGCGGTGGGAGAAAGCTACGACAAGGTGGCAAAGCTAATGGGACTTGGATATCCGGGTGGTCCCATAATTGACAGGCTTGCCAAGGAGGGTAAACCTATCTACAACCTTCCAAGACCTATGATAGAAGAGGATACTCTTAACATGTCCTTTAGTGGTTTAAAGACTGCGGTAAGAAGGCTCGTAGAGACTCAGGAGTATTCAAAGGAAGACCTCTCTGCTTCTTTTCAAAAGGCTGTGATGGACATTTTAGAAAGAAAGGCACTTTTGGCGATGGAGAAAACTGGTGTAAGAAGGCTTGTGATAGTGGGTGGCGTGTCCGCAAATTCAGAGCTAAGAAGACGCTTTTCAGAACTTTCAGAAAGGTTTGGCTTTGAACTTCATATACCTCATTCGAGGCTTTCTACCGATAACGCTCAGATGATAGCCTATGCAGGTATGGAAAGGTTTAAAAGGGGCATAACTGCACCAGAGGATATTAATCCAGAGCCTAATGTGCCTTTGGAGGTTTTTGGAAGAGAGTGGAGTTAACCCATTTTAAAACTTCCACCTTTCTGACCTAAATAGTTCAATCAAATCATAACATTCTATCCCGTATTCTTTTGCAACCGCTGGTATCCTATTGGCTTTAGTTTTTGATTCTTGTGTGAGAATTACATGTTTTCCCTTAAACAATTGAGACCTTACTCTAACTATAGCAAGAGCTATTAACCATGGATCGGCGTTAGCTTTACCTTCTTCCTTAGCTAAGGAAATGTGTTTACTCAAAATCTCTTTTACTTTCTCTACCTGCTCGCTGTCTGGACTTATGAAAAGCATATCGCTCTTCCTGAGCCACTTTATTAAACCATCATCTCTTATTTCTTTCCTAACTTCCTCTGGTGCGATGAACCTTCTAAATTTACATAACTTTTCTATTTCCTTCCATAAACCTTCAAATATATCCATTGGATACTTGTCCTTTAAATCAATTAAGGCACTCGTATCTACTATATACACTACCTTACTCATATTAAATAATGTTGAAGTTCTTTTTTGATTTTATATAGGCTCTCAAGGTTTACATCTAAATACTCAAGCAAGTCATGTGTTGTTATAAGATTTTTCTCCTTAGCTTCAAAAAGTAAGGACAAAAACTTTGCACCTCCCTCTTGCAATCTTTTTTTATGTAAAGGAGGTTTTATGGGTATTTTAGAAGTTGTATCTTCAAGTTTTTTGACCCGCGTTTGATAAGTGCTTTCATCTATTTTCCTTAATAAATATAACTTAGTTAGCACTGCTTTTTTGCTAACTTTGAACTTCTTTGAAATATCTTCAACCACACCTTCTCCCTTTAATTCAAACTCCCTTGTCAAAATATCTTTGGGTAGTAAAAACTCCGATGCAAATACATTGCACCACTTTTCTACTTTTGGGTTTACAAAAACATCCTCTGTGTATATCTCACTTATACCAAGAAGTATATGCGCGTATTCGTGGAATAGGGTAAATATCCTTGCCAGTATATTGTCTGATGTGTTCACAACTATGAAAGGCGGGTCTTTGTCCATTAAAACAAAACCCCTGGCTTCTTTTATAGGAAATTTCATCTGCATAACAATTATGTTTTTTTCTTCTATAACCCTTCTCCAAGCATTGAATGCTCCGTAAGCATTTTTCCAACTAAGTTGCTCTTGTATGGAGATGTTTATGCTTTCTCTTTCCTGCAAGGCTGTTTTTCTTGGATCATCTTCAAGGCTATAACTTTTAACATTAGGTTTAGGGTCTATTCCCATTTCCTTCATAAGCTCGTTTATGATTGATTGATAGTATCTTGCCTTCCTAAGGACAAGGAGAAACTCTTTTGAAAAACCTTCCTCAGATTTAGGTAATATCCTAAAAGAAGAAGTAATAGGCTTCTCATCAGGGGGTTTGGAAAGTAATAGTGCGGACAGTGGTCTCTTGAAGTATTCTGACATTAACTCAAGTTGTCTAAACGTAGGTGAAATTACACCCTTTTCTATTTGCATATAGGCATCCTTTGAAATTCTTAGTTTTTTTGCTATCTCTTCCGCTTTATAGCCTGCACTTTCTCTTGCCCACCTTATAACCTCTGGGTTCACATCTACCTTGAAATTTTTCCTACCCATTTCTACAAAAACCTCTCTACCTTATACCCCCTCATAAACTCCTCTCCACTCATAACCTTTCCCTTTGGAGATACAAGCTCAAGCACCTCAACCGCATCCTTTCCACAGGCAACTAAGAGTTTTTTCCTATCAAGAACCTCTCCCGGGCTTCCTTGAGCTTCCACGGTTTTAACCCTAAGGACTTTAATCCTTTCGCCTTTTTCTGTCAAGGTATAGCAGTCTGGGTATAAGCCTCTTATTCTGTCTCTTACGCTTTCTGCATCCGCTTTCCAGCATATTCTTAGCTCTTCCTTTTGCACCGGCGGTGCATAAAGTGCCTTGCTGTGGTCTTGTAGTATGGGTTTTATATTACCCTTAGACCATTCCCTTAAGGTCCTTACCAAAAGGCTTGCTCCCTTCTGAGAGAGCCTTTCTGAAAGGGTCCTTAGGTTGTCCTCTAAGTGGATAGGCTCTTCCTCCTGAGAGAGGATGTCTCCTGTGTCCATTCCTTCATCCATAAGCATGACCGTGTTTCCTGTTATCTTTTCTCCTGCCATGATAGCTCTTTGAATGGGTGCGGAGCCTCTATAGGCTGGAAGTAGGCTTGCATGCAGGTTTATACAGCCATAGGTTGGGTAGTTTATGACTTCCGGTGGGAGTATTTTGCCATAAGCGACCACCACTATACAGTCTGGCTTTAACCTTTCCACTATGGGCATTATATGACTTTTCTTCTCTGGCTGAAAAACCTCTATGCCAAGCTCTTTGGCAAGCACTTTTGTAGGTGGTGACGTGAGCTTTTGACCTCTGCCTGCAGGTTTGTCTGGTTGGCAAACCACTCCCAAAAGTTCAAACTCTTGATGCAGAGCTTTTAAGGATGGCAAGGCAAACTCGGGAGTGCCAAAGAAAAGTATTTTCATGACCTTATATATTCTAAAGCCACGTCATCGCCAAAGGTTTTTACATCCCTAAGTTTTAGCCTTGGTGCATCCCTCAAAAGCTCCACCCCTATATCTCCTATCCTTTTGCCTTCACCTATGAGAATGGGACCCAAGAAAACCCAAAGGCGGTCAAAAAGACCTTCTTTTATGAAAGAGGTCAAGGTAATAGCACCACCCTCTACAAGAAGATGCATCACCTCTAAAAAGTAAAGCTCTCTCAAAACCTCCCTCAGGTCCAGGCTTTTATCTTTGGCTGGTGCAAGGATAACTTTGACCCCCTTGTCTTCAAGTCTTTTGACCTTCTCCTTGTTCTCGCTTGTGGTAAATACAAGAGTTTGAGCGGAGTGGTCTTCCACAAGGTGGCACTCCTCTGGAATTTTCAGCTGTGGGTCAAGCACTATCCTTATGGGCTGTCTTTCCCACTCAAAGGCTCTTATGGTAAGTCTTGGATTGTCCCTCAAGAGGGTGTTTATACCCACAAGCACCGCGGTTGCCTCTGCCCTAAGGCGGTGTGCAAAGTTTCTTGCCTGCTGTGAGGTTATCCATTGGCTTTCTCCAGTCTTTAGTGCCAAAGACCCATCTATGCTCTGAGCCCACTTCAAGGTTATGTAAGGTCTTTTCTGAGTGATATAAACAAAAAAGTCCTCGTTGAGCCTTTTGGCTTCCTCTTCAAGAAGTCCCACCTCCACCTCTATGCCTGCTTTCCTTAACCTTTCTACACCCTTTCCAGATACAAGCGGGTTTGGGTCAAGGGTGGCAATCACCACCCTTTTTAACCCTGCCCTTATAATGGCGTCCGTGCAGGGTGGAGTCCTACCATAATGGGTGCAAGGTTCAAGGGTCACATATAGGGTTGCCCCCTTTGCCCTCTCCCCTGCCTTTTCAAGGGCTACCACCTCTGCATGAGGCATGCCAGCCATTTCATGATAGCCCTCTCCCACAATCTGCCCATCCTTTACTATTACACAGCCTACAGTAGGGTTAGGATGTGTAAGACCCTTACGCGAATATGCAAGCTCTAAAGCCCTTTTCATAAACCTGAGGTCTTCCATCAGTCAAATATATCAAATATCTCACCAAAGATGGACTTTTTCTTCTTTTTATGCTTGTATTCTTCGTATCTTCTATAGATTTCAGGGTGCTCTCTTGTTATTCCCCTTAGCTCCTCCTCAAGAGCACTTTCCGCCCTTTGTATGGCTTGAATTATCTTGGAGAGCTCGCCTTTATCAAGCCATATGCCACCGCATGCAGGACAAACGTCCACCAAAACTCCATACTTGTTGACTTCCAAAAGCTCCACATCAACGCATCTTGGACACTTCATCTTTTTTCCTCAAGTCCTTTTATAAACTCAAGCATGTCTATGTAGATTATACCAAAGGCATCCTGAAGAGCCCCTCTCCTTGGAAGGTCACCTACACTTCCTGTGGGTTGCGAGTATGGAACAGAGGTTGAAAAAACCTTTTTTACCTCACCCACAGTTAAACCAACCTTTAGCTCTAAGTTGTAGGCACTAACCCTTTGTTGAGGAGTAAAGGCTATGGGCGTTTCCTTTAGTAATTCTATATATGGCTTTATTTCCTGAGCCCCATCTCCACAGCTAAGCCTGTTTCCCGACTCTAACACCGCCCTTTCAAGACTCTTTCTGAAAGCGTAGCTTAGGTAAACCTCCGCATAGGGGTTTTCCACCTCTTTTATGCAAAAGTCCTTTGCAAGGGAAAGGGAAAGGCTCAAAAACAAAGCCAAGAATAATCTCATAGCTTATAATATAACCCATGCTTGTTCTTGCAGTATTGTATTCTCTTCTCTGGATAGCTATAGCGGGCTACGACCTAAAGTCTGTGTTTTTTGGAGTTTTGGCGGTAGGCTCTGCCCTTTTTGTGCATATAACCCTTGGGCTATACCCTCCTCGTATAAATCCTATTGCTCTTTTTGAGTTTCTTGGAGTGTTCCTTTGGCAAGCCCTTCTGGGTGGGATAGATGTGGCAAGACGCATAGTAAGTCCACAGCTTAGGGTAAACCCTGGCTTTGTAGTGTATAATTTCCAGAGCGAGAAGCTCTGGGTCAAAATACTCTTAGCCCTGACTATAAACCTTACTCCTGGCACTCTTAGTGTGGTGATAGAGGATAAGCAGGTTTTGGTCCATACTCTTGATGTGGAAAGCTACAGCGAGGAATCTGTTAGGTCGCTTGAAGGACTTTTGGATAGGGTCTTCTCATGAAGGAGTTTATACTCTTTTTGCTCGGACTTAACTTAGCCCTTGGCTTTGTGCGTATCTTTAGGGGGCCAAGTGTGGTAGATAGCATGCTGGCTTCCTTGCTCCTCGGCACTGGAGGGACTTCTCTCATACTTGCCCTGTATAAGTTTACAGGTCAGGCTTTTCTTTTAAATCTTGCCCTTGGTTTTGCTCTCCTTGCGGGAGTTGTGGGTGTAGCCTTCGCTATAATAATGTTAAGAGATGCTGATTGAGATACTCTCCACAAGCCTCATATTGATAGGTAGCCTCTTTTTGCTTGTAGGTAGTGTGGGACTTATAAGGCTTAGGGACTCCTACAGCAGGCTTCATGCTCTAACCAAGGCGGATATGCTCGGTTTTGGCTTTGTGGTTTTGGGCGTTATGTTCTCCGTAAGTAGCTTGGGAGAGGCTTTAAAGTTAGTTATAATATGGGTATTTGTTGTAGTTTACAGCTCCATAGTGGGATACGCTATAGCCAACAGCAAGAGGAAAAGGGATGCTTGACATAATAATAGGACTTTTAATGCTCCTGTCCGCTTTTGCATCGCTACACAGTAAGGACCTTTTAAAAAGCGGAGTTTTCTTTGTGGTTTTTGGTTTTATGAGTGGTCTTTTGTGGATTAGGCTTTCCGCACCAGACATAGCCATGGTGGAGATAATACTGGGTTCCGCCATAACAAGTATTCTCATATTCAAGCTGTCAAGGGGTGTAAGGGATATTGCCATAAAACCTAAATTATGGAGAAGGCTTTGGGCTGGTGCAGGCTCTTTGGTGCTGTTTGTATTTCTCACCTTTTACCTGTTTACAGTAAGAGAGGAAGAGAGGGTAGGTGGTCTTGTTTTTGAAAAACTTAGTCTCAGCGGTGTGGAAAGCCCTGTAACTGCGGTCCTTCTTAACTTTAGAGGATACGATACGCTCTTAGAAGTTGGTGTTATAACCCTTGCGGTAATTGGCATATTAGCCCTTGAGCCAAAGAGAAAAATCTATGAGTGGAACGATATAGTGGTGTGGCGTTTTTCTAAAATATTCCTGCCCATAATAGCCCTCTTTTCCCTATATATAACCTATCTTGGAGCTTTCTCTGTGGGTGGTGCCTTTCAGGGTGGCTCTCTCTTGGCAGGTGGTCTTGCCTTTCTGAGCCTTTCTGGACAGAAACTGCCGATAAGAGAGAACCCTACCCTTTTCCTCGCCATGCTTAGCCTTGCGGTCTTTGTAGCCTTTGCCTTTGCATACGCCCTTGTAGGACATGGCTTTCTTACCTATCCTCTTGAGCTTTCAACCTTGTCTATAATGCTTATAGAGATTTCCATATGTATTTCTACAGGAATGCTACTATACATAGCCATAAGGGGTAGACTATGAAGGAACTGTATTATCTGCTCTCCTTTCTTCTCATAAGCATGAGCACCTACTACTTTATCACCGCCTTAAACTTTGTTAAGCGACTAATTGCGGTCAACATCTTAGGCTCTGGCGTTTTTCTCTTTTTTGTGGCAACCGCAAGAAATACCCCCTCCGAAAACCCAGACCCCGTGCCCCATGCTCTTGTGTTAACAGGTATAGTGGTGGCGGTAAGTGCCACAGCCCTTGCGGTCTCCTTACTTTTGCACCTTAGTAAACAAAAAGAGGAAGAATGATGCTTGGCTTTGACCTTGGTTATCTTGTGGCAGTGCCCCTTATAGGTGCTATCCTTTCTCTCCTATCTCCTATAAGGCTTCTTGTTGCGGTTGTTTTCAGTCTGCTTTCACTGACTCTTTCCTTGTATGCCTTTTACATAACCTTAAGCATGCATGAACCCATCTATCAATGGGTAGGAGGCTGGCCTGCACCACTTGGAATTGGCTTTAAGTTAGATGGTGTTTCGGGCTTTTTCCTTATGATGAGCGGGGTGGTGAGCTTTGCGGTGGGAGTATACTCTCTGGGTTTTTTCAAAGAAGGCTACAAGAGACAAGAAGGGTTTTTCTGGTTTTTCTTCTTTTTCCTCTGGACGGGGCTTAATGCCTTTTTCCTCTCTGAGGACCTCTTTAACCTGTATGTTGCCCTTGAGGTGCTTTCCCTTACTGCGGTGGTGCTTGTTGCCCTTCCAGGCTATAGAAAAGCCATAAAGGCTTCTGTGAACTATCTGTTTTTGTCTTTGTTTGCTTCCATGTTCTACCTCTTTGGCGTTGCCATGCTATACACCAATTACGGAACTCTTAGCATGTCCCTACTTGCCCAGAGGCTTACTGGAACTGAGGCTTTTGTTTTTACGCTTTTTCCCCTTGTCTTGGCTCTTTCCATAAAGTCCGCCCTTTTACCCTTTCACTTTTGGCTTCCACCAGCCCACTCAAGCACGGTGGCACCTGCCAGTGCCCTCCTCTCTGGGCTTGTGGTAAAACCACCTGCATACCTGATACTTAGACTTTGGCTTGATGTTTTTCCAGACAACCTGAGCCTTGAATACCTGAGCTGGGTTTTGGGTGGGCTTGGTGCTCTTGCAGTGTTTTTTGGCTCCTATTACGCCATAAGGCAGAGAACCATAAAGATGCTCTTGGCATACTCTACCGTTGCACAGATGGGATACCTTTTTTTGATGGTCCCCATATACTACAAAGCCCAAAGCCTTGAGGTTAAAACCATTGTCCTTCAGGGTTTTGCTCTTCAAGCTCTTTCCCATGCCTTGGCAAAAGCCAGCATGTTCTTATCTTCTGGAAACGCTATATATGTGGCTAGGAGGGATGAGCTTTCTTACATGCCAGGCTTTGCCCACAGTCATCCTTTTACCTTCTTTGCCCTCTTCTTCTCGGGTGCCACCCTTATAGGTCTGCCACTAAGCGGTGGCTTTGTTGCCAAGTTTCTACTTCTAAAGGCTTCTATAAAGATAGGCTTCGTGTTTCAGGGTATCATATTCCTTCTGGGAAGTTTGCTTGCGGCTATGTATATTTACCCTATTTGGAAGGAGAGCTTTTCTTCTAAGCCAGAAAAACTTTATGACAAGCCCATTCCACGCTCTATGGAACTTTCCGCCTTTACGCTTGGGTTTATAGCCTTTTCCATAGGGCTAATTTCAGGCTTTTTAATACAAGGAATTACGGGAAGAGACTAACATGGACCAGTTTATGGTGCTTAGTTTACTCTTTAGCTCCTTTGTGGCGAGCCTTGTGATAGCGTTCTTAAAGGAGGAGTGGTATACCCTTAGAACCCTTGTAAACATAAGTGCTGCGGTATACAAGCTCTTTGTAATAGCATACCTTCTTTTGGCTGTGTATCAGGGTAGGGTTTTTGAAATAAGCTATCCCATGGTATCCTTTGCGGACTTTCACCTCAAAATAGACCCACTTGGGCTTTTGTTTGTGAGCCTGTCTTCCTTCTTGTGGCTTCTCACCACCTTCTACGCAGTTGGTTATCTTGAGGGTTCTCCAAACCGCAGGCGGTTTTTCACTTTCTTTAACCTTGCGGTCACTTCTACTATGGGTATTGCTCTCGCAGGTAACCTCTTTACCTTCTTCCTCTTTTATGAACTTCTTACTCTAAGCACCTATCCTCTTGTAGTTCACAGGGGGACCAAAAAGGCTCTGAGTGCAGGAGGTGTTTATCTGTTATATACCTTTCTTGGCGGAAGCCTTTTCCTTATATGTGTGGTTATCCTCTATGTCTTAGTAGGCGATGGAAACTTTAGTGTGGATGGCAACACCCAACTCAAGGCTTGGGCTATGGCAAACCCCCACTTGGCAAGTTTGCTCTTTTATGGTCTGTTCTTCGGAATGGCGGTAAAGGCAGCAGTTTTTCCACTTCATGGTTGGCTCACAAGGGCAATGGTGGCACCAGCCCCAGTTAGTGCACTCCTGCATGCGGTAGCAGTGGTAAAGGCAGGAGCCTTTGGCGTTGCAAGGCTTGTTTATGACCTCTACGGTGCGGAGACAGTTGACGCTCTAAACCTCTGGCAACCTCTTGCTTACCTTGCGGGCTTTACCATAGTATTTGGTTCTTTTATGGCGGTATTCCAAAAGGAGCTTAAAAAAAGGCTTGCCTATTCCACAATAAGCCACCTCTCATATATACTCTTAGGTCTATTAATTCCTGGACCCATTGCCACCATGGGTGCTCTCCTACACTTAGTAAACCATGGCGTAATGAAAATAACCCTCTTTATGTGCGTAGGAAATTACTCAGAAACTTACGGAATACATAAGGTAGAAGAGGTAAAGGGAATAGGTAAAAAAATGCCTCTTACTACCCTTGCGATTACCATTGCCTCCCTTGGTCTTATAGGTCTTCCCTTTACCGCAGGCTACATTACAAAGGAGTATCTACAAAAGGGTGCTCAGATTGCAGGTGTGGAATGGGCTGTATATGTGCTCTATGCAAGCTCTCTATTGAGTGCCCTCTATCTACTACCTATAGTCTTCAGTGCATGGTTTGGCAGAGGAGAGTTTAAGAAAGAGAGAAACACAAACCTTGAAACAAACCCCCTTATGCTCCTGCCACCCCTTATAACGGGACTATTAACAGTGCTTATATGGCTATCCACAAAGACACCCATAAACCCCATTCTCTGGACTGAGCTAATTGTAAAGGGCTACCCCTAATAACTATGCTATAATTTATACATGTCTTCCATAACAAAGGTAAAGGCAAGGGAAGTTTTAGACTCAAGAGGAAATCCTACCCTTGAGGTGGAGGTAGAACTTTCTTCTGGTGCAAAGGGAAGGGCTATAGTGCCAAGCGGTGCATCCACGGGAGAAAAGGAGGCTCTTGAGCTAAGAGACCACGACCCAAAAAGGTATCTTGGAAAAGGCGTCCTAAGAGCGGTGGATAATGTAAACTCCATAATAGCAAAAGAGATAATAGGGCTTGATGCCAGCAAGCAATCCCTTATAGACAAGGTGCTTATTGAGCTTGACGGAACACCCAACAAAAGCAAACTCGGTGCAAACGCCATACTGGGTGTAAGTATGGCGGTAGCAAGAGCGATGGCACAGGAGCTTGGAATAAGCCTTTACAGATACATAGGAGGTCTAAGAGCCAGAAGGCTACCAGTGCCTTTGATGAATGTAATAAACGGTGGAGTCCATGCGGACAACCCTCTTGACATACAGGAATTTATGATAGTCCCCGTGTGTGGAGGAAGGTTTTCAGAGGCACTAAGGGTAGGAGTGGAAGTCTTTCACCACCTAAAGGCGATTTTAAAGGAAAAGGGATACTCTACCAATGTGGGAGATGAAGGTGGGTTTGCACCCAACTTGAAAAGCACAGAAGAAGCCTTAGATATGCTAATGTATGCCATAGAAAAGGCAGGATACAAGCCGGGTGAAGATGTGCTTTTGGCTCTTGACTGTGCGTCTTCTGAGTTTTACTACGAGGATGAAGTTTATCATTTTGAGGGTAAAAAACTTAGCTCAGAGGAACTTTGCGGTTTTTACGCTAAACTTTTAGAAAAATATCCGATAGTATCCATAGAGGACCCCATGGCGGAGGACAATATGGAAGGCTGGAGACTAATAACTAAGGAACTTGGAAATAAAGTTCAGCTTGTGGGAGATGACCTTTTTGTGACAAACCCAAGCATCTTCCAAGAAGGCATAAGAGAAGGACTTGCCAATGCCATACTGGTTAAGCTAAATCAAGTGGGAACTCTTACGGAAACACTACAGACTGTGGAAATAGCCCAAAGGGAAGGATACAAGGCGATAATTTCCCATAGGTCTGGAGAAACAGAAGATACCTTTATCTCACATCTTGCAGTAGGGACTGGCGCAGGACAGATAAAGACAGGCTCTGCATCACGCACAGATAGGATAGCAAAATATAATGAGCTTTTGAGGATAGAAGAGGAGCTTGGCGATGAAGCGGAATTCGGCGGGAAGGGAGAATTTTCGGTTTTTAAAGCCTGAAGGGTTTGCAAATCTCTTCTTTTTCCTTATGGTCCTTTACACCTTTTATAATCTTTTCCTTAGCCAGTATAATGTATTTAGGGTCTTTGAACTAAAGAAAGCCAGTGTTGAGCTTAATGCCAAGATATCTCGCCAAAGGGCGGAAAATAGTAATACAGAGCAAGTCCTTGAGCTTATAAGGGAAAACCCTGAGCATTTCAAAGAAAAATTCGCCCGTGAATACATGCAGTTACAGAGAGAAGGAGAGTATATACTTCTTTTCAAACAATAGGAGCTTAGCCTCTTTCAGTGTTATAATTTAAAGAATTATGAGAGGGATATTTACAGCCTTGTCTTTGTTTTCTCTAATATGGTTAGCCTCCTGTGGGGGCATAACCAAAGAGGAGTTTGACAAAAGAATTGCAAGCCTTGAGGGCAGAATATCACAGCTTGAAGAAAGACAGAGGTCTTTGGAAGAGAGAAACCTGAGGACAGAAGCAAGAGTGGACACTCTCTCTGAAAACCTTGCAAGGACAAGGCTTGAACTGGAAAGGCTTAGAGTTGAAAGACAAAGCACTGCTCAAGCTACCAGGTTGCCAGAGCCAATAAGGGAAGTGCCACAGCCTTCACCAAGTATTCCAGAAAGGGTGCAGGAAACTCCTCTGGCTCAACGCGACAACCCACAGCAGGCAACTGAAGAGTATCAAAGGGAATACGATGAAGCACTAAGGCTTTACAACTTAAGACAGCTAAACCAAGCAAGAGACAAGTTTATAGATTTTATAAGAAGGTATCCGAGGACACCTCTCACGGACAACGCCTATCTGTGGCTTGGTGTGGTCTACAGAGACCTTGGAGAAACGAACAAAGCGGAAGCGGTTTGGCTTACCCTAGTGGAAAGGTGCCAAAGGAAAGAGATGGTAGACTGCAACAAAGCGCCTTCTGCCTTGCTTCAATTGGCAAGGCTTTACGAACAAAGAGGAGACAATCAAAAGGCAAGGGAATACTACGAGGCTATACTGAGAGATTATCCACTTTCTGAGGAGGCTGGAACTGCAAGGACAAGGCTTGGAAGGTGATATGAAAATACCAAAACACTTGGCGGTTATAATGGATGGAAACGGAAGATGGGCGAGGGAAAG
This sequence comes from Hydrogenobacter sp. T-2, assembly GCF_033971325.1. Lineage (NCBI taxonomy): Bacteria > Pseudomonadati > Aquificota > Aquificia > Aquificales > Aquificaceae > Pampinifervens > Pampinifervens diazotrophicum. Next base: position 750,415 of record NZ_CP117180.1, read on the forward strand.
TGGTCTGCCAAGGATAGCAGGTCACTATGAAGGGGTAAAGAGGGGAGAAGAACTTGTAGATGCTTGTATAGAGCTTGGTATAAGGTGGCTCACCCTTTTTGCCTTTTCCACAGAAAACTGGAAAAGACCAGACTTTGAGGTAAATGCTCTGATGAGACTCCTTGAGGGATATCTCAGGGAAAGAAGTCATTTGCTACTGGAAAAGGGTATAAGGGTTTCTTTTATAGGAAGGCGGGACAGACTACCCAAAGGTCTATTAATGGAGATGGAGAGGGTTGAGAAGTTAAGACCCTCTGAAGAAAAAATTCATGTCATCCTTGCTATTGATTACGGCGGTAGAGACGAGATACTAAGAACCTTTAAGAAGATAAGTGAAGCGGGTCTTGAGCCTACAGAAAAGCTCTTTAATCTGTTTTCAGACCTACCAGAAGCACCAGACCCAGACCTTCTTATAAGAACAGGTGGAGAAAAGAGAATATCCAACTTTCTTCTCTGGCACTTGGCTTACACAGAGCTATACTTTACTGATACTTACTGGCCAGATTTTAGGAAAGAAGAGCTCGTAAAAGCCCTTGAAGACTTTTCAAGGAGGGAAAGAAGGTTTGGAGCGATCCTTCAGGAGTAGAGAATCCATAGGAATACTCATAGGCGTGCTTACTATAGCGGTAGTTCTATCTCCTTACCCTGTTTTCTATGCGAGCCTTCTTGCTCTTTCCTTGCTTATAGGCTACGAGGTTTCTAAGGCTCTAAAGTTTGAATTTTTCCATATGCCTCCCATTACCTTTTTAATTAGCTCCATATCCTTTGAGCTCGGTATCGTTTCTGCCCTTCTTTTGTCCCTTTACGCCGGTCGGAAGCGGTGGTCTATAGATGAGTTCTTCAAGACTTTACTGATATGCGTGTATGCGGGAGTCCTTCCTGTGTTTTTACTTAGTCTGAAAGAGGACTATGCTCTACTAAAACTCCTGATCTTTGTTTGGGCGGTGGACGTGTTTTCTTACTACGTGGGAAAGAACTTCGGCAAGAGACCTTTATCTCCAAAGCTATCGCCAAAGAAAACATGGGAGGGTGTTGCAGGTGGTGGCATTGCCGGTGCTGTAGTCTTGTTAGCCCTTCATGGCTTTAAAGGCTTTCTGTGGTCTTTACCTCTGGTAGTCGTAGCTCTTATGGGAGACCTTTTTAAGAGCTTTATAAAGAGACAGGTAGGTATAAAGGATTTCTCCAACGTGCTTGGAGAACATGGTGGGTTTACAGACAGGTTTGACTCTTTACTTTTTACAGCACCAGTTTATCTATTTCTTTTAAAATTTTGAAGCATGGAAAAGATTAGGTCCTGGATAGAAGAGGCTATTTCCCCGGGTTATGAGTATGAAGTGTATATGGAGCGTAGAAAAAAGACAACCCTTGAGAGTGCAGATGAGAGCTTGGAAAATCTTTTGAAGGCAGAGGAGGCAGGAATTGGCATAAGGGTCTTCAAAGATAGAAAAATGGGCTTTTCTTACACCACTGACCTTGATAAAGAAGCTGTGAAAGAGTGTGTAAAAGTTGCCACACAGGTGTGTGATATAACACCAGAAGACTATGGGTTTTCTCTCGGTGCTTGTCAGGACTTTGGAAAGTTGGAAACATACTATGATGAGGAGGGTCTCAAAAGACCTCTTGAGGAAAAGATAGACCTAATAATTAGCTTGGAACGTGGAGCAAAGGAGCTGGACTCAAGAGTAAAGGGTGTGAGAAAGGTAAGCCTCAAAGAAACAGAGCTTGAAGTGGTTTGTTTTAATTCCTGTGGACTCTCCTATGAGTATAGAGGAACGTGGTATACACTTATTATGGCGGTGCTCGCAGAAGAAAGGGGAGACTCTTCCATATCCTACGAGTATTCTGGTAGCAGGTTTCTCTCTAACTTGCCTTTGGAAAGCATTGTGGAGGATGTGGTCTTTAAAGCCACCGCAAGCCTTAACCCTTCGCAGATAGAAACTACTAAAATGCCTGTGATTTTCTTCAGAGAGGCGTTTGCAATGCTTCTCGAAGCCTTTAGTCCCATATTCCTTGGAGACTCTCTTGTCAAGGGCAAAACCTTCCTAAGGGATAGAGAAGGAATGGAGCTTTTCTCAAGCAAGCTTACAATCATAGATGACGGCACTTTGGAGGGCGGTTTTATTAGCCTTCCTGTAGATGCGGAAGGTTATGCAATGAGTAGAAAAGTTTTGGTAGATAGAGGTATATTCAGGGGCTTCCTTCACAGCACCTATACCGCCATAAAGTCCAGTTCAAAGCCTACGGGCAACTCCTTGAGGGAGGGCTTTAAGAGCTTACCAGTCTCCAGTATAACAAACCTCTACATAGAGCCTGGAGAGAAAAGCCTTGAAGACCTACTTCAAGGGGATGTTTTTCTTATAACAGACCTAATGGGCTTGCACACGGTGGACCCAGTATCTGGAGACTTTTCTCTTGGTGCTTCTGGTATAATATACAAACAAGGAAGGAGGTTAAAAGGCGTGAGGGGGGTCGTTATAGGAGGAAACATAAAGGACATTTGGAGTTCTGTAATTGAGGTGGGTAATGACCTAAGGTTTTATGGAAATGTGGGCTCACCCTCTATTCTTGTTGAAAACATAACCGTGGGAGGCTAAGATGGGAAAAGCCTTATCACCCTTACTGATGGTGCTTGGAACTCTGATTTTCTTCGCAGGGCAGTGGATAGCCTTTGAAATATATGTAAATACAAAACTTTCAAGGATAGGCGAAAACCTCTCTCAGTTTGTGCATGGTCTTTACTCTGGAGATACTCTGATAAAGTTAAACAAGGAGGACGAAAGCATATTTATACTCAGGACAGCAGGAGGTAAAGTCATAACCACGAATAACGCTATGGGTCCTCTTAGGGCAGAGGATTTTATAGGCACTGGCTATAGCAAGGGTGGGGACCATGTCTATACCTACATAAAGAGGGTAAGTTTCTCAGAGTATTTGAATGTCTTTCTGGAAAAACCATTTGCCTTAGGAGTTTCTATCTCAGGTCTCATATTGTTCTTGTCTGGTTTGGCATTGCTATTCAAAAGGGACAAGCCAATAGAACAGAAGGAAAGTTCAGAAATCCTACCACAGGAGGACATACTAAGAAGGCTAAAGGCTCTGAGAGTAACCTTCGCCATGAGTGGAATTATACCCAAGGAGAGTTTGTCTGAAGCCAAAAAGATATTGGACGATATAATTAAAAGAATGGAGGGTAAGACATGAACATACTCATAGTCTCTTTTGATAAAAATTTGGTAAGCAAAATTAAAGAGGTTCTCAGTGAACACAACTTGGTGGATGTGAAAAACGGAGAGGAAGCCATAAACACCGTCTCTTCTTACATGGATGTGGTTATATACGATGCGGTTTCTGGTTCTATATCTGAAGAGGACATTAACAATATGTATAAGCAGAAATTTAAGGACTCAAAGTATATAATTCTCGTCGATGACCTCTTTCCTGTAGACATGAACAATATAATGCCTCCAAGAAAGGTAAAGGTGATGAGAGATGAGGTAGCAACTAAAATCAAAGATGCGATTGTAAGCGAACCAGAGGCGGTGGTGGAAGAACAGCCACAGGAGGTGTCTTCGGGCGAGGAGCTATATCTGGAAGATAGGGATCTTTCACAACCTATATACACAGAGGGTATGATGGGCTTCAGAGAGTTTGATCTTGAAATACCTACAGAACCTACATTGTCCCAAGGAGAGAGGGTATTCCAAGAGGATACCATAGAAAAGCCACTTAAAAAACTGCTCTTAGTCTCTTTTGATACTACTCTTATAAATAACATAAGGGAAGCTATCTCAGGAAGGGTGGAGATATTAGAAGCGAGAAACATAAAAGAGGCTCTTGAGAAGGCAAAGGAGTCGGACATAATCCTCTTTGATACCATATCTGGGATGCTTGCCTACAGAACTCTTATGGATATGTCAAGGGAGGAATCCTTAGCAAAAAAGCCCTATGTTCTTCTTATAGATGAACTCTTTACCATAGATGTGGGAGGTATACCCCTTGAGAGAAAATACAGTTTCGCGAGGGAGGCGGAGCTTAGTAAAGCAATAGATAAGGTATTAGAGCTTGCGGAAGAACTTCCTGCGGAATACCTTGCTGAGTCATTGATGGAAACACCCCCTGTCTGGGAGTCCTTACCCGCAGAGCCTCAGCCAATAACTCCGCAGGAAGAAGAAAGAGGAATAATGAGCCTACTCGAGGAGATTATAGGCTCTGGTATTGGAGAAGAGGAAGCCCCAGCTTTAGCAGAAGAAGCTACTTCAGAGATTGAGATGAGGGAAACGTCCATAATTTCTGAAGGTATACCCAATATGGAGAGCGTAGCAGAGAGCATAGCTACAGCTATAAAGGATGTGATAAGAGAGCAATTGTCCCAAGAAAAAGTCTTGTCCTTTCTGTCCAGCTTTCTGAACCCAGAAGAGGTGGGTAGACAGATAGCTTCCCTTCTTGAAAGAAGGCTTGAAGAGATAATAGGAGAGAAAATCAATGAGGCTTTTTCAAGAATTGATATGAGTCAGATAGTCAGGGAAGAGGCTTACAAAGTCCTAAAGGAAAAGCTCAATGAGCTTATCACTTGAGAAATAAAGCCTCTTCCCTATACCACCCCCAAACGGTGGGAAAGATATTTTCAAACTTGTTCCTTACCGCAAGCATGCTCTTAGGTGTTGTGAGAAATATCATGGGTTGTTCCTCTGCTATTATGCGGTAAGCTCTCTTGTATATCTCTACCCTTTTTTCAAAGTTTGTTTCCCTTGCCCCCATGTCAAATAACTCATCAACTTCTCTTTCCCATGGGGTTTGTGGTTTGTTTTGCCTTGGATTCCACATATGAAGCGTTCCCGAAGAGTGCCATACGTTTCTTCCAAAGTGTGGGTCCATTGAGCCCGTAAGACCTATTATGACCGCCTCCCAGTCATAGGGTGGAGAAGTAAGCCTATTTACAAGGCTGTTGAAGTCTACGGGTCTAAAGACCACCTTTATTCCTATCTTCTCAAGGTCTTCCTTTATCATGTTTCCTATGGCTTCCCTTTCCTTGTTGCCTGCATTTGTAAGAAGCACTATCTCAAGGGTATTGCCCTCTGGGTCTTCAAGCCATCCATCACCGTTTCTATCTTTAAAGCCAAGGCTTTCAAGTATAGCCCTTGCCTTCTTTAGGCTGTATTCGTAGACAGGGAAGAGCCCTTCTGTGTAATAGGGTCTGTTGGCAGGTGTTACTGGACTATATAGAGGTTCTGCCAAGCCGTTGTAAACAAGGTAGCATATACCCTCTCTGTCTATGGCATGGGATATAGCTCTTCTGAATTCTCTGTTTTGAAACCATCTTAGTTTATACTTTGGCACCTTGGAGTTAGGGTTTTGATTAAAAACCAAAAAAGTGGTAGAGGGAGTGGGTCCAAGGTCATAGAGGGTAGTGTTCTTTACTCTGCTTATAAAGAGCACATCTTGAGGTCTAACACCCATGTAGTCTATTTCTCCGAGGGAATATTTCAAAAGGGCAGTGTCTGGGTCTTGCACTATGTATCCTATTTTTCTCTTTATGTATGGTAGTTGCCTGCCGGAGTTGTCATATTCATAGTAGTAGGGGTTTGCCTCGTATTCCACCATAACACCCTTTATATACCTTTTTAGCCTGTATGGCCCTGTTCCCACTATATCCTTTGGGTCTGTGTTTACGTTCCATGCGGTCATAAAGTTTCCTTCCTTTACAAACTTCTCCAATTTGTGCTTTGGTAGTATGGGTGCGGACAGGGCGTTAAGGAAGGGTGCAAAGGGCTCTGGAAGTCTAAACTCCACTGTGTATTTGTCTATTTTCCTTACGAAGTTCCTTACGTCCTCTTGGTTTTTTAATATGCCTCTAAACATATCTCCTGTGGAGTTGGGTATTTGAGGGTTGAGGTATATATCCCTGTATGTAAAGACCACATCCTCCGCAGTAAAAGGCTCACCATCGCTCCACTTTATGCCCCTTCTAAGATGGAAGATATACACCCTGCCACCCTCCTTCTCCTCCCATCTTTCTGCAAGGTCTGGGACTACCTGCATGGTTTTGAGGTCTATTTTGGTAAGACCTGTAAAGAGGTCAGAAAGCACTGCGGTAGAGGAAGTTTCTTGAGCTAAGGCTGGGTTTAAGGTTCTTGGGTCAGAATTTAACACAAACCTTATTTCTCCTCCTTCTTTACCTTCCTTTATATGAAAGTTTTCTGGCTTTGCCTTTACAAAGGATAAATTACCACCCTTTGGCGATGAGGTCAAATAAAAGGGTAAAAAAGCCAAGACTATAAAAGCTAAGGCAAGGGAAAACCCTTTCATCTTAAAACCCTCACAAGTTCCAATCCCTTTTTGTATGCCCAGTCTATAGCATATAGCACATCTTCAAGGCTCTGTGGGTCTCTTAGGCTCACATAACTTAAGATTTCCTCTACGAGGTTTACAATATCCAAAAAGCCTATTTTACCCTGTAAGAAAAGCTCCACCGCTACCTGGTCCGCACCCACCAACACTGCAGGGTATATGCCACCCATGAGAGCAACCCATTTACACAGAGGAATGCTCTTAAACTTTTCCGTATCTACCCTCTCAAGGGTTATAGGAGAAAGCTCAAGTAAACCCTTTTTCTCAAAGGGGAAGGCTTTTCTCTCTGGATAGTAAAGGCTATACAGTATGGGTATTCTCATGTCTGTTTGTGAGGTGTGGAATATAAAGCTACCGTCGATGAGCTCCACAATACCGTGCACCACGCTCTGGGGATGAATAACCACCTCAAGGCTTTCCACCTCAAGGTCAAAGAGGTTTATGGCTTCTATTAGCTCCATGCCTTTGTTCATAAGAGTGGCAGAGTCTATAGTTATTTTTGCACCCATCCTCCATGTGGGGTGCTTTAGTGCATCCTCTACGCTCACGTGTTTTAGCTCCTCCAAGCTCTTATCTCTAAAGGGTCCTCCAGAGGCGGTCAGATAAACCTTTCTTATATCTTCACGCCTTATGCCGAGCATTATCTGGAAGATGGCGTTGTGCTCGCTGTCCACAGGCACTATCCTTTCTCTGTTTTCCCTTACGAGTTCTCTTAGGCATATGAGGGATTCCTTGTTAGAAGCTAGAAGATTCTTACTCTGCTTAAGCACGAGATATGTGGGTAGAATGCCATCCACACCCGATATGGAATTCATCACAATTTCTGAACTTTCCACTATGGCGTGCAAACCCTCCTCACCTTTTAAAAAGGTCGTACCTTCTGGTAGTTGGGACAGCCAATCCTTTGAAGGTTCTTCGTAGCAGGACACAAACCTTGGCTTTAGCTCTACTGCTTGAAATAAGAGTTTTTCCGATGCCCTTTTTGCCAAAATACCCACAAGTTCAAAGTCTTCTCTGTATGCCTTTACTACCTCAAGGGTTTGACTTCCCACAGAACCTGTAGAGCCAAGCACTCCAAGTCTTTTCATAATATGCCTGCCCTAAGTATATCGTGCATGTGTATGATGCCTACTGGGGTGCCCCTTTCGTCAACCACGATAAGGACTGTGATTTTATAGTCCTCCATCCTTTTTAGTGCCTCCACCGCAAGCTCTTCCATGCGTGCGGTCTTTGGGTTCTTCGTCATTACATCTCTGGCTATGCTCGTGTCAAAGTTTCCACCCCTGTTTACAAAACGCCTTAGGTCTCCGTCAGTTATTATGCCTATTAGCTTTCCCTCTTGGCCTACCACTGCGGTAGCACCAAAGCCCTTGCTGGTCATTTCAATTATTGCCTCCTTCATGGGGGTATCTTCCTTTACTATGGGGACTTCCTCTCCCTTGTGGCAAAGGTCTGCCACCTGCCTTAGCCTTCTGCCAAGAGAACCTCCGGGATGCCTCAAGGCAAAGTCCTTTTCGGTAAAACCCTTGAGCTCCAAAAGAACCATAGCCAACGCATCTCCAAGCACAAGGGATGCGGTGGAGGAGCTCGTGGGTGCAAGCTGTAAAGGACAGGCTTCCCTTTCCACAGAGAGGAATATATGCACATCTGAATGCTTTGCCAGAGTGGAGTGTGGGTTGTTGGTTATGGATATGAGAGGCACACCAAGGAGCTTTATGTAGGGAACAAGAGAGTTTACCTCGGGAGACTCACCGCTGTTGGAAAAGGCAAGCACCACATCTCCAGAGTCTATTACTCCAAGGTCTCCATGGAGAGCCTCCGCAGGGTGCAAAAAATGGGCTGGCGTGCCGGTGCTTGAGAGGGTAGAGGCAACCTTACGGGCTATATGACCAGATTTGCCAACTCCTGTAGTTATTACCTTTCCCTGACAGTTTAAAATAAGCTCTACCGCCTTCACGAAGTTATCGCCTAAGTTGTCCCTAAGCTTCTCTAAGGCTTGAATCTCTATATCAAAAACCCTTTTAGCCTTCTGGAGTATCTCATCCATCACTTCTTGTAGTTTTCAATACCCTTCCTTATCTCCTCGTAGGCAAAGTCCACACCCTTAAAGCCTTCCACCTTTACCCACTTGCCTGGCTCAAGCTCCTTATAGTGTTCAAAGAAGTGTTTTATCCTATCAAGGAGAGCCTTTGGCAGGTCTTCATAAGACTTCACATTTTCGTAAGTGGGGTCTAACTTGCTGTGTGGGACCGCAAGTAGCTTTGTATCTACGCCTTCTTCGTCTCTCATTTCAAGCCCACCTATGGGTCTGCATCTTATAACGCTACCGGGTGCTACAGGATAGCGAGATATCACCAAAACATCCACAGGGTCTCCATCATCCGCAAGGGTTTGAGGGATAAAGCCGTAGTTAAAGGGATAGTGCATAGCGGTAAAGAGAAACCTATCTACAAAGATGGCTCCGCTTTCCTTGTCAAGCTCATACTTTATAGGGCTGTCTTGGGGTATCTCCACTACCACGTAGATGTCTTCTGGTGGGTTTTTCCCTGCAGGAATAGACTTTAGGTTCATCTTTTCACCTCCTCTTTTTATTTATAACATGGGTGCATTGCAAAAGTTCATGCTTTCTTCTAAACCATATTCTACACATCTTTGCAGACATTCGCTTGCCTTGTTGAAGACTTTTGCAAGCACTAACTCCTCCTCTTCACCAAAAGGCGAAAGCACATAATCAACTACCTTGCCTTTGTCTTTAGGTCTACCTATACCCACCTTAAGCCTTGGAAATTTATCTGTCTTTGTCTCTCTCATTATAGACTCTATACCATGATGCCCCCCACTGCTACCCTCAAGCCTTAGCCTTAGCCTTCCCAGAGGCAGGTCCAGGTCATCGTATACCACCAACATTTCCTCTGGCTTTATATCATACTCTTCAAGGAGGTTAACCACCGCAAGACCAGAATTGTTCATATAGGTTTGTGGCTTTGCGATAAGTACCTCTTTGCCATCTACCCTTGCCTTGTATAGATGAGAGAGGCACTCCTCTGAGTAGTCTTGCACCTTTAGCCTTCTAAGAAGTTCATCCACCACCATAAAACCTACATTGTGGCGAGTTCTTGCATACTTTTTGCCCGGATTTCCAAGACCCACAATAAGCCTAATCATTCAGTAGCTGTTGTTTCCTCCGCTTCAGGCTCAAGCACAACCGCAACCGTCTCTTCTGGAGAATCCATTATTACACATCCCTCGGGTGGCATTATGTCTCTAACGTGAAGAGCATCCCCAAGCCCAAGACCGCTTACATCAATGGTTATCTTTTCTGGAAGCTTGTCCACCCTTGCCTTTATAGTAAGGCTGTGCATAAGAGGTTCAAAGGTTCCACCAAGACCCACGCCCGCAGGTGTCCCTACAAACTCAATAGGCACTTCCACCTCAATCTCGCTTACGTGGGTAATATCTTGGAAGTCCACATGTATAGGATTGTCTCCAAGCCAGCCCATTTGCATTTCTCTGAGTAGACAGACCCTTTTATCTCCTTCAATCTCCGCCTCAATGAGAAAGGTTTCGCCCTTTGGAAAGGCTTTGAGGTCCTTCACGCTTATGTATGCATGTCTGTTTTCCACATCTTTGCCGTAAACCTCCACTGGCACGTAGCCTTCTCTTCTAAACCTCTTTATCTCGCTCTTTCTACCTATGGCTCTTGGTATTAACTTTACCTGAACCCTTTTCATCCTTTACCTCCTTTATGCAAAAAGTGAGCTTATAGATTCGCCTTCATGAGCACGTTTTATTGCTTCCGCTATTAGTGAAGCTACGGAAACGACTCTTAGCTTTTCAAAGTGCTTCCCATCCATACTAAGGGTATTGCTAACTATAACCTCTTCTACTGGTGATTCCTTTAGCCTGTCTATTGCAGGACCAGAAAATATACCATGAGTTGCAGATACAAATACACCCTTTGCACCCTTTGAAAGAAGCATGTGGGTAGCGGCGACCACCGTTCCTGCGGTATCTATAATATCGTCCACAATTATCGCCTTTTTGCCCTTTACATCACCTATTAGGTCCAGCACCTCCGCCACGTTCGGCTCAGGTCTCCTCTTGTATATTATGGCAATACCACAGCCTAACTTGTTGGCAAGAAGCCTTGCCCTTTCTACACCACCTGCGTCTGGCGAGACTACAACAAGGTCATCCTTTACCCTATCCTTTATATATTCGTATAGCACATTCAAAGCGTATAGGTTATCCACAGGTATATTGAAAAAACCCTGAATCTGAGGAGAGTGAAGGTCCACCACTATAAGCCTTTGAGCTCCAGCGGTAGTTATAAGGTCTGCTAAGAGCCTTGCACTTATGGGAACTCTTGGTCTGTCTTTCCTGTCCTGCCTTGCGTATGCATAGTAGGGTATAACTGCAGTTATCCTCCCTGCGGAGGCCCTCTTGAGAGCATCCAGTATAAGAAGTAGCTCCATTATGCTCTCGTTTACGGGATAACCCAGAGATTGTATCACAAAGACATCTTCACCCCTCATAGACTCGTTTATCCTTATTCTTACTTCACCATCACTAAAGCGTCCTACTACCACGTCAGAAAGGGGTATACCAAGATATTCAGAAACTTCCTGTGCAAGTTTTGGATTACTGGTGCCAGTTAGAAGCTTTATAGAGCCAAACATTCCACACCTCTTTTATTGTAGTAGAAAGCTGGGGTGCCTGGATTCGAACCAGGAGCCCCCGGATCCAAAGTCCGGTGCTCTGCCAGTTGAGCTACACCCCATAACTTTCCACTCTGTATAGCTTCCAACCTCTCGCTTTGCAGGCGAGCTCCACCTCTTGGGTAGTCTCACCCACATAGAAGACGCTGGAGCCGCTACCGCTCACAAGAGCCACTTTGCCTAAGCCTCTTAAAAACCTAAGCACTTCACCCACTTCTGGGTAGAGCTCTCCAGCCAGCTCACCCAGTTTATTCTGGAGAAGGCTTAGGTCTCCAGCCCTTAGGCAATCTATTATTTTATCACCCTCTATATTCTCTGTCAAGATATCTTCTTTTACCATACTGTAGACATATGCGGTGGAGCATTTAACACCGGGGTATATAAGGGTAAAGACCATACTTGGCAATTCAATTTTCTCAAGGACTTCGCCTCTACCCCTACCTATGGCAGAGCCTCCCATTAGGAAAAAGCCTGCGTCAGAGGATACACTGCTTGCTATTTCATGAAGCTCTCTTAAACTCAGTGGGTTGCCAAGCAATTGGTTCAAAGCCCTCAAAACCGTTGCCACATTGGAAGAGCCTCCTCCAAGACCAGCCCCTTCTGGTATATTCTTTTGAATAAAAACCCTAAAGCTAAGCTCTTCTCCAAGAAGTTCTTCCATAGACTTTATAGCTTTGTAGACGAGGTTTTCCTCCATAGGTATACCAGTGCTTGTCTCCACGTTCAAGGGTCCCTCTTGGATAAATATCTCATCAAATAGGGTTATAGCCTGATATATGGTGAAGACTTCATGGTACCCATCAGGCCTCTTTCCAAGAAGCCATAGACCTAAGTTGAGCTTAGCAGGAGACAAAAGCCTTAGCATGAGTATTAATAATAACCCAACTTGCAAGTTATTATATGGTGCTTTTCTTTCAATTGCAACTCAACTCAAAAGTCTCTCTTCCCTCAAAAGCTCCAAAACATCCCTTAGGTCATGAAATTTTCAGTTCAATAGCCAAAACCTGTATAAAATCCTCAGAAGTAGAAACCAACTTTTTGGCTAAAGACCTCAGAAACTCCACATCTCTTATTTCCCTTATCCTATTTACTATCTCTTCAGGCACATAGCCAAGTTTACCCTCAATTATGGCTATAAGCATCTCTTGTGCGGATTTCAAAAGTCCTTCCTCAATACCAATTTGCTTACCCTCTTCAAGTCCAATCTGTTTGCCCTTTTCAATACCAATAATCTCACCCTCTTTTTTACCCTCCTCAAGCCCAAGCCTATAGAGAATATCCTTTTTCAGTTTTTTCTTTGGCAATCTTACATCCTCAGGTCTAACCACTATAGGCATGTGTTTGACCTCCTCCGTAAGCCTTATCCTTAAGTTAGGTCTCAGTTCTGTCAGCGTCAAGGCTTTCAATAGATAGTCTTTTCTCTCTTCCTCGTTCATGCCTTCCATTGTCTTTATGAGCTTTTCTATCAGATATACCTCATCCTCTACCTTGCACAAACATGCCAATAGCCTATCCATAGGGTCTGGGCTTTCCAAAAGCACTCTGCAGTCTATCTGCCTTATGTCAAGTATTTCATAGCTAAAGGTAAGATTTCTAAGCCTTAGCTTTGACTTCATTCTTAACTTTCTGTTTCCTACATAAACAAGAAGTTGTTTTATAGGACTGGTTGGATATCTATCTAATATGGCAAGGTAATAGCGTAGCATTCTAAAGGGCATGTTAGGGTCGTTGAAGGACTGGAATTCTATATGCAATACACTCTCATCCTCAAGCCTTGCCAAGAAGTCCACTCTTAGCTCAGTGGAGGGCAGAGATGTTGGCAATAGCTCTTTGATAGGAGCTGGAGAGAGGATTTTGCTAAGCCTGTGTGGGATTTCTTCAAAGATGTCTTTGAGAGTTATATCTTTTGAAGACACAGAAGGATTATATCATTAAACAAGTTTGTCCTCGTATCCCTCATGGTGGGCTCAAGGTTATAAATCCTCTGTAGCTTACAGGTTAGGTTGATGATATCTGATAGACCATTACTCCGCAATAGACAGTGTTTAATCTTGATGGCTAAGAAAATATGAGTATACAAGACTAAAAATTTTCTCAATACCCTCTTGACAAAAGCCCAAGATGTTAATATAATATCTACCCGTAAAAATCCCTTAGAAGGAGGTGGAACATGGCAAAGCTCAGACCCCTTTATGACAAGATAGTAGTTAAGAGGTTTGAGGAGCAGGAGCAGAGGACTGCCTCTGGCATAATCATACCAGACACCGCCAAAGAAAAGCCACAGATAGGAGAGGTTGTGGCGGTGGGAGAAGGAAAACTTTTACAAAACGGTCAGCAAGTTCCACCTAAGGTAAAGCCTGGAGACAAGGTGGTCTTTAACAAGTATGCAGGCACAGAGGTAGAGCTTGATGGAGAAAAGTTCCTTGTTATGTCTGAGGATGAAGTGCTTGCAATAGTTGAGTAAAAAACTTTTAAAGGAGGTGGTAGTATGGCAGCAAAGAAGGTTATCTACGGAGAAGACGCAAGGGCAAGGCTCAAAGCAGGTGTTGACAAACTTGCCAATGCAGTTAAGGTCACCCTTGGACCAAGGGGTAGAGAGGTCATAATCGAGAAAAAGTGGGGAACACCTTTGGTCACAAAGGATGGTGTTACCGTGGCAAAGGAAATTGAGCTCAAAGACCCCTATGAAAACATGGGGGCACAACTTGTCAAGGAGGTTGCATCCAAGACCGCCGATGTGGCCGGTGATGGAACTACAACCGCAACAGTGCTGGCACAGGCTATATTCACTGAGGGTCTAAAGGCTATCGCCTCTGGTGCAAACCCCATGGACCTCAAGAGGGGTATAGATAAGGCAGTAGAAAAGGTCATAGAAGAAATTAAGGCTCTCTCCATACCCGTAAGTGGAAGGAAGGAGATAGAACAGGTTGCCACCATATCCGCCAACAACGACCCTGAGATAGGGAAGATAATCGCAGATGCTATGGAGGCGGTTGGTAAGGATGGTGTGATAACCGTTGAAGAGTCCAAGTCTGCACAGACCACCCTTGAAACTGTTCAAGGTATGCAGTTTGACAGAGGATACCTCTCTCCGTACTTTGTGACCAACCCAGACAAGATGGAGGCGGTTCTGGAAGACCCATACATACTCATCTACGAAAAGAAGATTTCCAACGTAAAAGACCTCTTACCTGTGCTTGAACAGGTGGTCAGGGCAGGGAAACCCATCCTCATAATAGCGGAGGATGTGGAAGCGGAAGCCCTTGCAACCCTTGTGGTAAACCACATAAAGGGTGTCATTAGAGCATGCGCAGTAAAGGCACCTGGCTTTGGTCAGAGGAGAAAGGACTACCTGCAAGACATAGCCATACTCACCGGCGGAACCGCCATAACTGAAGAGCTGGGCATTAAGTTGGAGAGCGTTACCCTTGACATGCTTGGAAGAGCGGACAAGGTCATAGTGGACAAGGATAACACCACCATAGTGGGCGGTAAAGGCTCAAAGGACAATATAAACGCAAGGATAGAGCAAATAAAGAAGCAAATTGTGGAGACTACCTCTGACTACGACAGAGAAAAGCTCCAAGAAAGGCTTGCCAAGTTGGCAGGTGGCGTAGCTATTATAAGGGTTGGTGCAGCCACCGAGGCTGAGCTCAAGGAGAAGAAGGCAAGGGTTGAGGATGCAGTGCATGCCACAAAGGCAGCAGTGGAAGAAGGTATAGTCCCCGGTGGTGGTGTGGCATTGGTTAGGGCTTCTGAAGCTCTTGAAACCCTCAAAGTAGAAAACCCTGACCAGCAGGTAGGTGTGGACATAGTAAAGAAGGCATGTAGGACACCTCTCAGGCAGATAGCTTCCAACGCAGGATTTGAGGGTTATGTGGTGCTTGAAAAGGTTCTACAGCTTGGCAAGGAAAAAGGCAAGAACTGGGGCTTTGATGCGTCAGTGGGCGACTACAAGGATATGGTAGAAGCGGGTATCATAGACCCCACCAAGGTGGTAAGGACCGCCATACAGAACGCCGCTTCTGTGGCAGGAACTATGCTCACTGCGGAAGCTCTCGTGGCGGAAATACCCGAAGAGAAGAAGGAAAAGACACCGGCACCTGATATGCCAGAGCTTGACTAAAGAACCGCCCCCGCAAGGGGGCTTTTTTTATTTTAGAATGCCTAAGAGCTTTTCCACTATCTCCTTTGTATCCTTTCCAAGATAAACAAAGCCATTCTTCATTTCACAACCCCTTTTACTACATAACCCGCCAAAGGAAACAATTTCACCATCATGCTTCATGAATTTCGTAGAAGGCACATATATACCCTTTCCATCTGTGTAGAAATCTTCCGCTTTGAGTTCTATCTCCTTTCCATCCGACCTAAGGAGAAGGTTCTTGTATGCTCTTCCCGCATAAACTTCTATATCTTCGTAATTAGAGAAGGACTCGTATATGTCTCTTATAGGGTTTTTAGCAGGCTCAAACTTTACATACTCCTTAACCGTATAGCATTCGTTAAAAACCGCATAGGGACATACCTTTGCACAGTATTCATGGTCTATGCTCTTGAAAAGCTCACCAACCGCATAACCTTTGGAGGGCATGAGGTTTTTTTTGCCAAGTTTTTCAAGAAAGCCTGACCGCCTCATAACTTCTTCCACAGGTCCCTTTGCGTTAACAAGCACAAGGTTCACTTCTCTCTTTCTGATATCCTCAAGAAAGTCGCTTAGGGCGTCAAGGGCTGTTCCATCCATGTAGTTTACAGACTCACAGTCTATAACCAAGTGTTTGAGTGCAGGCTTTTGCTCTATTATCTCCTTTATTTCCTCAAGGATGTTCTCTGTATTGGCATAGTAGAAGGATGCCTCGGGTCTTACCATCTCAATCTGTGGACAGGTGGGTAGGCTGTTGGTCTCTGCGTTCACAAAGGTTTTGCTAACTGGGTCTCTGGACATTCTAACAATTCTTGGGTATAGGCTTCTCCAGAGGAAAAGGGAAAGAGACAAAAACACTCCTATAAAGATGGCATAGTCTGGCTTCATGATAAAGGATAGGGCAAAGGTGGAGATGGCGGATATGCCGTCATATTTGTTTGTTTTCCAAAGATGCACAAAGTATTTTGGCTTTATGAGGTTTATTACCGCAGTGATGACCACCGCAGAAAGTACTGCTCTTGGAAGATAATAGAGAAGAGGTGCAACAAAGAATATGGTAGTTATCACAAAGCTGGCACTTATGATGTTTGCCATACCAGTTTTTGCACCCGATTGGAAGTTTACCGCAGAGCGAGAAAAGGAACCGCTCACGGGAAAGCTCTTAAAGAAAGAACCCACAAGGTTTGCAAGTCCTTGACCTATGAGCTCTTGGTTTACGTCTATTTTCTGCTTTGTTTGGCTTGCTATGAACTTGGCTATGGCATAGGCTTCCATAAAACCCACAAGGGCTATAATAAAAGCCTTGCCTAATATTCTGTCCAAAAGGTCAAGGTCTATAGAGGGCAAGGAGGGTAGAGGAAGACCCTGAGGTATATCACCCACCACCCTTATGCCGTAGCTTTCAAAGGCAAAAAAGTATGATAGGGTGGTAAATAAAGCCACGGTAAGCAGTGCGGAGGGAAAGTTTTTGTTTATCTTCCTTAACCCCACTATCAAAGCTATGGAGACTACACCCACTATGAAAGTGTAAAGATTTGTTTGTGGAATTGCCTTTGCTATCTCGTATATGTTTTGGAATATAAGCTCCTTTTGTTCCACCTTTATGCCTAAGATTGCAGGTATCTGTGTGCTAATTATTATTATCGCCGCTGCGTTGGTAAAGCCTATAATCACCGAGTGTGATACAAAGTTCACCAAAAATCCAAGCCTGAAGACACCTATCAGTAGCTGTATTATACCCACCAGAAAAGCTAAAAGAATGGCGAGTTCTATGAATTTCTCTTCACCGGGTTTTGCGTAGCTTGTGAGAGAAACAAAGGTCAAAAAGGCCACTATAGCAACGGGACCTGTGGCAAGCTGGGCGGAGCTTCCAAAAAGTGCAGCAACTATTACAGGTATGGACGCGGCGTATAGTCCATAAACGGGTGGAAGACCAGCTATAAGGGCATAAGCCATAGACTGTGGCACAAGCACAACCGCCACTGTAAGACCAGCCACTAAGTCAGAAGTAAAGGTTTTCCTGTCATAACCCTTTAGCCACCTGAGGAAAGGAAAGAGCCGCTCCATAGTAATAAATACTAACATAGAACATCAGTGGTTTATGCGTTAATAGGGCTTATAATCTTATAAGCGATGCTTAACCTTGCGGTCCTGCAGTTTAGACCTTTTTTTGGAGGGGTAGAAGAAAACCTCAAAAAAGTCTTAGAAATGCTCAGTTATGTAAAAGATGGGTCTTTTGTGCTTTTGCCCGAAATGTGGCAGTGTGGCTTTGACTACCAAAACTTAGAAAAGCATGCGGACGCAACCCAAGAAGTCCTGCAAGAAATCATAAGGGTCTCCAAAGATAAAAAGCTGACAGTGGTAGGAACTTATCCCTTAAAGGTCAACGAAGGCATACATAACTCCGCCATAGTGGTAGACAGAGGGCATATAGCGGGCATAAGGCATAAGATAAAGCTTTTTCCACTATATGAAGAGCAAAAGCACTTTTTAGCTGGCAATGAAAATCCACTTTTTGAGGTTTCTGGTGTAAAGCTGGGTATTCTCATATGCTTTGAGCTAAGGTTTCCAGAGCTTTCATGGAGCTTGAGGAATGCGAAGTTGCTCCTTGTGCCAGCCATGTGGGGGAGCAAAAGGAAAGAGCATTTAAAAATCCTTTCAAGGGCGAGGGCTATAGAGAATCAATGTTTCCTTATGCTTTCTAATGCATGGGGTGAGGTGGGAGGTGAAGAGTATGCCGGGTCTTCCGTCATATATAACCCATGGGGTGAGATGCTTACCTTTTCAGAAAGGGGAAACATCCTTCTTCAGGTAGAGGTAGACCTTGAGGAAACACAAAGGGTGAGAAATCTTATTCCTCTATTGTAAAATATCCATACATGGCATATTACATCTTTGTCACTGGTGGTGTGCTTTCATCCTTAGGCAAAGGAGTAGCCTCCGCTTCCATAGCCTCTCTTCTTGAGGAGCAAGGTTTTAGGGTAAACATACAAAAGCTTGACCCATACCTAAATGTAGACCCGGGAACTATGAGTCCATACCAGCATGGAGAGGTCTATGTAACAGAAGACGGTGCGGAGACAGACTTAGACCTGGGACATTACGAGAGGTTCACAGAGACAAAAATGAGCAGGAAAAACAACATAACCGCAGGGAAGGTTTATTACAACGTAATACAAAGGGAAAGAGAAGGAGGATACCTCGGTGCAACCGTTCAAGTTATACCTCACATAACCGACGAGATAAAAAGGCTAATAAGGGGTGTGGAAGATGGGTATGATGTGGTGATAGTGGAAGTGGGTGGGACTGTGGGAGATATAGAGGGTCTTCCTTTTCTTGAGGCGGTCCGTCAACTTTCCATAGAGTTGGGTAAAGACAAGGTTCTTTTTATACATACCACCTATGTCCCATATGTAAAAAGTGCAGGTGAGCTAAAGACCAAACCCACACAGCACTCTGTCAAGGAATTAAGAGCCATAGGCATTCAGCCAGACATAATCCTGTGTAGGTCTGAGGTGGAGATCCCAGAAGGTATAAAGGAGAAGATAGCCCTCTTTACCAACGTGAAAAAGTCTGCGGTCATATCCGCACAAGACGTAGAGTATATATACCAAGTGCCTTTGATACTCAAAAGCCAGGGTATAGATAGGCTCATTCTTGAACACTTTGGTTTTACCTATAAGGAAACAAGGAGCAAATGGGAAGACATAGTCCAAGTTTTAAAATCCGCAGAGAGGAAGGTAAGGATTGCTATCGTAGGAAAGTATGTCTCTTTAAAGGACTCCTACAAAAGCATAATTGAGGCTCTTACGCACGGTGGAATAGCCAATAGGTCAAAGGTGGATATAATCTGGGTAAACTCAGAAGACTATCAAGAGGATATTTTAGAGCAAGCGGATGGCATACTTATTCCAGGAGGCTTTGGAGAGAGAGGAATAGAAGGCAAGGTTAGGGCTTTGAGATATGGAAGAGAGAGGAAAAAACCTACCTTTGGTATATGCCTTGGCATGCAACTTATGTGTGTGGAGTTTGCAAGGAATGTGCTTGGTCTAAGAGATGCCAACTCCACCGAGTTTGACCCCTTTACGCCTCATCCTGTAATAGACATAATGGAGGAGCAGAAAAATATAAGGCATCTCGGTGGGACTATGAGGCTTGGGTCATACCCCTGCAAGTTAGTGGAAGAGACAAGGGCAAGGGAAATATATGGGCAAGAAGTGGTCTACGAGCGACACAGACATAGATATGAGTTCAATAACCGCTACAAAGAGCTTTTTGAGTCCGCAGGCATGGTTTTCTCTGGGCTTTCGCCTGACGGGAAACTTGTGGAGATAATTGAGCTAAGGGACCATCCTTGGTATATAGGCTGTCAGTTCCATCCAGAGTTTAAAAGCAAGCCACACAGACCACATCCACTCTTTGTGTCCTTTATCTCCGCCTGTTTACAATCTCAATAACTGCCACATCTGGTGGAGAAAAGAGCCTCATGGGTGGTCCACCTGTGCCCACACCTTTGCTTATGTAAATGTAAGAGTCTTCCAGCCTATGAAAGCCTCTATCACTTATAAAGAGCCTTGTGAGGATGAGTTTCCCCACAGGGTAATACACACCACCATGCGTGTGTCCCGAGAGCATAAGGTCAAAGAGCCTCTCCGCACCCTCTTGTAGGCGCGGTTTGTGTTTGAGATATAGGACAAAACTGTTAGGATTTGCCTTTTCTAATAGTTCCCTGTCGGAAAGAGTGCCTTGGCACTTTTTGAAAAACCTACAGTCATCGTCGTCAATTCCAACCACAGTTAAGTTTACTTCCCTTATCTGTGCCAAGTCTCCCCTTAAGAGCCTAAAGCCAGCCCTTTGGGTAAAGTCTATAGCCTGTTCCAGACCTCTATAGTATTCGTGGTTTCCCAAAACCGCATACTTTCCCAAGGGTGGCTTCATCTCAGACAAAGCATCAGCCAAGTGGAGTTTGTTCCTCATATTCCCATCCACTAAATCTCCCGTAGAAACCACAAGGTCTGGCTTTTCCCTTTCATACACCTCAAGCACAAGTCTTATTTTGTCCATCCCCATTACAGGACCAAGATGTATATCCGATATGTGGAGCACCTTTAGCCTTTGGATGTTTTCTGGAAGTTTATCGGTGTATAGAGTATACCTCTCTACTTTGAGGTTAAGTGTCTCATAGTGACTATATGCGGACAGCGTGGTGGAAAGAAGCAAAATAGAAAGGGCTATTGTTTTTGAGGAAGGCACAGGCAGAGGGTTTATACCAAAAAACCTACGGGAAATATAGACCATACCCCTATATAGGTCAAAAAGCAAACCCACTACAACTAAATACAGTAAAAAACCAGCCCACATTAGACCGCTTAAAGCAGTAACATAAGCAGCCTGAGGACCCATATTAGCATCCGCATAACGCCATATAAAGGGTGAGAAAAATCCAAAAGAAAGCAACAAGGCAATGACCCATCTCCCCCTTTTTCCAAGTGCAGGTTTAAAAACCCTTGAGTAAGCATAAAGATGCATAAGGGCAAAAAGGGTTAGAAAGACCAATATAAACCATCTCATATTTCCAACTTATACCCAAAGCCCCTCACTGTCTGAATAGCTTTCCCCTCTTCACCAAGTTTTTCCCTTAGCTTCTTTATGTGCACATCTACAGTTCTATCGTATACATCTCTCTTTAGCACCCTTTCTATAAGGTATTCTCTGCTCACGGGCTTGCCATAATTTTCAAGCAAGGCGGACAGTATTAGAAACTCTGTGGGTGTAAGTTCAATAGCTTCCTCGCCCCTTTTAACCTCCTTTTTTTCCAAGTCTATATGAATACCTCCGAGCCTGAATTGGGTTTGCCTTCTCTCCTTCCCAACCCTTCGTAAGACCGCCTTTACCCTTGCAAGAAGTTCCTTTAAGGAAAAGGGTTTGGTTATGTAGTCGTCCGCACCGAGAGAGAAACCCTTTAGCTTATCCTGTTCCATGTCCCGTGCGGTTACGAATATTATGGGTATATCCTTAAGACTTTCTTTTCCTCTCACATACTGGGCTATCCTAAAGCCATCGTAGTCTGGAAGCATCACATCAAGAAGCAGAAGGTCTGGCGGGTTTTCTTCAAGGTATTTTATGGCATCCGCACCCCTAAGACAAACAAGGGCTTCGTAGCCTTCTTTCTTTAGATTGTAAGCTATCAACTCCGCAAGGTCATTCTCATCTTCTACCACAAGTATCTTCAAACTCATATCTTTATGGGTTTTATCTTTACCGCCACCTCATCTGGATTTATTACATCACCCACAGATATAAGCACTTCCTCCACAACACCTTCCACAGGACTGTGAACCTCATTTTCCATCTTCATGGCTTCCACCACAAAGAGCACATCGCCCTCTTTCACAGTCTGTCCTATACTTACCTTTACATTTACGACTTTTCCAGAAATAGGTGAAGTCACATCTCCAACACCCACAGGTCTTGGTCTCTTTGGCTTTACCTCCATAGCAGAGGTTATTTCGCCATAGGGTGATGGTATGTTTTCCACCTCTTTAAGAGGTCTAAGAATAACCTCCTCTAACTTTCCATCAAGCCTAATAAAGAAAGGTCTCCCTTCCGCAGTAGGCTCTCCCCTTCCTGCTATGTGTACATGATACTGCTCCCCATGAACGGTCACTATAAACTCCACAGGTATGTTTTCTCTTTTTTCTTCAATAAGCTCTTCTGGAGGGAGTTTCTCTCCTTTTTCTCTGAATTCAAAAAACTCTTTGGCAACCAGTGGAAAGAGGGCGTAGGATAGTATATCTTCTTCGCTCTTTGCACCAGCCTTTATGGCTTCTTCTCTAACCTTTGGTAGCTCTGGTTCAAGCAAGTCCGCAGGTCTTATATGATATATGGGCTCTTCCTCTCCGAGGATTTTCTTTATGAGCTCCTCACTGATGGGTGCGGGTGGTCTACCATATAGCCCCTTTACGTAGTCCTTTGTTTCCTTTGTAACCACTTTGTATCTTTCTCCATGTAGCACATTAAGAAAAGCCTGAGAGCCTACTATTTGGCTTGTGGGCGTAACAAGAGGTGGATATCCAAGGTCTTGACGGACCCTGACAACCTCTTCAAGCACCTCTGGTAGTTTTTCCTCCATACCCTGCTCTCTTAATTGGCTTATAAAGTTGGATATCATACCCCCGGGAACTTGATGCAAAAGAACTCCCACGTCTGGATAAGGTGGCAGAACATCGTATTTCTTATACTTTGTCCTTATACTTGCAAAGAGGTCTCCAGCCTTTTGATAGAGCTTTTCGTCCACTTTAACCTCATAGCCAAACTCCCTTAGCACATAGATCATGGTCTCGCCGGGTGGGTGAGAGGTTTGACAAGAAAGGCTATAAAAGACCGTATCTATCATGTCCGCACCCGCTTCTATACCCTTGAGCTGTGCCATCTCTGCAAGGTCCGCAGTGGTTTGAGTATGGAGATGAACTGGATAGTTTGGAAACTCTGACTTGAGAGCCTTTACCAATTCATAGGCTACCTTTGGAGACAGCAGTCCTGCCTGGTCTTTTATAGAAATAATGTCTATTCCCATATCTACCAGTTCCTTTGCAACATTAACGTAATACTCCACCGTATGTACTGGGCTTATGGTATAAGAGAGCACTCCTTTAACTATTGCCCCCACCTTCTTGGCGGTTTCTATGGATTTTCTCATATTTCTTGTATCGTTAAGAGCGTCAAAGATCCTAAAGACTTCTATACCGTTATCGTATGCTCTTTTTACAAATTCCTCCACCACATCGTCCGCATAGTGCCTATAGCCAACTACATTTTGTCCTCTTAGGAGCATTTCAAGTTTTGTATTTGGAGCATGTTTTTTGAAAATCCTTAGCCTTTCCCAAGGGTCTTCCTTTAGATACCTAAGACAAACATCAAAGGTTGCCCCACCCCATACCTCAAGAGACCAAAAGCCACATTTGTCAAGAACCCCCACTATTTCAAGCGTATCTTCTGTTCTTACTCTTGTGGCGAGTAAAGACTGGATACCGTCCCTTAGAGATACATCGGTTATAAAAATCTCTCGCATAGGAAAATTATACCACCCTAAAGTGGTCAAAACCCGTAGGTTTTAGAGGTTTACCGTCAAGAAAAACACCCTCACCCTCTTCCACAAAACCTATCTGCACCATACTTAGAAAGGGGTTCAACCTTTCAGGAAGATGAGTAAACAAAAGCTCATAGTCCTCCCCACCAGAGAGTGCATACTCAAGTGGGTCTTTGCCATGTCTTTTGCAAAAGCTTACAAGTTCTTGAGATATAGGTATCTTATCAGAAAAAAGGCTAATCTTTACTTGGCTTGCCTTTGAGAGTTTTTCCACATCCGAGGAGAGCCCATCGCTTATATCCATGCTGGCATTGGCATATTTGGATATATGCCTTATAAAGTCTATCCTTGCGGTAGGTCTTAGATGTTTTTCTATGAGCCTTAGTTCAAAATCTTCGTAGTGCTTTTTCTCCATTTGAAGAAGTTCAAGCCCAGCCCTTGAGTCACCCAAAGTTCCAGAAACAAAAACTCCATCTCCCACCTTTGCACCACCTCTTCCCACAAACCTATCCGCCTTGCCAATCATGAAAATATCCAAACCGAGTTTATCACCCTTGCTTATGTTTCCACCCACTACCTGACAGGAATAAAACTCGCAAGCCTTCTTTATGCCCAAGTATATACCCTCCACATATCTTACCTCTAAGTCTGGCAAGATTAGAGAAACAAGACAGTAAAGTGGCTCTCCACCATTTGCCACCACATCGCTCACATTCACCGATATAGCCTTCCAGCCTATGGCAGAGGGTGGATAGTGAATTCTGAAATGTCTATCCTGAAGAAGTAGGTCGCAGGTTAAAAGCAAGGTATTTTCTTGAAGTTTTATAGGTGCGGTGTCATCTCCTATAATGTGGCTATTCAGTAATCCCTTGAGCCTTTCTATGAGACCAAACTCGCCTATTTCAGATATCTTCATTCTGTAAATATCTGCCCTTCTATGGGTTGAACTATAACGCCCCTTTCTTCTATAAACTTCACAACCCTATCTATCTCTTCTGCTTCCCCTTCTATTTCAACGGTTAGTATGCCTGTATCTTTAGTGACTTTTGCGGTTCTTATGTTAACAACCACATCAAAACTTTTGCAGACCATACATAGGA
This sequence comes from Hydrogenobacter sp. T-2, assembly GCF_033971325.1. Lineage (NCBI taxonomy): Bacteria > Pseudomonadati > Aquificota > Aquificia > Aquificales > Aquificaceae > Pampinifervens > Pampinifervens diazotrophicum. Next base: position 774,853 of record NZ_CP117180.1, read on the forward strand.
TAGGGTCTTTCACCCTCTCTTCTGGATATATGAGCTGAAGTCTTATAAGGTTCATGGGGTAGTATTATATCAGACCTTGAGGATGTGGTCAGCCATTTCAAAGGAAGATTTAGCTATATCAATTAGAATTTGACCGTTTATGCCGGTAAGCCTTTCTAAGTTTGCGATAAAATCACTCTGGGTAGATTCTTGCATATTCAGCAACTCTGGAAATTTTTCCTCCAATACTATGGAATAATCCAATATGCTCCTTAAGCGCGCATTCTTCCCAGTATATCCGTCAATAATTTCCTGCTCCATTTTAACATCTTTTAGAAAAGCTATTTTATCCATGCCAAGGATCTCATCTATTAGAGAAAAAAGACCTATTAGGTATGCTTCAGATTCGTATTGGGGATATATAAGTTCTGCAATTCGTTGAGCTATTAGAGCTCTTATAAGTGATTTCTTCCATAATTCTGGGTTTTCGATAGATATGTAGTCATTCATAGCCAGCACGAGTAGAAAATTCTTTAAATTCTTTAGTCCAAGCAGAGCACAAGCTTGCTCAACGCTCTTTATTTCTTTGATTGGAGAATAGTAGGCGGAATTAACGAGCCTAAGGATTTTTGCGGTCATACCCACATCTGTAGATATTATGCTGGCTACTTCTTTAGGGCTTTGGGCAGAGTGGATTACAGCCATGGTTTTGAGTAGTGTATGTTTCAAATAGGGGGCACTTTGAAACTCTTTAAGTATAAAAGGGCTTTCTAAATAGTTACCCTGAAAATAATTTCCCACATCTATGACTCTATTGTATTCTTTTTCGCTTTCTATTCTTGATATAAGAAGAGTTTTTGAATTTTTTCTTGCAAGCTCTACTATATTCTGATTTAACCTTTTTACGTCCACAGATATAATACTTATCTTATCTAAAAGCCCAGCGAGTTTAACGTTGTTTAGATGACTTTCGTCAAGACTGAAAACGACACCTCTCTCAATATATCTATCGATTGCGTTGAGTATTTGCTTGTAAACCACTCCACCTACAGGCATTTGAGGTTCAATTATGTCTATTATGAGTTTTTTAGGGTCAAGAGCCTCTATAGCCTTATTGATTAGAGAATCAAGCGACACATTTATCATTATCTTCTTCCCTTCACCAACTCTGTCTATGCCCTGTTCTAAGATTATTTCTACTATTATGTAAGTTGCCCTATTGTATGGAACTTCTTTTGGATATACGTGCATATTTTCCTTTTTTCTGAGAAAGACTTCAAAAGCAACCCTCCTACCTTCTTTGTTAAATATGGGCTGCTTTGCTATAAGAAAGCTCATCTATTACCTCTTTGAGTTCAGGATATAGTGGAAATTGTTGGCAGAGGTCTATCACCTCTTTGCTGACTTTCTCTATAGTATCACTATCCTCTATGTTGTTTATAACCTGTGCTATGAGCCTTGCTATGTATCTCATCTCATCTTCCTTCATGCCTCTTGTAGTCATGGCAGGCGTTCCTATCCTTATACCGCTTGTCTTTGTGGGTGGAAGTGGGTCAAAGGGAACCGCGTTTTTGTTAACCGTTATGTTTGCTTTGCCGAGGGCCTCTTCCGCCTGTTTGCCAGTGGTTCCCTTGTCTCTGAGGTCAAGAAGCACTATGTGGCTGTCTGTTCCGTTAGAGACCACTTTAAAGCCAAGCCTCATAAACTCTTCAGCCATGGCTTGGGCGTTTTTAACTACCTGCCTTGCGTACTCTCTAAACTCTTCTGTCATGGCTTCTTTGAAGGCTACCGCCTTTGCTGCGATCACATGCATAAGTGGTCCGCCTTGTATTCCAGGAAATACGCTTTTGTCTATTTCCTTTGCAAACTCTGACTTGCAGAGGATAAAGCCTCCCCTTGGACCTCTTAGGGTCTTGTGGGTTGTAGAAGTTACAAAGTGAGCATAAGGCACAGGGTTTGGATACACACCACCTGCTATCAAGCCTGAGTAGTGTGCCATGTCCACCATAAGGTAAGCACCCACATCCTCCGCTATTTGGGCAAACTTTTCCCAATCTATAACTCTTGGATATGCGGAGGCACCAGCTACTATTAGCTTAGGCTTGTGCTCCTTTGCCAACCTATAGACTTGGTCGTAGTCTATAAGCTCTGTCTCGGGGTTTAGCCCATAGTAGACCACGTTATATATCTTTCCAGAGAAGTTCACCCTTGCACCGTGAGAGAGGTGTCCTCCATGGGCAAGGTCCATTCCTAATATGGTGTCCCCCGGCTTCAAAAGGGTCATATAAACTGCCATGTTTGCCTGAGAGCCAGAATGAGGCTGGACGTTGGCATGCTCCGCTCCATAGAGCTCTTTTACTCTCTTTATGGCAAGGTCTTCCGCAATATCTACGAACTCACAGCCACCGTAATACCTCTTGTGTGGCAGTCCTTCCGCATACTTGTTGGTTAGCACAGAGCCTTGTGCTTCCATAACTGCAAGGGATGTGAAGTTTTCTGAGGCTATAAGCTCAAGATGGTAAAACTGCCTTTTGTATTCCTTTACCACTGCCTCATATATCTCTGGGTCTGTCTGTTTAAGGTGTCTCATGCTTAATATTTTACTCCCATTCTATGGTCGCTGGTGGTTTTGAAGATATGTCGTAGACCACCCTGTTTACTCCCTTTACCTCGTTTATTATCCTCCTCATTACGTGGTCCAAAAATTCATAGGGAAGCCTTGACCAGTCCGCTGTCATACCATCTGAGCTGTCCACTGCCCTTAATCCTACTACCCTCTCGTAAGTTCTTACATCTCCCATAACGCCCACGCTCTTGACAGGAAGAAGCACCGCAAAAGCCTGCCATACCTTGTTATAAAGCCCCCATTTCTTTAGCTCCTGTATGAATATGTAGTCCGCCTCTCTGAGAATTTCTAAGTCTTCTTCTTTGACCTCACCCAGTATCCTTATAGCAAGACCTGGACCGGGAAAGGGATGACGCATGAGCACCTCTTCTGGCACTCCCAAGAGTCTTCCCACCATGCGCACCTCATCCTTAAAAAGCTCCCTCAGAGGTTCAACAAGTCTTAGGTTCATCCTCTCTGGAAGACCACCCACGTTGTGGTGAGTCTTTATCACCTTTGCACCGGGAATGCCCGCACTTTCCACCACGTCAGGGTATAGAGTGCCTTGCAGAAGAAACTCAGCACCAAAGCTCTTTGCCTCCTTCTCAAAGACCTCTATGAAGGTATGTCCTATTAGCCTTCTCTTTTCCTCAGGGTCTTCTATACCCTTCAGCCTTTGCAAAAACACTTCTTTGGCGTCCACACGCTGAAAGGGTAAGCCCATTTTTCTAAAGTAGCCTTCCACCTCCTCCACTTCACCTTTTCTCAAAAGTCCGTGGTCTACAAAAATACAGTGCAGTTGTTTACCTATAGCCTTGTATGTCAAGAGTGCAGAGACTGTTGAGTCCACACCGCCAGAGAGGGCACATATCACTTTTCCCTTTCCCACCTCTTGCCTTATATCCTCTATTTTTTCCTCTATAAAATTACCCATCTCCCAGTTTTTCTCCGCATTACTTACGCGAAAGAGAAAGTTGGCAAGCAGTTCCTTTCCATACTGGGTATGTGCCACCTCTGGGTGAAACTGCACGCCGTAAATGGGCTTGCTTTTGTGTTTTATAACCGCATAGGGAGAGTTTTCTGAACTGGCAAGACTTAGAAAATTTTCTGGCAATTTTACCGCCTTGTCCGCGTGGCTCATCCACACGTCAAATTCCCTTGGTAAACCTTCAAATAGCGGGTCTTCCTTTAGAACTCTTAGCTTTGCTCTTCCGTATTCTTGTTTTTGAGACCTTTTCACCATACCACCCAGTTGATGCACTATAGTCTGAAGCCCATAGCATATACCAAGAATGGGAATGTTAAGGTTGTATAGCTCTGGCTTTGGAAGGGGTGCGTCCTGTTCGTATACAGAGGCTGGACCGCCGGAGAATATAAGGCAGTAGGGGTTTTTCTCCCTTACCTCCTCATGGCTTATGTGGTAAGGCACGATTTCACTGTATACACCAAGCTCTCTTACTCTTCTTGCAATAAGCTGAACATACTGAGAGCCAAAATTAAGGATTAGGACAGACCTTTTTACCACCATACTTAATTATATATCTTCTTGACAGCAGGATGGTGCACATTTATACTAACAATTGAGGAGGGTTATCAAATGGTAGAAAAGATCATAACAAGGCTGAACGAGGGTTTTAGCGAAGGTTTATCCCTTGAACTGCCTGATGGGAGGTGCATTGGAAAGGGATTGCATAGGATAAAGGTTTTGAAAGAGGATGTCTTAAAGGAGGTTTTAAAAGACCCTGAGATGGGCTTTTGCGAAGCCTACATGAGGGGAGATATAAGTATTGATGGTGATTTGGAGAAGGTTTTGATAGCCTGTATGGAGTATGTGGAATCTGAAGGTAAAAGGGGGAAAAGGGAGGTTTTTTCCTCTCTCCTCAGGTGGATTTTGAAGGGTATAGGGCTTATCAAAAAGGTTGAAGGCAAAGAGGTAAGAAGGCACTACGACCTAGGTAACGAATTTTATCAGCTTTGGCTCGATAAGTCAATGACTTATTCCTGTGCCTTCTTTTCAGACAAAAACATGAGCCTTGAGGAAGCACAAAGTGAAAAGAGAAGGATAATATACGAAAAACTCCAGCTAAAAGAGGGAGACAGGCTTTTAGACATTGGCTGTGGGTGGGGTTCTATAATTCTTGAAACCGCACAGCTATACGGAGTTCAATCCACCGGCATAACCCTCTCTAAGAATCAGTATGAGTTTGTCAAGGAGAGAATAAAGAGCCTTGGTCTGGAAGGTAAGGCTGAGGTGTATCTTATGCACTACGAAGATTTGCCAAAGATCGGTAGAAAGTTCAACAAAGTAGTGTCAGTAGGTATGTTTGAGCATGTAGGAAAGGGAAGGCATAGGAAGTTTTTTGAAGTGGTCCGTGAAATAATGGAAGATGGCGGACTTTTCCTGCTCCATACCATAGGAAAGGTTCACACCTCAAGCCAGAGCAGATGGATAAGAAAATACATATTTCCGGGTGGCTACCTACCCTCCATAGAAGAGGTGATCAGAGCTTCCAAAGGGCTTGGTTTCAACCTTATAGACATAGACAATTGGAGGCTTCACTATTATCTAACTCTGAAGGAATGGAAGAAGAGGTTTTTGACTGTTAGGGACTGGGTTGTTAAGCGGTATGGGGAGGAGTTCTATAGAATGTGGGAGCTGTATCTTACTTCCTCTGCAGTTTCCTTCTACAGGGGGAGCAATCATCTTTTTCAGTTTCTCCTATCAAAGGGGGTGATAAACACTTATCCGGTGATGAGAAGATACATAGGTCAACCTCTTCTCAGCTCATGAACTTCTCCCAAACCTTTGTCTATAAACTCCCTTACAAAGGGTATTTGAGAATTCATAATCTCTTCCTTTGTGCCTATCTGGGCGACTTGACCCTCTTTTATTATCATTATTCTGTCTGAGATAGAGAAGGCAGAAACGAGGTCATGAGACACTACTATGGCGGTTGAGCTAGTTTTCTTCCTGAGGCTTACTATGAGCTCATCTATGAGCCTGCTGGTGATAGGGTCAAGTCCTGAGGTGGGTTCATCGTATATAAGGAGCTCTGGCTCTGTGGCTATGGCTCTTGCTATACCAACTCTTTTCCTCATGCCACCTGATAGTTCAGAGGGGTATAGGTCAAGACTCTCTTCTGAAAGCCCCACCATGTTTAGATACTTTAGAGCTGTGGACCTTAGCTCTTCTTTGCTGTAGTTTCCATGCTCTAGGTAGTAGAACACCACGTTCTCCCATACGGTAAGGCTATCAAAAAGCGCCGCACCTTGAAAAACATATCCGATTTTTTTCCTCATCTCGTCAAGCTCAATTTGACTAAGGGAAGAAACATCCTTTCCAAAGACCTTTACCTTTCCACTGGTTGGTTTCAAAAGACTAACAATACACTTGGTTATAGTGGTCTTACCACTGCCACTTCCTCCCAGTACGGTAAAGACTTCCCCCTCATAAACCTCAAAGCTCACATCTTTGAGTATCTGCCTGTCTCCTATCGTGAGATTAAGGTTTTCTACAGAAACGATGGGTTTCATGCAGACCTAAGAGCATCAAGCACAAGTTGGTCAAGTTCTCCAGCCTTCTGCAGGTCTCCCGTGTGCATAAAGGGTATAGTTCCAGTTATTGTTCCGCCAGGGAAGAGATTGTTCTCCACGCTCTGTATCTTGACCTCAAACACAGAGACGGGAAACTTTACCTCTTCTATCCTATCAATTAGAAGGTTAGCATTTCCGTAGCAGGTAAGTGCCTTATCCTGTGCTATAAGCATAAGACATGCCTGTCCTGTCTGGAGCATATTCTTGGCACTCTTTGCGTTAGAGCTCAGTGCAATTTTAATAGTTCTTTCGTCCACAGGATACACCCATGTTATAAAGGTCATGTGTATATTGCTTTCTTTGTCAGAGGTGGCAAGCACCGTGGGAAAAACTCCAAGATTCCTCATAAGGTCAACAAGCTCCTTTGGAAGCATTTTTTTACCTCCTTGTGAGTTTTCTAAAAATATATACCCTTTGTAGGGTAGTAGCCAAAGAACCCAAGGCTATGAGAAAAACTGCAGGAAATACAAGGTCAAGGGCTATTCCCGTTAAGAGCACCATCCACCTTTCTGGTCTTTCAAAAAGCCCTACCTTTAGCTCATAGCCAAGACCTTCCGCCCTTGCCCTTGCATAGCTAACAGTAAAGGAAAAAAGCATGGCAAGGAGAGAAACCACCGAGAGAACCTTATCCTCAGAGGAGAGGGCTATAGCTATAAAGGGAAGGGCGTCAGAAACCCTGTCAAGCAGAGAGTCAAGAAAGGCACCAAAACTTGAACTCTTTCCTAACCTTCTTGCAAGAGCACCGTCTATGGCATCAGAGAGAGCACCCAAAAGCAAGAGGAAAAAGCTCAAAAGTGTATAGCCTAAATAAAGGACAATAGAGCCAAGAGCTACAAGCAATAGCCCCAAAAAGGTTATAAAATTCGGCGTAGCACCCAGCCTTTGGAGCAGTAATACCAACGGCTCTGTTAACTTCTCAAAGGTAGGCTTTAGCTCTCTTACAATATAGCTCATACTCTTCTCCTACGGCGAGGGAGGGATTCGAACCCCCGGTGGGCTCTGAACCCACAGCGATTTTCGAGACCGCCCCGTTCGACCACTCCGGCACCTCGCCTCCTTTATAATTATAAGGCTTTGCCATGCTTATAGTCCTTTTTGCTTTGGGATTGCTCTCTATAAGCCTCTTTGAGGCTTTGGTGGTTTTTATACTGATATACCTCGCATACAAAGGCTTTAAAGGCTTCCGATGTAAGGGAAGTCTGTTTTTACCTCTCACTTTGCACGCTCTTGTGGTTTTGGTCTCTACCGCCCTTTTTCATACCTCTCAGATAGGCAAGGCTATAGAAAGGGGGATGTTTTTGCTCTCTTACTGCTATGGTGGAATGCTTAGGGTGGATGAAAGAAGTCTATATAGGTTTAATCTCTTTTTGGTGATCTCTGGTCTGGCTCTTTTACCCTTGGTGTTTTACAGATACAGCCAAACAGGTCAACCTGCCATGTTTTGGGGTGGGTGGTTTGAGGTAGGAGCCTTTTACAGCATCTTTGCGGTCGCAAGCCTTTCTCTTCTCTTTTATTCAAAAAGGGTCTACTACCTTTTGCCCTTTATACTTTTTGTGGGCGTGGTCTTTTTTACCATGAGAAGGTCTGCCATGCTGGGGCTTGCCTTTGCCCTTTTGGTTTTTGCCCTTCTTGTGGGACAGAAGGTTTCCAAAAAAGCCTTTTGGGGTATTTTGCTTACCCTTTTTGTTGGCTTTGCGGTAAGCACTGCGGTTCTTGTGCACAAGGATATAAGGTATAAGACCATGTATGAGATGGTGCTGGGACAAAGACCTATAAATGACGAGACGCTAAACCACATATCCAGCTACCGTTGGGAGATAGCGAAGGCAGGCGTGCAGGTAGTAAAAAAAGACATACAGGAAAGAAACTGGCTTGCCCTTGCCATAGGTCATGGCATAAACTCAGGCTACTATCTTGAGCCAAAAAGCCCTGTGGGTGGGGTCTACGAGTCGGTATTTTTGCTTTCAGAGCTTATCGAGAAGGGTCTTCTGGGGCTTTTTGCAGTCCTTTGTGTCTATTACGCATACTTTAAGTTTCTGCTAAGTTTTAGGATAAGGGACAGTATGGACTATCTTCTTATGCCTCTTTTACTTGCTCTTGGCTCTCACCTTGTGGGGGCGGTCTTTACCTTTTTCTGGGATGCTATGCTACCCTTATATCTTGTGCTTTTTATGGTGGTAGAGAGGTTTAGGTCTCTAAAACTGTGATTTTTTGAAAAATATGAAAAAATGAAGACACCATACAGTTAAACACATGGCTTTTGGTTTACGCATGCTTAAGAGTCAGTTAGTTTGTCTTTCTCCTCACTCTTATCTTATCCCTACAGTCAAGGAAGCAGACAAGGTAGTAAAGAAAGCCCTGTATGTGGTAGCTGGCATAGACACAGATGGCTACAAAGAGATACTTGGCTTTTGGCTTGCAAGACAGGAAAGTGCCAGCTTTTGGGTAAATGTCTTGAATGACCTCAAGGCAAGAGGAGTAGAGGACATACTTGTAGTGGTAAGCGACGAGCTAAAGGGTATACAAGAAGCTGTAAGGAGCGTATATCCCATGAGTGACCATCAAAAATGTCTTGTTCACAAGGTAAGGAACAGCCTGAAGAAGGTCAAATACAAAGACAGGAAGAGAGTAGCCAGTGCATTGAGGTCAATATACATGTCCTCCACGCAACCGCAAGCGAAGGAGAACTTTGAGAGGTTTAAGAGGGAATACCAAGCAGAGTATCCACAGGTAGTGAAGGACTGGGAAAGAGACCTTGAGGAAATATTGACCTTTTACAAGTATCCTTATGAGATAAGGAGGATGTTAGCGACGACGAACTTTGTGGAGAGTATAAACAGCAAGATAAGGAAGGTGATATATGGCAAGAGGATATTTCCGACGGATGAGGCTTTACTGAAGGTTTGTTATGGAGTAGTGATGGACTTAGAGGAGAAATGGAAGAAGCCTTTGAGGGACTGGGAGAGGATATATGCCCAGGTGATAATTCTTTTTGAGGGTAGGCTATGAGGTGTGGTATAATTTACACAAATTTTGAAACAGTCCCTCCATGGGGTCTGAGCTTTCTAAAAGCACTTTGCAGTCTATCTGTCTTATGTCAAGGACTTCATAGCTAAAGGTTAGGTTTTTGAGTTTTAGTTTTGTTTCCCACATAAACGAGAAGTTGTCTTATATTCCTTCTACAAGGCATAGTAGGGTCGTTAAAGGATTGGAATTCCATATGCAGTATGCTTTCATCTTCAAGTTTTGCCAAGAAGTCTAACCTTAGCTCTGTAGATGGCAGGTTGGTAGGCAGGAGTTCCTTTATAGGTGTCGGCGAGAGAAGTTTGCTGAACCTATAAGGGGCTTCTTCAAAAATATCCTTCAAAACTATGTCTTTTGAAGATTTTAAATTATATCAGGCACGCACCACAAGGCGATGAGCCCTGCCCACAAGGTCGGTAAACCTTTCTATAGACCTCTCTCTCATGTATTCCTCTATGCCCTCTATGACCTTAAGGGGTGCATAAGGCTCAAAGAAGTTAGCGGTTCCCACTTGAATGCATACCGCACCTGCAAGGATATGTTGCAAAGCGGAATCCGTGTCGTATATGCCACCAACACCTATTATAGGAATAGAGTGTCCAAGCTCTGAAAAAACCTCCCAGACCATCCTCACCGCTATGGGAAGTATGGCAGGACCAGAGAGACCTCCCATAAGTGTAGAGAGTTCAGGTCTTTGGCTTTTTGTGTCTATTTTCATACCAAGAAGGGTGTTTATGAGAACGAGCCCATCAGCACCTGCATCTATGCAAACCTTGGCAAAGCCCTTTATATCTCCCGTATTGGGTGAGAGTTTTACAAGCACTGGCTTTTTTACCTTGGCTTTTACCCTTTCCACAAGCCTTGAGAGCACCACAGGGTCATGTCCAAAGAGCATACCTCCCTTTTTCACATTAGGACAAGACACGTTGAGCTCATAGGCTACCACCTTATTGGCATCTTCAAGTGCAAGGCATACTTCCACATACTCCTCTTCTGTTTCTCCAAAGACATTGGCTATAAAGTGGGTGTCTATCTTCTCAAGGTTTGGGTATATCTTTTTCAAAAAGCCTTCCACTCCCGGGTTTTGAAGTCCTATGGAGTTTAACATCCCGCAGGGGGTTTCCGCAATCCGCTCTGGTGAGTTGCCTTCGCGAGGCTTTAGAGATATACCCTTTGTAACCACCGCACCAAGCCTTGATATGTCATATATCTCCATAGCCTCAAGCCCATAGCCAAAAGTTCCCGATGCTACCCAAACGGGGTTTTTAAACCTTACGCCAAAAAGCTCCACAGAAAGGTCAAGCATTTATCTTCCTCCCAAACTCTTCCAAACTCCACCTTAGAGATTCTTCGTATGAAATAGGCTCTCTTCCACAGAGCTTTTCTACACCTTCCTTTTCCACCTCAGGGTCAAGACCACATATATTATCCCTCCACATCATAAGCATCTGGTCTGAGCTAAAAGGTGGTGGCTGAAGAAGTCTCTCCGCCACAAGACCACCTACATACATAAGGCTTTTTGGCACAGGTAGGAGCAAGACCTTCCTTTTCCAGTAGTCAAAAATGTCCTCCAAAAGCTCCCTAAAGCTCACCCTCCTGTTTCCGCATAGCTCGTAGGTTTTACCCTCGCTCTCTTCTAAGATAAGAGCCTTAACAAAGGCACAGGCAACATCTCTAACATCCACAGGCTGAAAGAGATAGCCACCGCCACCGGGCAGGGCAAAAAGCCTCAAAAACTTGGTAATGCTCCATAGGTCATAAAAGAGCTTTTGCTCAGGACCGAGTATGAGAGAGGGTCTCATTATGGTATAGCTTAGCCCAGACCTTTTTAGCTCCTCTTCCGCCATAAACTTGGTGCGATGATACATGGAGGGGGCATCCTTGTGAGTCCCAAGAGAGCTCATATGAAGGACTCTCTTTAGCCTTCCGTAGTCTTTGGCAACTTCATAAAGAGCCTTTGAGTAAAGGTAGTGAACCCTCATAAAGGTTTGCTTTTTCCTCTTGTCTTCTACCAGTATACCCACGAGGTGTATAAGGTAGTCTGGTTTAAAGTCTTCAAAGACCTCTTTGAGTGACTTTTTGTCCTCAAGGTCTGCTTTGTAAGGCTCTACCGCATCGCCAAAGAGTTTCTCCAGCTTACTCACATCTCTGACAATAGAGCCTACTGTATAGCCCTCTCTTAGGAGCTCCTTAACTATATACCTCCCTACAAAGCCCGTTGCACCGGTGATAAGCACTCTCATTCTTGTGCCACCTCTATGGAAGTTTTCTTCTGTTTGCGCCTGCCAAGTTTGCCAGCTATCAGAGAAAGCTCATAGAGAATTATAAGAGGAATAGCCATCAAAACCTGTGTGGTAACGTCAGGAGCAATAAGAGCACCCGCCACAAAGGCAAGCACTATGAAATACTTCCTAAAAGCCTTTAGCTGGCTCTCGCTAACTATACCTGCTCTCTGTAAAAGAAAGATAACAACAGGAAGTTCAAAGGCTATGCCGAAGCCTATTATCATCTTGAGAAGAAAGGATATATACAGGTTCACAGAAAGAAAGGGGGTAGCCTGAAGTTGAGAAAGACCTATGCCGAGCAAAAACTTCAAAGCCATAGGCAGGGCTACAAAGTAAGAGAAAGCTCCGCCAAGAAGGAATAAAAGTATGGATACAAGGGTAAGTGGAAGGACAAGTTTTTTTTCGTTGGGATAGAGGGCAGGCTCTACGAACCTCCAAAGTTGGAAAAGTATAAAAGGCAAAGAAAGGATAAAACCAAAGACTATGGATATCTTCAAAAGTATAAAAAGAGGCTCTGTGGGAGATAGGGTTATGAGCTCTACCTGTGGGTATGACCTTTTTACTGGTTCTTTAAGGATTTCAAATATCTGGCTTGCAAAGTAGAAGGCAATGCCTGTGCCTATGAAGAAGGCTACTATGGACTTAATCAGCCTGCTTCTTAGCTCCCTCAGATGCTCCGTCAGAGGCATCTTGGGAAGTTCCTGCTGTTCCATTATCCTCTTTTACCTCCTCATGCTTTTCCTTTTCTATTAAATCGTAAACACTTTCATCTTCAGGAGGGGTCGCATCCTTGCTTTCCTCCATTATCTTCTTGTTTATACTTTCCATGTATAGCTGATATCTAAGCTCATCCCAAGTTTCTCTAACCTTTCGTAGAAACTCGCCTAACTTGGTAGCCACTTCCACCATCTTCTCGGGACCCAAGAAGATGAATGCTACCGCAAGTATCACCAAAAGCTCAGGGAAGTCCATCTTAGGATATTAATATACTGTATAAGTCACACTTGGTCAAATCCCTTAACAATTGATAAAGCACTCGCCCTGCCTTATAATTAGACCTATGAGGTTTTTAGTTTTTATCCTTGTGCTGGGTCTCCTGCTTTCTTACTCCTTAGCCAAGGAAGTTCCCTTTACCCTTGAAGACAGGGACAGGATTATAAGGCTTGAGGAGAACCAAAGAGAAGGTTTCAGAGCCCTTATGCAAAGGATAGATGATACCAACAAAAGGATAGATGACATAAACAAAAGAATAGATGACACAAACAAAAGAATAGATGATATGATAAGCATTATGCTTTGGGGCTTTGGAGTTTTGTTTGCTGGTATGATGAGCCTTATAGGTTTTGTGATATGGGACAGGAGAAGTGCACTTGCTCCAGCTATCAGAAAAACAAAGGAGCTTGAGGAAAGGGAGGAAAAGATTGAAAAGGCTCTCAAGAAACTCGCAGAAAAAATCCAGAAGTAAAAGAAGCCCTGAAAGAAGCTGGTATCCTTTAGAAATTTTTTAAAAGGAGCAGTGAAGACTAACAGAATAGAGCGTCATGCCAATAATTTTTTAAGAAGGCTAAACGCACTCTCACAAGCCTTAAAGAATATGCCTTAGTATTTCAATAGCTTGGTCTATGTGTTTTTCCTCAACTATAAGGGGTGGGACAAACCTCAAGACCTTCTCTGCGGTGCAGTTTATCACAAGACCCTTTTCAAGTGCTTTCTGCACAAGCTCGGAGCAGTTTCTCTCAAGCTCCAAACCAAGCATTAGACCTTTGCCTCTAACCTTTCCCACTCCAAGCTCTTGGAGTTTTCTCTTGAAGTATTCTCCCACCCTTTGAACCTGTGGTAAGAGCTCCCTTACCCTGCGAACCACCACCATAGAAGCTCTGCAGGCAAGGGGGTTTCCACCAAAAGTAGAACCGTGTGAGCCTGCCTTAAAAGCCTTAGCGACCTCATCTTTGGCAAGCACCGCACCTATGGGGACTCCACCACCCAAGCCTTTTGCAAGGGTTATTATGTCTGGTTGTAGGCTGTAATGCTCGTAGGCGTAGAATTTACCAGTCCTTCCTATGCCTGTTTGAACTTCGTCCACTATAAGCAGAAGACCCTCTTTCCTGCATAGCTCTTGAATTTTCTGCAAAAACTCTCCCTCTGCCTCCTTTATACCACCCTCTCCATGTATAACCTCAAGCATTATGCCAGCGGTTTCTTTCTTTAGAGCCCTTAAAACAGAGTCAAAGTTGTTTAGCTCCGCATAGTCAAAACCTTCAAGGAGTGGCTCAAAGCCCTTTTGTATCTTTTCCTGTGCGGTTGCGGACATGGCACCAAAGGTTCTTCCATGAAAGGAGCTATAAAAGGTAATAATCCTGTATCTTTTCTCACCCTTCTCGTAAAAGTATCTTCTTACGAGCTTTATAGCTCCTTCGTTTGCCTCCGCACCACTGTTGCAGAAAAAGACCTTTCCAGAAGTCCAAAAGCTATCCACAAGCTCCTTTGCCAAATCTTCTTGCCAGGGATTTTCAAAAAGATTGGAGATGTGCAAAAGGCTTTGTGCTTGGTCGCATATGGCTTTTGTAAGCTCTGGGTCTGCGTATCCAAGGGCGTTTACCGCAATGCCTGCAAGGAAGTCAAGGTATTTTCTACCTTGGTCGTCATACAAATATACTCCTTCGCCTTTGACAAACCTTACAGGAAGTCTTTTGTAGGTTTCCATAACATACATGGCTATATAGTTTAGCATTCTTAAACCTTCTTTAACAAAGAAGTGTTAGAATTTTCTAAGTGGGATTGGAAAACTTCGTTAAAACCATAAAAGAGGTTTTACAATGAAAAAGTGGCTTTTATTGTTTATACCCTCTTTTAGCTTCGCCTTTTTTCCCTTTGAGGCGGAAGATGCGGGCACTCTGGGAGGGTTAGGGAATTTTCAGTTTGAGACGAACTACGCCAACTTCAAGTATTACAGCGGTGCAAGAAGGCAGGTGCTGGACTTTCAGTTTCAAGCGGGTCTTCTCAAAAATATGGACCTTGCGGTCATCCAGCCATATGTGAAGCTAAAGGAAGAAGGTCAAAGGCTAAGTGGTGCGGATGACCTGAGAATTTTCATAAAGCACATACCCTTTGAAGTAGATGGCTGGAGAGCAGGCTATAGGATTCAGCTAAACCTTGACACAGGGAAGGAGGGCATAGGCTATGGAAGGACCACTGCCAACGTAAACCTTATAGCGGAAAAGGACGTAGGAAACATTACTCTTAACCTCAACGCTGTATATATAAAGTCCTCACATGTGGAAGGCTTGAGGGATGCTTACGGAGTGATATTTCATCTTTATGGTAAGCCTGCTAAGTGGCTAACCTTGGGTGGAGAGATAAAGTATATCAGACCAGAGCATAAGGTTTCAAACAAGGACACACACCTTTTAGTGGGCTTTCTCTTGCATCCCACAAAATCCATAGACCTGAGCTTTGGAGTGCACAAAAGCCTTAACAAACACCAGGAACAGCCAGATTATGGTTTTCTAACAGGTTTTCTCTACAGGTTTTAGTAGCTACCGCTTATAGGCATTCTCCAGTCCTTTCCAAAGGCTCTTTTTGTTAGCTTTGGACCAATGGGTGCTTGTCTTCTTTTGTATTCTGCCCTTCTTACCATTCTAAGAACCTTCTTGACAAGCTCCCTATCAAAGCCCAAAGCTACTATATCCTCCAGCCCCATACCTTCCTCTATGTGTAGCCCCAAAACTTGGTCAAGTAGCTCATAGGGTGGCAATGTATCTTGGTCTGTTTGATTGGGTCTTAGCTCTGCAGTGGGTGGCTTTAACAAAACCCTCTCTGGTATGTCTGGCTTTATGGAGTTTCTGTATCTTGCCAGTTTGTAGACCCATGTTTTGTATAGGTCTTTTATGGGAGCAAAGCCCCCAGCCATATCTCCATATATAGTAGAATAGCCCACCGCAGATTCGCTTTTGTTGGAAGTAGAAAGCACAAGCCAGCCATATTTGTTGGAAAGATAAAAAAGTATGTTAGCCCTTATGCGTGCTTGCAGGTTTTCTTCTGCTATGGAAAGCTCTTCAGAATCCAAGAGTGTCAAGTATGTCCTATAGACTTCTTTTATAGGATATTCAAGTAAACTAATGCCTAAGTTTTTAGAAAGCTCGTAAACATCCTCCCTGCTTTCAGAAGAAGTAAACTCCGATGGCATAAAAACCCCCACAACCCTATCCTTACCAATGGCATCCACCGCAAGACAGGCAACCAAAGAGGAATCTATACCACCAGACAAGCCAAGCACAACCCTTTCAAAGGAGTTTTTCTCCACGTAATCCCTTATGGCTAAGAGGAGAGCCCTGTATAACTCTTCTTCGTCCCTTTGACTTGCCTCCACTCTAACCTTGTGTAGTTCTTTGTTTTGTAGGGATATGGAAGCGACCATCTTAGGAGCGGACACATCCCTTTCCCTTAGCCTTAGGTCAAAGAACCTCTTCCTTCTGACCTTCTCCACCTCAAGGCTTACAAAAAGCAGGTCTTCCTCAAAGGCCCTTGCCCTTGCGATGACTTTACCCTCTGGGTCTATCACAAGGCTTCTGCCGTCAAAGACAAGCTCATCCTGTCCCCCTACCATGTTTACATAAACCACATAGGCTATATTATCTTGGGCACGAGCTTTTAGAAAGCTTTCCTTAAACTCATACTTTCCTCTATAGTAAGGCGAGGCGTTTATGTTTAAAAGCACTTCACAACCTGAGAGGGCATAGTATCTCTCCCATCCATCGGGATGCCAAATGTCTTCACAGATAGAAAAGCCTACTTTTACTCCCTCTATTTCAATCATCAATGGCTCCTTGCCAGCCCTGAAATATCTCTTTTCGTCAAAGACCGAGTAGTTAGGCAAAAAGGTCTTTTTATAGACTCCGAGGATTTTACCTTCTGCTACCACCACAAGGGCGTTATAGAGGTCTCCCTCATAATAAGGCATGCCAAAAACAAGCACTGAAGATAAGCCCTTAGAAAACTTCACAAGCTCCTCAAGAGCGAGCATACACATTTCTATAAAGTCATACCTCAAAAGCAAGTCCTCTGGAGGGTAGCCACATAGGGCAAGCTCTGGGAATATAACCATATGAGCCCTCTCCTGTGCTTGTTCGGAGAGTAGCTTTATCTTGCTTATGTTAGTTTCTACAGAGCCCAAAAGAGGATTTATCTGAGCTAAAGCCAAGCTTATAATCATATATCTCTTCTGACTTCAAATAGTCTTCTGATTACCTCAAGCCTCTCTTGGACTCTTAACTGATTGCTTCGGTCTCCTATAAGCCTGTAAAGCTCTACAGCTCTTTGGTAGGAGTTTAAGGCTTCTGCAAAGTCGTTCTTCATAGTGTATGCTACCGCAATCCTTTCGTATAAAGACGCTTCTACTTTTCTGGTTCCTGCAGACCTTGCATAGCTTATTGCCTGTTCGTATTGCTCCAGTGCCTTATCGTAGCTCTTAAGCTCCATGCTTATGTCACCCATCTTTGCGTTTATCCTACCTAAGGAAAAGATATCATTCAAGGAACTTGCCACTAAAAGAGCTCCATCATAGGCTTTCATAGCCATGGTGTAATCTCTCTTTTTTAACATAATATCGCCTATTTTCTCTAAGACTATGAGCTTATCCTTGTCTGAAAGAGACCTGTTTTCAATGCTCATGTAAGTTTTTAGTGCATCCTCTAAGTTATTCACCTTTTCATAAGCCTCGGCGAGTCGAAATACAAGAGAAATGTATATACTCTGGCTTATCCTCTCCGCATTTTGCAATACATTCCTATAAAGGTTTATTGCCCTTGTGTAGTTACCAATCCCTTCGTATGCACTACCTAAATAGAAGGCGGATAGTACCCTTTCCACTTCATCTCTTGCTCTGTTATTTGCCCTTTCAAGATAGTCTATAGCCAGAGCGTAATTTCGCAACTCAAGATGAGCTCTTCCTACACACAGATAGGTTGTATAGTTTCTGTTCCCACTTTGAATTAGCCTATCGCCGTATACTATTGCGGATCTATATTCCATAGCTTCGAGCCTTTTCAGACAACCCAGTGGAGACAAAGCCCAACTACTGACCGAGAAAAGCAAAGGTGTAAGGATTAAAAGGAGCAACATTTCTACCTCCCTTTTATATTATAGCACTACATAACTTGACTAATGTAAAAAGTTTTATAATTTATACTGGAGGTTGGTAAGATGTTTATGGAAAAGAACACCAATGTGCAAGACGAATACATAGAAGACCTTAAGAAGAAAGGGGCTACTGTGACAGTGTTCCTCACAAGAGGAAATAGGATAACGGGCAAGGTACTTGACCACGACAAGTATACTCTCTTGCTTGAGGTAGAAGGTGAGCCTAACCTTATATATAAGCATGCAATAAGCACCATAGTTCAAGGGGGTTAATGAAAAGCATTCTCGTAAACCTTATAGAAAACAGCAAGCAGGAAAGTAAGGAATCCCTTGAGGAATTAAAGGAGCTCCTTAAAGCCTTAGGGGGTCATTGTCTTGGATACATAACCCAAAGGAAAAGCCATCCAGACCCAAAATACTACGTGGGTGCAGGTAAGGTGGAAGAGATAAGACAGGTGGCGGAGGGAACGGGTGCAGATGCGGTTATATTTGACGCATTTCTTAGTCCCTCCCAGGTGGCAAACCTTGAGAAGGCTATAGGCAAGAGGATAATGGATAGGGCGGACTTGGTGTTGGAGATTTTTTCTCGTAGGGTGAGGTCAAAGACTGCTAAGCTACAGGTGGAGTTGGCTAAACTCACTTACGAGCTTCCAAGGCTCTATGGAAAAGGTAAGGAACTTTCAAGGCTTGGTGGTGGTGTTGGAACAAGGGGTCCTGGTGAGCAAGAGGCAGAAATAAGGAGAAGGTGGATAAAGAAGAGGATACAGCAAATAAAGGAGGAGCTTGAGGACATAAAAAGGCAAAGAAGAGAGCAGAGAAAAAGGAGGGAAAGCTCAGGAGACCTAAAGGTGGTAAATGTAGCATTGGTGGGCTACACTAACGTGGGAAAGTCCAGCCTTATGAAAAGCCTAACAGGCAGAGAAACCCTAACTGCGGATATGCCTTTTGCTACCCTTGATACTACCACCTCTGCAAGGCTCTTGTTCCCTGACATAAAGGTCCTTATCACAGACACGGTGGGCTTTATAAGAAAGCTACCACCTGAGCTTATAGAGTCCTTTAAGGCTACCTTAGAAGAGGTTCAAGAGGCGGATATAATTTTGCATGTGATAGATATCTCAGACAAAAATTGGCTTGAAAAAGTCAAAGTGGTCAAGCAAATACTAAAGGACCTATCTGCGGAGGAAAAGCCTGTAATATACGTTTTCAACAAGGCGGACAAGGTGGTAGAGAAGGAAGAAGACATAAAGTATCTCACAGAGCCTGCCTTTATGGAAAGTAGGTCTGTGGTGGTTTCTGCGGTAAAGGGGTGGGGGATAGGAGAACTGCTCAAAGCTATCAGGGAAAAGGTAGAAGAGCTTCAAGGAGCGGTGGGATGAAAAAAGACCTTGTTATACTGGGTGCTCAGTGGGGTGATGAAGGAAAGGGTAAGGTGGTAGACCTGCTCTCTGCGGACTTTGACATGGTGGTGAGGTATCAAGGTGGGAGCAACGCAGGTCATACAGTAATGGTAGGAGGAGAGAAGTTCGTCCTGCACTTGCTACCTACTGGTATACTTCACGAGCAAGCCATAGGCGTGGTTGCTCAGGGTATGGTGGTAGACTTAGAGCTTTTGGTAAAGGAGATAGAAGAGCTTGAAAAGAAGGGATTGAAAGTATGGGATAGGATATACATAAGCGATAGGGCACATATTGTGCTTCCTTACCATAAAGTCCTTGACTCTCTCTTTGAGAAAAAGGGCAAAATAGGGACTACTCTAAGGGGTATAGGACCCTCTTATATGTTTAAGTATGGCAGGAAGGGCATAAGGGTCTGCGACCTTGAAGACCCAGACAGGACCTACCAGCTTATAAAGGAAAACATTGAGTTTGTCTCCGACCTATGCGAAAAGGTATACTGTGAAAACCACAGGTTGGATGCACAAGAGGTTTTTGAAAAAACTATGGAGCATTATAAAAGGGTCAAGGAAAGGGTGATAGACACCACAAGGCTAATTTTGGACTTTAGAGGAAGGGTGCTTTTTGAAGGTGCACAGGGCACAATGCTTGACATAGATATGGGGACTTATCCTTACGTGACCTCTTCTAACGCTTCTGCACTTGGACTTTCTAACGGCACGGGGCTTCCACCAAAGTATTTTTCAGAGGCAAACTTCTGGGCGGTATCAAAAGCCTACACCACAAGGGTAGGAGAAGGTCCTTTCCCTACAGAGCTAAAAGATGCCACAGGTGAGCTCCTCAGGGAAAGGGGTGGAGAATACGGAGCAACCACAGGAAGACCAAGACGCTGTGGATGGCTTGACCTTGTTGCTCTCAAGCATGCGGTGGAGGTAAACGGTCTTGATGGCATTATAATAACAAAGCTTGATGTTTTGGATGCCTTTGAGGAGATAAAGGTCTGTGTGGCTTACGAGGTGAATGGCAAGAGGATAGACCACTTTCCTGCGAGCTTAAGTCTTCTTCAAAGAGTAAAGCCTGTTTATAAGACCTTTAAAGGATGGCTCAAGGATACAAGAGGTGCAAGAAGTTTATCTACTATGCCCTCGGAGGCTTTGGAGTATATTGATTTCATCCAAGAATACCTTAAAGTGCCGGTGGTTATGCTCTCCACAGGACCAGAAAGGGAAGAGTATTTCTGGCTTTATGAACCCGCATGGAAGTAGCTACTAACAAGTAGCTTGTAAAAGAAGGTCATAAGACCCACCAGAGCTTGGAAAAACACAAGGCTGTAGCCTGTGGGAAGGTCAAGCCAGAAGGAAAGAGCTATAGCCAAAAAGCTCCAAAAACTGCCCCAAGTCCATGCAAAGACAAGACCACGACCGAGGAGCAAGGAAACGAGGGCAGGAGAGACAAGCAGAGAAAAAACCACTAGCACACCAGCTAGCTTTACAGAGCTGGCAAGGGTTATGGAAAAGAGGGCAAAAAAGGAAAGTTCACGAAGTATACCACTGATATACCTTCTCAGATACAGGAGGATTCCTAAAACCGTATATATGCCTGCGGTTTTTATTACCTCCTCCATACTAACAAAGAGAATATCGCTGGCGGTTAGTTTTTTTAGCTCTTCCATGCCATGAGCGGACATAGAAAGTAGCAAAACCGTCAAGGAAAAGCCCAAGGCATACAAAAGTCCAATAAAAGCCTCTGAATATTCCTTAAGTTTCTGAGAAATAGCTATCAAAAGACTGGCAAAAAGACCAAAAATTAGAGAAAAGGCGTAGGTATATTCACCATGAAAGACAATAAGAGAAAAGGCAATGCCCACTCCGGAAAACTGTGCGACCGCTATATCTGTAAAGATGATTCCTCTTTTAACTATTTCCCTTCCAAAGTAGGCATGAATACCCATAAGCACCACAGAAAGGAGAAAACTGGAAAGAAAAAGGTCAAGAATCATTGAGAGAGCCTCCTCAGGATTACATCGTAGA
The DNA here is from genome assembly GCF_033971325.1 of Hydrogenobacter sp. T-2. Lineage (NCBI taxonomy): Bacteria > Pseudomonadati > Aquificota > Aquificia > Aquificales > Aquificaceae > Pampinifervens > Pampinifervens diazotrophicum. The sequence goes on from NZ_CP117180.1 coordinate 795,905, forward strand.
GGTCAAAGAGGTTTTTCACACCTTCAGAGCCCACATCGCTGGGAAGAACGACAACCCTTGCACCTATACTGTCCGCCACCCTTTGTGCGGTTCTCATCTCGTTTTTCCTAAAGCCCTCAAGTATTACATACCTTACACCTTGACCCCTTGAGCTTTGTACAAGACTGTCTAAATGCCTCGCAGTAGGTGGTATACCCGGCAGAGGCTCAAGGGTTCCTACCTCTTGAATGCCATAGCGATTAAGCAGATAATTATAGGTCTTGTGCCACTGTATTACCTTTAGACCTCTGAGCTTTGAAAAGCCCTCATCCCACTCTCTTAGCTTTGCATCCCATCTTCTAAGAAAGTCTTCAAGGTTAGCGTTGTAGAAGGAGCAGTCTTTTTGATTTAATTCACACATCTTATTCCTTATAGCCCTTGCAAGAATGGGTATGTTACGAGGGTCAAAGACATAGTGTGGGTTTCCCTCTGGATGCACGTCTCCCATCTCCCTCGAGACCCTCTCTGGCTTTTCAATTAGGTTTATGAACTGAGAAAGGTCCAAAAAGCCTGCTCTTCCGGGTTGAATTCTTGGATTGTTAGACTGCTGGAGAAGGGGTGGCAAAAAACCTATTTCGAGGCTTGCACCGTTTATAACCACAAGGTCTGCATCCCTCATCCTTGCTATGTGAGAAGGTCTTGGCACCACAAAGTGGGGATCCTCATCCGGACGGGCTATCACATGCACCCTCACTTTGTCCTTTCCTATCTCCCTTACGAGCTCTCCTATCCATGGATAAGTGGCAACCACCCTTAGCTGGGCAAAAGCAAAGGAAAGGCTAAACAGTAGCAGAGCTAAAAGGCTCTTCATGGCAAGCACCTCCTTTCAATATTGAATTTGATATTGTATATCATAAACTACCCTCCTCCTTTTTGTCAAGTCTTTTGCCTGCGGACTCTATGAGCTTTTTAGCACCAAGGTATACCGCTATTCCTACTACCACTGCAGAAGAGCCTATACAGGCAGGGCAATGTCCACATCCACAAGCGGACATATAGCCGAAGGCTCCTACAGAGGGAGCAAGGGGAAGGGTTTTTATAAGGGTTTTCTTAAGCATGATTCACCTCCCGTGGGCTTATAATGAAAAACATGAAAATAACAAGAGACCCCGAAGTCTGCTTTGGTAAGTATGTAATCCAGGGAACGAGGATAATAGTTTCTGAACTTTTAGAAAACCTACCAGAGTATGAGAGCTGGTCTGAGTTAATCTCGGAGTATCCAAGCCTCTCGGAATATATGGAAGAAGATTTGTATAACGCTCTTGTGTATATCCTTGGTGGGAGATATGAAAGGAACATATTTATGTGCGTATATAGTAGAAGAGCTGACTCTTGCAAGCGGTTGGCGTATAAGCTAAGAAGACTTGAGAGAAGAAAGACAAGACAAGAACTTTCAAAACTTCTTCTAATGTTGTTGCGTAGTGTAGAGCCAGAAGAAAACTCTATGGAATATAAATGGCTACGCAGATATAAGAGTTTTCTTAATATAAAAACGGGTAGAGAAATAAAGAGGGTAAGAAGGAAGTTAGCTGAGCTAATACTCTTGGATTTATTGAGTTTAATAGAACCAAGTGCTGACAGATATAAGAGTGCGTTAAGAATATGAAACCTTGCGTATTTCTTGACGAAAATATAACAAAGAGCTTTGAAGCTAAACTTAGAAACGCTGGCTTTAATACATATAGACCACGAAAGGGGGCAAAGGATGAGGAAGTATTCCAAAGTTGTCTTGCAAAAGGTTGCATTCTTATAACAAAGGATAAAGATTTTTTGAGGGTAGACTACCCCAAATTGAAAGGCTTTGTATTGATTGAGGGGAAAGACAAACATATTGAGCGGTGTTTTGATTCTATCGTAAAACACATAGAAGTAGGCGTGAAAGTGGAAATAAAAGTAAATAGTAATTGTAAAGTTTCTTGGAAACCTATATAGATTGAGTGAACTTTTAGATATGCCTCTTATCTTTAAGAGATTGGCAGAGTTAAAAATTCCAAGCGAACATGCGGTCATATTTCCTATAAATCTTGGGGGCAAAAGCCCCCAAATTAGGGTCTTAGAAGGGATGAGCACCGTGAGCACCTATGGCGAAGTTAAACTGCAGGATGACTTCCTTGACTGGCTTTCTCTTTTGACCCTCATAGAAGGCTCTGTTTTCCCCTACCTGTAGCCTTATGCGAGAAAACTCGGTGGGAGTGTATTCAAACATGGCATAGTATGCAGGCAGGTTATCTGGAGCCCATTTGGAGCGCCCTCCGACTTTTACGTCGTTTTTGTTTATGAGCTCGTATCTAACGCCTGCCCTCCACTGCTTGTGAAACCTACCTAAAAGTTGAGCGTAAAAGCCTGCTTGTTTTTTACTTACATTTTCAGACACAAGACTTCCACTATCAAACTCATACTCTAAACCCTTCTGGTCTCTATAAATGTATTCTCCCTGCAAGGCTACATACCTTATGCCGTCTATCTGATATCTGGCGGTAAGGTCAAGACCATATAGCTTTGTTTTTGCATCAAGCCCGTGGTCGTCGTGAGAGTGTCTGTGCTTGCCTTGAGCGTATGAAAGTCCTGTGAGGATGGAGAGGTTTCCTATATCAAAAGAGGTCCTTAGGTATCCCACATAGAGGTTTGGCACTGGTTTGTCTTCAAGCTCAAAGGTATTGCCCGTATTTGGGTCAGTTATGGTAAAGCCCTTGTAGCCGAAGCTCTGTTCGTTTTCACCTTGTAGCACTTCCACACCAAAGAGGAGATAAAAGGGTGTGGGTGCAAGCCATGTTATACCTATACCCTTTTCCGTAAGACCATGATCACCAAGAAATACGAGGTTTGGCAAGGGTAATGTTGCAAAGTCCCAAGCGTGTGGGTGTTGTGCGTTTAGCCTTCCAAAGCCACTTCTAAACTTACCCACTTTGAGTTGAAAGCCCCCAGGCAAGCCCCTCGTAACCGCATAAGCCTCCTCTATCTCTGCACCATGCTCTGAGAAGGGTATGGTTGCATAAAGGTCAAAGTATGGGTCAACGGGTGCGTAGAGGTATAGCTCGCCGTAGTTGAGGTTAAAGCCTCTCTTTTCGTTAAGCATGCCGTGTCCGTGGTCTCCATGGTCGTGCCTGTGCCAAAGTCTTGGAATTCTGAGTTTTTCATATTCCTCATCCTTCCTGTTTCTGGCTACCGCAGAAAAGTCCAATATAAAGGATATGTCTGGCAGAAAGGCAGTCTGCCTGAAAGGAGAGACCTGATAAGCCTTTAGCCTTTCGTCAAACTTAGCCCTTAATTCAAGGCTCCTGTCTGCAGGTGCTGGCTTTTCTGAAGGTTTTTCCTCGGGTTTTGCCTGCTGAGCCTTTTCCAAAGCCTGTATTTTCCTCTCAAGTTCTTGGATAAGTCTTCTTTGTTCCTCTAACTGACGCTTTAGGTCCTGAAGGTTTTCCTGTGCAAAGGTAAAGCTAAATATTCCTCCAAGTAGCAATAAGGCTTTTCTCATGGCTATAACCTCCTTATAGTGTTATTACTTGTTCAACGCCTAATTGCTGGGCTTTCCCATATAGGTTTGGAAAGCATCCTATGGTTGCACCCTCCACCAGCTTGTCTGCTATGTTTCTCTCGTAGCAACACTGGTCGCACCCCATAAGGAAGCCTATTTTGCCCTCCCTGAGGAGCTTGGCAAGCCTTTCACCTATGGGATTGCCCTTAACTAACACATAGTTGTTGTCAAGAAAGAAAAACGTTCCTGCTACCTCTACAGGGTGAGCGTCGTTCTCCAGCTGTGGGAGTATCATCCTCCCAAGTATGTAGCTGGCACTGTTTGGTGTGCTAAAGATATACAAAACTCTCACGGCAAGCACCTCCTTTGGTAGTTTTTAGGTGTAAGGGGTCGGTAAGTGCCTAGGAGGTTGGAGGTGCTCGCCCGTAGGTGGTCTTTAAGAGAGGTCTAAAGGATAAGGTTTGAAGGTAAGGTTCAATCTTTACAAATAAAGCTATAAGCCTAAACTTTACTGAAGGTTGATAGCTTGGAGCATCTGTCTGAACATGTTGGATTATACAGAGGGAACAGTCTATATGAAGCTCATGGTCTTCGTGATGGTGCTCCGCAGAGGCAAAGTCCGCAAAGAGCAATAAGAGGACGCTTAGAAGTGAGACCAATAACCTCATATTGAAAGTGATTTTAACATTCACAATGTCAACTGTCAAGACTCTCTTGAGTATATCTCCACCCCCTCCTCCATAAGCTCCTTATCCTTTATTAGGTCTATCTCATATAGTAGGTCAAGCTCCTCAAGGCTTGAATAGAGTCTTAGGTATTCTGAAAAGCTCATCTGAGGTGCAATAAGCAAAAGGTCTATGTCTGAGCCTCTTGTATAAGAGCCTTTAGCCCTTGAACCAAAGAGGTATACTCTCTCTACCTTTGGATAACTCTTAAAGAACTCTCTCAAAAGCTCAATAGTTTTTTCGTCAAGCCCTATCTCCATACTCCCTCTCCCTTATTCTCATAAAGGTTTCCAAAAGTTTGGAAAACTCCTGAAAAAAATCCTTGACTATACTATCCACTACCTGCTCCGCAAGACTTTGGTCATAAGTATGCAATGTTAGATTCCTTGCCTTTAACATATCCAGCCAAAGGTCTCCCTCTTGTATTAGACCAAACTTAAAGGCGGTTTTAATGGCGTCCCTTGAGCCTTTTATATCCGTATGCCCTTGATAGAGAAGGTAGTCCCTCATTAGGTTCCATGCAAGCTCAAAAACATACTCAAAAGCCTGAATAAGTCCCTGCTTTTCCAAGTCCGTAAGCTCTCTACTTTTATATAGCTCCACCGCACTTCTCAATTGTTCAAGTGCCTTCTGGTAGCTGTCAAGCCTATATACCCACCTCGGCGTCATAGCTTATAATATAAACACATGGAAAAGGCAAAGATTGGAGTGCTTACCATATCAGATAGGGCAAGTAGAGGAGAATACGAAGACATAAGCGGTAAATACATTATAGAGTATATAAATGAAGTTATCACCTCACCCTTTGAGATAGTATACCGTATAGTCCCTGACGAGAGAGACCTAATAGAGGGTGCTTTGATACACATGGCGGACATAGAGGGTTGTTGTCTTATACTTACCACCGGTGGGACAGGACCTGCACCAAGAGATGTGACGCCAGGGGCTACAGAGGCGGTATGCCAAAAAATGCTCCCAGGCTTTGGTGAGCTTATGAGGACTGTGTCATTAAAACAAGTGCCTACCGCAATCCTTTCCCGTCAAACCGCAGGCATAAGAAACAAAACCCTCATAATAAACCTGCCTGGCAAGCCTCAATCTATAAAGGTCTGCCTTGATGCAGTTTTTCCTGCAGTCCCCTACTGCATAGACCTAATAGGTGGACCCTATATAACCACAGATGAGAGCAAAGTAAAAGCCTTCAGACCCTCCAAGTAAGCTTACCTTTTTCTGGTAAACCTCAGGAGCTTTCCATCCTTTGCGTCAATTACTGCTGTGCCTTCTGTTCCTCTAACTCTATAAAAACACTCTCCCGTCTTTTTGTTCTGAGAGAGCTGGGCGGACTGCACAGTTCCTACATGCTGTCTTGCGTTGTTTATAGCTTGCTCAAGGCTTATGGAAGGTCTGCAATCCTCAAGGGCAAAACTAAGGAAGGGAATAAAGAGGATAAACTTCTTCATAACTCCCACCTCCTGCAGGGTATTTCAAAGCTTTTACTTTACCTCCTTCATCTTACCCACTACCTCCTGCAGGGCGGACATAAAGGCTTCTGCCTTTTCTTCAAAAACCATTAGCCTGTTTTTTCTGTCTTCTGTCTGTTCCGTTATCACTAAGTAGGCAGAGCCATCCCTACCCTTCTTGATATCAAAAAAGTATGTTCTTTTGCCAGCGTTTAACTTCTTAGAATAGAGCCTTTCCCTTTGCACGATACGACCTCCTCCCTTCTATTATAAGTTAAAAATCCCTTCCACATCTAACTCAAAACCCTCCAAGACCTTTGAGCTTACCTTACCTTTCTCCGTAGCGAAAGATAAGAGTTCATAGCATTTTTCTGTTAGTTCGTATACCATAATAGTTTTCTCCAGAGGAAACACAAGCCAATACTCTTTTACTCCATGCCTTTCATATAGCTTCATCTTATCTGTTAGGTCTCTCTTCAAGGTAGAAGGTGAGACAACTTCTACTACAAGGTCAGGAGCACCATATATTTTGTCCTTTACCTTTGAAAGGTCAGATACATACACAATATCAGGCTGTAGCACATTTTCTTCGTCAAAGACCACATCCACGGGAGCTACAAGTATTAGACCAAGAGAGTTGGTATCCACAAAACCTCTCATAGGTATAAAAACTCTCAATAAAATGTCTTGATGCTTTGGTGTTGGTGCGGGCATCTCGTAGACCTCCCCATTAATTAGCTCAACCCTGCCCTCTTCTGGATACAGCTTGAAAAATTCTTCTGCGGTCAGTTTTGTTTTGACCTTCACTAAAGCCCTCCAAAGATTTCTTCTGCATCAAGTTCAAAACCCTCAAGAACTTTAGACCTCACCCTACCTTTTTCTGTAGCATAAGAAAAAAGCTCATAACCCTTTTGTGTAAGTTCGTAAACCATAATGTTTCGCTCTAAAGGGAAAATAAGCCAATATTCTTTTACACCAAAGGCTTCGTAAAGCTTCTTTTTGTCTTGAACATCCCTCTTGAGACTTGAAGCGGATACAACCTCAACAACTATATCTGGAATTCCATAAATTTTTTTCTTTATTTTACTCCTATCCGAAAGGTAAACCAAGTCAGGTTGAACCACAGTCTCTTCATCAAGAACCACATCCACAGGAGATAGCACCACCTTACCCATTCCTTTCTCTTCTGTATAGAGCCTCAATGGGATAAATATTCTCGCAATAATCTCTTGGTGTATAAACTCTGGTGCAGGCATCTCGTAGACCTCCCCGTCAATGAGTTCAACTCTACTTTCCTCTGGATACAGCTTAAAGAACTCCTCCGCGGTTAGCTTTGTTTTTGTTTCCATTATAGCCCTCCAAAAACTTCCTCTACCTCAAGCTCAAAGTCCTCAAGAACTTTTGACTTTACTTTACCCTTTTCTGTAGCAAAAGAGAAAAGCTCATAGCCTTTTTCTGTTAGTTCGTATACCATAATAGTTTTCTCCAGAGGAAACACAAGCCAATACTCTCTTACTCCATGCCTTTCATACAGCTTCATCTTATCCGTTAGGTCTCTCTTCAAGGTAGAAGGTGAAACCACTTCTACTACAAGGTCTGGCGAGCCATGTATTTTCTTTTTTACCTTGTTTATGTCTTCTACGAATAGTATATCTGGTTGAAGGACAATATCCTCCGCAATGACTACATCCATAGGTGCAACAAAAACCTTCCCTTTGCCTTTTACTCTAACATGTCCCTTTAAAAAGTAAAATAGATTTCCAACTATGTCTTGATGATTGGCATCTGGTGCAGGCATTTCAAAGACCTCCCCATTAATTAGCTCAATCCCGCTTTCTTGTGGATATAGCTTGAAGAACTCTTCCGCAGTTAGTCTTGTCTTAACTTCCATCACAATCCCTCAAAGACCTCTTCTACTTCTGACTCAAAACCCTCTAAGACCCTTGACTTTACTTTACCCTTTTCTGTGGCAGAAGAGAAAAGCTCATAGCCTTTTTCTGTTAGTTCGTATACCATAATAGTTTTCTCAAGAGGAAACACAAGCCAATACTCTTTTACTCCATGCCTTTCGTACAGCTTCATCTTATCTGTTAGGTCTCTCTTCAAGGTAGAAGGTGAAACCACTTCTACTACAAGGTCAGGAGCACTGTATATCTTGTCCTTCACCTTTGAAAGGTCTGAGAGGTATACTATGTCTGGTTGGAGGACTAATTCTTCAGAAAAGACCACATCTACTGGAGCGATAAACACCTCACCTTGAAGCTTTGAAACAGTTAAATGTTCATGTATCAACCTTGAGAGGTAAAAAAGCACCCTTTGATGGCTGACATTTGGTGCAGGCATCTCGTAGACCTCCCCGTTAATCAGCTCAACTCTGCTCTCTTCTGGATATAGCTTAAAAAATTCTTCTGTAGTCAGCCTTGTTTTTACCTCCATTAAAGCCCTCCAAAGACCTCTTCTACCTCAAGCTCAAAGCCTTCAAGAACTTTTGACTTTACCTTACCCTTTTCCGTAGCGAAGGAGAAAAGCTCATAGCCCTTTTCTTTTAGTTCGTATACCATAATAGTTTTCTCCAGAGGAAACACAAGCCAATACTCTTTTACTCCATGCCTTTCGTATAGCTTCATCTTATCTGTCAAGTCTCGCTTAAAGGTGGAAGGAGATACTACCTCTATTACCATTTCTGGTATTGAAAATATTTTGTCTAACCTCTCAGGCTTTTCGGACAAATAGACTATATCTGGCTGTAGCACCGTATCCTCAGACAGAACAAGGTCTATAGGAGATGGCACTATCTTATCTTCCGTATTGGGATATGCAAAAAGTTTTCTCAGAAGTCTGGAAAGTATTATTTGGTGCATTAAACTTGGTGCAGGCATCTCAAAGACCTCCCCGTCAATAAGCTCAACTCTTGATTCTTCTGGATAAGTTTCAAAGAATTCTTTGACGGTTAGTTTCATCTTTTCACCCATCCCCTTTTAATATAGTATTAACACTAACAAAATCAATAACGGGGGCAAAGCCCCCAAGTTGTTTATAGAAGCTCTTTTACTTTGGCTACCACTTCGTCGTAGTTTGGCTCTTGGGTTATCTCTGGCACAAGCTGTGTGTAAGCTATTTTACCCTGCTTGTCTACCACAAATATAGCCCTTGCGAGAATACCCTTGAGAGCACCCTCGGATATGAGCACGCCATACTTCTCCATGTCTCTGTATCTGAAGTCAGAAGCTACCACCACATTGCCAATATTGAAGCTCTCACAGAACCTCTTTTGAGCAAAGGGAAGGTCCATAGAAATAACGCACACTGCCACGCCTTCCATACCTGCCATAAGCTCGTTGAATTTTTTGGTCTCTGTCTCACATACAGGAGTGTCCAAAGATGGAACTGTGACTATTACCTGCACCTTATCGCTTGGTCCACCTATGGCTATTTCTTGAAGGTCCTTTGTGACCACATAAGCTACTGGAGCAGGGTCTCCCACATTAAGAGTAGGTCCGCAAAGGGCAACAGGGTTGCCTTTTAGGTTTACGGTCTGTGCCATGGTTTTACCTCCTTATGGGTTTTGCTATATTTTAAGGGTTGTGCAAGGTCTTTCAGAATGATTTATATCAAGAAGCTCAATATTCATCTTTTCAAAGGTGTAGGCTTATAATTTACTATTATGCAGGCACAAAACCTTGAAGAGCTAAAGAGGCTTGTTCTTAAGGTATTGCCAGAAATTATTAAGGAAGACCCCGTCATAAAGGCTTACATCAAAGACCTACTAAAAGACAGCTTTGCAGAGAAGGATAAGACCGAAGATAGGATAGAAAAGCTCTATGAGGAACTGGTAAGACTAAGAGAGGAGTCCGAGAAGAGGTGGCAGGAGTATTTGGAGGATAGGGAGAGAATGTGGGCGGAGTTGGAAAGGCAAAGGGAAGAGTCTAACAAAAGATGGGAGCAATACATACAAGAAAGAGATAAAATATGGGCGGAACTGGAAAGGAGAAGAGAGGAAGAAAGACAAGAAAGGGAAAGAATGTGGGCAGAGTTGGAAAGGAGAAGAGAAGAGGACAAAAAGGAAAAGGAATCAATCTGGGCGGAGTTGGAAAGGCAAAGGGAGGAATCTGAAAGGAAGTGGGAGGAGTATAAGAAAGCTCTTGAAGAACACAGAGAGGAATCTGAGAGAAGGTGGGAAGAGTATAAGAAGGCTCTTGAGGAGCAAAGAGAAATACTTATGCAACATTCCAAGATACTTGAAGAACACAGCAAAGCTGTACAGTTTCTTATGGAAGAGGTAAAAAGGCTAAGCAGGAAACATGACTCTACTATTGGTGCTCTTGGAGCTCGCTGGAGGCTACATTCTGAGGAGTCTTTTAGGAATGCTCTCAAGGGTATACTTGAGGAGAGTTTTCCTGTAAAGGTGGAAAGATATCTCAACTACGACAAGGAAGGTATAGTTTTTGGAAGACCAGACCAGATAGAGCTTGACCTTATCATTAAAAATGGCGAGATAATCGTAGCGGAGATAAAGTCCTCTATGAGTAAGGCTGATGTGTATGCCTTTTTAAGAAAGTTAGACTTTTACCAATCTAAGGAAGGAGTAAAGGTTAGCAGGGCCATAATAATATCGCCTATTGTAGAGCCAAAGGCAAAGGAGGTGGCACTAAAAAATGGTATAGAGGTTTATTCTTATGCGGAGGATGTAGAGGGGCTAAAGCAGGAGGATGAAGACTACAGTTTTTAGAGGTTTTATAATATAGCTTGGAGGGGTCAGGTTTTATGAGGAGTAAGAGGGGGCTTACCCTTCTTGAAGTTTTGATAGTTATCCTTATAATATCCATACTGGCAAGTATAGCCATACCAGCTTTTGGTAGATATTACAGGACTTATAAATACAACGAATATGTTCTGCAGGTAGAAAGTGCTTTAAAGTGGGCAAGGTTAATAGCCATGGAGCGGGGCATAAATGTGGGTATATGCGTGCAAAACAACACTCTAACGCTTCATAATATGGGAACGAGACGGTCAGGAATATGCTCTGGGGATGTTATAAGAAGGATAGAGGTTAAAGATAACTTTGTTAGCCTAAGTGCAAGTGGTGGAGGGTCTGCCTTTGACCCTCGGGGCTTTGCAATTTTTAGTAGCACTATACGGATTGTAAGAAACGACACTCAAGATTGTGCTTGCTATACTTTACAGCCTCTTAGAGGTTTTGTAAGAAGGGGAGTATGCACTGGTAATACGTGTTCCTTTTGACTTCACCTAAAATTCACGCATAGGCAGGGCTATAAAACTTATAGTATTAAAAGGAGGCTTTGGTATGAAAGCTAAGGGTTTTAGTATTGTGGAGCTTCTTGTGGTCATCTTAATATTTTCTATATTAGCGAGCGTGTCCATACCACATATAACAAGATACTACAGGGCATACAAATATAACGAACAAGTTTTGCAGGTAGAAAGCACACTAAAGTGGGCCAAGTTGATAGCTATGGAAAGGGGTATAAACACGATTATATGTGTAGACAACGATGGCATAAAGGTATACAATGGAGGTTTAAACAGAACTCTTAACTGTGAAGGTCAGTTAATAAGAACTATATTAAGAGAAAACTTTGTTACAATACAGGGAATAGGCACGCCTGTTGGTTTTGACCCAAGAGGTTTGGCAATAGGCAATGGAACTATAAGAGTAAGCAGAAACGATGGCGTAAATGCCTGCGTTCAATATAGAGTGAGGGATATGTCTGGTTATATACAAAGGGAGGCTTGCCAATGAGAGGTTTTAGCCTTGTAGAGGGACTTGTGGCTGTATTGATAACCTTTATAATCGCAGTAGGTATTGCAGGACTTCTTACAATGTTTGGAGTTTATAACAGGAGCAATGTGGAAATTACATGTGTAGTGCAGGCGGTAAGCTCCACCATAGAAGCATGCAGAGGTGGCGTTGTAAGGACTGCCTATAACTGCGGAGGACGTAATATAAATGTTAACCTGAGCGGTAATTGTAATCCTCCACAGAACACATGTAGCAACATAACAGCTTCTGCAAATGTATCTGGAATTAGCTACAGCCTTACGGATGTGGTTTGTAATCTTCCATGAGGAGGTGGGCTATGAGAAGAGGTTTTACTCTTGTTGAACTTCTTGTAGCGATAATGGTGTCTTCCATAATACTCTTAGCTATAGCGTCCCTTTTTATGGGTTCAAACCGCGCTTTTAGGGTAAATAGAGATGTTGCGGAAATGAGCGAAGATGTGAGAAACGCTATAACAACTCTTGAATTTATTTTTTCAAGGTGGGGTGCAGGCGTGCCATGTGCGAATAACAATTGCAATATTACCAATAGCATACCGGACTGCACAGGAGTCATAGTTTCTAGTCTAAACAACTCTATACCTCCTACATATGCACCTCCATCCGATCCTATGTGTATGAGTGTAATATCAGAGCTAAGCATAGGTCAGCCACTAGGTCAGCCACAGGTATCCAATACATATGTGATTTTTTATGCAAACCTTTATGGCATTGGTTTCGTTGTATCTACCAATGGCAATAACGCAAATGTATTAAGCTGTAGATTAAGCTCTAATCAGAGACAAAATTGTTATTACGTATGGAGAAATGGTAATGTAAAGGGTAGCTTTTATACTGATAATCACGGAAACACTGTCCCAGTTCCAGTAAGGCTATCTCAATTTAGTGGACAGCCCGATTGTATTCAAGGACATCAAGTCAATCTCACCATTAATACCGCCGTAAATAGAATAGTTAACGCAGGCGATGATATAACATTAGAGCCTGGAGACTACATAACCCGTGTCCCTCATAGAGTAACTATTTATTTAAGTAATAACCAAGAGCGGACACCAAGCGGAGTAACTTACAGATGGCTACTTATGGACAGAGTTGACTTGGCACAAGCATGCAATGACACAGAAACAGCGATTAGAATAGGAAGGGTTCAAAACTTTAGTGTCCAAAGACAAGGTAGGTCTGTGGTGGTTAATGCCACTTTTGTGAGTGCGGATGGTAGGACTTATCCTATAACAAGAATTTATGGGAGGTGATAGCCATGAGAGAGAAAGGCTTTGCACTTGCAACTACTTTGGTGCTTGGCGTAGCTATACTTGTTATGGGAATAGCAGGCATGTTTGTATCTGAGATGGGCTTTAGGTCCATATCTTCAGAACAGGCATGGCACAGAGCGGAAAAGGCAGCAAACGCAGGGCTTCAAACAGTTTCAGGAAGAATAATACAGAGAAATTTTAATTGTGGTGATGTTGCAAACTTTAACTTTAACGGTGCCAATGTTGAAGTCCGAACACTAAGTGATAATAATAGAGGTCATTGCTTTTTGTGGGCAAGGGCTACAATAGGGAATAATACCAATGTGGTAAAGGTGGCAATACTTAGTATGGGAAATCCAGCTGGAGATTTTGGAACATTAACCTTTAGGCAAGCCAGCAACTTAAACATAGGAGGCTCTGGTGCCATAACAAGTTGCGATGTAAACTGCAGAACACCCGCAGTAGTCATAGGTAATCAACTGTCTAATTTGCCCCAACGAAACCTTGTAACCACTTGCCCTAACAATCCGAAAGGTGTTACAGCATTGGTGGACCCATTGGTTGTCAGCCCAGAGCTTCTAAATAGAGACTTAACAAGCACCGTATTTGACAATATAAACAACAGAACTGAACTTCTTAATATGCTTTCTAACCAATTTAGAGTTAGCTTTAACAACGGAACACCCACAGGTATAACTGGAACCATAACGCAGATATCCGACCAAAACGGGCAGTTGTTGAGCCAGGTTATAAACACAGTTAATCCACCAAACTATGATGTTTGTAGAGCGGGATACAACAACTGCACAGCATCTGGAAACAATATAAACTGCAGTGGTAATACTAACCTAAGGTTTGTATGGGATGGCAGTAAGTATCTCGTCCAACCTCAGAATAATATAACCATAGGAGGCGTAAACATAACTGCAGGCAGAACCGTTGCTACTTGCAGTGCGGTAGACCTCGGACAGAATGCCACTCTAGATATAAACAACTTTAACGGTGGTGGTCCAATTGCTGCAAATCAGATAAACCTAAATGGCAATGTTTCAAATGTCACCCTTATAGCCAGAAATCAACTTGAGGATAAATCTAACAATATTACGGTTCAGAATGTGAATGTTTTTGCCCAGAATATAAGGCTCGATGACAATGGCTTAAAGTGGAAAGGTGGACTTCTTTATAGTGGTGGTGCAGGAGTTGGAAACTTTAATATAGACTTGAGGGGTAACAGCTATCTTGGTTCTCAAACAGATCCCGTCCTTTTAATAACAGACAACAACATGAACATACAGAGGAATGGAACTGCGAGCATAAACGGGCTTGTCTTTGCAACTGATGCGAACAATAACCTTAACATAGGAGATGGTAATGGTAATTTCTCCTTAAATGGCGCGATAGTTAGCAACTCTAATAGTAATAACAATGTGAACATCAGCGGTAATTTTGAAATAAACTTTAATAGAAGTGTTTTGGAGAACCTACGGAATAAATTCGGCTTTTTGAAACCTCCACCCTGTAGCACAAGTGCGTCAGTAAGGATGCCATTTATACAAACAAAGATGACCGTATACTAAGAGGGTTCAATGGCAGAAGCCATAACTAGCACTCATAGAATTACCCCATAGCCTAACCTCAAAAAGAATTATCAGCTGAGCATATATCCTCTCCCAATCCCTCAAAGGCTTTACCCTCCTCTAAGTCCATACCTACTCCATAACACACCTTCAACAACGCCTCATCCGTCAGAAATATCCTCTTGCCATATATCACCTTCCTTATCTTGCTGTTTATACTCTCCACAAAGTTCACCGTCGCCAACATCCTCCTTGTCTCATAGGGATATTTGTAAAATGTCAATATTTCTTCAAGCTCTCTTTCCCAGTCCTTAGAGACAAGGTGTAATAAGTTGGAAAAGAATAAAGCACTCTTTAAAGATAGAAATAAACGAGAGGTAGTTCTCTTCCTGTGAAAGATTAGAGAAATGGAAAGAGTGGAGTATTATGACTATTCCAAAGCACTATGTCCCTTTTCAGTTAGAGCATATTCCTGCCCCTCTACTTGAAGAAAACCCGCCTGAGTGAGTTCTCTGAGGGAGCTTCTTACTTGGAAAAGGGGGCGGCCGGTGAGCTCGACCGCCTCTTCTGGTCTTATCTTGCCCCTTTCCTTAACAAGCCTGAGAAAAGAAAGTGCCCTTTCTGATAGCTTTCCGTCTGGACTTACGCATCCCATACTCATGGCTTACCCCAACTTCTTCTTGCAGAAATACCAATCCGCGCACTCATAACCATCCTTCAGTCTCTTTATCGCATCTTCGTACGTGGTAGGTGGAGGCACTATCACCTTGGTGTTTTCTTCAGTGAACTCCCAAGTTTGAGGCGCGGGAACCCAGTCTGCTGGTGTTGCCACTCCATGCTTGTCTGCAGTTTGGAGAGCATCTATTAGCCTGAGTATCTCCCTCATGTTCCTACCTGCGGATAGTGGGTAATAGATTATGGCTCTTATCTTTCCGTTAGGGTCTACCACAAACACAGCTCTCACAGTGGCAGTTGAGCTCTCTCCGGGATGAAGCATGCCGTAGAGCCTTGCCACTTTGCCGTCTGCGTCTGCCACTATGGGGAAGGGTATGTCCACACCCATCTTTTCCTTAATATTCATTACCCAAGCGATGTGAGAGAAGTTGCTATCAATGCTTAGTCCGAGGAGCTGGACATTTCTCTTCTGGAACTCTTGGTGGAGTCTGGCAAAGCCCATAAATTCTGTGGTGCAAACTGGCGTAAAGTCTGCTGGGTGTGAGAAGAAGACCACCCACTGACCCTGAAAGTCTTCAGGGAACTTGATAGGACCCATAGTGGTTTGGGCTTCAAAGGCTGGAGCCTGGTCTCCTATCCTTGGCATGCTGACTACTTGTTCCATGTCTCTACCTCCTTATAAGAATTTTGATATATAGTATTATAAGCATATGCGAATAATTTGCAATATGATAGAAATCACATCACACTAAACGATTCAGAAGAGAAAGCAAGCTCTCCACCTTCTGCTTTTCTTCTTGGAGCTCTTCAAGGGCTTCTTTGGCTTTGTTAATCTCTTCTTCTGGAGCTCTACTTAAGAAGTTTTCGTTGCTTAGCTTTTGCTGGAAGCTCTGCAAAGACTTCTCTATTTCCGAAAGCCTTTTTGAGTAGGAGTTTATCAGCTCTTGAACCTTTACACCCTCTTCTACAGGTAGATAAAACTCAAAATCTCTTGAAAAGCCTGCTACACAGTTGGGTGGTTCTGTTTGCACCTCCTCAAGGCTCTCCAACCTTGCAAGGCTCAAAATGTGAAGCATAAACTCCTGCACAAGCTCCTTGCTTTCTCCTGCCTTGTAGTAAAGCCTTATCTTCCTTGAGGGCTCAATTCTTAGGTCGCTTCTGAGGGAGCGTATGGCGGAGATAATTTCCTTTAGCCTTTCCACCTTGCTTTCCGCCTCTTCGTAAATCTCTGAGGGATTATGTTGAGGATATTCTGTAAGAGATATGCTTTCTCTGTGGGCTGTGGGAAGCTCAAGCCATAGCTCCTCTGTTATGAAGGGCATAAAGGGATGCAAAAGCCTAAGGGTTTTTTCAAAGACATTAAGTAAGGTTGCCTGAACGGTTATTTTTTCTTTGTTTATGGCTTCTTCTTGTGCCTTTCTCTCTTCTTCTGACACATTCTCCTCTGGTTTGGCGTATAGCCTGAGCTTTGAGAACTCTATATACCAATCACAAAACTCACTCCATATAAACTCATATAGCTCCCTTGAGGCTTCTGAGAATTCGTATTCTGAAAGGGCTTTGTTTACCATTTCTACGGTTCTGTTTAGCTTTGTGATTATCCATAAGTCTTCACTTCTTGGTGGCGCACAGTAAGGTAGCTTTGTAAGTAGGTCTGGTTCAAGGTTCATAAGTATAAACCTGCCTGCGTTCCACAGCTTGTTGGCAAAGTGCTTATAACCTTCAAAACGCTTTTCAGAGAGCCTTATATCCCTTCCCTGCTGTGTAAGAATAGCCAAGGTAAAACGCAGTGCGTCCGCTCCATACTTCTCCACAATATCAAGAGGGTCTATCACATTACCCTTGGTCTTGGACATTTTCTGTCCCTTTTCGTCTCTTATAAGAGCATGTATGTATACATCCTTAAAAGGAATATCCTCCATAAAGTAAGTCCCCATCATAACCATACGGGCAACCCAGAAAAAGATAATGTCAAAGCCTGTTACTAATGGGTCTGTGGGGTATAGGGCTTTGAGGTCCTTTGTATCTTCTGGCCAGCCAAAAACTCCAAAGGGCCAAAGGGCAGAGGAAAACCATGTATCAAGCACGTCTGTTTCTTGCCTTAGATTTTCAGAACCGCACTTTTTACAACGCAAAACAAACCTATAGGTCTTTTTCTTACTTTCATACCTGTATCTGCTCTTCTTTTCTGTGAGAATAGCCATGGGGTTTAGGTCTTGAGTGAAAAAAAGCCTAAGAGAATTAGCGTCCACTTCTGTAGAGTGATACTTATGAAAGGCAAACTTCTTGTAAAAGTCCAACACAGTTAGCTCTGGATGGACAAAGGAGGGAGAATGAAGTATATTGGCTACCTCCTCTGGAGTAAACTCCCCTCTTATTTTGCCATCCGCTATGAGGTTAAAGATGAGCTTGTCATATACTCTATCAAAGTCTTCATCAGTAAACAGGTTTTCGTGTCCGCAGTCCTCACAATACCAAACAGGTATTCTATGCCCCCACCATATCTGACGAGATATGCACCAGTCTTTGAGGTTTTCCATCCATTGTAGGTATATCTTTTTCCAGTTCTCTGGTATAAAATTTACAAGACCTTCTTTAACTACCTCTATGGCTTTCTCTCTTATGCGTGGGTCTGAGACTTTTAGAAACCATTGTTTTGAGACAGTTGGCTCAAGAACAGTCTTACAGCGATAGCATTTACCAACCGCATGCCTATGGTTTTCTACCTTTTCAAGAAGTCCAAGTTCTTCAAGCTCTTGCACTATCCTTTTCCTCGCACTATACCTGTCAAGTCCTGCAAACCTGCCTGCGTTCTGGTTCATATTGGCAAACTGGTCCATTACCTGCACGAAGGCAAGACCGTAAGACTTTCCTATTTCAAAGTCCAGAGGGTCATGTGCGGGAGTTATCTTTACCGCTCCCGTTCCAAACTCAGGCTTTACCCTTTCGTCCGCTATAATGGGGATAAGGTTTTCCACCTCTGAGCCATCCATAGCTATCCTTTTCCAATCCACAAGGGGAAGTCTAACCCTCTTACCTACAAGGTTCTTATACCTTTCGTCTTGAGGATGGACCGCAACCGCAGTGTCTCCGAGCATGGTTTCTGGTCTTGTGGTAGCAACGGTTATGTAGCCTGAGCCGTCCTCAAGAGGGTAGCGTATGTAGTAGAGCTTTCCCTCTTCTTCTTCGTGTTCCACCTCAAGGTCAGAAAGGGCGGTAAGGTCTTTTGGACACCAGCTTACCATATACTCCGCACGGTATATAAGGCCCTCTTCGTATAGCCTTCTAAAGGCGTGCCTGACCGCCCTTGAAAAGCCTTCGTCAAGGGTAAACCTCTCCCTCTTCCAATCTACACTGACACCAAGTTTTTCAAGTTGCTTCCTTATGGCGTTTCTTGATATAGGAACCCATTCCCAGACTCTTTTGAGAAATTCTTCTCTACCCAAATGTAGCCTGTCTATGTTCTTTTCCTGTAGCTGTTTGTCCACTACATACTGGGTTGCAATACCCGCATGGTCAAAGCCTGGCACCCAAACCACATCCTTACCAAGCATCCTCTGCCATCTGCAAACTATATCCTGCAAGGTGGCATTTAGAGCATGTCCCATATGCAAAGAACCTGTCACATTAGGTGGAGGTATAACAACAGAAAACTTGTTTTGAGGAGATGGGTCTTCTACAGAATAAAGAGCCTTCTCTACCCACCTCTTTGAGTGCTCGGACTCTATTGCCTTATGGTTATACTGCCCTATGTCCTTCATAGAAAAAGGATTATAGCATGGCTTGGGCTTTTATGGGATATATAGACTGGGATGGCTACTTACAAACCTACCCTTTTCGTTAAATATGTAAGTGGACGGCAGAAAGGTAATGGGAAAATAGTCATTGAATTTCACCTCCGTGTCCACGAGAGTGAGAAATTTTGGCTCTATATCTAACTCTTGATAGCTTTTTATTACATCCTCAGGCTCCATAGCTACCGCATAGGAGATGATAAGAAAGTCTTTCTTCTTTTCTTGTAGTTTGTTTAGCTCCTTTAGATGTTCGCTGTGTCCCACACAAGTTCTACTCCACACGTAAATGAGGATTTTTTGCCCTTTGTAGTCCGAAAGATATACCTCCTTACCTTCAAGAGTCCTTACCTGTATTTTAGGTATAGTCTCCTGAGAACAGGAGGTTAGAAAAAAAGGGAGGAGGAGAAAGAGGATATGGGCAAGGTATTTAAACACGAGCAAGTATTTTCTCCTTAAAGTCTGCAAGGCTCGGTTTTATATGTATAGTCTCTTTTAGATGGTTGTCAAGGACTTCCATGGTCTTGTAGCCATTGCCTGTTATGTAGGCCACTACCACCTCGTCCCTTCTAAAAGCACCCTTTTGTGCCAGTTTCTTAAGAACCGCTATGGTTGTCCCGCCTGCGGTTTCTGTGAAGATGCCTTCTGTCTCCGCAAGGAGCTTAATACCTTCTATGATTTCTTCGTCCGTGGCAGTTTCCCAGTCTCCTCTGCTTTCCTTAGTAACCTGCAGGGCGTATATGCCGTCCGCCGGATTTCCTATGGCTATAGACTTGGCTATGGTATTAGGTCTTACAGGCTTTATAAAGTCCCTTCCTTCTCTCCACGCTTGAGCTATTGGAGAACACCCTTCCGCTTGTGCACCGTAAACCCTTGTATTCATCTCCTCTATCAGACCAACCCTTAGGAGCTCCTTTAAACCCTTCCATATTTTAGTTACCAAAGACCCAGAAGCTGCTGGAGCTACCACTGCGTCTGGAGCTCTCCATCCAAGCTGTTCTACCACCTCAAAGGCAAGGGTCTTTGAACCCTCTGCGTAAAAGGGTCTTATGTTTATGTTTACAAAAGCCCATTGGAGCTCATTGGCGATTTCAGAGCAAAGTCTGTTTACGTCATCATATGTGCCTTCCACTGCCACCACCGTGGGAGCAAAAACAAGGCTTCCATATATCTTCTGAGACTCAAGGTTGGCGGGTATAAAAACAAAGCAGTTAAGACCAGCTTGAGCGGAATGGCTTGCCACAGAGTTTGCAAGGTTTCCCGTAGAAGCACACGCAACGGTGTCAAAGCCAAACTCTATCGCCTTTGATATGGCAACAGAGACTACCCTGTCTTTGAAAGAAAGAGTGGGATGGTTCACGGAATCGTCCTTTATATAGAGGTTTTCAAGCCCAAGCAACTTTCCCAGATTCTCCGCCTTTTTAAGAGGCGTAAAGCCTGCATTTAGACCAACCCTTGGCTCTTCCACTGGCAAAAGGTCTATGTATCTCCAAAGACTTTTGGGTCCTTCTTGTATCTTTTCCCTGCTGACCTTCTTCTTTATCTCATCGTAGTCATAGACAACTTCAAGAGGACCAAAGCAATATTCACATACATGCATGGGTTCTAAGCTATATTCCCTTCCGCATTCTCTACATTTTAGCCCAAGGGTCCTTGCCATCTTTCTACCTCCGCAGGAATCTAAAAGTAAAGATAATATAATATAAGTTTGTTATGGCAAAAAGAGTTTTTGTAGAGAAGGCAAAAAGGTTTTTGAGGAAGGTTTTGCAAGAACCCGAGCTTAGAGAGTATGTAGTTAAGGAGCTGTCCACTCACTTTGCAGACAAGGAAAAAACAGAAGATAACATAGAGAGGCTCTACAGAGAACTGGTAAGGATAGGCGATGAGCTTGTGAGGCTTAGAGAGGAACAGGAAAGAAAGTGGCAGGAGCAAAGCAGTCTCTGGCAGGAACAAAACAAGAGATGGGAAGAGCAGAATAAAAGATGGGAAGAGCAGAACAAAAGATGGGAAGAACAAGATAGGAGATGGGAGGAACAAAGGAAACTATGGGAAGAGCAGAACAAAAGGTGGGAAGAGCAAAATAGAAGGTGGGAAGAGCAGCAAAAAATAAATAGAGAGCTGATGGAAGAGATTAAGAAACTCCATAGGAAATACGACACGGGCATAGGGGCATTGGGTGCAAGGTGGGGGTTAAGAGCGGAAAGCTCCTTTAGAGAGGCTATAAAAGGCATACTTGAAGAAGACTTTCCTGTGAAGGTGGAAAGGTATTTAGCTTACGACCAAGAGGGAGAAGTTTTTGGAAGACCAGACCAAGTGGAGCTTGACCTGATAATAAGGGATGGTAAAACCCTTATTGCGGAGATAAAGTCTTCAATGAGTAAGTCTGATGTGTTTGTTTTGAAAAGAAAAGTGGAGTTTTACAAAAAGAGAGAAGGCAAAGAGGTAGATAGGGTCTTGATTATATCCCCTATGGTGGACTCAAAGGCGATGAACCTTGCAAAGGAGTATGGCTTTGAGGTTTATTCCTACCCAGAAGATGTGGAGGGTCTAAATGAGGAACAGTGAGCTCTTTGAAAGGGCAAAGGCAATTATGCCGGGAGGTGTTAGCTCTCCCGTTAGGGCTTTCAAGGCTGTAGGTGGAGAGCCTATAATAGTCTCAAGGGCTCAAGGTTCAAGGCTTTGGGATGTGGAGGGCAAAGAATACATTGACTTTCTCATGTCTTGGGGTCCTCTTATCCTTGGGCATTCTCATCCTAAAGTGGTGGAGGCGGTGTGTGAACAAGCTAAGAAGGGTCTTTCTTATGGACTAACCAACGAGCATGAGATAACCCTTGCGGAGCTTGTGGTATCCGCTATGCCTTCGGTGGAGATGGTTAGGTTTGTCTCCTCTGGCACAGAGGCTACCATGTCCGCCATAAGGTTAGCACGAGGATATACGGGAAAAAAATACGTGGTAAAGTTTGACGGATGCTATCATGGGCATGGGGATAGCCTTTTGGTGAGTGCTGGCTCTGGTGTTGCCACCCTTGGTATACCAGGGACACCGGGAGTTCCAGAAGATATAGCAAGTCTCACTCTCGTAATTCCTTATAACGACCCACAAGCCTTTGAGGAAGTCTTCAAAAAGTATGGAGAGGACGTAGCCTGTGTTATTGTAGAGCCTGTGGCTGGCAATATGGGAGTGGTTTTACCAAAGCCTGGCTTCTTAGAGAAAATAAGAGAGATAACAAGGGAATACGGTGCCTTAGTCATATGCGACGAAGTGATAACAAACTTTAGGCTTTCAAAGGGTGGTGCACAGGAGCTCTTTGGTAGAGACCCAGATATTACCTGTATGGGGAAAATAATAGGGGGCGGTATGCCGTTGGGAGCTTATGGAGGAAGAAGAGAAATAATGCAAAAGGTGGCACCAGAGGGTCCAGTATATCAAGCAGGAACCCTTTCTGGCAATCCACTTTCTATGGTAGCAGGTATTGCAACCCTCAAGGAGCTCTTCACTCTAAAGCCATACGAAGAGTTAGAAAAGCTTACAAGAAAGCTTACTTCTGGCATATCGGAGATTTTGCACAGAAATGGAATACCCCATAGGATAAACCAGATAGCCTCTATGTTTACCGTCTTCTTTACAGAGGAGGAGGTCTACGACTACGAGACAGCCAAAAGATCAGATAGAGAGATGTTTGGTAAGTTCTTCAGGTCTCTGCTTAGAGAAGGCGTTCTCATACCTCCTGCTCAGTTTGAGGCATGGTTTCTTAGCACAGCACACACAGAAGAAGACATACACTTGGCTCTTGAGAAGATAGACAAGGCGGTAGCATCACTTTAAAAGCTCTGAGTATACATAGTAGTTATAAAGCACCCTCTTGACGTAGTCTCTGGTTTCTCTAAGAGGTATTGTCTCTATAAAAAGATATTGGTCTTCGTGTTGCACCCAGCTTCTTACTCTTCCAGGTCCTGCGTTGTAGCTGGCAAGAGTTCTTACAAGGTCACCTCTCCACTGGTCAGAGAGGTATCTCAAGTAAGCGGTGCCAAGCGTTATATTGGTCTCTGGATCGTAGATGTTTCTTATTCTTATTCCTTCTCTTCTTGCCACATACTGTGCAGTGCTATCTATAACCTGCATAAGCCCTCTGGCATTTGCCACAGAGACAGCGTAAGGGTCAAAAAGGCTTTCCTGCCTCATAACTGCGTATATTAGAGCACTCTCTACGGAATACCTTTCTGAGACTCTTTCTACGATATTTCTATAAGGTTTCGGAAAGGCTACCGCATTATATACAAAACTACCATAGCCGTATTTTCTGACCGCAAGCCTTATGGCAAGATGTGGGTCAAGACGCGATAAGGCTATTACGTCAGAGGAGCTAATGTCCCTAAGCCTTTTAAAAGCCTCAAGCCTTGCATACTCAGGAAACCCCGCTTCCCATATGGCTCTTATTATCCTCGCGGTTTTTGGAAAGCTCTCATCTTCCATCACTACCCTCATCGCTCTACTTGCCACTGGAAGACTCAACATGGAACTGGCAACCGCATGATAAAAACCTGTGCCGTTGGAAGCCCTTATAAGATGCTCTCCCGCGTCCTCTCTCCCTAAGAGCAGCGCACTCTTATATGCCCAGAAATTGCCAGCGGACATCTCATCTCTTCTTTGAGTGTTCCTTGTTGAGTTTACAAAGTATTCAAAAGCTCTCGCATAGTCCCCAATGGCGTAATAGGAAAGTCCAAGGTTAAAATCTCTTCTATGGGATGGCTCCATACGGATAAGGTAGTTTATGGCTTCGTAGAAATTTCCTCTATGCATGTTTAGTCTTCCAAGCCTAAAAAGGGCATCTGAAAGAAGGTTCCTATCTTTGATAGATGACAGGGTTTCCTCAACCCCTGCCCTTTGCCCCATTTCATACTGCATTGTAGCCAGTTCAACCCTTGCCCTATCTTCTTCACAACTTTGAAATGCTTCAAAAGCCCTTTCACTCTCTCTGAGAGATTTCAGGGACATACCAAGCATATAACAAACTCTCTGGAAGTCCATACCCTCAAGAAGCAAAACCACTTCTCTGTAATATCTTCTCCTAAAGAGTTCTTCTGACGCAGATAGAGCTTCTTCTGGACTCAGTTTTATGCTAGGAATATATTCCCTAAAGAGCACGGGAGACTTTAAAAAGCCTACCTTTGGGTCTAAACCCAGCTCCTTCCAAAGCTTTACATATTCTCTCCTCAGGTCCTCCCTGAGGTTTCTTGGGTTTATATCCATCAAAAGTTTTTGAGCAGATTGAATTTGTCCTACTTTTACCTCATCTTGGGCAAGAAGAAGCATTAAATCATCTTTGAAAACCACGTGTGGGTAATCTCTCAATATTCTATATCCAATTGATATGTCCCTCCTTTCCATGTAGTTCATAAAAAGTGTGTATTCTATCGGTAGCTGAGCGTAGGCAAGAAAAGGAAGTATTAAAAACAGTAGTAAAACCATAGTTAACTTATGTAGGTGATTATAAGCAGGATGAAGATCCCCAAGATTAGATTTACCCAGATGAGGTTAGGAATATGTGAAAGCTTATTTTTTCTGAAGAGAAAAAAGTAGATATATGTAAACACCAGAGCCATAAGGGCAAAGAGGAAAAGCTTTGTATGAAATAGAGGATTATCAGAAAAATCCCTTCTATAACCATGCCACAGCCCCATGCCTGTTATAAACAAGACAAGTATGGAGAGCCAGACCGCAGGGAAGAATTTTGAAAACACGGAGCGAAGGAGTTTTTGCCTATGGTCTTCATTGGAAAGCTCCTTAAGAGATGGCTTGAGGAAGAGCAGGCTGTATACCATCCCACCTATCCATACAACGGCAAAGAAAATGTGAAGAAATGCTAAACTCTTAATCATTTTCAGAGCTTCTCCTCAACTTTACTACATGAACCTTACCCTGAGCTATGTCCTCTATAGCCTGGAAGGTTTTCTTTATAAGCTCGCCTCTCGTCTTGTCCCTTATAAAGATATCTTCCCCCTTTTCCAGTAGCTGGCTCGCCCTTTTTGCAACAGCGTGCACAAGTTCATACCTTGAAGATACCTTCTTAAGTGCTTCTTCTATGTTAGGTCTTCTACTCATATCTAAACCTCCTTTAATAAAACATTATAATCCCTTTTCTTGCTTATGGACTTTAACTCCTCAGGCAATTTGGAAAGCTCATTAAAGAAGGTTTCTCTTATCTCTTCCAAGGTAGGCAGTGGCTTTGTAAGGTTTCCCTCTTTGAATACAAGCTCCACAAGCCCTCCCTCTCTGTAGGGAATAACCTCATCGTAGCACATAAGACCATTTTCATAGTGCCTTATGACTTGTCTTTTGTAGGGAAAGGTTTGCTTTCCGGGGCTTAACTTAAACTTTGGCTTTCCTTCATATTCCACCAGCTTGTAGGCTATATCAAGATAGGGAGCGTCCGCAGAGGTCAAAACCTTAGTGCCAACGCCAAAGATATCCACTGGTGCACCATTTGATACAAGTTTGTGTATGTCCTCTTCATCAAGCCCACCACTTACCACAATCCTTATATCCCAAAAGCCTTCCCTCTGGAAAAGCTCCTTGACTTTCACGCATTCCTCAAGTAGGTCTCCACTGTCAACCCTTACTCCCACAACCCTTATACCTTCTCTGAGGAGTTTTAAAGCCTTTTTTGCCCCCTCGAAGGTATTATAGGTGTCTATGAGAAACACCGTCTTGTCTGGAAAGCTCCTTGCAAAAGCCCTAAAGGCTTCCTCCTCTTCCTCAAAGACCATAACAAAGGAGTGTGCCATAGTGCCAAAGACGGGAATGGCATACTTCCTTCCTGCGCAGAGGTTTGAGGTTCCTGTAAAACCTGTTATATAGCAAGCCCTCGCTCCGTATAGACCTGCGTCAAGCCCATGAGCTCTTCTCAAGCCAAAGTCCACAAGAGCTTTACCCTTAGATGCCAAGTAGCACCTTGCGGATTTTGAGGCAACAAGCGTATTGTAATGCACTATGTTTATAACGAGCGTCTCAAGGATCTGCACCTCCGGCAAAGACCCTTCTATCTGAATAAGCGGTTCATTTTGAAGGACTATCATACCCTCCCTTATAGCGTAGAGGTTTCCCCTGAACTGATACTGCTCCAGATAATCCAAAAACCAGTCCTTAAACATGTTCAAGGACTTCAGATACCTTAACTCCTCACTACCAAACTTGAACTCCCCAAGGGCTTCAATGAGAGGCTCAAGCCCACAGGATACGAGAAAGTTTCTGTTTTCTGGAAGTTTTCTCACAAAAAGGCTAAAGACCGCCCTGCCCACCTTGTTGTTTTCAAGGTAAGCCTGAGCCATGGTGAGCTCATACAGGTCTGTAAAGAGCCCCTTTCCCTGCATGGTAGTATTTTATTCAAAGCCTAAAAGATTGAGCGTTTTTTGACTTAGCTTCTCTCTGTTTTCCCACGCCCAGTTTTGAAGCTCCCACAGGTTTACCATAAGTTCATACTTCCCAACCCCTCTGTTGTAATCTTTGATAAAGGTGGCTATCTCCTCTGCTTCCCCTTCTGACAATCCCATAAGTATCTTCTTACCTACGTATCTTTCCGTCCAAAACTTGACAGAGACATCTCTTATGTCAAGGTTAAGGCTTTCCGCCTTGTCCAATACCTTCTTAATCTCATCCACAGGAGCAAGCCTTCTAAGAAGAAGGTAAAGCTTTAGCCTGAGGTATGCTTTTACATTATCTTCTATCAAGTTTCCTGCTTCAAAATACCTGCCTCTTGCATGAAAAAGCAAACCCTCAAGCAGGAGTTCATAGCTTTCGGTAAAGTTCACATCCTCTTCAAGGTATGTATAAGCCCATTTATCCAGTAGCCAACTGAGAAAAGGTTGAGGCACATGACTAAGATTAAACTCCCTTAGCTCCTCTAAGGCTTCAAACTCCTCTTCCGTTTCCATATCCTTGATGTAGACCTTCCAAGGTTCAAAGCCCTCTACCCTATAGTAGAAATTTCCCAACGTTCCTTCCTGAGGTATGACGTCTGACAGCTCAAGGGCGGTTATGGAAGTGATTAGACGCTCCCTTGAAACCTTCTGAGGCAAGACAAGGCTCTGCCACACCCCAAGACCGTTGCCATAAGATTGAAGGTTGCTGGGAGCTTCAGAAAGCACCTTGAGAAATCTCTCCTCAAGCCCGCTATCGCCCATAAGGTCTATGGCTTTTTTTGCAAAGAGCAGGTTCTTTACAGCCTCTATACCAGAAATCTCTGCAAAAAACCAGCCATCGGAAGAAAAGGCATAACTTATGTATTTGTAAGCATATAGATGCTTAAAGAGCTCCGCTCTTTCCTCTTTGCTAAGAGGTCTTTTTGCCTTTTCCTGCAGATATTCTTCCTTTGAACCTCCAAGCGGTATATCCACAAAGTCAAAAAGGGCACTCTGCGGGTCTTTTGTATATTTTTCCAAGGCTCTAAAGAGCCTTTCCTTTACCTTTGACCTGACTATTTCAAGGGCTTCCCTCATAGGTCCTCTCCACTTTTGATGCCAACCAGGAAGACCACCAGTGGAGCAGCCGCAGTCAGACCTCCATCTTTCTATACCGTGAGCACAGCTCCAAGAGGTAAACTCCCATATATCCGTTTCTCCCTCTGGATGCATTATCTTGTGTATTTCCTCAAGACCTTTGATGTTTGGATAGTTCTCTATAAGGTAAGCAAGCCCCATCTCACCAAACTTCTTGTGATGACCAAAGGTCTCACCATCCACCGCAATAAGGGTAAGACCCCTTCTTTCGCCTACTCTTCTTATAACTTCATCCATGTGGTTTATAAGCTCTCCAAAGGCTATACCATGAGAGAGCTCCCCATCGTAGATAAAGATATCCATATGACCCTCTGGCAGATGCAGTCTAAGGTAGCTTCCCTTTGTTTTGACCTGATGTGGTGCAAGTATGAGGTATTTTATGCCATGCTTTAGCAAGAGGGAAAGGGTTTTTCTGTCTACCGCAAGCTCAGGAAGCCAAAAGCCAGAGGGTTTTCTTCCAAAGACCCTTTCAAAGGCTCTTATACCCCAAACTATCTGGACTTCCCTGTCCTCCTCTGGGTCAAGGGGCAGTATAGTGTGGTTAAAGCCTGAGGCTATAGCCCTTTTGCCTGAGGTCTTAAGCCTTTGGACAAACCAAGGTTTTTCTCTGAGAAGCCAAGAGAGAAGACTGTAGGTGAAGTTAAAGCTTACGTGCTCGTAGTTGTTTACCACCTTAAGTATCCTGCCTTCCTTCCTATAGTGTGCGTAAAGGTTTGGAAGATAGGATTCTCTGAATATTCTCTCGTTCCAATTCTCAAAAGGTTGGGCAGATTCCTCTATGGGTACAAGACCAAGGTATGGGTTTTCCCTTGGTGGTTGATGAAAATGGCAATGTATACAAAGAAAGTTCATAGCTCCACAAAAACCCCCATCCTCTCAAACTTTCTGACCCTTTCCTGCACTAACTCCTCGGGTTTCATTTGTAAGAGTTCTCTCAGGCATTTTCTTAAGACGTATTTTAGCACCCTTGCACTTCTTTTGTGGTCCCAATGGGCTGAACCAAGAGGCTCTGGCACTATGGCATCTATAACTCCAAGCCTTAGAAGGTCTTGGGCTGTGAGCTTGAGGGCTTTTGAGGCTTCCTTTACCTTGCCTTGGTCTTTCCAAAGTATTGCCGCACAGCCTTCAGGAGATATCACCGAATAGACCGCATTTTCTAACATAAGCACCCTATTGGCAACTCCAAGAGCAAGGGCACCACCAGAGCCACCCTCTCCTATTATCACCGCAATACTTGGAACTTTCAAGTAGCCAAAGGTATATAGACTTTGGGCTATGGCTTCAGACTGTCCCCTCTCTTCCGCACCTATACCCGGATATGCTCCCGGTGTGTCTATAAGTGTTATAACAGGCATACCATACTTTTCCGCCAACTTTGCTATCCTTATAGCCTTTCTATATCCTTCGGGATGAGGCATGCCAAAGTTCCTTTCCATCTTCTCCTTTGTTGTCCTACCCTTTTCTTGACCTATCACCGCCACAGGGAAAGCGTCAAAGTAAGCAAAACCAGCCACTAAGGACTTGTCATCTCCAAAACACCTATCTCCATGAAGCTCTATGAAGTTTTTGAATATGAGGTTTATGTAGTCAACTGCGTGTGGTCTTTGAGGATGTCTTGCAAGGAGAACCCTCTCCCAAGGGTCAAGTTTTGAATATATCTCTTTGCTCTTTTTTAAGAATTCCCTTTGAGCTTTTCTGAGCTCCTTTTCCCTCTCTTTGTCTCCAAGACTGTATAGTCTTTTGAGTTGCTCAACCTTTTGGTATATCTCTTGAAGCTCCCTCTCAAAATCTGGAAACATCTTGAAGATTATACCATGGTAGGCGCGGGCGGATTTGAACCGCCGACCTCTGGCGTGTCGGGCCAGCGCTCTGCCAGCTGAGCTACGCGCCTTATAGGTTATAATTATAACATGCTCTTCGTCCTTTCCGCACCCTCTGGAACAGGTAAAACTACGATAGCGGATAGACTTCTCAAAAGCTGTCCCAAGGTAAAGAGGATAATAACCGCAACCACAAGACCACAAAGAGAGGGAGAGGTGCACGGTGTGGACTACATCTTCATGGATAGGGAAGAGTTTGAAAGAAAGATAGAGGAAGGCTATTTTCTTGAATACGCTAAGGTCTACGGAAACTACTACGGCACACCCAAGGACCAAGTCCTAAGGAACGAAGAAGAAGGCATAGACTCCCTTCTCGTTATAGACGTGCAGGGTGCAAAGAAGGTAAAGGAGGTCTATCCAGAAAACGTGCTTATCTTTCTTATGCCACCAAGCCTTGAGGAACTAAGGAGGAGGCTCTTGGGTAGAGGCTACGGCAGGGAAAACTTAGAACAAAGGCTTCAAAAGGCTGAAGAGGAGATAGCCTGTGCAAAACACTTTGACTATATAGTGGTAAACGAGTTTATAGACAAGACCGTTGAAGCTCTTCACACAATAATAGTTGCTCACAGATATAGACGGGAAAACTTTCTAAAGAAGCCTAACGTAAACGATGAGGCCATAAGTCGTATTCTCAGCAAGGTCTCTTGTAAAAGCTTTGAGTCTCTATAATGGGATATAATTTAACCTATGGGATACAGGGTAGCGGTAGTTGGTGCAACGGGTGAAGTAGGAAGGGCTTTCCTAAAGGTTCTGGAAGAGAGAAACTTTCCCGTGGACGAGCTGTTCCTTTTTGCCTCAGAGAGGTCCGAAGGGCTTGAGCTTACCTTCAAGGGTGAAAGGTTAAAAGTTCAGGCACTTAATAAGGTCGCCGACTTTAAAGGCATAGATATAGCACTTTTTTCTGCGGGCTCTTCCATAAGTAAGGAATATGCACCGAGGTTTGTCTCTGATGGTGCGGTTGTTATAGATAATTCCTCTGCCTGGAGGCTTGACCCAGAAGTGCCTTTGGTAGTGCCAGAGGTAAATCCAGAAGATGTCAAAGACCACAAGGGTATAATAGCCAACCCTAACTGCTCTACCATACAGATGCTTGTAGCACTAAAGCCCATATACGATGCGGTTGGGATAGAAGCCATAGTGGTCTCCACCTACCAGTCAGTGTCTGGTGCAGGTGCAAAAGCCATAAGGGAGCTTCAAGAACAAACAAGGGCATGGTGCGAAGGAAAAGAAATACCACCAGCAAAGGCACTGCCAAAAAGAATAGCCTTCAACGTAGTGCCACAGATAGACGTTTTTACAGAAAACGGATACACGAAGGAAGAGTTAAAGATGCTAAACGAGACCAGAAAGATACTCCATGACCCCCATATAAGGGTCTCCGCAACCTGCGTAAGAGTGCCGGTCTTTTATGGACATTCAGAGGCGGTAAGCGTCAAGTTAAAGTCCGAACTTTCTCCAGAGTCCGCAAGGGAGATACTAAGCAAGGCAAAAGGCGTTGTAGTGGTGGACAACCCCTTAGAGGGTCAATATCCTCTTGCAATAGAGGTGGCAGGAAAAGATGAAGTCTTTGTGGGAAGGATAAGAAAGGATTTGGTCTTTGAGCCGGGGCTTTCCATGTGGATAGTGGCGGACAACATACGCAAAGGTGCAGCTACCAACGCAGTGCAGATAGCAGAACTTCTAACCCAATACGCTATGGTGTAAAGATGCTAAGGATTAAAGGCTCTGCTCTTCAGAAGGCTATAGCACAAGCGGAGAGAGATTACCCTTATGAAACCTGTGGTCTTCTTTTAGGAAAAGTGGAAGGAAACCTAAGGACTGTCTTTGGAGTATATGAAACACCCAACGCAAACCCCGACAGAAAACATGACCGTTATGAGATAGCACCAGAAGATTACCTAAAGGCTGAAAAAAAGGCAAAAGAGTTTGGGCTTGAGATAGTGGGCGTATACCATTCCCACCCCGACCATCCAGATAGACCTTCTCAATTTGATGAGGAAAGGGCTTTTGAAGGCTTTTCTTATCTAATACTTTCTGTAAGCAAAGGCAAGGTGGTCTCCTACAGAAGCTGGGAGCTTGTTGACCAAAAGTTTAGAGAGGAAGAGATTTTAATATTTGGATGAAGCCCAAAGTAAGATCCCTTGAAGTGGTTCCCTATGGCGAGTCCTTCTGGCTAAAAGACCCAATGGTTATATCCGAGGGTCTTATGGTCTCTTACCATGGTCTTGTTCTCTTGTCCTTTATGGACGGGACGAGGGAGCTTGAGGAGCTAAGGGCCGAGTTTTTCAAAAGGACTGGTATAATCCTTAAAGAGCAGGAGCTTAGGGAGTTTATTGAGCTTCTTGAAAGGTACCTTCTGTTAGAGGGAGAAAACTTCCAAAGGACCCTCAACTCCCTGCGTCAAGAGATGCTCCGTAAAGGCGTAAGACCCATGTCCCATGCGGGTGAGGTATATCCTGAGGATGCGGAAAGCTGTAGAGCCTTTCTGATGGGAGAGGAAAAGGAAAAGAGAGACCTGTTAGGGCTTGTGGTTCCTCATATGGACTTAAGAGTTGCAAGGAAAACTTACTGGGAGGGTTATGGAAGGCTCAAGGCGGACAAAAGGCTTGTGGTAATATTAGGCGTTTCCCACTATTGGCATGAAATGCCCTTTTCTGTCTTACCCCTACATATGGAAACACCCCTTGGCATACTTGAAACAAGAAAAGACCTGCTTGAGAAACTGCAATCCTTCTATAACTTTGACATAACCCATGACCTCTTTTCTTACAAACAAGAACATTCCATTGAGTTTGCCTCAATTTATGCAAAAATGCTCTTTCCAGAGTCAAAGGCGTTAGCCCTTATAGTTTCCTATGGAGATAGAGACTTCCTAAAAACCCTTGCGGAAAACCTCTTAAGGGTAATAGACAGAGAACTTCACCACACCCTTATAATCTCAAGCGTTGACCTAAGCCATGTGGGAAAAAAGTTTGGAGACGAACGAAGTTATGATCCTTCCTTTATAGACAGGAAGTATCTTGAGCTTTTGCAAAACCTCAGAGGCGATGATGCCTTCGAACTACTCCAAGAAGGTAGCAACTTCACACGCATAGATGGTCAGTATACAAACCTGGTCTTTTCTCACATGTTAAAGGAGGCAGGTATTCAAAAGGGTGAGCTTTTTGATTACAGCTTCTACTATGAAAACCTCACAGACTCTATAGTTTCCTACGCAAGCATGGGCTTTTAGAGGAATAGGTATTCACTCTTAAGCTCAAGTATAAACTCTGGGTAGTGCCTTTCAAGTAGCTTTTTCACACCGCTTAGGGTGTTCTCCGCTATTGACTTTTCATGAGAAACACATACAAAGGCAAGGCTTGACCTCTGCCACAGGTCGTGGTAGTCTACTTCCGCCACAGAAACATTAAAGGAAGACCTCACCTTGTCCTTTATAGACCTTAGGTAGTGCCTTTTTTCCTTCAGAGAACCATTCTCTGAAAAGAAGAGCTCTACCCTTAGTAGACCTAACACCATAGCACGAGTAGATTATTATAATAACTCTATTGTGCTGTGGTTGCTTATTCTTCTCTTCCTATTGCACGCACATGCCCAAGATTGTCCACTCCTTAGAGTGAGATACCTTGCCTTAAAGGAAGATATGATATACGAAGACTTGATGCGAGAAGCGGAGATATTTATAGACATAGCGTGTGAAAAGGGAGATAAAAAAGCAGGTAGGTCCGCAGACAGCATACTGCAGGCTCTTGAAAACATAAAGTTTCCAGAAAGCTTTGGAAAGGACAGAGTAGTTGCCAGCAAAAGACTAAGAAGGGCTTCCCTTCTTCTAAACGAAACCACAAAATACTCAAGGAAGTATCCTCAGATATACGCATACCAGCTTCTTTTTTACCAAGTTGCAAGAGAAAACTACAGGGTTGGAGACTACGAATATGCTCTAAAATACTCTATTGCATCCTATAATCTTGGAAGGGCTATACTGGAGCTAAGATGAACTTTAGGGAAGGAGATTATATATTGTTGGTTTGCGAAGATAGAAGGTATCTCAAGGCACTAACAAAAGACTTTAGCCTAAACTACAAGGAAAGGGTAATAAGATTTGAAGACATAATAGGAAAAGAGCCCGGACATTCTGTTAACGGCTTTTATGTCCTTAATCCCACCCTTGAAGAAATGATCTTGCTCGGCTTTCAAAGAAAAACTCAGATAGTATACCCAAAGGACAGCTTCTATATAGCCTATAAACTTGGACTTTCAAAGGATAAAAGGCTCCTTGAGTTCGGTGTAGGAAGTGGTGCATCCACTGCGGTTTTTTCCCAGTTGGCAGGTGAAGTATGGGCTTATGAGATAAGAGAAGATTTTTATAGACTTGCAAAAAAGAACTGGGAAAAGTTTGATCTATGTAAGAATGTGAGGCTTGAAAACCTTGACTTTATGTTTGCGGATGTTGAAGAAAACTTCTTTGACGCGGTTTTCGTGGATGTTAAAGAACCAACCTTATACATACAAAAGGTTTGGAGAGTCTTAAAGTTTGGTGCACCCTTTGCCACCATCCTTCCTACAGCCAACCAAGTGAGCAACCTCCTTAAGTCAATGGAAAACCTATTTTGCAATGTGGAAGTTTTGGAGATACTTCACAGACCCTACAAGCCTAACCCAGACCGCCTTAGACCTCAGGACACTATGACCGCCCATACAGGTTATCTTGTTTTTGCAAGGAAAAGGATATAGCTCTTGATATCTGTAAGCTCTATCCTGCAGTGGTCGTATCCTTCAAGAGGTTCCGCTCCCCTCATAATCATTATGTATCTATTGGAAAGCCTTTGGAGCAGAGGTAGTATCTTTTCAGTTTTTCCAAGGGCTCTGCAAACCACAAGGTCAAAGTTTTCTTGAACTTTTTGAGCTTCCCTACATAGCACTCTATATTCAATTCCAAGTTTTACCTTAAGATATTCCAAAAAGGAACACTTTTTTGCTACCGCTTCTATCAAAGTCAAGTCTATCCTGTCCCCGTAGTATATCTTAAGAGGCACTCCTGGAAAACCAGCTCCGCTCCCCACATCACACACAGAAAGACCATCTATCTGTATAGCTTTTTCTCTTAAACAAAAGCTAACGGTTAGCGAATCCACAAAATGTCTTAGGATTATTTCTCTTTCGTCCTCTATAGCGGTAAGGTTGTGCACCTCGTTCCATCTTTTTAGCTCCTGCAAGTAGATTTTAAAGTTTTCCATCTGTTTCTCGGAAAGTTCAAAACCGTTTCTGGAAAAAAGCTCCCCTATGAGTTTTTCAGCAGGAATTTTATATCCTCCGCCATCTTCTCTGGCTCTTGTTTTGCAAAGGTATAAAGGAGTTTAATCTTCATATCGGGAGTGACCAGATATATGGTTGCGGTATGGTCTATAAGGTATCCACCAGCGGACTCACCTTCTATCCTTTTATAGTAAGCCTTGTATTCTCTTGCAGTCTTCTCTATCTCCTTTTCAGTTCCAGTCAGGCCTATGAAGGTGGGATTAAAGTAAGGAACATAACCCTTCAGCACCTCTGGTGTATCCCTTTCTGGGTCCACACTTATAAAAAGCACCTGGACTCTTTTTGCTTCTTCAGGTGTGAGATTTTTC
Organism: Hydrogenobacter sp. T-2; assembly: GCF_033971325.1. Taxonomy (NCBI): domain Bacteria; kingdom Pseudomonadati; phylum Aquificota; class Aquificia; order Aquificales; family Aquificaceae; genus Pampinifervens; species Pampinifervens diazotrophicum. Next base: position 830,756 of record NZ_CP117180.1, read on the forward strand.
ATAACCTTTGCCATGGTTTCAAGTGCCATAGGGCAGACATCAGGGCAGTGGGTGTATCCGAAGAAGAGTAACACTATATTTTTCTGGTTTGTAAAATCAGAAAGCCTTACCCTTTTTCCCTCGTGGTCTGTAAGCTCAAAGTTGTAGGCTGGCTGGTCGTATAGATGACCATAAAACTCATGCTGTCTTTTGCATGATACTACAAACAATAGCACCAAGACTATAAGAGTTGTTAATTTTCTCATAATTTAAAATTATAGCACAAACTTACCTTTGTGCCAACCCCCTTTTGGCTTTCCACTTTCATACTCATACCACTTCTCTGGGCTATGAGTTTAACTATATAGAGTCCAAGACCTGAGCCTTCCTTGTCTGCCGCTTCTCTATAGAAGAGCTCTCCTGCCCTTTCTGGATGCTCCATACCAATACCTCTATCTTCAACCACCACACAGTGCTCTTTAAAATAAAGCCTTATCTCTTGTCCCTCCTCTGTGTATTTGTATGCGTTTTCTATCAGATTTCTAATAGCCATCTTAAAGTATTCCTTGTCCACATAGAGAACCACATCTTCGTCAAGATACTCTACGGTAAATCTTCTGCCTCCTCTGATGAACTCATACTCCTCCTCAAGCTCCGCAAAGATTTGGTTTAAGCTGACTTCTTCCACTTTGAGAGGAACTTGAGACTCAAGCCTCATTATAGTAGTTAACTGATTTATTAACTTTCCCATCTTTTCCGCCTGAAGTTGTATATTCCGATAAATTTCTTTTAGTTCCTCTTCTGTGTATTTGCCCCTTTGCAAGAGATCCGCCTGCCCTTTTATGTAAGCAAGAGGAGTTTTTAGTGCATGAGCTACGTTCCTTATAAACTCCCTTTGCCAGAGGATTATGCTTTTAAGCCTTTCTACCATACTTGCATATGCTTCCTCAAGAAGACCAAACTCATCCTTCCTACCACTCTTTCTAATCTCTAAATTGAGATCTCCCTTTGAGATGCGTCTTGAAGCCTCCGTAAGATAGTCTAAGGGTTTTAGAAGTTGATTTATAGAATAAAAGGCAAGAAATGAGGCAGGTAAGGAAATGAGAAATAATATGAAGGTGGTAAAGAGTATTATATGTTTTTCCACGTTTCGTATACTGTCTAGTTTTCCAAGAAGTATAAGATGGTGATCACCTACCCTTTTGACTATAAAAGCATAGCTTCCCTTAATTCCTCTAATTTTTTCTAACATAGTCCTTATATCTTGAAGCTCTATCTCTGGCATTTCACCCTCGAGAAAACTCTCCTTTTTTACTATTTGACCTTCTTCGTCAATAAGAATACTGGCTATCTCCCTCGAGACCACATCCTCTGCCAGTAATTTTGCGTAATAATCAGGGTTTTGATAGTAGTTCTTGTAAAAATCTAAAAGTGGGTTTACCTGGTATTCCATATATTGGAGGGTGTAATTATAAAGCGTGGACCTTACAACCATTAAACTGAATAAAGAAAGCAGAAGCAACCCACCTAAGTATAGGCTGAAAAAAAGCAGTATAGCTTTAACCCTTACTGACATCCTCTTCTACCATCATATAGCCATATCCCCTAACTGTCCTTATTAGCCTGTGGTCCTTATCCTCCAACTTTGTCCTTATGTTTTTTATATACACATCCACCACGTTTGAGCCCTCTCCATAAGAGTAGCCCCACACCTTTGAGTATATCTCTTCCCTGCTTACTGCGATGTTTACCCTTTCCGCAAGGAGCCTTAGGAGTTTGAACTCTCTGTGAGTCATAGGTATCTTTTTGCCCCTGTAATATACCTCAAAGGACCTTAATCTAAGCTCCAACCTGCCAACCCTCAAAGTGTCGGGTCCTTCCCTTTTATATCTTCTAAGGACAGCACCAATTCTCGCCAAAAGCTCCTTAAAGGAAAAGGGTTTTGTTATATAGTCGTCCGCCCCCGCAGAAAGCCCCTCCACCTTGTCCTCAATCTGCCCCTTGGCAGTTAGCATAATTATGGGTATATCCTTTACTTCCCTTATCCTTTTACAGACCTTTATTCCATCCATCTTAGGAAGCATAATATCAAGAAGCACAAGGTCATAGTCCTCTTCTAATAAGCGATTTACTGCGGAATAGCCATCTCTTACCCAATCAACCTCGTACCCTTCATGGCTTAACCCATCTAGGAGAAGCTTGCCAAGGTGTTGGTCATCCTCAACAATCAAAACCTTCATACTTCAGGAAGCATAAGATACTCTTCTACATTTAGAATTTTTAATATATCCCTGTAAGGCTGTAGGGATATTTCTAATTCCCTTTCTAATTTTTCATTCCCCAATACACTGTAGCTAAGGTCAAGAAGAAATTGAAGAAAGCCAAACACACCCTCCTCACCTTTGGGCTTTCTTCTATAAACTATAACTCCCTCGTTATACTTCAGAACATCTGAAGATGCAAGCTGAGAAAGTATTATATGGTTAAGGTGTCCCGCATGCTTAAGAAGTATACTGTATATTGCATTTAGTAAGAATTGATGTATAACATCCCGTATGTTTTCCATGGGCTGGTACAGGGCAATATCCACCCACGCCACTTTCTCAACCGGCAGACTCTTTACAAACTTTAAGCCCTCCATACCATCTTCTATGATGCCAAGAAGTAGCCCTTCCCTGTATATTATGTAAGTTTTTGAACCCTCCGAGTAAATTGTTATCATACCCGACCTTCCCTCAGTACTCATACCTATGAGCATTTTCCCTACTTCCAAAAAGGACCCAGATAAGCCACTCACTGCCTTTTCTTCAGAATGCTTCAGCATTAACAAATCAATAATCCCCCCGCCTATATCTATTACATTTAACACAGAATTATTCTTGGCTGTGAGGAAAAAGTCAAAGATTTCAGAATTGTAAGGGTAGACTGCAGACAATCTACCCTTTTTGTAATAGAGGTCAAACTCAAAATCTCCACCGATTATTTGAATAATGCCGCTAAACTTACTAAAATGAAAGCTATCTAGAAGTGTTATAAGGTTTACTCTTTCTGCTTCGACACCTTTCATAAGATATTCTATCTTTATTTCCTCTTTCAAGAGTTCAGGATTATAGAACTGATTTATATCTAAATATCCACTGGAAAAAAGAGACTTGAGCTTTCTTATCTCTTCAACAAGGCTATTATTTGAGCTGACAAGTATTTGATATATGCTTTTACTGTTATAAAATTCTGCTTCCTCAAAATTTTTTATAACTTTAACCACAGCCATAGGGGTTATAACCCTTTCCATAAGGGATTTCAGTTCACTATGAACTAACTGAAGCTGAAGCACAAGCTCCTCTACTGAGACAGACTCCTCAAGTTCAAAGATTTTCTCTCTTTGACCTTCTCTGAAGGTGAAAAAGGCTTTTGGGTTTTCCATAAACTCAGAAAGGTGGTAAAGAAGTATAGACCTTTTGTTTTGGCTATTTACTTCCTCACTATCACTGAGCTTGAAACCTCTTATTAACCCTTTATCTGTGTATAAGGATACCACCTTTACACCAAGAAAAAGGTCAAGAGTGCCTACTCTATTAAAAAGACATCCATTGAGAAGGTCTACCAGGTCCTGCTTTGAACTTAAGTATCCGGAGATCATAATAGCATCCTTTCTACCCTTGATATAAGATAGTCTTCCAAAACCTTAAAGGTTTCCAACACGCCCTCACCCTTTATGGCACTTGCACAAACAGAAGGGTAGTTCTCAAGGTTTATAACCTTCTCCATCTCTCTGTAATCCATGGCGTTTGGTAAGTCAAGCTTGTTATACTGGACTACCATTGGGACGCTTGAAGGGTCTTTACCAATGCGAAGCAGGTCTGCCTTGAGAAGACTGTAAAAGTTTATGTTTTCCTTTAGCCTTTCCTTTTGAGAGTCCACAACAAACACCACTCCATCAACACCTCTAAGCACGGTAAGCCTTATATCTTTGTATATGTCTTGACCAGGCACTGTGTACAGTGCAAAAGAAAGGGTAAGGTCTCCAACCTTTACCTTCTTTGTAGCAAAGTCAAAGACAAGGGTTTTCTCCTCTTGTGTATCCAGCTTCATTAGACTAAGACCTTCCATTTCTGAGAGCTTTTCAAGGTTTGTTGTTTTGCCAGATTGGCCTATACCATAATAAACCACCTTTAGCCTTATGATCTTTCTCTCAAGGTCTACCAGCATATATGTCCCTCCTAAGCTTTATTTCTCCCCATCTTATGCACTCTACGCACAAGGGCTTATATGTATTATAAGCCTTACCACAAGAACAGACAAAGGGTTTGAGGAGTTCCTTTATTCCAAGCAGACAATACTTGTCCTGCTCTTTGTGGGATTGAGAACTGTAAAGAAGAGCCTTAAAGGGAATTGTGAGCTTTTCCTCTAAGTTCTTCGCTTTACTGATTAAGTTAAGGTTAAGGTATACCACGCAGAGGACATTCGGGTCTATAGATTCAGCTTTTGCCTCTATGTCATCAAGCAGTTTGGTAAGGGCCTTTTCATCTTCCAGAAGGTTCCAAAGCACTTCTTCCTGATATCCCATAGATACAGCCTTTTCCCAAACTTTTCTGGCATCTTTTATCCTATCTTGAGAAAGAAGGTGTTTTATGTAAACTGAGTAAACAAAAGGCGACGGGTTTAAGTCAAAGGCTTTTTCTATAAGCCTTTCCTCTCCCTTTTTAAGGTAGACCATAGCCATTATCTCCGCCTTAATGCCCTTTTGCTTTTCCCTTTCCCATTTTTCACATAGCTGAAGGACTTTTTCTTGATACTCTAAGGCTCTTTCCCAGTTTTCTGAAAGAGCATAAAGATTTCTAAGTCCCTTGATAGCCCTTAGATTTTCCCCATCTTGTAAGAGTGCCTGGTCGAACTTTCTCTCTGCTTCCTGCAGGTTTCCTTCCCTTAGCATTATCTCACCAACGGTGGCTGCGGCTGTGCTGTTGAAATTCTTAAGCTCCTCAAGTTTTCCTTGTTTGTGGACTACCTCTGCCACAAGGGACCTCGCTGGCTCAACAAACTTCCCTGCGGAAAAAAGCAATCGCTCCGCTCTGCTCAAATAGCCCCTTGAAAGCTCCCTTAGACCCTCTTCCAGTCCATGAAGCCGTCTTTTTAGCATAGTTACCCTCAAAAGAAGGTAAAAGGAAGGCAACAAAAAGCCAAAAGCAAAGGTGAAAAGCAGAAGCACAAACAGGGGTATGTTGTAGACTATATGAAAAAAACGTATTTCCACATATCCGGCGTTCTGTGCTATAAAAAGGAGGAAAGCTGTAAGAAAGGCTATAAGGACTAGAAGCTTTATTATACTCATAAACTTACCCTCTCTGCGTTAGAGTAGAGCCACTCAAGGTCATAGTATTCTCTCCACTCTTTCTGAAATATATGAACTATTATATCAATAAGGTCAATAAGTATCCAATTAGCTTCTTCAACTCCCTCCACATGATCTGGTTTTATGCCAGTCTTTTCAAGCTCTTCCTCAAGATGCTTTAGAAGGGACCTTGCATGCACCGCAGAGTTAGCTGTCGCTATTATAAAGTAATCGGATATGTTTGTTTGTTTTGAAACATCCAAAACCACCACATCTTCCGCCTTCTTTCCCTCTAATAGATTTTTAATAGTTTTTAATAGTTCCCTACTGTCCTGCATACCTTTTAAGTTCTCTATAGTAAGGATTTTCTCCATACACTTGCGCGTATGTCTCAAGCAGTCTTAAGCCTTCTTGCCTGCTTAACTCCGCAATATCTTTCCATCTCTTTATCTCTCTATTCAAGAAATCAATTCTGTTTTGGATGGCTTTTCTGTCTTCTTCAGATTTGGCAGACCTTAGCTCCCTCTCCGCAGATTCTATCCATCTTTTGTATTTTGCTTCCTGTCTCTTTGCTTGTTCTTTTACAAGTAGCAAGGATTTTATATACCTGTATAAAACCTCTACCTCTGAAACCTGCTCTGGGAAGTTTATGAGAAGGTTTCTGTATCTAAGTGATGCGGAATAGTAATAACCAAAATCCTCATAAAACCTGCCTATTAGGTATTCATGCTTTGCGATCTTTCTCTGAGCATTATCTATAAGCTCCATGACTCTATCGGTGTAAGGACTGTTGGGATATCTACCAAGAAACTCCTTTGCCTTGTCTATAGCTTTTAGGGTGTAGCTTTGGTCTCTGTAGGCATCGGGTGCCACCTTCATGTAGCTGTCTACTACCATGAAGTAAACCCTCTCCGCCTCTGGGCTTTCTGGATAGTAAAAGAGATAGTCTTCAAGGTAAACTATGGCGTTTATGTAATCCTTTCTCAGATAATAGCTTTCACCTATGGTATACTTAGCGGACTTTATCTGCTCTGGCGTAAGGTTTTCCAAGTATTTTAGAGCCTCAGAAAGCTTGCTTATGGCTTCCTTGTAGTCTTTTCTGGCATAAGCGGACATGCCCTGAGAATAGTTTTCTGTTGCAAGCCTTGCCCTTTTTTCTTCTGTCATCTTTGCACAGCTCACCAAAAATATGAGTAAAAGCACTAAGAGTCTACGCATGGCTTAAACTATAGCTGTTTATATTAATGTCCTCACTGGTGTTTACTCGCACATTGAGAAAACCCTTTGCTTGCAGTCTCTTGCTTACACACTCATATCTTAGAGGGTGCACTTGTAGTTCAAGACTACCCTGAAGGTATAAGGGGATCTCCTTCTCAAGCTCAAGCATAAAAAGAGACGAGCTTTTTATATAGCCTTTGCCAGAGCATACAGGGCATAGTTCTGATAGCATCTTGGTTACGCTTCTGCCAGTTTTTCTCCTTGACATCTCCAAAATACCTAGCTTAGTAAAACCATATATGGTAACGCCGCAGGCTTCCTCACCAAAGGCTGAGAACATACTGTTTATTATAAGGTTTCTGTTTTCCTGTTTTTTCATGTCTATAAAGTCTATAAGAATTATACCACCTATGTCTCTTAGTATTATCTGTCTGACTATTTCTCTCACCGCCTCAAGGTTTGTCTTGAGCGCGTTCTCCTCATGGCAAGAACCTAAGGGGTCTCCACTGTTTACATCTATTATGGTAAAGGCTTCCGTCTCCTCTATGACTATGTATCCTCCGCTTTTTAACCACAATACCTTGTTGAAGATGCCTTTGAGAACTTCGTGAAGCCGGTATCTATGTACATAACTGGATGGGTCTTTGAGATAGAGGTTCTTTCTGAGAATACTCGGTTCAAACTCCTCAAGAAAAGAAGCTATGTTGTTCCATATTATAGTATTGTCAGAGACAATCTCTTCTATTTCCTGCCAATAGTCTCTTATGAGCCTTATGTAGCTTGGGTATTCTTCAAGGATAATTTGAGGTTTCCTTAGGGCTTTTGTCCTTTTTTGGATCCATTGCCATTGGTCTCTGAGCTTTTGCAGTTCCTTTTTTATATCCTCTGGGTCCGCATGGACTGCAGAGCTCCTAATTATTACACCCTCTTCTTCTATATCTCCCTCTAAGAGTTTGCATAGGCTTTCTCTATTTTCCAAGTGCACTTTGCTGGAGCACTTTATATCCTTCCCTTTGGGTAAATATACCAGATATTTACCCACTAACTTTATGTTAGTGGTGAGTTTTGCCCCCTTTTCGTCCTCTGGCTCTCTTACCACTTGCACTATAACACTATCCCCCACCCTATAATTTTCACCCTTTAAAGGCAAAAAGGCGTCCTTACCAATACCTATATCCACGAATACACCATCCATACCCCTTGCGAGCCTTTTGACCCTACCCTTGAATATGCTATCCAAAAGTCTTTGTCCTACTTTTGGTTCCGCACTTATTCTATAAGTTGTATCACCGTCTATAAGAAAGGAAAGTATCAACTCATCTGAAGACAGAACTATTAACCTCTTTGCCATTAATTCTATTATACCCTCTCCACTATACTCTTTATTATTTCTCTCTCAAGGGGAGAACCCACCTTTGGAAGTATGGTATCTAACACTAATTCCTTGACGTTTGGGTATCTGTCAAGCCTTCTGGCACATCTTATTGTGTCCCTTATGGAAAAAACAAAATCTACAGGCTCTTCAGATTGCTGAGTCTGATATGCTCTGTAAGCCTTTCTTATGCTGTTGGCGATTTTGAGAAGTTCAAAAATCTTCCATACACTTCCTTCAAGCTTCTCTTGGTCTCTAATAGACGTAGTCTTAAGAGCATTTACAACCGAATGCCAAAGGTAGATAAACTCCTCAAGGGTAAGGTACGAAAGCTCTCGAACGTGGTCTTTGAGTATTATTGCCTCGTCGGGGTGGTATATGCCCTTATCGTCTTCGAAGGGAGGGTAATCTATAAAAATAATGTCCGCCCTTGACTTGATATCCTGCGGAAGCTCTGAAACTCCCAAGTAGTTCTGAGGGTTCATACCACCTACAAGAACGACCTCTCTGTGTGCCCTTATGACCTCACCCGTGGGTAGGGTGAGATATCTTCTGTAGTCAAAGAGTGGGTTAAAGAGCTTCACCATTCCTGCAGGTAGGGTGTTTATCTCGTCAAAGTATATGACCGCACCTGGGGTTTGGAGTGCCTTTACAAGGTCTGAATATACTCTCCTTGTGCCTCTTCTTGGGTCAAATTCGTATACAAAGGTAATATCTTCCTTCTCCATTTTTGAGTTGCAGGGTATTATGTATAGAGGTCTGTTGGTGAGGGCTGAGAAAACTTCCACCAAGAAGTTTTTTCCTACACCTGCATCACCCTCAAGTATAAGAATGCCTTCAGAGTACATGAGCTGTTCTTTTATCAAAGATGCAAACTTTTCTAAATTTTTTACAAACCACGGAGTCTCTTCGTAAGATACAAAAAGAGGAAGTCGCGAAAGTTCAGAAGAAAACATACCATTCAGGTGTCTTAAGTATCTCCTAACCCATAAGGGCAGTACCTTTAATTCTTCCTCAGGGATAAGGTTTGGGTATCTTTTGGGCTCTATTAGAACACCATCTTCTCTCTCAAAGGCTATTCTGGCAAATATCCTATCCTTTAAAGGCAGTCTTTCCTCTACCTTTATCCTCCACTTTAGTCTTCTCACATCTCCAGAAAACTTGGGAAAGTCTTCAGAACCAAAGATAACCCTTGAATCCTCAAACCTTATCCTGTATCTGCTTAGCCTGTCTTGAAGTAACTTTTCATGAAAGACCTTGAGAAGCTGACCTTGTGCCTGTTGACTTAGGGAGCTGGGAAGTTTGTTTATAAACTCTCTTGCCCTTTTCACTTCTTCAAGGGCTTCAAAGTCCCTCAAGTCTCCGCTTTCAACTTCACTTATAGCCTTTCTTACTTTTTCTAAGTGCTCCCGCAGAGCTGTTTGAAAGTAGTTTTCAAGGCTTTCCTTTAGCTCCCTTAGCCTCTGAGCCCTCTCTCCTTCTTCTAACTTGAGCTTTGACTCTAAGTCTCTTAGGTCTTCCGCATCTGCCTTACCTTCTCTTATCTTGTCCTCTAAATTTTTTAAGAAGGCGTTAAACTTAGCTTCCTCTATGTGGAGCTGTGCCTCAAATATTATCTCTCTGAGCTTTCTTATGGGTAAGTCCATAGAGAGTAGCCTTCTGTATTCTTCAATTTCCTGATGCTCTAAAAAGTTGCTTGTCCTTTTAAGTTTGTTTTTTAGAGCCTTTAGCTCCTCTTCCGCTCTCTTAACGATTTGAGCCTGCCTGTCCTTGTCGTATACAAAGTCCGTCAAGTTCGTGGTTATAGCTCTAAGGCTATAAAGTCTCTTGTCATCCTCATCTTTATAGGTGCAGGTGTATATAGTTCCGTCGGGAGATACCCTTACCACGGAGTAGCCAAAACCCTCAAAGCTCTGAATAAACTCAAGGTTAGGAAGATACACAAGCCCCATTCTGTTTTCTTCCGCATCCGCAAGAAACAGAAAATCACCATCCGGCGATAGGTCAATTTGAGATATGTTTATGGGTGTTGTGATACTATGAAGGAGTCCTTCAAGCTGTAGGTCGTAGACATAGAGGTGGTTTCCTTCCCCAAGAATTAGCCTATCCCTTAGTGGTAGGACCGCCTTGCCTGATGCATGGTCTAACCTTCTAAGGAGCTTTCCGCCAAGGTCATAGAGGGCTACACCCCTTGTGCCAGACAAAAGTAGTTTCCCATTTCCTATAAACTTCAAAGACCTTAGCTCTCCTATCTGGGCTTCTGAGTAAGAGAAAGTGCTTCTAAAGTCTAAACCCTCTGAGCCAAAACCTCCAGAGATATCTATCACATACACCCTTTCTCCCACAACACCATAGGCAAGAAGATTTCCATGAAGGTCAAGACCCACAGATGCCCTTATGCCTTCTTGTGTAGTCCTAAAACTTTTCCATGTCTGAGGGTTTCTTGCATCTTCAAGAAGGTAAACTACCAAGTAGGGTGGTGTTATAAGTGCAAGGTATCTTCCCCTAAAGAGAGCGTCGGTGATTACCTGTGCGGGTGGTCTTGAGGGTAGCCTATGGATCTTACCCTTCCAGTCGTAAAGCTGTAAAAGCCCATGCCTTCTACCTACAAGAAGCCAATATCCATCTTCGGATACATCCATAGCATCTACCCAGAACTCCTCTATGCGTGCATCTGGGTCCTTTTCAAGAAAATCCTCAGGATTTAGCGTGAGCTTTCCTTTAGATGTTATAAGACTAAAAGCCCTGTCCTCTTCCTTCTCTCTTTTACCCAAGAACTTTTGTATGAAACGCATAACTTTAAAATATTAACCATGGAAGTCGCAAAAAGCTATGATTTATCTTATGTTGAAACCCTCAAGGGTGTAGAAAACATGCAAAAGGACTGGGAAAACCTTCTACTTGTGGAAAACACTGGAAAACCTGTTTTTAGACTTTACCAGTGGCAAGAGCCAACCATAAGCATAGGGTATTCACAGGAAGAGCCTAACATATCTCTTCCGGTGGTAAAGAGACCTACAGGAGGTGGTGCTCTTCTTCATGGCTGGGACTTGTCCTTTTCCTATGCAGGGCTTAGAAAGGATTGGGGTTGGAGCTTTACAAAGGTCTATAAAAACTTTATGGGTCTTATCTTGGAAAGCCTTAGGAACTTAGACCCAAAGTTTGAAATGAGCAGATACAGAGGAGGCTACGAAGACTATTTTTGCTACTTTTATCCGACCCTTGGAGAGATAACCTATAAGGGTAAAAAGGTATTAGCTTGTGCCATGAGGCTCTTAAAATCCGCTTTTCTTATACATGGAAGTCTTTTTATTGAACTCGATTACGAAGAATTTGAAAGGCTTACAGGCATACATGCAAGCATAATAAGGGAAAGGGTAATAACTTTCAGAGAAATAAACATACCATCTCATACCCTGGTTTCTCTTATGAGAGAACGAGGCATAAAACTTTCCCTGTTGTAAAATAGATATATGCCAATCGCTATTACCCTTTTTAGGTTTTTTCTACTCATTCCAACTCTCTATCTTCTTCAAGAAGGACAAAGAAACTTTGCAGGAGTTCTTGTGATAGTTGCGGGCATTTCTGATTGGTTGGATGGTGGGATAGCAAGAAGAAACAATCAGGTAAGTAGATTGGGCATCCTCCTTGACCCCCTCGTGGACAAGGTTTTTGTCCTTGGTATACTATCTTACTTTCTATACGCCCATGAAATAGGACTTTTACCCTTTATATTACTTCTCATAAGGGAGCTTTCTGTATCTTTTCTTAGGAGTATCTCTGTAGAAAAGGGTTATAGCATGCCTGCATCCTACCTTGGAAAAGCAAAGGCCTTTTTTGAGTTTATAACCCTTATAGCTCTGTGCTTTGGTCAAGACTATGCTAACATCCTTTTATGGGTCTCTGTTTTGTTGGCATACATTTCTATGTATGACTATGTGATCAAATATTTGGTCTTTGAAAGGGAGAATTAGCCTTAATAGTTTCTAAGTGGTCTGAGGTTCCTCTTTTAGTTCTTCAAGAGGTCTTGCGGACTCTATAAGAAGGATAGGAATATCTTCCTCTACGGGATAGTAAATCTTACAGTTGAAGCATATAAGCACGTTTCTTTTTTCATCATAGGTTAGGTCTCCCTTACACTTTGGACATGCAAGTATCTCAAGAAGCTCCTTGCTTAGCACCTCATTCCTCCTTCACATATTCCCATAGCTCTGACATAAACCTTTTAAACTCCTCTAACCTTTCCTTGTTTAACTTTTTGAAAAGATTCTCCTCGTCAAAAATTAGCTCACTTGATAGGGGTGATACGCCAATATATTCAAGATGAGCGGTTTCATAACCGGAGATGCACATATACTGTTGAGCCTGTTCCTTAAACTTTACAAACTCTTCTTCATAAGGCTGGGATTCTTTTATGGTCAAATGGTAAGCACCTCCAAAAGAGTTAAGCCAGTATTGTTCCTTGGTTTCAATACAAAAGCTCGCCCTTTTTACAGACATTATGTCCGTTAAAGGCTCTCCGTCCGGCATACTTACAGCCCATACCCTATTTTTTAGAGGGTTTATAAGAAACTCAACCCGCCTATACTCTACCATCCTCAGCCTCCTACCCTAAACATCTCAACCTTTCTTGGCATTATACCATTTTCTAAGAATTCAAGCCTTTGCTCTGAGTATCTGTCAGACCTCCAAGCCCAAATCTTACTGATAAACTCCCTTATCTCTTCATCACTTGCACTACCTCTTATAAGACCTTTAACATCGTAGCAGTCTTGAGCAAATAGGCATGTAAGCACTTTTCCATCTGCGGTAAGCCTGAGTCTGTTGCAGTCTCCACAAAAGGGTTGGGTTATAGAGGATATAAAGCCCACCTCTACACCGTCATCCTTATACCTGTATCTGTCCGCTACCTCTCCTCTATAGGACTTTTCCACAGGTTCAAGCTCAAAGCGTTTGCTAAGAAGTTCCAACATTTCTCTCGCGGAATACACCTTTTCTAAAGACCAGCCATTTATATTTCCCACATCCATAAACTCTATAAACCTTACCACCACACCCATTGACTTGAAAAAACGTGCTATGTCTACTATTTCAGTATGGTTAATACCCCTTATGACACATACATTTACCTTTACTGGCGTTAATCCTACTTTTAGGGATTCTTCTATACCCTCAATTATTTGGTAAACCTTTACCTTTCTTCCTACAAGCCTTGAGAAAACTTCATCCTTGAGAGAATGAAGACTCACTGTTACTCTTTTAAGTCCTGCTTCTTTTAGAAGCTTTGCCTTCTCTTTTAAAAGAAAGCCGTTAGTGGTAAGGCTTAGGTCTTCCAGAGGCAGTTCAGATAGGTAAGCTATAAGCCTTTCAAGGTTTCTCCTCAAGAGTGGCTCACCGCCTGTAAGCCTGACCTTCTTTACACCAAGAGGAATTATAGCCATTACGAACTTGGTAATCTCTTCAAAGGAAAGAATCTCTTCACGCCTAAAGAATTCATACTCTTCTCCTTCTGGCATACAGAAACTACACCGAAAGTTGCACCTGTCTGTTACAGATATTCTAAGGTCATGAAGCTCCCTTCCAAGGGTGTCCTTTATCATGCTCCAAGCACCCACTCACCCCTGCCATTTTTGAAAACTTCCTTTTTCCATATGGGCACTCTCCTTTTAACCTCGTCCACCGCATACCTGCAGGCTCTAAAAGTTTCGTCTCTGTGTCCACCAAAGACCACTACCATAAAGGATGGCTCTCCCACCTTTACCACACCGAGCCTATGGTGAATAAAAACCTCCCTGACAGGAAAGTTTTTTAGTGTCTCCTCTCTTATCTCTTCCATGACCCTTATAGCCATTTCGGGAAAGGCTTCGTAATGAAGCTCCACAACATCTCCATCCTCTGGTGCGGACCTGGCTATACCTAAGAAAACAAGTCCCGCACCACAATCCTCTGGCACTTTATATTGGGACAAGATTCTGTCTGCACCTATCCACTCTACACCTAAATAAACCCTTGGAATCATACCTATAAATTATATGCTCTATACTGTGGATTTGATGACTTATCTCAAAAAGTCTTAAACTATTATACATGCCTGAAGCCAGGAGTAAACTAAGCAAGGCACAAAAGGCTGCCATACTCCTCATGGCTATGCCTCCACAGGTCGCAGTAGAGGTAATGAAAGAGCTTTCCGACGATGAAATTCAGGAGGTGCTTCTTCATGCTACAAACCTTGAAGGTATAACACTTAAGGACATAGAGGAGGTGGCAAAAGAATTCATAGAGGAATACAAGGCAACTTCCTTCATAACTCCTGATATAGATGCCCTTCTTGAGTTCGCAAGGAAAGCTCTCCCGCCAGACAAGTTTGCGAAGATATACGAGTTTCTTAGCAGTTCAACCCTTATAAAGAGTTTTCAAGAGCTTGAAAGAGTTGACGGTAAAATACTGGCTAATATACTTATGAGTGAACATCCCCAGACCATAGCGGTTGTTCTCTCTCAGTTAAACCCCAATAAGTCCGCAGAAATACTTAAACTTCTTCCAGACACTCTAAGCATAGAGGTTGTAAAAAGGCTCGCAACCCTTGAAAATATATCTCCTGAGTTCTTTGGCGAGCTCATAGAAGTCCTTGCGGAGGAGATAAAAGGCATGGGTATAAGCGGTATTATGCAGAAGATGGAGGGTATAACCCTTACCGCAGAACTTTTAAACATGCTTGACAGGGACACCACAAACAAGATATTGGCAAAGTTGGACGAAGAAGACCCATATCTCTCGGAGAAGATAAAGGAAAAAATGTTTACCTTTGAAGATATAAGAAAACTTGACAACAGGGCGATTGTGGAGATACTCAAGGCTGTAGAAAAAAGCACGCTCATAGTGGCTCTAAAGGGAGCACCCGAAGATATAAGGGAAAAGTTCTTTTCCAACATGTCCAAGAAGGCTGCGGACATAATGAGGGAGGACATGGAATCCCTTGGACCTGTGAGAGCCTCTGAAGTAGAAAAGGCCCAAAAGCAAGTCATACAGGTCATAAAGAATCTTGCAGACCAGGGCATAATAGATTTGACAGGCGGGGAGACCTATGTCTAAGGAGGAATTCAAGCCTCTTCACTACCTTCATAACATGCAAACCGAGAGCGAGCAGGAAACCACACAGCATAGAGAAACTGAAAAGGATATGAAAGACCCTTGTGAGGAACTTCAATCAAAGTGCCAAGAGGAAAGAGAAAAACTGGAAGAGGAGATTAAAAGCCTGAGGTCTCAGTTAGAAAGCCTTGATAGGGAAAGGGCTAAACTCTTGGAGGAGAGAGAGACTCTTTTAAGAGACCTTGATGAGAAAAGGGCTGTAGAAAAACTAATTGAAACCTTATCAGAGAGGCTCATGGAAACTTTCAAGGAGGTAAAGACCGATATACGAGAGGAAGTGATCGAACTTACCCTTGGGCTTGTCAAAAGGCTTATCCTCACAGACCTTATGCCAAAGGAAGACCTTGTGCTTAGGGTCTTGTCAAAGGTGCTTGAATCTGGTGTTGAGCTTAAAGGTCAAGTGGTTATATACCTTAGCCCTAAGGATTTTCAAAGGATATCTCCTTATTTAGAAGATTTAAAGCAAAGGTTGGGTGATGGAGTGCAATTAAGCCTTACAGTAAAGGAAGAACTAAAGGAAGGAGAGCTTCTTATAGAAACACCAAAGCTTTGGCTAGAGAGACGCTACGAGGACATAATAGCAGACCTTTTAGAGGATTTAAAAAATGGAGGGACTATTTAGGTTATACCATAAGGTATACAAAGCAAGCGGTGTCTACCTTGAAGCCTACAACACGGAAGGAGCGGTAGGAGACCATGTGGTCATATACCCTCAGAGAAACAAGCCTATAGAGGGGGAAATAATTGGCTTTAGTGAAGATAGATGCATCATAATGCCCTTTAGCTTAGCCCACGGTGTAAAGGCAGGCGATAAGGCGTGGATAAGAAAAGAGCATGTTTCTACAGTGGTGGGGGAAGGTCTTCTTGGAGAGCTCCTTGACCCCTTTGGGAGACGTCTCGTGGATGGTTCCTTACCCAAAGGCGAGAAAAAACCTATACTGTTAGAGGACATAAACCCTTTAGAGAGAGAAAAAATAGGCGATGTTTTTGACTGTGGTATAAGGTCTATAAATGCACTTCTTACCTTAGGTAAAGGACAAAAGGTGGGTATATTTGCAGGAGCTGGGGTAGGCAAGAGCACCCTTTTGGGTATGATAGTAAAAAATAGCAAAGTAGACGCGGTTGTCCTTGCCCTCATAGGAGAGCGTGGAAGGGAGGTCAGGGAGTTTGTGGAGGACGTGCTTGGAGAGGAAGGGAGAAAAAAGAGCATAATAGTGGTTACCACCTCAGACCAGACACCTATACTAAAGGTAAAGGGTGCTATAAGTTCTCTTGTGCATGCGAGGTATCTTGCAAGCAAGGGCATGCATGTTTTGTTGGTTATGGACTCTATAACGAGGTTGGCAATGGCTCAAAGGGAAGTGGGGCTCTCTGCGGGTGAGCCACCAACTATGAAGGGCTACACACCATCAGTCTTTTATCTACTTTCAAAGGTGGTAGAAAACTGTGGCAATTTCAAAAAGGGTAGTATAACTGGAATTTTTAGCGTTCTTGTAGAGGGCGATGATATTAGTCTTGACCCTGTGGCGGACTCTCTTATGGGTGTCCTTGACGGGCATATAATACTTTCAAGAAAGAGGGCAAACGCAGGCATATACCCAGCTATAGACCCAGTCAGGAGCTTAAGTAGGTTAATGCCTCAGGTGGTAAGCAAAGAACACATGCAAAGGGCTATGTATATAAGAGAGGTGCTAAGTGCCTACGAATCCTTAGAGGATATGGTGTATCTTGGTCTATATACTCAAGGTAGTAATCCTCTTGTGGATAAGGTGGTAAAAAACCAAGAGGGCATAAGAGAGTTTTTCAGACAAGGTGTGGAACAAAAGGTGAGCTACGAGGAAAGTTTGCAAGCTCTTAAAGCTCTTTATGAGAAACTGTTATAATTTAAATTATGGAGGAGCTAAGAAAATACGCAGAGGAGAAGGTAAACCTTGCTCGTTCTACCTTAAGAAGTTTAATGTCCTTGACAACGGATATAAAAAACCATACCCTCTTGAGGGCTGCGGAGCTACTGCAGGAAAGGAAGGACTATATAAAGGAAGAAAATCAAAAGGACATAGAATACGCAAAATCTCAAGGGCTTTCACCTGCTTTAATAGATAGGCTTTTGCTTAACGACAAACGAATAGAGGGTATGGTTAAGGTTCTTAGGGATGTGGCTTCTTTGCCAGACCCTGTGGGAGAGATAACGCGCATGTGGACGCGTCCTAATGGTCTTCAGGTGGGTAAAATGCGTGTTCCTCTTGGAGTTATCTTTATTGTCTACGAGGCAAGACCTAACGTCACTATAGAAGCTGCCTCTCTGTGTATGAAGTCTTCAAACGCTGTAATCCTAAGGGGTGGAAAGGAGGCCATAAACTCCAACAGGGCTCTTGTGGAAATCTTGCGTCAGGCATGCAGGGAAACGGGCTTTCCAGAGGAAGCGGTTCAATTTATAGATAGACCAGAGAGGGAGATAGTGTGGGAGATACTGGGTATGGAGGGCAAGGTGGACGTGGCAATTCCAAGGGGCGGTGAGAGTCTCATAAGGGCGGTTGCGGAAAAGGCAAAGGTGCCAGTTATAAAGCATTACAAGGGAGTTTGCAACATATACGTGGATGAGGAGGCGGACCTTACAAAGGCTTACCATATTGTCTACAACGCAAAGGTTCAAAGACCCTCTGTCTGTAATGCGGTGGAAAACCTTATAATCCACAAAAGTCTTTTAAATACCTTCTGGGTAAAGATGGCGGATATCTTAGGAAAGGCAGGAGTGGAGCTAAGGTGCGACCCAGAAAGCCTTGAAGTGATAAAGTCCAGACCTGAGCTTTCTCATGTAAAGGCTGTCCCCGCTACAGAGGAGGATTACTATGAGGAGTTTCTTGACCTCATACTGGCGGTTAAAACGGTAGAAAGCCTTGAGGAAGCCATAGAGTTTATAGAAAAATATGGCTCAAAGCACTCTGATGCCATAATAACGGAAAACTATACAAAAGCCATGAAGTTCATAAAGGAGGTAGACTCCGCAGCGGTTTATGTGAACGCTTCCACACGCTTTACTGATGGCAACGAGTTTGGTCTTGGTGCGGAGATGGGTATATCTACCGACAAAATTCACGCAAGAGGTCCGATGGCTCTTGAGGAGCTAACCATTGAGAAGTTTATAGTTTTTGGCAATGGACAGTTAAGAGACAACGTGGGAGTTCCTCCCGAATGGATGCAATAGACACACAGGAGCTTATAGATTTTCTAACTAAGGGAGAAGCCTCAGAGGCTTTGGAGAGATACTTTAAAGAGGTAGAAAGAAAAAAGGGTAAGATTTTCCTCTCCAACTACACTATTCTTGAGCTGGCGTATATTCTTGAATACAACTTCGGAGTAAGCAGGGAGCTTGTGGCTAAGAGTTTAAGGACTATAATTGAGGACAGGCTCTTCAAAGTAGAGGGTAAAAGGGAGCTGGAAGAGGCTCTCAAGCTATACGCAGAGGGGATGGACTTGCTTAGTGCTTTAAAAGAGGTTCAGCTAATGAAAGCTAACGCGAAAAGGGTAAAGCTATGAAAATAAACATAACCTTTGACCTCGCACCCTTCCTCCCATGGCTAAGGGATTATGACAAGGATAAGTTTACCAGAGACCTTATAGCTGGACTTACGGTAGCTGCGGTGCTTGTGCCTCAATCTATGGCTTATGCCCTTTTGGCAGGCATGCCACCCATATACGGACTGTATGCCTCATTTCTTCCTGTTATTGTAGCTGCACTCTTTGGAAGCTCAAGGTTTCTGGCTACAGGTCCAGTCGCCATGACCGCCCTGCTTACCGCATCCGCCTTGTATGGTTTGGCAGAGCCAGGAAGCGAAAGGTGGATTGCCCTTGCAGGAGTTCTTGCCTTGATGGTAGGCTTTATAAGACTTATAGTGGGAATACTAAGGCTCGCCTTTGTGGTAGAGCTTATTTCCACGAGCGTTATAGTAGGCTTTACCAGTGCAGGTGCTCTCGTTATAGCCTTAAGTCAAGTAGGGCATCTTCTTGGCTTTAAGATAACTCAGAGCACGCACATATACGAGGTGTTGGTAGATATATTTAGCAAGGTATCTCTAACAAACCCTTACACTCTAATAATAGGTGTTGTAGCCTATGCCATAATATGGATTTCAAGAAGGATAAGCCCCCTCCTGCCTGGTGCTCTTTTGGCGGTGTTTATAACCTCTTTAGCTTCTTACTTTCTTGGTCTTCAGAACTTTGGTGTTTCCATAGTAGGAAACGTGCCGAGTGGTCTACCCTCCTTTGAAATTCCCTCTGTGGACTACAGGACTTTTTCTCAGCTGTGGGTGGGTGCTCTTGTTATATCCGCCTTTGGACTTATGGAGGCAGTAGCTATAGCCAAACAACTCGCCATAAAGGCAGGAGACAAGTGGGACCCTAACCAGGAACTTATAGGTCAAGGACTTGCTAATGTGGTGGCTGGGTTTTTTAAAGGCTTTCCTGTGGGTGGCTCTTTTTCAAGGTCTGCCCTCAACTTCCAGCTGGGAGCAAAAACACCCATAGCCAGCGTAATAACTGGCTTGTCAGTGGGATTGACCCTGCTTTTCTTTGCTCCACTCTTTTACTATCTTCCCAAGGCTACCCTCTCAGCCATAGTGCTTTCTGCGGTCATAAACCTTATAAAACCTCAGGAAATTCTAAAGCTCTATAGGATAAACCCAGTAGACGGCATTGTGGCTGGTGTGACCTTTGCCACCGTCTTTTTCATGGACCTGTGGGTTGCCATAACCCTTGGAACGCTCATAGCCTTTGGAAGTTTTGTATACAAGACCATGTATCCAAGAATAGTCCTGCTTACAAGGAACCCTCAGTCTTCCACCTTTGTAAACGCAGAAAGAGAGAAGTTGCCGGAATGTCCTCAAATACTCTACATAAGACCCAACATGTCCATATACTTTGGCAATGCGGAGTATGTTTATGAGCATGTGCTTCAAAAGGTGGAAGAGAGGAAAAAATCTCTCAAGTTTGTCCTTCTTGACCTTGAGGCAGTTAACTACATGGATGCACCAGGCAGTTTAACGCTGGTAAGACTTTTGGACAGGATAAGGGCTATGGGTGTAGAGCCAGCCATGGCAAACATAGGATGCACCCTATACCCACTTCTTGAGAAGGTGGATTTGGACAAACACATAAACATAGACCACATCTTTGACTCAAAGGGTCGGTCCATAGTGGAGCTTTTCAAAAGGCTTGACCACGAGTATTGTAGGAAAAAGTGCCCCTATGCGGTTTTTAAAGAGTGTTGGACTGTAAAAGAGCAGAACTTTAAGCCTACCGAAAGGGTGGCATAGCTTATCTATAAAGACCCCTTGAAAGTATATACTCCTCCACCTTTTCTGGCACAAGCCATTTTACGCTCTTGCCTTCTTTTAGCCTTTGCCTTATCTCTGTTGAGGATACATCTACCCGTCTAACTAAAACAAGGTGGAAATCCCTTCCTTCTTTAAGCTCTGGAAAATGCTCCCTTATGTAGCCTTTAACCTCCTGCCACCTGCCCTCTCTGTCTACTATCACAAAACCTGCAAGGGAAATAAGCTCCTTAGGC
Organism: Hydrogenobacter sp. T-2; assembly: GCF_033971325.1. Classification (NCBI taxonomy): domain Bacteria; kingdom Pseudomonadati; phylum Aquificota; class Aquificia; order Aquificales; family Aquificaceae; genus Pampinifervens; species Pampinifervens diazotrophicum. Next base: position 851,372 of record NZ_CP117180.1, read on the forward strand.
TTTTTCCACAGGTGAAGGCTCAAAAAACTGTCCGCTCCTACAAGAAAATAAGGCTTTTGTCCAAAAATTTTGTGTAATTCCCTTGCGGTATCCACTGTATAAGAAACTCCACCTCTTTCTATTTCTATCCTGCTAACCTCAAAGCCTTGAAAACCTTCTATTGCAAGGCTCACCATGTTATACCTATCCTCTGCACTTGCCCTGTGTGGCTCCTTTAGAGGTGCTTGATAAGCTGGTAAAAAGACTACCCTTTCAAAGCCCAAAAGCTCAAGGGTGTCCCTTGCTACTAAGAGATGACCTATATGTATTGGGTCAAAGCTACCACCAAAGAAGAGTTTCATAGCTTAGCGTAAAATTATAGCGGTATCTAAGTTTGCTTTAGGTCAGATAGTCAGTCAAAATATAGCATTCAACCATACAAATTCACGCTTTCTTTGACCTTCTCTTGAGGCTATTCTTTAAGCATCAAACCAAAAGGAGGTGTAGTCATGTTTAAGAGCATTCTTTTCAAAAAGGCACTTCTTGGCACTGCAGTTTTTTCCTTTGCCCTTGGTCTTGCAGTCGCTGGCATGCATGAAAAGGATCGCAAAAAGGCAGACGCAAAGCCTAACATAGTCCAAACCGCTCAGCAGGCAGGTCAGTTTAAGACCCTTCTTACCGCAGTTAAAGAGGCAGGTCTTGAAGAAACCCTTGCCACAAAGTGTTGTTTTACGGTCTTTGCTCCCACTGACGAAGCCTTTGCAAAAGTCCCAAAAGACAAGCTGGATGCTCTTCTAAAGGACAAGGAAGCACTTAAGAAGGTTCTTCTATACCACGTAGTGGAAGGCAAGGTTTATTCAAAGGACCTAAAGGACGGTCAAAAGGTTAAGACCCTTCAAGGTCAACAAGCTACCATAAGCCTAAAAGGCGGTGCTAAGATAGACAATGCCAACATAGTAAAAACAGACATAGAAGCCTCCAACGGTGTTATACATGTAATAGACACTGTGATAATGCCTAAGTAAAGCCTTGCCCCCTTTGGGGGCTTTTTGTAAAATGCTTTATGTGAGGCAGTTCCCAAAGCCAAGAGTAGTAGTCAGTGCCTGTTTAAATCTAAAACCTGTTCGCTACAATGGTCAGGAGGTGAGGGATGAATTTGTCCTTAAACTTCTTCCTTACTGTGAAGTTATAGAAGTCTGTCCAGAGATAGCTATAGGTCTTGGCGTTCCAAGAGAGAAGATAATAGTCTATAGAAGAGATAATGCCTTTGGTCTTTCTCAACCTGCAACGGGTCTTGAGCTAACAGAAAAGATGGAGAGCTTCTCGGAGAAGTTTTTAAAGGGACTTTCGGAGGTGGACGGCTTTATACTAAAGAGCAAGTCGCCCTCCTGTGGGGTTTCCAATACAAAGGTATACAAAGACCCAGAGGGTAGAGAGTTTCATTCAAAGGGAAAGGGGCTTTTTGCCATGAGGGTTTTGGAAAGATTTGAAGACCTACCGGTAGAGGACGAGGGAAGGTTAAGGGATGAACAACTACGCACGCATTTTCTCACAAGGCTTTTTTCTATTGCAGACCTCAGAGAAAGTTTCAAGAGAATAGAAAAAGTAAAAGACCTTATGGACTTTCACCAAAGGTATAAGTATCTTTTAATGGCATACTCTCAGGTAAAGTTAAAGGCACTTGGAAGGCTTACCGCACAGGCAAGAGAAGAAAACTTAAGAGAAACTCTTGCAGAATATAGAAGGCTTTTCTTAGAGGCTCTTAAGAGGAAGCCCTCCATAGGTCAACATGCCAACGTCATACTCCATATCTTCGGACATCTTTCAAGAAACTTCAAACCCTCGGAGAAGGCACACTTTCTAAAGCTGGTGGAGGACTACAAGAGGAGAGTAGTAGACAGAAGGCTTCTTGTGGAGTTTCTAAAAAGCTACGCCTACAGATTTGAAAACCAGTATCTCCTCACACAAGCCTATCTCCAACCTTATCCAGAGGAGCTTGAGCTTTAGTCTTCATCAAGGATTTCCATACCCTCAAGGGTGTAATAGGGTCTTTCGTAGCTTGAGTAATAGTAAGGCGTGTATGCGGTAAACTCTCCAGCACAGGTATCCACGCCCTTGAAGGCTGGGACTATGTTCCACTGATACCTAAGACTTCTTATCTCATGCTCCTCCATACCTTTGAGTTTTGCTATCTCCAAGTCCGAATAGCCCATCTCTTTGGCAAGCCTTAGGGTCTGTGGGTCCAAGTCCTTTTCCTTTATAACCTTTTCAAATTCCACTATCTGCTTTATATTTTCCAGAAACCAGGGGTCTATCTTTGAAAGTTCGTAGACTTCTTGCACGCTATAGCCCTTTCTGAAAGCTCCAGAAATATACCAAAGTCTGTTCGGGTTAGGTATTCTTAGACCTCTCTTTATCTCCTCATCCTCCAGCATGGAGTAGTCTGGAAAGGCAAGACCATACACATCTTGTTCAAGACTCCTTATGGCTTTACCAAGGGCTTCCTTGAAGGTTCTTCCAATTGCCATAACCTCTCCCACAGACTTCATCATCGTTCCCAGTGTTCTGTCTGTTCTTGGAAACTTGGCAAAGTCAAAGCGCGGGATTTTTACTACCACATAGTCTATAGAGGGTTCAAAGGATGCAGGAGTAAAACGTGTTATGTCATTCTTTAACTCATCAAGGGTATATCCTACTGCCAACTTGGCAGCGACCTTTGCTATGGGAAAGCCAGTAGCCTTAGAAGCCAAAGCGGAAGACCTTGAAACCCTTGGGTTCATCTCTATTACGTAAAAATCTCCTGTCTCTGGGTTTACCGCAAACTGTATGTTAGAGCCTCCCGTGTCCACGCCTATCTCTCTCATTATCTCAATGCAGGCATCCCTGAGTATTTGGTATTCCTTGTCTGTAAGGGTCTGGGCTGGTGCTACCGTAATGGAATCTCCTGTATGCACACCCATAGGGTCAAAGTTTTCAATGCTACAGACAATTATCACATTGTCCTTTGAGTCTCTTATTACCTCAAACTCAAACTCCTTCCAACCTATAAGGGACTTGTCTATAAGCACTTGGTGTATGGGAGAGGTTTTGAGGGCTATTTCTACCTTTTCTTTGAACTCTTCCATGTTGTAGGCTATAGAGCCTCCGGTGCCACCAAGGGTAAAGGCGGGTCTAAGTATGGCAGGAAAGCCTACCTCTTTGACCTTTTCTATGGCTTCTTGCAAAGAAGAGACTACCACGCTTGGTGGGACTTTTAGTCCTATTCTCTCCATAGACTTTCTAAAGAGGTCTCTGTCTTCACCCTTTTTAATTGCAGAATAGTTGGCACCTATGAGCCTAACACCGTATTTTTCCAATATACCCTCCTCATAGAGCCTTACCGCAAGGTTAAGAGCAGTTTGACCTCCCAGTGTGGGAAGTAGTGCGTCGGGTCTTTCTACACTTATTATCTCCTCCAGCACCTCCACAGTAAGTGGTTCTATATAAGTCCTGTGAGCAAACTGGGGGTCTGTCATTATGGTGGCTGGGTTGGAGTTAACCAAAACTATCTCATATCCCTCTTGCAAAAGTGCTTTACATGCCTGAGTGCCAGAGTAGTCAAACTCCGCTGCTTGACCAATCACTATGGGTCCCGAGCCTATGATGAGTATCTTTTTTATGTTTGTTCCTCTTGGCATTAAAAGTTATATTATACTTTAAAACTTACAGCTATGGAAAACGTCCTCTACTACGGAGATAACCTTGAAGTCCTAAGGAACTACATACCAGATGAGTCTGTAGACCTTATTTATCTTGACCCTCCCTTTAATTCAAAAGCGGACTACAATGTGCTTTTTCGTGAGCCCACAGGAGGGCTATCTAAGGCACAAATAACCGCCTTTGAGGACACATGGCACTGGACAGAGGAGACAGAAAAAACTTTTCATGAGATAGTCCAGACCGGACCAGGTCAAGTTGTGGATATGCTTCAGGCTTTTAGAAACTTTATAAAACGCAACGATATGATGGCTTACCTTACTATGATGTGTGCGAGGCTTTTGGAGTTAAAGAGAGTGCTTAAACCCACAGGAAGTATATACTTGCACTGCGACCCAAATGCGAGCCACTATCTTAAGGTGCTTATGGATACTATTTTTGGACACAAAAACTTTAGGAATGAGATAGTTTGGTGTTATAAGGACCCCTCTGGGAAGACAGAAAGATACTTCAGAAAGAAGCACGACGTGATACTCTTCTACTCAAAGAGTGATGAATATAGGTTCTATGCTGATGCAGTGAGGATACAGTATTCTGAAAGAACACGCAAGCAAATAGAAAGAGGAACCATATCCTTTGGAAGGAAAGCTAAGGGAAATCCCTTGGATAAAGTGCCAGAAGATTGGTGGGAGATTCCCATAATCAACTCCCAAGCAAAAGAAAGACTTGGTTATCCCACACAAAAGCCAGAGAAACTGCTTGAAAGAATAATCCTTGCCAGTTCAAAGGAAGGGGATGTGGTGCTTGACCCTTTTTGTGGATGTGGGACTACCATAGCGGTAGCCCAGAGGCTAAATAGACATTGGATTGGCATAGATATAACGCATCTTGCCATAAACCTCATAAAGTGGAGATTAAAGAACACCTTTGGACTTGATGCAGGTAAGGATTACAAGGTTATTGGAGAGCCAAAGGACTTGAGTGGTGCAAGAGCCTTGGCAGAGCAAGACAGGTTTCAATTCCAATACTGGGCTATGTCTCTTGTATCCGCAAGACCTTATATAGACAAGAAAAGGGGTGCGGACAAGGGTATTGACGGGGTTATCTATTTTTATATGGACAAGGATAAGATAGGTAAGGCAATAGTGCAGGTAAAAAGTGGAAAGGTTTCGGTAAAGGACATAAGGGAGCTAAAGGCTGTGGTAGAAAGGGAAAAGGCACAGATGGGTATTTTTATAACTCTTGAAGAACCTACTAAACCTATGCAAGAAGAGGCACTGCAAGGAGGATACTACACCTGCCCTATCACAAAAAGAAACTTCCCTAAACTCCAAATAATCACACTTAAGGAACTTCTTGAAGGCAAAAGCCCTCTTGTGCCTTTTCAAATATCACCCTACAAAGAAGGACAAAAAACCCTCCCAAATACACTGCCACTGCTATGAAATTTGACAAGATTGTTATAAGAGGAGCACGCCAGCACAATCTAAAAAATATAAACCTTGACATACCTAAAAACAAGTTAGTGGTTATAACTGGACCCTCTGGCTCTGGCAAGTCCACTCTGGCTTTTGACACCATTTACGCAGAGGGTCAAAGAAGGTATGTGGAGTCCCTTTCCTCTTACGCCAGACAGTTTCTTGGCATAATGGAAAAGCCTGAAGTGGACATAATAGAGGGGCTTTCGCCTGCAATAGCCATAGACCAAAAGACCACCTCCAAAAACCCACGGTCTACTGTGGGAACTGTCACGGAGATATACGACTATATGCGTGTGCTCTGGGCAAACATAGGAAAGCCTCACTGTCCTGAGTGTGGAAGGCTCTTAGAGGGGCTATCCGCTCATGAGATATTGGAAAAGGTCTGGGAAAAATACCAAAACAGAAGGATAGCAGTCCTTTCTCCTCTCGTAAGAGGCAAAAAGGGTGAGTTCAGAGAGCTTTTCAAGGAGCTTGACAGGATGGGCTTTTCAAGGGTTAAGGTGGACGGAGAATACATGAGGATTTTGGAAGTGCCACCCCTTGACAAAAACAAAAAGCACCACATAGACCTCGTAGTGGACAGGCTAACCTTGGAAGAGGAAGAGAGGGCAAGGCTGTTGACAGCCATGGAAAAATCCCTTGAGCTATCAAAGGGGCTCTTAAAGGTTGAGGATGTGGAGAGCCAAAGAGAAGAGCTTTTCAGCGAACACCTTACCTGCCCAGACCATGGCTTTTCTATCCCTGAGCTTTCTCCAAGACTTTTCTCCTTTAATTCTCCCTACGGTGCTTGTCCTGCCTGTAAGGGTCTGGGTGTGAAATGGGAAGTGAATGTGAAACTTCTTGTGGATGAGAGAGAGCCTGCGGTGGATGCCTTTCGCATAACGGATTCCGCCTATTTTGACTATCTAAGATATCCTGTTATGAACCTGCTTAGAAAACTGGGATACGACCCAAGAACACCCTTTGGAGACCTGCCCCAAAGTGTAAGAAGTTTGCTCCTATACGGTGGGTCTATTGAGGGTGGAAACTTTGAGGGTATTGTAAGGCACCTTGAGAGGAGGTTTTTGGAAGAAGAGTCAGAAAAACTAAGAGAGGAAATATCGGAGTTTATAAGAGAAAAACCCTGTCCAGAGTGTAAGGGTACAAGGTTAAGACCAGAAGCCCTTGCGGTTTTGGTGGATGGTAAAAGCATCTGGGACGTTGCACGCATGCCCATAAGGCAAGCCAAAGAGTTTTTTGACAACCTACCTAAAAAACTCAGTGGCAAAGACCTGCTTGTGGCGGAAAGGCTTATAAAGGAAATATCAGACAGGCTTGGCTTTCTCCTAAATGTGGGTTTGGATTATCTTGACTTGGCACGAAGTGCGGTCACCCTCTCTGGTGGAGAGATGCAACGCATAAGGCTTGCAACACAAATAGGCTCAAAGCTCACGGGTGTGCTGTATGTCTTGGATGAGCCCTCCATAGGACTTCACCCGAGGGACACAGACAAGCTCATAAAGACCCTGAAAGACCTAAGGGACTTGGGCAACACAGTTATAGTGGTAGAACACGACCCAGAGACTATCCTAAGTGCGGACTGGGTAATAGATATGGGTCCAGGGGCTGGTAAGGAAGGTGGTCAGGTGGTCTTTTGTGGCACTGTGGAGGAAATGCTCTCTCACGAGAAGTCTTTGACGGGTGCTTACCTCTCTAAAAGGCTCTCCATAGAAGTCCCTGCCATAAGGAGAAAACCAGAGGGTAGATGGCTAAGGATAGTGGGTGCAAGAAAGCACAACCTAAAGAATATAACAGTGGAAATTCCGGTGGGCTTATTTGTGTGTATAACAGGAGTGTCTGGCAGTGGAAAGTCTACCCTCATATACGACATCCTCTGGGAGTATGCAAGGGCGGTCTTTTACGGTGGCACTGCAGAGGTAGAGGGCTTTGATAGGATAGAAGGGCTTGAATACTTTGACAGGGTTATTAACATAGACCAATCTCCCATAGGAAGGACTCCCAGGTCAAACCCAGCTACCTACACAAAGGTCTTTGACCATATAAGGGAACTTTTTGCACAAACGCCAGAAGCCAGGGCGAGAGGCTACAACGCAGGCAGGTTTTCCTTTAACGTAAAGGGAGGCAGATGTGAAGCCTGTCAAGGAGAGGGGGTGATAAAAGTGGAAATGCACTTCTTACCACCTGTTTATGTGCCATGTGATGTATGTAAGGGTAAAAGGTATAACAGGGAGACTTTGGATATTCTCTATAAGGGCAAAAACATCGCTGACGTGCTTGATATGACCGTGGACGAAGCCTATGAGTTTTTTGAAAATGTGCCAGTGATAAAAAGAAAGCTACAGCTCCTAAGGGATATAGGTCTTGGCTACATAAAGCTGGGACAGCCTGCCACAACCCTTTCTGGAGGCGAAGCCCAAAGGATAAAGCTTGCCAGAGAGCTCTCTAAAAAGGAAAGCGGAAAAACCCTATACCTCTTAGATGAACCTACCACAGGTTTACATATGGACGATGTGAAAAAGCTAATAGACATACTCCAAAGGCTCGTGGAGAGAGGAAACACGGTGGTGGTTATAGAACATAACCTTGACGTGATAAAGTGTGCGGATTGGGTTATAGACCTTGGTCCAGAGGGAGGAGAAAGGGGAGGCTATGTGGTGGCGGTGGGAACTCCAGAGGCCATAGCACAAAACCCAAATTCTTACACAGGACAGTATCTGAAGGGGCTCTTAGAGGCAAAAGGTGTAAAGGTGTATAATTAAAAGCAAAAGGAATTAGGCAAGGAAAAGGCAGACAAGGTGGCAAAGATTTTAGGAGAAAGCTTATTCTCAAGGCGGAGATAAAGAAGGAATTGACTAAGGAGCTGGTTAAAAAGGCGGAGCTGCAGATGGTAAAGTTGGAGTTGGAAAATAAAATTGACGAAATTGAAGCAAGAATTGATAGGCTTGAGGTATATCTTAAAGTCCTCATAGGTCTTGTTTTACTAGGTTTGACACTTCTAAATCCTACCTTTGTGGATTTGATAAAATCCATATTTAGCTCAAAATGAAGAAGCAAGTGGCAGTCATTGGTTCTTCTTCCGCAAAGCCAGAGGAGGAAGAATACCTTTTTGCATACAGGCTTGGAAAGGAAATAGCCAAGATGGGTCTTGTGGTGGTTTGTGGAGGGCGTGGTGGTGTTATGGAGGCGGTGTGTAAAGGTGCTAAGGAAGAGGGAGGTCTTACAGTGGGAATTTTACCCTCTTACGAAGGAGAGGAGGCAAACCCTTACGTGGATATAAGGATAAGAACGGGCATGGGTTGGAATAGAAACCCTTTGGTGGTGGCAAGTGGTGATGTGGTGGTTGCAATAGGTGGAAACTGGGGAACATTTTCTGAGATTGCCTACGCCCTTATTCTCAAAAAACCCATAATAGGTTACAAAACCCACAAGATTGAGGGGCTAACGCAGGCAAACAGCCTTGAGGAAATTCTCCTATTTCTTCACAAAAATCTCAGTTGAAATTTCCTCTCAATAGACCATATTTATACAGGAGGGTCTAAGGATGGAGAAGGAAGTTTTCTTCTTGGAAAACCTGCTCTTCAAAAGCACCGCTCAGGAGATAGAGGAGAGATACCAAGAGGTATTACAGCTATATGCCCATGACCCAGAGATACTCAATATAGCCAAGAGTATAAAGGGCATGTGTGATTACATAATGAAAACTTACAAGGAGATACCAAACCCAGAAAAGAAGTTGGACGAAAGCCTATACACGACCCTCTACCAAGTGCTAAAGGACCTTAGCATAACCCTTTATGACCTCTCTATAGCAGAGGGCGAACAGATATACTACGTTTTGTCCTCCGCTTACCAGAAGCTCAACGGTGCTAACAACCTACTGGAGAGGCTCGTCTAATCTCCTTAGAAAACAAATACCAAGAAGAAGGCAGAAAAAGGAGTAATATAGCCAAACAAGAAACAAAAGGGGTGAGCCAATTACACTATAAAGTGGGCTTGCACTTATTAGCTTTACAACCACTATGGAAAAGACCTTGTTGAGTATAAAAAGTAAAAAAGAAGTAAAGGCGGAAGACAAAAGGGTAAAGCCTCTTGGGCGAAAGTATAGGGAATACAGCATGCTAACCAGAAGAAAGAGAAGTAGGAAGTTGGCAAGCTCTGTTAATCTTTGGTATATACCCTCAAGAAAGGACTTGGCTATGGCTAAAAGGGCTAAGCCAAAAGACAAGGCGGTTGCATAAAGTATGAGAACAAGTGGCATAAAGACCCAAAAGGCTAACTCACTTTCCAAAGGCTTTTTCTTGTAGACCATAGAGAAGGAAAAGTTTAGGGTTTTTGCAAAGGAAAGTGCAAAGTAATAGGCAAGGGCAACAGACAAGAGAGACCCAGAAGCCCTTTTATCATACACGGGAAGAAGTTTGTCAAAGATTAGCTCCGCGTAAGAAGGAAGAAAGTCCTTTACATACTCATAAACCCTTGAAGGCTCAAGAAAAGGCAAATACATGGACATAAACCCAAGAAGCATTATCACAGAGCCTATGACAGTAAGAAACTGATAGGTAAGGGATGCACTGTGATATCCGAGGTTTTCTCTAAAGGCATCTAAGAAAGAAAGCGCGAGGCTTTTAATATACTTCCGCATCCCTTATGGTATACTCCACAATGCCCTCTAAGGGGCTTTTGAAGGTGTAGGTGTCTCCAGCCACGCTCAGTATGTAGTTGGGGCTTATGGGAACTTTACCCCTTCCTCCCGGAAGGTCCACTGCGTAGGTGGGTATACCCATTCCAGAAATTCTGCCTCTGAGATACTCCATTATCTCAAGACCTTTCTCGAGGCTTGTCCTAAAGTGCACTGCACCCTTTATTGGGTCGCAGTGAAAAAGATAAACAGGTCTTACTTTTATTCTGAGAAGACTTCTCATAAGCTCTAACATTACCTGCGGATTGTCGTTTACACCCTTTAGCAGAACTGTTTGGTTATTGACGGGCACTCCGTGCCTAAGAAGCCTTTCCACAGCCTCTGCGGACTCTTCGGTTATCTCCTTAGGGTGGTTAAAGTGGGTATTTACCCATATGGGTGAGTATTTTTCAAGGATACGCAAAAGCTCCTCATCAAAGAACCTCTGAGGTGCAAGAACGGGAAGCCTCGTGCCAATTCTGAGAATCTCCACGTGTGGAATTCTTCGTAGGTTAGAAAGCACATACTCTAACTTCTCATTACTTACAGAAAGGGGCTCTCCACCAGATATCAGCACATCCCTTATTTCTTCGTGTCTTCTCACATACTCTAAAAACCTATCTATCTCCTCCTTTGTCCTTGACCTTTCTCCTTCCTGAAAAATCCTTTTCCTCATACAGTGCCTGCAATAGACCGCACAGAAGGTAGTCAAGGTAAAAAGCACCCTGTCGGGATACCTATGAGTAAGACCTGGGATATGTCCCTCCTCTCTAAAGGGGTCTGGCTCTCCCATAGACTGCACCCTTTCCTCCACCTCCACCGCCCTTGGAATAGCCTGAAGCCTAATGGGGTCTTGTGGGTCCTCAGGGTCTATAAGAGAAAGGTAGTAGGGTGTTATAGCCATAGGATACAAGTCTATGGTCTGGTATATGCCCTTTTCTTCCTCTGGCGTAAGCCTTATGTATCTTTTTAGCTCTTCCTTAGTTTTTATCCTGTTTTGTATCTGCCAATGATAGCTCCGCCACATCTCCTGTGGAATGTCCACGAAAAATCTACGCATTATACAAGAAAATTTTACAAGAGTTATAATTCATTGAGGGAGGTTAAAAATGAGTCTGACAGAAGTTAACTTAGTAATAGATGAGTTATTTCCTTATGCTGAGGCGTCTTTCAAACAACTGTTGGCTCAGAGGTCCCAGATGGTAAGTGTAAAAAGGGGCGATATTCTCTTATATCCTGGCGATACGTGTGGAATTTGCCCGGTTGTATTAAGTGGTGGGTTAAAGGTATATCTTAGTTTGGAAAACGGTAGAGAAATATTGCTATACACTATAGATAAGGGTGAGGCTTGTATGTTTGTTACCGTGTCTCTACTAAAAAAGATGCCTTATCCAGCCTTTGCGGAGGCTGACAAGGACTCGCTTCTTTTGGTTGTTGATGATAAAACCTTTAGAGAACTTTTTGATAGATACACATATTGGCGAGAGTTTTTTCTTAATATGATAGCAAAGAATATATATCAGACTTTTTTGATGCTTAACGAAGTTATATCAAAACGCGTTGATAAACGCCTTTTAAGATATTTATACGAGACAGGTAAGGACAAAAGAATAGTGGAAGAAACACACGAAGAAATAGCCAGAAAAATAGGCACTGCAAGAGAGGTAGTAACCAGACTCCTAAAGAGGCTGGAGGTAGAGGGGCTTGTAGAAATAAGCAGGGGACAAATAAGGATCAACAACCTTGAAGCCTTGAAAAAAGAAATATCTTTGTGACTTAGTCACTGAAAGTCTAAAAACATAACGCTATGCTTATCTATATCAATAAACCTTAGGAGGTGCTATCATGCGTAAGGGATTGCTCTTTGCATCATTGCTTACATTTATTGGGTCAGCTATGCCATTACAAGCAAAGCCAGTGTGCACACAAGAAACAATGGCAGTAGCCACAGCTCAAGGTAGAGAAAAGAAGTCCAAAAGCCTTTACGAGCGTCTGGGCGGCTATGATGCCATATCTGCAGTGGTCAAAGACCTCGCAGTAGCTCTCGTAACAGACAAACAGTTAGGTATATACTTCAAAGGTTTAAGCAACGACAGTAAAAACAAACTTATAGCCCACCTTACTGATTTTGTTTGCAGTGCTGCTGGTGGTCCCTGTATATACACGGGTAGAGATATGAAAACTTCACATGAGGGGCTTGGTATAAGTGAGTCAGATTGGAATAGGTTTGTGGAGATAACTAAGGGAGTCCTTGATAAGTATAAAGTTCCTGCGAGAGAACAGCAAGAGTTTTTGCAAGCAGTTGCACCCCTGAAAAGCGTTATAGTGGAGAGGAGATAAGATAGCCCTTACAGACATTATTATGCCGGCTCTTAGCCGGCACTCTTTAAAATGCTCTATACGAATAGAATTTTCTCCTGAAGGCGTATGCTTATATGTTATATTTCTATTGTTTCAGTGATTAGTTTCTAATACTAACATTCATCTAATCTGGGTTAAAAACCCAGTGGCATTTTGGCAACTGAATAGGGCTTTTGGTCTTTGAAAGCAAGGGGGTAGTATTCACTCAATAGGCTTGAGAAGTCCATCATCGTCAACTTCCATTATGGTAGTCTTTTCTCTGAGTTTTTTTAACTCTTTTAGCTTATTTGATATCAGCTCCCCCATTGAGGTGTTTTTCTTTATGCTCTCTATCCGTAGGCTTTCCCAGAGGTCATAGGGTAAAATAACAGTGGTTTTCTTATACCTTTGCCTTTTCTAAGCCTTGTGTTTCGTGGCTTCTATTATGCCATATGACCGTATGACCATAACGCCGTAAAAACATAAATACGGTTTTACGGCAATACGGCGTATAGCTCAAAGCCCTGTCTCTCAATGGTTTAAATTTGGCAATACCACACTCAATCTTGCATGACCTGACACTTCTGGCAAACCACCTTCACTTGAGAGGGGTGCCCCCTTGACAAAAAGCTTGATATGTCTTATTATTCTTTATGTAGCAAGTTGAGGTTGCTAATCTACCGTGTGGAGTTGAAACTTCATAGAGAATTAGAAAGAAAAAGTCAAGAGGCTTCCTTAAGTCAAAGGCTATTAGAATAGCACACTTACAAAGGACATGCCACTTTGTTAAGGCTTTTTATAGGCTTTTTAGGGAGAGGCGTTATGGTTATATTCAGAACGAATTAGAAGGGTTATATATTCTTTGATTTCTTCCCAAAAGCGGTCTATTTGTGGGTTGACTTCCTTCTCCGCATCTTCAAAGCAGGTCAAAGCCTTGAGAAAAATTCCAGGATTGTAGTTCTTATATTTATGCTTTAAGTCTTCAACTATACTGCTAATGCTCACTTCGTTTTTGTTTATGAGAAACCAAAGGTCAAAGAAATCCTTCTTACTACCTCTTTGTGCTATGGCTATAGCCTTCATAGACAGGATATCTCTGTCCTTTGCCAAGTATACACCTAAATCCTCTAAAAACTCTGGCTCTTCCAATAGTGGGTAAGGGTAGCTGAAAAAGGAAAACTTAACTCCTTCCATCAAGAATATAAGAGTTCCCTCACTTATAGACACTATCTCTGTTGGCATGTTTGTAAGTTTCTCCGCAAGCAAACCAACATTGAACCTATAAAAAGGGAATGTAAAAAAGTCAAAATCTTCTGAATGTCTATGTCCATATCTAATAGCCAAAGCTGTTCCTCCTGCCAAGTAAAAACCCTCAGTAAGGGATAAGGATGCTACCTTCTCTAAAGTTCTTTTCTGAATATCTCTTAAGCTCATCCTCAGAAACCTCTAAAACCACCTTCCAAAAACTCCTATCCTTGCAGTGAAACCTATGGAGATTGTTTAGAAATATCCCTTTTAACTCCTCTTTGCTAAAAAGTGGTGCAATCTCAAGAGGATTGGCATATAGCATAGCTCTTATCAAAAGCTCCTCCCTGCTCCTTTCTCCATCCCAAGAATATTTCTTAAGAAACTCTTCTTGAGTCATCTCTAATTAATATCTCCCTCCTTGACTCATTTGCAAGTTCAAAGTCTGTTCTTCAATTCACTGCATAGGCGATTAAGGTAAAAACTCCTCTGCCTCCTTTGGCAGTTTTACACCTTTTGGATAGACAAAGGGTTCGTCCTCCATGTTTAAGTATGGCTCAACCACTTCCCAGAGGGTTTCTATCTCATCTCCTCTTATGAAAAGAGATTGGTCTCCTTCTACAATATCAAGGAGCAAGACCTCGTATGCGTCCTCAAACTCTGAGGGAAACCTATACTCCATGAAGGTCTCCACTGGGCAAGCCATAAACCTGCCAGTGGGCGGTCTTAGTTCAAAGACTATCTGGAGCTTGCTCTCTGGTGCGGTCTGAAAGACTATTCTATTTTGGTGTGGCTTGCAGTCAAGGAGCTTGGTAAAGCTCTGTGGAACTTCCCTAAAGACTATCTCTATCTGGGTTAGCTTTTCAGAAAGGGCTTTTCCTGTCATTAGATAAAAGGGCACTCCGTGCCAGCGGAAGTTTTCCACCAAAACCTTGGCAAGCACAAAGGTCTCTGTTTTGGAGTTTTCCACTCCTATCTCCTGCCTGTAGCCTTCGTATTGACCTCTTATGAGCCTTTCAATGCGTGTGTTTTTTAAGACCTTTACCTTTTCGTCCCTTATAAACTTCTCTGACATATAGGCGGGTGGCTCCATGGCGGTAAAGGCAAGCATTTGGAGCATGTGGTTTTGTAGCATATCCCTTATGGCACCCACCTTGTCATAAAACTCTCCCCTTCCTTCCACTCCCACCTTCTCAAGGGCGTATATTTTCACATGCTCAATAAAATTCCTGTTCCATATGCCTTCAAAGATGGTATTGGAAAACCTCAAAGAAAAGATGTTTTGTATGGTATCCTTGCCAAGAAAGTGGTCTATGCGGTATATCTCCTCTTCTATGAAATACCTATGCAGGATATCGTTTAACCTCTTTGCGGACTTTAGGTCAAAACCAAAGGGCTTTTCTATAACTATCTTTCTTGGGTTTGTGTAGTTTCTTAAGAGCTTTCCAAGATTTCTAATAGTATCCTCAAAAAGATATGGACTAAGTGCAAGGAAGAAGATAAGCTCTTGACCCTTTAGGTTTTCTATGAGCTTTCCAAGCTCTGCGTATGAGTTCCAATCTCGTGCATCAAAGGGTAAAAAGTTGCATAGCTTTCCAAAGCCAGCGTCCAGTCTACAAACCACCTGCTCCCAATCTTCCCGCTTACTTCTTGCCAAGGAATACACCCTGTCAAGTCCATTTAGATAACCCTTCGTGTAAAGCCTTGAGAGTGCAGGAAAGAGTTTCTTTTTTGCAAGGTCTCCCGTCCCACCAAGAATAAAAAGAGAGAAACTTCTATTCATCCTTTTTCTTTACCTGATGTCTTCCAAACTCAAACCTAAGACCTGCCAAAAGGCGGTCTCTAAAGGAGTTATCTTGCCTTGAGCGAAAGCGAGCAAAGAGAGCCTCCGCAATAGTTGGCACTGGCACAGCCCTTTTTATGGCTTCCTCTACCGTCCAACGACCCTCTCCCGTGTCTTCCACATAAGGCTTAAGCTCTTGTAGGTCTCCAAAGTCTTCAAAGACCTTTTGAGTGAGTTCCATAAGCCAGCTACGGATAACACTACCCGTATTGTATATGCGTGCAACCTCCCTCAAGTCATATTCAAAGCCACTTTCTTTGAGGAGCTCAAAGCCCTCACCAATAGCCTGCATAAAGGCATACTCTATGCCATTGTGAACCATCTTGGCAAAATGCCCCGCACCAGAAGAACCAAGATAGGCATAGCCCCTACCCTCATAGGATAGGTCTCTCAAAATTGGCTCAATTCTCTCAAAGGCAGACCTGTCCCCACCCACCATAAGACAATATCCAAGCTCCTCACCATAAACACCACCACTAACACCCACATCCAAAAAGTAAACACCCATATCCTTCAAAGCCTCCGCCCTTCTTTGAGAGTCTTTGTAAAAGCTGTTTCCACCGTCCACCACTATGTCTCCCTCTTGCAGATAAGGCTTTATGTCTTCAAGAACCTTGTCCACCACCTCGTGAGGAACCATAAGCCATACTAACTTCTGCCCCCTAAGACCCTCAAGGCTCTCCAAAACTTCCATATAAGCCCTTGCCCTCTCCCTTGCCTCCGGGTTTGCATCATAGCCCGCTACTTTGTGCCCCTTTGAAAGTAGCCTTCTTGACATACCAAGCCCCATCCTCCCCAAGCCTATCATAAAAATGTTCATAGGCTAAATTTTATCCATACCCAAACATAAGGTCAAGTATGCCCGCCTCTATTTGTATCTCCCATTCCCTGTAGTCCTCATCCTTGTTTAACACCACCAGATAGCCCTCTCTTTCAAAGTAGAGGATGAGCTTGGCAAGGTTGGCAAGACCGCATACCTTACCGCTTTTTAGACTGGTTATCTTTATAGTTGGCTGTGGCATATCTGCCTCTTTGTAGATATTCAACAGTTCGTCTTTGAGGTTATAGTGGAGCGTTTCAAAATCACACACCGAGGACCTCCTTGACCACTTCAGAGTCTTTAAAGGGATATTTTACACCCTTTATTTCTTGGTAGTCTTCGTGTCCTTTGCCCGCTATTAGGATAACATCCCCCTCCTGTGCCATGCTTATGGCAAGCTCTATTGCCTTTCTTCTGTCCTGTTCCACCAAGACCTTTCCTTTGTTTTCTATTCCACTCAAGATATCCTCAATTATAGCCATCGGCTCTTCAAACCTTGGGTTGTCCGAGGTCAGGACTATAAGGTCTGCAATAGCCTCTGCGGTCTTTCCCATAAGAGGTCTCTTTGTTCTATCCCTGTTTCCCCCAGCACCAAAGACCACTATAAGCCTGTTTTTGCAAAGAGCCCTTGCGGTCCTCAAGACCTTTTCCAAAGCATCAGGCGTATGAGCATAGTCTATTATCACCACAAAGCCCTTTCCCTTGTAGGTTTCAAACCTACCGGGGACTTGCACCTGCCTTATGCCTTCTTGTATAGCTTGGCTTTCAAGCCCCCACAGAAAGCCCACAAGTATACCAAGAGAGAGGTTATACGCCTGAAAGTTCCCTCGCAGGTTGGAGAAAAAGTCATACACCTTTCCTTCGTATGCCACTCTTAGCCTTGAGCCCTCAAAGTCTGTTTGAAAGTCAAGAATTTTAAAGTCTCCTTCCCTTCCGTAGGTTCTTGGGTTTTTTGCAATAGCCTTTAGCCTTTTGCCATATGGGTCATCCTCATTTATCACCGCATAGGTATATGCATACTCCTCAAAGAGCCTTGCCTTTGCAAGGAAGTAGTCTTCCATAGTGCCATGATAGTCAAGATGGTCTTGGCTGAGGTTGGTAAAGCCCACCATATAAAAGTCCGTGCCCCATATCCTCTTTTGGTCAAGTGCATGAGAGGAAACCTCGCAAACCACCGCACTTGCACCCTCTTCCCACATGGCTTTTAGTGTGGAGTGCCACTTTATAGGGTCTGGAGTGGTCCTCCCTTCGTATTCGTATATCTTCTCTCCAAGCCTGTAGTAAATCGTCCCCATAAGACCAGTTTTTATACCCGCCTTGTTGAGGATAGACTCTATTATGTGCGTTGTGGTAGTCTTGCCATTTGTCCCCGTTATGCCCACTATCTTAAGCCTCTTTGAAACCTCACCATAAAAAAGACTTGCCAGCTCACCAAGAGCCTTTCTTGTATCTTCCACCTTTATAATGCGTGGGTCTTTTATGCCTACTTCCCTCTCCACAAACACGTAGAGAGCACCCCTTTGCAAAGCCTCTTCCACAAAGTCATGCCCATCCACCTGCGTTCCTTTAATGGCTACAAAAACATAACCCTCGCGGACTTCCTTGGAGTTAGAACTTATACCTTTTGCATAAGAGAGGATTTCTTTTAGGTTCATCTTATCAACTTCTATTATATCTCAACCACTATAGGCTCACACGACTAAATAACTACCCATCTCCTAACTACTTCTTTGTTATAGTCCCTGTCTTTCATTTCTGTCCCACCAATAAATTCTTTCTTATTTTGACTTTTTATCCAAACTTTTATAACCTCAAAAGATGCCCATTTCGCTTTAACCAATCTGCGTATTTTTCAAAATTTGGCATTAATACTTTAACTTTAATCCAAAAGTTTTTTGAATGATTCTTTTCTTCGGTATGGACAAGCTCATGAATTACAACATAATCTATTACAGAAAGTGGTGCCATCACAAGTCTCCACGAAAAATTTAGTATCCCATTTGGAGAACATGACCCCCATCTTTTGTTTGCATTAGTAATATTAATTTTTTTGTACTTAAACCCTCCATCTTTGGCATACTTTTCTACCCTTTCTGAAATTTTTTCGTAAGCTTTTTCTTTATACCATTCAATAAAAACTTCCCTTGCCTTTGGTAGAGCATCTCTTAAGAGATAAAATCCTCTATCAAATTTCAAAGGCACATCTTGATTATCTACTATAGTTAGCTTATAACTTCTCCCAAGATATAAAAATCCTTCTCCATTAACAAATTCCTTAGGTGTAAATTTAGGATTCCTTGCCTCAACTTCCATTTTCTTTTTTATAATCCAATTTTTATGTTTAGAAATAACATGCATTATGGTTTCATCACTAATATTATATGGTGCTCTAATAATAAGAGTAGCATCATCTGTTATTTGTAATGCTACTGTTTTCCTGTTTGATCTTATAATTTTTTCTATTGTTATTTCCATAAAACTACCTCTTTACATAAATATGATACGCAAGCTCAAGTAGCCTCTGAGGTATTTCATTTATTTTTTTTAAAATTTTCTCACGGGTCAAATTAGAACCAGACTTAGTGTGTTTTAATAAGTGAGATAGTATAAAAGACTTTAATCTTTTTTGCTTAGGATAACTTTCCCAAAAATCTACAAGACTACTTTCTCTTTTAATAATTTCTGTTACATCTTTAGTTAAATTAACGAGAAACTTTATCTCTTCATTCGTAAGTTCTTCATCTTCCTTTCTCCCAAGTATCATATACTTTAATAATCCAAAAAATGGTTTTTCCATCTTTGGATCTAAACCAAAGTTTTTTTCCACACTTCTACCTTTTTTCATTTCCTCTCTAAGAATCTCAAGCTCCTTGAAAAGCATTTCCCAATTTTCTCTGTATTCCTCAAGAATCTTTTTCAACTTATCTGAAAATCTCTCGTAGAATTCCGGGTCTTCCTCATAATGTCTTTCAATATATTCCTTAATAGCATACTCAAGTTCTTGAGCTTTTGCTTTGTCTGTTTTTCCCTTTAATTTTTCAAGAAATACATCATCAAAAAGTGGAGTGGGCGGGATTTTGGGATCAACACCCTTTGACTTAAGATACTCATCAACAATCTCTCTTATCTTTCTAGTGGCATCCTTTATAGATAACTTTTCATCTCTATACCTATTTCTTGCTGTTTCTTTTATAAAACTCAAAAGTTTTAAATCTTTAACATATTTTAATGCCTCAGGGTCTGGTAAAACAGCGTCTATTGCTTTATTAAATTTTCTTACTAAGAAAATAAATTCATTTCTTATTTCTTCGTCAGCTAAAAGATCTATACATTCATTTATGTTATCCCTCCAGTTTTCAATGCTATATTTTTCAAAAAATTCCTCTATTAGATTATGATTGAATTTAAGCTCATCAATGCTTTTAGATTTATTTATAACAACTTGTGTGATTTCTTCTATATCTTCGTCTGCATAAATAGCAAGAGCTTCTTTTAAATGCTTAAAAACTCCAACATAATCTACAACAAAACCACAACTTTTATTTTTATAAACTCTGTTGACCCTTGCAATTGCTTGAAGTAAATTGTGACCGTTTATAACATTATCCAAATACATAACTTGCTCAAGTGGTGCATCAAATCCAGTAATAAGCATATTTTGAACAACAATTATACCAACATCACCAGATAATTCTCCATCAGTTTTATTAAAAGGTAGTTTAAATTTTTTTATTATTTCTTCATGTTTATTTTCGTCAGTATATGGCTTATATTCCTCTGGATCGTTTGGGGCACCTGAGATGACTACTTCAATCTTCAATTTTTCAAGTTGAGATAAATCTATATTATGAGGATTCTCCTTTTTTAGCTCTTCTATTTTTTCTTTTAAAGCTTTTTCCAACGCATGTTTATATCTAATTGCTGCAAGCCTTGAAACAGTTACAACTTGGGCTTTAAATCCATTAGGAAAAACATGAGTGACATAATGGTTTATCATATCTCTTGCTTTATCTCTTATAACTTCCTCAGCCTCGAGATATGCTCGCCAGGTATACCTTTCCAAAATTTTTGCCCTTTCTTCTGTGTCTAGCGCATGAAATACATCCTCAAACCTTGCATTAGCCTTTTCTTCCTCAGTTAACTCTGCACTGTGAACCCTTCCCTCATATACGATTGGTACAGTGACCCCATCGTCTACCGCCTGTTTAATGCTATATTTGTCTATATATTCACCAAAAGTCATTTCGGTTTTCTCAATTGGTGTTCCTGTAAAGGCAATTTTTATAGAGTTAGGTAATGCTTTTCTCAAATTAGCACCAAGTAATTTATATTGAGATCTATGAGCTTCATCAATCATAACAAGTATGTTTGGGGAGGTATTAAGCACTGGAAATTCACTCTTAAGTTCTCTTTCCTGATACTTATGAATCATACACATAACTAAATCAGGAGTGTTAGTTCTCAATAATTCTTTTAATTCGTGTATACTTCTTGCAAGTTTTACGGTAAAGCCTACACTGCTTGAAGTTGCGTATAATTGCTTTTCTAAATCTCTTCTATCTGTCACAAAGACAATCTTAAAGTTACTAAGCTCAGGATCATGATAGATTTCTCTCACTGCATACATCATAGTTAAAGACTTTCCAGAACCCTGAGTATGCCAAATAATTCCACCTTTCTCCTCAGGAGTTTTACCTTCCTTTATTCTCTTAACCATCTTTTTGACTGCTCTAAATTGCTGATATCTTGGGACAATCTTAGCAATTCCGCCCTTTGAATCCTCCTTAAAAATTGTAAAATTGTGAAGAATATCAAGAAGATTCCTATTTGAAAGCATTCCATAAATTAAGAGTTCTTGACTTGTTATGTTTTCTTCTGAACTTATATCTGAAAGAGTATAAGGATATGGATCTTTCCATTCTACAAAATCCTCATAATCTGAAGTTATTGTACCATACTTGGCTACTTGTCTTGATGTAGCCACCGAAAAAAGATTATACCAAAATAACTTCTCATTTCCTTCATTTGCCCCCCGTCTATTTGAATATCTTTTTATCTGCTCTATTCCTTCTCCAATAGGGTCAGAAATAGTTGGCGATTTACATTCCACTACTACTAAAGGTAAACCATTTACAAAAAGGACAATGTCAGGGATTATGTGCTTTTCTGTTCCTGTAATGTTTACTTTAAATTGTGATATGGCAATAAATGAATTGTTATCAAGATTATGGAAATCTATAAACTTTACTGTTGGGCTTCTTTCTCCTGTTTGTCTATTTTCTGATACAGATGTGTTTTCAAGGAGTAAGTCATGTATTTCTCTATTTATTTCTAAAAGTGAATTTTTATAGGGCGTTGTTATTCTTCTTACAACTTCATTTATTTGGTCTTCTTCAATCCATGGATTTATTCTCTTAATAGACTCCTTTAATACATCTTTAAGTATAACTTCCCTAAAACTTTCTCTAAATTTAGTGCTTTTGCCATAAATAGGTTCAAAACCTTGATTAAATGAAGTTATTTCTTTAACATCCTCGGGGTTGTCTTTGTTTTGCCTATAAATCTTCCAACCTAACTTTTGAAGATGGTAAAGGAAAGGATTTTCTACATAATGCTCTTCGTCAAGTTTTCTATACATCATTTTTACCCACCTCTATTAAATTATTAACTCTGACCTTACCAGTAAGCAAGTCCTCCATAAGCCCCTGCTTTAACCTCCTAAGTTTTTCTTTATAATTTTGTTCCTTTTCTATAGCCTTGTCAACTTGTGAAAGAATTTCAGCAATGCGTTGCTGTTCGGGAAAAGGGGGGAAAGGAATATCAATTTTTGAATATTCCGAAATCCAAAATCTTTTATGCTCGCTCCCGGGTTTTAATGTTATAGTTTGTAATAAATTGAATACGAAAAATAAATTTATATTGTTGTTAGCAGGCTTTAAAATTTTTAGGGCTGAAGACTTTACTTTAAAAGGAAAATTCACAAACCTACTCTCTGTAGTAAAATCGTCAAAAATTATTGCAGGAACATTTTCATAGATCCCCGTAGTTTCATCAGTATAACCTAAAATAAAGGTTTTACCTGCTGTCAATACAGGAACACCATGTTTGGGATCATATTTTTCATTTCTTACTATATATTTCCATGGTTGTTCATATTTAATTACCTCTCCCAACTTTACTACTTCCCACTCAACTGGTATTCTTCCCACTGGTGAATCCTTAAACTTGTGAGTTTTTTCGCTTCTTATATTTCCCTCTTCATCAATACCCTTAGTAAGTAATTCCTGCATCAAGCCCTGCTTTATTCTTTTGTATTTTTCTATAATCTTGTCTGTCTTTTCTATGGCATTGTCAACTGTCTCAAGAATTTCAGCTATTTTTTGCTGTTCGGGAAGTGGGGGAAGTAAAAAATCAAAAGTCATTAAAGCTGAATAATTTAAAACCTCTCTAACACTCCCTGCTGTATTGCTAATAACCTGATTGTTAAATCGCTTTGTTTGTGTATAATATTTAAAGAATTTTGGAATTAATTTATCTTTATGAGTTTTAAAAACAATATACATTGGACTTATAATTCCCGTTAAAGAAGTTTCGTTTAATGCTATTGAACCAACATTAATTCTTGCAGGATTATAAGCAAAATGTAGGTATCTTACTATCTTATAATTTCGAGTGTTTTTACTTGCTAATAATCGTCCAAAAAATTCATCTTGCAAGATAAGTCCCGAATTATTTGAAATAGTAAAAACATTAAAATATAGATTTCTATGATTTCTTTCTTTTGTTTCTTCCAAAACCTCCCCCAACTTAACCCTTTTCCACCCATCTGGCAACTTTTCCATATTTTTTAACCCCCATAATATCCTAACTTTTTCAAAAATTTCTCTAATTCCTTAACCTCTTTATCTCTCTCCTCCCTTAATTCCACAAGAGAAACTTTATATTTATCCCAAAGATTTTCAAAAATTTTTACAAGCTCCTTTTTCTCTGCATTTAGGTATTTCTCAAGGTAGTTCTCAATGGTTAAATAAAACTTTTCTAAAATTAATTCCCTTGCTTCATCTTCGGTCAATTCTTCCCTTTTTTGGGCTATAAGTTCCTCAAGTTCCTTTTCTTTATTTTTAAGTTCTCTTTTAACTTTATTCAATTCTTTATTTTTTTCTTCAATTCTTTGATGTCGTTGCCATAGCTCTTTGATAGCTTCTCTTGCTGTATTAGATAATGGCTCATTGTTAAACTTGTATAGCCTCGTAACTAAATTATTGTTCCACTTTTCATTTTTGGGTAAAAGTAGAATATCTCTTATCTGTTCTTTTATGTAGTCCATTACTCTTTTTGCTGTTTTTTCTCCATATTCTTCTTCATCCCAATCCTCAACTTCTTCTAAAATATCACTAAGTTCTGCCTCAATCTGTGTAATCTTTTCTTCTATTTCTTCAATCTCTTGTAATTCAGATTTAAAAAACTTTTCTTTTATAATCTCATCCGTAATTAGGTTTTTACTCCAGCCAACAGATATTATTGTTTTAAAATCATATTTCAAATCTTCCCACCAATTTACAAACACCCCAGCAATTTTAAACTCATCAAGCACACCAAGGGGAATAAGTTTTTCTTTTAGTCTCTTAATGCCTATATTTCTGAACCTCCATAAGTTATTATTTCCCTTGAGACTTTCTATTTCCTCCTTTATTTCCTCCCACCATTCCTTTAATTTTTTCATATGTTCAGATAATATTGACTTTAAATTTTCATTGTTTTCAATTATTTCCCTTATTTTGCTTTTGTCGTCTATAGTATATTCCAAATATTCGTCACTCTTTTCTCTTAGGAATGTATAAGGAGAAACGCCAAATTTCTTGAATGTTTCTCCATAAAGTTCTAATTCTTTTTTGGGCACACCACCGAAGAGATGGGCTCTTATGTCTTCTATTTCTGGGTCTGGAGAGTTATCTACATATCTACGAATATTTAAATTAAAATCATTTTCCTCTATTTCCTTAATATCTACAAGCCTTGAATATTTTGGAATTTCCCTTTTTTCATGAAAGACTGTGACAATCTTCTCAATATCCTCTGGTCTTAGATAGTTTTGATTTCTTCCCTCTCCATATTCTTTATCCGCATTTATAAAAAAGATTTTATTTTTTAAATGTTCTGGCTTGTTTTTATTAATAACAATTATGCAGGCTGGAATTCCCACATTATAAAAGAGTTTTGGTGGCAAGCCAATAATTGCTTCAATTAGGTCATCTTTTACTATTCCCTCTCTTATAATTTTTTCCTGTCCACCTCTAAATAAAACTCCATGTGGCATGACTGTTGCCAAAATTCCATTATTTTTCAAACTTGCAATCATATGCTGCAAAAACATTAAATCTGCCTTTTTTCCTGTCTCAGGTGTAAATCCATATTTAAATCTTTGAGGAAATTGCATATTTGCACGAGAATAATTCTGTGAAAAAGGTGGATTTGCCAGTATTCTATCAAATTGTTTTATGTATCCATTCTCTATAAATTGAGGGTTAGTTAAGGTGTCTTCGTTTTCAATGTGGGCATCTGGAATATCGTGAAGAATCATATTCATTTTGCATATGGACCAAGTAAGCCCGTTAAGTTCCTGTCCATATAGCCCCAAATTTCTTGGATTTTGTCCTTGTTCTTCAATATAATCTCTTGCCTCAATAAGAAAACCACCAGACCCAACTGTAGGGTCATAAATAGTCATACCTTCTTGAGGATTTACAAGACGAACCATTAACTTTCTTACATGAGGCGGAGTATAAAATTCGCCTCCCTTTTTCCCAGCAGAGTCTGCAAACTGTTTAAGTAGATACTCATAAGCTGCCCCAAGCAAATCAGGAAACTCAAAGTTTTCATTGGTAAGCTTGTATTTATTAAAGTGATGAATTAGGTCAATAAGTTGCTGATCTTTTAATTTTGTCTTTCCTTTAACTGCGTTAAAATCAATATGTTTTAAGACGCCTTCAAGCTCTGGGTTTGCCTCTTCTAATGCTGCCAAAGCTTTGTTTAAATTATTACCAACATCTTCCTTTAAATTGAGTATATTCTCCCATCTTGCTTTCTCTGGAACAAAAAAGGTATCTCCATAAGAATTAGGGTCTTCTAAAAGCTCATTAATTTGCTCTTCAGAAAAGCCATGAGATTTAAATTCTTCTTTTAACTTCTGCCTTTTAACCTCAAAAACATCAGAAACGCGCTTAAGGAATAGCATACCAAAGATATATTCCTTGTATTCAGAGGCGTCCATCTTGCCCCTGAGGATATCGGCAGCCTTAAATAAGTACGTTTCAAGCTCTCTTAAGGTTATCATGAGATCTTACCTATGTATAATCTCTAAAGAGCAAACCTGTTTTTATGTAGCATTGATACTGATTTATCCAGTAAAGTTTTACTTTCTCACAATTGTAAGGAATAGCATATTTGTGTCCTTTTATAGAATAGCTATATTTAGGAACAAATTCGTAATTCAAGATACGGCAAATTCCAAAATCTAAGTCCGATGCTTCAAATTGAAAAAGCTTTCTAAGTAATTCTTTGAGTTTTTTGAGACTGCCCATCACCGCCTCCAGCATAAATACCCTTTATACCATATTAATCAAAATCGAAATATATAACATTAATACCCTGCATATATATTCTAACACATGAAAAATAATTTGTCAACCTTCCTTTTGGACATCAGACGCTCTAAACAGAAGAACTGTCCGAGAGCTTTTAGGTCTGTTTAAAAGTAGAGGCTACGGAGTGGTAAAGGTTTAGTGTAGGCTTATGTCTACTTCTCCGTTATGGTCTCTTCCACCTTCATGCCAAAGTGCCTGCCGGGTGTTTCTATGTATCCGAGCACTTCATCGCCTTCCTTTAGCTCAGCCACAGATATGGGAGTGCCATCAGGTCTTGTAAGTCTTATGGTCTCTGCGTTTTGGAGCACCGCACTTAGCTTTTTCTTCTCATAAACGCCTTCCACCAAAAGCATAGGTCTTCTTTCCACCTTTGCCCTACCCACATAGACGAGCCTTCCTCTACCCGTGTAGTCATAAACCATCACAGGGTCTCCCGCAGAAAGTTCACAAAGATACTTGGTCTTGTTCTCTGGCACTCTTATATACATATGCACCGCACCTGCGTTTACCCTAAAGGGTCTTGAAGCCACGTAGGGGTTTTCTTCTGTCTCCGCATGCACCAAAAACATACCACCCGAAGAGTTTCCCACAAGCATACCTTCGCCTCTGTTTAGCAGAGAAGTAGTATCCACACAGACCCTATCTCCAAGACCAAGAGGCAATATCCTCGTTATCCTTACCACCACAAGGGGGAGTTTTTCTTCCTCCTCTTCAAGCACCTTTCCCACCCTCTTTATAGTGTTTATATCCTTAGTTTTGAGGACAATACCCTTTACACCCTTTTCAAGCACCCTTATGGCAAGTCTTGCCTCCTCTTCGTTTTTCACTACCGCATAGAGCTCTTCTCTCTGTGCTATGAGGTTTTCAAGGGGTATTATGGTCCAGTCAGTGGTCTCCACTATCACCTTTATATGAGGTGGAAACCTTCCTGCTCTTTCTTCGTCTTCTTTGCCTTTTATGAGAACATATACATAATCCTCACCCTCCTTGAGGTCTCCACCTTCCTTTGAGGCTACTTGAACCCTGCCAAGGGCTTTGACCTCCGAAGACCTTGAGGGGTCAGACAAAAGTATTACCCTTGCACCAGATTCAAGTGCGGTGGTTATTAGCTTTTTGTCGTATTCTTCCGCCCAAAACCAAAAGTCTTTCATAGGATAATTATACCCTTTCTTTTACAAGGCTAAGTATTTTTTCCACCACCTCCTCTGGGCTAAGGCTTGTGGTATCAATCACAATTGCATCCTCTGCAGGTCTAAAGGGATACAAGGGTCTATTTTTGTCCCTTTCGTCCCTCTCCACTATAGCCCTTAGCACCTCTTGGTAGTTGGCAGGTATGCCTTGAGCCATGAGTTGCTCGCACCTTCTTCTTGCCCTCTCTTCTGCAGATGCGGTAAGGAATATCTTTACAGGTGCATCTGGAAATATATGCGTTCCCACGTCCCTGCCTTCTGCTACCACCTGTCCCTCTCCCACCAAAGACCTAAAAAACTCATTTATCCTCTCTCTAAAGGCTGGCAGGCTGGCTATCTCAGAGGCGGTTTTCCCCACATCTTCAGAGCCAAGTAGTTGGCTTATGTCTTTTCCTTTGTAGAAGACCCTTGTCTCCGCAGGCAGGATTTTCACCAAGGGTGGGTTTTCAAAAAGTAGTATGGGGTTTTCCAGTCCTTCCTCTCTGTATATGTATGCAAAGGCTCTGTATACGAGCCCTGTGTTTAGGTAGGGCAAGCCGAGCCTTTGAGAGAGCTTGCGTGCTACCGTGCTTTTTCCACTTCCTGCGGGACCGTCTATGGCTATCTTCATCAGATAAAGCCTCTACCTCCAGAAGCTATACCCTTTAGTCTAAGCTCTAAATCTGTAGGTCTGCTTGCATACCTTATGGCGGTATTGTAGTCTATTAGACCATTTCTATACAGCTCTTCTAAGTGTTGGTCAAAGGTTTGAGTGCCATAGGCAGGCTTACCCTTTTCAAGAAGAAGGGAAATCTCGTCCAGCCTTGAGGGGTCTATGATGGCTTCCTTTATAGAAGCTGTGTTTATTAGGACTTCCACCGCAGGAACAACTCCTGTTTCGTCTGCCTTTGGGAGAAGTCTTTGGGAAAATATGGCTATTAGGGTTTCCGCAAGTTGTATCCTTATCTGCTCCCTTACCTCAAGGTTAAACATACCTATAAGCCTGTTTATGGTCTCTTTGGCATCCAGAGTGTGCAAGGTAGACATAACTAAATGTCCTGTTTCCGCTGCCTGCAGTGCTATCTGTGCGGTTTCTGGGTCTCTTATCTCACCTACCATAATAACATCTGGGTCTTCTCTAAGTGCTGCACGAAGTCCTCTTGCGAAAGAAGAAGTATCTATACCCACCTCACGCTGAACTATATAAGACTTTTCATCCCTAAAGAGGTATTCTATTGGGTCTTCTATGGTAACTATCACATCACTTCTCGTGCTGTTTATGATGTTTATAAGCGAGGCAAGGGTGGTGGATTTGCCCGAGCCTGTGGGTCCTGTGACAAGTATAAGACCTTTGGTATTTTCAAGAACGACCTTTTTCATCACCGCAGGGAGGTTGAGGCTCTCAAAGGAGGGTATGCTGTAAGGTATGGTTCTGAAAGCCATACCCACACTTGTCCTTTGTCTGTATACGTTTACACGAAAGCGAGCAACACCAGGCAGTGAGTAGGAGGTGTCCGCCTCTCCAAGCTCTTCAAACTCTGCAAGCTTCCTGCGATTTTTACCAAGAACCTCATTGAGGAACATTTCCATGACCCTTTCATCTATAACAGGAAAATCCTCCAGCCTCTGGAGTTTCTTTTTCAGTCTTATTACAGGTGGAGATGCTGTCTTTAGGTGTATATCCGATGCACCAAGCTCTACCGCTCTCTTAAGTATCAACTGGAGCAAGACCAGCTACCTCCCTTACTTTTTTTTCTATCTCATTGGCAATCTCGGGGTTTTCCATAAGAAACTTCTTTGCCTGCTCTTTACCCTGCCCCAGTCTTATATCACCGTAGCTATACCACGCACCGCTTTTGTTTATAACTTTTAGCTCGCTTGCAACATCTATAAGGTCGCAGAGCTTACATATACCCTCTCCATAAAGCACGTCAAACTCCGCTTCTTGAAAAGGTGGTGCAAGCTTGTTTTTTACCACCTTTACCCTTACCCTGCTACCCGTTTTCTCTCCGCTATCTTTTACGTCTCCTATCCTTCTCACATCAAGCCTCATGTCCGCAAAGAACTTGAGGGCTCTTCCACCAGGTGTGGTCTCTGGGTTTCCAAACATTACACCTATTTTCTCTCTGAGCTGGTTTATGAAAACAATAGCTGTGTTTGCCTTGTGAGCCATACCCTTTAGCTTCCTGAGTGCCTGAGACATGAGCCTTGCCTGTTTACCCACATGAGCTTCACCTATTTCACCCTCAAGCTCATCCTTTGGCACAAGGGCAGCGACAGAGTCTACAACTATGACGTCTACCGCATTGCTTGCTATGAGGCTCTCCGCTATCTCAAGAGCTTGCTCTCCGTAGTCTGGCTGGGATATGTAGAGGTTTTCCGTGTCCACTCCTATCTTTTCCGCATACTTGGGGTCAAGGGCATGCTCCGCGTCTATAAAGACCGCTATGCCTCCTCTCTTTTGTGCTTCCGCTATTATATGAAGGGCGAGGGTGGTTTTTCCAGAGGACTCTGGACCGAATATCTCAATAACCCTTCCCTTTGGTATACCGCCTATACCTGTGGCTATATCAAGGGCAAGAGAGCCTGTAGGTATAACATCCACCTTTACCTTTTCCGCATTTTTGAGAGGCATTATAGAGCCTTTGCCAAACCGCCTCTCTATGCTTGTAAGAGCATTTTCTAAAGCCTTCTTTTTCTCAAGGGTTTCCTTTTGGACTTCTTCTATCATATGTGTCTCCTCTTAATATTCTACCACTCTTGGCACTACAAAGAAACTCCCTTCCGCCTCTGGTGCCTGCTCCAAAACCAGTTGAGGGTCAAAGTCTTTTAAAGGCTCATCCTCTCTCATAGGTGTCTCCTCAAAAGGCAGAGTAAAGGGTTCTACCTCTGAGGTGTCAACCTCCTGGAGTTGTTCCACAAAGTGCAGGATGCTTGTAAGCTGTCTCTCAAAGTATTCCTTCTCTTCCTCCGTTAGCCTTAGCCTTGCAAGATGAGCTATCTTCTCCACCATAAGGATAGAATATAGCAGAGCCTCTTAATTTTTTCCACCCTTTGGTAAGAGTTCCCTAATGAGGAGAAGAAATATGGCGGTGCTTATGCTGGCATCTGCCAAGTTAAAGGCGGGCCAAGAAAGACCTCCATAGGAAAGATATATAAAGTCTCTTACATGACCCAGAAAAACCCTATCGTAGAAATTCCCAAGAGCACCCCCACCAACCATACCCATAAGAACTGGAACAAGTATGCCCCTGACCCTTACCGCATACAAAAAGGTTATAACAAGAGCAATCAGAGGAGTTATAAAAAGGACGGGAATTCTTATAAGGTCTGGTGCGTCCGCAAGAAGTCCGAAGGCTATGCCCCTATTGTAGACAAGCACAAGATGAAGAAAGGGCAAAAGGCTTATGTCCCTTTCTTTGAGAGAGGATTCTGCAAGACTCTTGGTAATGAGGTCAAGGCTTAGCACCGTGAGGACACTTAGCACATATATTAGAGCAATCTTTCTAAAGCCCTTTTCCATAACTCTTCAAGCTCTTCCAAAGGTAGTTCTAAAAGGCTTTCGTCGTTATTTGTTAAGGTAAAAGACCTACCCTCCTTCACCTTTCCCAAAAACATCCAATCAAGCCCATACTCTTCCACGAGGTCTTTAAAGGCTTCCGCATCCTCCTTTTTCAAACTCACAACCACAAGGGTAGGGTTTTCAGAAAAGAGAAAGAAGTCAAGCCTATCCTCCACGTATAGGTTTATGTCTATTCCCAGACCTGTTTCAAAGGTGCTTTCAAGGAGTGCTATGGCAAGCCCACCTACAGATACATCGTGAGCGGATCTGAGCAAACCCTTTTCTATGAGCCTTATAAGTAAGGCATGAAGTTTTTTCTCCTTCTCAAGGTTTACCTGAGGAGTCCTACCTGCTACTTTTCCGTGCACCACCTTTAGGTATTCACTGCCTGCAAGGGAAAACTCCCTCTTGAGGTCTCCCACCAAAAAGATAAGGTCTCCCTCCTCCTTAAAGCGATGGTCTACCCACCTTCCAGAATCTATGTAGCCTACCGCAACCAGTATGGGTGTGGGGTATATGTTTCTTATCTCCTCCCTTTCCACCGTTTCGTTATACAAGGACACATTACCGCTAATCACGGGAACTTCAAAGAACCTGCAGGCATCGGATATGCCTTCTATAGCCTTCACAAGTTGCCACATGACCTCTGGTCTGTCTGGGTTTCCAAAGTTAAGGCAGTCTGTTATTCCCAGAGGCTTTGCACCCACGCAGGCAAGATTTCTGAGGGCTTCCGCCACCGCATATTTTCCACCCTCATAGGGGTCAAGGAAAAACATCCTACCGTTGCCTTCCGATGTAATGGCTATGAGTTTTTCACTCCTTAACTCTGGCTTTTGAACCCATTTGACCCTGAGGATGGCGGAATCTCCCCCAGGCTTTAGGACGGTGTTTGTCCCCACTTGGTGGTCATACTGGGTGTATATCCACTCCTTTGAGGCTATATTGGGTGAGCTAAGGAGTTTAAGGAGTGCTTCCCTTAGGTCTATCTGAGGTAGCTCCTCTTGGTTAAAGGACCAAAGGGTCTTTAAGTAGGCTGGCTCTGAGTAGGGCTTTTCGTATACGGGTGCTTCTTCCACTATAAGGCTTGCTGGAAGCTCCGCCACTGTCTTACCTTCATAGTAAGCTCTAAACATTCCATCTTCTGTAAGCCTGCCTACCACCGCACCCTCAAGATGGTAATAATTGGCGAGCTCTAAGAGCCTTTGCAGTTTGTCCTCTTGTGTTATAAGTAGCATCCTCTCTTGGCTTTCTGAGAGGAGTATTTCAAAGGGTTTCATGCCCTCTTCTCTTAGAGGGACTTTTTCAAGCCATAGCTCCACGCCACACTTGGACTTGCTGGCAAGCTCCGAAGAAGCACCAGATAGCCCCGCCGCACCAAGGTCCTGAAGACCCGTTATAAGACCCTCCTCTATAACCTGCAGAACCGCCTCTATGAGCTTTTTGCCAAAGTATGGGTCTCCTATCTGGACGTTTGGTAGCTTCTCCTCCGCACCTTCTCCGAACTCCGCAGAAGCCATAACCGCACCGTGTATACCATCCCTTCCAGTGGCAGAACCAAGAAGAAAAAGAAGGTCTCCGGGTTTGCCCCTCGCTCTAAGCATCCTACCCGCAGGTAGAATACCAAGACAAAAGGCGTTTACCAGAGGGTTTGTCCTGTAGCACTCCTCAAAGTAGGTCTCTCCTGCCACGGTGGGAATGCCTATGCAGTTGCCATAATGAGATATACCACTTACCACTCCCTTTACTATCCTTTTGTCTATAGGTAGTCCAAACCTCAAAGAATCCACAAGGGCTATGGGTCTTGCACCCATAGATAGCACATCCCTTATTATTCCTCCCACACCCGTTGCTGCACCGTGAAAGGGTTCTATGTAAGAGGGATGGTTGTGGCTTTCTACCTTAAAGGCGAGCCAGACCTTGCTGTCAAGCTCCACCACTCCTGCATTTTCACCGGGTCCCTGGATTACCCAGTTTGCACTGGTGGGAAATTTTCTAAGGTGCACCCTTGAGGACTTATAAGAGCAATGTTCAGACCACAAAGCTCCAAGTATGCCAAGCTCCACCTCATTTGGCTCACGTCCGAGCCTTTGGACTATTCTTTCGTATTCCTCTTCCTTTAGACCATAAAGCTCGTAGTGTTTCATTCCTTTTATTCTCCAAAGACCTCCTTCTTTATCTCCTCTTCCCTTCCAAAGACACCCATTATATGGTAGCCGTTGTCCACGTGGATAACCTCACCGGTTATAGCCCTTGCCCAATCACTGCAGAGAAACACCGCTGTATCTCCCACATCCTCTATGGTTATAGCTTTTCCAAAGGGGTTTACCTTTATAGTGTGTTCCATAAGAAGGTGAAAGCCCGTTATGCTGTATGCGGCAAGGGTCTTTATGGGTCCTGCGGATATGACGTTTATTCTGTGTCCGTGCTTGGCAATATCATAGGCAAGGTATCGCACCGTGCTCTCAAGGGCGGACTTAGCAATACCCATCACATTGTAGTGTGGAACCACCTTCTCCGCACCGTAGTAAGAAAGGGTTATTATTGAGCCTTGTCTACCCTCCATTAGAGGCAGTAGCTCTCTGGTGATGGCTATAAGAGAGTAGACAGATATGTCCATTGCGGTCTTAAATCCTTCCCTTGAGGTGTCTATAACACCGCCTTTGAACTCTTCCTTTGGAGCGTAGGCTATAGAGTGAACTACGATATCTAAGCTTCCCCAAACCTTAGAGAGCCAATCCTTCAAGGCGGTAATGTGTTCGTCCTTTGAAACATCGCACTCAAACACAAGCTCAGAGCCAAACTCTTTGGCAATCTCTTCCACCCTCTTTTTGAGCTTTTCGTTGGCGTAAGTAAAACAAAGCTCCGCTCCCTCTCTGTAAAAGGCTTTTGCTATACCGTAGGCTATGCTACGCTCGTTGGCTATACCCGTTATAAGGGCTTTTCTGCCTTCAAGAAGACCCATACCATGCCTCCTCACTCTAAGATTTTTATAGCTTCTTCCACGCTTTTGCCTTCATGCACTATAAGGCTCAAGGCTCTTACCATGGCGACCCTGTTTTTTGCCTGAAAGACATTGCGACCTATAGAAAGACCCTTCGCACCAGCCCTTATAGCTCCATATACCATCTCAAGCACTTCCCTTTCTGTTTTCATCTTAGGACCGCCCGCTATAACCACCGGTATAGGAGAGCCTTCAACCGCTTTTGAAAAACTCTCTGAGTCTCCTGTATAGGGAACTTTAACTATGTCCGCACCAAGCTCTGCACCCAATCTGGCACAGTGAGCTACCACCTTCGGGTCATACTGGTTCATATCTTTGCCCCTTCCGTAGACCATGGCAAGCAGAGGCATACCCCACTCCTCGCAAACCTTAGAAACATAGCCAAAGTCCCTTAGCATCTCCCTTTCCATATCCGCACCCACATTTACATGGATAGATACACCATCCGCACCCAGCTTTATAGCCTCCTCTACCGTGCATACCAGCACCTTGTCATTTTTGGTAGGTGCCCAGTCAGTAGAGGCGGAAAGGTGGACTATAAGCCCTATATCTCTGCCCCTGCCCCTGTGCCCTGCCCTCACCATACCCTTGTGTAGCACCACTGCGTTGGCACCACCTTCTGCCACATCCTCTACCGCTTTCCTTATGTCCTCAATGCCTTCTATAGGACCAGAGCTCACCCCATGGTCCATAGGCACTATTATGGTCTTGCCCGTATCCCTGTTAATAAGCCTTTCTAACCTTACCTGTTTTCCTATACTCATTTTTAACCTCCCTTAAACCTAAAGGTTATTACACCAGTCTGGACTACGTTTTCCCTTATGGCTTCAAACCTTATGCCACGAACAAACTCCACCATCTTCTGGTCTACCTGTGGAGAGCCACTTTTTTGAATTATCTGAACCCTTGAAACCACACCTGATGGGTCTATCCATATCCTCACCCTCAAGGGGCTAAGTGGCTCATCAGAGCTTATCTTTGGAAAGGGTGGAGTGTATACGGTTGCTCTTCCACCACCCGATAGACCAATACCTCCAGGCGAGACAACTGCAGTTATATTCCCAATGTCCGTACTTCTTACACCTTCTTTCTCTATTTCCCTCTCCCTTCCTCGCACCCTCTGCTCAATTTCCTGGAGCAGGGAGGGTTCTTCCTTTGGTCTGCCTACGGGAACTTGTATGTCTCCTGTGTTTCTTGAGACTTCCATAGGGCTTGAGCTAACAAAATGCCTATCCTTCCTTACAATGCCCTCACCTGTTTGCTGTCTTAGATTGGGAGTGCCTTTACCAGAGGCGAGTTTTACTTCTTTAATTTCTGGCATTTCCTGAAGGTAAACCTCCATAGGCTTTGTGGGGTTTTTGACTTCAATTCTGACAGAAAGATACAAAGAGAGGAGGGTAAAGATTATCAAGTTAAGAACCAGAGACACACCCCAGTAAAGGCTGTTTTCAAGTTTTTCCTCAAGCATATTCTGATATAGTATAACACATGAACTTCTCTGTCCTTGGTGGAGGCCGTTGGGGCACTGCCCTTGCTTTACATTTAGGAAATTTAGGACACAGGGTTTTAGTCTTTGAAAGAAAAGAGGAAACAGTTAGGCTCATAAAAGAGGGAAAGCATCCCCACATGGAAGGGGTCAAGCTAAGAGGCGTGGACGCCACACAAGACCTTGACAAAGCCATTGACTTTTCGGACTACATAATAGTAGCTTTACCTGTCCAAGCTATAAGAGAGGTCTTAGGCAAGAAAGCCCTAAGTGACAAGAGGATAATCTCCGCCTCCAAAGGACTTGAGGTAGGGACTGAAAAAAGGGTTTCTCAAATCCTGCTTGAAATAGAGCCTTCTGTAAAGGTTTTTTGTCTTTCTGGTCCTTCCTTTGCCAGCGAGGTTTCCAAGGGCTTGCCCACTGCCTTGGTGCTTGCAGGGAATGACCTTGAGGAGATGGAGAAAGTAAGAAAATGGATAA
The DNA here is from genome assembly GCF_033971325.1 of Hydrogenobacter sp. T-2. Taxonomy (NCBI): domain Bacteria; kingdom Pseudomonadati; phylum Aquificota; class Aquificia; order Aquificales; family Aquificaceae; genus Pampinifervens; species Pampinifervens diazotrophicum. The sequence continues at coordinate 886,793 of NZ_CP117180.1, forward strand.
GCTCTGAAAACTTTAGGGTTTACCTCTCCACAGACCTCATAGGTGTTGAGTTGGGTGGTGCTCTCAAAAATGTAATAGCCATAGCCTGTGGCATATCTGATGGACTTGGGCTTGGAGAAAACGCAAGGGCTTCTCTTATGACCCGTGGACTTGCGGAGATGGTAAGGCTTGGTGTCTCCCTTGGTGCAAAAAAAGAGACCTTCTATGGTCTTTCTGGCATGGGAGACCTCTTTTTGACCGCCAGCTCTCCACAGTCAAGAAACAGAACCCTTGGCTACCTTTTGGGACAAGGTCTTTCTGTGCAAGAGGCTCTCCAAAGACTAAACCAAACAGTGGAGGGCATACACACTGTCAAAGCGGTTTACAAGATTTCCACAGAAAGAGGGCTATACGCACCTATAAGCACTGCGGTCTACAAGGTCGTGGTGGAGGGCTTTCCTCCAAAGGAGACCGCTCTTGAGCTTCTGAGGAGACCTCCTCAAAACCCCCTTGAGACTCTATGAGCTCTCCATAAAAGTAATACTCTCCACAGCTTTCACACCTAAATATCCCACCACCACAGCATTCTATAACCTCAAGCAAAGCACCGCACTTTGGACAGTTTTCCATACTTTATAATTTATCCCTGTGAGGGAAAAGGTCTTTCTCTATTTTCTTCTTGCTCTGACGGTCTTTTTTGCTTTCTTTGCCTTCACCATGCTTCTACCCTTTTTAAAACCCATCCTATGGGCTATAATCTTTTCCCTTGTCCTCTACCCCCTGCATATGAAACTCTCAAAGAGAATAGGAAACACCATATCCGCTCTCTTGTTGACCCTTTTGGTGTTCCTGCTGGTGGTAGTTCCCTTTAGCTTGGTGCTTACCTTAGCCATAAGACAGTCCATAGAGCTACTACATTTTGCAGTAGGTTTTACCCAAAACAGTTCTTATGTAGATTTAATAAGGGCTGTGCTTGATCATCCCCTTTTTAAAAAAATTCTTACAGACCAAGAAATAAGTAGCTTTCTTGCGTATGTGGAGTCTGAGGAGTTTAGAAACATTCTTATAAGTGGTCTTAGAGACCTTCTTCAAAGAGGGCTAAACATCTTAGCTTCCATAGTCCCTGCGGTAGGGAGCTTTGCCTTCAAAACTTTTGTCTTCTTGCTTACGCTTTTTTTTATACTTAGAGATGGTCCAAAGTTTGTCAAGTTCGTGGAACGTTTTCTTCCCATGCATAGAGAGGACATAGAGCAGGTTTCCATCACCGTATACAAAACAGTCCTTGCCACCGTTTATGGGTCCATTGGTGTAGGCATAGCCCAGAGCACCGTAGGTTTTATAGGATACAAGCTGGCAGGCTTAGACTACGCAATCCTTCTTGCTATAGCAACCTTTATAAGCTCCTTTGTGCCACCCTTTGGTGCAGGCTTTGTATGGTTTCCAGTGGCACTATACACATTTGCAGTGAAAGGCGTATACGCAGGTGCCTTTATGTTCCTTTATGGCATGTTCGTTATATCCACCATAGACAACTTTGTAAGACCCCTCATAATGAAAATGGGTGTAAATATGCCCTACATAGTGCTATTCTTTTCCATAGTAGGTGGTTTGCTAACCTTCGGCTTTGTAGGCATATTCCTTGGACCTATAATATTTACCACACTGTTTACCCTCGCACTCATATACGAAAAGAGGATACTAAGAGAATAGCTTACTCCAACCCGTGCATCTTGAGGTTTTCCTTTATCCTATGGAGAAGCTCCGCTGGGTTCTTTATGGGATATTCCAACTCCTTAAGGACTTCCTTTGCGGTTCTACCCTTTATGTAAACACCCTCAAGCCTGTCGGATATAGCCTCTGCGGACTGGATAGGAAAGTCTGTCCCCTTGAGCCTTTTGAGCACCATATAAGCCCATGGGATGTCAAGGGCGTAAGCCACCCTCTCACAGTATTGGAGGAATACCTGAGGCTCTTCATGTCCTTCTTTCACCAGTTTGTAGGCAAGTTTGGCAATGCCACCAGCGGTATGCACTTTTAGTTCCTTCTTCTCTTCTTCAAGAAACTCCTCTATTCTTTTGAGCTTTTCAAGAGCGGTAGAAGGCTCAGCCCTTAAGATGTTTCTTACTGTTTGGACGGTAAGACCCACCTTCTCCGCTATTTCTCTGTCCGTTTTGAAATACTCTTCCCTAAGCACCACACAATAAACCGCTCTGGCAAGAGAGGGAAGCCATGTGAGGGTTTTGTATTCCGCCAGCTTTGAAAGACCACCCAACACATCAATAGACTTGAGGAAAACCCTCAAGACAAGAGACTCCATGTCCTTTTCTACAGCTTCTACAACTACGACCATGTCCCAACCTCCTCTTTTAAAATCGGGGTGACGGGACTTGAACCCGTGACCTCTGGCCCCCCATGCCAGCGCGCTTCCGCCTGCGCCACACCCCGTAGAGTTTACATTTTAAGCCTTTTAGCTTCTAATTTCAACCTGCTTATGAGCTTTTTGCTTGGTCTAAAAAGAACTCGCTTACCCTTTCTTTTAAAACTGCCAAAGCCTGAAATCTTTAGACCGTCCTCAGAGGCTACACCTTCCCTCATCCTATCTAACAGAAAGTTTATCATCTTATAGACCCTTTTCTTTGAGTAAACATGAGAATACTCTTCGTGTAGCCTCTCAACGAGGGTTTTCTTTTTCATATTTTCATCTTTTTCTTGAGTATGTCACCCAGTGTAAAGCCCTTGTCTGAGGTGGTTATTATATCTTCCTTCTTCTCCTCTTCTTTCTCCTTCATGCTAAAGGTTATCTTGTCTTGAGAAAGCTCTATTATTTTTGCTTCCACCTCTTGACCTTCCTGAAGTTTCACACCCTTTGGTATCTCCGATATGGGTAAAAGACCCTCTATACCCTCTGGAAATTGCAGAAAGGCACCAAAGGGGTGCATACTCCTTACTTTTAGCTTTACCCTATCTCCCACTTTGTAATTTTTAAGAACTGTCTCCCAAGGGTTTTCTGTAAGTTGTTTAAGACCGAGCTTTACGAACCTTCCATCAAGCCCAAGCACCGCAAACTCAAGAGATTGACCTGCCTGCAGCACTTCCTCTATCCTTCCGGGTTTTACCCAAGCAAGATCAGCCCTATGGATAATACCCTGCACGCCCTTTTCGAGACTGACTATAGCCTTTGCCCCCTCTATCCTTTCCACAGTTCCCACAACTCTACTACCAGCTGGATGTTCCTTTAGAAACTCTTCCCACGGTTTTGGAAGGGTTTTCTTTATGCTGAGAACCAACTTATGCCTTTTGGGGTCAAAGTCAAGCACTTGAGCGGACACTCTATCGGCCTTCTTGGGTGTAGTTCCATCGTAAGATATCTCTTCCTTTGGCACAAAGCCCTCTACACCCTCCATAACCTCAAGGATAAGACCATTTTCCCTTATCTCTACCACCCTTCCGTTTAACACTTGACCCTTTTGTATGCTTTGCTCCGCCTTACGCCATGGGTTTTCCTTTGTTTCCTTTAAGCTCACAAATATGAACTGCCCATCCTTGGGTATTCTCTTGACCTTTACCCTTAGTCTTTCGTCTATCTCTGCGTAATTGTATGGGTTTCTGTCCCTACCCCAGCTAAGCTCCTCAAGAGGCAAGAAGGCCCTTAGGACACTACCCACCAGCAAGGTTATACCCTTATCTGGGTCTATCTTTATCACCCTGCCCTCTACCACATCTCCCACTTTTATCTTAGAAAGAAGTCTTGTCTTCTTCTTTTCTTCTTGAGCCTTTATATAATCCCTTTGGGAGAGAGTTACCTTAAGACCATCCTCTTCTTTTTTGAGTTCTATTATCTTTGCCACTATTTTTTTGCCTTCTCTGAGGTTTCTAAGAGCTTCCTTAGCAGGAAGGAAAACCTTTAAACCGCTCACATCTACTATATAGCCATCGTCTCTTTTTTCTACCACCGTCCCTGTTATGAATTTGCCCTTTTCATAGCAGGCTTTCAAAAAGCCCGTTAGCTTGTTTTCAAGATATTTCTTGTAAGACAAGAGAGGGGAGCCATTCTTGGTAAACCTAACGACCACAGCCTTTATTTCATCACCCACCTTTGTATCTGGTAGCTCTTCCTTAGGTATTATACCCTCTACCTTGTAACCTATATCCACATAGAGATTCCTTTCATCTACCTTTACCACCCTTCCCTTTATCACCTCCCCTCTTTTTATTTCCTTCATCTCAAGACTTTCTTCAAGCAATTTCTCAAACTCACCCATAAGTTCCTCCAGAATTACTTATTATAACACTTAACCTTTCAAAGTGCCTAATGGTTTAAACCTTGCTACCAATTTGGCTATACTTAGGGAATGAACCACATAGGCAACTTCTGAGATATCCTTGTAAGCCTGTGGAATTTCTTCCGCAACGGTTCCCTTGCCCCTTGCCACCACCACGAGACCGCTAAGTACCTTTTCAAGCCCCTCTTTCCTTACAAACTCTTTTGCCTTTGTCCTTGACATAAGCCTCCCAGCTCCATGGCAAGCACTTCCAAAGCTCATATTCATACTACTCTCTTGACCCACAAGCAGGAAGGAATACCTTCCCACATCTCCAGGAAGAAGCACAGGTTGACCTATATCTCTATAGTCGGGAGGGATGTCTGAATTGTAGGGTGGAAAAGCCCTTGTGGCACCTTTGCGATGAACGAGTAGCTTTTTCCTCTTGCCATCCACCTTGTGCTCTTCAACCTTACCTATGTTATGGGCAAGGTCATAAATAAGCCTGTAGCCAAGCTCTTCCCATGAAAGTCCAAAAAACCTGCGAACCGTGTCCGCGGTCAGATATCCCAGTATCTGTCTGTTGGCAAAGGCATAGTTTGCCGCAGAGTTCATAGCTTTAAAGTAGTCCTGACCTTCTGGAGAGGGAAAAAGCATGCAGGCAAGTTGCATGTCTGGTATATCTATTTTGTATTTCTTGAGGGCTTCCCTTGCAACTTTTAGGTAGTCTACGCACACCTGATGTCCAAAACCTCTTGAGCCTGAATGCACCATTATGGTAACCTGTCCAAGGCTTAGCCCCAGCCTCTGTGCCACCTCTTCGTCATATATCTCATCCACATACTGCACTTCCACAAAGTGATTTCCAGAACCCACAGTCCCAAGTTCTTCTGCTCCTCTTTTAAAAGCCAAGTCTGAAACCTTTGATGGGTCAGCATTAGGAAGTGCGCCGTTGCTCTCTATATGCTGCAGGTCCTCCTCAAAACCAAAGCCTCTCTCTATAGCCCAGCGAGCACCCTTTATCGCAACCTCAGAAAGTTCAGCCTTTGAAAGTTTAAGCTTTCCTGTTGAGCCTACACCTGCAGGAACATTTTTGAGTATCTCCTGCATGAGCTCTTTTCTTACAGGCTGGACCATATCCGCAGTGAGATCTGTGGCTATAAGTCTTACTCCACAGTTTATGTCGTATCCTATGGACCCTGGGCTTATTATGCCTTCTTCTATGTCTGTTGCCATTACGCCACCCACAGGGAATCCGTAGCCTACATGCACGTCTGGCATCACATATATAGCCTTTTCCACCCCTGGTAAGGTTGCGGCGTGGCCTGCCTGCCTTATAGCATCCTCCTCTAAGAGTTCAAAGAGCTTCTCGCTAAGATAAAAATAAACTGGAACTTTTTGACCCTGTATCGTGCCCTTCGGAAGCATATACACAAAGGGTGATACATTAACCAGACTTTCCTTCAAGCCCATATTTATAAAAGTATGCAACAACGTTGGCTTTTCTACAATACCTTTATAGAAATCAGCTCTTCTTCCTCCTTATATAGATGCACCGCACAGGCAAGGCAAGGGTCAAAGGAGTGTATGGTTCTTAAAATCTCAAGAGGTTCTTTAGGGTCTGCAAGGGAGTGTCCCACGAGGGACACCTCGTAGGGAGAGGGTTGACCCTTTGCATCCCTTGGCGAGCCATTCCACGTGGTAGGCACCACAGCCTGATAGTTTTCTATTTTGCCATCTCTTATATGAACCCAGTGAGAGAGGGAGCCCCTTGGTGCTTCCATAAGTCCCAAACCCTTTGTATCTTTTTCCCATGTGGATGGATCCCATTTATCCGAGTTGAAGGTTTTTGTGTCTCCAGACTTTATGTTTTCTATTAACTCATCATACCATCTTTTCATAGCGTGTGCGTATATATGGGTTTCTATGCCTCTGGCAAGTGTCCTGCCCATAGTTGAAAAGAGGGCTGAGTGGTTAAGTCCAAGTTTTGAGAGATAAGAATCTACCAATTCCTTTACACCAAGCATATCCCTTGCGTAGAGAGATAAAATTCTGGCAAGAGGACCCACCTCCGCAGGCAAACCATCATACCTTGGAGCCTTAAGCCAGCTATATTTACCCTCCACATCGAGGAATTCATAAGGAGGCTCTGGACCTGTGTAATTAAGCACCGTCTCACCATCAAAAGGGTGAAGCCCAATCTGATCCCCCTTAGAATAACTATACCAGCTATGGGTAATATACTCCTCCACCTTTGAGTAGTCCACATCTTCATAGGATTCCAGTTTTCTGTTTCTTATAAAGGTGGGTGGAATGAAAAATTTACCTTCTCTGTGAGAGTCACCCTCTGGTTCTCCAAGCACCAAAAAGTTACCAATGCCTTCTCCTTTTTCAAACCAATCTCTGTAAAAACCGGCTATGGCAGTCAGGTCTGGAAGATAAACCTTATCCACAAAGTCCACCATCTGGTCTATCAGTGTTTTGACCCTTCCAAGCTTTTCCATGTTTATTGCGGTATCACTATCAAGGTCAATGGGCGAAGGCATGCCTCCCACTGCAAAGTTTGGATGGGGGTTCTTCCCACCAAATATTGTGTGAACCTGCACCACCTATGTCTGCCAGTTGAGGGCATCTATATAGTGGGCAACAGCCATAAGGTTTGCCTCTGGTGGAAGCCTATATTCTGGATGGTCCCAGTATCCTTTGTTGAATATACCCAGCTGTCCTCTCTCTACCTGTGCTTTTAGCTTTTCTTGAACTTCTCTGAAGTAAGAGGGTGATGACCTTTCATGGTTGGATATGCTTCTGGCTAGCTCGGAGGTTTTTATAGGGTCTGCTCTAAGAGCAAGCACTGGATTTACCCAATCGAGGGCATGTAGGTGATAAAAGTGTACCACATGGTCATGGACAAAGAGAGTTCCTATCATGAGTTTTCTTATAAGTGAGGCGTTCTTTGGAACATTTATCTTTAGAGCGTCCTCCACCGCCCTTATGGAGGCAAAGGCGTGCACTGTGGTGCAGACACCACATATCCTCTGAGCAAAAGCCCAAGCCTCTCTTGGGTCCCTCCCCTTGAGTATAATCTCTATGCCTCTTACCATAGTGCCAGAAGAGTAAGCGGATTTTATGGTGCTACCCTCAAGTTCCGCTTCAATCCTTAGGTGTCCTTCTATACGAGTTATTGGGTCCACTACAAGTCTTTTCATTTTTATTCCTCCCCTGTGGCTTCAGCCACAAGCTCCACTATGCTTACAAAACGGTAGTCTCTCTTTAGCTCCTGACTACTCTTTGTAAGTGCAAGCATACAGTTTGCACAATAGCAAACCACAGTTTTTGCCTTTGCCTTGTCAAATAGTGTCATCTTTGATATGAAGGCCTTTTGTCTGTAGTAGTCCGCATCACCTATAACAAGAACCCCTCCACCCCCACCACAGCATATGTTATGCTCCGGTATGAGCACAGAATCTCTGAAGTCCTCAGACACCATATTCATGATTCTCCTCGGCTCTCTGAGCACTCCTCCCCTCCTGCCTATTTGACAGGAATCATGCAATGTTGCCCTTTCCTTTAGAACCTTCTTGTTTATCTTGAGCTTTCCTTCCTTTATCATTTTATCTATGAATTCCACTATATTCAGCACCTCAAAGGTCCACTCCTCCGGAAATACATTCGGAGCTATAAACCTCACGGATTGATAGGCATGGCCACATTCTGGTGCTATTATGTATCTGATACCGAGCTCCCTTGCTCCTTCAACAATCCTTCTGAGCATCTCCTTAGTTACTTCCTTGCTCTGGGCAAACACCCCAAAGTTTGTAGCTTCGTGGGCTAAGCTAGATACAGTCCAGTTAACCTCTGCCCTATTTAAAACCTTTGCTGCGGATGCAACAGAAGCTGGGAATTTCATAAGCTCTATGGATGATAGAATGTAAAGATATTCAGAGGGCTTTTTATCCACAGGGATTTCCACCTCATACTCTTCTGATATAAACTCTATCCTCTGCAGGAAGGTCTGAGTATCTACGCCTAAGGGGCTACCCTTTTCAACAGACATGTTGGTTGCGTCCGCAAGGTCTTTGGGTGTTAGCCCTGCGTAGGTTAGAGCTCCCCTTACTATGCTTACGAGCTTTGGCGTGTCTATACCCATAGGACAGGCTTTGGTGCATCGGTCACAGTTGGTGCAGGTATAAAAGGCAAGCCTCACCTGTTCCTTTAGATCTTCTGGTTCTATCTTTAAGCCAAAGCCAAAGAGCTTTTTTAATCTGCCAAGGAGTGTATAGTTTTCCTTGTATATCTCTCTTAAAAGGTCTGCTTTGTAGGCGGGTGTTAGGGTTGGGTCTATCCTTCCTGAGACGTTCTCACCCATATAGAATAGACAAGCCTCCGCGCATATGCCACAACGCACACAAGCTTCTAAATAAGAAGCCACCTCTGTGTTTATGCTATTTTTACAAAACTGGTAAAACTTTTCCACCTCCTCATGACCAACTCTTTCCTTTGAAAAAACCACAGCCATAGCACACCTCCTTTAAAAGGAAACACCCCTTTTGCCTGCGTTCCATCCCATAAAACCAACTGAGAGAAAGTAGTATACAAAGTGAGAAAGCCTGCTAAAGGGTATGTATATGATAAGAAGGTTAGCGAGGAACAGATGAAGAGAGACTAACCATATATAACTGCCACCACCTGCCCAGCGTGTTGCAAGAAGCCCTGTGAAAATTATCAAGGCTATAAGAAGGTTGGCAAAATATTCATCTTTGCCTGTCAACAACTTTAAGACAGGGTTAAGAGCCCTATGAATTGTTAGAGCAATGAGAGAGCCCAAGGCAGCATAGGCTAGAACATCGGAGACTATGTTTGGAAGTGTTGGAAAGGGTATGCCCGTTATTTCCTTCCAAAGGAGGGCATGGGCTGGAACAAAAAAGGTAAGACCAAGAAAACCAAGATGAAAGAGAAAGCCACCTATAAAGTTTATGGCTCTCCTTGAGAATATCTCATTAAAGGTCCAACCCATGGTGGGCTTTATGATTATCTTCTTGAGAGCCATAAAGGGTGGGCTTCCCTTGGGCTTTGCGTAATCTGGAGGCATTCCGAGAAAAATAACTCTGAAAAATCTATAAGCTATACCTACAAAGAATACAAAGAGAGCAAACTTCAAAAAAGGACCTCTCACAAAATCATAAAAGGCAACATCGCTCATATCACTTCCCTCCTCTTGACTTCTTATTCATGTAAGCTACGCCCACGCCGACCGCGGTTCCCACTGCAACACCCACAAGAGCTTCCCTAATTCCAAAGCGTCCGCTCACCACCGAAAGAGGTGTGTATAACATTCCCCTGTCCCAGAAGTCTGGCTCTGAACAGCCAAAACAGGGATGTCCAGACTGTATAGGAAAGCTGAGTCCACCGTTCCATCTAATGGTGGCACAGGCATTTCTGGTAATAGGACCTTTGCATCCAAGCTTGTAAAGGCAGTAACCCTTTTTAGCTCCCTCATCATCAAGAGAGTTGGCAAATCTGCCTGCGTTGTAGAAGGGTCTCCTGTAGCATCGGTCATGAATGGTCTGTCCGTAAAAGGTCTTGGGTCTGCCCATACTATCTAACTCAGGAGCCTTTCCTGTTATCACATAATTAGCTATTACAGAAACCATCACATCTCCTATAGGTGGACAGCCAGGTATGTTAACCACTTGCTTTCCTTTTAGTACCTCACTTACCGACAAGGCACCAGTAGGGTTGGGATAGGCATGTGGTATTCCTCCCCAACTGGCACAGCTACCTACCGCTACTATAAGACCTGCACCCTCTACAGCTTCTCTGAGAAGGTCTACGTTTGACTTGCCGGCTACAGTGCAGTATACACCTTTATCCTTAGGAGAAACAGAACCCTCTACCACAAGCACATACTTACCTCTGTACTTTTCCATAGCTTCCCTCTTTGATTCTTCCGCATAAAAGCCCGAGGGAGACATGAGGGTTTCATGGTATTCAAGGGAAAGGTAATCTAAAAGGACATCAGTAGGCAATATGCTTGTGCTTCTTATAAAAGACTCGGTGCAACCCGCACAGTCCTGAAACTCAAGCCATATCACCACAGGTTTTGGTTTTACCTCAAGGGCTTTGACAACCTTTGGCAGTAAGGAAGAAGGTAAACCAAGGGCTGTAGAAATAGCAATGGCAGAGGTTAAGAAATCTCTCCTTGTGTATCCCCTCCTTTTGTATATATGATAAAGGCTTTCCATCTTAGCCTCCTTTAGGTAGTTATGCTTAAAACATAGACAGAATATGATATTTGTCAATATTGAACTTTGTAGATGATGGGCGATGGAGGACTTGAACCTCCAACCTCCATCTTGTGAGGATGGGTGAAAGCCTAATTCTGTCAAGGTTTTCGTGGCGGGTGTTAACTACAGGTTAACTTTTGGGCAAAGATTTATCCATAACCTCTGACAGGGTGTCAAGGGCAGACCTAAGATGCTCTGGGCTAAGGTGGGCGTATCTCTTTACCATGCTTGTGGACTTATGCCTTGTTAGGTGTTGTATGGTGTAAAGGTCTACTCCTTTCATGGCAAGCCAGCTGGCAAAGGTATGCCTAAGGTCATGAAACCTAAGGTCTGGTATGCCTGCTTTCCTGCATGCGGTTTTAAATGCTTTTAGATAGGTCTTGTCCTCTACCTTGTAGGGCTTGCCTTTTGAGTTGGTAAAGATGTAGCCTATGCGAGGAGTATTGCCCTTAAGCCTTTTAAGGAGTTCAATGGCTTGCTTTCCCAGTGGAAGCCTTGCTATTTCATTATTCTTGGCATTGGTTATAGCTATAGTGCCATGCTCTAAGTCCACATCTTCCCATTTTAGGCTAAATATCTCACTGGCTCTAAGACCTGTATAGACTGCAAACTCCACTGCGGGTCTTAGCCATGACGGGCATGCTTGTAGTAGGCGGGCAAACTCCTCTGGCTTTAAAAACCTAAGCCTACTGTCATCTACCTTGAAAAGTTTAACCTCTGGCAGGTCTCCAGAGTATAGCTTTAGGGTTTTAGCTTTCTTGAGGATGGCTCTGAGAATGTTAAGCTCTGAGTTTATTGTGTTGGGCTTTACTCCAGCGGATAGCCTATGCTGTTTATACTGCTCTATGGTGAAGGTGCTTATATTGGATAACTCCATAGTGCCAAAATAGTCAACGAGCTTGTGGACTTTCCTTTCTATCTCATAGCTTGTCCTTGCCTTTGCATGTGGGCGGGTAGAGTGATACCACTTTAGATATTCCTGTGCCAGTTCTTTAAAGGTCAGCTCCTTCTCTTCTACTGGCAGGTAAGTGCCTTGAATTATCTCTTGCTTTATCTTTATGGCTATGTTCCTTGCCATTGTCAGAGGCAGTTCCTCAACCTTGCCAATCCTCTCATAGTATGTTTTGCCTTTGTAGGTAAACTTTAGCCAGTAAGACCCATGAATTTCATAAAGGTTGTCTCCGTAAGACACTTTGCCTTTCTTTCTTGCCTTTGCCATGACAGACCTCAACCCTTAGGTTCATCATGCCAGACAGTCCATGTCATGTAGGCTATCATACCCAAAAGTAGGACTGAGATTAATACGATTATGCTAATGCCTAATAGCTTGTCCATTGCTATAACCTCCTTATGAGCCTTCTGGCTCTTATGTGTAAACTGATAGCAAAAATAAAAAGAAAAACCCACACTAAAGAGCCTGACAAGATTAGCCCTTTTGCAAGCAGGCTCTCCCACTTAAAAGCAAGCCCTACAAGACCACCAGTAAGCAAAAGTAAAGCATTCCACACATGGCTAAACAGGTGCTTGTAGTAAGCTATTAGCTCTTTCACTTCCTCACTGCCTTTCATTCCTAAACTCCTATAGCCACATGGCAGTTAACCAACCCTTATGACCTAATGTCTTGTGGTTAGTTGACTGCAACACATGGCTTAAGTCTTACCCTTCTCATGGGGTGTAGGCTTAAACTCTTCATAAAGATTGCCCTCTCACCTATGCGTTATCTTGTCCTTTATCTTCCTCTTTCTGACGGGCGGTCTCAAGGATTTCTGTGATTAAGAGGGAGAGGGACTTGCCTTCTTTTTGAGCTTTCTGTGTAAGCCATTCCTTTAAGTCCTCTGGCACTCTTAACTCTATCCTTGCAATCCTCAACAGGCTACTTAGCCTTTTAGCTCCTTTTACTCTTGGCATGTTTCTAATTATATCAACTCTCATGCCTCTGTCAACCCGTTTTTTATGACATGACTACTTGACAGGACTAAGAGACAGGATTATAATTACCCCTATCAATACCTTGACAGGAGGGTTAACCATGCAAGACCTTCAACTCTTAAACGGCTGGCTAACGAGCCTAAGCCAAGAGCTTAGGCAAGTCAAGGCAAGGAAGAAGACCCTCAAGAGGCTAATGACCCAGCAAGGTTATAGCCTCAAGACCATCAAGGGTCATACCTACCTGTATGTATGGAAAACTGTGGGACATGGTAAGGCTAAGTGGAAGTGCCTTGGCAACCTTGCAAAGATAGGTGGTATGGCGGTCATTGAGGAACTCCGTAGAGACCGTATGGATGTCTTGCTAAAGGAATGGGAAAGGCTAACCCAGAGAGAAGAGGAAATCCAGTCCCTTGTTAAACAAGCCCTTGAGGTCTTAGAAAGAAGAAACCAAAACTCTATGGAGGTAGTGGCATGAACCAAAAGCCTAAACAGAACAGCTGGCAGGAGGTGGTCAGCCTCCTGCACTACAACGAGAAGACTGAAAGCTACAAAAAGCTAACCGTATCCATAGCAGAGGATGGCGGTGTGATGCTTTCCTTGTCAGAAGGTAAGAAAGGAGACAAGGACAGCACCGTAAAGGTCAACTTTAGCCTTAACAGGCAAGAACTCATTTATCTTGCCAAAGAACTTGAGCTTTTGTTTATGAAAGGCAAAGGAGGTAAGACATGATAAAGTGGACTTTGGACTTAACAGAGCTTAAGCAAGACATGGTGGAGACCTTAGACTACTGGACTGGCTTGCTTATCTATCCTTTACCTTTCCCACATGCAACGGTTTACTGGGACTTTGAGAGGGTGCAGGAACATGGCAAGCTCTTCTGGATTGACAGGCTGGCTTTTAAACATCACTACCTGTATGGAGAGGGTGAATTGCCAGAGCTAAGAGAAGTCATCTACTGGATACCTCTTAGCAAGGAGGAGCTTATGCCTTTCCTTTCCGAGGACAGGCTTGTGATAGAGGTTTATGAGACTGCAGAGGGTATGGACGGAGACATTGTAGTGGCAGTCAACAGCGTGCCAGTAGCAAGAAGCAACAAAAGACTTTTGGTAGAAAAAGCAAAACAAAAGCCATGAGCGGGTTAGTGAAGGCAAGGCATGGGGTGGCAGTTAACCCCATGCTTGCCTGCCTTGATAATCCTAAAAAGCTCAGGAACATTTGCACAAAAAAAACATCCTTTTGACTACCCACTGGAAACACAAGGTTTTTCAAGCAACTGCCTTGTCTTCTCATTTCAACACACCTGATTACATTAAGTCCCAGCAAAAACCAATCAAGGAGGTGTTAACATGAAAGAGATTTACACCATTAAGGAGCTTGCAAGCCTTCTTGGGAAAAGCCCCCAAGCTATAAGGCAGTTGATTTACAGGGGGCATCTACCAGCCCGTAAGCTGGGTAATACCCTTTATGTTTTCAGAAGAGACCTTGAACAAGCCCTCAAGCGGGTTGAGCGGCAAAAGAAAAAGGCAAGCAAGGAGGTTGAAGTATGAAGGAAAGGGAAGACCTTAATCAAAACACACAACCTGAGGAAATTTTAAACCAAGAGGAACAGTATGTCAACCAAAACGAGCAGTCCACTAACCAAAAGAAGAGGCAATCAGAAGACCTCAAGGGACTAAAAATAGACCAATCAGCCTTAGCAACCTTTATTGAAACCCTCGCACAGGAAAGAGGTGGCAAGGTTTATATAGAGAAAGGTTATGCGGTCATAAGATGCCCCTTCCATGACGACGAGTATCCGAGTTTGTCAGTAAGCATGAAAACGGGACACTTCCACTGTTTTGCTTGTGGAGAGACTGGAAGTATCGTAAAACTCATAGAAGGTTTGGCTCGGGAGTGGGATAAGACTGAAGGCAAAACTGAGGGCGAGGATTTTGGGCGGTCTAATGCAATTACCTTTCTCAAGAGGGCTGGGATTTTAAAACAAGACAAGCCAAAAGAGGAAGCGACTTACTACTACTACCTACCACCCTACTACTTTTTCCCAGCCTACAGGAAGAGGAAGCTAAGGTATGCTGATGGCAGGAAGACCTTTGTTTACGAACACTATGACCATGAAAGGGAAATGTGGGTGGTAGGCAAGCCAAAAGACTGTCCACCCTTACTCTACAATGGCTATGGTGTGGAAAAAGCAAGGGAAAAAGGCAAGGCAATTTTCTTTGTAGAAGGTGAGAAGGATGTAGAGACCTTAAAAGCTCTGGGGTTATATGCCACTACTTCTGGTGGGGCTAACGACTGGCATCCAGAGCTGGCAAAAGAGTTTGAGGGAATGGAAGTAGCACTCATTCCAGATAACGATGTAGCTGGCAAGACATGGCTTGTTAAGGTAGGCACTGACCTTTTGAATGTGGCTAAGGAGGTCTACTGGGTAGACCTATCTGAGGAAGCCAAAAAGCTGGGTCTTGAGCTTAAGGAAGGCGGTGATATCACTGACCTTCTTGAACTTGTGGGCGAGGATAGAGAGAAAAGACTTGAGGTCATTAAGGGTTTTGACTACAAGCCTTTTGACCTTGAGGCTATTAAAGAACAACAGGAAGAGGAAACACTTAAAGGCTTTGAGTGGTTTTTGAAGGCTGAGGACTTAGAGGGTAAAAACCTTGAGTTTCTTTTTGAGGGCTTTTTACCATACGGCTATGTAGTAGTTTTGAGTGGAGAGGCTGGAGTGGGTAAAACTTGGTTGTCTTACGGACTTGTAAAACAAGCTATAAAACAGGGAGTAAAGGTGGTTTATCTTGATGCGGACAACAGCTTGCCATACATAAAACAGATGCTTGAGGATTTTGACCTTTACAAAGAACTGGGAAAAAACCTCTTCATTCTCTCAAGACAAAAGGCGGAGGTTAGCATAAGTAAGGATAACAGCAAGTGGAAGGCGGTCAAAAGGCTTTTAAACAACGTAGACAGATGCCTTGTGATAGTGGATACCTTAGGAAGTTTTTCAAGAGGCTATGACCCTAACTCAGATAGAGACATGAGAGAGGTTATGTCAGAACTAAAGGAGACAAGGGACATGGGACATGCGGTCTTGGTCTTACACCACACACAAAAATACGCATCTTTTGATGATAGCCAGCCAGTGGAGACCAAATACAGAGGGTCAGCAGTGATAAAGAGTGATGCGGACGGGCTTTATTACATCAATAGAGAGGACAACTCATACTATCTCCATGCGGGGAAACTCCGATTTATGGGGTCTTCACTGGTTGTAATAACCTTGACAGTAGAGGGAGCTAAGATTGAACCCCAGACCACTGAAAGCAAGCTGGAAAAAGACGCACGGAGGCTACTGGACTTGATGGAAGAAGGCAAGGAGTATACACGGCAGGACATTATAGAATTGGCTAAGACTTGGTATGACTGGGGCAGGGATAAGACCCTAAAGCTACTGAAACTGATACAAGACAAAGGGCTACTGGAAGTCCAAAAAAGCCAAAAGAGTAAAGGTAAGGGCTATGTTTACATAAAACCCTCGGGGCAACAGTCCTCGGGACAAGGGGATGCTACAGATGACCTGCTTACTGACTTCTAAACCCACGAAAGCCTTGAGCGTCAAGGGTTTGCCTGTTTTTCTGATTTTACGACCCTATATATATATAGCCGTAAAATCAGACGAACGGAATGAGACCCAATCTCAAAAAAACCAGCCACTGGAGGGTAAACCATGAGGTTAGGGGTAGAAAGATTTTTGACAGAAGATCCCGCTCCTAAAGCAATAAACCCAGTCCCGCCTGAGACCGATAACAAGCCTGAGTTAAAGCCCATAGAAGGTGTAAAGCTCCCTTTTGACCCACAGAGGGATAAGGCAAGGAAGGTCATGGCTGGCTTGTGTGATTGGGTTAGGCAATATGGCATAGGTGTTTATGAAGTCCACTACAAAGACAAGCTGGCAATCTACTGGGTAGTGGACGAGCAAGAGGTAAAGGTTTACGAGGTAAAGTATAAGCAAAAAGACCTTAACGAGCTTGAAAAAGAGGTAAGACTTATGCTGGGCTTGGTTATGAAGGCTGACAGGCTTATGAAGGAAGGCTATGACAGGGACTTACTCGTTAACTTAGTGATGAAGGCAAAAGAGACCAATGGTAAAGTCATCTTTGTAGACAGGAATGACAGGCTTGAGGTTTATGAGGGAAAGAGGATTGTCAAGACCTTGCATAGGGGCTAATATAATACCCTGTAGCA
The DNA here is from genome assembly GCF_033971325.1 of Hydrogenobacter sp. T-2. NCBI lineage: Bacteria > Pseudomonadati > Aquificota > Aquificia > Aquificales > Aquificaceae > Pampinifervens > Pampinifervens diazotrophicum. The sequence continues at coordinate 903,483 of NZ_CP117180.1, forward strand.
TGAGGCAAACCATAAGGAGGTAGCACCATGAGGTTGAGCATTGAAAAGTTTCTCTCGGAAGATGTGGTAAGAAACCCCGAGACCTTAAGCCACGAAGAGCTATACAGGAGACACAACCTTAACCGCTATTCATACCTACCACCTTTTCTACAACCTGACCCTCATGAAGAAGCAAGAGACATTGTAGCACGGTTATGCAAGCAGGCAAGGGAAAGGGGTGTGAGGGTTTACGAGGAGATGGATGAGGACAAGATAGAGGTCTACTGGAAAAGAGGTAGGTCAAGGATAAAGGTGTATGAAGCACGCTACAGGCTAAAGGATAACGACATGCTTGAGCTGGAAGTAAGGCATATCCTTAGTTTGGTCATACAGGCTGACAGGCTTTTGAACGAGGGGGTAGACAAGAGGCTTGTGTTTAACCTCTTGGAAAAGGCAAGGAAAACAAAAGGAAGGGTTAGTTTTGTGGTTAGGGTAAACGGGATTGAGGTTTACGATGGGGTAGTCCTCAAGAGGACGATTTATCGTAAGCTACAGGCTTGAGGGTAGGGTTTTCTGATGGGGGGATAAAAAGGCTTGCCCCCACCTACCACCCTACCCTAAAAGTCCACTGGAATACCCTCATACCCGTAAAACGCCTCAAAAAGGCTTGCACTTGCCTGCCAGCGTGCAGGCTTTTACGCTCTTGGCTTAAAAATTCCATGCAGATTAAACAAGTAAAGCACCCGTAAAAAGGCATACTTTCCCACACTAACTTAAAAAAATCTCAACCACTCCAGTGCTTGTTTTGACAGCCATTGACAAAAGGATTTTTTAAGCCTACAGCCAAGCCCATGAGGAATTTTTTAAGCATGCCAGCGAGAAAAATTTATGTTTTATTGAACCACACAAGATAACAGGTCTAAAGGCAACGTGTATGGGGGTCATCTTGCCTTCCTAAAAAAATGTCAGTTAACTAACCAATGCATGGATAGGTCTATGGGTTAGTTAGTGCCTCAAAACCTTGTGTGGTAAGGTCTTAAGCCTGCGTGGGTCAGAGCCTTGAGAGACAAGGATTTGCCTGTTTTTCTGATTTTACGACCCTATATATATAGCCGTAAAATCAGAAAAACAGACTGGGTCTCAAAAACCAGTAGGCAGGTAAGCCATACAGTTAACACCCTACAGACCAGTTAACCCAGACCACCTAAAACCCTTGACAGACAATGCTTGGAAGTGTTAACTACAGGTTAACTTTTGGGCGTAATTTCCTGTGTTTTCCTGTAATTTTCTGTAGTGTAAGACCTTTGACACACAAGGCTTTGAAAACTATCTCATTGAAAGACAAGGCTTTTAAGAAGGGCTTTTCTCAAGGCTTTGAGTGATAAGGATTTGGAATGGGCGATGGAGGACTTGAACCTCCGACCTCCATCTTGTGAGGATGGCGCTCTGCCTCTGAGCTAATCGCCCTTTGGTTCAACTTAATATTATACACACGGAGATTCTACAAAGGAAGCCTTTTCTTTTTGACCCAGTATAAAAGGGTAAGGGTAATTAGGAAAAGAGTAATTCCAATAGAAAAGGGATAAGCCAAAGTCTTGTTCACTCTTAGCGTGGTATCAAGAAGAAAAAGAAAGAGAAGATAAAAGCCGTAGGCTACAAATATGAAAGATATAGCTTGAAAGAGGTAATGCCTTACTTTTTTATCCATTTAAGCCTCCAAGAGCTTTTGTATAGTAAGGCTTACGCATTCTGAAAGAGCTCTTAGATTATAGCCTCCTTCAAGGGCAAAGAGGATAGGTATAGAAAACCTCTTAGCACTCTCAATTAGATGGCTCACAAGCCTTCCAAAACCCTCTGTGGAAAGGTTAAGGTATGTTAGTGGGTCATCTTTGTGAGCGTCATAGCCTGCAGAAACAAGAAGAAACTGGGGTGAGTATTCGTAGAATAGCTTAGGAAAGACCTCACCGTATATCCTGTCAAACTCCATATCACCTGCTCCCGCAGGAAGTGGTTCGTTGTGGGTAGAACCGTAGCCTTTGCCTGCACCCTTTTCTTTAGAGGAGCCAGTGCCGGGGTAGAAGGGATATTCGTGAGAAGAAAAGTAGAAAACCCTGTCATCTTCATAAAAGCTCCTTTGAGTGCCGTTTCCATGGTGGGCGTCAAAGTCCACTATAAATATCCTCTCAAAGCCCTTTTGGAGAAGATAGTGTGCACCTATGGCAATATTGTTAAATAGACAAAAACCCATAGCCTTAGAGTGTTCCGCATGGTGTCCTGGGGGTCTTACCGCACAGAAGACCGCATCTACCTCTTTATTCAAAAGCCTGTCTATGCCTTCAAGCACTCCACCCACTGCATGAAGTGCCACTTCGTAAGAGCTCTGCACCGCATAAGTGTCTGGGTCAAGGTATCCACCACCTCCTGCGCAAAAGTCTGCTACCTCTTGAACGTATGCAGGGTCATGGTTTAGGGAGACTTCCATGGCGGATGCTCTTCTGGGGTTTATGTGAACAAGCTCCTTTAAAAGTCCTCTTCTCTCAAGCTCTTGTATTATGGCTATTAGTCTGTCCTTGTTTTCTGGATGACCCTTCCAGTGGTGCTCAAGGTATATTGGGTCGTAAACAAAGCCTGTCTTCATGAAGATGATTATAACCCGAGTTGCAAACTATAGGGGATTGATGGCTTTGAACCCACCATAAGGGATAAGAGGAGAAAGTTGTTTGATGATATAATCTCTCTGTGCCCTCAAAAGATATAACTCTCAAAGACATCTTTGAGGAAGTCCCCCATAGGCTTAGTAAAATCCTCTCTCCAGCCCCTATCAAAGAGCTATTGCCAACATCTCTACCATCCACAGAGCTAAGAGTGGACTTCTTGGCAAGACTTGAAGATGAAAGCATCCTACATATGGAGTTCCAATCCTTTAACGATACAAACATGCCTTGGAGAATGCTCCGCTACTATACCGCCATAGCAGAAAAATACAAAACACACAACATAAAACAGCTTGTGGTGTATGTGGGAAATGAAAAGCTCAGGATGAAGTCCTCTCTCAAGATTAAGAACTTAGTCTTTAAGTATGAAATACTTGACATAAGGCAAATAGACTGCAAGATACTACTTGAGAGCCAAGACCCTGTAGATAGGATAATGGCATGTTTGTGCAAAGTAGAGGATGAAAGATATTTGATAGAGAAACTCATAAAGACAATGGAAAGCATGAACGAAGAGGAAAGAAAAGACTATCTATTGAAAGCCTTGACATTGACAGAACTAAGACCTAACTTAAGGATAAGGTTAACAGAGGAGGTAAAGCCTATGCCTATAGTGGTTAGACCTGAGGATATAAAACTGTCAAAGAGAAAGTTGAGAAAGGATATTTTGTATAGGCTTGGGCTTGAAGAGGGTAAAAAAGAGGGTGAGATTATTGGCATTGAAAAGGGTCTTTTAAAGTCTGCACAGGAGATGGTTATAGCTATAATTGAGGGTAAGCTTGGCTATGTGCCTGAGGAGATAGCAAATAGGATAAGAGAAATAAGAGATGTGGAGTTTCTGAGGTCTTTAGCCAAAAAGTTGGTTTCTGCTTCTGAGGATTTTATGCAGGTTTTGGCTACTGAACTGAAAATTTCATAACCTAATTCAAAAACTCGTAAGGATATAAGATTGCCAAAGAGGAAGCTGAGAAAGGACATCTTATCTTATATAGGCTTGGGCTTGAAGAGGGTAAAAAAGAGGGTGAGATTATTGGTATTGAAAAGGGCAAACAGATTGGACTTGAAGAAGGTAAGTAAATTGGACTTGAGGAGGGAAAACAAATCGGGCTTGAGGAAGGGCTTTTAAAAGCATTGCAAGATACAGTGTTGACCCTTATAAGGGGCAAGCTTGGACGAGTTCCTGAAGGTGTGGAAGTAAAGGTAAAGGGCATAAGAGACAGGGAATATTTAAATGCCTTGATAGAGAAGTTAATAAACTCTGGGGATGTTTTAGAGGTTTTGAGACAAGATAGGCTTTTGAGTAGAGTTGTAATTGACAGGAAAGCACTATAGACAGTTTATTTAGGGAAGTAGGCTTATGAGGAACTATCAAGCTATAGTGTCTAACTTTATAATAACTTGCAACTTGGGTGATTATAGTTGCTTTGTCCAATATACTTGCAGAAAAGGTAGAAACTTCAGTCATCTGGAGAATTTTCATGATATAAATCATGATTATTGAGCTGTTGTCCTTCAATAATCTTAAGGCAAGGGCTAAAAATATTAGACAAAGTAGATTATAGTCCAAAAGTGTTATAATCCTTTTCCTATGGAAAGCTCAAGACTTGAAAAGCTAAAGGAGTTAGCAAAAGGAGGACAGGCTTATCCTTATAGGTTTGAGATAAGCACGCGGATAGGTGATATAAGGAACAAATATGAAAAATCTACAGAAAACAGAGAAGTTCTTTTAAGGGGAACGGTAAAGAGGTCTTCAAAAATAGAAGAGGGCTATCTTTTAAGACTTGCAAGCTCCAAAGGCGTGGAGATGCTCGCCATAACACAACAAGAACTAAAGGTTGGGCAGGAATACGTCCTTATGGGAAAACTTGGCAGGTATGAGGGGAAGCTTTGCCTTTATGATGCGGTCCTATCGGAGGGGCAAGTTCTTGAAATAGAAGACATAAAGCCTCTGTATGACCTTGACCCTAACTTTGAAGAGGTATCTATTGCAGGGAGGCTTATAACCCTTAGGAGCATGGGTAAGGCTATCTTTGGACATTTGCAAGATGCTACAGGTAGAATACAGATATACCTCAAAAAGGACATAGTGGGAGAGGAATCCTTTAAGGAGTTTGAAGAGCTTGTGGATACTGGAGACATATTGGGTGTAAGGGGCAAGCTCTTTAGGACAAACACGGGAGAGCTAACGGTAGAGGTAGAGAGCTTTCAGATACTCTCAAAAAGTTTACACCCTATGCCAGAAAAGTGGCACGGCATAAAGGATGTGGAAGTAAGATACCGTCAAAGATACCTTGACCTAATAGCTAACGAAGAAGCAAGGAGGATTTTCCTACTTAGGAGCAAGGTCATCAAAGAGCTTAGAAACTTTTTAGACAAAGAGGGCTTTCTTGAGGTGGAAACTCCCATACTACAACACATAGCCTCTGGAGCTAATGCAAAACCCTTTATAACCTATCACAACTACCTTGAGCAGAACCTATACCTTAGAATAGCACCAGAGCTTTATCTCAAAAGGCTAATCGTGGGGGGCTTTAACAGGGTCTATGAGCTTGGTAAAAACTTCCGCAACGAAGGCGTAGATACCACGCATAATCCAGAGTTTACCATGGTGGAGTTTTATACCGCCTATTGGGACTATAAGGACCTTATGGACTTTACAGAAAGGCTTTTATCGCATGTTCTACTTTCAACGGTGGGTAGTCTAAAGCTAACTTATGGAGGTAGAGAGCTTGACTTTACACCACCATACAAAAGGTATAGATACTTTGAGCTTTTAGAGGAAAAAACAGGCAAGAACAAGGACTTTTTCTTGAGGGATTTAGAAGGTCTGAGAAGGTTTGCAAAGGAAATAGGAGTGCCAAAGGCAGAAACTTTAACTCATGCCAAACTCATAGATAAGGCTTTTGACCTGCTTGTAGAAGATGAGCTTTGGGGTCCTTGCTTTGTCTTGGACTTTCCAAAGATACTTTCGCCCCTTGCCAAAAGCCACAGAGAAGACCCAGACCTCGTGGAGAGGTTTGAGCTTTTTGTAGCAGGAAAGGAGCTTGCCAACGCCTACACGGAGCTAAACGACCCCTTTGAGCAAAGGGAGAGATTTTTACAGCAGTTAAGGGAAAAGGAGATGGGAGACGAAGAAGCTATGCAGATGGATGAGGACTTTATAACCGCCCTTGAGTATGGCATGCCACCAACCGCAGGAGAGGGTATAGGTATAGACAGACTTGTGATGGTCTTGGCAGATGTGGACTCCATAAGGGAAGTTATACTCTTCCCAGCTTTGAGGAGGGTCTGATGGAGCTTGAGAAAAAGCCTGTAAAGGAGTTTAAGGCAAAGGTAATAAAAGTTATCCAAGAAACGCCAAGCACAAAAACATTGGTCTTTGACATAAGCCATGTGGACTTTGACTTTTACCCCGGGCAGTATATGATGGTGAATGTCCCTTACGAGGGGCAGGTGTTAAAAAGAGCCTACTCTATTGCAAGCCCACCCACTCAAAAAGAAACCCTTGAGCTAACCATAAAGAAAGTGCCAGAAGGCAGAGCCTCTACCTATCTCACAGAGAAGGTAAAGGAAGGAGAGGAGTTTCTCCTAAAGGGTCCCTATGGAAAGTTTGTGTGGCTTCCTCAGATGGGCACAAGCCTTGTGCTTATAGGTGCAGGAAGTGGCATCGTGCCTCTTATGTGCATACTAAGATACATAGTCTCCGCCAAGTTAGAACACGTGAAGGCTACGCTTTTATATTCAAACACCCACTATGAGGAGATAATCTACAGAGAAGAGTTAGAGAGAATGGACAAGCACTCAAACATAAAGGTAGTCCACACCCTTACACGCTCTCATCCACCAGATTGGAAGGGATACACGGGAAGGATAAATGTGGAGATGATACTAAAAGAGGTGGAGGATATTCCTACAAATCTCTACTACCTTTGTGGACCACCAGCCTTTGTGGAAGACATAGCAAGCATGCTCCTTGAGCTTGGAGTGGATAAGAACCAGATAAAGAAGGAAAAATACGACTAAGAGAGGCTCTCAAGAATTCTTAGGTTTATGTATGCTCTCTCTAGGCTCTGTGGGTCGTATGTGCCTCTTAAAAAGTCCTGTAGCATAAGTTTTAGCTTGTCTCTTTTTTCTTCTTTGACCACCTTTTGGTCTTCGTATACTCTTTCGTTGCCAAAGTCCAGCATAAGCCTGTCATCTATATTCCACACTCTTCTTGGCTCTGGATGCTCCCATGCAACGCTTAGGCTAAAGGGCACTTCATCTATGTAGCCTTCAAGAGTCCATATGTTTTTTTCTATTCTAAGGTCTCTAAGAACTATGTTTTTGGAAATTCTCTGAAGGAGATACAGGTCATGCCAAGCGAGGTCCCAAAGGGGCGAAATGTAGCCTTTTGCTCTTCCAAACCTCTCTATCTTTATGAATTTTTTTGGTCTTTGCAAAAAATCCACACACACCGAATAGCTTTCCACCTCTGAGATATACAGGTTTGGGTAGTCTTTTATCCTGTCAAACTCCTTAGAGCTTAATGCGGGAGGCTTTTCAAGAAGAAGAGGTGTTCCTTTTTTTAAAAATTCTTGGGCTATACCTACATGCTCCTTTGGGTCTACTGCTACTATAACCGCCTTGAGCTCTTCTTTAATATCTCCAAAATGACAATAAAAAGGGTAAGGCTTTTTTTCCTTGTTTGGGTCTATATCGCACAGAACCAGTTTCTCACCAAGCTCCTCTAACTTCCAAAAGTATTTGTTTCCCATATTGCCAAGACCTACCAGTAAAACATGCATGTATAGAATTTTAAGGGAATAAGCATAAACCTATAAGGTTGAAATTCGTCCCAGCTCTACTAAAATTATGCATAAACCCAGGAGGTGGAGCTATGAAAAGACTGTATCTTGCCTTTGCTTTGCTTGTTGGAATTTCTTTCTCACAGCAGATAACCATGAAAAGACCGCCCAAGTCCCTTGAAAAATACTACCCTCCTCAGTCTCAAAGGATGGAATATCTGTCCAATATGCATGCCATGAGCGTAGCCTTTCACGGAATTAACCTAAACATAAACGAAGGCAGGTGGGATAAAGCTCTTGAGTGGGCTAACCAGTTAAAAAAGGCTTATGAAGAATCTGCAAGGATGGTGCCAGAGTGGAAGGACTACTATAAGCCAGCACTGGCGGACAATCTTGTAAAGGCGGTCCAGTCAAAGAATGTGGATGCGGTAATAAAGGCATCAAGAGAGCTTGGACAAACCTGTAGCAAGTGCCATCAGGACAATCAAGCAGTGGTAAAGCTCTACTATCACTTTCCCAGATACGATAACATAACCCTCGAAGACCCTGTAGAGCTTCAGAATCTAAAAACAAAGGACTATATGAAAAAGTTAACGGACTCTATGAAGTCTCTTAGGGTGTTTTTAGTTCAGGGCGATATGGCTAAGGCAAGGGAGCATGGTGATAACTTTGTAGAGAGGGCAAAACAGCTCAATACCATGTGCACCAAGTGTCATACCTCAAAGGCTTCTATAGAGTCTCTCGCAGGAAGGGAATACCTTACCGCACTTGATAATCTCCAGAAGGCTCTCAAGGCTCCTCAGATAAACAGAGATAATGTCTTCAGACATCTTTCGGAGGTAGGACAGTTTTGCTACAGATGCCATAACGTGCACCTAATACCTGTGCTTGTGCAAGATGCTCTAAAGTGAGGTGTCAAGAAAGAGCATAAGCAAGAGACCTAAAAGAAAGGCTATGGTGGACTGGGTATGTTTGCCTTCTGCGTAGGCTTCTGGGAAGACCTCTTTTGCGGTAATGTATACCATAGCACCACCACCAAAGCCAAGACCTACCGCCAAAAGGTTTTTGAAGACCTCAAAAAAGGCATAGCCTATCAGAGAAAAGAGGGCTTCAAGAAGACCACTAAGAAAGCCAACCCACAAGGGCATGAGAACCTTGCTTGTGATTACCATAAGAGGTAAGCTCACCACAAAGCCTTCTGGAATATCTTGGAGGGCTATGGCTATAGCAGTTTGAAAACCTTTCTCTCCTGAGTAGGCGGATGCTATACCTACACTTAAGCCTTCGGGTATGTTGTGAATAATTACCGCAAACACTATCAAGTATAGCCTGCTTAGTCTTTGAGGAGAGACGCCTTCCATACCCTTTATGGTGTGCTCGTGAGGCACAAGGCTTTCCACCAAAGCCATAAGCACAAAGCCTAAAACAATACCAAAGGCAACCTCAAAAAAGCTACCCAACTCAAGCCCCGGCAGGATAAGACTTGTAAAGCTGGCAACGAGCATAACACCACCTGTAAAAGAAAGGCTCACACCAACGCTTAAAAAGGGCTTTTTAAGCAGGACAGCAAGCAGGCTACCAAGAAAAGTGCCAAGAAGTAGGAGAGAGGATACGAAAAGTATATTCATATTTCTTCTATTTTACCCGTAAGGGCTTCTGTTAGGTCATAGGGACAATCTATAAAGGTGTAGAAAAAACTTATAGCTTCTGACTTTTTATCCAAGCTCTCAAGCCAAAGTTTTATCCTAACCCTTGCGTAGTTCCAAGCCCTATAAAGCTCCCTTTCAAGCCTCTGTCTCATGCTTGGCGAAAGCTCTAACTCCAACTCAATCCTGTCTCTAAGGTGATATATCTCTATCCTATGTCTTTTTGGCTCTTTTATAAGCTCCTTGTAGTTTTCCCATATGTATAGCTTTTCTAAGAGTAAAGATAAATAGCTTGCTACCTCGTCCACCTCTCTTTGGATGAGCTTTTCCAACTCTGTATATAGATTTTCCCAATCAACTTCTTGATATCTTCCTTCCTTGAGAAGTTGGTAGTTTATCTCAGCCCAGAGAGGAAAATCTTCTCTGTATAGCTCCTTTAGGTCCTTTTCCATCCTTACAAAAGCTCAGACACTCTAAAAAGAGCGTATACTTCAAGACCTTCCCTTTGCAAGTTTTCCCTGCCACCCTCTTCTCTGTCAACCACCGCATAGACACAAAGCACCTCATAGCCCTCCCTTTTGCAGGCTTGGACTGCCTTGAGAGCAGAGCTTCCTGTGGTTATCACATCCTCTAAGACCACAACCCTGTCTCCTGCCCTTAATAGTCCTTCCACCTGCTTTCCAGTGCCGTGAGCCTTTGGTTCCTTTCGGACCACAAAGGGTTTTATAGTATCTCCCTCAAGGTATGAGACCATGCTTACCGCATAGGCTATAGGGTCCGCACCAAGGGTTAGACCTCCCACACCCTGAGGCTTTAGGTCTTTTATAGCCTGATATAAAACCTTACCCAAAATATACACACTTTCTGGGTCAAAGGTTATCTGCTTTAGGTCTATGTAATACTTGCTTAGCTTTCCAGAAGAAAGTTTGAATATAGGCTCGTCCGCAACCTTGAGAGACCTTTCCCTTATTAGAGCTTTTAGTCTTTCCCTATCCATTGGCTTTCAACTTTTCCTTAGCATACTCCATCAGACCACCAGCTTTTAGGATAGCCATCAAAGTATCTGGAAACTTGGTGGCGGTATACTCTTTACCGGTCGTCAGATTCTTTATAATGCCCTTTTCCAAGTCTACCTCTATCTCATCGCCCTCTTTTATCTCATCCACTGCCTGTGGTGCTTCCACTATAGGAAGACCTATGTTTATGGCATTACGGAAGAATATCCTTGCAAAGGATTTGGCTATAACCACAGGCACTCCAGCATACTTTATGGCTATGGGTGCATGCTCTCTGGAAGAGCCAGAGCCAAAGTTTCTACCCGCCACTATTATATCCCCTTCCTTGTGCTCCTTTGCAAACTCTGGATGCTCCGAGTCCTCCATTACATGCTGGGCAAGTTCGTAAGGGTCAGAGGTGTTTAAGTATCTGGCGGGTATTATCTGGTCTGTGTCCACATTGTCTCCAAACTTCCACACTCTACCTCTTATAACCATGTTGTTTATTATAAACCCTTTTTATTAATCTTCCTTTAGGTATAAAGACCCCACTCCTCCTTAACCGCATCGCCTCCCATGCTTACGCTACCCGCTAACCGATTTAGAAGTTCTGTATATCTTGTATTTACGTTTTGTTGCTTGCCTAAGTTATCCTTATGGTTTATCTCTATAGCCCTAAATGTTTCAGTGTTAGATGTATATTTGTTTTTCTTCTGCCTTTTCCTATGCTTCATGAAGATTACCCCTTTACCACCACTCTCACAACCCTATCTTCCCCAAGCTCCCACCTTTTCTTTGCCCTCTGGTCAAGCCTACTAAGAGGCAAGTCCTTTTCTTCAATTCTGTCATAGAAAACCTTACCCTCAGAACTCACTAACATCAGGTCTACAGAGCCCTTTATAGGTATAACATCCACAAGCCTCTCCCGCGCAGAGCCGAGGACTTCCACACCCTTGGTATATCTGCCTCTCTGTGGAATTTCCTGGAGAGATACCTTTTTTATACCTCCGTCCTCTGTTATTACCAAAAGATGCTCCGCATCCCTCAATGCCCTTATGCCTACCACCCTGTCCTCTTTTTCAAGTTTTATACCTTGGACACCCTTTGAGCCTGCACTGGCAGGAGGAACTTCACCTACTGGAAATCTCAAAAGCCTGCCTCTGTGCGTAAAGAGGAGAATGTCCCCCTCCTCTGGTGCTTGCACCACTTTAACAACCCTGTCATCTTCCTCGGAAAACCTTATTATCTGCATTCCCTGAGACTTGTATTCAAAATCCACAAGAGGTATTTTCTTCACATAGCCCCTTTCTGTGGCAAGAAGCACCCTTCCTTCCACGCCAGAACGCACAAAAGCTCCCACTATCCTTTCCTCAGTCTCCTTTAAAGACAAAAGACTTCCCCTTAAGGCTTGAGAGCCTGCTATCCAATAGACCCTTCCTCTATCAGAGACCATAAAAAGCCCATCGGTAAAAGGCACTTCCAAAATGTTTACCACCTCTTCGCCCTCTTCCATCTCCTCAAGAGGCACAACCCTGCCTTTAGCATAGATCATAACTGTGAGGCTACCCTCTTCTAAGCTTTGAACGCCCTCCACAAGGGTTTTCCTTGGAGTGCTAAAGGACTTGGAAAGTTCCTGCATTTCCTCAATAAAGACCCTTACTCTCTCTTCTTCACTTTCCACAAGCTTCGTGTAGTATTCTATCTTTTGCCTAAGGTCCCTTTCTTCTTCTTCCAGTTTACTCCTTTCAAGGGATGTGAGCCTCTGAAGCCTCATATCAAGCACTGCGTTTGCCTGTGCCTGTGATAGACCGTATTTTTTAGTGAGCTTTTCTCTGGCTTCTTGCGTGTCTGCGGAGCTTCTTATGTCCTGTATTACACTGTCAAGGTTTTTAAGGGCTATGAGCAAGCCTTCCACTATATGAAGCCTTTCCTTTGCCTTTTGCAGGTAAAAGTTAGACCTTCTTAGGATAACTTCCAGCCTATGAGCTATAAACTCTTGAAGCAGTGCCTTTATGCCAAGGAGCTTTGGCTCACCCCTTACCAAAACCACGAAGTTTAGAGGGAAGTTCTTCCTTAGAGCGGTATACTTGTATAGCTTTTCTAAGACCTTTTCCCCCTTTGCCTCACGCTTTAGCTCCACCACTATCCTTATGCCTTCCTTATCAGATTCATCCCTTATATCAGATATTTCCTTTAGCTTGCCTTCCCTTGCAAGGTCTGCCATACGCTTTATGAGGTCTGCCTTGTTTACCTGATAGGGAATCTCGGTTATCACTATCTGTTCCCTTCCCCCTTGAAGCCTTTCCACATGAGCCTTTGCCCTTATACGCACTTGACCCCTGCCCTTCTCATAAAACTCTATAAGCTCCGAGTAGTTCTCCACTATTGCTCCAGTGGGAAAGTCTGGACCCTTTATGTATTTCATAATCTCTTCTGTGGTCAGGTCTGGGTTCTTTGCAAGTTCAATAAGAGCTTGACAGACTTCTCTTAGGTTGTGTGGAGGGATAGAAGTGGCAAGACCTACCGCTATACCGCTTGTGCCATTGCAAAGGAGATTTGGAAACTTAGCAGGTAGGACCGACGGCTCAAAGGTAGAGCCGTCAAAGTTTGGCACAAAGTCCACCGTGTTTTTGTCTATGTCCTCAAGAAGTTTGACCGCAAATTTGGAGAGCTTTGCCTCCGTATACCTCATAGCGGCGGGAGGGTCTCCATCCACAGAGCCAAAGTTCCCTTGACCTATCACCAACGGGTAGTTCATGTTAAAGTCCTGTGCCATACGCACAAGAGCTTCGTATACCGCTTGGTCTCCGTGAGGATGATAATATCCAAGCACCGCACCCACAATCCTGGCACTTTTGACAAAAGCCTTTTCTGGGTATAGACCCATATCGTGCATAGCGTAAAGTATTCTTCTTTGGACAGGCTTTAGACCATCCCTCACATCAGGGATAGCCCTGCCCACAATAACGGACATGGCATAGTCTATGTAGGACTGCTTAACCTCTTCTTCTATGGGAACGCTGATGATTTCCATGGAGCTTTTAAAATTATAACATGCTTGAGGGCTGGTTGAAAAAACTAAGGGAAGTGTCTCAGAACTCTGCAGTCCTCGTGGAAGGCAAAAGGGACAGGCAAGCCTTACAAAAGTTTGGAGTAAAAAACATCTTCACCCTTGAGGGCAAAAGGCTTACAGACCTTCCAGACCTTCTTGAGGGTTTTGAAAAGGTAGTGCTTCTTTTTGACCTTGACAAGCACGGTGAAAGGATAAACTCAAAGGTTAAAGAAATCTTAACCAAACAGGGCTATATTTTAATAGAAGACTTTAGAGAAGAGTTAAGGACTAAGGGAATAATTTACGTGGAGGACATAGATGGAAAAGGTAGGACTTCTAAGCACACTGATGGTGCAGGACAGACTAATAAGGCTCAACATACAGATGTTGGAGGGCATTCTCAAAGAGATAAAAGCTGATGTGGAGGAGATAAGTATTCTTGCGGAGGCTTGTCTCTCTGAGGAAGAATACAAGATATACAAGGAAGTAGTCCTCAAAATTGAGGCAGACCTTTTAGCCAAAATATCGGAAGTTATAGAGCATATACACGACATATATGAGGTTTTCAACTTTGACATAACCTTCCTTTCCACATTGCCAAAGGAGTTGGGCAGGGAGATAGAAAGGCTTAATGTCTTAAACTCTATAAACTCCAAGCTGGAGCTTATAATCGCTATACTTGAGGAAATCCTGCTTATTGCAGAGGAGAGCCCAAGGATGTCTGCCATACTTACACCTTTTAGAGTTTATGAAGAGGTTCTAAAGCAGAGTATTGAGTTTAACAAAAGGCTAAACGACCTTAGCTTTCAGAAGATAGGATAAGCTCAAGGACTTTTTTAGCAGCAAGTTGTTGTGCGGACTTTTTGCTTCTACCCTTTGCGGTAGCCCTAAACTCCCTTATATTGCATTCCACCTCAAAAACCCTGTTGTGATGTGGACCTTCCACGCTCACCACACGGTAGATGGGTCTTTCCTTCCATCTTTTCTGAGTCTCTTCTTGGAGGAGAGTTTTGTAGTCTCTTTTATAGTCCTTGTTTTTGACTGCGGACACAAGCCTCTCTCTGTATAGCTTGCCAAAGAGTTCCTTCACAAAATCCGCAGACCTTCCACAGTCCAGATACACTGCAGCCCACAGAGCTTCAAAGGTATCTGCCATAAGGGAAGAGCTCACATAGCTGTTTTTTCTTCTTCCGCCGTAGAGTATATACATATCAAGGGAAAGCTCCTCTGCCAGCTCATGCAGGTAGTCTTCGCTTACAAAGTAGGATTTCATCATGGCAAGCTCACCCTCAGAAGCGGAGGTAAACTCAGAAAGCAGGATGTCCACCACGAAGAAGTTTATAAGGGAGTCTCCAAGAAACTCAAGGGTCTCATAGCTTTTTAGACCATGCTCCCCTGCGTAGGATTTGTGGGTGAGGGCTTGTATGAGGAGTTCTGAGTTATTGAAGCTATAGCCGAGCCTCTGCTGAAGCTCTTCAAGGCTTTTTGAAGACAAGGCAGGCATTTGTTCCACCAAAGCCGAAGGAGTTGGACAAGGCATACCTAACAGGATAATTTATTGCCTTGTTTGGCACGTAGTCAAGGTCGCACTCGGGGTCTGGGTTCTCAAGGTTTATGGTAGGAGGTATTATACCCGTTTCTATAGTTTTCACTGTTGCTACCGCTTCTACTGCACCTGCCGCACCCAAAAGATGCCCTATCATGGATTTGTTGGAGCTTATCTTGAGCTTATAGGCATGCTCTCCAAAGAGCCTCTTTATTGCAAGGGTTTCAGACTTATCGTTTAGAGGCGTAGATGTTCCATGAGCGTTTATGTAGTCCACTTCTTCTGGTCTTATGCCTGCATCTTCCAAAGCAAGCTTCATACACATATATGCACCCTCACCATCCGCACAGGGAGCAGTTATGTGGTAGGCATCATCTGTGGCACCATAGCCCACAAGCTCTGCGTATATCTTTGCACCCCTTGCTTTGGCATGCTCGTATTCTTCCAAAACCAGGATGCCAGCACCCTCTCCCATCACAAAGCCATCTCTATCCGCATCAAAGGGTCTTGAAGCCTTTTGTGGTTCATGGTTTCTTGTGGATAGTGCCCTCATAACCGCAAAGCCCGCAACACCAAGAGGAGTTATGGCACTTTCGCATCCACCTGCAATAGCCACATCAATGTCTCCCTTCTGTATGAGCCTCATGGCATCGCCTATGGCGTGGTTTCCAGTGGCACAGGCAGATACCACGCAGTAGTTTGGACCCTTAAAACCAAACCTTATGGCAACAAGCCCGCTTGCCATATTGGAAATACCGTAGGGTATAAAGAAGGGAGAGACCCTTCTGGGACCCTTTTCCATAAGGACCTTCTGCTGTTCTTCTATGTCCCTTAGCCCACCTATGCCCGTGCCTATTATAACTCCTACCCTGTAGGGGTCGTATTTACTTTCTAAAAGACCGCTGTCCTTTATTGCTTCCTCAGAGGCTGCAACCGCAAACTTGATAAAGTCTGAGACCTTTTGAGCTTCCTTTTTGTCAAAATACCTCTCTGCTTCAAAGTCCTTTACCTCTCCCGCAATATGGACAGTAAGCCCAACCTCAACAGGGTCAAACCCTTTTATTATGTCTACTCCACTAACACCTGCTATGAGATTTGCCCAAAACTTTTGCACTCCAGTCCCTATGGGAGTCACCGCTCCCAGACCGGTCACCACCACACGACGCATCAGCCCTTTACTCTCTCCTTGAGATAGTCTATAACATCGCCTACTGTTCTTATTTTCTCTGCGTCTTCGTCAGGTATTTCAATGCCAAACTCTTCTTCAAAAGCCATTACAAGCTCAACCACGTCCAAAGAGTCCGCACCCAGGTCTTCCACAAACTTCGCTTCTGGGTTTAACTTTTCCACTTCAACGCCAAGCTGGTCTGCAATTATCTCCTTTATCCTTTGTTCCAAGTCCATTTTCTACCTCCTGCTTTTTATAGCGTTCTAATATTATAGCACAAATTGGACTTCTTGCATATGCAATCCTTAATAAGAAAGTTAGAATGCGTTTATATAGTCATATAGCTTTATAAAATCAAGTTATGATTGTATACAAACTTTTGATTGATTATAAGTTAGGCTCTTGATATTATTATTCCCCCAAGGAGGTATAAAAACATGGACAGGAGAAGATTTTTTGCACTGTCCGCATTTGCAGTCGTAGGTTTAACCCTTGCCCCAGCACTTCAGCCAGCCTTTGGTGCCACAAAACTTGAAGAAGAGGTGCAAAAAAGGCTTGGAGTTCAGCTGTCTCAAATCAAAGAAGTGGAAGACATCAAACTCACAGCTCCTACCATAGCAGAATCTGGTGCCAATGTGCCAATCACTGTGGAGTCCACCATACCCGTGGACAGAGTGGAAAGGCTCTGGATATTCGTTGACAAAAACCCTGTGCCTTGGATAGCGGATGTGTCCTTTACTCCTATGAACGGGCAGGTCTTTTTCTCCACAAGGATAAAGATGGGAGAAACCTCCAATGTGAGGGCAATTCTCAAGCTAAAGGACGGTTCTTATGTGATGGCAACAAGGGAGGTCAAGGTTACCGCTGGCGGATGCGGATAATTCCATAGGCTTTCAATACCAAAATTCTATACAGGAGGTGCAATATGGCAGTAGGGACGGGCATACTTCGTGTGCCAAGAGAAGCAAAGAAGGGAGAGGTTGTAAGGGTGCAGATGGTTATAACCCATCCCATGACACCACCAAGGAAAGACCCACAGACAGGGCAGGAGGTGCCTGCTTATAGTCTGACCAAACTTGAGCTTTTCTTTAACGATAAGCCTGTAAGCACTGTGAGCATGGGTGCTGGTGTGAGTGCAAATCCCTTTATGGCTTTTACTCTAAGGGCAGAGGAAAGTGGTGTTGTGAAGATAGTTTATGAGGACAATAAGGGTGGAAAGTGGGAGAGAACTGCGGAGATAAGAGTTTCTTAAGGAGGTGTAATATGAGAGGGAAAGTTTTGTTGACTTTGTGTTTGCTTGGCTTTAGCTTTGCGGAGGACCAAGACCCAGTAAAGCACGTGCAAGAGCAAAGAAGGATGCTAAGGGAAGCCTTTGGTTTATTGATAGAACAGTATATAGAGGAAGGTAAAGAGCTTTTTAAAAAATATGGACTTGACAAGTGCGATTTTGGTGCTGGTCCTGGTGTTGTTAAGGGTGTGGCAGCAAGGTTACCGAGATACTTCCCAGATGCGGACAGGGTTATGAGTTTAGAAACGAGGATTTATTACTGCATAGCCAAAAGCACTGGAAAAACTATGCAAGAAGTTGCATCAGAGATGACCAAAAACTGGCAGGGTCCCGGTTCAAGACCACCTTCAGATATAGATAAGATATCCTTTTACATAGTTTCTGAGTCAAGAGGTATGAAAATAGAACCCTCTGTAAGTCATCCAAAGGAAAAAGAAGCACTCAAGGTTGCGGAGGCGATCTTTTACAAAAGATGGGGAGCTCTTGACTTTTCTTGTGCGGTCTGCCACGCAGGGGATGGAAAAAGGATAAGATTGCAACAGACTTCAAACTATGCTGACCCCTATCCTAGGGCAAAGCAACAGGATGCTAATATATACCCAATATTCAGAGCAGCCTCGGAAGCCACACAATTTTTCCATCATCGCTGGGCGGACTGCTTCTGGCAGATGAGACTGCCAACCCTTCTGCCGGGTTCTCTAATATCAGATGCCCTGACCTTGTATGTATATAACATGATGAGAGGCAAGCCCATAGAAGCTCCAAATGTATCAAGATAAAGGAGGTAGGAATATGAAAAAGGTTTGGTTTCTGGCAAGTTTTGGAGCTCTACTGTGTATACCTTTTATCCTTGAAGCCAAAGAAAAGGTGAAAAAGGAACCTACAAAAGGAGAAGACTTTGAGCTTGTAGTGGAGAGGTATATCAGAGAATCCTTCGGACCTGTTCCTGGTTACCCTGGGGTAAATCTCGGGCTTTCGCAAGATTATTCACAGCAGATGTGTAGCAAATATAAAGACAATCCTCCCGAAAAGGTATGGAAAAACATTATGGAGTTAGAGCGCTCAACTATAAAATATCCGAGCTATTTTAACGGAGACTGGATGGTAATTATGGAAAAGGGAGATTGGAGAAGGGTTGCACCTCTTGCAAAATCTGGAAGAGGTTTCAGAGCTGGGAAGTTGCAAACAGACCCTGCGGATATAAGAGCCTTTGGAAATTGTCAAGCCTGCCATATGCTTGAAAAAACGGAAGTGGTAGGCGGTAACTTTGGACCACCTCTCACGCACTACGGAAGGCTAAGACAAATAACGCCAGAAATGATTAAGTACACCTACGAGAAGATATACAATGCATGGGCTTATGTTCCTTGCTCCAGTATGCCAAGATATGGTTTTCATGGTCTGTTGAGTCCAGAACAGATAGCAGACTTTGTTCATTATCTTCTCTCTCCAGATTCTCCAATAAACAAATAAACCTCTGCCCCGCTATGCGGGGTGCTATAATATATCTACCATGGCAGGACACAGTCATTGGGCTCAGATAAAGCACAAAAAGGCAAAGATTGACGCACAAAGAGGCAAGATATTTACGAAGATAATACGAGAGATAACCGTTGCAGTAAGGGAAGGCGGACCAAACCCAGATACAAACCCAAGACTGAGAACAGCCATAGAAAACGCCAGAAAGGTCAATATGCCCACAGAGACCATAGAAAGGGCAATAAAAAAGGGAACTGGCGAGCTTGGGGGTGAAAACTACGAGGAGGTGCTCTACGAAGGCTATGCCCCTGGGGGTGTGGCTCTTATGATACTTACCTATACAGATAATAGAAACAGAACCACTTCAGAGGTAAGGCACGTGCTTTCAAAACATGGTGGAAATCTTGGGTCTTCTGGGTGTGTTTCCTTTCTCTTTGACAGGGTGGGTATAATTGAAGTGCCAAAGGAAGGCATAAGCGAGGACGAAATATACGAAAGAGCTATAGAAGCGGGTGCGGAGGATGTGGAAGTGGGAGAGGTTGCCTATACCCTATATACAAAGCCTGAAGACCTCTACGCAGTGAAAGAAGCCCTTGAATCAAGTGGACTGCAGATAGAAAGAGCGGAGATAGCCTATAAGCCTAACACTCTTGTCCAGGTGCAGGACTCAGAGACAGCAAAGAAGATTTTTAAATTACTTGATGCCCTTGAAGACCTAGACGATGTGAAGGAAGTTATAGCCAACTTTGATATACCAAAGGAAGTTATAGAGCAGGCAACTTAAATTAGTCTGTCTAAAAGGACAACTACAAGGAAAACCACGCTTACATATCCATTTACCGTAAAGAAGGCTTTGTTTATTTTTGAAAGGTCGTGTGGCTTTATTAGACTATGCTCGTAGTAGAGAAATAGCCCAATGCCAAAAAGACCAAGAAGATACAAAATACCAAGAAATTCAATTCTCAAAAACAAGCCTAAGAGTGCAAAAAAGGTTATAGTGTGAAAAAACCTCGCAATCAAAAGAGCACCCTCTATGCCAAACTTCACCGGAATGGACTTTAGACCTTGTCTTTTGTCAAATTCATAGTCCTGAAGGGCATACAAAATATCAAAGCCAGCAACCCAAAAAGCCATGGCAATGCCAAGAATTATGGCATTAAAGGATATACGCTCATTGAAGGATACATCTATAGCCAAGGGTATGAGAAAATAAACTGCGCCAAGAACTAAGTGAGGATAATAGGTTATTCTTTTGGCGTATGGGTAAAACCAAAGAAGAAAAAGCACTATGGGAGAAAGCAAGAAGGCGTATATGTTTATCATAAGGGTAGAAAAGATAAAAATCCCACCAGAGAAAAGAATAAGCCTTTTTATGCTCTCTTCTGAGACCTCACCCCTTGCGTGAACCCACTGGCTCGTTCTTGGGTTTAGCCTGTCTATTGGAAGGTCTATAAGCCTATTAAGTGCCATACCTACGGTTCTTGCACTAATAAAGGCAAGAAGAACCCAAAAAAGCCTCCAGAAGGAAGGCATCTGCTCATACAAAAGAATTACGCTTGCAAGAGCAAAGGGTAGGGCAAAAATAGTATGCTCAAACTTGACAAGCTCGAGGTATTTTCCAGTCCTACTCATGTTTAGGGCTTTTAGCTCTCCATTCACCATAATATCATAAAACTTCTGTCACTTTGGGCTTATATTATATGTATGCTTGACATAAAGGAAAGAGACCCACTTAACAATCTTGTGCTTGAAGTCTTAGATGACCCCTCCAAAAAGGAAATGGTCTTTTACCTTATGTGCTATTCACAACTTGTGAGAAGGGAAGGGAATCCATATGTGGAGCTTGAGAAGTTTCTGTCCTGTGCCTATAGAAACTTCAGAAACGCAAGGAACTACTGGAAAGATGTGCTTGTGGAGATGAACCTCTTCGTCATATCAGACCTATATGGGAATATCTACTCGGGTAAAGATATATACAGAGTAGAGGAGGGTGGCATATACCTTATAACCATAAGAAGTGAATATCTTGGCATCTTTGAAAGTATTAGCCAAAAGGCTCTAAGGCTATGGAACATACTTAGCAGAACCATGGTATACAGAAAACACCTAACCGCACAAGATGCGGTGGTTATATCAACCATGATGTTTAACGAGGGTCTTTATGAGGAGCTTAAGAGTTATTGTGAAATTTGTGTGGAAAGATATCCAAGAGAAAGAGGATATTTCCAGCTACTTTATAGACTTGCAACTCTCTACTTGGGTCAGAGAAGTGTGTCTATAAAAGAAATAAGAGACGCTCTTCAGGAAGCTCAAAATCTTGGAGATGTATACTATGGGTTTAACATTTTTAAACTTAAAAAAGACCTTGAGAACCTTCTCAGAAGGGTGGAAGTGGGAAAAAGTATAAGCCCTCTAAAAATAGAATTCATAAACCAAAGGAGAAAAAAGGGAAGCTGGCTTAGGAGAATGTTTAGCAAGTTTAAGGATATGATAGATAAAATGTTCCGCAGAGATAAAGATAAGTATTTCTTTGAGGGGGCTTTATGTTCAAAGAGTTTTCAGACCCTATACACGAGCTGATAAAAACTTACGACTGCGAGATAAGGATAATAGATAGCTTCCCTTTTCAAAGGCTCAGGTTCATAAGTCAGTTGGGTATAGCCTATATGGTATTCCCATCTGCACAGCACAGCAGGTTTGAGCACTCCTTGGGAACTATGGAGCTCGCAGGAAGAATTTACAATAGCCTTGGGCTTAAAGATGAGAAGCTCTACAGAATACTGAGGTTGGCAGGTCTTTTGCATGACATTGGACACACACCCTTTTCTCACACCACAGAGGTGCTTCTCGGAGACAAGAGCCACGAATCCATAGGAGAACGGGTCCTCTTTGAAGAGGGAATAGCGGACATACTAAAAAACTGTGGATACGCTCTTGAGGATATTGGGCTTATAGTGGAGCTTGCCTTTAGAAAGAGTAATAGCTTGCCGAAGATAATCACGGGAGAATTCGGTGCAGACAGGATGGACTATCTTAGGAGAGATGCCTATTTTTGTGGGACTTCCTATGGCTTTTTTGACTACCGTAGGCTTTTGGAGAATATGCTTTTTATAGAGGGTAAAAAGTGCGTCCATATAAGTGCACTCAGAGCTTTGGAAAGTTTTATTCTTGGAAGGTATTTTATGTATTCTCAGGTCTATTTTCACAAGGTGGTGCGTATCTTAAACATCCATTTGGAAGAGGTAATTCAGGACTTTTTGGAGAGAGGACTTCTTAGCCAAAAGGACTTTTATAGAAAGACAGACTCTCATATAATCCACCTTATGTTAGATAGATATCGCGAGGAAAAGGTAAGGAGAGTGTTTGCAAGAGAACACTATAGACAGGTTTTTTCTACTTCATCAGAGGAGCACTTTGAGTTTGTGAAGAAAAGACTTTTGGAAAAATACGAGGAAGACCTTTTGAGGTTTGACCGAGCAAGCAAAAGGGTGCTGGATGAAGACATACCCATATGGAATGGAAACGAGCTACTTAGCCTGCGAGAAGTATCTCCTATTGTAGCCTCCTTGGAAGATATAAGACTTTACAGAATATACGCACATCCAAGATACAAGGAAGAGGTCAGGGAGTATGTTAGAAAAATATCTAAGTAGCTCTCGCCTAACAACCATAACCCTTGTGCGTCTTACTTCCCTTGTGGGTATACTGTCCTTGTGGAATGTGGCGGATGCGGTATATTTTCTTGGCTTTTTAGCCCTCTACTTTGTGGGTGTGCCTATGGACATAAAGGCTACCTATCCAGTAAGGAGGCTATTTCTAAACCTTTTTGGCGTTGCCTTGACCCTGTATTTTCTGTCCTTTCTCAGCCTTGAAGACCTTCTCAAGCCCTTTTCTCATATAGTTCTTTTACTTCTTTCTATAAAGAGCCTTGAGGAGAAAAAACCCAGAGACCTTTATCAGATACTGCTTTTGAGCCTGTTTGCGGTGTCCATATCTACCGCATACAATCTTAGCCTTAGCTTTCTTTTCCTTTTTATCCTGCATAGTCTTTTGGCTGGTTCTTCTCTTGTGTTTCTTAATCTATACAGGACTACGGGAGATAAGAGGCTTGAGCTTTCAATTTATAAGCATTACATATTGGTGAGCCTTCTACTCTTTCTCTTAGTTGCGGTTTTTACCCTTCCCTTTTTCTTTCTTCTTCCAAGAACACAAACTCCTCTTTTTGACCTCATATCCAGAGGCAGTGGACTAAAAACTGGTCTTGCGGAGAGCGTAAGCCTTGGCAAAGTGGGAGAAATACAGGAGGACAATACGGTTGTTTTTAGGGTTTATGGACTTCCTCAAGATATAAAAGACCCATACTGGAGGGTGGTAGTTTTTGGAGACTACGTAAAAAACACGTGGGTTAAAGTAAAGGAGGAAACCTTCCAAATGCCTTCGGGAAGTGGAGACATGGTATACACTCTTGTTATTGAACCATCCTTTGATAACCTAATACCCGCACTTGACTACCCTTATAGGGTCTTAGGTGTGGAAGGGCTTTCCGCCAATGCCTATATGGCTACAGGGAACACCCTTCGCCTAAGTAGAGAAATAAACAGAGCCATAAGGGTCAAAGTTAGCTCCTCAAAGAGCCTCTATCTTGAAGAGGACCCAAGAGATTACATGAGGATACCGCCAGATATAAGTCCAAACCTCAAAAGGCTCGCAGAGGAGCTATCCGCCAATGCAAAGACCGATATGGAAAAGCTAAGAAATGTTATCCAGCACTTTTCAAAGGGTTATAGCTACACTTTGAAGTTGGAAAAGTATGAAGGAGACCCCCTTGATTACTTTGTTTTTGTATCTAAGAAGGGAAACTGTGAATACTATGCCAGTGCTACCGCTCTACTTTTGAGGCTTATGGGCGTGCCTGCCAGGGTAGTGGGAGGATACAAGGGTGCTCTCTGGAATCAGTATGGTGGATATCATATAGTAACCAACTCTATGGCTCATGTGTGGGTGGAGGCTTATGTGGAAGGAAGATGGCTAAGGGTAGACACCACACCACCCTACGTGTCTCCCAGCTTAGAAAGGATTTCCACACTTGCTCTAATAAGAGACTCCATAGTGAGCTTTTGGTATTCCAACATAGTGGGCTACACTTCAGAAAAGCAGATAAGGCTCTTTAGAAACATAGGAGAGGGTCTAAGGGCGGAGTTAAAGTTAGAAAACCTAAGAACAAGGGCTTTTCAGATATCTCAGCTTTTCCTCTTTGGCACTGCTCTTTATCTCGCCTTTTTTCTATTCCAGAGACTTAGAAAAACTCCCGAGAACCTATACCGTATGACAAGGGAACTCCTTGAAAGGGAAGGCATCGTATCAAAAAATCTCCTACCAGAAGAGATAATATCCGCCTGCAAAGGCACAGACCTATACAACCACGTTAAGTTTATCCTCTCCATATATCAAAGATACAAATACTCCCCCTACAAGGTATACCCTGACGAAATAGAGGAAGGCTACAAGGCACTAAGGAAGCTAAAGGATATTATCCGTAATTCTCGTCGCTCCTAACCTTTATGACTGTATGCACATTACCCCTTGGGTTAAAGTCTCCAATCACCTCAAGGAAACGAGGCTTTAGGGTCTCATAGAGTGCGGTATATATTTCATTAGTTGCTTGCTCATGAGATATGTAGCGATTTCTAAACTTATTAAGCCAGAGCTTTAGGGACCTAAGCTCCACAATGTATTTATCTGGAATATACCTTATCTTTATGGTTGCATAATCTGGATACCCCGAGCGAGGACAAAGACAAGAAAACTCAGGAAAGGTTATCTCTATCATGTAGTTTCTCTCTGGTGTTGGATTTCCCCAAGGCTCAATCTGTGCCTCTTCTATGGCTATCTCTCCGTATTTCTTCTCCATGGTAGTCTATTTTAGCCCATTTTCACAGTCAAGCAATACATAGAGACCGTCAAACTCTCTACCTTTGACTAAGGGTTTGCAGTTTTCAAAGTCTTTGCTGTATTTATCCTTTGTTATGACAAGTCCCTCCGCCTTATGAGACTCTTCAAGTTTCTTTATGCACCTGCCTGAATAGAAAACAAGGGCAGAGTCTTCCGCCCTATAGAAGTAAACATCTCCCTTATAGGCTTTTACTACAGGGTAGGCTTTTGGTGTGAACCTTTCCTTCTCATATAGATGCAAGCCAAGGGTAAGCAAGAGTATTGAGACAGTGGAAAGTCCCAGAACCACCTTTAGATACCGCTCACTTACCAAATAAGACAGCATTATGGCTATGGGTGGGTAGGAAAAGAGTATGTAGTGATGTAGTTTGTTTTTTGCAAGGCTAAAGAAAAGGATAACGAAGAAAGCCCAGAGCAAGAGAGGGAGCCATTCTCTTTTGAAATGCCTTATTAGCTTTGGATACAGAGGCATATACCAGAGGGTAGCCACCAAAAGGACAAGAAGGTAGTAATAAAAGGGTGCAGGATGTGTAGACCTTTGTCCTGTATATCGCATTATGTTTTCGTAGATAAAGAACCTGTAAAAGTATTCGTAGCCATGTTGAAAAAGCATAAGGGCATACCACGAAAAACCTACAAGAATAAAAAGCAAAAGACCAGTGGGTTTTATAAAGTCAAGCCTTCTCTTCCAAAGAAGATACGCACCCACAGAAAGCACCACACCCACAGGACCCTTTGTAAGAAAGGCAAAAGCTAAGGCAAGCCAGCCAAGGGTAAACCTCTCCTTCAAAAAAGCATAAAGACCAAGTAGGGCAAAGAAGGTGTTTAGCATCTCCGGAACAACAGCCCTCGACTCAAGCCAAAGGTGAGGAAAGGTAATAAGGACAAATGCGGACTTTATGGCTATGTCCTTTGAGAAAAAGTCTCTGGCTATAAGGTAAGTAATCAGGGTTAAACCCACTGCGGAAAGTCCAGAGATAAGCCTTGCGGAGAACTCATTAAGTCCAAAAAGGTAGGAGCTAAGGGATATGAGCCAGTAGAGCATGGGTGGTTTTTCAAACCTCCACTCACAGTTATAAACTGGAGAGACAAAGTCTTTGCTCCTAAGCATATTCTGGACTGCGTCCATGTTCCTGCCTTCGTCAATGGAGGTAAAGGACAAAACCCAACTGCCAAAGAGGGAAAAGAAAAGAGAAAGGATTAAAACCCAACGCAGACTAAAAGGAAACATAGCACACCTATAGCCCAGCCAACAACCACATCCAAGGGAAAATGAGCACCCATATAGACCCTACCATAGCCTATAAGCATAGGATAGGCTAACAACACAGGCTTAAGAAGGTGAGGAGAGCCCTTTAAAAGACACAAGGCTATAGTCATAGACATGGCTGAGTCTCCAGAAGGGAAGGACTTTAGCCTAAGCCCTTCAAGAAGGTAGACCTTTTCAAGAACCGCAGAAGGTCTTTTTGCCCTAACTGTATACTTAAGAGCTTTTACCACAAGAGCCTGCAATAGCATGGCAAGAAGGTATTTCACAAAGCGGGGGTCATGCAGGACAAAAAGCACAATCCCCACAAAAGCCCCAAACCAACCCTTTCCAAGAAGGTAAAAGTGCCTGTAAAAAACGTCAAGAAGGGGATGCCTATTGTGGTTTATAAGGAAAAAGAGTTTGTGGTTAAGAGTAAAGTTTTCTACGTTTATCATGCATACCTGTATACTATTTTACCCCTTTGGACCTCCTCTGGAACGAGAACCGCCTTTTGTTCGCTCATAAAGGAAACAAAGCCTTCTATAAGTCCAGCAAAGAAGTAGACCACTGGTGAGTTTATAAGGTCTTCGCCCACTATGGCATCGGTAAAGATATCCTCTTCTGCTATAACCTTTCCATCCTCCATCCTTATGGATTTGGAAAAGCCAAGGTCTTCAAGGATTATGCAGGCTCTTCTGAGAGCTTCTTCTTTGGGCAGTGTCTCGGGGAAATGCCCTATTAGACTTTCTAAGAGTTTAGGTCCTGCCTGCTTGCCCGCATCGCGCATAACCGCCTTAGCACCTTTTTCTCCTATGAGGTTTTTTACACCCTCTGCCATGTTAACTATAGCCAGCAGGAGAATATCCGCATCAATCATACTGACCCTCCTTTCCCTAATTTTAGCATGTTCCTTGTGGTTTTAGGTTATCAGATGTGCTTATAGAATCTATAAGCCCTGCTTAACCCACGGACTCGTATATCCTGCCTCTGAACCTCGCTCCAAAAGAGCGTGCAAGCTCTTCGGTTTTTTTCATATCCACGCCCTCGTAGTCCACGGCGGTGGCAACCACCTCAAAGCCTTCCTTGACAGCTTCTTTTATAAACTCCACAACCTTTTCAAAGGCATCTCCTTGTGCGGGTCTGCAGACTTTGTTATAGGTTTCCTTGTCCTGTGCGTTAAGGCTCACCGACCACACATCCACAAGACCCTTTAATTCTCTTAACTTTTCCTTTGGAAGGAAGGTAAACATGAGCCCGTTGGTATCCACACGCACCTTACCACCCTTCTCCTTTACCCACTTGGCTATTTCCTTGAGAGCGGAAAACCTCAGAGTAGGCTCGCCGTATCCACAGAAGACTATCTCTTCGTATTTTGTAGGGTCTCCTATTTCCCTTATCACCTCTTCCACAGAGGGGTCTCTGGATACCCAAACCCAATAGCCCTTTACCATAAAGTTTCTCTCCCTTTCTCTTTGACAAAACTCACAATGGAGATTGCACTTGTTGGTAAGGTTTATGTATAGCTTGTTGTTTATTACATAGGTTATGGTCTCCTTATGACCGTTGGTGGAAAGGTTAAAGAGAAGTTTGGCGTTTTCTGAGGTCATCCTCTCTATGTCTTCAAAGGAGCTGTTGGGGATAAGTTGTGCCATAACCTCTGCGGTGTAGCGTATGTAGGGTGGCTTGTTGGGTTTGCCTCGCACAGGCTGAGGTGCCAAGAAGGGTGCATCCGTTTCAATAAGCAGTCTGTAGGTAGGTGTCCTCTTTACCACTTCTCTGAGGTTTTGAGCGTTGGGGTAGGTAATTATGCCAGAGTAGGATATATAAAAGCCTAAGTCAAGACAGGCTTTCATAAACTCGTAAGAACCCGTAAAACAGTGCATTACGCCACCCACTTCGTATGCCTTCTCCTCTTTCAAAATCCTTATGGTTTCCTCTTCCGCCTCCCTTGAGTGCACCACAATGGGAAGTCCAAGCTCCTTAGCTATGGCTATCTGTTTTCTAAAGCCCTCTTCTTGTTTTTTTCTATCAGAGTAGTCCTTATAAAAATCCAGACCCATCTCTCCGAGAGCTTTCACCTTTGGATATCTTTGTGCGGTCTCCTTTAGCCACAGTAGGTCTTCCTCCTTTACCTTGTCCGCCTCATGGGGATGAAATCCTACCGCACAAAAGACATGAGGGTTTTCCTCAGAGAGCCTTATGGCGTTTTTTATGGTTTTCTTATCGTATCCTACCGTTATAAGATACTCCAATCCCTTGTCCTGGAGGGTTTCCTCCAAGTCTTCCTTCTTCAAAAGGTCAAGGTGGCAGTGCGTGTCTATCATGGTGATAAAAAGATATCTTCCAAAGGCTTTCTTTCAATGCGACTTATCATAGGCTAAAGTGTTCCCTTATCCTTTTCACTATCTTTTCTGGACTAAAGCCAAAGTGTTCCATAAGCACATCGCCCGGTGCGGACTTGCCAAAGGTGTCAAGCCCTATAACGAGACCTTCAGGTCCCACATACTTGTGCCAGCATAGGCTTCTTCCAGCTTCTACCGCCACCCTTTTTCTTACCTCTGGGGGTAATATTGACCTTTTGTATTCTTCCTCTTGACTTTCAAAGACCTCAAAGCTCGCCATGTTAACCACTCTTACCTTTAGACCTTCCTGAGAGAGTATTTCACCAGTCCTTAGCGTTGGGTGGACTTCTGAACCACTCGCTATTAAGATTAGCTCTGGCATACCCTCACAGTCAAGGAGTGTGTAAGCACCTTTTGTGATGTTTTGTGCTGGTGGATACTTAGACCTGTCTATTAGGGGTAGCTTTTGTCTTGTGAGTATGAGTGCGGTTGGTCCCTCTTTTCTTTGGATTGCCATGTCCCATGCTACTGCAGTCTCATTGGCATCCGCAGGTCTTATAACCCAAAGATTAGGAATGAGCCTCAGAGAAGAGAGCTGTTCCACGGGTTGATGGGTTGGACCATCCTCTCCAAGCCCTATGGAATCATGGGTAAAGACATAAATTACCTGCAAACCGGACATACTGGCGAGCCTAATGGAGGGTCTCATGTAGTCAGAAAAGACAAGAAAAGTCCCACCATAAGGCAGGATGCCACCATGGTATGCCATACCGTTAAGTATGGCACCCATTCCATGCTCTCTTACGCCAAAGTGCAGGTTTCTTCCAGTAGGGTTCTCCGCAGAAAAGGCTCCCATGCCATGCAAGTAGGTGTTGTTAGACTCAGATAGGTCCGCAGAGCCACCAAAGAGGGTGGGTATATGCACCGCTATGGCATTTAAAACCTTACCGCTTGCTTGACGGGTTGCCATAGCCTCTGTGAAAACTGGGATATGCTTTCTGTATTCCTCTCCCCAGTCCCTTTTGAAAACCCTAAGGAGTTCTTGTGCCAGCTCTGGATAGCTCTTAGCGTATGCATTAAAGAGCCTGTTCCACTCTTCCTCAAGCTCTTTGCCCCTTTTTATTTTCTCCTCTCTATAGCTTAAGGCTTCCTCTGGCACATAAAAGTCCTCTTCCACCCACTTGAGGTTTCTCTTCGTCTCAAGTGCCTTTTCCCTTCCCAAGGGTGCACCGTGCACGCTGGCATCGTCCTGCTTTGGAGAGCCATAACCAAGATGCGTTCTGACTGAGATAAAGGAAGGTTTCTCCTTTTGAGAAAGGGCATTCCTTATAGCCCTCTCAAGCTCCTCAAGGTTGTAGCCATCCTCTATGTGCTGGACATACCAGCCAAAACCCTCAAACCTCTTGCACACATCCTCAGACCAAGCAAGGGATGTGGGTCCATCTATGGAAACCTTATTGTTGTCCCAGATTACTATGAGCTTGTGGAGTTTCCAGTGTCCTGCAAGCTCTCCCACTTCGCAGGATATACCCTCCATAAGGTCTCCGTCGCTTACCAGTGCAAAGGTATAGTGGTCTATTATAGGAAAGCCCTCTCTGTTAAAGTAGGAGGCAAGATACTTTTCTGCAAGTGCCATACCTACCGCATTGCCTATACCTTGACCAAGTGGTCCAGTGGTAGCCTCCACGCCGGGAGTGAGAAAGTTCTCGGGATGTCCTGGAGTTCTACTGCCCAACTGTCTAAAAGCCTTTAGGTCTTCCAGCGTAAGGTCATATCCCATCACAAACAAGAGAGAATAAAGCATGGCACTGGCATGACCTGCAGATAGAACAAACCTGTCTCTGTTTATCCAGTTTGGGTTTTTGGGATTAAAGCGTAGAAAACGGTCAAAGATAAGATAAGCTATGTGGCTTGCACCAAGGGGCATGCCAGGATGTCCCGACTTTGCCCTTTCTACTTGGTCTACACTTAGAAACCTTATAGTGTTTATAAGAATCTCATCCCTACTCATGCCTGAACCAGCTCTTTTCTGAGCTCCTGTGCGGTCTCTACCATGTTCTTCAAAGAGGGAACTACCTCTTCCCATCTTCTGGTCTTTAGACCACAGTCGGGGTTTACCCACAGTATCTCCACTGGCAGAACCTTCATAGACCTTTCCAAGACAGTTCTCATCTGCTCCTTTGTAGGAATGGCAGGAGAGTGTATGTCATAAACGCCTATGCCTATGTGCCTGTCCCAACCTTTGAAGTTTTCAAAGGCGGAGATTATCTCGCCCTTACTCCGTGAAGCCTCTATGGAGATTACATCAAAGTCCATCTGATAGATATAATCCAAAACCTCGTTAAATTCGCTGTAGCACATGTGGGTGTGTATCTGAGTTTGTGGTTGAGCCTTGGAACACAGCCTAAAGGCTTTTACCGCCCAGTCAAAGTATTCCTGCCAGTCCTTTCTCTTGAGAGGTGCACCTTCCCTAAAGGCAGGCTCGTCTATCTGAATTATCTTTATGCCAGCCCTTTCAAGGTCTTTTACCTCCTCAAGCAGTGCCAGAGCTATCTGATAGGCTATTTCTCTCTTGCTTATGTCTTCTCTGTAGAAGCTCCAGTTTAGTATGGTTACAGGACCTGTGAGCATGCCCTTTACAGGCTTTTCCGTGAGAGACTGTGCGTAGCTAATCTCCTCTACCGTCATAGGCTCCGGTCTGTAAACATCGCCATATATTATGGGTGGTCTATAAACCCTTGAGCCGTAAGAGAGCACCCATCCGTGCTTTGTGACCGCAATACCCTCTAACTTCTGAGCGAAGAACTCCACCATATCCGTCCTTTCAAACTCACCATGCACCAAAACATCAAGCCCTATCTCCTCTTGAACCCTTATTGCGTGTTCTATCTGTTTCCTTATAAAGTCCTTGTATTCCTCTTCTGTTATTTTCCCAGAGGTGTATGCGGTCCTTGTTTTCCTTACTTCCTCTGTCTGTGGGAAAGAGCCAATGGTAGTGGTGGGAAGAAGAGGAAGTTTCAAAAGGTCTTGCTGTAGCCTTATCCTTTCCGCATAGGGCACATCCCTTTCAAAGTCCGAGGCGGTAAGGGATGCGACCCTTCTTCTTACTTCCTCTCTTACACCAAAAGCCTGCGTAGAGAGTTTTTCTGAGTGTTCCACTTCTCTTATCGCATCTTGGTCTCCTTGCAGAGCCTTCTTTATGGTGTGGAGCTCTCTTAGCTTTTCCTTTGCAAAGGAGAGCCTTTCCTTTAGACCCTCCTGCAGGCTATCCTCTGGCTCTACGCTCACAGGCAGATGGAAAAGGGGACAAGAGTTGGAAATAATTAGTTCTTTGCTAAGTTTGGCAAGCTCTTCCACAAGGTTTAGCTTTTCTCTGAGGTTTGCCCTCCACACATTCCTGCCGTTTATTATGCCCGCTATAAGAGCCTTGTCCTCTGGAAAGCCTTCCTTTCTTAGGTTTTCAAGGTTTTCTCTGTTAGAGACCAGGTCAAAACCAAGAGCCTTGACAGGAAGCTCCACAAACCTCTTGTAGTTAGAAACGCTGTCATAGTAGGTTATCACATAAACGCTTGCATGCTTGCTCAAGCAGGCATAGGTCTCATGCACCAAGTCCCACTCCCAATCTTGTATATCAAGACACAGAGCAGGGTCTTCCATTATCACCACCTGTGCACCCGCAGAACTTAGTGCCTTGAGCAACTCTTCGTAAGCTGGAAACACCGCATTGAGATATTCTTCAAAGTCCTTTTGACCTTCCAACTTTGAAAGCTCATAAAGAGGCAAATCTGACACAGAAGACCTTTTCAAGACCTTTGAGAGCTTAAGGAAAGTGTAGGGTGCTATTACCTTTGGAAGAGCCTCGTGTCCTTTGCCTTTTAGATAGGAGTATTCTTCAAGGGGTATGTTTTTGAAAAGCCTAAAGTCTTTGCCCTCAAGTTCTGGGACAAGGTAGTGATAGTTGGTATTGAAGTATTTTGTCATTTCAAGAGCCTGAGCACCCCGTGCCATCTGGAAGTAGGTCTCAAGACCCTTGTATTCTCCAAACCTTCTGGGAATTGCACCAAGGGTTATGGACATATCCAACATAAAGTCGTAATAGGAGATGTCTCCAGAGGGGAAGAGGTCTACACACTGCTTGTAGAGCCCAGCGATCCAATCTTTCAAAGAGTTCATGCCATCTATGAAATCCTGCTCTGATATTTTGCCCTTCCAAAAGTTTTCAAGAAGGCTTTTAAACTCCCTTTTCTCTCCCAGCTTAGGGAAGCCATAAGCAAGGGTTTTCATGGTAAACACCTCCTACTTTAATAGGGACGAAATACTATTATATGCCAACTCCTCTATCTGTCTTATTTTGGGATAAGGCTCCGGCTTGGAAAATATAAAGCCTTGAATGAAGTCCACACCAAGCTCAAGGAAAAAGTCCAGCTCTTCCCTTTTTTCAACACCCTCTGCCAAAACCTTTATATCAGCCTCTTTACAAGCCTGAACAAGGGCTTTTACTATGGACTGCTTTAGTCTATCCTTATGCACATCTCTGACCAAGTTCATGTCTAACTTTGCAATATCAGGATTTATCTCCACAAGCTGATAAAGCCCAGCATACCCTGCACCCACATCATCGAGGGCAACACCAATACCTGCGGACTTCAAAAAAGACCTAATCATCTTAAGAGCCTTTATGTCCAGACCCTCATATTCGTCTATCTCTACCACAATAAGATTAGGGTCTATTTCCTTTATATGAAGCGTAGCCTCAAGCTCGCCCACATTTTCAAGGGGGTCCTTTAGAAATTTAGGATGGAAGTTCAGAAATAGTTTATAGTTTCCAAAAAAGCGAGCCTTAAACTCCAAGAGTGCCCTTTCTCTGCAGTAGTGGTCAGATATAAAGGCTACCCTATCGCTCATCTGGAAAAGTTTCCATACAGGTATCTTTGTTCTACAAAGTGCCTCAAAGCCAAAGACCTTTTTAGTTTTTGTAGATACAATGGCATGAAAGAAGGTTTGAGCTTCACCAAGTATTTTAGACAGGTCTGTAAAAACTTTAGTTTCCACAAAATCCTTAAAGCTAATGCTTCTGAAACCCAGATTAAGTAGAAGCTTTGGATCCCTTAGTTCTTCTGGTTTTGCGGAAGTTAGCTTGATTTCCTTCAATAAATGTTCTTCCGCATCGTATAGGACATCCATTATATCTTCCTCAGAACCATCTATAAGGAAAACTTCACCTATCTTTCTGTAGTTCAGGCTCTTGTTAGCAAGAAGTTTAACAAAGTCCTCAGAGTAGCTACCCGCGTATATAAGAAGCATTTTAGCTCTTTTTATTATACTTTATCTCATACATCCTTTTGTCCGCCAATCTAAGAAGCTCATCAAATTTTTTACCGTCATTTGGAAAGCAAGAAAAACCTATGGAGAAAGAGAGCTCAAAAGGCAAATCTCTATTTTTAGCTTCCATGTAATGTTCTATTCTAGTAACTATGACCAAAGCGTCCGCACAAGCTCTTACATTCGCAACTACAACGAACTCATCACCTCCATATCTGACTATCATGTCCTCCTCCCTAAAATTCTCCCTCAAAGCCTTTGCAAATTCCACTATGGCTTTATCGCCTGCGGAATGTCCTAAGGTGTCGTTTATCTATTTTAGGTTATCCATATCAAAGAAAAATACCACATAAGGCATCCCTAACATCTCGTATTTTTTTAGCTTTTCCCTTAGAACCTTTTCAAAATACAGCCTATTCTTGACGCCCGTGAGTGCATCAATGTATTCTCGTCCTTCTTGCCTTCTTTCCAAAACTACAAGGCGGTAGTTCATATAGAATATGAAAACCCACATGGTATATCCAAAAAAGCTCAAAATCTTGCCCGCAAAGACCGCTTGCCCTTGTATGAACCTACTAACAGAGATAAGCAAAAAGGCAACAGAATACATCAGAGAAAGCTTCCTAAATATCTGGTCACCTACCCCAAGCCCTACTAAAAAGAACAGAACCGCCAAACCTATAGTTAGATATATTTCATAAAACATGCTATATAGAGACCCCCCTCAAAATTTGTGTAAATTATACCACACCTCATAGCCTACCCTCAAAAAGAATTATCAGCTGGGCATATATCCTCTCCCAGTCCCTCAAAGGCTTCTTCCACTTCTCCTCTAAGTCCATAGCTACTCCATAACACACCTTCAACAACGCCTCATCCGTCGGAAATATCCTCTTGCCATATATCACCTTCCTTATCTTGCTGTTTATACTCTCCACAAAGTTCGTCGTCGCTAACATCCTCCTTATCTCATAAGGATACTTGTAAAAGGTCAATATTTCCTCAAGGTCTCTTTCCCAGTCCTTCACTACCTGTGGATACTCTGCTTGGTATTCCCTCTTAAACCTCTCAAAGTTCTCCTTCGCTTGCGGTTGCGTGGAGGACATGTATATTGCCCTCAATGCACTGGCTACTCTCTTCCTGTCTTTATATTTGACCTTCTTTGGGCTGTTCCTTACCTTGTGAACAAGACACTTCTGATGGTCACTCATGGGATATACGCTCCTTACAGCTTCTTGTATACCCTTTAGCTCGTCGCTTACCACTACAAGTATGTCCTCTACTCCTCTTGCCTTGAGGTCATTGAAAACATTTACCCAAAAGCTGGCACTTTCCTGTCTTGCAAGCCAAAAGCCAAGTATCTCTTTGTAGCCATCTGTGTCTATGCCAGCTACCACATACAGGGCTTTCTTTACTACCTTGTCTGCTTCTTTGACTGTAGGGAACATGCAGTCTATGAATATGGCTACATACTTTTCTTTTAGTGGTCTTGATAGCCAGTCTTTGACTTCTGGCATTATTCTGTCAGTTAACCTTGATATGGTGCTTGCAGATAGTCTTGTGCCGTAGATGTCTTCAAGGATGTCTTGTATGTCTCTTGTAGATAAGCCTTTAGAGTATAGGAGGAAGAGTTTTTCTTGGAGTTCTTTAAGCAGGACTTTTTCGCCTTTTGGGACGAGAGTGGGCTCAAACTCAGATAGTCTATCTCTTGGTATAGAGACTTTGATTTGACCTGAGGGGGTATTGATGGTTTTTTCGTATGAGCTATTGTGGAGTTAGTGTTATGGGAGCGTTTGTGTTTTTCGTAGCCAAGGAATTCGTCCAATTCTGCCTGTAGCATTTTGCCAATGGTTTGAGCCATTAGGTCTTTGAGTAGCTCCTTGAAATCCTTGCGGTATTGTTTTACTTTCTCTTTACTTGGCTGTTTAATGTTAAGACTTCCTTACTTTATTTTTACACAATGGATGAAACAGTCCCTCTAAATATTTGGTAGGATTTAATAAAAGGGCTGATAAGTAGTTTTGCCAAAGTTAAGACTGGGGTGTTGGTAATGTAGGACAGGAGGAAGGGGGTGGCTATTTGAGGCAAGGGAATTTTTGGCTTTTTTTCCTCTTTTTGGCTTAGTGTAATATGTGTTATAGAAGGCTTGCATTTGAGAGAATATGTTGTGGTATAATTCCTATTGCATTTTTCCTCCCTTTAGAGAGTTAGGGTAGATGTTATATCTGCTCCTTTCCTAATGCTTTTTCATAAAAGGATGCTACGCCATTTGAATTTTGCACCCGAAGTATAATTTTACTTACTTCTTTGTTAAATAACTAATAGGTTAAATAACTAATAGAACATTGATGAAATTTAACTAATATGTTAAAAATTAATACTCCTGTTATTAGCTTGATATACTATAGCCATTTTATATTGTTGAACTTTATTTAGTAAATACTCATACTTCTATCTATTGGCATTTTTATTGCATAAAAAGAGGAAGGAGGATATTATGAGACCAGGAGAACTCATAGTGGAGCAAGGATACATTGATATAAACAATGGCAGAAAAACTCAGAAAGTATTGGTAAAAAATACTGGTGACAGGCCTATACAGGTTGGTTCTCATATGCACTTTTTTGAAGTAAACCAATTTTTAGAATTTGACAGAGAAAAGGCATATGGATACAGGCTAAATATTCCAGCTGGAACGGCTATACGATTCGAACCAGGTGAAACCAAAGAAGTTGAATTAGTAGAGATAGGTGGTTTTAGAAATGTATACGGCTTTAACCAATTGGTAATGGGCAATCTAGAAAGGGAAAAGAATACTGCAATTAGTAGAGCCGTAAGTTTAGGGTTTATTAAGAGAGATAGGAGGTAGAGCCTATGAAGATAGATAAGCTATCCTATGCAAGGATGTACGGACCAACCAGAGGTGATAGGATAAGATTGGCTGATACAAACCTTATAATAGAGGTTGAGCAAGATTTCAACATATACGGAGAAGAACTATCATTCGGCGGGGGTAAGGTGATAAGGGACGGTATGGGACAGGGTCCATATGGGGCTAAAGACGGCGCGCCAGATTTGTTAATAATAGGAGCAGTAATAATTGATTACTGGGGAATAGTTAAAGCAGACGTTGGTATAAAGGATGGAAAGATTGTTGCTATAGGAAAAGCTGGCAACCCAAATACTCAGAGCGGGGTCACGAATGGTCTATGGGTAGGAGCAAACACTGAAGTTATAGACGCAAGAGGTAAGATTCTCACCGCAGGAGGTATAGACTGCCATATACATTTCATTAGTCCACAGCAAGTGTGGGAGGCTTTGACTAGTGGTATTACCACAATGATAGGGGGTGGTACTGGACCTACGGAGGGAAGCAAAGCAACTACTTGCACACCAGGACCTTGGAATATAAGATTGATGCTTGAGTCCTTGGAAGAGTTTCCCATGAATTTTGGTCTCTTAGGCAAGGGGAATTGTGCACTACCTGAACCATTAATTGAACAAATAGAGGCTGGGGCTATGGGATTAAAAATACACGAAGATTGGGGCGCGTCGCCTGCTGTTATAGATTGTGCCTTGAATGTAGCGGAGGAATACGATATTCAAGTATCTATACATACAGACACTCTTAACGAGTGCGGTTTCGTTGAAAATACTTTAAAAGCTTTTAAAGGTAGAACTATACATGCCTATCATTCAGAGGGTGCTGGAGGTGGACATGCACCAGATATAATGAAGGTTGTATCTTATGAAAATGTTATACCCTCAAGTACAAACCCTACTATGCCTTATACTGTAAATACCTACGATGAACATTTTGACATGCTGATGGTGTGTCATCATTTATCACCCAACATACCTGAAGATGTAGCTTTTGCTGAATCGAGAATAAGACCTGAGACGATGGCAGCAGAGGATGTTCTTCATGATTTGGGTGCTATATCTATAATGTCAAGTGACTCACAAGCAATGGGCAGAGTGGGTGAGGTAATCCAGAGGACATGGCAAACCGCTCATAAAATGAAGGAAGAGAGGGGATATCTGCCAGAAGATTCTGAAAGAAATGATAACTACAGAGTAAAGCGCTATATATCAAAATACACTATAAATCCGGCAATATGCATGGGAATATCTTCATACGTAGGGTCTATAGAGGTTGGTAAAATAGCAGACCTAGTACTATGGGATCCTAAGTTCTTTGGCGTGAAACCCGAGCTTATAATAAAGGGTGGCATGATAGTAGCATCACTAATGGGAGATCCTAATGCTTCTATTCCGACACCACAACCTTTTTTTTACAGGGAAATGTTCGGAAGTTTTGGCAAAGCCAAAAAGTCTGTATCTTTTTTCTTTGTTTCTCAGGCTTCTCTTGAGAAGGGTAATCTGAATTATTTAGACAGGATTGCTTTACCCGTTAAAAATACAAGGTCAATAGGGAAAAAGGATATGATTCTTAACAACTTAACACCACAAATAACCATAGATCCAGACTCTTACAAAGTTTATTTAGACGGTAAAATAATTACGAGTAAGCCCGCAGAAAAACTACCACTTTCCCAGAGATATTTCTTGTTTTAGGAGGGTGTTCATGCGTATTGTTATTGAACGCGTTTTAGACGGAGTGGATTTGAATAATTACAGGATAATAGATATACCGATACCATATCATCAAAGACAAAAGTCAAGACAAAAACTAACTGTAAACGATATGGACATAATAATAACCTTAGAAAGGCACTACAAGCTAAAACCCTACAGTGTAATCTTTGTTAGTGAGGAAGATAGAACCGCATATCGTATAGTTCCTGCTGAAGAAGAAATTATAGAAGTTAAAGTAAGAGATAAGTCTGAAGCTCTAAAGGTAGGACACATTATTGGAAACATGCACATGCCAGTTGGCTTTGACTACGAAAGAGAATCTGTAATATTGCTGTATGACGAAAGTGTTGAGAATAAACTTAAGGAAAAAGGCTTTGAACCAATCAAAAAAATAGGTAGCTTTATAGAAATTTCAGAGGTAGAACATCATGGATGATACCCAAATAATTTACATTCTAACCCTCTTTGACTCACAACTACCTATTGGAAGCTTCGTATTCTCTTGGGGTATAGAAACATACGCAAGTGATGGGCTCACGGAAAAGGACATCAAAGAACTAATCTTATCATATGTGGAAGAGGGACAACTCTTGTTCGATTTATATACTTGCAAAATTTCATATATTAACGCTTCAATGCCTGACATTATCAGCTCTATAAATGATTTCTACACTGCATATAAATATATACCACCCGCCTGTGAATCTTCCTTGACTCTCGGAAGTAATCTGATAAGGGTAGCTCGTTCTATTTTCTCTTTAGATCTTCAGTGTTTGCCGGATGAAATCCACTTTCCTGTCGGACTCGGAATTGTCGGGAATATGTTAAATTTACCTCTTAGAGCACTTTTGCTAGCCTATGCACATAGTTCTGTAAAAGGAATTATAAATTCTGTTCTAAGATGTATACCTATATCATCCTTTAAATGTTGGTATATATTATTTAATATGAAAGCTTCTCTGGAAAAATGTGTTGAGAAGGCATTGCACATAGAAAAGCCTGAGGATATATATATAAATACTTTACTTTGGGATGCCTACATTCATAAGCAGCAATTTTTAGAGACGAGGTTATTTGAGGTATGATAAACAATGAAGAATAAGAATATTATGTTTTTGTTAGTTTTTAGGAGGTTTATATGGCTATGAGTTATAGTTGTCATAACTTTCTATACCGTGCCATGTCCCTTGTTGAAAATATAAGCAAAACTGCAAAACGAAAAGATAATTCTTTAGAATCTTTTCTAAAGATTTTTCTGATTAATGTATATGAATACATGGGTTTCGATAGAATTCACGTGTTTAGAAGAAAGCAAGATAACTCGTTTTATTCTATACTTTCAATAGTTGAAAATGAACTTGCTTATTTAAACATTTCAATAGATATTAGAAGATTTAAAGGTATAAAAAGTTTTAAGGGTGTTCAGATGCTATTTTACGAAGATGAATTGCTCAGCTACTTGAAATTAAAACAGTTAATAAAAGCATCACCTCAGGGAAAAGTTTTTCTCAAGTATTTGGAATTGGATGGTGAATACATAGTTATTTTTGAGTCCTATTCTATCTTTACGGAGATCCCTATTTATATGGATATTATGATTTTAGAAATCATGTTCAAGTTCTTAGAGGGTTTTGTAGATCTGCGTCAAAATTTTCAAACTGAAATAGACAAATATGAAGAAGAGAAAAATAATTTGATAGAGTTAGTAAATACACTATATGGAGATAAGTTTATTGCCAATAATGATCTATTAATAAACAAAGTTGCTAAGACAGATGTTAATGTTCTACTTGAAGGTGAAACAGGAACTGGAAAATCTTCCTTAGCTTATCATATTCACAATATTAGTCATAGGAAAGATAAACCCTTCGTTGTAATAGATTGTAGCACTATACCTAAAGAGCTTTTTGAGGTAGAACTTTTTGGTTATGAGAGGGGTGCCTTTACAGGAGCACAATCAAGGAAAAAGGGTAAATTGGAATTGGCTCAAGGTGGAACTGTATTCTTTGATGAAATTGGAGATATCCCACACGACTTTCAGTTAAAGTTACTAAGGTTGATTCAGGAGAAAACCTTTATGAAAGTTGGAGGCATAGAGGAAATACCTTTGGATGTAAGATTTATTTTTGCAACGAATAAAAATCTTGAAGATCTAGTAAGAAAAGGTGAATTCAGGGAGGATCTTTACTATAGAATCACTGTTTTTAAGCTTAGATTACCTCCGTTTAGAGATCGTTCTGTGAGTGAAAAGAAGTTTATAATAGATACTATTCTTAGTAAACTAGAAAGAAAATACAATAAAAGGATTAAAATTGCACCAGAAGTCTTAAAGGTATTTGAAAGGTATAATTGGCCTGGAAATATAAGAGAGTTAGAGAATGTACTAGAATATGCAGTTGTCATGTGCGATACAGATATGCTGTGTGTCAATCACTTACCTACATGGTTAGTTACCAAAGTAACCAATATAGAGATGGATTTTCATAGTCCTGAGAAAACTAAAGAACAGGGTTCTTATATAAGCACATATAAAGAATTGCAAAATTTTGAGATAGAATCAATAATACATGCTTTGATAAGCTCTAAATTCAATGTGACTAAAGCAGCTTCAATTCTAGGCTTGACAAGGAGACAACTGGAATACAGAATTGAAAAATATAAAATCTTTGACAAAATAAAGATGCGAAACGTCCTATAGAAATGCACTACTTAAATTTTCCCATGGAATCAACGGATCGTTTCTTATTTTTTTGAATTCATTTACCATATTACAAACTCTCCTAATTAATGGATATCCTTCTTGTGCAAATCCTCTAATAAATGTTAAACCAGACTGATTTTTGCCCCATATGATCATGCCCTTGTTAAATTCTTCCAGGCCTTTATCTTCAGTTGATAAATGGTAAGTCCATATACCAGAAGCTATATATCTATAACTTCCTATTGTAGCTAAGTTTCCTCTTTTGCTTTTATCCATTGAATAGTTTTCCCAAAAAACATGCTTATTTTGTTTTTTTATATGTAAAGTATTGGAAAACTTGCCGAATAAAAATTCTTCACCTCTTTCTATCCTTCCCACACTTAAAAATTCAAGATATCCAAACCTTGCTTCAGATGCTATGTTTACATCCACAGTTTGTCTAAACATGCTGTTAGGGAAGGGTATAATTAGACCTGAGTAGAACTCTAAAACAGAATTTGTTCCAAGGTTGACACTAATCTTATTTTCTCCGTAATTTCCATTAGTACTCTTTAGGATTTTTGTAGCACTTTGGTTTATTAATATTACCTTACATCCTTCATCAGCCTCAATTTTAATCTGAAATATGTCATCAGAAGATATGCCTGCTCCTAGGGAAATGACCTGGAGTATAAGCGTATCCTGTATATAGAAAGGCTTAACTACTCTGAGAGCTCCTGTATTGAAATTCCTATGCAACCTTGTTAGACCCTCTGATTTTCTAAACGCCAACTCTAATATATGCCTATACTTCATTCGAGGAATAGCACCTCTTTTTCAATCCACAAGACTATGGGGTCAACGCTTGAGTCATCCTTTAGGCTTACAAAGAAGAACGGTCTAGATCCTCTTTTCTCTTCTGCATACTTTTTCATGGTTTCTAGATTAACACCTACGTAAGGAGCTAAGTCTATTTTGTTAATAACCAAAAGATCGCTTTGGATTATACCAGGACCTCCTTTTTTAGGTATCTTTTCTCCTTCAGCCACATCTATAACGTAAATGACACTATCAACAAGGTCTGGACTAAAGGATGCAGCTAGATTATCTCCTCCTGATTCAACAAAAATTATATCAAGGTTTTTAAATCTATTCAAAAGCTTTTCTATAGCATCAATATTTACAGACGGATCTTCTCTTATAGCGGTGTGGGGGCATCCTCCTGTTCTTACACCCAGTATACGTTCTGGTTCTAAAACACCAGTATTAATAAGATATTCTGCATCCTCTGTTATATAGACATCATTTGTCACAACAGCTATTGAATACTTAGACTTCATCTTTTTACAAAGCTTCTCCACTAGGGTTGTTTTACCAGAGCCTACTGGTCCTCCTACGCCTATCCTTACGGGTTTCATATTAAATACCTCCTATATATTCTCAAAAGATAAAACCTGCCTCCAAAACAACTCTGGCTTGATTGTCTTTTCTACCGTTCTCATATACTTTGTCCTTTGTCTTAACATAAGAAAGCTCTCCTCTAACGAAGAGATTTGAATAGTTATATTTAGCTGTAAGAGTAGAGGTAATTGCACTATTGTTTGCGCCAATACCGTAGTAATCAAACTTCTTATCAGCCTTCACATACTCAATTCTTAAGCCGGAGGATATATTTTGTGTGAACTTGTGTTCTATAAACAAAGCTGTTCCAAAGCCAGTACCCGTTCCATTACCATTCGTACCTGTCGGTGAGTCAGGCACAGTTATTAAATCCGGATTTAAAGTAATGCTCGTGTTACCTATAGTGTAGTTTACTGCTAATGAATATAGTCTTATTGGGTAATCGTCATACTTATTGTTATATATAACTGTAAAGTTCACTAAAAGGTCGTCTAAGGGTTTTGATTGAAGTCCAAGCTCAAGAGCATATTTCCCATCTTTCGTGCTCCAGTCATTGGCACCAACCGATAGTTTTAACCTGTCATGAGCTGAATATGTAAGTCTGAAACCGTTAAAAAATGAATTGTATTCTGCCCACCAAACCAGACCTCTCTGGACATTCAAGTTTTTGTAAGTATATGGAGGCTCCCATCCATATATAGCTGGTATCTTACCTGCTATTAGATTGAAGTTTCCACTGTTTAATTCTATATATGCAGACTGGATATCAAAATCGCTATCGCTAATAAATGGTTCAAACTCAATGCCGACTGTTGGTACAGCTCTCTTTCCAAAATCCAAGGTAAAACCTACAGGATTGTTTATAGACGGAGCATAGGATATTTGTATATGTGCTGAGGAAAGGCTACTGACGGTTGTAATATCTGAATTGGATTTTCTATCAAATGTATGCATAAAAAAGCCGGAAACTGCACCGTTAATTCGTAAGTTCTTTAAATTTGATATTAACGGATAGGATTGTTCCTGAGCAAATGAAGTAGAGGTTATAGATAAAAAGCTCACTCCAGCAATAAAAAGTTTAATGTTATTACTCCTCATAGCTTACCTCCTTTGAAATTTTTTCATGCTACTACTTATGCAAACAAAGTGCCAATTCTTTAATAAACTATATTACTCGCATGGTTCAGGCTCTGGATAAAGTTTGAGTCCTTTTCTCTTTGATATCCATTAATATCCTGATTTAACAAAAATGTTAACAATACTCGAATAAGTTGCATAAAAATAAAAGTGTCCTTATAACATGTTCCCTATGTGGTTTGTCATTCTTGAACATAAGAAAGTGGGGATTCATCATCTTTGTCTAGTTTAATTAGTTTATCCTCATTAATAGAAAAGAGTTTATGAGCTATTATTTTTTTTGTATTTATGAATTCTTCTGAAAACATATATTCTAAGCTAATATCCTCTTGAAAGGATGATCTAGGTACTCTTATATCATCTATTACTTTACCAGGGGATCCACCTAAAACTATTATCCTATCACATAGGAAAGTTACTTCGTCTAAATTATGAGACACAACTATAAAAATTGTATCCCTGACTTCCAAGAAAATTCGTCTGAGGAGTGTCCAACTTGTTATAGCTGTAAACATATCAAGAGCACTAGAAGGCTCATCAAGGAGAAGTACCTTTGGAGATGTACTAAGGGCTCTACATAGAGCGACACGTTGTTTTAGTCCGCCAGAGAGCTCATGTGGATATGATTTTGATCTTTCTGCTATACCAAGAGTTTCCATGTAGTATAGAGTTCTTTCATAAAGTGAATAAAATTTAGAAGCACTTATATCAATGTTTCTTATGTAAAAAGTTACATTATCAATTACATTGAGCCATGGGAAAAGCCTATAGTCTTGGAAGAGATAACTTATATCATAAGTTGGGCTATCAATCTTCCTACCCTGTAATATAACTTCACCTTGTGTAGGCTTTTCGATGCCTGCTATTATTTTTAAAAGAGTTGATTTACCACTTCCGCTTTTCCCTATTATACCAACGAATTCTTTTTTATTAATCTCTATATTTATGTTTTCTAAAATACAGTTATCCTTATAATATTTGTAAAGGTTTTTCACTTCTAATGAAATTTCCATACACTACCTCCTTTGTAAGTATGGGAACATATAGAACTTTAGAATTCTAAAAACTCCATCACTTAGTATCCCGATAGTCCCAATTATTAGTATGTAAGCATATATTGTATCTATCTGTAAAAATCTTTGGCTTTTAACTAATCTGAAACCTAAACCTTCGTTTGCTGCAACTACTTCTCCTATTAAGAGATACGTCCATGCCCAACCTAAAGTTATCCTATATATATCCCATAAACCTGGTAATATTCCAGGAA
Organism: Hydrogenobacter sp. T-2; assembly: GCF_033971325.1. Classification (NCBI taxonomy): domain Bacteria; kingdom Pseudomonadati; phylum Aquificota; class Aquificia; order Aquificales; family Aquificaceae; genus Pampinifervens; species Pampinifervens diazotrophicum. Next base: position 948,086 of record NZ_CP117180.1, read on the forward strand.
ATATTATACTTAGCAAAATCTTATGCCTATTCATGCCTATAGAGTATCCCACTTCCATATACTCAACAGGAAACCTTCTGATTTCGCTAGATACCATGGAAATTACTTGAACCACAGTTCCGAGAAATATCAAAAATATCTTTGAGGTTTCACCTATACCAAACCAAACAAGAGTCAGAGGAACGAAAGCTGGAACAGGCAGGTATCTAAAAAAATCGTTTATATAATCTATAGGTTTGAGGAGTGTATAGTAACCTACAAGAATACCTAATATCGTTCCAAGAACGATTGCGACTGCCCATCCTAAGGTTATCCTAATTACGCTTATCTTCAAGTCTGTCCAAAGAAACCCTTTAACAGCACTATCAAGTAGTGCCTCTAAAATTTTTAAGGTTGAAGGGAAAGCTATGCTTTCCGTATTGTAGGATACTATAGAGTACATCAACAGTAATCCACTTAGGTAAACGCTAAGCAGCAATACTTGCCTATACATATTGTGAAAACTACTTGTTACCCGCATTTTTAATAACATTTTTGACTATACTATCATCTATGATCTGGTTTATATCTACGCTTTTTGATGTAATTCCAAACCTGAGAAGATACTTATTTATCAGATTCCCGCTTTCATACAATGATACTTGTTCTGCTTTTTTATCGTTAGACATTGCCAATAAATTCTCCTCTGGGCCAAAAAACTTAATACCTTTCATCATATTCAAAACTTCATCTTTTTCTATGTTTAGTATATTTGCCATTATTGATGCTGCCTCTTCTGGATTATTTTTTATAAAATCCACAATTTTGAACCATACAGTTACGAGTTTTTGATACTCTTCTCTTCTTTTGTTTAGACTCTCTGCTCTTACAACTAATAAGTCTGGTATGAGCCCAGGGGTTTCACGAGAGGAAATTAAGACTTTACCTTTGTTAGAACTAACAACCTTAGTAACCCACGGTTCCCATAAAGCAGCTGCATCTACTCTTCCTTTAATCATAGCAACAGCTGCGTCTTGTGTATTCATATTTATAAGGTTAACATCTTTCTCACTCATTCCATTACTTTCAAGCACATACAGGAGAAAGAAGTGATCTACCGCACCTAATTCAACGGCAACTTTTTTACCCCTTAATGAGCTTACGTTATCTATACCTTCTCTAACTACTAAAGCATCATTACCCGCAGAGTTATCGTTAACTAAGATTATCCTTAAGTCGACTTCTTTGTCTATAAGGGGTAATGTATCACTCAGAGTTTGGGAATTGGCATCAAGCTGTCCTGTAGCGAGTGCATTGATAGAGTCGGTGTAGATATTGAACCATACCAACTCCACGTTTAAATTAACTTCTTTGAAGAACCCCTTTTCTTGACCTATATACCAGGCAACCCAGCCGGGCCAGTCGCTGACGCCCAGCTTGATAGGTTGCTGTTTTTCGGTTTTAGTGCATCCAAACATAAATATAAACAAAAGAGTAAACAGTATGAGATTCATAGTTAATCCCTCCCTAAGACTTTTTTCATGTCATAATTAGGTCTAATAGGCTTTCCTTCTTTCCAGCCAGCATGCCTTATTGCCAAACCACACATTACTTCAATTATCATCCTTGATGCGAAGAGGGAGGTGATACCTCCGTTGTAAGAACTTGTATCGCTTACGTCATACATGGGTGCAACCTCAAGAATGTCAAATCCGAAGTTCCTTACATCAAGATTTTTTGCAATTAGTCTTATACCAGCTATTGCTTCTCTGGCAGTTAGACCCCCAGGCTCTGGCTCTCCCGTACCGGGACATACACTAGGATCCATTGCATCAACGTCAAAGGTAAGCCATACAGCATCAGTGCCATCAAGTGCTCTCTCTAAGGCGACCATCGCTATCTTATGTATGCCCATCTCCCAGACGTCAAAGGAGGTAAACCAACACATCCCTACATCTCTCATCCATTCATAGGTTTTTTTGTCTGGCCAGAAACCTCTTGGACCTATAAGGGTGTAATTTTCTCCGTTCAAAATTCCTAAATCCCAAATCCTTCTTATGTGTGCACCATGGTCGTATTCAAAGCCACAAAGACCCTCATTAGCAGTATCCGCGTGACAGTCAAAATGAATCATACCTATCTTTTTATATCCACGCGCTTCTGCCCATCCTTTCACATTAGCATAGGTTACCGAGTGATCTCCGCCTATTATAAATGGGCATATTCCGAGCTTAGAAATATCGTGAACCTTCTTCTCAAAGCTTTTCAGAGTTGAGACTGTATCTCCAGGAATAACCGGTGCATCTCCCGAATCAACCACAAAAAATTCATCAAAAGGATCTATACCTACTTCTATGTTAAAGTGAGAATATGGGGGTGATGGTACAGTTGACGCAGCCCTTACAGCTCTCGGACCATACCTTGCTCCTGGTCTTATAGTAGTTGCCATATCCATTGGCTCTCCTATAATGGCTATGTCTGGCTTGAGATTTTCTAACTCCTCCAAAGAAGATACAAATGGGAGCTTTAGAAAGGTAGGTATGCCTGTGAATATAGGTTCGTTGACCTTCTCAAACCTATCGCCGTAAAAAAGTCTACCCTTTCCTGGCATTTTAACACCTCCTTTTAAGTTTGCTTTGATGCTGTGATGCAAAAAAAATGCCATAAAGAGCTTGTGTGTTTAAGAACATTCGGAAAATAATCTTTGGGGAAAAACCGTCTCTTAGGTCTGAGGTGTAATCTTTGTTTATTTTTAACAAAACGGTTCCATTATTTGTTTAAATTTAACAAACGGGCGGTTCCTGCATTTTCTATGGTAATAGAAGTTAGATTTTTACATTTTTGTTAACAGATTTTAAATATTGGCACTGAAAAAATCTTGAAAAGCAAAAGAAATCCCTACGCTCTATATAAATGGCATGTTTTTTGCATACTGAGAGAGCGTAAGCAAAACAAAGGAGGTAAAAGCATGGACACGAACATGTTAAGCAGGAGGAAGTTTATTTTTGGGCTTGGGAGCGCAGCAGCTGTTCTCAGTACCGTTACTGTTATTCCAAGTGGGGTCTTGGCGTCATCTAAAACAGTGAGGGTAGGTGTGCTCCACTCGCTTTCTGGAACCATGGCGATTAGCGAAATAGACGTCAGAAACGCCACGCTATTAGCTATTGAAGAGATAAACAACAGTGGAGGCGTTATGGGACATACTATCCGAGCCATAGTTGAAGATGGTGCTTCAAATCCTGCTACTTTTGCACAAAAAGCGGAGAAACTTATACTTCGTGACAAGGTAGCCACGGTTTTTGGTGGTTGGACATCTGCAAGCAGAAAAGCCATGCTACCCGTATTTGAAAGATTGAAGAACCTCCTATGGTATCCAGTGCAGTTTGAAGGTAATGAATGTTCTGCTAACATAATATATACGGGTGCACAACCAAACCAGCAAATTCTTCCAGCTTTGGAATGGGCTTTTGCTCAAGGTTATAGAAAAATCTTTCTTGTTGGTTCCGATTATGTTTTTCCAAGAACTGCTAATCTTATACTAAAAAGACATATACAAAGTAAAGGTGGAACGGTATCTGGTGAGGAGTATGTACCGTTAGGCGGTACGGATTTTAGTTCTGTAGTAAATAAGATAAGAGCAGCTAAGCCAGACATAGTTTTCAACACCATAAATGGCGATTCCAACGTGGCTTTCTTTAAGCAAATGCAAGCTGCTGGTTTGGGTCCCAAGGTTTTACCTGTTATATCTTTTAGCATAGCGGAAGTTGAAGCTAAAGCCATAGGGGTTCCTCTCTTAGAGGGAAGTCTGGCAGCATGGAATTACTTCATGAGCCTTAACAATAGGGAAAATGCTAGATTCATAAGTGCCTACAGGAGAAAGTACGGTAGAGATGCTCTTATAACAGACCCTATGGCACATGGATATATAAACGTGTACCTATGGAAACAAGCAGTTGAAAGAGCAGGAAGCTTCGAGCCAGACAAAGTTAGAAAGGCTTTGGTGGAACTTCCCTGGATGGACAGCATATTAGGCAAGATAAAAGTTGCTAACAATCAAAGTCTGTATCAGACAGCATATATTGGAAGACTGCGTAGTGATGGACAATTTGAGATTATATGGTCTTCTGATAAACCAATAGCTCCAGAGCCATACGATCCTCTGGCTTTCCCAGGGAAAAAGTGCGTTTTATAGGAGGGAGTGAAGCCTATGGATTTCGGCTTTTTCATAAACCAACTTTTTAATGGGATAAGCATTTCTTCCATACTATTTATGACTGCTGTAGGTTTGGCCTTGTCCTTTGGATATATGAGGATAATAAATATGGCTCACGGTGAGTTTTTGATGCTTGGAGGGTATTCAACATATTTAGTGCAGAAGTTTTATCCTTCTGAGGCTTATCCCATTTTTGCCCTCCTTTTCTCTTTTATATTTCTCTCAATATTTGGCTTTTTTTTATGGGCTTTGGTTATAAAGCATGTTCAGAGTAGACCTTTGGACACTCTTCTTCTAACCTGGGGTGTGAGTATTATTCTTCAACAGTTAGCAAGGGATATTTTTGGCTCCACTGGTGTTAGTGTAGTACCCCCTTCCTGGCTTTCAATAACTATAACGTTTGGGGAGCTAAAAATCCCCTCTGTTAGACTTTTCATAATATTTGTAATGATGCTTAGCATCTTAGCACTCTACTTGCTTTTTTTCAAGTCTGATCTCGGGCTCAGATTAAGAGCTACAAGCAAGGATAGAGAGACAGCTTCCTCTTTGGGTGTAAACAGCGAAGCTGTCAATGCATTCGTATTTGCTATCGGTGCTGGTATGGCGGGGGTTGCAGGATCCGCATTAGCTTTAATCTCTTCTGTTACTCCAACAATAGGGCTTAGTTATATAGTAGATTCTTTCATGGTTGTTATTTTTGGTGGAGTAGGAAGTCTTCTGGGCACTCTAATTAGTTCCCTCATAATAGGGACAATATCCGCATTAACTGGTAGCTTTATGGAGATAAGCCTTGCTAAAGCACTTATATTGATATTAGTAGTCATTTTTATGCAATTTAAGCCTACTGGACTTGTATCTATTAAAGTAAGGGAGTAATGAAGCTATGAGGTTGGTAAGAAGTAATAAAATGATACTGATCCTGATGATCTTAATTTTAGTTGTAGTCCCTTTTATCCCAGACTACTATGTTAATCTCTTAGGAAGATTCTTTTCTCTAGCCATCGCTTGTATAGGTATAGCATGGATATGGGGACATATGGGTGTTTTATCTCTCGGTCAAGGACTTTTCTTTGGTCTTGGTGCTTATTCAATTGCCATGCATTTAAAGCTAAAAAGCACAGCGGAGGGTGATATACCTGACTTTATGTTATGGAGCGGCTTAGACACAATACCTATCTGGTGGCTGCCATTTAATAGTTTCTTATTCACGTTATTCTCTATAGCTTTTATACCAGCTTTTGTGGCTTTTGCGTTATCTTTTCTTCTTTTCAGGAGAAGCATATCTGGAGTTTATTTCACTCTAATAACTCAGGCATTAGTGTTAATTTTTGAAACTTTACTTATAAGTTTCCAACCATACACTGGTGGTTTCAATGGAATTACTGGTTTTAGTAATTTTCTCCTTTGGAATTTAGGGGACTTAGATTTTCAGCGGTCGTTACTTTTTATAGTGATAATTATAAGTTTCTCCCTCATTATATTTTCTAACCTTTTAAGAAGGTCAAAACTCGGAAAGATAGTTGTTAGCATAAGAGAAAATGAGAGAAGACTCGTATTTCTTGGATACAATACTGTGGAAATAAAGATTGCCATTTTCACCTTTGCTTCTATCTTAGCAGGTTTAGGTGGTGCATTTTATACTTTATTTAACGGTGGCATATCCCCAGCCATAGTTGGTGTGATACCTTCAATAGAATTGGTTCTGTGGGTCGCTATAGCTGGGAGAGAAAACTTTTTAGCGGTGGTTGCTTCTGTTGTGATTACAAACCTGGTTAAGGATCAGATAAGCACACTCTTTCCTACATTTTGGTCCTATGTGATGGGTACTCTTTATGTAATAGTAGGTATAGGGCTTTTAGCTACTTTTGTGGCAAGATTTTACAGTCGAGGTGTATACAGATGAGCTATCTTTTGGAGGTAAAAAACATTACAGTTAGGTATGGTGATTTCTTAGCCCTTGACGGAGTGGTTTTACACTTAGAGAATAATGAGGTTAGAATAATACTTGGACCTAACGGTGCTGGTAAAACAACTCTGCTTGACGCTATAGCAGGGTCTGTTTCAGTAAGCTCTGGGAAGATAATATACAAAGGTAAAGATATAACATCCCTTAGTGTAAATCAGAGGGCCCGACTTGGCATATTGAAAAAGTTTCAAACACCAAATGTATTAGATTATTTGACAGTTTTAGAAAATCTTGTAATTTCTTCCTTAGAAGCTAAAGACTTGAAAGCATTGATAATTAATAAAAAAGGGATAACTAACAAAAAACAAGATAGAATTTATGAAATTCTCCATAGGATAGGTTTGAAGGATAAAAAAGATCAGCAAGCGAGAAATCTATCTCATGGTGAAAGACAATGGCTTGAGTTAGGAATTATTTTAGCTTCAGGAGGTGAATTGGTTCTTCTTGACGAACCTGCCATAGGTCTTAGCACTTTAGAGATGTTCAAGCTAATAGGTATAATAGAAGAAATTTCCAAGCAATCCGCAGTCATAATAGTAGACCATAACATGGATTTTGTGAGAGAACTTTGTATAAGATTAGACTCAAAGGTTACTTTTATGCACATGGGTAGGGTAATCAAGTCAGACACCTTTGAAAACATAAAGAAAGACACAAATATTAAAAAAATTTACTTAGGAGAGGTTGTCTGATGTTGAGTATTCAGTCTATTTCATCAGGCTACGGGCAGACGCTAATCCTAAAGGATATTGAAATATCTCTGAGTTCATCTGAATACTTACTTATAACAGGTAGAAATGGAGTAGGCAAGACCACACTAATGAGAACTATAATGGGACTGAACAAGGTAATGAGCGGTAAAATAATGTTTAACTCAGTAGACATAACATTTTATAAACCTCATGAAAGAGCGCTTATGGGCTTAGGCTACGTGCCACAGGGTAGAAGGCTATTTCCATACTTGACGGTTCAGGAAAATCTGCTGGTTTCCAGATCAACTTTCATGAACAGAAGGAGCAGAATATTCGTTAGTTTTGAAGACATGCTTGACTTCATATACGGTTTATTTCCTATTTTGATTAAATTACTTAAGAAAACTGCGGGCTCTCTTTCGGGTGGTGAGCAACAAATTGTTGCTATAGCAAGAGCGTTAGCTACTGGTCCATCCCTTATTCTTCTTGATGAACCATTTGAGGGTATACAGCCTTCAATAGTGGAAGATATAATAAGGGCTCTTGATGGAATCAAGAAAAAACTTATGATTTCTGTAATTTTGGTTGAACACAAGATACAGAACGCATGGGATTTGGTTGACAAAGTTTGTGTTATTGATAACGGTAGAAAAGTTTTTGAAAATTATAAGCAAAATACCACTATGCAGAACGTTCTAGAATTAATATCTATATAGGAGGTTTTAGCTATGCGTTTAACTCAGAGAGAAATTGAAAAAATGTTTATCTACGTTGCAGCAGATATAGCTAAGAAAAGGCGTGAGAGAGGTTTAAAGTTAAACTACGTTGAAGCGGTTGCAATTATAACAGCAGAAATACTTGAGGGCATTAGGGAAGGTAAGACTGTAGCTGAACTAATGGATATGGGAACTAAGATACTTACAAGAGAAGACGTTATGGATGGTGTGCCTGAGATGATAGATATGGTTCAGGTAGAAGGCACATTTCCCGATGGTACAAAACTCGTTACAATACACAATCCTATAAGGTATTAGCGTCTAATCGCATAAAGTGTGGGCGAGGTAAGATTTGCTCATGCTCGCACGCAATCTTCTTGGGTAAGGTTTGAAGTTATTTAGGAAGACATAACATACAATTGTGCTTGACAACTAATGAAAATTCGTTTATATTACTTTATAGAAAAAAGTAATACGGAGGAGTGCGTGCTCTTATTGTTGCTAATCTTACTGCTCTATACAGCTCAAGCTCATGAGCTGTGGATTGAAAAGGAGGGAAACCTTTTTATCCTTCTATACGGGCATATAAAACCAAATAGAGGAGAAGAGGCTACGGTCAGATACTTGCCAGAGCAGGTTCTTAGCTTTGAGTGTTTGGATGCGGAGGGTAATAGGCTCAAGGCTGAGCTTATAAAGAGCTATCCTCTCAAACTAAGGGGTAGTTGCCATATGGTTCAAGCGGTTTTCTCTTCTGGCTATTGGACAAAGACGCCTGATGGTCTTAAAAACCTACCGAAGGACCAGGTAAAAAACCCAATAGAGAGCTGGTATTCTGTGGAAATTGCAAGAAGGATAAATGCATGGAAACCAAGAAGAGAGCCTCTAAGCAATGATCTGGAAATTATCCCTGTAGAAAGCCCTTCAAGCCTAAGGGTTGGTGAGAAGTTTACGGTTATAGCTTATTACAAAGGAAAGCCCCTTAGAGATGCACCTGTATACCACAATCGCAGGATAGTTGGCTCTACAGACGAAGAGGGAAGGATAAACCTAAGGGTTAGAGAAAAAGGTATTCAATTAGTGGGGGTCACTGTAAGGGAAAAGGATAGCACTGGAAAGGCAGATTATGTGCTTAAGACCTTTTATCTGATATTTGAGGTGGAGAGATGATCGTGATTTTGATTTTTCTTTTAGTTTCCCTTTCCTTTTCTCATGAGCTTTTAGAGGAGGTCCGTCAGGAAGGCAACTGCACCCTTGTGCATTTTTACTTCCAAGATGGAAGTGCCTTTTCCTACGAGGAATACGAGGTTTACAGAGAGGGCGAGAAAGCTCCCTTTCAAAAGGGCAGAAGTGATGCCCTTGGGAGAGTAGTTTTCTGCCCTGACAGAGACGGTCTTTGGTTTTTGAGGATACGCTCTCAGGATGGGCATGGTGCAGAGCTCAGGCTCAATCTAAAGGCTGGCAAGGTGGAAAAAAAACGCAGCAAGTTTGAAAGCTATCAAAGGGTTCTTTCTGGTCTTGGCTATCTTCTCGGCATCTTTGGTCTTATTAGCCTGTTTTCAAGGAGGTGGAAAAGATGAGAAGGTTAACCTTTGCATTACTAACCCTTTCGGGCTTAACCTTTGCCCATCATGGTGTCGCCTCTCTTGGTGCGGTCGGTCTTGAAGGACCCGGTGCACCCCTTGAAAGCTCAAGCTCCGCCACACTACCAGAAGGTTCATGGCTCTTTTATACCAAGTTAGACAGCGTAAAGTGGAAAAAATACAGCTTTTCGGAATTTCCAGACCAAAAGGACAGGTCAGACTTTTGGATGTTCGGAGTTGGATACGGTTTTAAGCCTTGGCTTTCTCTGTATCTTTTTGTTCCCTACAATGTAAAGAAGGAGCTAAGGGATGGTGGTGAAAAGAGCTTTACCAGTAGAGGTTTTGCGGATGTCTCTTTGATGGCAGTTCTTGGCTTTAAATATGACAGAGGTCTTAGGCTACTTCCAAAGAAGGAAAGCCTTGAGGATATGATGGACTGGCACTTTACCCTTTATGGTGGCATTAGCCTACCCACTGGCAACGCTAACAAGAAAGGCTATCAAGGAGAGTTTGCACCAGATATGGCTTTGGGCTTTGGAAAGCCCACTTTAACAGCAGGCTTCACAGCCACAAAGCAGTTTGTAAATCTCCCTGAGCTTACCTTTACCCTTGACACAAGCTATCTGAAGTTTTTTGAGCATAAATACAACACAGGGGACAAGTATAAGTTTGGTGATGAGGTAAGGGTAAACACCGCCCTGAGTTATAGAGTTTTCAAGGATGTGCAAAGGTCTCTGAGGTTTGACCTTCTTACGGAGCTTAATTACCTTCACCTTCAGAAAGATAAGGAAAATGGTCTTAAGTTGAATGACTCTGGTGGCGATATACTCTACGGAGTTCTTGGTGGAAGGATGTATTACAAAAGGGCTTCCCTTGGAGCTGGTGTGAAGTTCCCCCTATGGAAAGACCTAAACCAGCAGAGCCAACAGCAGGGTGCGGAAGGCAAGGAAAAATATAGGCTCATCATGACCTTTTCTCTCATGTTTTAGCCATGCATGTCCCGGATGGATTTATTGCACCTCAGGTTTTTTTGCCAGCGTATGGACTGGTTATAGGTCTTGCCCTCTATGGTTTTAAAAGGTTTAAGGAAAACCTAAATGAGAGAAGCATTCCCTACTTGGCAACCCTTTCCGCCTATGCCTTTGTCCTCAGCTCCCTTTCTTTGCCACTTCCCGGTGGCACATCCGTGCATGGGATGGGTTTTGCACCCCTTTCTATACTTTTTGGTCCATGGACAGCCTATCTGTGTATGTGTCTCGTTTTCTTACTTCAGGCGGTATTATTAGGTCATGGAGGGATAACCACATACTCGGTGAACGCCCTCGCCATTGGCTTTGTAGGGAGCTTTTGTGCCTATGGGGTTTATAGCCTTTTAACAAAAAGAAAGTATGCTACTTTCCTCTCTGGCTTTATATCCACCCTTGCGTCCGCCCTTTTTATGTCTGTTGTTCTTGGTATACATCCCTATCTTTTCACAGATGTGGACGGAAAAGCTCTTTATTTCCCCTATCCTCTCAGCATTACAATTCCTCTTCTTTTAACTTCCCATATACCAGTTGCCCTTGTGGAGGGACTTTTAACTCAAGCGATAGTGAGCTTTGTAAGGAGGAGGGGTTTTGAAGGATAGATTTCTCCTGTTGCTTTACATGCTGGCACTTGTTCTTTTGGCTTCTCTCTCTTCTATAAAATACTTGCTCTTATTCCTTTTTCTTCTTCTTCTTGCTAACGCAATATCCCTGAGGGGTAATTTCAGAAGGGCTATTAGACCTCCTCTCTTTGCCCTTTTTACTGCCTTTTTTATATCAACGCCCTATGCCCTCTGGACTGGACACTATTCCTATGCTCTTCTCCTTACCTTACGCGTGCTTAACCTTACGCTTCTTACTCTTCTTGTTTTGAGAAATATAAACCTCTACTTGGCATTTGGCTTTTCAAAAACCCTTTCACAGCTTCTTGTCCTCACGTCAAGCCATATACTCCTTTACAGAAGGGTTTTTTCTGAGTTTAAGGATTCCTTAAGGAGCAGAAGCCCAGAGGGTCCACAAAGAAGGGATATGATAAACTTCTCTGGAGGTATAGGGCTTTACTTCTTTGATAGGGCTCTTAGGGATTCTGAAGAAGTGGCAAAAGCTATGAAATCAAGGGGGTTTTATATTGATTGAACTTATAGATGTTTACTACTACTATGAAAACTACACAGCTCTAAGAGGCATAAGCCTGAAGATAGAAGAAGGAGAAAGGGTAGTTCTGCTTGGTATAAACGGCTCTGGCAAGAGCACACTTCTTAAAATCCTAAACGCCTTAATCTTTCCACAAAAGGGTTCATACCTTTATCGTGGCAAAAGGGTTGAAGAAAAGAGGCTAAAAGAAAGGGATTTTAGAAGAACCTTCAGAAGGGAAGTGGTTCTTCTCTTTCAAAACCCAGAGGTTATGATATTTAATCCTACAGTTTATGATGAGCTTGCCTTTTCTCTGAGACAGCTGGGGTTGGAGGAAAAGGTTATAAGGGACAAGGTTCTATACTGGGCGGAGAAGTTTGGACTTACTCCCTACTTGCAAAGACCACCCTTTGAGCTGAGCACTGGTATAAAACAAAAGCTGTGCCTTGCTTGCCTTCTTGTGCTTGAGCCAAAGGTTCTTCTTCTTGATGAGCCTACCGCACATCTTGACCCAAAAACAACAGGATGGTTTGTAGACCTTCTTTGGGAGCTCTCTTGCACCACGGTGGTTTCCACGCATAACCTAAGCCTTGCAAATGAATTGGGCAGTAGATTGTTAGTCTTGGGAGAGGAGCATACTTTAGTCTACGATGGTAAGATAGAAGAGTTTTTCAAAGATAAGGAGAACCTCATAAGGGCAGGTCTTTTGCATAGGCATAAGCACAGGAGCACTGGAGACTGGCATCTTCACAGCCTTTGATAAAATTTTAGAAAATGGAAAAGAGTGTAAGATTTTGTGTATCTTTGCATGAGGGCCTTCTTGAGGAGCTTGACAAAAGAGTGATAAGGAGGGGTTATGCGTCAAGGTCCGAGCTCGTTAGAGACCTCATAAGAGACCTACTATCCCAAGAAAAATGGGAAGAAAACCAAGAAGTTATCGGTGTCCTGAGCATAATATACGACCATCACGACAAAGAGTTAGTTTACAGGCTTCTTGACCTTCAACACAAGCATCATGTTAATGTTCTCTGCTCCACTCATCTTCACCTTGACCATCATAACTGCCTTGAGGTAATAGTCTTAAGGGGTATGGCTGAGGAACTTGAGAGCCTTGCAAACCAAATAGGTGGTCTAAGAGGCGTAAAACTCTCTAAGCTAAGCAGAGTTTACCTTCCTGAGTTGTAAGCTTTGCAGAAGGTCCCAGACCCTCTCCTCTATTTCGTCCCTAACCTTTCTAAAAAATTCAAGTTTTTCTTCTATTGTTCCCTCAAAACTTGCTGGGTCTGGAAGGTCCCAATGAACCATTTTAGAGCCGGGTAATACAGGGCATGTTTGTTTTGCACTATCGCAGAGGGTTATAACAAGGTCAAGCTCTCCATAGGGTATGGCTTCAAGCCCTTTGGGTCTTTGAGAGGTTATGTCTATGCCCTTTTCCTTCATTACCTCTATGGCAAGGGGGTTTATTTCCTTTGCAGGCTTTGAGCCAGCGGAGTATACTTGAATGTTGATTTTTAAGATTCCCGCCAGTCTTCTTGCAAAACCTTCCGCCATCTGACTTCTCGCTGAGTTGCCAGTGCATATAAAACCTATCTTCATGACTTTTATTCTACTTCTTGGATGTTAAGATTTTATTAAGATGATAGGCTATAAAGAGGCTTATTACTTAGCCTTGAAGAAGATAGGAGAGAATCTCCCTAAGTGTTTTGGTGAAAATCTCCTTTCCCTTGTGGTTTTTGGTTCTGTAGCAAAAGAGACCTTTTCTCCAGAGTCAGACATTGACCTACTTGTTATCCTTGGAGACTTTAAGAGTAAAAGGGAAGAGTATGTGCGTTTGTTTGAATGCCTTGAGGAAGTAAAAAGGGTAAACCCCATAATCCTTAAGAAGGAACAACTAAGAGAATCCTTATGGTTTCTATGGGATTGTAAGTTTATCATTTTGTATGACAAAGAGGGTTTCTTTGACAGTTTTGTGGAGAGGCTCAAGGAGTTTCTTCGTAAAAATGTGGTGAAGGTGGAAGGCAGGATGCCCTATTACGAGGTTATAAATGGTAAACCCTGAACTTGAAGATGTTAAGATTTTATTAAAGATGAAAAGGCAAGGCATTAAGGAAAGAAAAAGGCTTGAGATAATCAGGACCGCTTGCAGGTTGTTTTCCGAAAAGGGATACTATAACACCACCATGCCGGATATAGCACAAGCAGTGGGCATGAGCGTTGGAAACCTCTACAACTACTTTGAATCTAAGGAGGAGCTGGCAAAGGAAATAATGATGACCGTCTCTGATTGGGTGGGTGAGAAGCTCAGGAAAATAAACGAGATGGAAGTTAACATGCATGAGAAGGTAAGGATGTTTGTTAGGAGTTTTTTTGAGATAGCCATTGAAGAGCCTGAGCTTATAAGCTACTTCCTTAGAGTTTATCTGGTAAACAGAGAAGTTTTCAGCGATGGATGTGAGGGTTTTGCCTGCGTTGCAAGTGTGATAACGGAGGTTATGGTTTTCCTAAGCGATGGGATAGAAAAGGGAGAGTTTAGAAATCAGAGCTTTTATCCAGCATTTACTATCATAATGGGAACTCTTGGTGGTATGGTCTTTCTCCATAAAGAAGGGCTTCTTGATAAGCATCTAATGGATTACATAGAAGAGGTCTCGGAGAACATATGGAGGGCGTTAAGGGCTTAACCTTCTATGGAGGGCCAGGTAAGGTGGTGTCCTGAAGGGTAAAAACCTTCTAACAAAATAGTAGCGAGCTATGTGATAGCTTGTATCAAAGCCGTAGAAGTTAAGCCTCATATTTTCAAGCTCCTCTTCTCTGTAAGACCTTAAGGGTTTTTTGCTCCAGTCTTTGAGCCTTTCTTCTTTTTTTCTCATTATAAAGTTCTCAAACTCCGCCGAGTCTACAAAGTCTTGTAGGAAGGCTTTGATTTTTTCCAGAAAGTCCTCAGGAGAATTACCTAAAACTCCGTCTATCAATCCAAGCCTGAAAGCCTTTTCAGAGCTTATGGGCATTCGGTTTTCCATTATTTCCTTTCCCTTTTCCCAGCCTACTCTTTTGGGAAGTGTGTAGGTCCAGAACTCAGAGCCATAAAGGTTTCCTATATTCTTGTAGTGTGGGTTAAGCACCACTCCTTTTCTCGCAAAAACAAGGTCGCAACAAAGGGCAAAGAAAACACCGCCAGCTCCTGCATTGCCTCTTATGCCTGCCACAGTTAACTTATCAAGTGTTGTAAGTATCTCTTCGCATAGGTCATCTATGGCGTTTATGTTTCTCCAAGACTCATCCGCTGGGCTTTCGGACGCTTCTATGGTATTTAGGTTCATGCCGTTGGAAAAGAAATCCTCACCACCAAGAAGGACTATAGCTTTTACGGGTCTTTTCTTTGCGTATTTTATAACATCAAGCAGTCTTTCACACTGCTGGGTAGACATGGCTCCATTGTAGAACTCAAAGTCTATGTATGCTATGTTTTTGTGTTCTGTGTAAACTATCTCTCTGTAAGTGGGAAAGTCTACCGTCTCCCAAGGTTTTAGAGGCTCTTCTCTTAAACCTTCAATTAAGACCTCGGGTAAAACTCTTACTGCTGGTAGCTTTATTCCATATCTTCCCTTTTCCCTGAGATGACCTATCCAAACAGCACCGTCCGTAGTCGCTATACACACCGCCTCGTCCCTTTTAGCTATCAATTCACCCGGTTTACCCCTGAGATATCCTTCAGGAAAGGCATTAAAGAGATAGTATTCTTTTCCCCCTATAGAGGCGAGTGCACCGGGCTGACCATCGCCTGAGTAGACCTTTTTAAGCACATCCTCTGTGCGGTCTGTCTGCCAGTTAATAGCCCTTAGCCTCTTATCCACAGTGGGTCTAAAGCGTCCATTTTCTTGCGGTTTTACTTCCACCCTTCCCCTTTCAAGGCTTTCCATTACTTCCCACAAGCACTCAACAGCACCTTCAGTTACCTCTCTCCTGTATATGCTTGACTTTTTTGCCCTTCGCATGGGAAAGGTTCTGTATGCCCATACATCTCCCGCATCGTATTCCTCCACAGCGGAAAGCATACATACACCCCATTCCTTTTCCTCTTCAAGGATAGCCCAGTCAAGGGCATTGGGACCCCTGTCGCCTGGAGGTCCGGGATGGACAACCAAGGTTATGTAATTTTCCCAGATAGCTCTTGGTATCTTTCTCTTTAAGAAGGGTGCTATAATTAGGTCAGGCTTGAAGATGCTTACCGCTTCCACCATAAGGTTTGGGTGAACATCCAGCTCTATAGAGACTTCATGACCAGCTTCAGAAAGCTCGCAATAGAACCTCTGGGAAAGGGAATTGAACCTATGGCAGAACATAAGAACCCTCATCCCTGCCACCTATATTTATAGTAGGCATTACAGGCACCTTCAGAGGAGACCATGCAGGAGCCTATCGGGTTTGATGGCGTGCAGACACTGGCAAAGAGCTTGCAATCCTTAGGCTGTGCAACACCTCTTATAATCTTACCGCATATACAAGCTGGATGCTCCTTTGGTCTTGGCAGGCTGATTGAAAACCTTCTTTCGGCGTCAAAGTCCGCAAACCTTGAATTTATCTTAAGAGAGCTGTAAGGTATAATGCCAAGACCACGCCATTCAAATTCCTTTCTTAGCTCAAAAACTTCAGCAACCAGTCTCTGAGCCTTGAGGTTTCCTTCTCTACTTACCGCCCTCGCATACTGGTTTTCTACCAGAGCCTTTTTCTCAGATATCTGTCTAACTATCATATAGACCGCTTGCATAAGGTCAAGAGGCTCAAAGCCAGAAATCACCACAGGCTTTAAAAACTCCTCCGCGAAGTATTCGTAAGGCTTAGTCCCTATTATGACGCTCACATGCCCAGGACCTATAAAGGCGTCTATTTCCACTTTTCCATACTCTCTAACTTCTGGTGCGTTGAGAATATGCTGTATTGCTGCAGGTGTGATAACGTGGTTTGAAACCACAGAGAGGTTTCTTATTCCCATCTCCTTAGCCTTTTTTATAAGCACTGCGGTTTGTGGAGTGGTGGTTTCAAAGCCTATGGCAAAAAAGACCACTTCCTTTGTCGGGTTTTCTTGGGCTATCTTTATGGTGTCAAGGCACGAATAGAGCATTCTAACATCCCTTCCCTCCGCCCTCAGGTCAAGGAGGCTTTTCCTGTTTGAGCCTGGGACTCTCAGCACATCTCCATAGGTGCAAAGTATAACCTTTTCTTGGCTTGCCAACTCAAGGGCAAGGTCAACCCTCTGCATAGGCAGGACACACACGGGACAACCCGGACCGTGAACAAAACGAACATAACCCTCAAGGAGCTGGTCTACGCCGTGCTTTAGTATGGTATGAGTGTGTCCTCCGCAAAACTCCATTATCCTTATGACCTTGCCCAGCCTTTCCACAGATGCCTTTATGGCTCTCTCAAGCCTTTTTATAGCATCCGCCTCTCTAAAGCTAACTGTAAGCCTCATCTTCCTCCTCCAGAATCTGCTCAAAGAGCTTGAGGCTTTCAAGGGCGTAGTCTTCCTCTAACTTCTGGATGGCAAAACCCACATGAACAAGAACCCAATCTCCAATGGCTACCTCATCCTGAAGAAGCTCAAGGGATACAAGCCTTTTTGCTCCAAAGGTTTCTACCACCGCAGTATTATCTTCCCTTATCTCAACGACCTTTGAAGGCACAGCAAGACACATGTCTACCTCCTGAATGTTCATTCATAATATAGGCTTTTAAATCTCCCCTGCATGGATTATTACCCTTTTCTAAAAAGTAATAAAAATTAGCCTTGCTTATAAGGTTCATAAGGAAATTTTAGTTGACAGTGAATATGATTGAAAATATACTTTTGAATGAATATTCAGTTAGGAGGTGTAATATGGAGACCTTCTGGGAAACCTTTAAGCGACATGGCGTCAATAGGCGGGACTTTTTAAAGTTTGCCACCACCATAACAGGGATTATGGGGCTTTCACCTTCCATGATTCCTGAGGTGGTTAGAGCCTTAGAGACAAAGCCCAGGATTCCCGTTATCTGGATACATGGTCTTGAGTGCACTTGCTGTTCAGAGTCCTTTATAAGGTCTGCAACTCCTCTTGCCTCCGATGTGGTGCTAACCATGATATCGCTTGAATACGACGATACCCTCTCAGCAGCTGCAGGGGAAGATTTAGAAAAACATAGAAAAGAGATCATCAAGAAATACTGGGGCAATTACATCTTAGCAGTGGAAGGGAACCCACCCCTTGGCGAGGATGGTATGTATTGTATTGTTAACGGCGAGCCATTTTTGAAGCACCTCAAGGAGTCCGCAGAAGGTGCAAAGGCGGTTATAGCTTGGGGTTCTTGTGCCAGTTGGGGATGCGTGCAGGCCGCAAAGCCAAACCCAACCACTGCAGTTCCTATAGATAAGGTTATAAAGGACAAGCCCATAATAAAAGTTCCTGGTTGTCCACCAATAGCGGAGGTCATGACGGGAGTTATAATGCACCTTGTTCTCTTTGATGCCCTTCCTCCCCTTGACTCTCAAGGAAGACCAAAGCAGTTTTATGGCAACAGAATTCACGATACATGCTACAGAAGAGCCTTTTTCAACGCGGGTCAGTTTGTAGAAAGGTTTGACGACGAGGGTGCAAAGAAGGGATGGTGCCTTTATAAGGTGGGTTGTAGGGGTCCGACTACCTACAACTCCTGCGGAAACATTCGTTGGTATAACGGGCTTTCCTATCCTATACAGGCAGGTCATGGTTGTATAGGCTGTTCGGAGGACAAATTCTGGGACAATGGACCCTTCTACCAAAGGCTTACCACCATACCAGTCCCCAATGTGGAGGCAAATGCAGACAAGGTGGGTATGGCGGTTGCGGCTGCAGCGGCGGCTGGTGCGGTAGCCCATGGCGTTATATCAAAGCTGAGGTCAAAACCTAACAAAAAAGGAGGTGAATAATCATGGCAAGGGTTGTAGTTGACCCAGTAACAAGGATTGAGGGACATCTCAGGATTGAGCTTATAGTGGATGAAAAGTCCGGTAAGGTGGTGGATGCGGTATCCTGTGGAACCATGTGGAGGGGTATTGAGCTCATTCTCAAGGGCAGGGACCCAAGGGATGCATGGGCTTTTGCCCAAAGAATATGCGGAGTTTGCACTTCTATACATGCCCTCGCATCGGTAAGGGCGGTAGAAGATGCTCTTGAGATAAAAATCCCTAAAAACGCTAACTATATAAGGAATATCATGTATGGCACACTGCAGGCGCATGATCACGTGGTGCATTTTTATCATCTACACGCCCTTGATTGGGTTTCTCCTGTAGAAGCCCTTAAGGCTGACCCCGTGCAGACCGCAGTGCTTCAAAACCAGCTCCTTGAAAAGTATGGTGCCATAGCAGACCTTATGCCAGACCCAATTGGAAGGAGGGCGTATCCCAAGAAGTTTCCAAAAGCGACACCCGGATACTTCAGAGCCTTCCAAGAAAAGATAAAGAAGGTTGTAGAAAGCGGTCAGCTTGGTATCTTTGCAGCACACTGGTGGGACCACCCAGACTACAAACTTCTACCACCAGAGGTTCACCTTATGGCGGTAGCCCACTACCTTAACATGCTTGATGTGCAAAGGGAGATGTTTATCCCTCAGGTAGTCTTTGGTGGCAAAAACCCACACCCTCACTACATAGTAGGCGGTATGATGTGTTCTATTTCTCTTAACGATATGAATGCACCTATAAATGTAGAAAGGCTTGCGGTGGTTGAAGACGCCTTATACACACAGGCGGAGGCGGTGAACCTCTTTTACCTTGTAGACCTTTTGGCTATAGGGCACATATATGTGCAAAAGGGTCAGACCTACGGAGGAGGGCTTGCTAAGAAAAGGGTAATAGGCTACGGTGAGTTTCCCGACGAGCCTTACAGCGGGATAAAGAACGGAGATTATCACGAGCAGGTGCTCTATCACTGTAACGGCGTTGTAGAAGACTTCGCAGAAGGTATAGAGAAGGCTAAGTATTATCCCCTTGTGGGAAAGGACTTTGCGGACCCAGAGGTAATCCAAGAATATGTAGCCCATTCGTGGTATAAGTATCCCGATGAGAGCAAGGGCCTACATCCTTGGGACGGTATAACTGAGCCCCACTACACAAGACCAAAGGAAGGAACCAAGACCCATTGGAAGTATCTTGATGAAAAAGGAAAATACTCGTGGATAAAGTCTCCAAGGTGGAAGGGTAAGCCCTGCGAAGTGGGACCACTTGCAAGGTATATAGTGGTCTATACGGCTGTAAAGCAGGGTCATATAAAACCCAGTTGGATGGATGAGATGATAGTAAGGCAGATAGACTTCGTTTCTAAGGTGCTTGAATTACCCCCACATGTATGGCTTCCCACAACCGTCGGAAGGACTGCGACCAGAGGTCTTGAGGCACAGGTAGGGGTGGCGGGAAACCTCTACTTTATGAAAAAGCTCTACGATAACATAAAGGCAGGGGATACATCCGTTGCCAACACAGAAAGGTGGGAACCATCCACCTGGCCCAAAGAAACAAAGGGTATAGGACTTACAGAGGCACCAAGGGGTGCACTTGGACACTGGGTGATAATAAAGGATGGAAAGATAGCCAACTATCAATGTGTGGTTCCCACCACATGGAACGGAGGAGCAAGAGACCCCATGGGAGGTCAGGGTGCTTTTGAAGAATGCATGAAGGACACACCCCTTAAGGTGGTCAATAAGCCCCTTGAAGTCCTCAGAGGCATCCATTCCTTTGACCCATGCCTTGCCTGTTCAACGCACCTTTATGACACAGAGGGCAAAGAGATCCTTGAGATAAAGGTTCAAGGCTCACAGCCCCTATGCTACTGAGGAGGAAAGCCATGAGAGAGGAGACAGTAAAGAGAATTTACATCTTTAGCCCATCTTTGAGGATATGGCATTGGATAAATTTCTTGGCTATAATCGTCCTCTTCTTAACAGGTCTTTACATAGGAAACCCCTTTTTCATAGGCTCTACGGGTCATGAAGCAACCTACGCCTACGCCCACAACCTTACGATGGACTTTATAAGGCTTATTCACTTCTCTGCAGGCTACGTGCTTTTGTTTTCCTTCCTGTTTCGCCTCTTTATAGCCTTTTTCCACAAGGGAGACAGGCTCTTTATCCCAAAGGTCTGGAAGGGTCAGTTCTGGAAGGGTGTGGTGGAAATGGTCCTTCACTACCTTTTTATAAAGCCTTGGCATAGAACCTATGTGAGAAATCCCCTTGCAAGGCTTGCTTACTTTTTCCTCTATATAGCCATAGCCTTCATGATAATCACAGGCTTTGCCATGTATGGACTATCTGACCCTGACGGCTTTTGGGCGAAGGTCTTTGGCTGGGTTGTCCCAATGCTCGGCGGTGAGTTTATGGTTCATATGTGGCATCACTGGGTTGCTTGGCTTATAGTCTTCTTTGTTATAGTGCATGTATACATGGTGGTAAGGTTTGACGTCATTGAGAAGGAAGGAGAGGTTTCTTCTATGTTTAATGGGATGAAAAACTTCAAAGAAACACCCGTGGATGTGGAGGATGTAGCTTGAGGGTGCTCCTTCTGGGTGTGGGAAACGTGCTCCTCTCAGACGAAGGACTCGGTGTAAGGCTGGTAGAGGAGCTAAGGAGACGCTACAGGTTCTCCCCAGATGTGGAGCTTATGGATGGTGGAACGCTTGGTATAGACCTCCTTTACTTTATAGAGGGCTTTGATAGGCTTTTGCTGGTGGATGCTGTGCTGGGAGGCTCTCCTCCTGGCACTCTTTATAGGTTTGAGGGTGAAGAGGTAAAGGCTTACTTTAGAAAAAAGGTCTCCGCTCACGAGCTTGGCATTCAAGAAGTGCTTGCCATAGCCCAGATGTTAGGAAAAGCTCCGAAAGAGATAGTTCTCCTCGGTATGGAACCAGAGAGCTTAGAGATCTCCCTTGAACTTTCTGAGAGTGTAAGGTCAAGGTTTGAGGAGCTTATATCTGCAGTCCTGCGAGAGTTGGAAAGATGGGGTGTGAGCTATGAAAGAGTTGAGCCTGCAGGAGTTTAAGGAGCTTATAGCCTCTGGAAAGACCTTTGTCCTTTACGTAAGGTCTGAATCCAAGAAGAACACTATAAAAGAGGTTTTTGACACGGATGTGGTTATTCCAGAGCTTGAAAGAGTCTATGCTGATAGCCTTGAGTTTTACTCCATAAACGCAGATGAAAACATGGAAATCCTCAAAAGCTACAGACTGCCTTCCTTGGTGCTTTTTTCTGAAGGTAAAGAAGTGAGGGTTCTTGAAGGCATAAGGGCATGGAGTGAATATATGGAGGCTCTATCATGCTTATGAACGCACCCGCTATACTAATGGAGCTGGTTCAGGCTCTTAAAGACCTTTATGAAAAGGGTGAGGAGCACATCATATACATAAACAAACTGCCCCTCTCTGAGGAAGACAGGGAGGTGCTTCTTGACGTGCTTGGAGAGGGTCAAGTTAGGATAAGCCTATCTTCAAAGGTTCAGCCTGTGGAGTGGAGAGAGACGAGCATAAGCGGTGTGTGGATAGGCGTTTTCTATGACAGAGACAACAAGCCCATACTGGAAACCATAGAGGTATGCCATTTTCCACAGCTTGCGAAAGCTCAGAGGGAAGATATAGAGGAGTCAATTAGGGTTTTAAAAGAAAGGCTTGAAGCTATAGTCCCTCCGCTAAACCCCCAAAGACCGCCTGACCAAGACTAAGACCTCCGTCGTTAGGTGGAACCTTTTGATGGGTATAAACCCTAAAGCCCGCATTTTCAAGAAGTTCCTTTATCTTGCTTACCAGAGGGTCGTTTTGCATAACGCCGCCAGAAAGGCATACCCTCTCTAAGGAGACCTCCTGAGATACTCTAAGGCATATATGAGCCAAAGTGTTTATGAACCTTGAAACCGCTCTTACATGCTTTCTTTCCTCCATAAGAGCAAGGAACATGGGCTTCCAGTCTATGATGCCATCTTTTAACTCAAAAGGATAAGCGTCCTTCACAGAGTAGTCATACAGGTCTTCAAGCATCATGCTTGCCTGTCCTTCGTAGCTCAAAGTGTGCCTTATGTTAAGCAAGGATGCAACTGCGTCAAAAAGCCTACCGACAGAGCTCGTATAGGGTGAGTTTATACCCCTCTTCCATGCTATGTAAAGGTTCTTAAGCTCTTTTTCCTCAAAGCACCTAAGGGTAGGGAGCTCAAGGTCAAGAGCCTCTTCGTTAAAGAGTTCAAAAAGTATGGAGAGGGCTACCCTTCTTGGTTCTTTTACCGCCCTTTCTCCACCTATGAGCCTAAAGGGTCTGAAATGAAAAAGCCTCATGTAGGAGCTATAATCACATTCTAAAAACTCGCCACCCCAGAGAGTGCCATCCTCACCGTATCCCGTCCCATCCCAAGCTATACCAAGCACCTTACCCCTTAGCTGGTTCTCCGCCATACAAGAGAGAATATGTGCAAAATGGTGCTGGACTTTCACAAGAGGCAGAGCCTTCTCTACACTAAAACCCTCCGCCCACCTTGTGGTTTCATACCTCGGATGCATATCGCATACAACAACCTCTGGCTCAAACTCATAAAGCCTCATAAGGTCAAAAACCATCTCCTCAAAGGCTTTCAAGGTTTCAAGATTTTCCACATCTCCCACATGCTGGCTGATTATCACCCTATCACCAAAGGCAAGGGCAAAGGTGTTTTTTAGCATACCCCCTACCGCAAGAACCTTTCTTTTTAGAGAAAAGGGTAAACCAACAGGCATAGGTGCGTAGCCTCTGGACCTCCTTATAGGCGTGGGAGTCCCGCCAATAACCTTCACCACAGAATCATCGCACCTTCTTTTTATGTCTCTGTTATGAAGCAATAAAAAGTCAGAAAGCTTTGAAAGACCCTTTAGAGCCTCCACGTTATCTATAATTATGGGCTCTTCTGAAAGGTTTCCAGAAGTGGCAACGAGAGGAAAGTCTAAACCTCTCAAGAGAATATGATGCAAAGGTGAGTAGGGAAGAAAAGCTCCAAGCCTTTTTAGACCTGGTGCTACAGAGGGTGCAAGTCCCCCTTTGTATTTTGTCAAAACTATGGGTCTTTCTGGGAGTGTAAGAAGAAGGAGCTCAAGCTCAGAGGGCTCCGTGTATCCCTTGAGCTGTGATAGGTCTCTAAACATGACCGCAAAGGGCTTTTCTTTTCTTCTCTTTCTCTCCCTAAGAAGGCTTACCACCTCCTCCCTTGTGGCATCACACATGAGATGAAACCCTCCCACACCCTTTACCGCAACTATCTTGCCATCTTTTAGTAGCTTCAATGTCAAGGTCAAAGCCTCGTTCCTCTCCGCAATGAGCTTACCCTCTGATGAGTATAGGCTTAGCCATGGACCGCACTCTGGGCATGCGTTAGGCTGAGCATGAAAGCGTCTATTAGAAGGTTCATGGTATTCCCTTTCACATTCATAGCACATTTTGAAAAGCTTCATGGTGGTGTTGGGTCTATCGTAAGGCAAACTCTCTATTATGGTGAACCTTGGTCCACAGTTGGTGCAGTTTATAAAGGGATAGAGGTATCTTCTATCAGAGGGGTCAAAAAGCTCTTTAAGGCAGTCTTCGCATGTGGACATATCTGGAAGCACAAAAACCTCCTTTTGTCCTGTATCTGAGCTCTCTTTTATTTCAAAGTCTGAGTATCCCGCAGGCTGTAGAAAGCTAAAGTCCACAGAATGTATGCGAGCAAGGATAGGCTTTTCTCTGTTTAGCTTTATAAGAAATTCCTCAAGCACTCTCCTTTCCCCCTCTACCTCTATGTATACGCCCCTTGAATCGTTTATCACAAAGCCTCTAAGCCCAAGCTCTTTAGCAAGTCTATAAACAAAAGGTCTAAAACCTACACCTTGAACCGCGCCTTTTATGCTTACGCAAAGCCTTTCAAGCACCATTTAAAATATAGTTGTATGGAACTAAAAAGGATAAAAGAAGCAAGGACTGAGCTTGAAAAACATCTATTATTCCTCGCTTGGTTGTCTGAAGAATTTAGAAGAAGGGGTAAAAATCCCCCTATTCTCGTGGGCGGTAGTGCTGTTGAAATCTATACCTACGGGCACTACATGTCTGGCGATATTGACCTTGTAGGAGATAGAGAAATGGTTAGAGATATATTACTTTCTACTGGCTATTTCAGAGAGTATGGAAGGCTTTTTATATCTGATGAGCTTGAACTTTTTGTAGAGGTTCCCGACTATAGGCTTAGTGGAAGTTATGAAAAGGTCAGAAGGATTAGGACAAAGGAGCTTGAAGGGGATATATATGTTATAGGCTTGGAGGACCTAATCCTTGATAGGCTCTCCGCTTGTAAGTTCTGGAAGAGCGAAGAGGATTGTAGGATGTCTGAATTTCTGATTAGGAAATATCTGGAAGAGCTTGATATAGAATACCTTCAAAATAGGGCGACAGAGCTTGGAGTTTATGAGGAGCTTTACGCTATATTATATCCTTATGAGGGAAATAAACATAAGCCTTGAGGACATAAGGCAAAGATACTACGAAGAAAAGTTAAAGAGGCTTGAAATGGGTTATCCTATCAAGTTTAGAAGGACAAGACCAAGAGACCCTTTTAAGTCAAAGGCTATGGTTGAATGGCTTTTAAGAATAACACCACCTGCAAAGGATATTCTTTCTGGCGAGGCTTTTGATAGGCTTTTTAAGGAGAGGGGTAAATAAGCTCATCCTCAGAAACCTTTAAAACTACTCTTTACTAAAAAGCGGTGCAATCTCAAGAGGATTGGCATACAGCATAGCCCTTATAAAAAGCTCCTCCTGCTTTTCTCTCCATCACAAGAATAACTCTTAAGGAACTCTTTTGGGGTCATTACTGAGATTATAAGCCCTTTGTAGCTCTTCCAAAAATCTTTCAAGCCTTTTCAGAAAGTGGAAAAACTGAACATCTCTTATAGGTTTTATCAACTTCAAAACTTCTCTAATTTCCTCTGGCTTAATATTTTCCGCGAGAGCTACATCAATGGCATCTTCCCAGTCTTCTTGAGTTCCCCTGCGGAGCTTGCTTATTATAAAATCCACAGGAGAAAGCACATACAACTCCGCACCACCCCTTTTCAAAACATTAACCGCTCTATCTCTATATCCTGCAGGTAAAGGCACAACACCCCATCTATCTATGTCTTCACCGTAGTCCGCCCTAATGCCAAGCTCGTCAAGAACAGCCTGAAGCTCCTCTATTTTTCCTTCAAACTCCGTTATCTCAAAATCAATATCCATAGTGCTTTTTGCTTTGTTTACCTTATAGAAACTTAAAGCACTCCTTCCTATGGCTATTAGCTTGCACCTTATCCCTTTCTCAGATAACTTTTCCAACAGCCTTTCGTATACGACCCTCATACCATAACCTCTCCACAAAAGCCCTATAGTATTGATTGAGTTCTTCTTTTGGGATTTGCTTAGGCTCTTTTACCCTCAGAATCTCTTCAAGATAGGCGTTCCGCAAGTTGTATATTTCAAAATCCTTTCTGAAAGTCCAATACCAAGATAGTGCTTTTTCAAGCTCTTGGCTGTCTTGAGGTAAACTCCTTGCGGTTTTTTCATCAAAAAGTGCGTCCAGCCATAGCCTTTTTATGAGCTCAAACTTCGCCATTAGATAAATTATAGCTTTGCACTAAGTTTCCAATTCAAGGCTCTTAAGCAAAAGATCTCTTCCTCCTCTAATTTCTGTGTTTAGCCCACCGCACTTGGGACAGAGGGCGTTTAGCTCTTCCTTTTCAAACTCCTCCATACAGTCAAAGCAGAAAACCTTGAGCTTTTCTATCTGTATGTGAAGCTCCGCATCCCGGGCATGAGTTCCCTCTTTGAAGGTTTCAAAGGCAAGCTGGAGAAGGTGAGGCTCAACGCCAGAGAGGACACCCACAAGAAGCTCAACCTTAAGAACCCTCTTAGCCCCATGAAGGGCTACTTGCTCTTCTATAAGCTCAAAGAGGCTCTGCACTATGGAAAACTCATGCATCAGCAAATCCTTGGAAGTAGCTCGCCAGCAGGTGGCTC
The DNA here is from genome assembly GCF_033971325.1 of Hydrogenobacter sp. T-2. Classification (NCBI taxonomy): domain Bacteria; kingdom Pseudomonadati; phylum Aquificota; class Aquificia; order Aquificales; family Aquificaceae; genus Pampinifervens; species Pampinifervens diazotrophicum. Next base: position 974,436 of record NZ_CP117180.1, read on the forward strand.
TAAAAACCTTTTTGTTCCGTAAGGGGTTCTAAGGACAACCGCTGGTCTGCCCTCTGGCTTGACCGCATAGCCTATAAGGCTGGCTTCTTTTGCCTTTGGATGTTCCCTTAGGACCTCTAAAGCCTTCTCCGCATCTTCTCTCTTTACCGCCAATACAACTCTTCCCTCACAGGCAAGATGGTAAGGCTCTAAGCCCAAGAACTCACATAAACCAAGCACTTCCTGTCTTATAGGAATTTTTTCTTCCTCTACGAGAAAGGAAACCATAGAAGATTGAGCCCATTCATGAAGAACTGCGGATAGCCCTCCTCTCGTTGGGTCTCTCATGGCGTGAACCTCTACACCGCTTTTTAGAAGATGCTCTACCAAGTCCCAAAGAGGTTGGCAATCGCTTCCAAAGTCCTCACCAAATTCAAAGCCTTCCCTTTGGGCAAGCACGCAGGCACCATGGTCTCCTATAGGTCCAGAGACTATTATGACATCGCCTTCCTTTACATTTCTACAGGATAGACCCTCGTATATGACCTCACCAATTCCAGAAGTGCTTATAAAGACGCCATCCGCCTGACCCGAGGGAACAACCTTTGTATCACCTGCCAAAAAGAGCACCCCAACCTCTTCTGCGGTCTGTGCCATACTTTTTACTATCTTCTCCAGCTCTTCGTAGGGGAATCCCTCTTCTATTATGAAGGAGACGGACATATAAAGGGGCTTTGCTCCCATTACCGCAAGGTCGTTCACAGTGCCTGCAACTGCCAACTTTCCTATGTCTCCACCTCTGAAAAAGAGAGGTTTTACGGTAAAGGCGTCTGTGGTGAAGGCTATCTTTGAAGAGAGCTTAACAATAGCAGAGTCCTCAAGGGCGGAGAGGATAGGATTTCCAAGGTATTTCAAGAAAAGCTCCCTTATTAACTTCCAAGTTTCCTGACCACCACCGCCTTCAGAAAGTCTTATCCTCTTCATGGTTCTACCTCAGTGGGTTGTGCATACAGAACACAGGTCAAAACTCCTCAGCACCATCTGAGCATGAAGTTTGCTTTTTAAACCAACCATCGCCTTCTCCGCTACACCAAGAAAGTTTTCACACCTTGGACCAAGGTTCCATTGGGAAGGTGTGATTATTGCATAATCTTGTATAGTTCCATTCCTTACGCTAAGCCTGTGTATGAGTGTGCCTCTTGCCGCCTCCACTATGCCGTATCCTATACCTGTAGCCTTTGAGGGGAATCTTCCAAGGCTTGTAGATTTCTCCTGTAGCACTTCCTTTAACCTCTCTATCCAAAGCTCTATGACTTCAACTATACTCCATACTTCAAGAATCCTTGCCAGCACACGCACCGCAAAGGAATCTTTGAACTCTTTGTGCATACTCTTTACCATAAGGTTTCCCGACATAAGCTGTCTTGCGAGGGGTCCTGTCTCAAAGGGCATGCCTCTGTATCTTACAGGCTTAGTTCCCGAATAAGAGGGTGCATTAAGCTCTTCAATCTGGTCAACCTTCAACCTTCCATGCACTACCCTTTTCATAAAGTAGCCACAGGGAGCATAAAGACCGCCACCGCTTATAAGCCTGTCGTAAGAGCTTCCCAAGGTGAGCAAACCTTCCCTATGGCAAAGCTCAAGGAAAAGCCCAGCATCACCATTGAGCTTCTGCCAGCTTCCTTCCTTTAAACACTTGACAAACTCAGCCTCTTCCATGCCTACCACATAGCTTAGGAAAAAGTGCTTCAGCTCAAGAAGTATCTGCCTAAGGGATGTCAGCTCTTTTACAAAGGGTTCTGAGGTTATGCCACCGGGAATGGCGTAGGAAGAGTGGGGCCACTGACCAGAGAATAGAGCTATTCCCTTTGCTATTTTTGAAGCCATGTTTATAGCTATGTGCCATCTTTCACCTCTAAAGGGCTCGTAAAGACCTCTGAGCCTTTCTTCCAAAAGAATAAAGTCAGGCATCATAAACAGGTAAAACCATTTCACGTGGTTCTGTAGAACTTCAAGGCTTTGTGTTATGTTTCTTACGAGCCTTGCCTTCTCCGTTGGCTTTATACCAAGGGCGTCCTCTATTGCTCTAACTGACGCTATAAGATGTGCATGACCGCATATGCCACAGACCCTCGGTGTTATCACAAGGGCATCCATGTAGTGCCTTCCCACAAGAACCCTCTCTATTCCCCTCATGGAGTTGATGCGTATTCTCGCATCCTCTATAAGCCTATCCTTCCAAAAAAGCTCAAGCCTTGCCTCTCCCTCAACCCTTGGAAGTTCTAAGTTTTCAACCTTCACCCTTTAACCTCTCCGGTGCAAACATCTTGGCAATGCCAGAGAGCATTATGTATCCTCTCTTTGAAACTCCTATGGGAAGCTCCGCAGGAATGCCTGCATACTGCTTTGTCTCCCAAAGACCTAACCTTGGAAAGTCATACTCCGTGCACCCAAAGCAGGGTGTCCCCGCCCTTGTCTTTGAGCTAACCTCGTTCCAAAGTATGGTATTGCAAGAGCTGTAGCTAAGTGGCCCTCTACAGCCAAAGTGATAAAAAAGACATCCCCTCTTTGAACCTAGCTCCTCCGCCTCCACCTTCCATTCAAAGTATTCGTTCCTCGTGCATCCCCAGTGGGTAAGAGAAGAATAAAAGACTTTTGGTCTACCCCACTGGTCAAGCTCTGGCTCCATACCCTCCGCAAGCATAAGCATGGTTCCCACTATCCATTCTGGATGTGCTGGACAGCCAGAGAGGTTTATCACCGGCATACCACCTCTTGACTTAAAATCCTTATCCAGCAGTCCCCTTCTTTCCTTAAACCTATAAGAAAGACCACATACAGTCTCATCCGCAAGAGCTGGGATGTTCCCATAAACCGCACAGTTTCCAACCGCTATCACATATTTGGCAATTTTACACAGCTCTCTTGTTTCTACTTCATCGGTTCTCACCGCACCCTCCACTATGAGTATATCAATACCCTCACCGCTCTTTATAAGCTCTTCAACCGTCTCTTCTTGAGCTTTGAGAGAAAGGCTGGGATGATAAAGAAATTCAAACCTCTTAAAGAGAGTGTGAAGGCTTTCATAGTTCAAAAAAGAGTGTGTATTCCCACAACAGGTAAGCCTCTGAAGCCAGAAAACTCTCATACCAAACTTTTTCTAAAGGCTTTTACCTTAAATCGGAGATATTCAAGCCACTCCTCCATACACTCTCCAGTCTTTGCAGATAGCCTTAGGATATCTATGGAAGGGTTTACCCTTCTGGCAGACCTTATGGCTCTTTCTATGCTGAAGTCCACATATGGCAGGAGGTCTGTTTTTGTTATCACCATTAGCTGTGCATTTCTGAACATAACAGGATACTTCTCTGGCTTGTCATCGCCTTCTACTACAGAGAGAAGAACCACGTTCATGTGAGCTCCCACGTCATAGCTGGCAGGGCAGACAAGGTTTCCCACGTTTTCTATAAAGACTATGTCAAGCTCCGCTAAGGGAAGTTTATGTATTCCCTCATGCACCATAAAGGCATCAAGATGGCAAGCAGAGCCCGTGCTTATCTGCACCGCAGGTGCGCCCTTTGCCCTTATCCTCTGGGCGTCTCTGTCCGTTTCCAAATCTCCTTCTATAACTCCTACTCTTAGGTCTGAAAGGGACTCAATAGTCCTTTCAAGTAGTGAGGTTTTTCCCGCACCCGGTGAAGACATAAGGTTTATGGCAAATACACCATGCTCCTCAAAGTGCTCTCTGTTCTCCTCCGCCTGAAGGTCGTTCCTTTCAAGCACCTTTTTGAAAAGGTTTACCTCTTCTCTATGGCTGTGTTCATGCTTATGGTTTATGGAACATCCACACTCTTGACACATGATTTCCTCCTGAATGGTCATTCATTAAATATAGACCTTTAACGGGCTTCGTCAATCACTGTCAAGAGAATCCCTTTATATTTTATCCTTCTGAACCAAATCCCTTACAGTCTCCACAGCCTTGTCTATTTCCACATCCCACCTTTCTCCCGTGTGCCTGCTTTGAACCTCTACTTTTCCTTCTTTTACCTTTCTGCCTACCACTATCCTGTATGGAAATCCGCACAAGTCCGCATCCGCAAACTTAAAGCCTGGGCTTTGGTCTCTATCGTCGTATATGGTTTCTATACCATGTTCCTGTGCCAGCATATATAGGTTTTCCGCCACCGCCTTTTGCTCTTGGTCTTCCATGTTTACGCATATTATGTCAAGCTCAAAGGGTGCAACCGAAATGGGCCACTTTATTCCCTTTTCGTCGTGATACTGCTCCACGATTGCGGATATGCACCTTGAAATGCCTATACCGTAGCAACCCATTATGATGGGTTTTTCTTGTCCTGTAGGGTCTGTGTAGTAGGCTCTCATAGGTTCAGAATACCTTGTCCCAAGAAGGAATATATGTCCCAGCTCAAGACCTTTGCTTACCTTAAGGGAAGAGCCACACTTAGGGCATGGGTCGCCTTCTTCTACCTGACACACATCCACAAACTCTCCATACTGAAAGTCCCTCCCTGGGTTGGCGTTTATGTAATGATAATCTGGCTTATTAAAGGCTATTACCGCGTTCTTTAGTCCGTAGGTAGAGTTGTCCCAGTAGACCTTTATCTGAGGTGGAAGGTTAAAGGGTCCTATAAAGCCCTTGCTGGTTTTCAAAAGATTTTTGACCTCCTTGTCTTCCGCCAGCCTAAAATTCTCCGTTCCCAAAACAGCCTCCACCTTATTCTCATCTATGTTCCTGTCTCCCCTTATAAGGAACATAACTGGCTCTTTTCCATTTACCATATAAAGCACCGCCTTTGTTATCTTCCTTGCAGGCACTCCGAGGAAAGAGGAGAGCTTCTCAATGGTGTCTGTGCTTGGCGTATGGACTTCCTTTAAAGGTAAAGGCTCTTCTTCCTCTTCCTGAGGCTTGGAAAGTCTTACTATTTCTGCGTTTGCACCATAGCCACAGCTTTCACAGTAGGCAACCCTTGCCTCTCCGTAGGGAGTTAGAGCGACAAACTCATGAGAGCTTATGCCACCTATAGTCCCCACGCTTGCTTCCACAAGCAGTGTCTTTAGCCTGAGCTTTTTAAATATCCTATCGTAGGCAAACTTCATGCTTTCATAAGACATCATAGCGGAAAACTCATCTGGGTCAAAGGAGTAGGCATCCTTCATGATAAACTCCCTTCCCCTTATAAGACCAAAGCGAGGTCTTTTTTCATCTCTGAACTTGACCTGTATCTGGTAAAGAACCACAGGGAGTTGCCTGTATGAGTTTACAAAGGACCTAACAAGGTCTGTTATTTCCTCCTCATGGGTTGGTCCAAGGCAGTATTCTCTGCGGTTTCTGTCTTTTAGAGTAAAGAGCTCTCTACCATATAAGTCCCACCTTCCCGTTTCCTTCCAAAGCTCAGCAGGGTTCAATACGGTAAGCAAAACCTCCTGAGCTCCGCTCCTGTCCATTTCCTTGCGAACTATGTTTTCTATCTTTCTTAGAACTCTCACACCGGGTGGAGTAAGCTCATATATGCCCGCAGAGACCTGCTTGATAAAGCCAGCCTTAAGGAGTAGTTTATGCGAGGGTGCTTCCGTGTCCGCAGGGTCTTCTTTGGATGTATACCAGAAGTATTTACTCCAACGCATAGGATTTAAAATTATACTTCATGAGCCTTAGAGAAGGGTGGGTTATTCTTGCTTTTGTGGTTATACTAAGTGCCATAGTCCTGCCCGTGCCTGCCTCTCTTCTTGACATTTTATTGGCTCTTAGTATTACCTTTTCAATGACAGTTCTGGTGCTTACCACTTTTATAAAAGAACCCTTGGAACTTTCCGCCTTTCCCAGCATTTTGCTTATTGGAACGCTTTTGAGGCTTTCTCTCAACATCGCAGCCGCAAGGAGGATACTTCTCTACGGACACGAGGGAACCTCTGCCGCAGGTCATATCATAGAAGGCTTCGGCACTTTCGTGGTAGGTGGTGATGTGGTGGTGGGTCTTATAGTGTTCCTTATATTTATAGTTATAAACTTTATTGTCATAACCAGGGGTGCGGAGAGGGTATCTGAGGTCGCCGCGCGCTTTACCCTTGATGCCATGCCTGGAAAGCAGATGAGCATAGACGCAGACCTCAACGCAGGGCTTATTACAGAGGAGGAAGCTAAAAAAAGAAGGGCTCAGCTTGAGCAAGAGGCGAGCTTCTTTGGTGCTATGGACGGTGCCAGCAAGTTTATAAGGGGAGATGCCATAGCTGCTTTGATAATACTCTTCCTTAGCCTTGTGGGCGGTCTTCTTGTAGGTCTGGTTTTTAAGGGTATGGGTTTCTCCGATGCTATAAGGACATACACCCTTCTTACAGTGGGTGAGGGGCTTGCCAGCCAAATACCTGCCTTAATGCTTTCCACCTCTGCGGGCATTGTGGTGACCAAATCCTCTTCAAAGGAGGAGCTTGGGAGGGTGCTTTTCAAGGAGTTTTCAAAGGAGCCAAGGGTTTTTCTCTTTTCCTCCGCCTTGTTGGTCTTCATAGGTCTCATCCCCGGCTTTCCCAAACTTCCCTTTTTCTTCATGGCAGGTCTGCTCGGAGGACTATACTATGCTCTAAGCAGGGCACTTAAGGAAGAAGAGCTTAAGAAACTTGAAGAGCTACTCAAAGAGCAGAAAAAACCACCTACGGAGAAGAGAGAAGAGGAGATGATCACTCAACCAGAAACCATAGCCCTTGAAATAGGTTATGGACTTATTCCCTATGTAGATGAATCTCAAGGGGGCGATGTGCCAGAGAGGATAAAGACTATAAGAAGACAGCTTGCAAGTGAATATGGCGTTGTTATACCTCTTGTGCATATAAGGGATAACCTAAGACTTAGACCTCACCAGTATCGCATACTCATAAGGGGTATAGAGGTGGACTCTTATGAAATAGTGCCAGGGCACTGGCTTGCCATAGACTTGGGTAATGCCAGAGAGCCACTTCAAGGTATAGAGACCAAAGACCCATCCTTTAAGCTAAAAGCCTATTGGATAAGGGAAGACCAAAAGGAAAAGGCACAAAAGCTGGGCTATATGGTGGTGGACATATCCACGGTTATGATAACTCACATAAGCGAGACTATAAAGAAAAACTTGCATGAAATACTCGGAAGGGCGGAGGTTCTTGAGCTTGTGGAAAACCTCTCAAAGAAGTATCCAAAGGCAGTGCAGGGGCTCGTGCCTGATGTGGTGCCAGTTTCCGTGCTTCATAGGGTGCTTCAAAACCTTCTCAGGGAGGGCATACCCATCAATGACCTTCTTACCATCCTTGAAACCCTTGCGGACTACATAGAGCAAACAAGAGACCCAGACCTTCTTACAGAGTATGTTCGTCAAAGGCTTGCCAAGAGAATAACAAGACTTTATTCCACAGATGGCACTCTGTATGCCATGATACTGTCTCCAAAGTTAGAAACAAAGCTCACCGCCTTGGTGCAGGAGGGTAAGGAGGAGGAATTTTTAGACCTTCTTATAAATGGACTCTATCCAAAGCTCTCTCAGGAGGTCACAAAGTTTACCCAGTATCAGGCTATGCCTCTTCTCATAACCTCAAGCTCTGTAAGAAGACATATAAGAAAGGTCCTTGAAAACTACATGCCAAACCTCATTGTGCTGTCTTATAATGAACTTGATAGGCAGTTAAACCTAAAGGTCATAGGTGTCATAGATGAAAATTAAAAAGTTGGTGGTGGACTCTCTTCAGGAGGCGGTGGAGGAAGTAAGAAGCCTATATGGTTCAGAGGCGGTGATACTATCCACAAGGGTTATAAAGCAAAGGTTATTGCCCTTTTTACCCTTCCCTCAAAGGTCAAAACTTGAGATAACGGTTGGCATACCAGACAAAGAGGACTTTGGAGAGGAGCTTAAGAGAGAAGAAACCCTATACCAGGAGATAAACAGACTAAAGGAAAACCTAAAAGAGGTTATGGAGCTTGTTAAAAGACAGAAGGTGGAAAAGGAGGAGATAAAAAGGGATGACCTTGAGGGAGAATATTCCCTCAGAGCCTTATACCTAATGAATAAGCTCATAAACAGAGGAGTTTCAAGGGATGTGGCACAGAAGATAGTAGAATCCGCATGCGGATATGACTTTGAACTAAAAAGGCTTGACCTAAAGGGAGAAAACCTTGAGTCTCTCATAGAAGGCTTTAGCAAGAATTTAAGGCTTGTGGAGAGCTTTCCAGAAGAAGGCTTTAACGTGGTCGCCCTTTTGGGTCCAACGGGTGTGGGTAAAACCACCACAATAGCTAAGTTGGCGTATAACCTAAAGCAAAAAGGTAAAAGGGTTGGACTAATAACCATAGACAGCTACAGGACGGGTGCGGTTCAACAGCTTCAAACCTATGCCAACATAATGGAGCTTCCCTTTAGAACTGCGGACACACCTTATAGACTTAGGGAATGCATAGGCGAGCTTTCCTCTTTGGATGTGGTGCTTGTAGATACCGGTGGAAGAAGTCAGTATAATGAGGTCAAGCTAAAGGAGCTCGCATCCTTCTTTACAAAGCTTCCAGCACTTAAGGCATACATAACCCTAAGTGCCAACACAGAAGAAAGGGTTCAGTATGAGATAATACAGAGCTTTAGCGTGGTAGAGCCTTTTGGTCTCATATTTACCAAATTGGACGAGACCAACTACTTTGGGACTTTAGTTAATGTTGCCTACAGAACCCAGATACCTATCCTATGCCTTACAATTGGTCAAAGGGTTCCCGAGGATATGGTTATGGCAAGCTACGAATACTTGGCTAAGATATTCTTAGAGGTGCAGTAATGGAGGCTCAGGCTCTTCATCTTATGAGAGTGGAAGGTAAGGAGAAAAAAACGGGATACATTGCGGTGGCAAGCGGAAAGGGTGGTGTTGGTAAAACGCTGATAACCATAAATATGGGAAGGATAATAGGGAGGAATGGCAAAAGGGTGTTAATAGTTGACGGAGACCTTGGGCTTAGCAATGTGCACATAATGCTTGGGATAACTCCAGCAAAGAATTTGTATCACTTCTTCATGGGTGAAGCGTCCCTTGAAGAGGTAGTAGTCCCTGTAGAAGAAAACCTTTACTTTATCTCCAGCGGTAGTGGAATCAGAGAGCTTGTCAACCTGCCACCTGCACAGCTCAGAAACCTCATATACAAACTACAAGAATACGCAGAGAAAAACTATGAGTGGGTGATATTTGACACACCACCCGGCATACATTCAGACACCACGGCCCTCGTTTCCTCTTCCCACATACCTGTAATAATAACCACCCCAGAACCTACCGCTATAGCGGACGCCTACGGGCTCATAAAGGTGCTAAACCAAGAGGAGAAAGTAAAGGAGTTTTATGTGCTTGTGAATAAGGTAAGTAGCAATGAGGAGAGCCTTAGGGTTTACGAGAGCATAAGGGTAGTGTGTGAAAAGTTCACATCCGCAGAGACAAGATACCTTGGAGGTATAAGATACAACCCTAAAATGATAAGAAACATAGTAAACCAAAATCCCTTCAACGAAGACTTAACAAAGGACCTCACAAAGGCATTGCTTAAACTACCTCTTGATATAAAGCCTTACGCTCCAAGTTTCTGGGAGAGACTACTATCAAAACTGAGGAGATAGGCATGGTGCTGGGAATTATAGGCTATGGTAATATGGGAGAGAGCTTTGCTAAGGCTCTAAAAGGTCATGTGGAGGTGCTTGTATACGATGTGAGCGAGGAGAAAAGGTCAAAGGCACTTTCTGAAGGTTTTGGGGTTGCTTCTGACCTTGAGTTTCTTCTAAAGAACTCCAATTGGCTTTTGGTGGCGGTAAAGCCAAAGGATGTGGAAAGGCTCTTAGAGAGTCTTAGAGGAAAACTTGACCAAAGGATTCTCATAAGTCTTGTGGCTGGGCTTTCTCTTGAGAGGATAAGGGAGCTTTCTGGAACTTCAAGGGTCATAAGGCTTATGCCAAACATAAACGCTCTTGTAGGAAAGGCGGTCATAGCCTTTGTTTGTGGTGAGGCTATAGAAGAAGGTGAAAGGGAAAAGTTCATATCTCTTTTTTCTCACTGTGGAAGTCTTTATGAGCTTGAGGAAAGCCTTTTTGACGCCTTTACCGCTCTTGCAGGTTCTGGTCCTGCCTTTGTCTTTAGCTTTATTCACGCCCTTTCTCTTGCTGGCGTGCTTGAGGGATTTCCCTACGAGAAGGCAAAGGCTATAGCCATAGACATGGTGCTTGGCTCTTGTGAGCTACTCAAAAGGCTTGGTGGAAACCCAGAGGAGTGGATAACAAGGGTTGCCTCTCCGGGTGGGACAACCATAGAAGGTATAAAGGTGCTTGAAGAAAGAGGCTTTAAGGGCATAATAATGGAATGCGTGCAAAAAACCTCAGAGAAGGCAAAGAAGCTCTAATATTTGCTTTACAAAAAGGAAGGGCAAGGCTTGCCATAAAAAGGTGGCAAGAGGACAAGGATGTGCTAACTCTTAAGCAAGTGCATTCTGCGAGGGTCTATCTGCTCTCAGAGGTAGTTGAAGGTTTGGAGGGAGATGGCATAATAACCCAAACCCCTGGGTTAAAGATAGGTATTAGGACTGCGGACTGCGTGCCTGTTGCCTTTCTTGGAGAAAAAACTGTGGCGGTGGTGCATGCAGGCTGGAGAGGTCTAAGGGAAGGCATAATAGAAAAAACCCTTGAAATACTCTCAAGCCTTGAAAGACTTGAAAACTTCCTCGCCTTTGTGGGACCCTCTGCGAGAGCCTGCTGTTATGAGGTGGGTGAAGAGTTCAAAAATTACTTTGTGAGCCTACATTACAAAAAGGGAAGGCACTACATGGACACCCAGTCAGAGACCATCCTAAGGCTAAAAAAAGGCGGAATAGGGCAGGTTTTCCAGTATGGCGTATGCACCATATGCCACCATAGCTTACCTTCATACAGAAGAGATAAAACGCAAGAGAGAATTTTAACCCTTGCGGAACTTGTTGCCTAAGAAGAGAAAAGGTTTAGAATATTCTATGGTATGGACTATATACTTGAAAGAAAAATCAGAGAGCGTGCACCTGCATACTTTGGAAGGTATTTTAGAAGGGTAGAGGCGGTCCCTATAGAGGAGTGGTCAGAGAAATTGGAAGATGCTCTGGATGGTGGGCTCATAAGTGAGGAAGAAAGGAAAGACACACTAAACCTTGATGCATTAATAAGGGTGAAGTCTGAAGATGGTAGAAACCTTCTTCTTGCAGTGGAAGTATCCCACACACTTGAGGACAAGGATGCGGATAGGGCTCTTAGAAGGGCTAATGTTATCGCAAGGGTATATGGCATAGAGACCATTCCTGTGGTAATTGGAGCATATGTTCCAGAAGGCTTGCAGGACAGACATCCAAAGGTGCTTGTAGTTCAGGTCTCAGATGATAACTAAAAAAACCGTAGGAGAGGTCTTTTCCTCTGTAAGCAAGAAATATGACTTTTTCCTAAACCTCATAACCTTCAGAAGAATAGACCATTGGCAAAGAGACCTGTTGAATATGCTAAGTCCAGAGGGCAACAGGCTTGATGTTGGCACTGGCACGGGCGAAGTTCTTTTAAAGTCTCAAAACAAGGGCATGAGGGTAGGAATGGACCTATCCCTTGAGATGCTAAAGCTGGCAAAGTCCAAGTGTAAGGTTTGTAAGTTTGTGGTAGCGGACGCAGAGAATATGCCTTTTAAAGACTCTTCCTTTGGCTCTATAACTCTATCCCTCGTATACAGGCATCTTTTAGATAGAAAAGCCTTTTTAAGAGAAGCCTACAGGATTTTGGAAAAGCACGGACAAATTGCTATGCTTGACATAAACCGCTTTAGTTTAACGCCTATTCTTATATTCCTCATGAAGTATCCACTAAAACCCTTGGGACTTCTCCTCTTTGGCAGAGAAAAGTGGGACTTTTTTATCCACTCTTTGGAGAACTCCTTGAGCATTGAGGAAGTGAAAAAGGAGTTTGAGGAGGAGGGCTTTGAGGTTTTGGAAGTCCAGAAAAGGCTTTTTGGACTTGTCTACCTTATCCTTTCCAGAAAGAGGTGAGCTTTTACAGTTTTTGCTTTTTCTTTTCCTTTTAGCCTTTAGCCTTTGGAGGTTAGAGAGGGAAAACAGGTATCTTTGGTTTGAGGATGAGGGTATTGTTTGGCTAAGGCTTGAGGGAGTGCCAATAGAAACAGACAGGGGCTTGAGGTTTAGGGCAAAGGTAGTGGGTGGAGACCTTCCAGACATATACGGTAGGACTGCCTTTGTAAACATATACGGTCTCAAAGACCTTCCAACAGAGTCCTTTAGCCTTTATGGAAAGGTTAGGGCAGAAGGCTCAAGGCTTTTTATTAGCGGTAGCTATAGGGATATAGAGGATTTACTTTCCGAAAAGACTTTGAGAAAATCCTATATAAACCGTGTTCAAGAGAGAATACAAGACCCGCAAGTGAGAGCCTTTGTGCTTACATACCTTCTTGGCGAAGCCCGTGAGAGCCTTCCTCAAGACCTTCAGTATTACTTTACCAAAACGGGTCTTATTCACCTTCTTGTAATATCTGGCTTTCATGCGGGAATGGTTTTTCTCCTTCTTAGGTATCTCCTACCCTATCCTTACGGTTTGCTTTTGGGTGTTGTGGGTGTGAGCCTTTATGTGCTTTTGCTTGTTCCTAAGGAAGCTCCAGTTCTTAGGGCATGGCTTATGCTTTCGCTTTGGGTCTTAGTGAGGCTTTCTGAAGGTAGACCAAACTCTCTTGGCATACTGCTCTTTTCTGGTTCTCTCTTGCTTTTGTATAGACCTGAGTTTTCCCAGTCCTTTTCCTTCTGGCTTTCCTTCTTTGCGGTCCTATACATAATTCTTGGTCTTAGGCTTTTGCCTTCAGAAGGCTCATGGGTATACAGAAACTTGGGACTACCCTTTGGAGTTTCTCTTTTTGCCTTTCTTGGAGTGTCTCCTCTATTGCTTTCCTTTACCCATACAAGTCTTGGCAGTGTGCTTTTTAGTCCCCTTGTGGGCTATATGCTACTTCCCTTTACCGCCTACGGAGTTTTGGAGCTTATCACCTTCTTTAGCCTTCCCACCCTTCCTTTGGAGCTCATGGGTAAGGCTGTCATACAGGTAGTGGAACTTCTTTCAGTTTTTGACTTGAGGGTAGGTTTTGACCTGTCTGTAGGAAGCTCCTTTGCAATAAGCACTCTTGGAGCTTTTCTGCTATACCTTTTATCCCTTGTGCCTACCTCCTCAAGGCATAAAGCACCTTCTCCATAAGGCTATAGGCTACCTCTAACTCTCTAAATATTTCTTCCGCAAGCTCTTCATCGTAGGTGTGTGCGGTTAAGTTTCTCAAGTCCACAAGCCTCAAAAGCCCTATTCCTTCCTCTTCTGAAAAAGCCTCTCCAGACATGCCTAAATATTCTCTTAGGCACATCCTTGGCGAATTGCACACAACACCATGAACCTCATAAAGGTAAACCTTCACACACTTCCAAAGAAGCTCATAGGTAAACTCAAACCTTTGAATTGCGGAATCTCTAAAAAACTCATACAGCTCTGAACATTCTTCTTCCTTTGCCTTCAAAAGGGCACTTTTGAACCTTTTCATAGCCTTCTCAAAAGCCTCAAGAGTGTCTCTTAGCCTACCCATAGAACCGCCTCTTTGAGAATCTTTTCTCTAAAGTCTTTGTTTACCTTTGAAAGCTCCACAAGGTCTACCTTGTATGGAAGCCAAGACTCTTCCAGAAGTTCTGATATATAGGTAAGGTCTTTGGAGAGGTCTTCTTGACTTTCAAAGGCGAGGTCTACGTCAGAGAACGCTCTGTTGTCTTTTCTTGCCCTTGAGCCAAAGAGGTATACTTTGACCCTTCTGTCTTTGAAATACTCCCTTAAGAAACTTCTTAGCTCCTCAAGGTTTTTGAACTTGTTTGGAAGTGCATACACAGACCAATTATAAAACAAAAAAGCCCCGCACAAGGCGGGACTAAGAGGAAGTTTTTACACCCTTAGAACTGCACTTGGAAGGCGAGGGTTACGTCGGTGTAGTCTTTTTGTTTTACTGTTACATTATTAGCACTGGACTTATAGTTAGGCACATCTACCCTATCTACTGCAAGCTGTATCATAGCATCTTGACCCTTGAGGAAGTAGTTAAAGCCTACACCCCACCTCTTGTATTTATCTTTGCTTATTTGCCTGGTTACACTCGTGTCTGGGTCAGTGTAGCTTCTAGGTGTTGCATATTTGTGCTCCGCATAGTCATACCTTAGGGCAATACCTGGCTTTCCTATACCAACCACTTGGTCATATATGGCACCTACTTGGATGTAGTAGCCTTTCCTATCATCTTTGTATATGTTGCTACCTATTTGATAAACATTTACATCCTTAACATCAAAGTATGCCGCTTCCCAGTTGGCTATGAAGTCGCCAAACTTCTGCTCGTGCTTTGCGTCAACGGTCCATGCCTTTGTGGTAAAGGACAAAGTTGGTGTGCCAGGTGAAATTGGCTGAGATGTTCCACAGAATATTGAAGCAGAGGGACTGCTTATACTAGTGTATGTTGTGCTTGAAGCTGAAGCTGGGCTACATTTCTGAGTAGCATAACCTACACCAAAAGATAGAACATTCTGCCTGCCAAGGCGGGTATCCCTTAAACCATAACCCTTTTCACCCTTGAAGCCGAGCATTGTAGGAGTAAACTGAAGTCTTACAGTATACATAAGGTTATCCTTACCCCACCTATTAGTGCCGTTGTTGTATTGACCGTCAAACACGCCTATGTAGTATTTGATCATTGCATCAGCTATATCACCCCATACAGTAAGACCTGCGTTCCTGTATGTGGTTGGACCCTGCAGTGGTGCATCTACTGCTAGACCACCATAGAAGTATCCTGTAGGCACCAAGTAGGTATAGCTGTCTGTTAGCGCTGCCCTTGAGAAGGGTGTCCTATAGAGACCTGCTTGGATACGAAGCTCATCCATAAACTTGAGACCTATACCTGCATCTGTTGCATTTGCACTTGTGGGTGTAAAATCCATGTTGGAGAAGAAATACATATACTTACCCACATTTCCGTTGGCGTAAAGCCTTACATTTCGCAGTCTAAAGTCTGTGGCACTCTTGTTTCCGCTGGTTCTCTCGCCCAAGTATTGTCCCCAGATTTGGGCTTTGAAGCCCATGTTTCCTTGGACATCCTCGGAGACTTTAAAGCTTATGGCTTGGGCTGGCAATACGCTTGCACCCATCAGGGCTGCTACTGCAAGTAGGCTCTTCCTCATGTTGGTACCCTCCTTAAAAGGTTTTGATAACTACATAATAGCAGATAAAACTCCTCTTGTCAAGCCTTTTTTTACTTTTGCACTTCTGCAGAGGGCTCTTTTAACAAGGCTTGCTCATTTGCAAAATTTCCAATCTCTTTCCTTAGGTCTCTTGTCATGGCTTCCTCGTATGTGTAAGGACACTCTTCTGGAATTGCAGAGATAAGCTCCTCTTTGCCTACATCCTTTAGCCAGAGCTTTAGTTCATCAACCGCATCTTGCCATGCAAGTTTTAGATATTCGGGTAGCTTTGCCCTAAGGCTTGGATGCCTCCTGAAGAGTTTGTTTATCTCTACCCTTGCCCTTTCTATGCTTTTTATCCATCCAAGCCCTCCATGTTCCTCTCCCGCTCTTGTATATTTCCTCAAGTTATCCCACTTATAAAGATGCTCTAAGATAACTGCCAAGTGGCTTATACCAGAGTCCAAATGCCTTCTTCCCATATCCCATATCTCCTCCAGCAGGTTTTCCCAATCCACAAGCTCGTAAGCCTTCTCCTTTAAAAGCTCGTAGTTTATCTCCGCCCAAAGTGGAAAGTCCTTGTGATAAAGTTCTTTAAGCTCTTTCTTGCTTATGGTCTTCATGATTTTAAATATAGGCTTTTGCTTTATAGTTTTTAGTATGAAAACCGTAGATGTTAGCACAAAGCCTGAGACCCTTAGGAGTGCCAGTGCCTACGGCAGGATAAGACTAAAAAAAGATACGGTGCAGGCAATAAGAGAGGGTAGAGTGCCAAAGGGAGATGTGCTTTCCGCATGCAGGCTTGCAGGCATTATGGCTTCAAAGAAAACTCCAGAGCTTCTGCCCTTTTGCCATCCTGTGAGCTTGGAGCATGTGGAGATAAAGGCACAGCTTGGAGAGGACTATTTAGAGGTTTTTTCCTATGTTAAAGGCATAAACAAAACAGGCTACGAGATGGAAGCCTTAACAGCGGTAAGCGTAGCCCTACTTACCGTTTACGATATGTGTAAGGGCATGGACGATAGCATGCTTATAGAGGAGATAAGGCTTTTGGAAAAGACTGGTGGAAAGTCCCAGTGGTCAAAGACCTTAGAAGGAATAAAAGTAAAGGTTCTCTCCGAGTGTGGTTTGAAAGAGTTTATAGAGGGTAAACTTCTCAGTCTTGGTGCGGAGCTTAGTGAGGAAGGGTTTGAGCTTCTTGTGTCCACTCAAAGCCTGTCCTTTTCTGAGGTGTGGCAGGTCTCCTCTGTGATAAACCAAAAGCTCTTTAGCCTTTTGCCAGAGGCTCTAAAAAGAGGTGTAAGGGTGGGTCTTTGCAACGGAAGGCTTTGCATAGAGCTTGAGGAAGACAAGGCTATTATCTCTGCCTTCTTTGAAAGTTTTGGAGGACTTATAGGAAATTGGTTAAGGGATGGAAAGGCTGTATAACTGGCTTTTGCTAAAGGCTATAAAGGGTCTTGGTGAGGTTTCTATAAAAAGGCTTTGGCTAAGGTTTGGAAAGGCAGATAGCATCCTCTCTGGAAGCTACGAAGATATAAGAGAGCTTTTAGGCGAGGAGAAAACAAGGGCTTTTTTCAAAAAAGAGCTTTCCTTTGACCCAGAGGAGGTCATAAGGCTGGTAGAAAGAGAAAAGATTCAATGGCTGACCCTTGAAGACCAAGAATACCCAGCACTTCTAAAAGAAATAGATGACCCGCCACCTGTGCTTTTCCTCACAGGAGCTTTGAAAAACACATCCCTTATTGCAATAGTTGGCACAAGGAAGCCAGACACACAAAGCCTCTGGTTTATCAGTAAGTTAGTAAGAGAGTTGGTGCAAAGAGGATATGGAGTAAGCTCTGGCGGTGCCATAGGATGCGACTATCATAGCCACAGAGAGTGCCTACAGGCAGGTGGCTTTAGTGTTTGCTTTCTTGGTATGGGTATTTTGAATATTCCTCATTATCTCCAAAAGCTAAGAGGAGAAAACATGGTCTTTGTGTCTGAGTTTTTACCCGATGCACCCCCAGAGGAGTTTACCTTCCCAAGAAGAAACAGGCTAATAAGTGCTATATCCAAGGCGGTGGTAGTGGCAGAGGCAGGACAAAAGAGCGGAGCACTCATAACTGCGGACTATGCGGTAAAACAGAAAAAGCCCCTTTGGGTATACATAGGAAACTCTGCAAGCCAAAGGTGGCTCGGATGTGTAAACCTCGTAAACAGTGGAAAAGCCAAGATAATACACAGCCCCCTTGACCTCTTTGAAAGCATACCCAACGCAAACATCCAGAAAGACCCTCTCCTTGACCTTCTGTCCACTCCGAAGACCTTTGATGAGCTACTTTTGCTTACAGGATTTGGATATTCTGAGCTAAGTGTAAAACTCTCAAACCTTGAAGTGCAGGGAAAGGTTGCTCGGCAAGGAAACTTTTATATGGCTTTGTAAAAGTTGAAACCACCATTGGTTAACCTTCAAAAGCGTATACTAATATAATATGAAACTGCTTTTAGCGGTAAGTTTATATGTTCTTGTTTTATTACCTGTTCTCCCAGCTTACACACAGGAGATAAAAGTTGGCTTTACCGCGGTGATAACAAGAGAAGATGCGGAAAGTATATATTCCTTCTTAGACTATATCTCGAAAAAGACAGGAC
This sequence comes from Hydrogenobacter sp. T-2, assembly GCF_033971325.1. NCBI lineage: Bacteria > Pseudomonadati > Aquificota > Aquificia > Aquificales > Aquificaceae > Pampinifervens > Pampinifervens diazotrophicum. The sequence continues at coordinate 992,320 of NZ_CP117180.1, forward strand.
TTGCACTAAAGCCTGTTTTTGCTAAGTCTTACGATGAAATGGACTATTTTTTATCAATAGGCAAGGTTGATATTGCATACATATGTGGAGGTCCTTATGTGGAGGGTAGAGAAAGATATGGTTATAAGATACTCGCTGTTCCTCTTAACCATGAGGGAAAGCCATATTACTATTCCTTAGTTATAACGCGAAAGGAGAAGCCCTACAAAAGCATCTTAGACTTTAAAGGAAAGCCTTACGCCTTTTCAGACCCGAAGTCCAATTCAGGCTCCCTCGTTCCTACCTATATACTTTTAAAGAAGGGATTAAAGGCTGACGAGTTTTTTAGACCTGTGGTTTATACATATTCCCATTACGAGTCCATATTGGCTGTGTATAAGGGATTCGTAGAGGGTGCAAGTGTGGACAGCCTTGTTTACGAACAGGCAATAAGACTTGACAAAAGACTGGAAAGGGAGATTAAGGTGGTGGAAAAGTATGGACCCTTTCCAATAACACCCTTTGTATACAGAAGAGGTTTAGACAACCTAACAGTTGAGAGGATTAAAGATGCATTGCTTAAAATGAAGGAAGACGAAGAAGGTAGAAGGATACTGAATGTATTGGGCATATCTGGGTTTAGGACAGTAAGAGATGAGTTTTACAAGCCAATAGAAGAGATGCTTGATTATGTGAAAAGAAATGTCACCTCTAATAAGTAAAATCTTAAGATTAAGCATAGGCTTTAAATTGTCTATAACTTTTCTTGCAGTTATACTGTGCGTCTCTCTGCCGTTGTCTTATCTGATAATAAAATATTCAGAAGACCTCTTAAGAAAGCAAATAGAAGAAAGTATTTTAAAGAGCGTTGAAGCGGAGGAAGGAAACCTTAGAACAGCTATCATTAACGGAGATTACTGGCAGATCTTCAAACGGGTGGAGGCTTGGTCAAATTTTAAGGGTATAGAGTATGTTGCCATTCTTGACCCTCAAGGTTTTGTTTTGGCACATTCAAAACCGCAAAGTTTTCCCATATATACTTACTATTTCCCACAGGAGGGAGAAGTCAGTGTTGACATAAAGGGTTTTAATAGAATTATAGGAAGGGTGGTCTTCAAAGTAGATAACAAATATGTAGAAAACTCTCTTAAGCCTGTAAAGTTGTTTTCCGCAGGCTTTACCTCCCTTTTTGCCACGTTCGGTTTTATGTTAGGACTTTCAATATCTTTAAGGATATACGGAAGGCTTAAACGCATATTAAAGATGGCAACAGATGCAGAAAAGGGAAAGGTCTATCCTGTGTCCTTTATTGAAAAGGATGAAATTCAAGAATTTGCAAACCACTTATATCAAAGCTTTAAAAACATAGAGAGGCTTTTGGAAAACGCAAGGTTTGAAGGAAGTTTCTTTTCCAACCTTATAAACTCCCTTGGCGAAATGATTTTTGTTTTGGATACAGAAGGTAGAATAATTTTTGCAAACAGTGTTATAAGCCATTTTCATTATAGATATAAAGACCTTATAGGGAGACGGTTTATTATCTTAGTCTGTGACCCGAAGGTGCGTTCAAAGCTAAGAAGTGCTATGGCTTTAAGAGAAAGCGTAATACTTGACTGCTACTTTAGAGGCAGAAGTAGAAAGGTTAATGTTCTTCTAAACTTCATGTGGAAAGGAGAGTTTTACCTTGCCACTATGAGAGATATAAGTGAGCTAAAGGAGATGGAGAAAAGGGTTAGGCTCATGGAAAACCTTAGCCTTCTTGGAGAGATGAGTGTGGGACTCGCCCATGAACTAAAGAACGCCCTCTTGCCCATAAGACTTTTGGCGGATGTGGAAGAATGGGATGAGGAAGATATTAATGTAGTAAAACAGTCTTTAGTGAGGGTGGATAGAGTTCTTATAAACATGCTTAACTTTGCAAGGCAGGATAAGGAAGTAAAATCGCAATTTTCTGTTGGAGAACTTGTAAGAGGTATATACAATCTCTTTGAGCCTCTGCTTAAGGAAAAAGGTATAAATTTTATAATAGACATTCAAGAGGATATAAGCCTTTTTATGGAGAGAGGATACTTGGAGCTTATACTTGTGAACTTACTTAAAAACGCAGTAGATGCAGTTAAAGTGGGTGGAAATGTGGGTTTAGAGACCAAAGTCAAAGGGAACATGTTAGTTTTTTGTGTGTGGGATGATGGTCCAGGCATAGATGAGGATTTGAAGAATAAAGTATTCGAACCCTTCTTTACCACAAAAAAGGGAGGAACTGGACTTGGTCTTTCTATAGCTTTGAGATACACTTACATGCTAAAGGGATACCTTACCTTTGAATCTAAAAAAGGTTATGGAACAAGGTTTTATCTGGAGGTTCCCCTCAATGGGTAAGGTTTTGGTGGTTGATGATGAGAGGCTTGTTTTACATGCAATAAAAAAGGTGCTCTCTAAGGAAGGCTTTGATGTGTTGACCTTTTTAAGTCCTGAAGGTTTGGAAGAGCATATTGCTGAAGCGGAGCTTCTCATAATGGATATTAGACTTTTGAACAAAAACGGCGTGGAAGTGGTAGAAGGGCTTAGAGCCAAAGGGCATAACATACCAGTGGTTTTTATAACCGCTTACACTGACCCCGATATGATAGTCAAGGCTTCAAGGCTTGGAGCCCTTGATGTGCTTAAAAAGCCCTTTGGTGTCGAAGAGTTGCTGAGGGTTATAAAAGGTGTTACCGCACAAAAGCCCACTATAAAGACTGTTCTTTTGGAGTCCAAAAGTGTGGTATGTGCATCAAAGGAGATGTTTGAAGTTCTTAAACAAGCTGGTGTTGCGAGCGGATGCGATCTCAATGTGCTTATAACGGGCGAAACTGGCGTCGGTAAAGAAATAGTAGCAAGGCTTATACATGCAAACTCCGCAAGGGGAAAGAAGCCCTTTGTTGCTTTAAATTGCAGTGCCATACCAAAGGAGCTTTTTGAAGCAGAGCTTTTTGGATATGCAAAGGGAGCTTTTACAGGTGCGGTTTCAGATAGGAAAGGTAAAGTGGAGCAAGCTGAGGGTGGAACTCTATTCTTGGATGAAGTAGGTGAGCTGCCTTATGGTAAGCAAGCAAAGCTGTTGAGGTTTATAGAGGAGAAGAGCTTCTACCCTTTGGGTTCAAGCAAAGAACTACACGCGGATGTTAGGATTATATGTGCTACCAACAGAAATATAAAAGAACTTGTTCAGAAACAAGAATTTAGAGAAGACCTCTTTTATAGAATATCCCAGATACACATACATATCCCTCCTCTAAGAGAAAGGAAAGAGGATATACCTCCCCTTGTAGAACATTTTATTAGCCTTGCCAATAAAGAGCTTGGCACAAATGTGCAAGGTGCGGACAATTCATTTATAGAAAGAGCTATTAACTATCCATGGCCTGGGAATGTGAGAGAGCTGAAAAATATAGTTTTCAGAGCATGTATAAAGAAAAGATACGGAGTGCTTACAGAAATAGACCTTGAGCTTAAAGAATTAGAGAAAGGTAAAAAAGAGAACCTTGACCTTATTATAGAAAATTGCTTACAAGGAACCTCTGAGGAAGAGCTCGCAAATTTCCTTGAAAGAATAGAGCTTATAGTCATAAATAAGCTTCTTGAAAAGTTTGAAGGGAACAAAAGCAAAGTAGCTCGGATACTTGGAATATCCAGAAACACGCTAACATCTAAGCTAAAAGGAAAATAACGGTAGTGTTTCAAACTCACGAATAAAGCAGTCCAAATAAAACTCTTGCACCGGCTTCTTTGGCACTATAAAGCCTTCTTGCCTCAGAAAAATCCTAATCTTTGAAACCACTTCAAGCTCGTCCATCTCTAAACCTCCTTTGTAAGACTATCAAGCCTATGGCAAGCAACACCAGAGGTAAAAGCCATAAATAACCATCTCCTTTGGCTGGCGGTATCTGGTCAATGAAGGTTATAAGCTCGTCCACATCCTTAGAATATATTTTCCCTTCTATCAGAGCCATTTCGGGAACATACTTAGATGGATATAGAAAAAATTCGTAAGGGTCAACCTTATACTTTCTTTCTATATAAGCAACGAAGCCTCCTTCCTTCTTGGCTTTATAGGCTATCTCAGAAAGGTCAGGTGCGGAGCGTCCCTGTTTAAGATTTAAAGTTTTTACCGAGTGACAGCTTGAGCAAACCTGGTAATAAACTTCTGGCACTTTAATCAAGGGTAAAACCTCCATCTGCATACTGTCCAGTATCCCATTTCAGGCTTCGGCATGCCTTTTTCTTAGCCTTTTCATTCCCAAAAGGCTTGTGCTCTACTCTCCTTTCAAAACTACCACAAAAGATAATGAAAAGGAGGGCAAAAACCGCCCCCTCTTTAACCAAGCTATAGATATGTTATGCTTTAACAACCTTTACATTACCGCTGTAGAAGGCTACACCACCACCAAACCACTCCATCTGCGGATAGACCACCCCAGTAGGTAGTTTTGCATTAGGATACATGGCTATGTATGGAGCACCTTTGTCTCTCCTGGGGTCTGAAAGTATTCTGTTGCCGTCCGCTATCTTCATAGTTCCATGAAGTGCCTTTATTCTCCACTCTGGGAAATCTTTGAACTTTGCAAGACCCAGCAGAACCTTTTCTGGGTTCTGTATTTCAAGGGGAACTCTATACGTGCCAGAATAACACCAGTGACCGAAGGTTGTGGATATGGCTACTACGCCCTGCCTTATCCTGTTGGTTACATACGCCTTGATCTTATACTCCACCCTTTTACCGTTAACATCAACCGCCCAATCCTCATAACCGGGTGCAAGAACCTTTACATAGTCACCCTGTTTAATGCCGAGCCTCTGAGCATCAACAGGATTTATCCAAAGCATGTTTTCGGGCTCAGATTCAAGTGCCCATATGTAGTTTATGGTTCTGGACTGGGTGTGTAAGGCAGGTTTGTAGGTTGTGAGTTTTAAGGGATATTCTTGCTCTATCTTGTCTGGGTCAAAGCCCTGATACTGACCTGCTTCTCTCAAGGATACATATCTCGGATGTCCGGGCATGAATTTGCCTGTTATAGGGTTGTGTCTTAGTGCAAGCCCTTCGAAATAGAACCTTACTATATTGTCCTTATTAAGCGGGAATTTGTATAGACCCTCGCTAAAGTGATCCTCATAGCCTATGAAAAAGCCTCCTCTTGAAAGCAGGAAGGCAACCTTTGGCCATTCTTCTGGAGAAACCGCATCCTTATACTTGGCTATTGGATAGTTCTTTTCCACAAACTCCACATCTTCCTTCTTGGGGTTTATCTTATATCCCTTTGACTCAAGGTCGTGGACAAGATTTGCTATTTGTTTAAGGTGGTAGTCTTCCGCTCTCATGAGAGGATAGGTTTTGCCTTCATTGGGTCCCATTCCCTTTATAGCCTTTTCTCCCCAGATGGGAGAGCCAATCTTTCTGCCTACATCTACGAGGAAGGTCTCAAGTTGCATAGGTCTTCCATCGGGTGTCTTGTCTGTGAGAGGCTCTATTATGGGGCATCTTATCGCATTGAAGAAAAAGTAGTGGTAGAGCGAATGCACACCTGTAAATCCTTCCGCATAGGTTATGTCTGGCACTATGTAGTCCGCAGCAAGATAGGAGGTATCGTCAATAACCGTAGTTATGTGTATCCATAAGCCAACCTTCTTTGTATCGTTAAGTATATCTTTGTAATGTAGCTGTGCTGGGTAAGTAAAGAGCGGATCGGACATATACTGGATAACCGCATAGGGGACACCAGCCTTTTTCTGGTCATAGGGATAATCATGAGCCATGGAGGGGAACATGCCCGTGCAGTGATATTTCGAAGCTATAAACTTAAACCAGGGCATTTTTGCGGGATAGGGGTTTTTACCTTCCATCTTTGCCCTATAGTAGAAGGCGGTCTCTTCGTAGTTTTTCTGAGTTCTATGGAGCTTTAGACCCCATGGCTTTCTTCCCCCACCAAGGTCATACCTGCCCTTACCCCTCTCACCAGTTCCCACTCGCCATATCATTCCGCCCTTATGTCCTATGTTTCCTATAAGCATGTTTATGGAGTCTATAAGCCACTGTGTAATAGAGCCGTTCATGTGCATCACTGGACCCCTGTAACTAACAACGCAGGCTTTCTTTCCGTAGGATGTAAGCTCATCTGCGGTATCTATGACATCTTTTGGGTTCACTCCTGCTATCTTACACCAGCCTTCTACGGTTTCTACAGATACAAAGTCCTTTAGAAGTTGTAGGGCGGTGGTTACATAAACTGTAGACCCATCTTTGAGCTTGACCTCTAAACCCTTCGTCTTCTTGGGATACTTTTCTGCCCTCTTTGGGTCTGTATCCTCTTCATCGTATAGGTTGTTTGGTATCTCTTTTGCTTCCTTGTATTCATCCATAAGGATGTATGCACTTTTTGACCGGGTATTTGCTTTTAAACTGCCCGTATCCTTGTCTACCACCACAAACTCATCTTCACCGCCAAGTCCCAGCTCGGAAGCCCTTAGGAGCTTCCTAAAGTGTGGGCTGTCCTTTGGACCAACTACCACAAGATGGCTCGCATTAGAAAAGACAGCTTCACCATCTTCTTTTGCCGCATTAAGGTTTGGGTTTTCCAAAAATCTTCTGTCAAAGGATTGCTTTTCAAATATGCGCCTTATGATGGCTGAAGCTGCCGCAGCATCCTCACCGGGTTTTGGCATTATATGCCTGTGAGAATAGGCTACCACTCCATTATGAGCCCTTACATCCACCCAAACAACTTTTAGGTCTCCATTCCCTCTTCTATAATGGAATATACTCCATACTGGCACTGCAGGGTTGAAGGCTTCTCCGATTTGAGCACCCCAAGCTACTATATAGTGGGCGGACTTTATGTCTGGTCCCACGTGTGGTCTGTCAAAGGCAAAAATTTGACCTGCCCACTTGGGCCACTGGCAAACGTCCGCGTGTCCAAGAAAGTTACTAGAACCTACAGTTCCATAAAGGAAACGTTCAAGAAACTCAACCCTGCCCTCTGTGAGTCTACCACCGACAACTAAGACAAAGTTTGACTTTGGACCAAGGGCTGGCATCTCAGGGTCTATTAGCTTTCTCTTTATGTCTTCGGGGAGCTTCTCCGCTTCCTCTTTTGGTAGCCAGAGTTTGTCTATGTTTTCCTCTAAGAACTTTTTCCAGTCTTCAACGGGCTTCCCATGGGTTATGGCATTTGCCCACTTTTTGAGAAAATCCATGCTAACATGTTTCAGAACCGCTTCTATGACCTCTTCCTCAGACACATAAAGGTCCGCATACATCTTAAAGCCAGGCAGTTTTTCACCCGTTTCTTCTATAACTCCACCGTTCACTACCTCATTTATGAGCTGTTCCCAGCTTATGGGTTTAAACTTTCCTTCTCCGCGCTTTCCAGCCCTCTTTAGTGGTGTTACTATTCTATAGGGGTCGTATGTATAGTGGGCTATGGATTGCCCTTTGAGACACATCTGTCCTACATGCTTAAAACTTTCTTCCAAAGGTGTATCCATGGGAAGAGGTTCCCAGAAGCTGTTTGACATGCAGTAGGGATTTCCTTCTACCTTGTAGACCATACCGTCGTAGACCCTTGCTCTTAATCCGCACCTTGCATTACAACCGAGGCACAGGGAATGAACTACCTTCATCTTCTCCGCATCAGCCATAGACAGTGGTGCAGCGTTGGCGTAGGGTATGGGCTTGAAGGGACCCTTTATTATATCCTTGAGGGCTGAGCTTCCAAAGGCAAGAAAACCTACACCTGTTCCTGCCAAAGCTGCGTTTCTTAGAAAGTCTCTTCTTGTTGCACTCATGTTATGCCACCTCCTCTTTATGTGATGCACTCTTCCATCCTGCTATGGATACAAACAGGAAGAAGAGGAAAAACACTAAGAAATAAAGTGCTATAACCTCCGTTACCCCCTCCCTTCCTATCAGCTTTATATGTGGTTCTACGATGCCCCTATGCCCCTTATCTATCATCTGGGCTGGTATGACCATAGTCCACCTTGCGGCATAAATCGAGATAAGTGAGACTATGCTTAGAAGTGATACACCTCCTACGGTGCGATTTAGAGAGGTAAAACCACCTATCAGCACAAAGAGAAGACCAATGACCTCCACAAGGTAAAAGAGCATGTTTGCCTTTATCGCCATAGCTATAAGAGGCCATTCCGCGGTATTCCAATACCATTCAGAAACATACTTTATGAAAAGCACAAAAAGGTCAAAGCCTGCAAAGCTTGCCATGACAAGGGTTGGCACTTTTAGAACCTGAGGGTTCACCTTCTCACCAAGGATAGCCTGCCCTACTATGTAAAGCAGTAAGGTCGCACCAATACCAGAAACCACTGCGGATATTAAAAACACAAGGAGAAGTATAGAAGTTCCCCAAAGGGGCATAGAATGCATGGCGGACATGAGAAAACCCACATAAGCATGGAAAAACATGGCAACTGGCACGCTAACCCCAGCCCAGAATTTTACCTTCTTATCATCCTCTTCAGGTTTAACATCCTTTGCACCAAAGGTTAGAAAACCAGCTATTGAACCCCAAATCCCACCTTCTTTAGCCTTTTGAATAAAATCTCTTCTGAAAAGGAAGTAGCTCTTTAAGAACATCACAAGCAAAAGGATAGTCCAGAGGATGAAGAAGAGGATTATGGGTGAGGAGAAATTAGGATAAAATGGGACTTTAAAGGCTCTTGCGGGTTGGGTGAGGTCAAACATGGGAGCAAGGGGTGCAACGAGCATTAGGGCTATAGCCAAGAAGTGTCCTACCCTTTCTAACTGCTCCAGTTTTCTTAGACCAAAAAGATAAACAAGGGCGGTTATAACTGTAGAACCCGCAACTATACCAGTGAAGTAGGGGTAGGTTACTATAAGAACACCCCACTCCACTGTGTGGTTGGGCAACGTGGGTCCATGAGTTACTATCATGGCTTACCTCCTTATCTTGATTCTCTAAACATGTTGTGTTGCATACGCACGTTGAAAGTGTATACCTTACCGCTTGCAGGGTCTGTCCACACCGCAGGTGGGTGCTGGTTTTCTGTAGAGCTTCCCGTGCCTACGTAGATTCCCTCTATGCCTTCCAACCCTATGTAAAACACTCTTGGCTTTGTGCCTTCTTCTGGCTTTAGGACCTGAATGCTGTTTTTCTTTATCAACTCCCATATGGGGTCGTTTGGGTTTGAAAGGTCTCCAAAATCTCTTGCTTTTGTGGGGCATACATCTACACAAGCAGGCTTCAAACCGTTTCTCGTTCTGTGGTCGCACCAACTGCATTTGTTCATCACCATCATTATCGGGTCTATGTATCTCACGCCATAGGGACATGCCTGCTCGCAAAGTCTACAGCCTATGCACCGCTCATATCTTTGGAGCACAAGACCATCGCCCTCGTCCCTGTATGTTGCATACACAGGACAGACCTTAACACAGGGTGGGTTTTCACAATGGTTGCACAACTTTGGAACATTAAGAACCTTTACCCTTGTTTCACCAGTGTTAGGGTCTGTATACCCTACTTCCCACTTTTCTACCCAGGTATTGAAAACGCCAAGTGGAGTGTTCCTTTCTGCCTTGCAAGCAGCAACGCAAGCATCACAGCCTATGCACTTGCGCACATCCACCACAAACACAAAGCGATGTTTCCCCTTCTGCTCAGGGAAGTTCCTCTCCGCCCTTGCACTTTCAAGCACCGCACCACCGCAGGTAGCGGCCGCACCAACCACAAGAGCCTTTATAAAACCTCTCCGTGATGCCTGTTTTTCTTTCAGCTCTTGACTCATAATATACCTCCTGAAAAATTCTCTCGTGGTTTGCATATGCAAAAAACATGCCAAAGGGTAACGCGGTTTTAATTATGGAATATCAAGGGTTTCCATTGTGAACCCCATTATGGATGTTCAATTTTTTATCAGGACAACTGCTTAAATTTTTATCACCTTTAGTGAGAGGGTTCTATCCGAAGTTGTTTCATTAGAAAGGCTTTGTGGTCTCTTAAAAAGGAGGTAAGAAAAGAAAGGCAGTCTTTCAGTGCCATTAAGCCTTTGCCCTTAAGGGCATCTTCAAGGTGTCTTAGCCATGATAGCCTATTATGGATGAACCTATACTGATTTATATAAGCCTTTGTTATATCCTCTTCCACACACAATAGGGCTAAGAACTTAAGCTCTATCCCAATATGGTCAGGCTCATAACCTTCGTCAAGACGATAGCCGAAGTGCTCATAAGACATGATAAGTTGGTTTTTGTCAACCTCTCTGTAATCTCTTTCCAGCAAAGAGACCTCATCAATAAAGTCAAGCTCTGCAGGAAGCCTTCTACTGTTTATGTGTTCAAGTATTCTTAGGGCATACTCTGAGTAGTCAGAGGTTGTCATATTTTCACAAAGTTGGTTTAAATAGTAATAATCCTTTGTGAGAAATAACTCAGAAAAGGTATTGTAAAAAAAGGCTATACCCTTTATACCCTCTTCCATGGAGACTAATTATAAAACAAATGGAGACGAGGGGAGTTGAACCCCCGACCTCCTGCTTGCGATGCAGGCGCTCTCCCACTGAGCTACGTCCCCGTAGGGGTTAAAATTATAACACTTCCAAACGCATAGGTCTTATGGACCTTAGGAACTTCAAAACCGAGGCAAAGTTTTTAGTGTCTACTTTTATAAGTAATTCCTTTAGGTCTCCCACCCTTCTTTTGCTTACCTCCACAGGAAGCCCGCTAAGGTCTGGCTCTTTTCTTACCTCAAGTCTTATGAGCCTCGTGTAGGGTGGTAGGTTTTCTTCCCTTCTTCTTTCAAGCTCCTCTTTGCAAAAGCCTTCCCAGTCCTTTGTTTTCAAGAACTCCAAAAGAGGGTTATGCTCTAGGACTGTTTGGACTATTAGCCTTTTCTTGCTTACGCTCAGAGCCTTCCACATATAGGAGAAATACTCCTCCGCAGAGTCATACCATGGGACAGAGAGAATATTGTCCGCATGTAGCACAAGCACGTTATCGTAGGTCTTACCGAGCTCTGGCTTTGTTTGAAAGGTTATGTTTTCCCTTAGTCCTATGAGTCTTTCCACCTCTTCCACCGCTTTGTCTATGCCAAAGCCAAGTTCTTGAAGTTCTCTTCCACACTCAGGACAACTTGCCAATCCCTTATATCCACAGGAAGTGCAAAAGACCGTGCTTTTGTCCTTACTAAGGGTTAAAAAGCTACCGCACCTTGGGCACTCCACTATATAGCCACAAGCCTTGCAGTAGGCATAGGCATAACCCACCTTGTTTACAAGGATAAGGCTCTCTTCTTTTGTGTTTTCCTTTAGGAGTTTTAGTGCGGTATCTGTAAGAACCTCTTCTGGCTTTCTCTTTATTACTGTTACCTCCGCAGAGGGTATAAACACCTCACGTTGCCAGCCCTCTCTAAGACACAGGCTAAGAGGTGGCAGTGGACTTGCCACACAAAAGTTAGCACCATAATAGCGAGAAAGCTCAAAGAGAAAATGCCTTAGGTCCGTCCCATCTTGAAGCCTTGAGGCTCTGTCTCCAAGAACAACCACAAGCCTTAGGTCTTTTATAGGAGATAGCAAGGCTATCCTGCTTCCCAGCACCACAAGACCCTTCTCTTCGTAAACTCTGAACCAGTTTTTCACAAAGTCCTTTTCCCTCTGAAAGGAGCTAAGAAGCACAAGCCTATCGCCAAAAACAGCATACATCTCCTCGTAAAGGTTTCTGAGTAGCTCACCTTGGTCGCAAAAGATAAAGAGAGATTCCCCTCTATCTATGTGAGCCATAAACTCCTCAAAGAGCCTCTCTTTTATCTCCCGCCAGCTACCCATCAAAATGCTTTTACTTCCAAGAGGTCTAAACAAGGGCTTTTTTTCCTGTCTTAGCTTAGTAAGATTTGGGTTTGTGTAGGGTATGACCTCTTCTGCTTGTGAAATTATACCCTTGTTTAAGAGAGTCCTTATCTGTGCAGAACTAAAGCCTTGCTCTTTTAGCTCCTCTAAGCTCGCATAACGTTTCTCAAGCAAAAAGTAAACAAGTTTAGAGACTTCCTCCTTATTTTTTAACCTTTTGAGCCTTTGCAGAGCTTCCTCCAAAGGGACACATAGCCTATAAAACTTCTCCACAAGTTTTGGACTTTTCCATTCTCTCTTTTTTGTGAGAAACCCAAGCTCCAAAAGATACTTTACTGGCTCGTTTCCAAAACGCTTTTTTAAGTTCTCCTCCCTTACTTTGCCTCTTGCTTTTACCCAGCTTAGTATTTCAAGGCTTTTTTTATCCAGAAAGGCTATTGGTTTTTCAGAAAGGCTTATATACTCTTCCAACCTCCAATCAAAGACAGAGGGTAAGAGCTTATACAAAAGATGCCAAGGTATAAGTCCGTAATAGTTTGCGGTATCAATAAGAGCCCTTATGTGCTTTTCTGTTGTAAAGGGTTTTGTATCTGGAAACTCAAGACCTACCTCCTGCCCTTCGTTGGCAAGACCTACCACTATTGCGGTCTTTCCCGAGAATAAGACCCTGTAGCCTACAGGACTGTCTTCATAAGGAAAGTGAGCCTTTACCTTTATAGTTTTTCCACCAGGTAGAGCCAGCCTTAGGTTCATTCACCGTAATACTCCGCCTTTGAGGTGGCGGTTTCCCAAAGGACTACTTTTACCACCTTCACATCTCCTAAAAGACCAACCTCAGAGAGTTTCTTCACCAAAAAGTCATAGAAAAACTTGGCAAGAGCTTCTGCGGTAGGACAAAAGTCCACAGGGAATATCTTTAGAGCTCCGTATTTCTCTGCGACAGTCTTGAGCTCCTCATACATAGGGTCATTAATGTCTATTATGAAGCTGTGGTCCATAGTGTCTATAAGGTCCTTTAAGGCGTTTTTTACATGATAAAAGTCCATAACCATATCCTGCTCTGAAAGGGTATTAGAACCCAAGACCACCTCAAGCACATAGCCATGTCCGTGGAGATTTACACATTTGTTTACTGGGACTTCTTTACCTATGGTAAAGTCCGCACCTCTTCCACAGGTCAGGTTTTGCTTCCAAACCCTATGTCCTGCTTCAAACCTAAAAGTCTTTGAAATCTGCCATCTCATCACCAAACTACCACTCTCTCACATTTTACCATAAGCTCCGCTATCTCCTCGTAGCTTTTCGTGAGGTTTTCGGGTATTTTTATGCTCCTTGCCTGTGCATCTTCCCTGCAGGCATACCAGCCCTTCTTTGTGGGAAACCTCAGAACACCATCTTGAATTAACACCACTATATCCTCCTCCTCCACAAGGTCAGAGCTAAAATCTCCCAGCTTTCTCACAAGCCAAAGGGTCTTTACCATATCATAACCGCCTCCGAGCTTGCTATAATGCTTCTTATATCTTCTGTGCTTTTGACCTCAACCTCACAAAGAAGGTCTTCTGGCTTTAGACCCCTCTCTTCAAGGGATGTGTCCTCCACATAAACCTTTACTTTAACATAAGCCATATTCTCTATAAGCCGGTCAAAGCCTTGAATACCCAAGTTTTCTGGATGCCATCTGCTAAGGGCATACACACCGTCCTTGATAAGTATAAGACTCACTTCACAGCTTATTCCAAGAGCCATAGCTACCCTTAGGGCTTCGTGGCACTTCCACGAAAAGGGGTCTCCCTTTATCACAAAAGCGACTTTCATCTTAGTTAAAGTTTAACACCTTATCGTATTCTCCTATAAGCCTTGAGAGGTTGTAGGTGGAACTGCTTTCAAAAAAGTCAAGAGGCTTTTCTATACCCCGTTGGTGGGCGGAGTGGGCACAATATAGAAGTCTAACTCCCATTTCCTTTAGCTCCCTTGTTTCTGGTCTTATGGTGTAGTAGGCACCGTTTCCTGAGAAAAATATGGTGACTTCTCCCTTTTTTATGAGTTCCCTTGTGAGGTTTAATATGGTGCTGTAGTCCTTAGCAAAGGGGTTGCTGGTTACTATGATAAGAAACTTCATCTTACCTTTCTTATTAGTATCTCCCAGCTATTTTCTGAAATCTGATTAACACCAAGCACTTCCTGACCTTCTTCTTTCATGCTTTTTGGAACGCTCTCTGCAGAAGGCTTGTAGTCCACTATGACCCTTAGCACTTGACCCACTTCCATCTGCTCCAGAGCCAGCTTGCTCTTTACAAAGGTAAAGGGGCATATATCACCTCTTATGTCCAGCTCCCTGTCGTGTTTAATGGCTTTTGTCTCCATGGAGTTTTTTATTATAAGACCCTTGGTCTATTTTGCAAGCACCCTTTCCACCTCAGCAAGGGAAGTTATACCCTTTCTTACCTTTAGTATGCCAGCTTCGTATAGGGTTCTCATACCCTTTTTTCTGGCAAGGTCTCTTATGTCTTCTGCGGTGGCCCCCTTTACGATGAGCTTTCTTAGTTCTTCGTCCACTTCCAGTATCTCATGCACAGCGGTTCTGCCCTTGTAACCAGAGCCATTGCAGTATTCACAACCCTTAGGATTTGCCTTATAGATAACTATGTCCTCATCAGGCGATTTTAGGACACCGAGCCTGTAGAGTGCTTCTTTAGGTGTATCGTCCGGCATTTTACACTTGGTGCAGAGCTTTCTCACGAGCCTCTGGGCTACGATGAGTATTACAGAAGAACCTACCAAGAAAGGCTCTATACCCATATCTACAAGCCTTGTTATGGAAGAAGGTGCGTCGTTGGTGTGCAAAGTGGAAAAGACCAAGTGTCCTGTAAGCGCTGCCTTTATGCCTATCTCCGCAGTTTCTGTATCTCTTATCTCACCTATGAGTATGATGTCTGGGTCTTGTCTTAGAAAGGCTCTCAAAACACTTGCAAAAGTAAGTCCTATTCTCTCGTTGACTTGCACTTGATTTAGTCCAGGAATGGCTACCTCAACTGGGTCTTCTGCGGTCATTATGTTTACATCAGGAGTATTGCGTTCCATTAGGGCTGCATATAGGGTAGTGGTCTTACCAGAACCTGTGGGTCCAGTAACCAGTATCATACCCCAAGGGGTCCATATGGCTTTTCTGAATTTCTCAAGGTCATCGGCTTCAAAGCCAAGGTCGTCAAGTTTCACACTTAAATACTTCTCCGCCTCCTGAATTCTCATAACAACCTTCTCTCCATAGACGGCGGGCACGGTAGAAACCCTAAGGTCTATCTTCTTACCTTTGAACCTTGTTCTTATCCTTCCATCCTGAGGTCTTCTCTTTTCTGCTATATCAAGGTTTGCCATAATCTTGAACCTTGCTACCAAAGAGTCCTTTATCCTTACAGGAAACTCATGGTATATTCTCAAAACACCGTCCACCCTGTATCTTACCAAGAGCTTTTTCTCCTGAGGCTCTATATGCATGTCCGAAGCTCCAAGGTTTACCGCCTCCGCTATAAGGAAGTTCGCCAATCTAACGATAGGTCCCTCTCCTGCTTCCGCCATCAGCATCTCGGGGGATAGTTCCATCCCCTCTGCTTCTATTTCTACCTCATCACCCATTTCAAAGCTCTCCACAATTCTGTCTACCGCAGGATACAGCTTGTTAAGCAGGTCTTCTATAGACTTTTTCGTGGAAACAAAGGGTATTATGGTGTTTATCTTTGTCCTAAACCTTAGCTCGTTTATGGCGGTTTGATTAAAAGGGTTTATGGTCAAGACATAGAGTTTCCCATTCTCATACTTGACGGGTGCTATGGCATGTTTTCTCAGCAGGCTCTCTGGAAGTTTTTCTTTTAATCCTTCGGGAAGGTCTATATTTTCAATGCTACCTCTCCACAACCTCTGTGGCATATATTTCTGATAGAAATCTATTAGGCGAACATCATCAATAAAGCCGAGTCTTAGAAGCGTGCTTATTATATCCTCCTCCTTCTCCTTCTTAGCTTGTGCCTCCACCGCCTTATCCCTGCTTACGTATCCTAACTTTACAAGAAGCTCAAGAATCTTTGCCTCATCCATAACTCTCCTCCTCTGATGGGAAAAGTCCTGATTCTACCTCGCTTTTAAACCTATTTAGGGCATTCCTAAAAAGCTCCGCTCCTTCAAGGTATCTTTTTACAAACCTTGGCTTTATATCCTCCACAAGACCCACAAGGTCATGAAATACCAAAACCTGACCATCGCAGTAAGGTCCTGCACCTATGCCTATGGTTATGGCTCTTGACCCTTCTGTAAGCTCTTTTGTAAGTCCCTTCGGTATGCTCTCAAGCACCACCATAAAAGCTCCCGCTTCTTCCAGTGCTTTAAAATCACTTTTGACACGTTCCGCCTCTTCCACTGCCCTTCCCACTACCCTATATCCACCCAGTGCATGCACGCTTTGAGGTGTAAAACCAATATGTCCTACCACGGGTATGCCGATGTTTACAAGCCTGTATACTAACTCCGCCACCTCTTCACCACCCTCTATCTTTACTGCGTTTGCTCCCGTTTCCTTTATAACCCTTCCACAGTTTCTTATGGCTTCCTCAATGCTTACCTGATAGCTCATAAAGGGCATATCCACGATAACAAAGGTGTTTTTTGCACCCCTTCTGACCGCCTTTGCATGGTATATCATCTCTTCAAGGCTAACAGGCAAGGTAGTATCCTGCCCCTGAAAGACCATTCCAAGAGAGTCTCCCACGAGTATACAGTCTATACCTACCTGTTCGCAGAGTTTTGCGGAGATATAGTCATAGGTAGACACCATAACTATCTTCTTGCCCTCCCGCTTTTTCTTAAAAAGGCTTCTTACGGTTATACCATCCATTCTTAGCCTTCTTTCTTCTGCGTGGAGGCTTCTTCCACCTCCTTAAGAAGCTCAAGGAGTTTCTTAATGGTTCCCCTAATACCGTTCATATCTGACAACTCTCTCATCTCTTTTACCAGTTTTAGTAGGTTTTCAAGGAGTTCTTCCCTGTATGGACCCTCACCGACCCTTATCTGGTATGCGGATGCGGTGATAGGGTGAATTATGCTGTTAACTATCCTTCTGGCAGTTAGCTTGTCCTGAGCCTGAGCAAGCTCTTCCAATTCCCCTTGAAACCTTTTAAGCAAGTTTATACCTATCTCAAACTCCTTGGTCATTTAGCTCCTCCAATGGCGAGTGTTAAGAAAATTTTAACATTTTTTCATGTAGTCTAAAAGTATGCTTTTATGGTCAAAGACCAAAAGGTCAAGAGGCAGGTCTTCAAGTTTGTAAACCCTTACCCTTTTTGCATCGTCTCCAGCCTTTGGTTCACCCTCCGCATCGCACACAAAGACCACAGAAACCACATGAAACCTTGGGTCCCTCTTTGGGTCAGAATAGACTCCAAAAAGCCTGTTTATCCTTGCATCAAGACCCGTTTCTTCCTTTATTTCTCTCAATACTGCGGATTCTACAGTTTCTCCCACCTCCACAAAGCCTCCGGGCAGGGCTAAACCCTCTGGAGCGTATAACCTTTCTATAAGCACTATGCCTTTAAATCTTTCACCTTCCCAGAGCCTTAGTATACCATCCACTGCAAGATAGGGAGTTTTTGGTTCTTTCATAGGGAGTATTATAGATGATTTTCGTCATCTTGACTTTTGAGAGGAGGGTTCTATAAAATTGATATCAGATTTCAATATAGGAGGTGTGCTATGCGGTTGTTGGTTCTTGGAGGACACGACAGGATGAGGGCAAGGGTTAAAGAGCTTTCCAAGAGGTATGGAGTAAACATCAAGTTTATCAACCAAGAAACACAGCAGAACATTGACAACGCATTGGCATGTGCGGACTGGGTGATAGTCTTTACCAGTCTTGTGGGGCACAACATGGTGAGACTTGCCAAAGACTACGCCAAGGATAGGTGTATCTTTTGCCACTCTCATGGTGTGTGCAGTCTGGAGAGGGAGATAAAGAGGCTGGTAAAAAATGAGGAGAGTAGCATTGATATTTAATTTTAATTTTTGTGCTACGATGTGTAAGAGGAGGTGAGCCATGGAATGGGGCAAAGCCTTTTGGCTTTTGGCTTTTGACCTGCTTTTTGTGCTTTATGTGGTGTCAACCATACTTTAGGAGGTATAGACATGGACAAGACTGCAGTCATCCAGAAACTCAACCGTATACTTGAGCTGGAGCTGGCGGGCGTGGTGAGATACACTCACTATGCACTTATGGTATATGGGGTGAACCGTATACCCATCGTCAAGTGGCTTGAAAAACAGGCAGAAGACTCGCTTCAGCACGCCAGAGAGGCAGGAGAGCTCATTACCTACCTTGGCGGACATCCATCTTTGGGTATTGGTCCTCTACTTGAGACCTACAGGCACGAGATTGAGGAAATACTAAAGGAGTCTTTGGAGCATGAACTCAAAGCCTTTGAGGAGTATAGGGCACTGCTTGAGCTTGTAAAGGACAAGGACCCAAGGCTTGAAGAATGGGTAAGAGAAAAGCTCAAAGAGGAGCTTGAGCACTACGACGAGGTTAACAAAATGCTCAGAAAACCTGGACAGATTGAGGTTTACCAGTGACTTGCAGGTTCTTGCTCATGGGAGGCTTGCCTGCCTTGCCTCCCCCTTTTTATAGGATGGAGGTATAAAATGAGAAAAAAGCTTTTCTTGCTTGCGGTTTTTAGCTCCACAGCCCTTGCCCAAGAGACACTTGAAGATGTGGTAATATCCGCCACAAGACAGGAGCTGGAGCAAAAGCTGGCACCACCACCGGTGAATGTGATAAGGGACAGGGACCTAAAGGACTTGGGAAAGAGTCAAAAACTCTCAGACCTTTTACTTTTTGATAGCAGTGTTTACTTGCTTAGGTCGAGGGGAAGGAGCTTTTTTAGCATAAGAGGCTTTGATGCGGACAAGGTCTTGGTGCTTGTGGATGGCAGGAGGTTGGCTTCTGAAACGGATAGGGACTTTGAACCTTTTAGGATAGGGCTTGATAGGGTGGAGAGGGTGGAGATATTGAAAGGTCCTGCCAGCGTGCTATACGGCTCGGACGCCTTGGGTGGTGTGGTAAACATAATCCTAAAAGAACCTCTAAAGCCAGAGCTTAGCTACAGCCTCAAGTATGGCAAGTATACCTCTTCCAATAAACCAGAAGCCTTTGACCTATCTCTTAGTGCCTTTAGTGGTCGTGTTGGAAACTTTAGCGTGGGTGCTTATCTGCGGTCTTCTACAGAGAGGAGCTTTCTCTTTCCTCCCACCAGAACAAGCCTTGAACCTAAAAACCAAGTTGCAGACTTTGGAGTGAGTCTTTTCTACTACTTGGATGAGTCCTCAAAGAGCAAGCTAAGGCTTGACCTTGAAAAACAAAAACACGAATCAGAGTCAAGGATTTCCACCTTTGTGCCAGGAACAAGACCGCCTCAGAGAACCACTGCAACAGGTAAAAACGAAAACCACAGGCTTAATGCATCCCTCTCTCTAAACCTTGACAGGGGAACATGGAGAGGATTTGTAAGGGCTTATCTTTCCAACTTAGAGGCGGACTTCAGACAGCGTGAGGTAAGCACCAACAGGCTTTTGAGGTCTGATGACCAAAAGTTTTACCTTTGGGTTTTGGAGGGCAATCTCTCCTTTGACCTTTTTGAAAGCCATAGGCTTACCTTTGGTGGTGAGTTTAGAAGGGAGGGATTGGAGAGCACAAGGATAGGTAGAGGCAAAGACAAGGGGCTCGTAGACAGGGGAGCCCTTGAGGGACCAAAAAGAAAATACAAGGTGGATGACGACTTTTATGCCCTATACCTGCAGGATGAGTGGTTTGTAAGCGATAAACTCTTTCTAACCGCTGGCATAAGATACGATGGCAGTAAGGATGGGGATGATAACTTAAGCCCGAGGGTGGGACTTACCTATAGCCTTCTGCCAGACCTAAGGTTAAAGGCAAACTACTCTCAGGGCTTTAGAAACCCACCTCTTAGAGACAGATACATCTTCTTTCAGATGTCCAACTACTATGTGGTGGGTAACCCAGACCTCAAAAGCGAGAAAACTCAAGGTATAGACCTTGGCATAGAAAAGGACTTTACTCATAGGGGCGGCATAAGGGCTAACTACTTCTACATGAAGGCAAAGGACCTCATAGAAGTCCAGACAGTATGCGACAACATAAGAGGAACCGCACCAGCTTTGTGTCCTATTTTGGACTTTCCTCTACCACCAGGCTTTTTTGCAGCAACATACAGGAATATTGGAAAGGCTAAGTTTACTGGTTTTGAACTTTCTGGCTTTTATGAACCTTTAAACTGGCTTCGTCTTAGGACTTCCTACACTTACCTTGAGGCAAAGGACGAGAGCCAAGACCAAAGGCTTTTACAAAGACCCAGACACAGGGCGGTGGGTGAGTTGGCACTTAAGCCTCTTGAGAACACAAAGATAAGCCTTACAGTCCAGCACTCTTCTGACGTGCTTTACCTTATAAACAACAGACCTCAAAAGAAGGACTTTACGCTCCTCGGCTTGGCTGTAAACCAAAGGGTCTTCAGAGGGCTTGAGCTCTTTGGTGGTGTGGATAACCTAAACAACAAAAAGGACTATGACATTGGCTTGCTTGGTAGCTTCTACTACGCAGGCGTAAGAGGCACTTTCTAATGTGGGTTGAATATGTGTTTATGGGCATTATGCTGGGTATGAGCCTTGTTGCGGGCTATGTCTTCTTTGAGAGGCTCTTCTTTTACAGAAGGGTGGATATATCCTCCTTTTCCACAAGGGCTGGGCTGGAGAGGGAGCTCACCAAGGGGCTATACATAATAGCTTCTGTTGCTTCTAACGCACCCTATGTGGGGCTTTTAGGCACGGTTATAGGCATAATGCACACCTTTCAGGTCATGGGAAGGGAGGGTATAGGGGATACTCTAAGGATAATGGTAGGGCTTGCACTTGCCTTGAAGGCTACCGCCATGGGTCTTTTGGTCGCCATACCTGCAGGCATAGCCTATAACTACCTCCTTAGAAGGGCAAGAGACCTCCTCTACCAGTGGGAAGACACAAGACAAAAAGAGGGTCCAAAGACATGAAGTTAGACCTTAGGGCTTTTACCTTGTCCTTTTTAGTCCACTCCTTGGCTGGCTTTATAGCCTTCCAGATGATACGCTTTGAGCTGGTGGAGAAGAAGGTGGTAGAACTTGACCTGTCTATGTTAGAGGTGAGGAAGGAAGTCCATAAGGATACATCACAAAAACCAATTCAAAGCATAAGGGATAAGGTAGAACCTCAAAGTCCTATGAGAGAAAACACAAGGGAAAGGGTAGAGACCCTGCCAACCCATACCTCCATAAAGACTGTAGAAAGGGAAGAGTCAAAAAGCCAACCCTTGGGAGTTCTGGAGGAGGCTACAAGGGAGGAAACCCAAGAGGTAAAACCCACACTCTCAGGAGAAGGCATAGAGCCAAAGGATAAAGGAGAAGTGCATGCAGGTCAGCCAATTAAAGAAGGCTCAAAGACCTTGGGTGAGGCTTCAGGTGCAAAACCCAGAGAGCTTACCTCCTCAGATAGGCATGGTGGGGCGGGGGGGAAGGGGGAGGAAGACTACAGCGTCCTTTATAGTAGACAGAACTTTGAAAGTATAAGGTCTTTGGTTAGGAGCCACCTTGAGTATCCTACCCTTGCAAGGATGAGGGGATGGGAGGGGAGGGTGGTGGTTCTTATCTGTCTTGAGGGAAGGTCCTTGTGTGGTCTTTCTATAAAGGAGAGCTCAGGCTACAGGGTGCTTGACGACGCGGTAATAAGGGCGGTTCAAAAAGCTCATAGGGACTTTCCCTTTGCGGAAAGAAGGGTAAACCTTTCTCTTCCCGTTCAGTTCACTCTAAAGGAGGGTAGCTAATGGAGAAGGTTTTCTACCAGATTGTTATGGTCTTTCAGTATCCTGTTTACGCACTTATTGTGCTTATGTTTGTCTATTCTCTCTTTGACCTTGGCTTTTTTACCGCAAGAGCCATAAAGAGGGCTTTGGGCAAAAACCACCCTCCCCCACTAAAACCAGGGGACCTATACATGAAGGCACTAAAATCCTTGGAAATACCAAGGCTTGTCTCAAGGGTTGCACCCCTCTTGGGACTTGTGGGAACTCTTATACCCTTGGGACCTGCCCTGCTTGCCCTTGCGGAGGGGAATACCCAAGAACTTGGCAGAAAGCTCTCCTTTGCCTTTGGTGCAGTGAGCCTCTCCCTAATATCTGCAAGCATTAGCTACTACACCTCCACGGTGCGAAGAAGGTGGCTCTTGGAGGACATTAAGAAGTTGGAGGAGAAGGATGTCAGTCCTCAAGAAGGCTGAGGAATTGGTCTTTATCAATGAGAAGTTGTTTTATTATAGCGTTAACTGTTCCTTTTTTAAGAGGTCTCTTACTCCAATCTGGTATAATTGTAGACCTTCCTGTGTTTGGATTATACCATTTCCTATGCGAACCTCCACCTTTTCTTTCCAGTTCATAGCACCCAAGCTTCCTAAGTATATATGTCAATTCTCTATATGTGAGGTTTTTCATCCTTTAAGGTTTGAAGGGGGCTATATAATTTTCCTCCGCACCATTAAGGTAATCTCCAAACTTTTCTGGAAGAGGTTTTTCAAGCTCCATATAAAGTTCCAAAACCGCCCTAAGGCTGTCTTCCAGCACCTCTGGAAGCTCTTCAAGCTCGTCTATCTCTGTAATGAGTTCAGGAAAGTCTGGACTAAGCACAAGCCAACCGCCCTCTTCCTGAGCTATAAGCTGAAGGTCAAGTTTTTTAAGTATTTCCCTCATATGACTAATTATAAGCCCACGTGGAGGTTTCGTCATGAACTATAAAGAGCTTGTGCGTCAAGAGTTAGAGAGGTTAGAGGAAGAGACAGACCCCATGCTGTCGGTGGTAAACATGATTGACGCCTTTTTGGCGGTGGTTATAGCCCTGCTTTTGGTCTTGGTAAACAGCCCCTTTAACCCTTTCACCAAGGAGGACTATGTGCTTGTTAAAAACCCTGACAAGGAAAACATGGAAATCCTCATAAAGAAGGGAGAAAAACTTGAAAGATACGTAAAGACTCAAAGCGTAGGTGAGGGGAAGGGAGTAAAGGTGGGCATAACCTACCGCTTAGAGGATGGAACTCTCATATACGTGCCGGAGGAGTAAGGATGAGGTTTGTTGTTGCTTTGCTTTTTCTCCTTAGCTTTGCCTTTGCTCAAAGAGTGGTTTTTGTAATGAGTTTTCCAAACCCTCCAAAGAAGCTCCAGCTTTTGCTCCAAAGTGCCAAGGAGGAAGGGCTTCCTGCGGAGGGCTTTTACCTTACCTCTCAAAACTACAGGTCCTTTATCCCTCCACCTGCGGACTTATACATAATAGACGCTCCGCCGGAGGAGATAAGAAGTTTTTTGGAAGAAAACCTTAGGGACAAAAGGTATATCCTCCTTAGTCAGCCACCTTCGGGACAAGACAAGGAGCTACTTGACAAGCTCTACCCCTACTACCACTCTGGAGGTAGGGAAAACTTCAGAAACATGATAAGAATACTGCTTGGGCTTCCTGCAGAGCCACCAAGGGAGCTACCTATGGTGGGCTTTTATCATCCAAAGAGGGGTGTAATGGACAGGATTCCTACAGAGGTGCAAAAGCCTTTGCTTGTGCTTTTTCACAGGTCAGACCTTACCGCAGAAAACACGGAGATAGTAGACCAGCTTATTCTCTCTGCGGAGAAAAGGGGTATAAGTGCCTTTGGCTTTTACTACCCAGAAAGGGAGGGTCTTAGAAGGCATTTGCATCTTCTTACCTCAGAAGGCAAGCCCATACCCTCTGTGCTTATAAACCTCAGGCTTATGTATTTTGCTCCCGATGACGAGAGAAAAGCCTTTGAAGAGCTTGGTGTTCCTGTGCTTTTGGGTCTTACCTACAGGGGTAAGCTGGAGGATTGGGAAAACTCAAAGGAAGGCATACCCATAGCCCTTATACCCTTTTACTTTGCCCTGCCAGAGTATGTGGGTGCCATTGACCCTACCGTAGTAGGCTACGACCACCACATAAAAAGACCAATAGAGCGTATGCTGGAAAACCTTGTGGAAAGGGCTATAGGCTGGAGAGAGCTACAAGACCTTGAAAACTCTCAAAAGAGTATCGCTCTTGTCTATTATAACTACCCACCTGGGGATAGGAACATATTAGCTTCAAACCTAAATGTGATTAGAAGTTTTGAGCTATTACTAAAAGAGGCAAAGGCACGCGGATACAAGGTGGAGGAGCTTTCAGAGAGACAAATAGAGTCAAAACTCACCCACCTTATAGGTTTTTATTACCGCAAAGCTGTAAACAGGCAATTTTTGGAGTGCTTACCCTTAGAGGACTATCTTAGCTGGTATGAGAGCCTACCTCAAAGGATAAGAGAGGAAATAGAGCTTTATTGGGGAAAGCCTCAGAAGGACCCCTATCTTAAAGGTTCTTGCTTTCCAATACCCATCTACAGGACAGGGAATTTTGCCTTTTTGCCCCTTGCACCCAGGGGAGTGGACTATCTAAAAAACAGGGAGCTTTACCACAGCACAAAAGTCCCACCCTCTCACTATTACCTTGCCTTTTATCTTTTTCTGCAGAAACATTTCCATGCCATAGTGCATTTTGGAACTCATGGCACTCAAGAGTGGACTCCGGGCAAGGAGAGGGGTCTTGACCTTTGGGACTATCCATACCTAACCCTCGGCGGTAGACCTGTTATATATCCCTACATTGTGGACAACGTGGGAGAGGCTGTAAACGCCAGAAGAAGAGGCAGAGCCCTTATCATATCTCACCAAACTCCTGCCTTTGCACCCTCTGGCACATACGGGGAGCTTGAAGAGCTTCACCAACTTCTTCATAAGGAATCTCAAGCAGAGGGAAGACTGAAGGAAACACTACGCAGGGACATAGCCCAAAGAGCCATAAAGGCTCGCATAGCTCAGGATATGGGATACAAAAGCCAAAGGGAAATCTTGAGAAACTTTGAAGACTTTTCAGAAAGACTGCACAACTACCTGCATGAACTGGCAAGTCAAAACATCCCACTGGGGCTTCATACCTTTGGAAGAACAAAGGACAAGGAGCTTATAGCCCTAACCTTACTGCAGATGCTGGGAGAGGATTGGGTAAGAAAATATGAAGAGGAAGACTACAAAGAGTTTCTCGCAAGACCCATTGAAGCCATAAAGACCTCCCAAGCCTACAGGAAGCTCCTTGAATGTATAGAAAAGCCAGCTCAAGAGGAGTGCGGTAAGGTGCAGGAGCTATACACGAGGTTTGATGCCAGCACAGAGACAAAAGCCTTTTTCTCAGCCCTTGAGGGCAAGTATATACCCACTTCCTATGGCGGAGACCCTATTAAAAACCCCGACGCACTGCCTACTGGCAGAAACCTCTACAGTTTTGACCCCTCTCGTGTTCCCACTCCTCAGGCTTGGAAGACTGCGGTGCAGGTCAACCAAGAGTGGCTAAGGCAATACTACCAAAAACACAAAGCCTACCCTCAAAAGGTAGCCTTTACCCTCTGGTCTACGGAGACCATGAGGCACTTTGGCGTGGTAGAAGCCCAGATATTGCACCTGCTTGGTGTAAAGCCAAAGTGGGATGAAGGAGGGAGGGTGGTAGGTCTTGAGGTTATACCAAAAGAGGAGCTAAAGAGACCGCGCATAGATGTGGTGGTGTCTGCGACAGGTCTTTATAGGGACCACTTTCCTAACCTTATGAACCTCATAAACCAAGCGGTTAGACTTGTGGCAGGGCTTGAAGAGGAGGAGAACTTCGTAAGGGAGAACACTCAAAGGCTAAAGGAAATGCTCTTAAGAAGGGGCTTTGACCAAGACAAGGCTTTTGTGCTTGCTACCGTGAGGAGCTTTTCCAACGAGAGCGGTGCCTATGGTAGTGGTCTTGATGAAGCGGTTTTTCAAACAAGAAACAAGAAGACCCTCTCTGACCTCTTTCTGCATCGCATGGGCTATGCCTACGACACAAACCTATATTCAGAAAAGGTAGAGGGTCTCTTTGAAGAGAACCTAAAAGGCACAAAGGCGGTAATTTTGTCAAGAAGCTCCAACCTATATGGCATGCTTACCACCGACGACCCCTTTCAATACTTAGGCGGGCTTGCCCTTGCAGTAGAGACCATAAGCGGTCAAAAGCCAGAGGTTCTTATTGCAAACCTCAGAAGTAATGCAAAAGTCCAAACCGCAGAAGAATTTCTCATACAGGAGGTAAGAGCAAGGTATACAAACCCGCAGTATGTAAAAGCTTTGATGCAGGAGGGCTATTCGGGGGTAAACGAACTGCTAAACACTCTAAACAACCTCTACGGCTGGCAAGTGGTAGCACCTCAGGTGGTAAAGGACTACATCTGGCAGGAGTTTAAAGAGGTATACCTTGAAGACAGATACAACCTTGGCACAAAGAGATGGCTCATGCAAAACTTCTCCGCCATGAAACAGATACAGGAAAGGCTTTCTCAAGGCATAGGTCTTTCTGGCTACTCTCCAAACCAAGGAAGGATAAGGGAAGGCACAGATACACCACAACCTGCAGGCGTCTCTGAGCTACTTAAAGGCTCTGTCCTACAGAAGGTAAGTCAACAGGCAGAGCCTATGGAAAATTCTCACGAAGCCAAATCCTATAGCATCTTTTTGGCTTTTATCTTAGCCCTTTATATGCTCGGCTTGGTGGAGGGTCTAAGGAGGAGAAGCTACGCATGAGAAAAATCATATTGACAGCGGATTTCAATTTATTTATACTTTATTGCTACAAAATCTCAATTTTAGTGTAAGGAGGTTTGGCATGAAGAAGGTGCTTTTAGCCACCGCACTCTTTTCCACTGCAGTTTTTGCCCAAACGCCAGAGGATAGGGTTCGTCAGCTTGAGGAGCAGATAAGGATGCTCCAGCAGGAGGTTCAAAAGCTAAAAGAGGAGCAAAAGAAGGCAGAAGAAACAAGGAAGGAAACAGAAGCCCTCAAGGAAGAGATAAGACAGCTCAGGCTTGACATTGCCATGCCACAACTTGAGATTAAGTCCTATTCTGGACTTGGTCCCGCAGCCTCAAAGGTGCACTTTAACCCAAGGGGTGTGTCCATAGGTGGTTATGGTGAGCTCGTATTTAGACGCAACGATGTGGATGCAAGAGGTCGTGCAAAAAATATAGCCAATATGCAGAGGATAATCCTATACCTTGGCTACGCCTTTGATGAAAAGCTAAAGTTTAACTCGGAGCTTGAGTTGGAGCATGCCTCTACCTCTAAAGACCATGGAACGGAGGGAGGATACTTCAAGGCGGAGCTTGCCTATCTTGACTACCAGTTTAGACCCGAGTTTGGAGTAAGGGGTGGTCTACTGCTTATGCCCGTGGGTATAGTAAACGAAATCCACGAGCCTCCTACCTTTCCCTCTGCGGAAAGACCCTTCTTTGAGCGTAGGATAATGCTGTCCACATGGGAAGAGATGGGTCTTGGAGTGTATGGAACGGTGGGTCCTGTAGACTACAGGTTTTATCTGATAAACGGACTTATGCTGAAAGGTGGTGGAGGCTACAATGCACTTGAGCCTTTAAAAACTGTCAGACAAAGGGGTGCAAGGGCTGTGGCAGACAGGCTTGGTTACACAGGAAGAGTGGATATAGACCTGCCTCTTAACGTGAAAATTGGAGGTTCTTTTGTCTACGCAGATGTGCAGTCTAAGGGTGATTCAGATTCTCAGCTTGGTCTCAGAAGAGGTTCAAAGGTGGGCTCAGTTACCATGCTTTCTCCTCACCTGTGGTGGCAGTATGCGGGATGGGACGTGAGGTTTGTAGGAGCATTGGTGAAAATCAATGATGCTTTAAAGATGTCCAGAGACCTTTTTGGAAACGATATCCAGAACCCAAGCACTGGTGATAACAGAGATAAAATAATGCCAAGGGAACAGCAAGGCTTTTATGTGCAGGTGGCTTATGACCTCTTTAGGCTCTTTGGACCAGAAAACCAGGAGCTTTATGTCTTTGGGATATACGAGGACTTTGATACACACAAAAAAGTGCCCTCTGGCTATCTAAAGCCTAACGGACATAAGCTAAGGGTTTATAACGTCGGTATTTCCTATAAGCCCCACCCTCTCGTAGCCATAAAAGCGGACTATGCGAAGTTGGACTACAGCAAGCCAAGAAAGGATGAGAACGAATACAGGCTCACGCTTGGTTTCATGTTCTGATGGCTCTTCCTCATGTTGTGCCCTCCCCCTCGGGAGGGGCTTTTAGTGTAAAAGTGAGGTCTTTCAAGTTATGATTTCTGGAATAGAATTAAAAGTTTAGGAGGTCAGAATGGCTCTGTTGACCCTTTTATTTCTTATTGTTTACACTCTCTTATCCACTGACTCCTTGCAAGCAAAAGAGTTCAAAAGACCAGAGCAAGCCCTTTCTCAGATTTATCCCGGCTCTCAAATAGAGGTTAGGAATATTACCCTCACAAGAGAGCAGGTGGAAGAGGTTCAAAGGATATCTGGCGTCAGGTTAGAATCAAGGCTCGCCTCATGGTATATAGTCAGAAAAGGTGGACAAATAGTAGCCTATGGCTATGCGGACATACACAGAGTTAGGACGCATCCAGAGGTAGTCCTATATACAATTACCCCAGACGGAAGGCTTGACGTGGTAGAGGTGCTTGCCTTTTATGAGCCTCTTGAGTATATGCCAGAAGACCAATGGCTTAGGCTCTTTGCAGGCAAACAGCTAGGCAAAGACCCCATAAGACTTAGGAGAGATATTCCCAATATAACAGGTTCTACTTTGACAGCAAGAGCTATAACTGACAATGCCCGTAAGGTGCTTGCCATGTGGCAGATACTTTTTGGAAGTGCAAGATGAGGTTTTTCATATCTGCCAACATAAAGAAAAACACACCCCTATACTACGCAGTGCTCTTTTTCTTGGTTTTTGCCTTGCTTTTCTGGCTTGCCTCTTGGGTTCATTTCTATTCCAAGTATGGCTTTTCTCAAGAGAGTCTTGTGAGATATTTCTTTATGGACCCAGAATTTCCCGAAAGGGTCTCCATAGCACAGGTCTCGGAGGACTTTCATGTGGGAGTTTTTATCCATGGAATGCTTTTGATAACCCTTTTTTCTTTGCTAAATATAACAGCCTTATCCAAGAAAGTCAAGTTAATGTTTATAACTTCCACAAGTTTCTTTGCCCTTTTGTTTTTGCTTTCTGACTTCCTTATACTTCTGCTTGGCACCAAGACGGTTATGTTAAAGCTCCTTTCCTTCTTGGCTTACCAGCTTAATTTTTTAATTACATGGTTTTTGACCACCTTCCACATCCTAAGAGATAAACAAAACTCGCCGAAAACAGACACTCTAAAGCTTATAAGCCTTGCCTTTGCTTTTTTTTCTCTTTTTTTTCTCTTTTCTAATTTTTTGAACTTTCATGCTAAAATGGGCTTTGGGGTTGAGGGCATAAGAGACTACTTTCTTGGCAATCCAGACCTCTTCATTAGGGCTAAGAGTTTTAATGGCGTTTTCAAAGTTTTTTATCCCCATCTTATAGCCATGGCGGTTTATTCTCTTGCCTTGGCTCATCTTTTGTCTTTTGTAGGAGTAAAGAGAAAAACAGCCCTTTGGATAGGTCTTTTTCTGTTTCTCTTTTCCTTTTTAGATAATCTTACAAGTCTGCTTTTGCTTTTTCTTGGTTCACCCCTTGCCTACCTTAAACTGCTTAGCTTTTGGAGCTTTCAGCTCTTAGCTGTTGGCTCTTCCCTTGTGCTATTAGTGGGTTCTTTGAAAGGGGGCGAAGGGGCAAAGCTATATCTTTGAGGTTAGCTCTTTGAACCCATATCCCTTTCCATTAACTCTTTTAGCTTTTCCACGTCCTCTTCCAAAAGGCTTTTCACTCCATACTTTTCTTCCAAATACTCCAAATACCTCTCTACGCTTACCCACCTTTTTAGCACCATACCTTGAGTAATAAGCCTAAGGAAGGGCTCTTTGTCCTTTACCAATCCAAGGTCATAAAGGAACTTTTGGAAAAACCTTGCATAAAGAAGGTGCAAGACCGCATGCTCTATACCGCCTATGTATAGGTCTACGGGCATCCAGAACTCCACCCTTTCTGGAGAGAAGGGCTTTTCTGAGTTTTTGGGGTCGCAAAAGCGCAAGAAATACCAGCTTGAGTCAAAGAAGGTATCCATTGTATCCGTCTCTCTTTTTGCAGGTCTTCCACACTTGGGGCAGGTGGTGTTGACAAACTCTGGAACTTTTTCAAGAGGGTTTCCATGACCTGTTATCTCCACCCTTTGAGGTAAAAGCACGGGAAGTTGGTCCTCTGGGACTGGCACTATTCCACAGTGGTCGCAGTAAACTATGGGTATAGGCGTGCCCCAGTATCTCTGTCTTGAAATGTTCCAGTCCCTTAGTCTGTAGGTTATTTTAAAGTCTCCAAGACCCCTTTCCTTAAGCCACTGGGTTATGGCTTTCTTTGCTTCTGTGGACTTTATACCATTAAACTGTCCAGAGTTTATGAGAATACCCGGCTCTTCGTAGGCTCTGTCCTTTGGAAGCTCTCCCTCCGAAGGTTTAACCACATACCTTATGGGTAGTCCATACTTTATGGCAAACTCGTAGTCCCTTTGGTCATGGGCTGGCACGCACATTATGGCACCCGTGCCATACTCATAAAGCACATAGTTGGCGGTCCAGACGGGTATATTTTCCCCTGTGGCAGGGTTTACCGAATAAACTCCAAGAAACACACCTTCTTTTTCTTCCTCTATTCCCCTTTCCCTTGTGGATTTTTGTTTCATACGCTCCACAAAGCTCTTGACCTCTGAGAAGTTTCCCCTCTTTGCCAATTCAAGGGTAAGAGGATGCTCTGGTGCAAGCACTACAAAGGTAGCACCAAAGACCGTGTCTGGTCTTGTGGTAAAAACCTCTATGGGAATATCATCCACAAAGAATTTAAGGATAGCACCCTCTGACCTTCCTATCCAGTTTCTTTGCTGTGCTATAACCCTTTCTGGCCACTTGCCTTCAAGCTCCTTGAGGTCTTCCAAAAGCCTCTCCGCATAGGCGGTTATATTCAAATACCAGGAGGGCACTTCCCTTCTTACTATGGGCGTGCCACACCTCCAGCATCTTCCCTCTATAACCTGTTCATTGGCAAGCACCGTTTCATCGTTAGGACACCAGTTTACCTCTGCGGACTTCCTGTAGGCTAAGCCATGCTCAAAAAACTTGAGAAAAATCCATTGATTCCAACGATAATACTCAGGGTCGCAGGTGGTTATCTCCCTATCCCAATCGTAGGAAAAGCCAAGGCTCTTTAACTGCCTTTTCATATAGGCTATGTTTTCGTAGGTCCAGTTGGCAGGGTGGACTCCATGCTTTATGGCAGCGTTCTCCGCAGGCAATCCAAAGGCATCCCATCCCATAGGATGAAGCACCGAGTAGCCTTTAAACCTCATAAACCTTGCTATGGCATCTCCTATAGTGTAGTTCCTCACATGTCCCATATGTATCCTGCCAGAAGGGTATGGAAACATCTCAAGCACATAGAGTTTTTTGCCCTCTTCCCTTGCTTTGAAAATACCTTCCTCTTCCCAAACTCTTTGCCACTTGGCTTCTATTTCCTGAGGCTTGTAGTCCATATTCATATTATAATTTTTCAAAACTAAAAAGGAGAGTGTCATGGAAGAACAACTTTACGCAGTGCCTTTCAGCCTCGTGGGTTTCTTCTTCACCAACAAGCCTATAGAAGAGAGCATAAGGGGAGACCTCAGCCCAGAAGAGCTGGAGAAGCTCCAGGAGATAATAAGTAGGTTTCTCTTCACCGAAGGCATTCAAGTAGCTCTTTATCCTTCAGTGGTGCCACCAGACCAAGCGGAAGAGGCAGTGGAAGAGCTTGAGGATATGATTTTTGGAGAAGAGGAGGAGGAATGACAAAGGCGGTAGTCTGCGGTGCTCTTGGTAGAATGGGTAAAAGCATCCTAAGGCTCTCCCTTGAGTATTCCGACTTTCAAGTAGTTGCAGGAGTGGAACATCCAGACTGTATAAGGTCTCATGACCTTGGTGAAGCCTCTGGTATAGAAGAGCTAAAAGGTCTTCCTCTCACTCCAAGGCTTGAAGATGTGCTCGGTCTTTGTGATGTAGTTATAGAATTTTCAGGCAACACCACTGCAGCGATTTCTCATGGAAAACTTTCTGCCCTTGCAGGAAAGGGTATGGTAATTGGAACTACTGGCTTTAAGGAGCATGAGCTTGAGGAGCTAAAATCCTACTCAGAGCAAGCTCCCATACTTGTCTCACCTAATATGAGTTTGGGTGTGAACCTGCTCTTTAGGCTTGTGGAAATAGCGAGCAGTGTCCTAAAGGGCAGAGGCTTTGATGCGGAGGTGCTTGAAATTCATCACAGATACAAAAAGGATGCACCAAGCGGAACCGCGCTAAAACTTGAGGAGATACTCCTAAGGACTATGAACCTACAAAAGAAAGTCCACTGCAGGGACGGAATTGCACCAAGAGAGTTAGAAGAGGTGGGGGTTATGTCCCTTAGGGGTGGAGATGTGGTGGGTGAGCATACCGTCTACTTTTTTGGTTTTGGAGAAAGGCTTGAACTTACCCACAGGGCAAGCTCAAGGGATATATTCGCCAAGGGTGCAATAGAGGCGGCGAGATGGATAAAGGGCAAAAAGCCTGGTTGGTATTCCATGTTTGATGTTTTGGGGCTATGAGCTTTTATGAGACCATAGACCGTATAACTGCGGATGCGGGCATAAGAGTATGTGCTAAAAGCCTTGAGGAGCTTCTATGCAAAAGCATACTGGCAACCTTTAACGAAATAACGCCTATAGAATCCATACCACCAACAGAAGAAAAGGTCATAGAGGTAAATTCAGAGCTCCCCTTCTTGCTTGCAGACCTAATAAATGAATCAATTGTCCTGCATGAAGCGGAGCTGTTTGTAGCTTCAAAATGTGAACCATTGGAGGTCAGGGAAGATTATGCAAGGTTAAAACTCATTGGAGATAGGTTTGACCCACAGAAAAACGAGCCAAAGCTGGTAATAAAAGCGGCTACTTACCATGACCTTAAGGTAGAAAAGCAAGGGGACCTCTGGATAGCGGAGGTTATATTTGATATATGATGAAGCTCGGTGTAAACATAGACCATGTGGCAACCCTTAGGCAGGCAAGGAAAACCTTTGAGCCAAGTCCACTTTTTGCAGCCTTGATTGCCCAGCAAGCGGGAGCACACCAGATTACCCTTCACTTAAGAGAGGACAGAAGGCATATACAAGAGGAAGACTTGGAGCTTATAAAAAAGGCGGTGCATGTGCCAGTGAACCTTGAAATGGCAGCAACGGATGATATGAAGGCTATAGCCCTAAGGGTTAAGCCCAACAGGATAACCCTTGTACCAGAAAGAAGAGAGGAAATAACCACAGAAGGCGGGCTAAACGTAGTTGCCATGAAGGACCATCTAAGGGAATATATAAAAGACTTCAAGGAAGCTGGAATAGAGGTTTCCCTTTTTATAGAGCCTGAGGAATCACAGGTATACGCAAGTAAGGAAGTGGGGGCTGACGCTGTGGAACTTCACACGGGGAGGTATGCAAACCTTTTCAACTCACACAAAATTGAGGAAGCAAAGAAGGAGATACAAAGACTAAAAGAATCCAGTCTAAAGGCAAGGTCTCTGGGCTTAAGAGTTTACGCAGGGCATGGGCTTACATACAAGAACACCTCTCTTCTTGTGGAGTCTTTGAGAGGTGTGGTGGAAGAGTTAAACGTAGGTCATTCTATAATCTCCAACGCACTTCTATGGGGTATAGAAAGGGCTGTCAAGGAGTTCTTGCAACTTCTAAAAAAGTAGCTATATTTACACATTATGGCAGAGAGGGAAGAGCTAAAAGAAGAGAGCCTTGAGGAGCAAGTGGAAGAACTCAGAAAGGACATGTTCAAGCTCTTTGAGGTTTTACTTCCTCCCAAGGAGGTTAGAAGAGAAGTTATGAAAAACCTTTACACTATGGAGCTTTCCTTTTGGAAGATAATCAAGACCATAGTAGACTACGAAGTGCAGAGGCTTGAAAGCAGAGTGGAAGGAAGGGAGAAAAAGGAAAAGGTGAAAAGGATACAGGTGGAGTAAAATATTCTCGTGCTTAGAGATATTGGTCTTATATTCCTTGCTTTTAGGGTTTTGCTTTTTGCCTTCTTTCTTGGGCTATCTATTGATAAGTCTCCGTGGGAGCAAGCTATCATAATTATACCTGCTGGTGTCTACTTATCTCTTGGTATACATATGTTTCTCTATCCAGGCAAGCTAAAGCTATTTAAAAGCTATGGAGACCTTGTTTTTCTACCTTTGCTTACACTTCTCTCTGATCATAAAGAAGCAATACTCGCCCTTACCGCACCAATAGCTCTCTACACTAGCAGAAACGTCTTTAGAGGTATGCTTTTCCTTTGGCTTTTCATAGGCTTAGGCTTTTATTACTATGGTGTCTGGGGATTTGTTCTTTTGCCAGTCTCCCTTACCCTTTTTATGGCATCCTTGCATCCAGACCTTGTGGAAGCTCTGAGAAAGGAGAGGCTCTACGTAAGAAACTTAAGAAAGTCCTACTCTAAACTAACAAGCGAATACGCAAGATTGGAAAAGGGTTCTCAAAATGCCTTTAGAGAGGGACTGCTTCTTGACCAGCTTATCCAAAGCAAGGATATTTACGAGTATCTAAGAAATTTAAAAGAGACATATGAATTGAAAATGGTAAGCATAACACCTTCCAAGGGGGAATTTATGAAAAAGCCAGTGGTTGACGTGGATAATCAACGTTTTTGTGTTCCTGTAAGGCTTGAGAGGGGAGAGGTTAATGTGTGCTTTTATGTAAATAGTCCTATGCAATTCTACGATAAGGAGTTAATGAAAACCCTTGAAAGGGCAGGAAAGCTTATAAATTTATACATAGAAGGTCTTGAAGAAAGACCTCAGACAAAAGTTATAGCGGTGTGAGGTGATAACATGGAGGTTCTAGAGGAAAAGGAAGAGGTTCTTGACCTTACAGGGCTCATGTGCCCTTTGCCTGTGGTGATGACTTCAGAAAAAATGAGGAAGCTAAAGGAAGGTCAAAAACTCATTGTTATATCCACAGACCCAGGCTTTGAAAGGGATATACTAAGCTGGTGCGGTCAGACGGGTAATGAGCTTGTAAGTCTCAAGAAGGAAGATGGCAAAGTGGTTGCGGTCTTAAGAAAAGGCTCTCAAGCCATAGAACCCTCTCTATGGTATTGGGTCAAGTTCCACTCTCTTGGAGTAAAGCTCCATGTAAGGCACATCCTCATGAGCTTAAATCCTTTTATCAAAAAACCTGACCACTTTATAACCTTTACCGCCATATCGGAAGGCACAAGGGCGGAGAAGTTTCTAAAGGGCAGAGCCAAGCTCATACCCATACCCGATGAGATTGACCCAAGATGCGGTGTGGTGCTTGCGGTTCATGGCTACAAGGAGGCAAAGGAGATATACGACCAACTACAAAAAGAAGGCTTTGGTGTAGAGGCTATATACAAGAAGGAAGGTAAGGAATACAGGAGGGTCTATCCATAGGAGTTTTGGAAAGAATAGTTGAGAACAAGAAGACTGAGATAAGGAAAGACCCAGACTACATAAAGGCTTTGGAGGAAAGGGTAAGCCTTAGGGACTCCTTCTTTTCCTTTGAGAAGGCTCTTTGCTCCTGTAGGACAAGGATAATAGCGGAGGTCAAAAGGGCTTCGCCTTCCGAAGGCAGAATAAAAGACATATCCGCGGTGGAACAAGCCAAACTATACGAAAAAGCCGGCGCGGTAGCCATATCTGTGCTTACAGATAAGAAGTTCTTTAAGGGCTCTCTTGAGGACTTGTATGAAGTCAGACAGATAGTAAACCTTCCCTTGCTTAGAAAGGACTTTATCCTTGACCCTGTGCAGGTTCTTGAAGCAAAGGCTTATGGTGCGGATATAGTGCTTCTAATAGTTAGGATTTTAGAGGATGGGCTACTGAGAGACCTCTTGGAATACTCCAAAAAACTGGGACTTTCTCCTCTTGTAGAGGTCTTTAGCCTTGAGGAAGCGGAAAGGGCTCTAAAAGTTGGTGCTTACATAATAGGCATAAACAACAGAGACCTTGACACCCTTAAGGTAGACATAAGCCTTTCTGAAAGGCTTGCACCAAAGATAAAGGAGATGGGAGCAAGGTTTGTGATAGCGGAGAGCGGTATAGAAAACCGTGAGCAGGTTCTAAGGCTTGAGAACTCGGGAGTTGACGCTTTTCTTGTGGGGACGAGCCTTATGAAAAGCCAAGACCCTATAAAAAAGCTAAGAGAATTAATGGGTTATAATTTCTAAAAGGAGGTAGTCCCGTGAAAAACACCCTTGACCTAAACCTCATGGAAGAATTATCAAACCTTGAATACTTTATTGTCAAAGCTCCAGTCAATACTCAAGAATTTTGGAAGGAATGGCAGGAGAAGTATTCAAGAGCCTTTGTGTCAAGAATAGCAATAAAGAAGCTCTTAAGGACAAGAAAACTGAGCTATGAAGATATAAAAAGATACAAGGCACTCCTTGAGGTTTACGAGGATATAGTCTTTTACCTTGAGAACATCAAAAGACTTGCTTTGAATTTGAGAGGCATCTTTGAAACAAACGGAAGCCCTGAGTTTGATGACGAAGATATAGACTTTGACTTTTAGGAGGTGGAGCTATGCCATTTAGAAAGAAAACACTTAGGGATGTGGAGCTAAAGGGTAAAAGGGTTTTAGTAAGGGTGGATTTTAATGTGCCTATGGACGAGCTTGGGAACATAGAAGATGATACGAGAATAAGGGCAAGCCTGCCAACCATTGAGTATCTGCTGGACGCAAAAGCGAAGATAATTCTTATGTCTCATCTTGGAAGACCAAAGGGAAGAGATGAAAAGTTTAGCCTTGCACCTGTGGCAAAGAGGCTCTCAAGATATCTCAACCGAGATGTTAAACTCCTTCCTGACTGTGTAGGTGAAGAGGTGGAAAAAGAGGTTATGAGCATGCAAGAGGGGGATGTGGTGCTTTTGGAAAACTTGAGGTTTCACGAAGGAGAAAGTAAAGGGCAGGAGGAGTTTGCCAAAAGTCTGGCAAAACTTGGAGAGGTCTATGTGAGCGACGCCTTTGGCACCTGCCACAGAAAGCATGCTTCTGTATACCTTGTTCCACAGATTCTAAAACCTGCGGTGATGGGCTTTTTACTTGAAAAGGAGATAAGCTACTTTGAGAAGGCTATGGTAAACCCACAAAGACCTGTGGTTGCCATAATAGGGGGTGCAAAGGTCTCCTCAAAGCTGGGAATTATAAAGAATCTTCTCAAAAGGGTGGACAAGCTCTTTATAGGTGGTGCTATGGCTTTTACCTTTATAAAGGCTATGGGCTACAAGGTGGGGAACTCTCTTGTGGAGGACGATCTAATTCCAACCGCAAAGGACATTTTAGAGGTCGCTCAAAAGCTGGATGTGAGGCTCTATCTTCCTGTAGACTTTGTCATAGGCAGAGAGGTTTCAGACAATACACCCACAAGGGTAGTCCCATGGCAAGAAATACCAGAGGGTTGGATGGGTCTTGACATAGGTCCTGTCTCTGTAGCTCTTTTGAGGGAGATAGTGTCGGACGCTCAGACCATAGTGTGGAACGGACCCATGGGTGTGTTTGAGCTTGATAGGTTCAAAGATGGCACCTATGAGACCGCAAAACTCCTTGCTCAATCTCCCGCTCTTACCATAGCAGGTGGAGGAGATACAGACCATGCCATACACAGAGCTGGAGTGTATAACGCCATAGACTTTGTCTCCACAGGTGGTGGTGCCTTTTTGGAGCTCTTAGAGGGCAACAGCCTTCCTTGTATAGAAGTGTTGGACGATGCGTGAGCTTGAGCTTTTCCTAAGGGTCGCAAAAGAGGCAAGCCTTTTGGGAGGACAAGTCCTAAAGGAGTTTTACAGAAAAGAAGACAACCTTGTAATGGAAAAGGGGGAAAAGGACATATACAGCCTTGCGGACAAGCTATCGGAAGAAAGGATTAGAGAACACATACAAAAACACCTACCAGACCACAAGATAGTAGGAGAAGAAGAGGGAGGCTCTGCGGACGGTGAATATGTGTGGTATATAGACCCTCTTGATGGGACAAAGAACTACATAGCAGGCTTTCCAATTTTCGGAACTTCTGTGGGGCTTTTATACAGAGGAGAGCCTATTGTAGGAGCGGTATACTTACCTGCCTTTGACAGCCTCTACTGGGCTCTAAAGGGGGGTGGTGCCTTCAAAAATGGAAAGCCTATAAGGATAAGGCAAAAGGCTCAGCTCAAGCAGTGCTATGTTGCCTATGGTTATCCCTCAAGGGCAAAAAGGAACTTGAATTCTTATTGGAACATATTCAGAGAGGTCTTTGACAAGGTAGGTGCAATGAGAAGACCCGGCGCTGCAGCGGTAGACCTTTGCTTTCTTGCAGAGGGTGTCTTTGATGGGTTGTTAGAATTTGAGCTAAACCCATGGGATGTGGTTGCCGGCTCTCTTATAGCCAAAGAGGCAGGTGCCAAAGTGGCACTAACCAAAGGCTTCTCTATGGGAACGGATGTTTATGCGGGGAACGACCTATGCTTTCCCTTTATACAGGGAGTGCTTAAATTAAACCTCGAGGAGTTTCATGAGCTTAGCCTATAAGTATAGACCACACTATACGGTGGAAGATTATCTTAGATGGCAAGGGGACTGGGAGTTAATAGAGGGCATTCCATATGCTATGGCTTCGCCAAGACCTATAAACCAATACCTTCTTAACGAACTTGGTGCTTTTTTAAGGAATGTTTTTTTGCAGGAAGAATGTAGCACTTGCAAAGTTTACGTGGAGCTTGATTGGTATGTATCCTTTGACACGGTCATAAGACCAGACTTAATGGTATTGTGTGGAGAAATTCCAGAGAGGGTGGAAAGCCCGCCACAGATGGTGGTGGAGATAGTTTCTCCAAGTAGTAGGCAGATGGATGAAGGTCTTAAGTTTGAGCTGTGTGAGATGCAAGGCGTGAAATACTTTGTCCTTGTTTATCCTGATGAGAAGATGGTAAAGGTCTTTGAGTTTGTGGATGGGAAATACAGAGAAAAGTTAGATAGGGTTTTTAAACTAGATGGATGTGAAGTGAGTGTAGACTTCTTAGAGCTTTTTAGTAATTTTGAAGGGAGGAGATGAAGATGAAATTCCTTGCACCAGTTGACTTTACGGAGATAACAAACCCGCTTATTAGAGTAGTGAAACTCTTTGCCCAAGCCCACAATGCCAAGGTCCATCTTCTTCATACAGTGTCTCCCGTGCTTTACCTTCCCTATCCAGAGAGCTTTGGTATGAGCACAGTAGACCTTGAGCTACTGGCAGAGCTTCAGGAGAGAAAGAAGGAAGAGGCAAAGGAGAGGTTAAAA
The DNA here is from genome assembly GCF_033971325.1 of Hydrogenobacter sp. T-2. Lineage (NCBI taxonomy): Bacteria > Pseudomonadati > Aquificota > Aquificia > Aquificales > Aquificaceae > Pampinifervens > Pampinifervens diazotrophicum. The sequence goes on from NZ_CP117180.1 coordinate 1,031,653, forward strand.
GGTCTCGTGGAATTTTTAAAGCCTCTGGAAGTGGAAATTCTCGTAGAAATAGGAGAGCCTGCGGAGGTGGTGTTAGAGAAAGAAGAGGCATACGACCTTGTCTTTATGGGAAGTCACAAAAAGGGTCTTGTGGAAAGGATATTAGTTGGCTCAACAACAGAAAAGGTTGTGAAGTATTCAAAAAAGCCTGTTTTTGTGCTAAAGGGAAAGGAACCAGAGGGTATAAAAAAGGTCCTTATAGGATATGACCTCTCGGAGCATGCAAAAAAAGCCCTTGAATTTGCTGTAAACCTACTAAAGCCCTTTTCTCCTCATATAGTTCTTCTACATGTGGAAGAAACTATTGAACTGCCACTCGTTGAAGGAATAAGGGATGTTCTAAGTGAAAAATACAGGGAAGAAAAGTTAAAACATATTGAAAAAATTAAGGACTGGCTTAGAGAATCCGGCTTTACAGCCTCAGCCTATATACTTGAGGATAGGTCTCCTGCAGATGGTATAAGGAACTTTTTGAAGGAAGACCCAGACATAGACATAGTGGTATTGGGAAGTAGAGGTCTTTCTGGCTTAAAGAGGGTGCTTCTTGGAAGCACATCCTCGGAGCTTCTGAGGTCTTTGGAAGTTTCTCTTATTATACATAGGAGTTTAGAATGAGAGTGCTTTTTTTCCTTTTGCTCTTTGGTGTATCCTTAGCTTACAATCCATACACCGATTATGTTTTCTGCAGGCTCTATCAAGAGAAAGAACCACTCAAAGCTGAAAGCTATTGCCTGAGAGCCCTTGGAAGAGCACCAACGCCATCCTTGTATGTGGACGTTGTGAGGTTAGCCCTTCAGCTGAAAAAAAACGATATGGCACTCAAGGTTGCCAACGAGTTTAAGTCAAAGTATCCTAATATGCCTGACCCATATCTTCTGCTCCATAGTGTATACAGTATAAGAAGAGAAGGAGAAAAAGCCTTGAGAGCCCTTGAGGATGGATATTCAAAGAACCCAGAGTCAAGGGAGATAATGGTCTTTTTAGCGGAGGAATATCTTAGAAGAGGACATATCCCAAAGGCTCACAGTGTGCTTACAAGGCTGGCAGAGGTCAGTCCAGAAAACCCTCTACCCTATTTTATGCTTGCAAGAATTGCCCTTTCTGAGGGTAAACAGCAAGAAGCCATAGAATACCTTGAGAAATCTCTAAAGGTAAGAGGAGACTTTGAAGCTGGCTTTATAACCCTTGGAAGCATATACGAACAGCGAGGAGAATACTCAAGGGCGGAGAGCTTATACAAGGACATACTCAAACAAGACCCAACCAACAGAAGTGCCTTAGAAAGGCTTGCAAACATATATGCAATAACAGGCAGATATGAAGAAGCAAAGGATGTTTACCAAAGGCTGGCAGAAGTTTATCCCGACGGCGATTATCTGTATCAGTATGCCCTTATCCTTATAAGGTCTGGAGATACAAAAAAGGCTAAAGAACTTTTAGAGAATCTGTATAGGGAAAACCCAGATAATCCAGACGTGGCTTATAGCTATGCACTCCTTCTTGAGTTTGAAAAGGAAACTGACAAAGCTCTTGAAATATATCTTAACCTTCAGCAAAAGGTAGGCAACAACCCAAAGATCCTTGAGAGACTGGCAGTTATATACATAGATAGGAAAGAATACCAAAAAGCAGAAGACTTACTCAAAAAGGCTCTTGCGGTAGACCCAAACAGTTATCAGCTAAACCTTATTACGGGAAGCCTTTACAGTGAGAAGGAAGAACTTGAGGAGGCTCTTAAATACGTAAACAAAGCAGTGGAAATAAACCCGAGAGATTACAGAGGTTATTTCCTAAGAGCAATAATCTACGACAAATTGGGCAAGATACTGTCTGCGGAAGAAGACCTCAAAAAAGCTCTTGAGCTAAACCCCGATGACCCAGAGCTTTTGAACCATCTTGGATACTCTCTTCTCCTTTGGTATGAAGGTGCAAGATTGGATGAAGCGGAAAAGCTCATAACAAGAGCTCTTGAAAAGGACCCAGAAAACCCCGCATATATAGACAGTATGGCGTGGGTTTTGTATTACCGTGGAGATTACATAAAGGCTAAGGAGCTTCTTCTCAAGGCTCTTGAAAAGGAAAAGGAAGACCCTGTGCTATACGAGCATATGGGAGATGTCCTCCTCAAGTTAGGAAAGGAGGAGGAAGCACAGGAATATTACAAAAAAGCCTATAACCTGCTTATGCAAGGTAAAAGAGGAGAACCAAACCAAAAGGAAAGGCTAAAGGGTAAGATAAAAGTCCAATGATATTTAGTTGGTTTTTTTGGAGGGTTTTTAGACTTGCTTTGATTATCAGCCTTTTATTTACTTTTTTATTTCTCATATTCCAGATAATCAGACTTGACCAAATACTGTTTCAACTGCCCTTGAGAGACTCTTTGCCTTTTCTTTTGTTATGGTTTTTGTTTTATTTCTCTTACATGCTTCCAACCGCACTATTTATAGCTTTTGCCTTCCAGCTTTTTGAATTAAAAGAAAGCAAAAAACTCCATGTTATACAGTCCTTCGGAATAAGACCTATTAATCTGTATACAAGAAGCATTTTTATGCTACTTCCTGTTATTTTTGCCCTTTCCTTTGTGTTTAGCAAACTAAACGAAGAGGATATTGGTTTTGTAAGGAGACATCTTACGCTAAAATACTACGCTATTCTATTAACTTCCGTTCCTTCAAAGAGCTTTCACACCTTCGGACAGTTCACCTTATATGTGGAAAGGAGAGATGGAAACATCCTTGAAGGTATATTTTTCAAGTTTAATGAGGGCGTGGTTGTGGCAAAGAAAGCAAGAGTGGAAGCGGGAACACTCACCTTTGAGGATGGTTCACTTCTTACCCAAAGGGAAGGAAAGACTTTTGCTACAGATTTCAAAGTCTACAAACTGAGCCTTAATAGGATAGTTGGTGACGACAAGAAAACCTCTTCAAGAGAACACTTAATTGGCATTTTTAATGCATTGTCTCCTCTAATTCTTATGGCTGTTGCCTACAGGCTTATATGGTTTATAGAACATCATCACAGTTTTTATTACGCAGTGGGTTTAACCTCTGTGCTTTATCAATTAGTCCTCTTACTTCTCAAGCAAAAACTGTAGAGTTTTCATAGAATTTTCAAAAACCTATTACAAAGCCAGCAAATTTAGCCCAATCTGCTCAAGAAAAGAACAAGAGGGAGTATAAGAAAGAACTCTTGGAAGCTATATAACCCTACCTTTTTGCACTTAAGACACTCCTAAGAAGATTTTTATCTCCATCTACCCTCTCAAGCCTCGCGGACGCAGAACCTATAGCAAATTTTAATTCCATCCTAACCGGCAGGTTCGTTTCCTCATCTATCCACAAATACCATGTGCCTCTGGGTTTTAGTAGACCCTTTGTCTCTATATTAGGATGCACTTCTATCTTTCTTGCAATAAAAGAGCCCGCTGGCGTGTCTATTTTTTCTCTTCCTACAACACCGTAGGGTAGCAGGTATTCCTTATCGTCATAAAACATCTTTACTGTGCCCTTGTTTACCCTTGCACTATCTCTATACAGTATTAAGCTGGCTGTATAAGGGTCTACATAGCCTCTGTAGTTATATTCCTTCTCTTCTTTCTTTTCAATTTGTTCACTCAGTTTTACATATTTTATCTCAGTTGTCTTTATCTTACCACCACCAAAGATGTATTCTTGATATCTCTTAAACTCCCCCTCTTCTTGATAGTAAACAAAGCGTCTTGGAGAAAGGTCAGGAAGCTCTATCTCCGCATCACCCCTGTTGTATACCCTTTTTACCGCCTTACCCACATTTATGGTTCTCACAAAGCTTTCAACTTTAAGGTTGTTGTTTTGCTGTTTGTAAGTTATGCATGTCTCTGCCACAGGCATAAAGAAAAGATAAGCTCTATAGCAGGCTTTTAGCTCCTGGGCGAAGGAAAAACCCACAAACCCTAAAAGGACTGCAAAGACCTTAAATGCTCTATCCAAGACCTAAACTCCTCCGCCATGCTTGGATGGTTGTGCTTTAGAGCCTTTTGCACGCCTTCCTGTAGGACTTCTATAGCCTTTTCGTATTCGCCAAGCTCTTCGTAGCACTTAGCAAGAACGCGATAGCCTGCACCCTCATCTTCCTTTAGGCTTATATACTTTTCCATATGCCTTATGGTGTTTTGGTAATCTCTTAGCTTGTAGTATTCCAGTGCTAAAGAGTAATGCACCATAGGATTGTCTGGTGTCTTTTCCAACAAACTTTTAAAATACTCAAGCCTGTCCATTTTCTCTCCTTAGCTTTTCGTAGGCGGATATTACATACCCGAGGAAACTGTTTTCTGGCTGTGCACCCACAAACTCCGCAAGCCCTCTATTTATAACTATCTTTGGCACGCCCACAACCTGAAACCTCTCTGCCAGGTCCATGTTCTCGCTGGCATCAACTATTAGCGCGGTTATGTTATCGTTTGCCATGGCAAAATTCATAGCAGTTATGGCTGCGGAAGGACAGTATCCACAGGAGGTGGTAACAAAGACCATAATCTCCATGGGTAGGTCTATGCCTTTTAGCATTTCCACAGTCTTCTCTGATAGCCTTGGCTCTCTCTTTGATACTTGCACTATGCCCTGAACCAAAGTAGTAAACTCAAGCCCTGCAGGAAGACCTATGTAGCGTATGCCATAGTCCTTGTCGCCCTCTATCACTATAGTAGGCACCCTGTCAATACCATACTTCTGGCTTATTTCCTTGTCTACAAGAGGAGAGTAGACCTCCAGCTTTATCTTTTCTTGTTCCACATCCGCAAGTTCCTTCAAAAGTTCTTCCGCCACTTGGCAGGTCTCACAGCCTATAGCTTGAGAGAAGAGCTTTAGGTTTACTTGCTCCTTTAGCTCCTTTGAAAATATGTCTTTGAGCTGAGTCCTTACCTCAAGGTTAAGAAGCATTTTCTACCTCCTTCAGGTCCTTATTATATCCTTAAAATATAAACCATGAGAGACAAGAGAGCCATAATAACTGGTGGAAGCAAAGGTATAGGAAGGGCAATAGTAGAAAGACTTATAAAGGAGGGTTGGCAAGTTTGCACCTGTTCAAGAAAAGAAGAAGACCTAAGAAGATTAAAAGAAGAGCTGGGAAACCCTCAAAGTCTATACATAAGAGCCTGTGATGTGGGAGATAGGGTTTCTGTTATGGAATTTGTCCGCTTTTGCGTTCAGAATATGGGACGCATTGACCTTTTGGTAAACAACGCAAGCCTTCTGGGTGAAAGAGTTTCTATTGAGAACTATCCCGAAGATGTGTGGGAAGAGGTTATAAGGGTTAATGTAAATGGAGTTTTCTACATGACAAAATATGCAATTCCTCACATGAACTCTGGCTCGGTTATAGTTAATATGTCTTCTGGTGCTGGCAAAAGACCTGCACCCTACTGGGGAGCTTATGCGGTCTCCAAGTTTGGTATAGAAGGTTTTAGTCTACTCTTGGCAGAGGAGCTAAAAGATAAGAACATAAGGGTTTACGCCTTTAACCCCGGTGCCACCAAAACACAGATGAGAGCAAAAGCATATCCACATGAAGACCCAACGACCCTAAAGCCTCCAGAAAAAGTAGCGGACTTTATCCTAAGACTAATAAGCTCTAAAGTTCCAAGTGGTTCTTACGATTATAATGAGTAGAATATAAGTTATGACTAAATATTTAGGCTACTTAATCTTAAGCGTAGGCTTTATAATATCTCTTATAGCCTATATCTTTCAAGATAATCTTGTCCTTACGAAGCAAGCCTTTGCGGTAAGTATATCTATCTTTAGAATAAGCACCTTTTTTCTTCTCTTATACTTGAGCCTTACGCTAATTTCGCTTGGTCAAAGAGTTGTAAGTAGAAGGCTATACTTACTGGGAATTTTCCTAATACCCGCTTTAATTCCAGACCTTTTTCATATACTATCCTTTTCCTTTTTTCCTGATTTTATAACGGAAAACAAGAGACATAAAACCGCCTACCTTTATCTTTTTTCAAGAACTATGGTTATAGTAGCTCTTTATCTAAGCATATTTAGTGAAAAATTTTTCTCAAGAGAGGTGAACCAGAAGGTGCTTCCAGTAATTCTTACACTATTTTCCCTTTTTACCTCCTTAGGAATTGTCCTATATTACTCCCATCTTCCTCCCATATTCCTACAGATGGATAGTGTCAAGCCAACTTGGTATAAGACTGCCTACGATGTTATAAGTTTTGTGCTTTTATCCTTTATTGCGGTTTACATATACAGAAAAAAGGTCTTTGGAGAAAGGGTATCGCCCTATGTAAGTCTTTCTGTAGGTTTTCTCGCCCTTTCGGTTTTTACCTTTTCTCTTGCTCTCCACAAGCACGTGTTTGACTTCATGGTTCCTCTTGCCTCCTTTTATAGAGCGGTGGGTTATGGACTCTTTACCTTTAGCGTGCTCTATCTAAGCGTAAGAAAAGAGTCAAAGGCTATAATGGAATCTACAAGAAAGCTCTTGTTTCTCCTAATGAAGGAAAAGCCTTTCAAGGAAGGAGATATTTTCTACATAAAGTTGGGAAAAGGCACAACCTATGGTATTTCTAACCTTTTTATTTACGACCTCAAAGATAAAAAATGGCTTGCTCAGGCTTATGAAGAGGAAAAGAAGGATATGCCTGCTATAGAGCCTATGGAAATGGGTAAGTTTTTGCAGAATCTTGGTAAGACTTATCTGGATAGAGAATATCACTATAGCCTTTATGAAGATTATTTAGTCATAACAGAGATAACCTCTGAATACAACAGAGATGCGGAAAGCCCTCTTAAAAACCTACATATCCTCAATGTAGAGAGGCTTTTATTGGGATACTTTCTCAATTTGATAAATTTTGAAAGAGTAATAGAGGAAAAGACCAGAGAACTTCAAAGGCTTTACCTTCTTTTAGAAACCTCAGAATACGCTACTCAGGCATACAACAACATAGATACCTTTTCCAAACAGGTGCTTGAAAGGCTTGACTATACCCTTAAGATGGATGGAAGTGTTTTCTACATGTGGAACAAGAATGCAGAGCTTCCAGAAAGAGTGGTTTTTTCAAGTGGTTTCTTGCAGAACTTTCCTGACTTTAAACTTCACCAACTTTTGGAAAGGGTAATGGAAAGTCCAGATATGTATGGAGCGGGAGATAAATACATTTACTGTAAATTTGAAAGCAATTATTACCAGTCGGGCTTGTTAGGACTTAGGAAAGACAAAGGCTTTGACAAAGAGGAGTTTCTCTTTTTGAAAACGGTAAGCAATCAACTTTTCCACGTGGTGAGACTTATGAAAGTCATAGAAGACCTTGAGAAAGCCCAGGCAAGTATAAGATTCTTGACCGAATACGACCCACTGACCATGCTATATAACAGAAAAAGCTTTGAAAAGATTCTTGAAAATGAAATAGAAAGTGCTAATAGGTCTGGAGAGTCCTTATGTTTGCTCTTTATTGATGTGGATAACTTCAAGATTATAAACGACACTTATGGATATCACGTGGGAGATATGGTTCTTAAGCATGTTGCGGAAGTGCTCAAAAAGAAGATAAGAAGGCTTGATACCGCTGGTAGGTTGGGTGGAGATGAGTTTGGCGTAATACTGCCAAAGGCTAATAAGGGTGTGGTGGAATATATAGCAGAGAGGCTAAGGCAAGAGGTCCTCAATACGCCGATAACCTTTGGAGATACGGAAATCCGTGCAAGTTTAAGCGTGGGTATAGTATGTTATCCTCTGGATGCTAAGAATAAGGAAGAGATACTATCACTCGGTGAAGCCCTTACGCATAATATAAAAAGGGAAGGTAAAGGAAGGGTAAAGAGTGTAGAGGAATCTGTAAAAGAAATTTATACATCCTTTAGAAGGATTGAGAGAAAGGTTCTTGAGAGCCTTGAAAAGGCATCTATAGAAGTATTCTTGCAAGACATAGTTAATCTAAGCACTGAAAAAGTTGAGGGTTTTGAAGCACTGATGAGGCTAAAAGTGGACGATGACCTTCTTCCTGCGAGCAGGTTTATAAACATAGCAGAAGATATGGGGCTTGTTCAAAAGCTGGACATTGCCATGATAGAAGGATTGTTTCAGAAGATAGCTTCTGTTAAGGATAAAAAGGATATCCTATTGTTTATTAATCTTTCTCCTCAGGACCTTACGGATGACTTTATAAAGGATGTGGTGCAAAGGGCAAAGACTTATGGCGTTGAAACTGCTCGTATAGTCTTTGAGATAACAGAAAGGGAGGCGATACAGGATATAGGTAGGATGAGTAGTTTTCTAAAAGGCTTAAAAGAGGCAGGTTTTAGGTTCGCCATAGACGATTTTGGCTCTGGTTATGCCTCTTTTCTTTACCTTAAGTATCTTCCTGTGGATTTTCTTAAAATAGAAGGTGAATTTATAAAGAGTATGAAGAGGTCTCATGTGGACAGGATATTTGTAAAAAGCATAGTGGATGTGGCAAAGGGTCTTGGCATAAAAACAGTAGCGGAATATGTGGAAAATGTAGAAACCATTGATATTCTCCTTGACTTAGGCATAGATTACGCACAGGGTTATTACATAGGAAAGCCTGGACCTGCGGAAGAGAAGCTCAGGAACTTCTTCTCCAAAGGATAAAACCAAGGGTCTGAAGGAAAAGATTTACAAGAAAAACTCCTACCGCAGTATACAAGGTTGCCTTAAACCAAAAGTCCATGGGATAGACTCTCAAAAGCATGTCTTCGTCTCTAAAACGCCAGGAATAAGGGTCAAAGAAAAGGTTATGAAAGGCAGTAAAAAGCCAATCGTAGTTAACCGCAGAAGCAATTAACACAAAGAGGACAAATACCTCAAGAAGAAGTCCTCCAAAGAACAAAACCTTTCCCATATCTTTTCTATTCTTTAGGCTAAAAAAGCCCAAAAGCCAAATAGGAAGAGTAATATACAAAAAGCCAAAGAAAAAACTCAATAGCCTTTTTACATCCTCCATATGTTTTATCTCTCTTTCGTTAAAAAGTCCAGAGCTTTTAAACTCCTCCATGCCACTGTCTGAAAGAACAGACCTAAGCCCAAGTTTGGCTATGCTTAGTCTTAGCTCATAGGGCATTGGGTCTGGTGGCAGGTCTACTCTTTTATATAGGAACTCCACAAAAAGGTCTGTAAAGGCAAGGCGAACTACAAGCAGTGTGAGGAGAATAGGAAAAAGGACTATGAGCAAAAGGCTCACAGCCCACTTCTTACTCGCCATAGGTTAAGTATAACCTACTTGTAGCCTCTTATTGTTGTAGGTCCCGCATGACAAGCTATGCAGGATTTTTCTGTGCCTATTACCCTCACAAGACCAAAGCTCTCTGCTATTTGCTGGTGTTTGGCGTGTATGCTCTCTATAGGTTTGAACCTTCTCACTTGTGGCACGTTTATGCCTTGATGGCACTGGTAGCAAGTAAGCATGGCTTCTTTCCAGAGGTTAACCGCCTTTTCTTTATCCTTTGCCTCAAGGGCTTTTGGAAGCTCATTGTAGAGGATGTTGTTTCTGTGTCTGACAACTGCCTTGAGGTCATCTCCCCACTGGGCTACCATCGGACCTGCCAAAGCCATGTTCTTTCCACAGGCGGACAGCCCCATGGGGCTTCTTATGAGCCTTAGCCCTGCGTCAAACTCACCCTTTTCTATATACCCCCTTAGAGCTACAAAGGAGAAAAAGGTTCTGTATGCACCCGCTTTGAAGTTGAGCCTCACATCTGCAAGATACCTACCTGCCTGCATTATCTGTTCCTTGTTGGCACCACCTACGATTAGTATGTTTTTGCCATCTTTTTGCACCATCTTTATAGTGGGCTTTTCAAAACTCAAACCCACCTCTTTCACTATGTCATTGTTTACTCCCACCACTATGAGATTTTGGTAGTTTATACTCTTTAGCCTTTGGTCGCTTACGAGAAGCTCTGGCATTTTAGATTGACGAACATCCTCTGCGGTAAAGCCTATGTCCTCCGTCCATTGTCCAAGATAGTAGGCTATCCTGCCAGCAAGGGCGACTACGTCAGGGTCTTCCTTTGAGCCATAGACCACAAGGGTGTTTGGGATAGTTGCATCCTTAATCACCGCAGGCGTGCCTGTCCAAACCTCTCCATAGGTTACATAGGGAAAGAGCCTATCCACAAAGGGTGGGTCAATCACTGGCTGTGCCAAGGAAACGCTAACTACACTAAGGACTAAAAGCCTTTTCATACCTGTCCTCCTGTGCTTTTGAGAGGAAAATTTAAACTATGTAGGTGTAGCTAAGCTATAAAATTTGATTGCAATAAAGATTACGAATGCTTATTTAAGGATATCAGCACGTCTTTAAATCGGGGTGAGGGGACTTGAACCCCTGACCTCCTGCTCCCGAAGCAGGCGCTCTGCCACCTGAGCCACACCCCGTCAGAATAGAATTTTACTCTTTAAAAAACCTTGTATTTTTTCCTTCCACTTGTTGGCAACGAAGAGAACCTCTTCTTGGTCTATGGTTTTTAGCTCTCCCTTTTCCATCAAGACTTTTCCTTTGCATATGACCGTGTCTATGTCTGAGGACTTTGCGGAGTATACAAGCTGGGCAATGGGGTCATAAAGGGGTTGTAGATGAGGCTTGTTAGGGTCAAGGAGTATAAGGTCTGCGTCGTATCCTACCTCAACCCTTCCTGCTTTTATACCCACCGCTCTAAAGCCTTCTTCACTTGCTATTCTAAGGGCGGTTCTTGCATCCATTGCCTTTGCGTCAAGGTTTGCACCCTTTTGCAGTTTTGCCATAAGGCTTAACTCTTCAAGCATATCAAGGTTGTCATTGGAAGCTGGTCCGTCAGTGCCAAGACATACATGAATGCCTCTTCTTATGTAGTCGCTTATGGGTGCTATACCAGAGGCGAGTTTTAGGTTGCTCTCAGGACAGTGCAAGACCTTTGCACCCTTCTCCTTTATCATTTCCCTTTCTTCCTCTGTGGTCCATACTACATGAGCCATCAAAGTCTTGTCTGTAAGTAGACCGAGACTGTATAGGTGTTCCACAGGTCTTTTGCCAAACTTTTCTAAGGATGCGTCCACTTCTTGTTGGGTTTCCGCTACATGGATGTGAATGTATACTTCCTCTTCAAGGGCAAGCTGAAGGGTTTTTCTCAAGGTGTCTGGAGAGCAGGTGTAGACCGCATGAGGACAAAGGGTTGGGAATATTAGCTCCTGTCCTTTGAAGTCTCTTATAAATTCTCTTGCCCTCTTTAGGTATTCCTCTTGAGTTTTTGCCACTCTTGTGGGAAAGTCAAGGATACCAAAACCAAGCCCTGCTCTTATTCCAGCCTTTTGGGCAACTTCCGCTATGCTCTCCTCAAAGAAATACATATCCATAAACAGGGTTGTCCCTGAGCGTATGGCTTCCGCAATTCCTATAAGTGCACCGTCCCTTACAAATTCTGGAGATACAAATTCACCTTCCAACACCCATATAACCTTCTGAAGCCAATCCATAAGGGGAAGGTCTGCACCCAGACCTCTCAGTAGGCTCATGGATATGTGCGTATGCATGTTAGCAAAGGAGGGATAGAGGACTTTACCTTTTGCCTGTATAACATACTTTGCAGGAGACTGTATATCTTCGGAGATTTCCACTATCTTGCCATCTCTTACAGCCACATCCACATACTGGTTCTTCTCTGCTAAAAGGGCGGACTTAATTAGAAGGTCAAACATGGCTTATATTATATTCTTTGTGAAGGCGGACATACTTAAAAAAATGCTAAGGCTTCAACAAGTAGAGCTTGAAATACTAAGGGTGCAAAGTGCTCTCAAAAAGGTTCTATCTCAGATATCAGAAGTGAGCGGGAAGATAGAAGAGCTGAAAAGGCAAAGAGAAGGTGTGGAAAAAAGCATAGAGGGTCTAAAGGCGGAGATAAAGAGGCATAGAGAAGCCATCCAAGAGTGTAAGGAGGGTGCGAAAAGGGCAGAAGAGAGACTAAGCTTAGTCAAAAAGGCAGAAGAGTACAAAGCACTCCTTAGGGAAAAGGCAAGACACGAAGATTGTGTTATAAAGCTCACCAAAAGCCTAAAAGAGCTTGAAGAAAAACTAAAAAAACTCCAGAAAGAAAGGGAAGATAAAAAACTCGTAAGAGAGCTACAGGATTTAGAAGAAGAGCTTTCGGACTTGAGATATTCCCAATCAAGGCTCACGAACAAGTTAGATGAGTTAACAAAGGAATTTCAAAAAATAAAGGAGAGCACAGAGCCAGACGTGGTCCAAGAATACGAGGTCCTAAAGAAAAAACACGGCTTGCCAATAATACTTCCCATTGACTCCTTTGGTGCTTGCACCCACTGTGGGACAAAACTACCATCCGCTCTTTACTCAAGGCTAATCAAGGGAGAAGTGGCAGTTTGTCCAAGCTGTGGAAGGCTTGTATATTATGAAGAGGAAACTTGAAGATATCCTAAGGAGCTACGACCCATACCTCTTGGTAGCCCTTTTCCTCCTTTGCCTAATAGGACTTTTAGGCATATACAGTGCCACATACAGAGGAGGTCCTTCTCCACTTTTTATAAAGCAAAGCCTTTATTTTGTAGCTGGTTTGTTGGTGATTTTTATCTTCTCAAGAATAAACTTTAGAACCATTTACGATACTGCACCTGCGATATATTTCCTCAATCTTTTTCTTCTCATTCTCGTGCCAATTTTAGGTAAAACGGTATATGGAGCAAAAAGGTGGATTGACCTTGGTCCTGTTAGCATACAACCTTCAGAGTTTATGAAGTTTTCCCTTTTGCTTTTTGCTTTATACACGCTCAGTTATATGAAAAAACTCATAAGTAAGGAAGGTCTTATACTTCTTATGGCTTTTTCCATGCCTGCGGTTTTAACACTAAAACAACCAGACCTTGGCACTGCGGTAATATATGGTGTGATAGTAATTCTCCTCCTATTTCTAAAAGGGCTTAGTCTTAGATACTTTATAATCGCTGGCATCTTGTTGATTTTTATGTCTCCAATTTTCTGGCACTTTCTAAAAGACTATCAGAAAGCTCGCATACTTGCGGTTCTTGACCCATACCAAGATTATCATGGTAGTGGCTATCAGCTAATCCAGTCTGTTATAGCAATAGGTTCTGGTGGCTTTCTGGGAAAGGGCTTTTTGCAGGGCACACAGGCACATCTTCTCTTTCTTCCAGAAAAGCACACAGACTTTATATTCTCCGTTATAGCGGAGGAGTTGGGCTTTATAGCTGGATTTTTACTTTTGGCTTCCCTCCTCGTTATATTTTATAGGCTGGTTTACCATGCCATAGACAACCCTCATCCTACAGAAAGGTTGTATCTTGGGGCTTTTGCTGGACTTTGGCTCTTTCAGACTGGGGTAAACCTTCTCATGACTATGGGATTAACTCCTGTTGTAGGCGTGCCTCTACCCTTTGTAAGCTATGGTGGTAGTAGTATACTCACCTTTTCTCTGTTTATGGGTGTAGCCTTCTCCATTATTAGAGAGAATAAAAACAGACCCATAAGGTTTGAGCATGGTTAAGGCTCTATACTTTCACATTCCCTTTTGCTCTCATAAGTGTACTTACTGCGACTTTGTTTCTGTAGTAGAGCCTGTGGTAGAACCAAAGGAGTATATGCGCTTTCTTTTAAAGGAGCTTGAGCTATACAAAGATTTGAGCATAAAAGCTCAAACCCTCTACTTTGGAGGTGGAACGCCTTCCCTTATAGAGCCAGGGGTTTATGAGGTATTCCTTGAGCGACTTAGCAGTTTCTTGGACATATCTTCTGTAGAGGAAATTACCCTTGAATGTAATCCAGAAAACTACTCCTATGAAGACTATAAAAGGCTAAGGCGGTTGGGTTTTAACAGAATAAGCATTGGAGTGCAGAGTCTAAGAGAGGAGGGTTTAAAGGTTCTTGGTAGGCTTCACTCTGTAGAAGACTCTATTAGGGCAGTTGAGCTTGCACACAAGGCTGGTTTTGAAAACATAAACATAGACCTCATATATGGCTATCAGGGACAAAGCCTAAAAGACCTACAGCATGAGCTAAAAGCCCTAAAAGACTTACCTATAAGCCACGTATCCTTTTATCTCCTAACACCCTATGAGGATACTCAATTTGGCTTTCTGTATCAAAGAGGACTCCTTGAGCTTCCGGATGACCACATTATAGCGGATATGTATGAGCTTATATGTGAAAATCTTGAGGATATGGGCTTTTTGCAGTATGAGGTCTCCAACTTTGCCCTCCCTGGGTATGAATGCAAGCACAACATGGTCTACTGGACTCATGAAGAGTTTTTAGGTCTTGGTGTGTCCGCATGGAGTTTTGTAGAAAGGGTAAGGTTTGGAAATACGAAAAACCTTAGGTTTTATGTAGAAAGAGTTAGAGGGGGTCAAAAGCCAGTGGAGTATGAAGAAAGGCTTGAAGGTATAGACCTACTTTATGACTACCTTTTTACCGCACTTAGAACCACAAGAGGTGTGGAAAAAGAAATTTTGTCTGAGCTACCTCAAGGTCTTGAAGAGTTCTTTTTAGAAGAAGGGCAGAGGCTAAGATTAAACAGAAGGGGTATGCTTCTCATTAACGAGGTGTTGTGGAGGCTCAGAAAGGTTATATTATTAAAGACATGAAGGTTTTTGTCGTCCTCCTTGCCTTTTTCTTTCTTGGTTGTGCGGACGTATCTGCAAGAAGAACCTTTCTAAACCTCTTGCCTGAGAACAAGGAAATAGAGATAGGTAAGGCTTACGTTCCTTACGCTATTGAGGAGTTTGACGGTCTATATCCAGATAGGGAAGTGCAGGAGTATGTAAGAAGTGTGGGGATGAGATTAGTCAAACACACAGAGAGAAAAGTGCCTTACGAGTTTTATGTGGTTAACTCCTCTCAGATAAACGCCTTTGCCCTTCCTGGTGGTCCTGTTATGATAACTAGGGGGCTTTTGCTGAGGTTAAACTCTGAAGGTGAGCTTGCGAGCGTCTTGGGACACGAATTGGGTCATATAAACGCAAGGCATCATGCGAGGTTTCTTGAAAAGCAGTTTGGCTTAAGCTTGCTCCTCAATATAGGTGCTCTATTCGTGGCTGAGAAACCCTATGGACAAGCTTTGCTTCAATTTGGACAGGTAGGTGCTGGTCTTTTGAGCCTGAAGTTTAGCAGAGACCAGGAAAGGGAAGCTGACCAACTTGGCATCCTATACACTTACAGAGCGGGTTATGACCCAAATAGTATCATAGGCGTCTTTGAAATGTTCAAATCTATGGAAAGGGGTGGTAGACCTCCAGAGTGGCTCTCCACACACCCTCTTCCAGAAACCAGAATAGCGGAAGCCAAAGCACAAATACAGAGACTGAGACCTCAGGGAGCTCTTGTGCAAGACACAGAAGATTTCCATAGGGTGAAAGAAAGGCTCAAGAGAACGCAACCCTCCTTTGAAGAGTTTGAAAAGGGTAAGAAAGCCTTCGCTAACAATAACCTAAGGCTCGCTCTTGAGCATTTCCAAAGAGCGGTAGAGTTATACCCAGAAAACTACATGGCAAGAGCATATATGGCTTATGTGCTCGCCAGAGATCAAAGACTTGATGAGGCGGAAGGGCACTCAAGAAGGGCTCTGGATACGATGCCAGATGTTTTTCTTACCAACTATGTGTATGGTTATGTGAAGTTTTTGCGTGGAGATTATCAGGGATCTCTAAGATATCTCCAGAAGGCAAACAATCTTATACCAGACCATGCAAGCACGCATTACTATTTGGGTAGAAACTACGAAATTTTGGGACAAAGGTCAAAAGCCATAGAACACTACAGAACCGCTCTTGAGCTATCTCAAGGAAAAGCGGAATGGGCATCGGATGCCAGAGAAAGGCTAAGAAGACTCGGTGGGATGTGATAGAATTTTCCTATGGATATTCTTATGTGTGTTGGACGGGCGGGGTTAAAGTCGGGGGGAAAACCTGACCTCCTTGTAGTATTGCTTCCTCAAACTTGCACTGCCTCTTTCCTTTTTACAAAAAATCACTTCAAATCCGCAAGCGTTCTTTACTCTCAAAGGGTTTTTAAGGGAAAAGTGAGGGCGATGGTGATAAACAGTGGAAACGCCAACTGTGGAGTGGGCAAGGAGGGGCTAATTCATGCGGAGCTTATGGCAAAAAGAGTAGCGGAAAGGTTGGACCTTGAAGAGGATGAGGTCTTGGTTTTTTCCACAGGCGTCATAGGAAAGCCTATGCCTATAGTTGATGTCTTGAATGCCATAGACTCTGCCTGCGGACTTCTTGAACCCCTTGACCTAAAAAGGGCGAGCGAAGTAATCTCAACCACCGATAACTTTCCCAAGTATGACTTTGTAAAAAAGGGTAAACTTGAAGCCTTTGGTTTTGCGAAGGGGGCAGGCATGATACATCCCAACATGGGGACTATGCTTGCCTTTGTGTTTACCAACGCAGACCTCAGGGAGGATACAATAGAGAAACTTCATAGGGATATAAACGAAAGGACCTTTAACTCTATTAGCGTAGATGGTTGTATGAGCACCAACGATAGCTTTGGACTTATAAGCCTTGGTCTCATAAAGGAAGACTTGCAAGTGGTTAGCCAGGCAGTAGAAGAGGTTTCACTAAATCTCGCCAAAAAGATAGTCCAAGACGGTGAGGGTGCCACCAGGGTTATAAAGGTTCATGTAAAAAACGCCTCCATACAGCTCAAGGCAAGGCTTATTGCTCAGGCGATAGCCACTTCAAACCTTGTGAAAACGGCGGTGTTTGGTAAAGACCCAAACTGGGGAAGGATAGTAGCTTCCGCAGGTTCTACGCCCTTTCCTATAGACCAGTTTAAGCTAAGGGTCTACATAGGAGGGCATCTCCTATACGACGGAAGGGTTCATCCAAAGGCGGTGGAAAAGGCAAAGAAGTATCTTGAGGAATCTCAGGAGGTGGAAATAACCCTTGACCTTATGGAAGGAAAGGAAAGCTGGACCTACTATAGCTCAGACCTTACCTACGATTATGTAAGGATAAATGCGGAATACACCACTTGAAAAGTGGTGACAGTCTATTAGATTTTTTATCATGTTTAAGTTTCTCCCCTATGTGCTTGCAGGCTTTCTAATCTCTATGCTGTTGATTTTTGGACTCAGGCAAAAGCAGGAAGAGGTCCTACAGAACTCCTATAGACCACCGGTGGAACAGAGCTTATCAGATTTTACCTTTAAAACCCTTGATGGAAGAGAGTTAAGACTATCTGAACTTCACGGGAAGGTAGTCCTTGTAAACTTCTGGGCAACATGGTGTCCACCTTGCAAAGAAGAAATGCCTATCTTTGAGAGAGAATACAAGAGGTGTAAAGACAAGGGCTTTGAAATACTCGCAGTAAACATGGATAGCTCGGAGAGCAACCTGCAAAAGTTTTTAAAGGAAAACAGATATTCCTTTAGCATAGTCCGACCCTCAAAAGACCTTGAAAAGGAACTAAAGCTCATGGGCTTTCCCACCTCATACCTTCTTGATAGAGAGGGCAATATATATCGTATAAGGCTTGGAGTTTACAGGGAATTAGAAGAAGACCTCAAAAAGCTCCTTGGGTGCTAGTTGTGGTATAATCTTTAGCCGGAGGTTTTAATATGGCGAAGGTTAAGATGAAAACTAACAGGTCTGCAAAGAAGAGGTTTAAGATAACCGCAACAGGAAAAATAAAGAGGCAAAAAGCAGGGGGTTCACACTACAACACGCATAAGGCAAAAGATAGAAAAAGAAGACTAAGAAAGGCAACCCTTGTCCACCCAAGCTGGGAAGACAAGGTAAAGGGAATGCTGAAAGAGTTTTAACTAAAGAGGTCTCTCCATAGACCTCTTGCCCACTCCTCATACCTTTTGGCGGTGCTCTCTTTTCTTTGGTTGTCCTCTCTGTGAGTTGGGACGAACCTCTTTGATACCGTATCGTATCTGAAGGCGGTTTCTGTCATTATGGCTTCTTTGTCGCTTACCATTGCGTAGCATATCATCTGCAGGTATTCTTCCTTTACCTCTTTGCCTTTCATCCTTGCGTTTATAATCTTTGCCACCATCTTGCCTTCTGAATGTGCTGCGTATCCGCTCTTCGGCAGATAGCTTTGACATGCATCACCTATAACGAACACATTCTTCACAGAAGATTCAAAGGTTAAAGGATTGACTTCTACCCACTTTTGACCCTTCCTCAAGAGCCCGGTTTTTTCAAGAAGACTGTTTGCCTTCATTGGTGGGATTATGTTTGCAAGATCATACTTGAAGTCTCCATGAGAAGTTTTCACCATCCTTTTGTGAACATCTATATCTCTTACCTGTGCTGAGGTTATGTAGGTGGCTATGTCCTTATAGAGGTCATAGTAGGCGGATAGAAAGCCCTCTGAGTTTATTATGGGTCTTTCATTGGCATCAATAAAGTAAATATGAGCTTTTAGCTTGTTTTTCTTTATCATACTGGCTATTAGAGCTGCACGCTCATAAGGTGCTGGTGGGCATCTGTAAGGCGGTGGCGGAACTGTGATTAAAATATCACCCACTTCAAAGTCTTCTATAAGCCTCTTAAGATATATATGCTCTGAACCTGGTTTGAAGGCTGGAGGGTTGTAAACCAAGGAATCTTTATAAAAGGGTTTGTCTTCCACATCGTAGTCTATACCAGGAGAGAGCACAAGGTAGTCATAGGCTATATAACCAGAGGAAGTTCTCACGGCTTTTTTGTCAAGCTCCACACCAAGGATCTTGTCGTTTATGACTCTTACTCCATACCTTGTCTCTAACACATTGTAAGAAAAGCAAAGTGGCGTGAGCTCCATAAGACCGGTCAGAAAATGGTTTGACATGGGACAGGACATGAAAAAGGGTCTTTCCTCAATGAGCACCACATCAAGGTTTGGGTTTTCCTTTTTCAGATACTTGGCGGTTGTAACGCCTCCATAGCCTCCGCCCACTACGACTACTTGAGCTTTTTGTCTTTTTTGCAGTTTTGCGTAAGCCATCAGTGGTGCGGTCAAGCCAAAGGCTACAGCTCCTCCTATCAACTCCCTTCTGTTAACACCTGACCACTGCTTGGACATATTTATCCACCTCCATAACAATGCATTTATCTACAAGCTCTCTGGCTTTTGCGGTAGAGCCATACTGTTGTCTTAGTTCTGTTCTGTAGTTATCAAAAAATTGCTGAAACTGGTCTCTGCCCAAGACGCCAACCGCATAAAAGTTTCCACCTTCTTCCTGAAGCACTATGGATGCGAGAGGAAAGTCCGCAGGACCGTCTATTACGCTACCTCCTGCCTTAGGGTCATACAAGGCAAGATGAGCACAGCACTGGATTATTCCAGCCTTTTTTGTAGTCTCCGAAGGTGTGTCTGGTGGGTAATAGTTAATAAAGGAATATTGTGGAGTTGGATAGCTCCACTGGTGGGCACATATGGCAGAGTAAGCAACTATGCTTTTCTTTGAGCCAACGCCACCACCCCACTGGTAGCTTTTACCATCTTTGAGCTTTATCTCTGCAGGTTGGACCGCTTCTCCGAGATTAAGTAGATAACAAGGAGTAGAAGCGTGCGGATAAAAGAATATGTAGCTTGCATGAGGCTTTATATCCTCTTCCTTCAGAGGAGTTCCGTCCTGTTTCACCAGAAGTGCCTTCTTGTATGCTTGAAACATACCATCCTTTTGCTGGGCAAGTGCCTGAGAGAAAAAGCTGGCGTCTATCATAGAAGCTACCGCGACAGTACCACAAGTCTTTATAAAATCCCTTCTATCCATATGCTACACCTCTTTGGGTATTATTATAAACCTCTTGCTTTGGTATTTACGCAAATTCAGTACCATAAACAAAGAGGCTTGAAAACATAACTCCACACTTGAAAATTGTTCTCTTTTGCAACATATGTTGCAACGGGGCAAAAATGCCCCGCTCTAATCATACAAACATGTCCCTATATATTGCCCTTGCCCATTCGTATGTTGCCTTTGCGAGGGCTTCTGACCTTTCGTTTATGGTTCTGGGTCTTGGGACTATCTTGTTTTCTTGCTTGTTGTATTCGTAGCTCACATTTATAACTATCGCCTCCTGTGGAGAACCGTTAACCATAGAGTAGCATGTATTGTCTGGTAGTGCAAGTGGTGCTTCTTTACCTGCTATCCTTGATGCTATCACTTTTGCCACTATCTTTCCTTGTGCGTTTGCTTGGTGTCCACTCTTGGGATATGCGGTTCCAAGAGCTGGAGATATAACGTCTCCCACAAGGAACACTCTTGGGTCTGCCTTTGCTTGGAAGGTAAGCGGGTCTTGGTCTGCCCAGCCTGTGAGTTTGCCCTCCTTGTCCTTCGCTATAAGGTCCGCCATCCATACAAGCTCTCCTGCCTGGTGAGGTGGAGATATATTAGCATCAGTAAACTTAAAGTCTCCTGCGGTGGTCTTTATGACCTTATTTACTGGGTCAATCTCCTTTACGGAAGCCCTGGGCACATACTCAATAATACCAAGATAAACCTGCTCAAAGGCTGCTCTAAAACCAGGGCCCTTGGGTGCTATATCTTCCTTGGGGTCAAGGACTATTACTCTACCCTTAACCTTGTTTCTCTTAAATACCTCTGCCACCATACAAGCTCTTTCGTATGGAGCTGGTGGACACCTGTAGGCACCTGGTGGGACCACTATGATAAAGTCTCCTTCTTCAAATTCGTGTATCTTTCTCTTAAGAGCCAAATGTTCAGAACCGGGTATATATGCAGGAGGGAAGTTGACCTTGGTAAGTCTTGCAAGCTCTCTGTTATCTCCAAACCATGCGGAATAGTTATACCTTATACCGGGTGCTAAAACAAGATAGTCATATTGTATATACCCTCTGGTGGTGTATACTCTTCTTTTGTCTCTCTCTATGGCTATAACCCTGTCGTTCATGAATGTATAGCCATATTTGGCTGCGGGTTGGAGATAATCGTGTTGTAGAAAATCAAGACCTACAAGGTCCGCAAGCCAGGGGTTGGATATGGGACAAGAGAAAAAGACAGGCCTTTGTTCTACTAAAATTACCTCTATGTTGGGGTTTTCCTTCTTTAGATATTTTGCCACCGTTAAACCGGCCCATCCACCACCGCATACAACTACTCTGTTGCCCTTTGGTGGAGGCATAAGAGCTTCCATCTTAACTACCCTTTCTGCTGCTGCAAAGACTGGTTGAGAGACTGCTCCAATGGCAATAGCTCCTACTCCTGCGGACTTTAAAAGGTCACGCCTTGTAATCATACTACACCTCCCTTAAAGGATTTGGTTAAGATCATAAACCTTTAAAAGTGAACCTGTCAATAAGAAGATGTGAAGTCAATTATTAATTTTTCTTATTTAAGCTAATTCTTATAAGCTTATGCTCCAATGAAGAATACTTAACAAAATTTAAACAGTTGCGTATATTTTATATCTTTACAGATTCTGAAACGGAGGTTTGATATGCTACGAAAGGGTGCGGATATTGTTATACAAACCCTAAAGGAAGAAGGTGTGGAAATTGTTTTCGGTCATCCCGGTGGTGCCATAATGGAAGTCTACGATGCCCTCTATAGAGATGGTGGAATAAGACACATCTTGGCAAGACACGAGCAAGGTGCAGGACATATGGCAGAAGGCTATGCCAAGGCAACGGGCAAAGTTGGTGTTGCCATGTCTACCTCTGGACCTGGTGCCACAAATTTAGTGACCGCTATAGCGGACGCCTATATGGACTCTGTTCCTGTGGTCTTTATAACCGGTCAAGTTCCAACCCATCTTATAGGCAATGACGCCTTTCAGGAAGTGGATATAGTAGGCATAACAAGACCTATAACCAAGCATAACTTTTTGGTAAAAGGCATAGAGGAGCTTCCCCTTGCCATCCGTCAAGCCTTCTACATAGCAAGGACTGGAAGACCAGGACCGGTGCTTGTGGATATTCCAAAGGACATTACCCAAAAGCTCAGCGATGTGTCAATTCCTTCCCTTGAGGAGTTAAAGGAATCCCTCCCTGGCTACAGACCACACCTTGAGGGCAACCTTCAGCAGATAAGAAAGGCGGTAAGGCTCATAATGGAAGCTAAAAGACCAGTTCTATATGTAGGTGGCGGAGCAGTTCAGGCAGAGGCACAAAAGGAGCTGGTGGAACTTGCGGAGCTTATGAAGATACCAGTGGCCACCACCAATATGGGTAAGGGTGCCTTTCCAGAGCTCCATCCTCTGGCTCTCCACATGCTTGGAATGCACGGCACATATTACGCCAATATGGCGGTATATAACTGCGACCTACTTATAGCGGTAGGTGCGCGCTTTGACGACAGAGTTACAGGAAAGGTAGAAGAATTTGCTCCTCAGGCAAAGATAATCCACATAGACATAGACCCAGCCTCTATCTCAAAGAACATAGTGGTGGATGTGCCAATAGTGGGTGATGTGAAAATAGTCCTAAGGAAGCTCCTTGAGGAAATAAAGAGAGAAGGCGCAAAGCTCTATTTTCCAGAAGAAAGACAAAAATGGCTTGAGCGTATAGAGGGCTGGAAGAAAAAGCATCCTCTCACCTATAGAAAATCCAACACGGTTATAAAACCCCAGTATGTAATAGAGCAAATATACGAAGCGACAAAGGGCGATGCCATAATTTCCACAGGTGTGGGACAGCATCAAATGTGGTCTGCAATGTTTTATAAGTATTCTTTCCCAAGGCAGTTTATAAACTCTGGTGGTCTTGGGACAATGGGCTTTGGCTTTCCTGCAGGCATTGGGGCAAAGCTGGGTAGACCAGACAAGGAGGTGTTTGTAATAGACGGAGATGGCTCTTTTATGATGACCATGCAGGAGCTTATAACTGCGGTGCAATACAAGGTGCCAGTGAAGGTTGCCATAATAAACAATGGATATCTTGGTATGGTAAGGCAGTGGCAAGAACTATTCTACGAGAGAAGATACTCAGAAGTAGACCTTTCTATTCAGCCTGATTTTGTAAAACTGGCGGAAGCCTGTGGTGCGGTGGGCTTTAGGGCGGAAAAACCCTCAGAGGTGAGAGAAATAATAGAAGAGGCTCTCAAAATCCAAGACAGACCAGTTATAATGGACTTCCATGTGGACAGGGAAGAGAACGTGCTTCCTATGGTTCCTGCAGGAAAGTCTTACAGAGATATGATATTAGAAGATGGCAAAAAGGCTGTAGAAGCAGAGACCATGTATTTAGTAGGCTAAAGGAGGTAAAAGATGGCAGACACCATCGGAAGTGCTGAGCTTAATGCGGTAAAAACTCCCATCTTCAGGGAGGTGAAAAAGGGAGAAGTGCGTAAGCACATAATAACCCTTACTGTGCGTAATGAGCTTGGTGTTCTTGCTCGCATTGCAACCCTTATAGCAGGCAAGGGATACAACATAGAAGACCTTTCTGTGGGAGAAACTCACGAAAAGGGCATCTCTCGTATGACCCTTGAAGTAATAGGCGATGATGTGGTAATAGACCAAGTGGTAAAACAGCTTAGAAAACTCATAGATACCATAAAGGTAAAAGACTTAACAGACACGCCTCATGTGGAAAGAGAGCTTGCACTTATAAAGGTTCATACCGCCACACCGAGGGCAAGGGACGAGGTGCTTAGGCTCGTAGAGATATTCAGGTGCAGGATAGTAGATGTTTCTCCAGAAACTTACAGCGTTGAGATAACAGGAACAGAGGATAAGGTCAACGCCTTTATAGAACTTGTTAGACCCTTTGGCATAAAGGAGATGGCAAGGACGGGCAAAGTAGCCATGAAAAGAGAAAGCATACCTCAAGAGGAGGAATGAATTTAAGGCTATCAGAGGAAGAAATAAAAGCCATAAAGGAAACTGCCTATGAAGTTTTTGACAGAGATGTGGAAATCGTTCTCTTTGGCTCAAGGCTTGACCCAAACAGACGCGGTGGAGATATAGACCTTTTGGTTAAAACCTCTATGACGCCTAAGGAGTTTGTCGAGAAAAAGTTTGAATTTATATATAAACTTTGGCAGAGGATAGGACAGCAGAAGATTGACGCGGTTTACTATAACCCAGAAAAGGGAGAGCTACCAATTCACAAGAAAGCCCTTGCGGAAGGCATAAAGCTATGAAGGAAGAGCGTTCATACTATCTTGAAGCCTGTGGGAGGAATGTGGAATTTTTGGAAAAACTTGAAGAGAAAATTTCTCACTTGTTTCCTTTGAAAAGCTACTACAATACGGAAGTTGAGAGCAAAGTTTTCATAGATGCCTCTATATACAGGATAGCAAAGCTACAAGAACTCCTTGGGAAACCACTCAGAATTTATCTAAGAAAAGTAGGCTACGATGTGGATGTTATGTATCCTATAGATATGATAAACCTTGCGGAGAAATTAGGCATAGTTGACTCTTTAAAGGAGTGGTTTGAGTTAAGGGAGCTCAGAAATGCGGTCAATCACGATTATAGCCTACTTGAAGAAGAGCTGGTAGAGACTATAAATAGAATATTCAGCAAGAGGCAGTCTTTAATCAAAATCTACGAAAGGCTCAAAGCCAAGATTGAATTAGAATAGTTATATCTCTGGAGGTGAAAGATGAAAGTAGAAGCAAGAGAGTTTAAAGTAGAGGAAGTAAAAGAACCTATCGCCATCTTTCTCTTTGAAGATGACAGAGAAAACCTTAATTTTCTTGGTTCTCTTAGAGGACAAGTGGAGAAGATGCTTTCTGCGGAGGACTTTAAGGGTAAAGAGGAGACCCTTGCAAAGGTTAGCCTGTTGGTGGGCGATGATGTAAGGGTCTTTTATGCGGTAGGGCTTGGGAAGAAGGAAAAGGCAGGTGAGGATAGCTACAGGATTGCTTCCGCCTTAGCCTCTAAGAGGGCAAACAAGGACAAGTTCAAAACTCTGCACATATATGCGGGAAGCCTTGACTATAGGCTCAGTAAGGCGATTACTGAGGGTGCAATCCTTGGAAGCTACCGTTTTGATAAGTATAAGACAAAGAAGGAGGGGGAGAAGGACCAAAAACTTGAGGAGGTTTATATACACGGCGCGGACTCAAGGACGGTGGAAGTGGGGAAGGTTTTCGCTCAGGCACAGAACTTTACAAGAGACCTTGTAAATGAGCCTGGAAATGTCATAAACCCTATAAGCCTTGCGGATATCGCACAAAGGGTCGCACAGGAGTATGGGCTTGAGTGTAAGGTATACGATGAGAAGGAAATTCAGGAGATGGGTATGCAAGCCTTGTGGAGCGTAGGAAAGGGTTCCGCAACTCCGCCGAGGTTTGTCCATATGGTATACAGACCTCAGGGTGAGCCAAAGGAGAAAATTGCCATAGTGGGTAAGGGGCTTACCTTTGACAGCGGTGGGCTTAACATAAAGACTGGAGACTACATGAGAACCATGAAGATGGACAAGTCTGGTGCCTGTGCGGTTATAGGAATAATGAAAGCACTTGCACAGTTAAAGCCTCAAGTGGAAGTGCATGGCATCTTTGGTGCTGCGGAGAATATGCCAAGCGGGACTGCCTACAGACCCGATGACATAATAAGGGCTATGAACGGAAAAACCATAGAGATAGACAATACGGATGCGGAGGGAAGGGTAACCCTTGCGGACGCCCTGTCTTACGCCTCAAAGCTTGGAGTGTCAAGAATAATAGACATGGCAACACTGACTGGTGCCTGTATGGTAGCCCTTGGAGAATACACTGCGGGGTTGTTTACCAATGATGATGAGTTTGGGGAGGAAATTCTAAGCCTTTCAAAACTTACAGGAGAAGGCATGTGGAAACTACCCATGGATGACAAAAGACTTAGAGAAAAGATAAAGAAAGGTGAAGGCGATGTGCTTAACTCTGGAGGTCGCTACGGAGGTGCCATAACTGCTGCCATGTTCCTTGAGGAGTTTGTGGGTGAGGGAATAAAGTGGGTGCATCTTGACATTGCAGGACCTGCACATCTAAGAGAGGAGTTCTCCTACTATTCAAAGGGTGGCACAGGCTTTGGCGTGAGGACATGCTTGGAGTATATTCTTAAACTTAGTGAAAGATGAGAGTGGTTATAGTAGGAAACGGACCAGCTTCTGCCAGTGCCATAGAAGCCTTTAGGAAGGTGGACCAGGATTCTGACATAATAGTGCTTTCTGATGAGGAGTTTCCCACATACGCACCTAACTGCATGGAAAATGTGATAAGAGGAGACATATCCGAAGAAGCCCTTTTTTATAAGGGAGGCTTTGACTTTTACGAAAGGTATAAGGTAGACTTCAGACCTAAAAAGGAAGTGGTGGGAATAGACAATAAGAGAAAGGTTGTTATTGTCAGAGGCGGGGAGGAGATACCCTATGACAAGTGCCTTTTGGCTGCTGGAGCTTACGCCTTTGTGCCACCCATACCGGGGGTTGAGCTCGGTGGAGTAACCACCGCCAAGAACCTCTACGATGCAAAGAGGATAAGGGAGTGGGTTCTCTCTGGAAAGGTCAAAAGCGTGGTTATAGTGGGTGCGGGTCCTATAGGTGTAGAGGATGCGGAAACTTTGAGGCATATGGGTCTTGAGGTGCATGTGGTAGAGTTCTTTGACAGGGTTCTTCCGAGGATGTTGGACAAGTTTATGGCGGACAAGTATATGAAGCCTCTTGAGGAGGAAGGCATTCACTTTTATCTAAACCATCAAGTGGTAGCCATACACGGTGAAGACCAGTGGGTGGAAGCGGTTGAGATAAGACCAAATGGCACGGACAAGAGCAAGTTTATAAGGGCGGATATGGTTATTCTTTCAACGGGCGTAAGACCAAGAACTAACCTTGTGGCGGACACTGACATAAAGCTCCATATAAACGAAGCAACTGGTAGAGTTGTGGGTGGTATATTGGTAAACGGATATCAACAAACCTCAGACCCAGATGTATATGCAGCGGGTGATATATGCTCTGGTATAGATGCTTGGGGAAACCACCGCTGGATAGCACTTTTCCCACCCGCACA
Source organism: Hydrogenobacter sp. T-2 (assembly GCF_033971325.1). NCBI lineage: Bacteria > Pseudomonadati > Aquificota > Aquificia > Aquificales > Aquificaceae > Pampinifervens > Pampinifervens diazotrophicum. The sequence goes on from NZ_CP117180.1 coordinate 1,058,613, forward strand.
GCAAGGAGGGGCAATAGCAGGCTTTAATATGGCAGGGCTAAAAGTTAAAAACCCAGGGCTTGTGGACTACAATGCGGTAAAGACAAGAAGCGCCACTGCAGGAAGTGGAGGAACTTTTGAAGACTCAGATGGCTCTTTTAGTTTTGAGTGGGAGGGCAAACTGGTAAAGGTTTTCCTAAAGGAAGAAAGCGTATGCGGTTATCAGTTCCTTGGATTAGGGAAAAGCAGAGGGTTAAACTCAAGGAATAGATTTCTCAAGTCTCAGACCATAAAAAGCTGGTCTGAAAAACTTCTTCTTGACAGGGGGCTTGGTCTTGAGGCAAGCGGTGTGCTTTTTCACCATTTTATAAGGTTCAAAGACAGAAAATTTGAGGACACGGTTCGCAAGGCGATAAAGTTTGGTATGCTTAGGGCTTTGTCCAATCCAGTCTTTGAAGTGGCCATATTTTAAGCGTCGTAAACCTCTATTCTGTTTCTTCCCAACTCCTTGGCTTTGTAAAGGGCTTCATCCGCCATTCTTATAATGTCGTCTATGCTTTCCACACCTGCCTTATAACCTGCCAGGCCAACACTCAAAGTAGCTCTTACTTCTTTTCCCTCGTAAACTATAAGACTATTTTGGAAAGCAGACCTGATCCTTTCCGCAACCACCTTACCCCGCTGGAGATTTGTGTTGGGCATGAGGAGAACAAACTCCTCTCCTCCAAGCCTTGCGGAGAGGTCTGATTGTCTTATGTTTTTTCTCAAAATGTCCGCAAAGCTCTTTAACACAAGGTCACCAGCCTCATGTCCGTAAGTGTCGTTTATCTTTTTAAAGTGGTCTATATCTATGATGAGAAGGCTGAGGGGATTTCCGTATCTTTTTGAGCTTTCGAGAATAAGGTTTGCATGGTCAAAGAAGAACCTTCTATTGGGAAGTCCAGTAAGCGGGTCGTAATATGCAAGCTGTTCAAGTTCAGATTTCTTTTTTTCAAGCTCTTCAAAGGTAGATTTTAGACTTAAAGCCATGTTGTATATGCTGTGTTTTAGCTCATAAACCTCATCTTTCCATCGTTCCTTTGAGTTTTCAAGGAGATGTGCTACTGTAAAGTCCTTTTTCTCTATTCTTGCAGTTATATCTTTTAGGAAAACTATTCTGTTTACTACCGTAGATACTATCCTAAAGAGCACCACTGCAAGAAAAGACAGCACAAACACTGAGTAAAGGGCAAGCACAAGAAAGACCATGTAAGCTTCCCTATATAGTGCTGAAACATCTTTAATAAGAATAACCCTACCTATGGGCACTCCCTTTATGTTTGTAAGGGGAACTTCCATAAGTAGGATTTTTTCAAGAAAGCTACCGTAAAGCATGTATCCTCTCACATTGAGAGTCAGAGTAAGGACGTACTGCTTAGAAAACCGATCAATAACCATATTGCTTATAACCACCTTGTCTTTCATGAAAGCATCTAAGTTTCCCCCTGAAATCTCAGGGACGAACTCTCTGTCGTAATATATCACCCAATCTATACCCATCAGGCTTTCCATAAACCTAAGTATTTCCTCAAGGTTTACACCCATAAAGAAGCAGCCTTCAGGGTATTGCCTGCTTATACCGTAGTAAGGTCCAGTAGAAGTTATACGGTAATAGGCTACCTCTTCGCATTTAGTCTCAGAAAGTATTTCTCTGTAGTAGTAAGTGGAATAGGGTGGAACGTAGCTCACCAATATGGAGAGGTTTTTCTCTTCTCTTTTTAATAGCTCTCTGTAGTTATCATATACGAGCCTATAAGTTTCCTTAATCCTCCTTTCAAGTATCTGGGAGGATATTAGGTAGAGAGTAAGGAAGGAAACCGCAAGGGTAAAGGCAAGGGAAAAAGCCAAGCTGAGGCTCACTCTCTTTTTTATTCCCATACCTTTTCCGCCAACCTTTCACACAATCTGAGGGCACTAAGAGATGGACCTTCATCCGCTATATCCTTCCAAGCTATGTCATAGGCTACTCCATGGTCTGGGGAGGTTCTCACAAAGGGTATTCCAAGCGTTAAATTCACACCTTCCCTGAAGGCGAGCATTTTAAAAGGTATAAGCCCTTGGTCATGATACATACACAGATAAACATCGTAGTTTATGTTCAAAAAGGCACTATCCGGAGAGAGAGGACCTTCAACCTTGTAGCCTTCCTCCTTTAGAGCCTCTACCGCAGGTGCAATCTCTTTCATATCCTCTTCCCCTATAGCCCCCATATCACCCGCATGGGGGTTAAGACCAAGAATGCCAACTACTGGCTCAAGTCCAAAAAGTCTTTTGAACTCTCTGTCTATTAGCTTTACCTTCTTAAGGATATCGTCTTTTCTTATTCTCTCTGGCACTTCTCTTAGAGGTATATGTGTGGTAAAGGGCACTACCCTTAACTTTTCCGAATACATGAGCATAGCATACTCTCTCACATTGCAAGCCTGAGCTAAAAACTCCGTTTGCCCCTCATAGGAAAACCCTGCCAGCTTTGCCCAGAATTTGTTTATAGGCATGGTCAAAAGTCCATGTATCTTTCCATAAACAGCATCCACCACCGCCCTTCCCAGGTATGCAACCGCCACTTTTCCTGATGTCAAAGATGGCAATGGTCTATCTGTTTCGCTTATGTTTAAGTCCGCTATATATACACCAGGAGATTTAATCTCCTCTACCGTGTATATCTCCGAAAATTCAAAGTCCACACTTAGCTCCCTTTTGACCGCTTGTATTATCTTCTTCTCTCCGTATATTATGTATGCCTTTTGAGGGTCAAAGTATCTGGAAAGCCTTACTATGAGCTCAGGTCCAACTCCCGCAGGGTCGCCTATTGTTATACCGATTTTTACCATATATGTAGTATAATACTTCCCATGAAGGAACTTCATCATCCACATCAAGACGATGCTCTGCAAGTATTAAAAGAGTCAAAGGTTGTGGCGGTAGTTGGTATATCTCCAGACCCAGAGAGACCTTCATACTATGTAACTGAAAGGCTAATATCAAAGGGTTTGCATAAGGTTTATCTTATAAACCCCAAGTATGCAGGAGAGGAAATACTGGGTCATAAGGTGGTTTCCTCCCTTTCTGAAGTGCCAGAGCCTATAGATATTGTAAATGTCTTCAGGAATCCAGCACACATAGGACCCATTTTTGAGGAAGCCCTAAGGGTGGGTGCTAAATGTGTGTGGCTACAGCCCGGTTGTGAGAATTTAGAGGTCATAGAAAAGTATAAGGACAAGATAGGTGTGGTTTGGAATGCATGTATAGGTGTTGAGGCGGGGTATTTATAAACTCTAAACCTGTATCGAAAGTCTTTCCAGTCCATCTATGTTTGCTTGCATAATTATACATTCAGTTATGCTTATTTCACAAAATTGTTCGTTATGAGGTAAAGTAGCTATTTTCTCTGCGAGAATCCAATACCAAACTCCGAAATTGTTAACCTCCTGTCCAAATACAAACCAATAGGGTATTCTGAAAATTCTTGAGAAGTTAAGAGCTTTATTTAGCTCTTCTAAAGGTAGCCCAAAATTAGTGTATTTAGGCTCCTTTTCTCTAGAGCGACCTTTCGTATCTACGGCTATAATACCGAAGTGAGGCATTGCGATTAAAAAATCGGGTCTTTTTACTTCTCCTCTGAAGAATGCGGAAAACGTGTTACGACTTTGCTCCACAAATATATAAGGATACCCTTTACGATCCAACCAATTCTTAAAGGCTATCTCCACAGGTTTCATTTTTCTCTAGTCCTCCCTTATCATTATTTTTTAAAATATAGCAAGTTTGTCAGTATGCACCACCTCTTCAAAGGAAGTCTTTAGTATGTCCCTTACTTCCTTTCCCCTCTTGCCAACTACCTTACGCACCTCTTCTGAGCTAAAGTTCACCTTTCCTTTTCCCACGAGAAAGCTCCTTTCATCGTATAGCACCACCACGTCTCCCCTTTGAAAGCTCCCTTCCACCCTTTTTATACCCGCAGGGAGAAGGCTTTTACCTTGCTTTATGGCTCTGTATGCACCCTCGTCTATGTATATTGCACCCTTTGGTTCTTCGAGCATAGCGAGGGCTTTTTTCCCCTCTTTGAGAGGCTTTTCAGAGGGTTTAAAGTATGTCCCCTTTGTCTTCCCTTCAAGGATATCAAGCAGGCTATCCTCCTTACCTGTTATAACCACTGGTATACCGAGCCTTACCGCTATCCTTGATGCGGTTATCTTGCTTAGCATACCCCCAGTGCCAAACTGGGAGTTGACGCCTTTAACAAGGTGAAGGACCTTCTCCACCTCTTCCACCACGGGGACTACCCTCCCCTCTTCATCCAGCAAACCTCCTGCGGTAGAAAAGATAACTATAAGTTCCGCCCTCATCATGTATGCGGTATGAATTGCAAGGAAGTCGTTGTCTCCAAAGAGTAGCTCCGATATGGCTACAGTATCATTTTCGTTTATAACGGGCACTATGTCAAGGGATAGCATACTGTTTAGGGCGTTTTTTGCGTTCTCAAACCTCTCCCTGTCCTTGAATATGTCTGCGGTAAGAAGAGCCTGACCTACCGTAAGCCCATAGTTGGAAAAGACCATGTCATATAGGTGCATAAGGTAAGCCTGTCCTACTCCTGCGACCGCCTGCTTTGTGCCTAAGTCCGTGGGTCTATGGGAAAGTTTTAGCTTTTTTACTCCACAGAGCACCGCACCCGAAGACACTATAAGGGTCTTATAACCCATATCCCTTAGCTTTTTTAAATCCCTTGCGAGCTTTGAGAGGAAGCTAAGGTCTATATCCCCTTCTTGGGTCTGTATGAGGTTTGAACCTATCTTCACCAAAAGAACCATTGGGTGTTATATTTTAAAGCATGCTTATCATAGTGGGTCCCTGCGTCATAGAAAGCGAAAAGGTGGTAATGCAAACCGCAGAGCATATAAAAAGGCTTTCAGAAGAGTTCACAGACTTTGAGTTTGTTTTCAAGTCCTCCTTTGACAAGGCTAACAGAAGCTCTCACAGGTCTTTTAGAGGTCCTGGGCTTGAGGCTGGCTTAAGGGTTTTACAGAGGGTAAAGGAAGAGTTTGGTCTGAAGATAACCACTGACGTGCATGAAACTTGGCAGGTAAAGCCTACCGCAGAGGTGGTAGACATAGTGCAGATCCCTGCCTTTTTGTGTAGGCAGACAGACCTTATCTTGGAGGCTGGCAGAAGTGGAAAGCCTGTTAACGTGAAAAAGGGCCAGTTCCTTGCACCCTGGGATGCGAAAAACATTGTGGAAAAGCTCAAGTTTGCAGGGGCTGTGGACTACCACATAACGGAAAGGGGTGTGAGCTTTGGATACAACAACTTAGTGGTGGACTTTAGAAGTTTGGTAATAATGAGGGAGTTTACAAAGGTTATCTTTGACGCAACCCATAGCGTTCAGCTCCCTGGTGGTGCAGGAGACAGGTCCGCAGGGCAGAGGGAGTTTGTGCTTCCTCTAATACGCGCTGCAACTGCAGTGGGTGTGGACGGTCTCTTTATGGAAACCCACCCAGACCCAGACAAAGCCCTCTCTGATGGTCCTAATATGATACCTCTCTCTCAACTAAGGGAGGTTCTTGAGACGGTTCAACGCATCCTGAGTGCAGTTCCTTCCACCTCAAGAGGGTAATGGTTGCTAAAACAGGCATCGCAAAAATCCTGAGGGCTTTCCACCACAGACCTTAAGCTCTCAAGGGAAAGGTATTTAAGAGAGTCCGCACCTATGAACTTTCTTATGTCCTCTACGCTCATTCTGTTGGCAATTAGCTCATCCCTTGTGGGTGTGTCTATTCCGTAGTAGCAAGGTCCTATAACTGGTGGAGACGCTATACGCATATGCACCTCCCTTGCTCCTGCACGCCTTAGCATGCTCACTATCTTCTTTGAGGTAGTCCCTCTCACCAGAGAGTCGTCAATAACCACCACCCTTTTGTCCTCAAGCACCGCCCTGTTGGGGCTTAGCTTCATAAGCACCTTTATGTCCCTTAGCTCCTGCGTAGGCTCTATAAAGCTCCTACCTACGTAGTGGTTTCTAATAAGACCGAGCTCAAGGGGCAGACCCTTTGCCTGAGAGTATCCTATGGCAGGCACAACTCCAGAGTCTGGAACAGGAACAACCACATCTGCCTGCACTTGGTCCTCATAGGCAAGAAGCTCTCCCATCCTTTTGCGTGCCCTGTAGACCCAGTTATCAAAAACAAAGCTCTCTGGCTTTGAAAAGTATACAAGCTCAAAAACGCACATAGCCCTCCTTTCCGACCTAAAGGGAAAGTAGCTCCTTATACCTTGCTGGTCTACCACTATCACCTCTCCCGGCTTTACCTCCCTCCATAGCTCTCCACCCAATATATCAAAAGCACAGCTTTCAGAGGCAAAAAGAATGGTATCCTTTAGCCTTCCCATCAAAAGGGGTCTAAAGCCCATAGGGTCTCTTATTGCTACAAGCCTATCCTTGAAAAGATAAATAAGGCTATAGGCACCCTTCACCCTTGAAAGCACATAAAAGATTTTTGGAAGAAGCTCTCTATCAATGGGATGTATGTCTATGTTCTCTGGTAGAAACTCCCCCTCCTCAAGCAAAGCAAGGAAAAGCTCCGTGTCTGAGGTATGAAAGAGCTTTACATCCTTAGCTTCAAGTTCCGCCCTTAGGGGAAGGTAGTTGACCAAATTCCCATTGTGAACTACTGCACATACTCCCAAGGAAGTTTCTCTTACAATAGGCTGGGAGTTTACGCCTCCAGAGTCCCCTGCGGTGGAATACCTCACATGAGCTATAGCAAGGTATCCAAACATGTTTTGGAGGTCCTCTTTTCTAATGGCTTCAAGCACAAGCCCTGGCTTTTTTACCACCTTTATGCTTTCGTAGTCAGAGACAGCTATACCTACACTTTCCTGCCCCCTGTGCTGAAGTGCGTATATACCATAGAAGGCGTATCTTTCCGCATGCTGGGCGTTAAAAACTCCAAAGATTCCACACATGAGAATAATATAAGACACACACCCTTATAATTAAAGGCATACGTCGGTTGAAAAATTCAAATAGCGTAGCATCCCTTTATGAAAAAGCATTAGGAGATGGGAAGATATAATTTGTATTTGACCTTCTTTAGACTGTTCCTTACCTTGTGAACCAGACACTTCTGATGGTCGCTTATGGGATATACGCTCCTTACTGCTTCTTGTATACCTTTTAGCTCGTCGCTTACCACTACAAGTATGTCCTCTACTCCTCTTGCCTTGAGGTCATTCAAGACATTTACCCAAAGGCTGGCACTTTCCTGTCTTGAAAGCCGAAAGCCAGGTATTTCCTTGTAGCCATCTGTGTCTATTCCAGTCTCTGACTTCTGGCGTTGTTCTGTCAGTTAACCTTGATATGGTGCTTGCAGAAAGTCTTGTGCCGTATATGTCTTCAAGGATGTTTTGTATATCTCTTGTAGATAAGCCTTTAGAGTATAGGAGGAAGAGTTTTTCTTGGAGTTCTTTAAGCAGGACTTTTTCACCTTTTGGGACAAGCGTGGGTTCAAACTCGGATAGTCTGTCTCTTGCTATAGAGACTTTGATTTGACCTGAGGGTGTATTTATGGTTTTTTGTTGCTTTGTATAAGATATAATCTCTTTAATAAGGTAGGAAAGAGATGAGAAACAGGGACTATAACAAGGAACTGGTTAAGAGAGGGGAAATGCTTATTGACCTATCCCTTTTCGGAAGCCCGACCACTCCAGACACAAAGCCAAAAAGAGGAAGACCATACACATACCCAAAAGCACTCATATTCCTACTCTTGCTCCTAAAATTCTCCCTCAGACTACCATATAGACAGACAGAAGGATTGGCAAGAAAAATCTTTTCCTCCTTGGGCGTTACCATCCCCAACTTTAGAACACTGCATTATAGATTAACAAAAGAAGAGATAAACCTTGAAGACCTGCCACAGATAGAAAAGCTACAAGATGACTTTGTCATAGTGCTTGACTCAACTGGGTTAAAGGTCACAAACAGAGGAGAGTGGCTTAGAAAAAAGCATGGTAGGAGGACAAGGAAGGGATGGATAAAGCTACACGTAGCCTTTGACATAAATAGCAAGCAGGTGGTTAGTGTTGAAGTAACTGATGAGAAGACACATGATAGCCAGAAGGCAGAGGAGCTTGTAGAGACAGCAAGGCAGAAAGCTAAAGAGAAGTGCAAGAGAGTAGAGAAGGTAATAGCGGACGGAGGCTATGACACACACAGGATATTCAGGGACATGCATGAGAGAGGAATAGAGGCGTGTATATTGCCGAGGTCATCTGCGAGGATAAGTGGAAATATAGCGAGGGATAAGGTTATAAGGCTAATAAGGAGAAGTAAGAGGGTGTGGAAAGAAGCGAGTGGTTATGGCAAGCGATGGCTTGTAGAGAGCTTTTTTTCTGTATTCAAGCGATGGTTTGGCGAGTATGTAAGTCATGTAAAATTTGAGAACATAAGGAAAGAGGTTGTGTTTAAGGTATGGATAATAAATCTATTTCTTAATTTGGGAACTTAAGGTATATGTAATATAGTATAAACAGGAAGTGGAATTTTGATGGGAGTTTAAAATTTGCATTGTTGGACAGAGCAGTTTTTTGTATGAGCTATTTGTGGAGTTAGTGTTATGGGGGCGTTTGTGTTTTTGTAGCCAAGGAATTCGTCCAATTCTGCCTGTAGCGTTTTGCCGATGGTTTGAGCCATTAGGTCTTTGAGTAGCTCATTGAACTCCTTGTGGTATTGTTATGCTTTTCCCTTGCTTGGCTGTTTATCGCTAAGACTTACTTACTTTATTTCTACACAGTGGATGAAATGCTCTCGGAAAGTCCAAACATCAGAGGGATTTTTTATAAGCAACACCCTTTCCTCTCCTATCAACATACCATCTGCCGAGAACTCCTCCTTCATGGCAAAGCCTCCACTTTGCCCCTTGAGACAACCCTTCCTCTGAGCATTTTATCTTCTCTCCTTATGCGTATTATCTTTCCCACTGTGCCAGAATCCACCGCCACTGCATAAAAGCTCACCTCAAGGAAACCACTTCTGTATACCACTTCAACTAAATCACCACCTTTCACCGCAAGCACTTCCTTGAGAAGAGACCTCCTTAGCATAGTTCCTTTGGTTATGCGTGTGGATGCCATGTATTTTTCAAAGTCTTCTGGACTTAGCCTTAGGTCTGATGGAATGGTTTTCATAAACCTCTCCTCTGTCCTAAACTGCTCTGGGTGTATAGGACTACCTTGTGGGATATCTTCGAGTGCTATAAAGACCTTTACCTTCCACAAGGCATTTATAACAGCCTGATACCTCTCCTTGCCAGAATAGAGATAAGCAACCGCTCTGCTCCTGCCGTATTCCATATCTAGCTCAATTCTTTCAACCTCCAAGTTCTTAGGTGCAAAAAGTCTGACACTTTGAACCTTTACACTATCGCCAAAACGCCTGTAGACCTCTGACTCTATAAGCTCTTCTGGACTGGAAAAGGCAAAAGAGAATAGGAGCAAAAGACTAAGAAGCCACATCCATACTTTGCATAAGCTCCCTTATAAGGGTTGCAGGCTCTACTTCCTTTGGACATACAAGGTTGCACTTATTACAGGAAAGGCAGTGGTAGAGATTCCCTTCTTTTATGGCTTGGTTTACTCTTAGCTCCTTTTCCTCTTCCCTTGGGTCTTGGAAAAACCTAAAGAGTTTGGCGAAAAACAAGGGTCCTGCGTAGTTTTCCTCGAGCACCTGTGGACAATAAGACTGGCAAGCAAGACAAAGTATGCAGTCCGCAGAGTTCTCTATTTTTCTGCTTAGCTCTGGGTTTATTCTTGGGTCCTTGGCTTGCTCCCTTATCCAGAGCCTAAGGCTTTTTACCCTCTCTATAACTCCTTCGTTGTCCACTGCGAGGTCTCTTATAACCTTGAAGTTTCTTATTGGTTCTATTAGCACTTCTTCTCCAAAAAGTGCATAAGGTAGTGCTTGTTCCTTACAGGCGAGCTTTGGAAACCCGTTTACCATTATGGTGCATGTGCCACATATACCTGCTCTGCAAAAATGCCTAAAGCTAAGGGATGGGTCTATATCCTCTTTTATCTTCTGAAGGGCACTCAAAAGGGTCATCCCTTCTTGATAGGGTATTTCAAATCTCTGATAGTAGGCTTCTTTTGTCCCTTCCTGTCTTCTTATTTTCAACCTTAAAACCATGTTTAAATAATGTATCCTATTGTGTATGTTGGTCAAGCATTTTGAAAGCAGGGAAGCCTTCTACAGGTTCTTAAAGGAAAAGCTCGGTGTATTTTTCAGAGAAGCATACGATAGAAGTTTTGAAGGTATATTTCATGTAATATACTTGGAAGATACAAAACCAGAAATACTTGTCCCTCTTGCAAAGAGGTCTTGTCTTAATACCTTTTATAGCGATAGGGCTATAGCCCTTTGTGGCTCAGAAGCACAGATTAGAGACTTTTGCTCCCATCTTGTAAAGGAAGATAGAGAGCTTGCCTTTAAGATACTTGAAAGACTTCAGAGCTACAGAAAAAGGTCCTTTAAGCTCCAATATAACCAAAAAATCCTACCTCTTGGTATAAAAACCGCCATTATGGGTATTCTCAACATAACACCAGACTCCTTCTCCGACGGTGGTTTATACCTTGAACCTTCCCATGCGGTAAAAAGGGCTGTGCAGATGGCAGAAGAAGGTGCGGATATAATAGATATAGGAGCGGAATCCACAAGACCTGGTTCTAAACGAATAGATGCTCAAGAGGAGCTCAAAAGACTTCTTCCCGTGCTAAAAGAGGTAAGAAGAGAACTTCCCAAAATTTGGATTTCTATAGATACCTACAAGGCAGAGGTGGCAAAAGTATGCCTTGAAGAGGGAGCGGATATTATAAACGACATAAGCGGTGGAACCTTTGACGAATATATGTTTAGGGTGGTAGCTCAGTATGGCTGTCCCTATGTGCTAACTCATATAAAGGGACGACCAGAAACGTGGAAGGAAAACCCTCCTATCTATGAGGATGTGGTTGAGGAAATAGTCCAATGGTTTGAGGAAAGGCTAAGAGTATTGAGAGAAGGGCAATACGAAGGACAGGTGATACTTGACCCGGGCATAGGCTTTGGAAAATTGCCAGAGCATAATGTGGAAATACTCAAAAGGTTTGAGGAGTTAAAGATATTTGGTCTGCCCCTTTTGGTGGGTGTTTCAAGAAAGTCCTTTATAGGCATTGTGCTGGAAGGATTACTTAGGAAAAAAACAGAGCCGACAGAGAGGCTATATGGTAGCTTGGGAGCTGTTGCTCCTGCGGTTATGAAGGGAGCAAACATAGTGAGGGTCCACGACGTGAAGGAAACCAGAGAGTTTCTTGCACTTCTTGATACGGTAAGGACTTATGGCGAATTTTAACTGGGAGCTGGTTAACCTATTCTCTTGGAAAGACCTCCTTGACATACTGGCGGTTTCCGCCTTCATATATGGCGTTCTGCATTTTCTTCGCATAACCAGAGGTCTTCAAATCTTTAAGGGAATTGTGGTGCTTGCAGGTTTTTGGCTTTTTGCAGAACTTCTTAATCTAAGAGCCCTCTCCTGGGTCTTTGAAAAGCTTTGGACGGTAGGGCTTTTTTCCCTTGTGGTTATATTTCAACCAGAGATAAGGAAAACCCTCAGCAGGTTAGGTCAAAAAACAGGCATATCTTTTATAAAGCCTGTGGAGGAAAGGGTTGTGGACAGGGTGGTAAGAGCTTGCTCCTTTCTATCAGATAGGCAAATAGGTGCTCTTATAGTCATTGAAAGAGGACAAAGCGTGGAAGGTGTGGTAGAGGGATGCGTGCTTATAGACAGCCTTGTATCCGTTGAATTGCTAATTACCATATTCAATCCCATATCACCCCTGCACGATGGTGCGGTAGTGGTAAGAGGAGACAGAGTGGTATACGCCTCCTGCATACTTCCCCTTTCAAAGTCTGCGGAGCTTCCTAAGAAATATGGAACAAGACATAGAGCTGCCTTGGGTATTGTGGAAGAAACAGACGCAGTGTGTGTTGTAGTCTCCGAGGAAACTGGAGAGATATCTCTCGCGGTGGGAGGAAAACTTCATAGAAATCTTGACCCAGAAATACTGAGAGAGCTACTTTTCAAGGAGTTGAAAATTGAGAAGGCTTGAGGTTTTTCTGTTTAGAGATTGGCAATACAAACTTATCTCATTGCTGATGGGCACAATCTTGTGGTTTTTTGTAACTCTTGGAGAGAGGGTGCCTATGAGTATAGAGAGGAGCATTGAAGTATATAACAAGGAGCAAGGCTACGAATACAAATTGGAAAGGAAGAGGGCAAGAGTGAGACTAAAAGTCATGGAGAGGTTTGTTACTGAAAATATGATAGAAGCAATCGGCGTAGGTGTAAATGTAAAGGGTATAAAAGAGGGTGAATACACACTAAGAGTAGAAGTTAAGGACATACCTAAATTCCTGATAACCATTGAGAGAATTGAGCCTGAGTTTGTGAAGGTAAAAGTAATAAAAGCCCCCAAAGGGGGCAATTAGTATTATCCGCAGGAGAAGGAGCTACCGCAACCGCAGGAGCCACTTACGTTGGGATTCCTTATGGTGAACCCACCACCCATAAAGTCCATCACATAGTCAAGCTCTGCGTTGTTCACATAGGGCATGGAGAACTGGTCTATAGCAATCCTTAACCCGCCAAATTCAAAAACATTGTCACCTTCTTCTATGGTGTCATCAAAGCCCATGGCATACTGAAAACCAGAGCATCCGCCAGGCACAACTCTTATTCTAAGTATGGGCTCTGCTATATTGTTCTCCTGTGCGATCCTCAAAACTTCTTGAACCGCCTTGTCCGTAGCAAAGAAATTAAAAGCTACCTTTTGCATAACACTACCTCCTGTAAGAATTTCTTAAGAATATGATAGCCTTATGGTGGTCTTTTTCAAGGGGAGGTTATATGACTATTCTCATGAAGAGCTTTCCACCTTATGAATAAGCCAGAAGACTATACCCAAGGCTACCAAAACCAAAGCGAGGGTTATAAGCTCCTGAACCTTTTCTGGAGATAGGGATACTATAAGCACCTTTCTTATTACTGCTGCGAGAGCAACGCCTACAAAAGCCCTTATGCTTACCGCTCCTCCTCTTATGTGCTTTATTTCCTCAGACAAAAGCTCAGATATGGCATAGAGGATGAGAACAGAGCCAAGAATGCTCAGACCTCCTCTTTCAAGAGGCAGTTGTCCCACAAGCACCAAATAAAACTCGTAGACTATCCACACTATGAGAAATAGTCCCACTACTGAAAGTGTGAGAATGATAAAGGCGTCAAAAACCCAGGCTATGCGTCTTATACTACTAATCAATACGCTTTGGTGTTTTTTTAGCTCCTCCATAGTCAAATATCATAAAGGCTAAAGCTGTGAGGTTTTATAATTAATGCCTATGGCTATAGACAAGGAAAAAATTAAGCAGGCTATAAGGCTCTTCCTTGAGGGTATAGGAGAAGACCCAGACAGGGAAGGTCTAAGGGAAACTCCAGACAGGGTTGCCCGTATGTGGGAAGAGTTTGAAAGGCAAAGGGAGTTTAATTTCAAACTCTTTGAGGAGTTTGGCTCTTACAATGAGATGGTGCTGGTCAAGGATATAACCATATATTCCTTTTGTGAACACCACCTATTGCCCTTTTTTGGGAAAGCCCACATAGCCTATATACCAGATGGAATAGTATGCGGTCTTTCCAAGTTGGTTAGAAGCGTGCGAGCTTTTTCTCTAAGACCTCAGGTGCAGGAAAGGCTTACAAACCAGATAGCGGACTTCCTTATGGAACAGCTAAAGCCAAAGGGTGTGGCGGTGGTGCTTGAAATGGAGCATCTTTGCATGTCCATGAGGGGTGTAATGTCTCCGGGGCATCTTACCGTTACGTCTGCTCTTAGAGGCTTATTCCTTAGCGATATAAGGACAAGAGAGGAGTTTTTAAAGCTCATAGGCAAGCATTCTCTATGAAGCTGTGTCTGATAGCTGGCTCTGGAGAACTGCCAAGAGTTTTTCTAAAAAGTGCAATGGAAAAGGGTGTTGAGGTCTTTGTGGCGGGGGTTAAGGGTATAACGGACCTGCAAGCGGACGAATACTTTCCCTTAGGCAGGATAGAAAGGCTACTCAAAACTCTTGAGAGAAAGGGGATAAAAGACATAGTAATGTTAGGAAAGTTTGAGCATAGTCTCATATTTTCTCACCTTTTGACCCTTGATGAGCTTGCCATAAGGATACTAAGGAAAGCCAAAGATAAAAAGCCTCAGACCCTTATAAAAACGCTCATGGAGGAACTTGAGGCTCTGGGTTTTGAGTTTCCAGACCCAAAGCCTTACCTTGAAGAACTTCTTGCACCTGCAGGTAAGATATCTTCCAAAGAACCTTCTGAAGAAGCCATGGAAGATGGTCTTTGGGGCTTTCCTATAGCAAGACAGATAGCAGACCTTGACGTGGGACAAACTATTGTGGTAAAGGATAAGGCGGTGGTGAGCATGGAGGCTATGGAGGGCACTCAAAAGGCTATAGAAAGGGCTGGTGAGCTTGCGGGAAAGGGCTGTAGGGTTATAAAGGTGGCAAGAAGAAGCCAAGACTTTCGCATAGATGTGCCTACTGTAGGTCCAAAAACCATTGAAGCGATAAAGAAGATAAAAGGAGATACGCTTTTTGTAGAGTCTGGAAAGGTATACCTCTTGGAAAAAGAAAAGCTCATAAAACTCGCAGACAAGTATGGTATAGCGGTTTATGGGCTTTGAAGGAAAAACTCTATGGCGGTTTTTGGCTCACCTTGGAATACTACCCTACCCTCTTTGAAGACAAAAACCCTATCGCACCTTAGTATGTTGGAAAACCGGTGTGCAACAAGCACCATGGTCTTGTCCTTGAACCTCTCAAACAGGTTGTTTAGAACCTCTTCTTCCCTCTTGGCATCAAGGGCGGAGGTAACCTCGTCAAGCAAAAGAACCTCTGGAGACCTCAAGAAAAGCCTTGCAAGAGCAAGCCTTTGCCTTTCTCCACCTGATAGGCTCTTTGGACTTACCTGTTGGTCAAGGTCCTTTACAAAATCACAACCCGCAAGCCTAAGGGCTTCCCAAAGCTCTGCCTCGTCCCTGTCTTCTGCAATAAGTAGGTTTTCTCTAACCGTGCCGGGGAAAACAAAGCTGTCTTGAGAAAGAAACAGAAAGAGCTCTCTTAGCTCCTCCTTCCTTATATGCTTTAACTCAAGCTCGTCTACTTTTACACTTCCCTCGTATGGCACAAAACCTGCCAAAACACGCAAGAAGGTGCTTTTTCCAGAGCCCGTATCTCCCATTATGCCTATCTTCTCTCCTCTTTTAATAGAAAGGTTTATGTCTTTTAAAAGCTCCACATTTCCAAGTTTTACATTGAGCCCTTCTACCTGTATGCCTTGCCTTAAGCTCCTAAGAGGGAGACTTCCTTCCTCTTCCTCCTTCAGGTTAAGGACTTCTCTAATTCTCTGTATAACTGGAAGGGAGGACCTCACCTCCATCACACCCTTTTGAGCCTCCATAAGAGGGTTTTGTAAGAAGATTAGGGCGGTAATGTAGGATATGAAATCTCCAGGGGTTAAGCTACCTTCCACAATTCTATATCCACCGTAGAGTATCACCATAGCAACCACAAAGTAGCCAAAGGTGTAGTTAAAAACAGAATTCATGGCAAAGTATAACTCCGACTTGAAGCTGGACCTAAAAAGAAGGCTATTGAGCTTTTGGAAAAGAGCCTCAAACATGGACTGAGCCTTAAAGCTCCTTATGCTATCAAAACCCAAAAAGGAGCTAAAGAGCCTGTCTGTGATGTTGGCATATCCCTCTTGAGCCTTCTTTATGTGTTTGCCCCTTTTTGTGCCAAAATATCTAACCGCAAAGGCAAGAAGGGGAAGGAGAATAAGAAGGCTCAGGGTAAGAACCCAGTCTCTGTATAGAAGCACTCCAAAGAGAAAAAGCACCGTTATAGGCTCTCTTATGAGCTTTATTGCGTAAGAGCCTATTAGGTTTCTGTATAGGTTCATGTCCGATATAACCCTTGACGCAAACTCTCCTGCGGAGATACCCATAAAGGCGGAGTAATCTGCCCTCATGAGCCTCTCAAAGGCCTCTCTTCTTAACTTTTTCATCTCAAGCTCCGTGTATAGAGAAGAAAAGAGCTTTACTGTAAAGTTTCCCAACTGGGAAAGAAGCACCAAACCCATTAGGGCTATGACTATCTTTACTATCTGTTCTCCTTCCCTTAGCAGAAAAACCTTATCCACGAGGGATTTCATTAGAAGGCTTATGCCTGCGGTTCCAGTGGCTTCAAGTATAGAGCCTACAAGGCTAAGGAGTATAAGATGCCAATAGACCCTAAGACGCCTGATAGCCCACTTGATATTCTCCATGTGAAAGACTATTTTATTAGAGAGGTATGGTAAAGTGGATTGTAGGAATAATTTTGGCTTTTATTTTGATAGACCACCTATGGGTTCACTATGGCGGACCCTTATCGGAGAGGCTTAGAGGGCAGTATAGGGAAGAGCTAAAAAAGGGTGCTATTGAGAAGGAGGAGGTTCATCTACAACAATCCTATAGGAAAAGCATAATAGACGAAGCTTGGGAGAGGATAAAAAATGTCTTGAAAAAGGAAAACTCTTCTGCGAATAAGCCATAAAGGAGGTTCTGCATGGATTTTAAGTTCAACACCATAGAAGAAGCCCTTGAGGACATAGCTCAGGGGAAGATGGTTATAGTGGTGGATGACCCAGACAGAGAAAACGAAGGCGACCTTGTTATGGCCGCAGAGAAGGTAACACCAGAAGCCATAAACTTTATGGCAAAGTATGCGAGAGGACTTATATGCTTGACGCTAACACCTCAAAGGTGCGATGAGCTTGACCTATATCCAATGGCGGTAAGAAACACAGACCCAAAGGGCACTTACTTTTGTGTATCCATAGATGCTCACCCTAAGTTTGGCACTACCACAGGCATATCCGCCTTTGACAGAGCTATGACCATAAGGCTTGCAGTAAGCCCAGATGCAAAGCCGTCGGACTTTATAAGACCTGGGCATGTGTTTCCTCTTAAGGCAAAGCCGGGGGGTGTTTTGGAAAGAGCAGGGCATACAGAGGCAAGCGTAGACCTTGCAAGGCTTGCAGGTCTTTATCCTGCGGGTGTTATCTGCGAGATAATGAAAGAGGATGGCACAATGGCGAGACTGCCAGACCTTATGGAGTTTGCCAAAAGGTTTGACCTAAAGATAATAACCATAGCGGACCTTATAAGATACAGGCTAAAGAGGGAGAGGCTTGTTGTCCGTGAGGCTACCGCAAACCTACCCACAAGATATGGCTTTTTCAAGATACATGCATACAAACACATACTTACTGGAGAGGAGCAGGTAGCTCTTACCATGGGTGAATGGAAGGAAGATGAGCCTGTTTTGGTAAGGGTTCACTCTGAATGTCTCACTGGGGATGTTTTTAAGTCTCTTAGGTGTGACTGTAGGGGACAGCTTGAAACCGCAATGGAAATAATAGCCCAAGAAGGCAAGGGAGTGCTTGTATACATAATGGGTCATGAGGGTAGAGGCATAGGTATTGTTAATAAGATAAAGGCATACAATCTTCAGGATATGGGATATGATACGGTGGAGGCTAACGAGAAAGTAGGATACCCTGCAGACCTAAGGGATTACGGCATTGGTGTTCAGATACTTCTTGACCTTGGTGTGAAAAAGATGAGGCTTTTGACCAACAATCCTCGGAAGATAGTAGCCCTTGAAGGCTATGGTCTTGAGGTGGTAGAGAGAGTGCCACTCAAACTCCCAGCCTGCGAGCATAATCAGAGATACTTAGAGGCAAAAAAGCTAAAACTCGGACATCTACTCTAAGGGTAAGAATACACTAAAGATGCTCCCTACACCTTCTTTGCTCTGCACCTCTATTTTCCCACCGTGAGATAAGGCTATATGCTTTACGATAGAGAGACCAAGACCAGTCCCACCTAAGTTTCTTGACCTGGAAGGGTCTACCCTATAGAACCTTTCAAAGATAAAGGGAATATGCTCTTTTGGTATACCTATGCCAGTGTCTTGAACTTGCAGTTGGACGTATTGGTTTTCTCTTTTGGCTTTAACTTCCACTTTTCCTCCCTCCCTGTTGTATTTTATGGCGTTGTCCACAAGGTTTTTAAGAAGAAGGAAAAGTTTGTCCCAGTCTCCTTTAACCTTTAGCTCCCTATCTACGGAATTTATAAGGCTTATGTTTCTCTCTTTTGCCTGTGGCTCTAATAGGTCAAAGACCTCCTCAACTAAGAGCCTAAGGTCCACATCCTCTCTCTTTATTCTTTCCTCACCAGACTCCAACTTGGTAAGTATAAGAAGGTCTTCTACAAGCCTTCTCATGTCCTCAACACGTTTGAGGGCTTTTTCCAAAAATACTTTTTTCTCCTCCCTGTCCTCCTCTTCGTATAGAGTCTCCAAAAGGCTTTTAAGCACCGCTATGGGTGTTTTCAGTTCATGAGACACGTTGGCAACAAACTCCCTTCTTGACCTTTCATACCTTCTTAGCTCCGTTATATCCGAAAAACGAACCACAGTAAGCTCGCTACCTGTAAAGGCATACAGGGTATACTCCCTCTCTTCATGGTCAAAGTTGCAAACCTTGTCCTTTTTCTCTGAGAAGGCTTCCGCAAGACAGCTCACTACTGTGAGGTTGTTGACGCACTCATAGTAGGGTTTACCTTCAAAGTTTTCTCTTAAAAGCCTTCTTTTCAATAGAAAATCGTTGCCAAAAACCACCCTTCCTTCCTTGTCGATAAGCAGATAACCCTCACCCACCTGACTGAGAAATTCCTTAAGAAGGCTCATGGGAATAAAGAAGGTTAACTATCTTCTCAAGTCTTTCCTCAAGCTCTTGCTCTGTGCTTGCGGTTATGTTTATGTGTCCCATCTTTCTTCTTGGCTTTTTGTCCTTTCCATACCAGTAGAGCTTTGTTCCCTCAAGGGAGAGAAGGCTTGACAGGTCTATATCTTCTAAGGAGAGCCCTAAGATGTTAACCATGCCTGAGGGTAGTTTAAGCCTTGTTGAACCCAGTGGAAGACCACATATAGCCCTTAGTAAGTTTTCAAACTGAGAGGTATAGCAAGCATCAAGGCTGTAATGCCCTGTGTTGTGAGGTCTGGGTGCAAACTCGTTTATGAGGACCTTACCATTCCAAGTGTAGAAAAACTCCACCGCCAAAAGACCCACAAGGTCTAAATCCTCCATTAGAGACAAAACTATATCCTCTGCCTCTTTTATGGAAAAACTCCTCGTTTGGTTATAGAGTAAAATCCCTCCCTCGTGGTGGTTTACAGTAAGAGGATAGAGTTTGCTGTTGCCCTTTTGGTCTCTTACACCTATGAGAGAAAACTCAAAGCTAAAATCCACAAACCGCTCTATTAGGAACTTCTCTCCTTCAGTATGATTTTTTAGAATGTCCTCCACATCCTCCAAGTAGTAAACTCTATACTGTCCCTTTCCATCGTATCCTAAACTTTCTGACTTTACCACACAGGGAAGTCCAAAATTCCTTACTTTCTCCCTTAAGTCTTTCCAACTTGCGGTGGTAAACTCTGCGGTAGGATAGTCTCTTTTTCTGTAAAATTCCTTTTCTCTTATCCTGCTCCTTTTTGTTTCAAGCACGTTCAAAGAGGGTGTGGTAAGGTCATAAACCTTTTCTAAAACCTCTTGGTGTATATGTTCAAACTCATAGGTAATAACATCACAAGTTTTTATAAACTCTTCTACCCTATCTGGTGGAAACCACCTCTCTGATATTTTGCTTGCAGGAGACTTGGGGTCTGGGTCAAGGACAAAAAACTCAAAGCCTAACTTCCTGCCCTCAAGGATGGTCATCCAGCCGAGCTGTCCACCACCAAGGATGCCCACACGCATAAGAAAATTTTACTTCCTCAACAGGCTAAAAAGAAGGGTAAGAAGTAAAGAGAAGACTACACTCAGTATTATGGAAGTGCCGAGGGGAAAGTAGAAAGTAAAGTTATCCCTTTTTATCACAATGTCCCCTGGAAGTCTTCCGAGCCCAAGGGGAAGTTTCTCAAAGAAGGTAAGCAGTAATCCCAAGATGAGGAGAACAAAGCCCATTAGCAAAAGCACCTTGCCCACCTCGCTCATGCGGTAAGCCTCCTTTTCCTAAACATTATGAAGGCTATAATTTCTGCAACAGCCCTGTAGAACTTTGGAGGTATTTCCTCTCCTACTTCTACCACAGGATACATGGCTCTTGCGAGCTCCTCTTTCCTTATAACTGGCACACCACTCTCGTTGGCTATGCTAACTATCCTTTCCGCTATAGCTCCCTTTCCCTTTGCTAAAACCTTTGGTGCTTTGTCTCCTTCTTCAGGGTTGTATCTTAAAGCTATGGCTATGTGTGTAGGGTTTGTGATGACAACGCTTGCCTTTGGAACTTCTTTCATCATCCTACCTCTGGCAAGCTGTCTCATACGCCTTTTTATGGCAGACTTTATCTGAGGGTCTCCTTCTTGCTGTTTGTATTCTTCCTTTATCTCCTCCTTACTCATCCTTATTCTTCTCTCGTAATCCCACCTTTTGTAAGCATAATCAAGCAAGGCTATAAGTATTGCAAAAACGCTAAGCACTAAGATTAACTTAAAGGTAAGCCTCAGAGCGTAAAGCAGGAAACTTGAAGCGTCTTGGGAAGGAGCACTAAAAAGGTTATACAAATCTCCCTTAAGTATGAAGTAGGAAATTACCATAAAAAGGGACACTTTTAGTATATTTTTAAAGAGGTCAAAGGCGGTGTTAAGGGAAAAAATCCTCTTTAGACCTTCAAAGGGGTTTAGCCTTTCCCACTTAAACTGGAGAGGTTTTAGGGTAAATATAAAGCCAAACTGACCTACATGTGCAAGCACCACAGTAAGCAATGTAATAAGAAATAGTGGCAAAAGCATTCTTGGAAAACGTTGGCTTGCATACTCAACCGCAGAAGATAGGCTCATAGAAGGGTTATCCACAATAAAATGCACAAAACCTACGACCTCATAAAAGAGATAAGCACCTATAAAAAACAAGACAACGGTGGACAGAAACACCGTTAAGGAAGATGCGATTTCTGGGCTTTTTGCTACATTTCCCTCTTCCCTTAATTTTTTACGCCTATATGGCGTTGCCTTTTCTGTCCTATTTTCTTGAGCCATTACTGTCCACCTATAAGGGCTACAAACTTAATTATATACTCTCTTACGTGGGAAGAATAAGCAAGAAATATCACAGGAAAAGACAAAGTTAGAACCACAAAACCTATAAAAACTTGAATGGGCAACCCCACTATAAAGACGTTTATCTGTGGTATGAACCTGTTTATGAGAGCAAGCACAAGATTAAAAAAGAGCATAACCACTATAACTGGAAGGGCAATTTTGAAGGCGAGAAGGAAGCTCTCGTAAAAAAAGCTCAGGAAGACCTCAGGGTTTATCCCATATAAGTCAAAGCCTCCCGGTGGAACACTCTGAAAACTCCTGCTTATAGATAGCAAAACAATCTCCGCACCACCTAAGGCAAGGAAAAACATAGTTGCCAAAAGGGACAAGAAAAAGGCAAAGACCGTGCTTTGAGGCTGTTGTGGGTTAAATATGGTAGCAAGACCAAGACCCATATTAAGGCTTATAAGCTCTCCAGCCATCTGCATGGCATCAAAAATAAGCCTAAGCATCAACCCTGCGGTAAAGCCAAAGAGGACTTCCTTTAGACATGCAAGAAAAAAGTGTGCGGTGGTAGGGAACTCAACAGGCTTTATATCTGAATAAAGAAATAGGGCAAAGCCTATGGCGGTTGCCAAGAAAACCTTAAAGGTGTTTGGCATAAATTCCTTGCCAAACAGGGGCACTAAAAGGAGAAAGCTAACAACCCTCAGATATACAAGAAATAGGGTAAGAAGCGCGTTTATATCAAGAGTCATCTCAGCCAAGTAGGCATATTTATGATTAGCTCTTTTGTGTAGTCAAGAAGTTTGTTAAGCATCCACGCACCGAGCACAAGCACCGTTATGTATGCAACTATTATCTTCGGTATGTAGCTTAGGGTCATTTCTTGTATCTGCGTAGCGGACTGTAGAATGCTTATTATCAGACCCACCAAAAAGGTGGCAAGAAGCACTGGTGCGGACAGCATAAGAGCCATCTCAAGAGCCTTTTGTCCGAAGGATATAACCATATCTGGGCTCATTGGTAGCTCCTTACAAGGGATAATACCACAAGCTCCCAGCCGTTTGCAAGCACAAAGAGCATTATCTTAAAGGGTAGAGATATTATTTGAGGCGGTATCATAAGAATACCCATGGATATGAGGATAGAGGCAACCACAAGGTCTATTATCAAAAAGGGAAGATAAAGCAAAAAGACTATCTGAAAGGCTGTGGTTATTTCGCTTACCATGAAAGCAGGTATAAGAACGCTCAGAGGAATATCTTGAGGGCTTTTTATGTTCTCTTTCTCTTCCTTTGAGAGACCTGATATATCAAGAAAGACCTTTAGGCTTTCTTTTTTGGTGTTTTTTGCCATGAATTCCTTCATGATGGAGGAGGTTCTGTCAAAAAAAACATCGTCCGTAATCTCGTTTTTGAGAAGAGGTTGAAGAGCTTCAGAGTTTATTCTATCAAAGACGGGCTTCATAATAAAGAAGGTAAGGAAGAGTGCAAGGGAAACTATAACCTGATTGGGTGGAACAGTGGGAACCCCCAAAGCCTGTCTAAGAAGAGAAAGAACTATAACTATCCTTATAAAGGAGGTGGTCATTATGAAGATAGAGGGTGCAAGGGAAAGGATGGTAAGCAGTATCAAGAGCCTTATGGATGTGTCTAATTGACCTGTTCCCACCCTTATGTCTATGTTGGGGATTATCTGTTGAGATAGGGCGGGTAAAGAAAGTAGAAGGCTAAGCAGGATTATCTTCATCCTTGTAGACCACCTCCACCGCACCTTCTGTTATAGCAAGGACAAAGAGCTTTCCCTTTATCTCAAGCTCCACAAGGAGCATGTTTCTACCTAAGGGTATGACCCTTCTAAGTTTAATCTCTGACCCTTTTTCCTCCCTTGTCCAGCGGAGCCTTTGAAGGAGAGGGAGAAGGTATGGAAGAGTGATAAGTATAAGGACTATCACTATGCCTAATGCGACAAAGGTGCGCAGAAAGCTAAAGAATAAATCAGTCATGTGGTCTGCACCACAAATTCTGTAAAGTATATGTTCCTAACTCCACCCTCAAAGAGTATGGTGTTTATCCTTCTTATAAGCTCAAGCCTTAGGCTTTCTCTACCCTCAGGAGTTCTCACAAAGGAGGAGGTTTTACTGCTTATTACATCAATTATGGCATCCTTTATTATGGGTAGCCTCTTATCTACCTCCTGCCTTACCTTCTCATTGGAAAGCTCAAGGGTTATGGCAACTCTTGCGTAGGCGTCTGTATCCCTGTCTGCAAGGTTTACGGTAAAAACTCCCAAGTCCATCATAACACCTACTTGAGAAGGGAGAGGTGCGTTATCTCCCTTTTTCTCCTTTTTCGCAAAAAGGAAAAAGTAGGCTCCACCACCTCCTGCAAGTATAACCAACAGGAGCGGTAAAATAAAAAGTATCTTCTTAGACCCGCCTTTTTTTTCCTCTTTTGCTTCTTTTACCTCCTCAGCCATGGATTAAATTATAGCTTACCTTCTTAAATTAGCGGTCTGTCCAAGCATCTCATCCGCAGCGGTAATACCCTTTGTGTTGAACTCAAAAGCCCTTTGAGCTATTATGAGGTTTACCATCTCCTCCACTATGTTCACATTGGAGGCTTCAAGGTATCCCTGAAGAAGTGTGCCTATGCCTTGGTTGCCCGGGTTGTCCACCACTGGCTCGCCTGATGCATCAGTTTGTATAAATAGATTGTTTCCTATCCTTCTAAGACCTGCAGGGTTTACAAACTTGGCAAGCTCAAACCTACCTACCTCTTCCACCGCGGTAGCACCCTGCCTCAGAACCGTTACAGTGCCATCAGGACCAACACCCAGGCTTATAGCGTCTGGTGGTATGGTTATTTCTGGGTCAATTGGATAGCCATCTGGATTAACTATCCTTCCGTCCGCATCAAGCCTGAACTGGCCGTTCCTTGTGTAGGCTATTGTGCCGTCTGGCAGAACCACCTTAAAAAAGCCCTCTCCCTGAATGGCTATGTCTAACTGATTACCTGTTTGGAAGATGTTTCCCTGAGTGAATATGCCGTAAGTGTCCGATATGTATGTTCCAAGACCTATCTGAAAGCCAGATGGATTTCTGGTGGCAGGAGATGTGGGTGCTCCCGGGTCCCTTATGGTTTGGTAGACCAAGTCCTGAAAGGTTGCTCTCATTTTCTTAAAGCCCACCGTGTTCACATTTGCCATATTATGAGAAATAACGTCCAAGTTTGTCTGCTGAGCTGTCATACCAGAGGCTGATGTCCAAAGTGCCCTAAACATATAACCCCTCCTTAAGTTTTATTTTAAAACACCTTCTTCCTCAAGGGTTGGGTCTGGTCTTTTGCCTGTGAGTATTTCAATAAGCTCCTTTACGCTTATTATTCCCTGCTTTTTAAGTAGGTGTCCGTTTGCACCACTTATGAATATGCCCTCCTCGTAGTTTCCAAGCCACGCAGAGCCAAGCCTGTCCGCTATGCAAAAGCCTACCTTCTTAGCTTCTTCTCCCTTGTTGCAGGGTGTTATACAATGAGAAACACAGCCGTTCCATCCATTGTATCCAGCAAGAAGTCTTTCTATAAAGGGTGTCCTTATTACCCTAAGAGGATAGCCCACAGGGGACTTAAAGAGCATTATGTCCTCTTCTTCTGCGTTAAGGACTATTTCCTTGTATATGGGTGGTGCATCACACTCATGAGTGGCTATAAAGCGTGTTGCCATTTGCACACCGCTTGCACCCTTCTGCATGTAGTAGACTATGTCCTTGTAGCTCCAAACACCACCCGCCACTATAACTGGAATACTTCCCCATCTTTGAGCTTCTTCAAGGACAGAAGGGAAAAGGTTCTCAAGTTGATATTCTGGCATAAAGCACTCTTCGTATTTAAAGCCTTGATGCCCTCCAGATTTTGGACCCTCAAGAACAACCGCATCAGGAAGCCTTTTGTATTTTTTCTCCCAAGTCCTGCATATAAGGTTAAGGGCTCTGGCAGAGGAAACTATGGGAATTAACGCCACATCCGCATCACCCACATACTCAGGAAGCCTAAGGGGAAGACCCGCACCAGATATTATTGCATCCGCACCAGCTTCAACCGCATCTTGCGCAACCCTTCCGTAGTCGGTTATGGCACAGAGTATGTTTACTCCTATGGCACCCTTACCTTCCGAAATCCTCTTTGCTTCCTGTATTAGCCTCGTGAGGGCTTCCTTGCTATGGGTGTATATTGACCCTATAGGTCTTCCAAACCTATCTCTTTTGACAAGCTCTGGGTATCTGTAGCCAGTGCCTACCGCAGATACCACACCGACCGCACCCTCTCTCGCTACAGCACCTGCCAGCCTTTCCCAGGATATACCCACACCCATTCCACCTTGAATTATAGGAACTGGAACGGTTTTCTTTCTAAGCTTTAAAGGTTTCAAAGACATAATAACCTCCTGCTTATAAATATATGCCAAGCCTTTGTAGAGGACAAGTTAGGTTATTTCTTCTTCGTGGTCTTCCTCTTCCCTTGATTTTACTATTCTACAGATGGTTTCGTAATTTAGAAGACCACAAACCTCTCCCAAGTCTGGCTCGTTATTGGGTGTTAAATTACGCAAAGTTTGCACTTGTCTATCCGTTGGTCCTTTACCATAGAGGTTTATGAGATTGGAAACTTCTCTTTCAGTCAGAAGCCCATTATCAAGAGCGTATTCTACAACCTCATTGCTACTGGAAAAACCTGCGGATGTTAAAAGGTCAACGAGAGGTTTGTTTTGGATATAATCTTTAACCCTTTCGTAGAGCATGCCCGTTATGATAGCATCCCTTAGGTTGTATTCTGCCACCTTCTTGTATTCTTTATTTAGAAAGGCATCTCTCACCTTTGAACCGTCCATATCGCCCTTATCTATAGGAAGATTAAGCCTTTTTGCTATAAAGTTGAGAGAGTAGTTGTTCCTACCTACATTAAACAGTTCTCTTAGGTCTATGTGGTTTTTGTTTTTGGAAAGAAGGTGTTTATAGAGGGCGACGGGTTTAATGCCCTGTAATATTGTTCTTATTTTGATAAACTCCATATCAAAGTCCTTTCCGTAAAAGCTAATAAGCTTATCAACATCTTTTAGCTGTTCCCAGAGGAACTCAAGAAGCCTTTTCTCTGCAGAAAGAAGCCCATCTTTTAAAGATATAGAGGTATACAGTGTTTCTATGTTTCTACTATCTACTGTGATATTGGACTTTTCTTTTTTATCTTCTTCAGCCATATAAAAGACATATCCTACATTCTCCTCCAAGAAGAAGAGGGAAAAGGAAATTAAGATGGAAACATAAGGGTTTGTTGCAAGGTCTCTGTGGAAGCCCTCTTCAGAATTGTAGTCCTTTCTACCTCTAAGATATAAAAGCTCTTCTCCTGTAAGCTCCTCCGTGGGACAAAAGGTCTCAATATCAAAGCTAACAACTTTTTCCACGTTAACTCCCCCACTTATATTTTAAACCAAAACACAACAATAAACAAAAATTTTACTTATAGGGTGCATAAAAAGGTTTTATTGACTGAAATTATATAAAGACTATACTTAAAAGTAAGGAGGTGGGAAAGATGATAGAGCTAATGCTTAACAAAGAAAGCCTCGCGGTCAGAGAAAAACTTGCCTTCTTTAGAAGCCTTTTACGCTCTGAGATGGAGGTTCTCAACGAATACTGCGGTGTGGACAATATGCCCAAAAGGTATGCGGTAGAGCTTTGCCACCTGCACAACATAAAAAAGGTTAACATAGCTAGGCTCTTAAGTATAATTGAGTTCTACGACCCAGATTTTATAAAGACCCTTGCCCTCACAGACCCAAGGGTAAGGAAATTTGTGGGTTATTACTTTGATTTTCTCCGGACAAACCCATACGGATATGAAGCTATTGAACCTCAAAACCTCTTTGGAAACTGGGACTTTATAAAATACAAGCTAAAGGTTCTCTTCCCAGAGCTTACCCTTGATGAGATAGAAAGGTTTAAGTTCAAGAGAAGGGAATTCGTAGAATACGCAAGGAAAAAGACTGGTGAAAGTGAGGAGGTAATAGAATCAAAGCTAAGCAAGGCAACATGGTATGAAACAGTCCCATACCTTGAACTTGAGGAAGAGATGTCAAAGCAGTGGCATCCTGAACCCATAATGACCGACGAGGACTGGAAGTTTATAAAAAGACATATAAAGGGAAGAAAGAACGTGGTGATTTTCCAAGATGGGAAGGAAAAGCTCGTTTACGTGGAGGTGGACATACCCGATGAGGAGCTTGATAAATACAAGAAAGATAGAGATGGGTTAAAAAGACTTCTAATGCAAAAGTATAACCTCCCTGAGGATGGTGCGGAGCAGATACTAAGAAAGGCTGGCTGGGAATCTGAAACCTACCACATAATACCTCCCGTCCACACGGATGTGGTCTTAGACTATGGAGAAACTGAAAAGGAGTTGGAGGAAGAAGGGAAAGAGGAAGCAAATGTTAGCTACCATGAGCTTGCCAACTTTATAAGATATCTGGGCGGTCTTGAATTAGAGGAGCTAAACTACTTTGAGCTGATATACGACAAGGTAGAGCCAGAAGTCCAGAGCATTCTTGACCAGGTCATAAGAACTCAAAGGAGAATACTGGGTAAGCTCTTTGGAATATTCTACACCGTTGACCCGCTTATGGCGGAAGCCATCCTAACCATAAAGCCAGAAAGGTTTGAGTTTCTAAAATCCCTCACGGTAAAGGAAACGGTTAGAAACAAGGAGTTTAACCTATACTCTAACCTTGCTGCGTGGAACATAGTAAAGGATAGGATAGTTTCCCGTTTTCCTGAAGTTAGCTATGAGGAGATAGAGGAGTATAAGGGTAGAAGGCAGGACTTTGTGAAACTGCTTATGGAGAGGACAAAGAAATCACAGGAAGCTGTAGAAAGAGGGCTTGAGGAGTGCGGATGGCTCAAAAGTGAAGAAATACCTCCTTTCCTAAGACAGATAGGACCATAAGCTGGTAAAATCTTAACTTATGCTGAAGGACTTGCTCATAAAGAACAGCACAAAGATACTTATGGTGGTCCTTGATGGTCTTGGTGGGCTACCTGTGAAGGATACAAAGACGGAGCTTGAGCTTGCCAACACTCCAAACCTTGACAGCTTAGCCAAAAGGTCTGCCCTTGGCATGCATATTCCTGTGGACTATGGCATAACACCCGGTAGTGGTCCTGGTCATCTGGGTATTTTTGGCTACAATCCCTTGGAGTATCAAATAGGTAGGGGTATATTGGAGGCTCTTGGACTTGGGCTTGAGGTAAGGGATACAGACATAGCCATAAGAGGAAACTACGCCACGGTGGAGAGGGTAAATGGTAGGTTAATAGTAAAGGATAGGAGGGCAGGAAGGATTCCTACGGAGGAGAACAGAAGGATAACTAAGAAGCTCTCAGAGGCGATAAGGGAAGTGGATGGTGTAAGGGTGTTTTTTGCTCCGGGTATGGAGCACAGAGTTGCCTTGCTCTTGAGGTTTCCAGAGGCTCTTCCAGAGGGTAGCGACCGTATAAGGGACACAGACCCACAAAAGGAAGGACTTGAGCCCATAGAGCCGAAAGGCTTAAATGAAGCGTCAGAAAAGGTGGCTCATGTCTTGAGAAAACTTTTGGAAAAAATAGAAGAAGTGCTCGCAGATGAGCCAAAGGCTAACTATATGCTTTTGAGGGGTTTTTCTCAAAAGCCAAAGATGGAAAGTTTTGAAGAGAGGTTTGGTCTAAAAGCCTGTGCTATTGCGGTCTATCCCATGTATAGGGGTCTTGCAAGCCTTGTGGGTATGGAACTCATAGACTTTGAGGGTCAGTCCATACAAGACCAGATAATGGCTCTCAAAGATGTCTGGCAGGACTATGACTTTTTCTTCCTGCATATAAAGAAAACGGACTCTTACGGTGAGGATGGCAACTATGAAGGCAAGATAAGGGTGATAGAGGAGTTTGACAAACATCTGCCAGAGCTTTTGGAGTTAAAACCAGATGTGTTTGTTATAACAGGAGACCACTCCACTCCCTCCATGCTAAGAGGACACTCTTGGCATCCTGTGCCAGTGCTTTTGCATTCTCCCTACGTGCTGGGTGGAACTTCAGAAAGGTTTACAGAAAGGGAGTGTTTGAAGGGTGAGCTTGGCATTTTTCCCGCAGAAAAGCTCATAAATCTCATGTTGGCACACTCTCTAAGGCTTGCCAAGTTTGGTGCTTGAGATAAATTCTATGGCATGAAGACGCAAACAGAGATTTACGATAAAGTCCTTGAAGGCGAAAGGATAAGCCCAGAGGAAGCCCTTAGGCTCTTTGAGGAAGATCTATCCACTCTTGGCTTTCTTGCCAACGAGATAAGGAAAAGACATCATCCTGAGAACATAGCCACCTTTGTAATAGACAGAAATGTCAACTACACCAATGTGTGTGTTGCTGGGTGCAAGTTTTGTGCCTTTCAGAGAAAGGTAGGCTCGCCAGAGGGTTATGTGCTCTCAAAGGGGGAAATCCTCAAGAAGGTGCAAGAGCTGGTGGATTGGGGTGGAACTACTCTCCTTATGCAAGGTGGTCTAAACCCAGACCTGCCAATAGAATATTACGAAGACCTCATAAGCTCCATAAAGGAGAGGTTTCCACAAGTTCAAGTTCATTCCTTTTCCGCTCCTGAGATAGTCTATCTGGCAAAGATAGAAAGGCTAAGCGTAAGGGAAGTCTTAAAAAGGCTCAAGGATGCAGGTCTTGACTCTCTGCCCGGTGGTGGTGCGGAGATTTTGTCTAAGGAAGTAAGAAGTTTTCTAAGCCCAGGCAAGTGCAGTGTAGAGGAGTGGGAGCTCGTGCACAGGACCGCCCATGAGCTTGGTATGACCTCTACCGCCACTATGATGTTTGGTCATGTGGAAAAGCCAGAGCATATAGTGGAGCACTTGGAGAGGATAAGAAGGATACAAGATGAAACAGGTGGCTTTACCGCCTTTATACCTTGGACTTTTAAAAAGGGTAATACCCTATTGGACAAGGTGGAGGAAGCCTCTTCTACCTACTATCTCAAGGTGCTTGCCATATCAAGGATATACCTTGACAACTTCAAGAATATACAAAGCTCTCACGTAACTCAGACCATGCAGGTGGGAACTGTGGGACTGTACTTTGGTGCCAACGACCTTGGCAGTGTGATGATAGAGGAGAATGTCATTTCTTCTACTTCCTACAAGGTAAGTATACCGAAGGTAGAGGACATGGTTCAAGCCATAAAGTCCGCAGGCTTTATCCCTGCTCAGAGGGACACATACTATAGGATAGTGAGGATTTTCAATTAGAGTGCTAAAATTATAAGTTCCAATGCATAGGGAGATTTCCGAGCTTATAGAGATAGGAAGGCTTTTGCATTCAAGGGGTTGGCTACCTGCAAGTGGTGGAAACCTTTCTGTGAGGCTTGAAGATGAGAGGGTGCTTATTACCGCTTCAGGAAGCCATAAGGGGCATCTTACAAGAGAAGACTTTGTGGTGGTTAATCTAAAGGGAGAGGTATTGGAAGGCTCAAAAAAGCCTTCTGCAGAAACAGAGCTTCATCTCTTAGTCTATAGGGTTTTTCCAGAGGTAAAGTCCGTCTTGCATGTGCATTCTATAAACTCCACGTTAATATCAAGAATGGCACAAGAAGACATAAGGCTTGAAGGGTATGAGCTTCTGAAAGCCTTTGAGGGTATAAAAACCCACGAAACGAGTATAAGCGTGCCTGTCCTTGAAAACTCCCAAGACATGGAGGAGTTATCTAAGAGAATTGAGAAAAAGCTGAGAGAAGAAAAGGTTTACGGCTTTCTCCTTAGGTCTCATGGCTTATACACATGGGGTAAAAGCATAAGGGAGGCTTATATAAGGCTTGAGGCTTTTGAGTTCCTTTTTGAGTGTGAGCTCAGGCTAATGCCTTTGGCATGAAGGCGAGGCTTTATATTGCGGATGCAAGAAGCATGAAGGAGTTAAGGGACGATAGCATAGACCTTGTCATTACCTCTCCACCCTATTGGCACATTAAAGACTATGGAGTTGAAGGTCAAATAGGATATGGACAGAGCCTGCACGAGTATTTAAAAAGCCTATACGCGGTCTTTAAAGAATGCTACAGGGTTCTAAAAGGAGGAACTAAACTTTGCATAAACATAGGAGACCAGTTTGCCCGTAGCATAGTATATGGAGCGTATAAAGTTATACCTATCCATGCGGAGATAATATGCATGTGTGAAGAAATAGGCTTTGACTATATGGGTGCTATAATATGGCAGAAAAAGACAACTATGAATACCACAGGTGGAGCAAACATAATGGGTAGTTTTCCATATCCGCCGAATGGTGTTGTAGAAATAGACTATGAGTTTATACTAATTTTTAAAAAAGAAGGTAAACGCAAGGTTGAAAAAAGCGTTAAAGAGGCTTCAAAATTGACAAAGGAAGAATGGAAGGAATATTTCTCTGGTCATTGGAAATTCGCAGGTGCAAAACAAATTAACCACGAGGCGGTTTTTCCAGAAGAGCTTCCAAGAAGGTTAATAAAGATGTTTTCCTTTGTAGGAGACACGGTGCTTGACCCTTTTGCAGGCAGTGGGACAACCCTTAAAGTAGCCTTAGAGCTTGGTAGAAAAGCCATAGGCTACGAGATAAAGGAAGACTACATTAAATTGGTGAGAGAGAAATTAGGTTTGTTTGGGCTTGAGGTTATAAAAAGAGAAGTTCAGGACTATAAGGTAGAAGAGGTCAATTATGAGCCAAAGGTAAAAGATGCTAAGCCATTGATTGAGGAAAAGAAGTTTAAGTTTAACGGAGATAGATTATACAAAGTTATAAAAGTGCTTTCAGAAGATACCCTTTTACTTTCTACTGGCATTAAAGTAAAATTGGCTGGTGTGAGAATTAAGGATAAGAATTCTGCTTTAGAATATTTGAACCGTTATGTAAAGGGTAAAGAGGTGTTTTTGAAGTTTGTGAGTAATAGCGAAGAAAGTCCTCATGATACGGTTATTGCCAGAGTGTTTCTTAAAAACAAAATCCACATAAATAGAAAGATGGTGCAGATGAATATTGCGGAGGAAGTGCATTTTAAACTAACAATTTAGATGAGGACAAAAGACACTTTTGAGTTTAGGCTATAATAAACTTAGGAGGTCCGAAATGAGCTTGCTTGTGGTTTATGACGAGGAAGGAAGGCTTTTGGAAGTTGAAAGGGACTACGAAAAGATATCTCAGAGGCTTGCGTCCATTGGAATACGCTTTGAAAGGTGGGAGGCGAAGGCAGAGCTTCCCTGGTCTGCAGGTCAAGAAGAGGTGCTTGAAGCCTACAAGGAGGATGTGGACAGGATAGTGAAGGAGTTTGACTTTAAGTCCATTGATGTGGTAAGCCTAACACCAGAGCATCCAAAAAAGGAAGAGCTAAGAAATATGTTTCTTTCAGAGCATACGCACTCAGACTTTGAAGTGAGGTTTTTCGTGGATGGCTGTGGAACCTTTTACCTGCACCCTGAGGATAAAGTCTACGTGGTCTTGTGTGAGAAGGGTGATTTCATAAGCGTGCCTGCAAACACAAAGCACTGGTTTGATATGGGAACAGAGCCGTTCTTTAAGGCTATTAGGTTTTTCTCCATACCTGACGGTTGGGTGGCAAACTTCACAGGCTCTGATATATCCAAAAAAATACCAAGCCACGACCAAATCTTGAAGCTAAGATGATAAGGGCAATTATAACGGATATAGAAGGAACAACCTCATCCATATCCTATGTAAAAGAGGTTATGTTTCCCTACTCAGAGATAAGGCTTAGAAGTTTTCTTGAGGCTTATTGGCAAGAGGATAAGGTCAAGGAGCTAATAAGAGGACTTGAGGAAAAACTCCAAAGAAGCATAGACCTTGACACTGCGGTAAAGACCTTTGAAGAATGGATAGATAAAGACCTAAAAGAACCACTTCTCAAAGAACTTCAAGGGCATATATGGGAAGAGGGGTTTAAGTCAGGAGAGTTAAAAGGACACATATACGAAGATGCTTATAAAAAACTCAAAGAGTGGAAGGAGCAAGGCTATAGGCTCTATGTTTACTCTTCTGGTTCTGTAAAGGCTCAAAAGCTCT
Organism: Hydrogenobacter sp. T-2; assembly: GCF_033971325.1. Taxonomy (NCBI): domain Bacteria; kingdom Pseudomonadati; phylum Aquificota; class Aquificia; order Aquificales; family Aquificaceae; genus Pampinifervens; species Pampinifervens diazotrophicum. Next base: position 1,091,987 of record NZ_CP117180.1, read on the forward strand.
TTTTTGGAAACACAGACTACGGAGACCTTACCTATCTTTTTGATGGCTTTTTTGACACTTCTGTGGGAAGTAAAAAGGAGAAGGAGTCTTATCTGAAAATTGCTGAGCTTATAGGTCTAAAGCCGGAGGAGTGTTTGTTTTTGTCTGACTTGGAGGAGGAGCTTGACTGTGCAAGGTCCGCTGGTATGAGAACTATAAGGGTTGTAAGGGACACGGAAAAGACAGATTCAAAACACCCTATTGTGGAGAACTTCTACCAAATAACACTTTAAGAGAGTAGAGAACAAATATAACACCACCTGCAACTGCAAGAAGTGTGCCAATACCCATTAGACCCAAAGACATAAGCACTAATGGGTCATCGGTAAAGCCTGTGCCATAGGTTTTTCTTGGTGCATTCCTTAAACCTGCAAAAAAGAGTCCCAACACAAAAAGCACCATGCCAGTGCCGTATAGATAAACTTGGGGTAAGGATATTTTGCTGAGCCTTTGGGTATAACCCAGCTCCTTAAAAAGATAATATGCAATTGTCATAAAGGCGAGAGTCTGACTGGTTATTACTCCATGATAATGGGCAGGAATGCTAAGGTTTGACTTCATGCCTATGTATTCGCTTGATGGGTTAATAAAATAAGACACAAGGGAAGGCAAAACTCCAGCGTAGGCAATAAATACACCAAGCAGGTAGAGAACAAGGGATATAAAAAAGGCTGTGGAATATAGGTCTTTGCCCATCTTATAGTTTTTAAGCAAGAAGTATATATGGAAGAATATGGGAAGACCAAGCCCTACCGCATATCCCAGGTCTGTAAGTCTTCTTGCACTTTCAGAAACAGGATCTGCAAAAACTATGGGAATAAACACATACATAAAGCAAAAGGAAAGAAACAAAAAGCTCACATATCTAAGCCTTCCAAGTTCAAGCCTTATACCCTTTATCTCAAACAAGTAATACCAAGCGTATAGAAGCATTACACCGTTTATAAACTGATGGGTATGTCCTGGTGCCCAATAGAGCCTTTCGTAGAAAAGATAAAGCTCCTCTCTTGAGCCTACCTTTGGTATGGAGGTAAGAAAGGCGAGTAACATAAAAATAGAAAGCAATACAGAAATTGATGCTAAGTGCTCTCTTGGGTTTTCTGAGAATATACCTTTTTCAGCCTTTGTCAGAAGTCCAAAACCACCGAGCCAAAAACCGGCAAAAAAGAGTAAAGCACCAAGCCAGAAAAGTGGATGGTCTATGGTGGGAAGGTAGTTGTTAGATACTCCCTTACCAACTCCCAGAAGGGAAACAAGGGCTATAAAGAAAATGCCAGTTAGAGAAAAGTAAAAGGGTGTTTTTAACTCTTCTTTAAAGGTTAATTGCCACAAAAGGAGGGTGAAGGTAAGGAAAAAACCCACTATGGCGAGGTCTACGTGTCCTATAATGGCGTGGTAAAAATAACCTGGGGGAACGAGCTTATAGATTGCAGGAGTTCTTGCTACTGCAGCCACAAGGGCAAGCAAGCCACCAAGACCCAAAGAAACAATAGAAAGCAAAAGCCATTTTCTGTGCATGGTCTATCTCCTCATGTCAAAGACCATTACGGAAAACAGAAGGGCTATATATAGGATTGAGTAGAAAAACAAAAACATACCGTTGGGCTTTTTTGAAAGGACAAACTTGAGAGTGAGAAGAAGGTATAGACCACTTAAGAGGAGAGCGGAGACAAAGTATATGTGTCCTGCAATTCCGTAGATTGAAGGCAATAGGCTCAGTGGCAAAAGCCCTGCTGTATATATGAGGGTTTTTATCTTTGTATGCTCTATTCCCTTTGATACAGGAAGGGTTGGAATTCCGGCTCTTTTGTAGTCCTCTGCATACTTTATTGCCAAAACCCAGAAGTGGGGTGGTTGCCACATGAACATTATGAGAAAAAGTATAAGAGCTTCAAAGCCTACCTCTCCTCTCACTGACGCATACCCTATCACAGGAGGAAGAGCACCTGAAACACCACCTATTTCTGTAGCCAAAGGACTTTTTCTCTTTAAGGCAATGGTATATATCACCACATAGAAGAAGGAAGCGAGGAAAACAAAAAAAGTTGCAAGCATGTTTACCTTAAGGAGCATCACCACTGCAGAAAGCACAAGCAAAGACAAACCGAAGACAAGGGCATTCAAAGATGGTATGCTTCCGCTTGGCAGAGGTCTGTCCTTTGTCCTGCTCATAAGGGCGTCCAAGTCCCTGTCAAAAAACTGATTGAGAACTGCAGAACCTGCAGAGGCAAGCCCAGTCCCAAGAAGTGTCCAAAAGACAAGCCAAGGGTCTGGAAAGCCTCTTTTGGCAAAATACATGCCAGTAAGAGTTGTTATCAGAACAAGCAAGACTATGCCAGGCTTTGTGAGGATTATGTAATCCCTTATAAGACTACTGTATACCACCGCCCTACTTACCATGCAGGTTTTACCCTTGGCTCTGGAGTTTTGCTAAGTTGAAGGTTGTATGTAAGCCAAGCAAAAAGGAAAAAGCCCATAGCGGTGTCAAGAAACACAAGTGGGAGGAAAAAGCCAGATACCACCATGGAGATAGCAAACAGGAACTGAAGGTTTATAAAGACAAAGGCGGTAAGTGTTGTCCTGTTAAAGTTAGATACCATAGCCAAAAGAAAGGCAAGCCATGTAACATAGGCTATGTTCCTGTGGGCGAATTGGAGAGCGACCTGCCAGTTAGTAAGGTCTGGTATTAGCTTTCCTGCACAGGTAGGCCACTCATGACCACAGGCTTCACCAGAACCTGTGTATCGCACAAGGACACCGGTTATCATAGTGGTAAGGGCAAAGGCATAAGCCCAAAGAGGCACACCACCAGAAGGCTTTTCCTCCCTTTGCAAAAATCTATAAGTTAAAACCAAAGCACCAAGAATTATCATGGACTCGTATATGTGGAAGGACTCAAGAAGCATATGAGACACATATTTGAGGTTTGGAGCTTCTAACCTTATCATCTTCATCCCAGTAAGTGCAGCGGATATGGTAAAGAGTAAGGCAACAAGAGATGCTATCTTTGCAGATTTTGGAGCGGTCTTGTATTTGAACCACAAAAGGAAAAAGGTAAGGAATACAAAAATACCTGCGAGCCCGCTGACCGTTCTGTGTCCCATTTCTAACTTTGCGGAGGTCTCCTTTGGTAGTTGAAAGTTGCCATAGCAGAGGGGCCAATCAGGACAGGCAAGTCCAGAATCCGTTGACCTGACCGCCCCTCCCCATATCATCACTATGTAGGTAAACAGTATAGCAAGTCCTAAGGATAGCCTCAACATAATGGTTATAAATTATACCTCAGTGGGCTCTATTGTGAGGTCTCTCATATATCTGAGTAGTCCTTCTCTTAGGTCTTCCCTCTGCAATGCAAATTCAAGGATGGTCTGTATGTATCCCATAGGTGTTCCCGTGTCGTATACCCTTGAGTCAACCTTTATGGCATAGACCGCTTCTTCCTCAAGCAGTAGTCTGATGGCGTCAGTGAGCTGTATCTCACCTCCCTTACCGGGTGGTGTTATCTTAAGTTTTTCAAATATCCTTGGAGTAAAGAGATACCTCCCTACTATGGCAAGTCTTGAAGGAGCTTCTTCAGGCTTTGGCTTTTCCACAAGGTCATCTATTATGTATATGTCCTTTTCAATATGCCTGCCGTCTATAATGCCGTATTTTGAGACCTCCCTTTGCTCCACTTCAAAGACCGCTATCACGCTTTTACCAAACCTCTTGTATACGTCCATCATTTTTCTTAGCACATTATCCTCATCTCTGAGTATCACGTCTCCCAGACAAACTATGAAAGGCTCATAACCCACCACAGGCTCTGCCACAAGCACCGCATGACCAAGTCCTAATTGCTCTTTTTGTCTTATATATATGGGATTTATTAACCTGCTTATCTCCATTATGTTTTTCAAAAGCTCTGTTTTTCCACATTGTTCCAAGTGCTTTTCAAGGTCTGTGTTTATATCAAAGTGGTGTTCAATGGGTCTTTTATGTCTTCCTGTGACGAATATAATATTGTCAATGCCTGCCTCCAAACACTCTTCCACGATAAACTGAATGACAGGCTTATCAATTATAGGAAACATCTCCTTTGGCATGGCTTTTGTTGCTGGCAAAAACCTTGTCCCCCAGCCTGCTACTGGCAAAACCGCCTTTCTTACTTCCATGTTTATACCCTCCTTAAAGTAGATTTCTTTCCCTTAAGAATTTTGCAAGCTCCTCATCTCTTTTTGCCAGTTTCCTTAAGGCTTCAAGGAAGTCTTTCATCTTTGCCTTGTTTTCTGTGAGCTCTTCTTCTACCTTTTTGAACTTGTCTTCAAAGGGTCTTATCATGGTTCTCCTGTCCCATATGGCAAAGCCTATGGTTACCGCAGTTATGGTAGCAAAAGTGCCAGCAAGAATACCCATAAAGACCAGAATCATCTCAATTTTGTGATTAACTTCCTCAAACCTTTTGTCTACTTGCTCAAACCTTTTGTCTATTTGTTCAAACCTTTTTTCCGTCTGTTCCATGAACACCTTTAGGGTTGCCTTTATCTCCGCAACATCTTTTAGCAACTGTTTTTCTTCTTCTGGCGTGAGGGCAAAAGAGATGCTAAAAAGGAGTATTAAGCAAAGAAACAACCTTTTCATTTTCCCTCCTCATAAAGAATATACTTCTTTATCTCCTCACAAGCAAGTGTATTGGCAAAGGCTTTTATGTTTTTGGAGAAAAGCTCATGGTCTTTGAGTATACGCACTAGCTCTTCAAGTAGCCTTTCTACGCTTACTTCCTCTTGTCTTAGGACAAGTCCACCTCCGAGGTCTTCTATCTCCTTGGCATTGTAATACTGGTGGTCTCCAACCGCATGAGGAAAAGGAACAAAAACTGAAGGCACACCAAAAAGAGAAAGCTCCGTTATGGTGCTTGCACCCGCTCTGCTAAGGGCAACAGTGCTCGCTCTGTATAGGATATGCATATCATGGCTAAAGGACAAGACTAAAACTTTTAGTCCTTTTTGCTTATAAAATCCCTCTAACTTTTCGTAATCTCTTTCTCCAGTTATGTGTATGCCCTGCCAACCTGTTTTTTGAAAGACCTCGGGGGCTATCTGGTTTAAGAAACTTGCACCCTGACTGCCTCCCACCACAAGGAGCGTAGTCCTGTCCTCCAGACCTAAGCTTTTAATGGCTTCTTCTTTGCTTAAACTAAGACCCTCCAGCAAGGATTTCCTAACAGGCAGACCAGTCTTAACAGTCTTTTCCTTTGGAAAGTATCTTTTTGTGTATTCGAAGGTTATAAAGACCCTTTTTGCAAACCTCCACAGTAGCCTGTTGGTCTTGCTTGGCACTGAGTTTTGCTCATGAAGGTATAAAGGAGCTCCCTTCAGAGGGCAGGCTAAACCAAGAGGAAGGCTTGCGTATCCTCCAAAGATTATCGCCTTGTCTCCTCTTTCTAATAGCTTGGCTACTTGCAGAGCTCCCTTGAGGTTTTTAAACACAGAAATGAGTTTCTCCTTTATACCTCTACCCATAAAAGGATAAGCCTGCACAAAGTGGCTTTGGACGGGCAACTTGTCGCTGAGCCTTTTTTCTATACCCCTTTCTGAACCTACAAAAACAGTATCTATCTTCTCCTCAAGAAGGCACTCTATGAGTGCCAGTGCAGGGAAGAAGTGTCCACCTGTGCCACCACCGGAAACAAAAACTTTCATTTAGAAGGATTATAAAGAGGGCTTAGCCTAAAGTAAAGAAACGAACCCTTAATTACTGAGTAATAAAGAAGAAAGCTAAGAGCTAAATGCATGAAGGCAGGTATAAGGGCAGGTCCAATAATAGGCAAGAGATATACGCTTAAAGATAGTGCAAAACTAAGCAAAAGGCAGAGATTTATTAGCTTCTGGTCTATGACTTCAGACATAAGAGGAACCTTTAATGAGCCTTCATTGCTAAGGTGAAACCACACAAGAAAGGGAATAATCCTAAGCATCATGCCTGTTATAAGAGTTGAAAAGAAAAGGAAGAAGGCAAAAAGGAAACGATAATTAAAGCCATCAAAAACCAGAAAAATAACAGCTATTGAAAGATGGATATGGGAAAGATACCAGAAGTAGAGGCTTTTGTCCGCAATTTTTCTTTTTCTTGTAAAAAGTCTATGGAATGTAATAAGGGCTTGAAAAAACACAAGCAGGGAAAGTGGAAGGTTTGATAGTTTAAACTCAAAAAGAGAAAAGATGAAGGCAAAAGTCAAAAGGTATGGAAAATTCATAGCGTAAAGCCTTGGATAGGCTTTTGTAACAAAGAACATTTCTACAACCTGAAAAGAAACGCTTGCTATGAGAAGGAATATCCATCCAAAGAGCATAGATAGGCGGTGCACTTTCAGAAAGGCTTCTGTGTTGTCTATATAGCCACCATAAGAAAGTGCAGTAAGAAAGCCAGAAAACCCTCCTATAAGCACAAACAAAAGTGCAAACTTTATGCCTTGCGAGGTAGGAGTATAGCTTTTTATCCTCATAAGCCTATTAAGCATAAGAAGGCTTGTGTAAGCTATCCCAGTAAAGAGGAGTGATGCTCCAGCAAGAAGCGTAGAAAAGCTACTTAAATAAAAACCAAATAACAGCAATAGATAGCCCGGCAATAAAAGAAGCCAAGAGATAAAAGCCTTTTGTTTTGGCTTTTGCATTACCGCACCTGCCACAACAGGAAGCATCTGAAAAAGGGCTCCAAACATGGTAAAAAGGGCAAAGCCAACTGTAGTTATATGCGTAAGTAAAGGTATGCTTAATCTGTTTGTTAGAAGGGCATAGATTTCAAGCAAGGAACCCAAAAACCACAAAAGACAAGCTGTTATAAAAAAGCCTGAAACAACAGTGAAGGGTGGAGCCTGAGATAGGGATAACCCTTTGGGAAAGCTCATAGTGTTTCCATCTTTTGCACAACCTCTGGTGCATCAAGATGCTGGTCACACATGGGATAGAGTATCTGCTCTTCTTTCATATTGTGCTGTTGTATAAGTATCATAAAGGTTTCTCCAGTGGAGAGAAAAGTCTTCCTGTCCCTTTTTTCAAGAGCCTGTTCCATCCTCTGTATAAGCTCTCTCGCCTGAGCATGCTCCATCCTCATAACCTGCGTAGGACCCATGACTATACCTGTCCTTCCCTCAAACTCAGGAAATAGCACCTCCTCTTCTTTTTGAAAGTGTCTGAGAGTCTCGTCTTTGAAAGCTTCAAAAGCCTTTCTCGCCTCTTCCCAACTTCCAGAGTTCACAAGCTCCTCCACTCTTGCATACAGGTCATCACACTCTCTGTGTTCTTCTATCAGATACTCGGTTATGGTAAACATTCAAAACCTCCTTCATATGATAGTATATATATACTTACTTTTTTCCTCTTGTCAAGGTTTAAATTTAAAACCTATGAAAGTTTCTCTTATAACCCTCGGGTGCAGGAGCAACGCCTTTGATACAGAGCTTATGGCAAACTACTTTAAGTCAAAAGGCTACGAGGTTTTAAACGACCAAGAACAAGCGGACGTTTACATAATAAACACATGCACCGTTACCTCAGAGGCGGATAGGTCCTCTCGTCAAGCAATACATAGAGCAAAGAGAAAAAATCCAAAAGCCTTAGTGGTAGCCACAGGGTGCTACGCACAGGTAAACCCACAGGCATTATCAAGTATGCAGGACGTGGATATGGTAGTGGGAAACTCTCACAAGCACAGGATAGTTGAGCTGATTGAGGAGTTTTTGCAGGATAAGGGAGAGAATATCTTTGTAGATAACATCTTCCGTCAGTCAAGACTTGAGAGCTTTGACCTTATAACCTTTTTTGAAAAGGCAAGACCCTTCATAAAGGTCCAAGAGGGTTGTAATCGCTTTTGCACTTTTTGTGTAATACCCTATGCGAGAGGAAAGGTAAGAAGCGTTCCACCCGAGAAGGTTATAAAAGAGGTGGAACTCTTGGCACAAAAAGGCTTCCAAGAAGTTGTCCTAACAGGCACACAGCTAACTCAGTATGGCTGGGACATGGGAACAAGCCTTTATGAGCTTCTCAGAGGGCTTATAGAAGTCAAGGACATTGAACTTATAAGGTTGTCTTCCATGCACCCTTCCGAGATAGACGGAGAACTCTTAGAGCTTATAACTTCAGAGGAAAAGATAGCACCTCACTTTCATATTTCACTTCAAAGCGGGTCTGACAGAATCTTAAAGCTTATGGAGAGAGAATACACGGTGAGCGATTATGTAAGGATTGTGGATAAGATAATAAGCAAAAGACCCATATCCGCCATAGGCACAGACATTATAGTGGGCTTTCCTACAGAAACAGAAGAGGACTTTGAGCAGACCTACAAACTTTTAAAGGAACTACCCATAGCCTATATGCATGTTTTTCCCTACTCAGATAGACCCTTTACCAAAGCAAGCAAAATGCAAGGAAAGGTATCCTCTTCTGCAAAGGAGCAAAGGGTAAAGGTCTTAAAGGAATTAGACAGGGAAAATAGGCAAAATTTCTACGAAACTCACGGAGGAAAGAGCTTAAGGGCAACCATAATAGAAGGGAATAGGCTTCTTACGGAAAACTATATAGAAGTAGATAGAAGTGTAAAAGGTAATGCGGGCTGTGTTATTAGAATAGTGCTTTAGTTATAATAATTAGGCTGTGGTCAAAAACCTATATCTCCTGCGTCACGCACAAAGCGAATATAACGAAAAGGGTATATTTCAAGGAAGGTTAGACAGTGACCTAACTCCTCTGGGCTTTGTTCAGGCAAGGCTTGTGGCTCAGGAGCTTTCAGATAAAGGCATAGAGATAATATACTCCTCTCCTCAAAGAAGAGCCTATAAGACCGCACTTACAGTTGCGGACGTGCTTGGTCTTGAGGTTATAGTGGATGAGCGTATAAGGGAGATGTCCTTTGGAGAATACGAAGGTAGGCACTTTTGGAGGCTTATGGAAGAGGAAGGTGAGCTTCTTAGGGCTTGGCTTTCCAATCCTGTTAAAAATCCACTGCCTACTCAAGAGGATATGGAAAGCTTCAAAAACAGGGTGGAGAGTTTTCTGAGGGATATACTTCAAGAAAGGCACACAAGCATTCTAATCGTTGCACATGGTGGAACTCTTCATGCTATTGTGTGTCTTTCTCTTGGGCTTGGGCTTGAGAACCTTTGGAACATACATATGGATAACACTGGTATAACACAGCTAAGATATAAGGCTGGAAGGTTTGAACTAAAACATCTCAATAGACTTTGTCATATGAAAGGGCTTTAAGGAGCTCTTCACAGCCCAAAAACTCAAAAACCCTACCTTCTTCTGTTATATCTATTCTTACAGTGCATGTGCATATACTTAGACCCTCTCCCCACTCTACCACGAGGACACCTTTGCCAACAAACTCCTCAAGGTCAAGGTCTTTTACCCTGTATAGGTCTGCATGCATTAGGATTCCCTTTCTTGTAGGATATTCGTTTATCAAAGTAAAGGTAGGGCTACGCACCTGGTAGCCTTGAAGTAGACCCATACCTTCCGCTATACCCCTTACCAGAGTAGTTTTGCCTGCACCAAGAGGACCAATAAGACAGATAACCTCCGAACCCTTTAGGCTTTTTCCTATCAATTCTCCGAGCTTAAGAGTTTCTCTTTCAGAGCTGGAAAATATACGCACCAATGTTATATTATAAACACTATGGAATTTTACTTTTTCCCTGATGTCTATGCGGACAGGTATCTTGTGGATTCTTACATAATATCCTTTAAGCTAAAGGACAAAAGCTGTATAAGGACAAGGGAGTGGGAAGGTAGAGAGTATGTGGTAGAAGTTCTTGACTGGGAAGCCTTTAAGGAAAGTGCCTACGATATAGTGCTTTATGAGTATGGAGATGAGGTAGCGAGGTTTTCAGATATAGAAACCGCACTTTCTGAGGCATATAAAATGGCATGTCTTGAGGCTTCAAGACGCATACCCAAGGTTATTGAGCCAGCACTCGGTGTAGGCAATCCACCCATACAGGTTGTGGAAAGGGTTTTTCCCCTTAGCTTTAAGGCTGAAGCCTTTCCAGAAGACCTTGATAGCTTTCTTGATCACCTTGTTAAGAATGTTGAAATAGAAACCTTAGAATGGGAGAAGGCGGACGATGACGAAATACCTTTCTAACCTTCTTGAAGAGCTTACGCCTAAGAGAATAGTAGAGGAGCTTGACAGATATATAGTGGGTCAGGAAAGTGCCAAAAAGGCAGTTGCCATAGCCCTAAGAAACAGGTGGAGAAGACAGAAGTTGCCAGAGCATATAAGGGACGAGGTGGCACCCAAGAACCTCCTTATGATTGGTCCCACAGGAGTGGGAAAGACAGAAATAGCACGCAGAATAGCCCAGCTTATAAAAGCTCCCTTTGTCAAGGTGGAAGCCACAAAGTATACGGAGATAGGTTATGTGGGAAGGGACGTGGAGTCTATGGTTAGAGAGCTCGTTGAGGTTTCTTACCAGATGGTAAAGCAGGAAAAGATGCAAGAGGTGAGAGAAAGAGCAAAGAGGCTTGCGGAAGAGAGGCTTCTTGACTACCTTGTCCCTCAACAGCTGAGCTTTGGAATAAGAAGCCCTCAGGATGCAGGTAAAAGAGAGGAAATGAGAGAAAAGCTAAAGAAAGGAGAGTTGGAAGACAGAGTTATAGAGGTTGAGGTTCAAGAAAAGTTTGTGCCGGTGATAGGCATAGCTGGACCTCCGGGTCTTGAGGAGCTTGAAGAACAGCTCAGAAACATGCTCGGTGGCCTCGGCGGTGGTAGGAAGAGGAGAAAGCTCAAAGTAAAAGAAGCACTCCAGGTCTTTGAATCAGAGGAGGCGGAGAAGCTCATAGACCAAGAGGAGGTAGCAAGGGAAGCCATAAGCAGGGCGGAGAACTTTGGAATAATCTTTATAGATGAGATAGACAAAATTGCGGTAAAAACTCCAGGAGCAGGTCCCGGAGTATCACGAGAAGGAGTTCAAAGAGACCTCTTACCCATAGTGGAGGGAACGGTGGTAAAGACCAAGTATGGGCCTGTGAGAACAGACCACATACTCTTTATTGCAGCGGGTGCCTTTCATATAGCCAAGCCTTCAGACCTTATGCCAGAACTTCAGGGAAGGTTTCCCATAAGGGTTGAGCTGAACCCTCTCACAAGAGAGGACTTTGTGAGAATACTAAAAGAGCCAAAAAATGCACTTACGGTGCAGTATACAGAGCTTCTCAAAACAGAAGGAGTTGAGCTTGAGTTTACTGATGATGCCCTCGAGGAGATAGCACGCATTGCGGAGGAAGCCAACAATCGCACGGAAAACATAGGTGCAAGAAGGCTTCATACGGTAATGGAGAAGCTACTTGAGGACATATCCTTTAACGCACCGGAGCTTGCAAGTCAAAGGATAATAATAGATGCAAGGTTTGTAAGGGCAAAGCTCGAGGGTATAGTAAAGGATGTGGAGCTTTCCAAATACATACTATGAGGGACTTATTAGAAAGGGTTGAGGAGCTTCTTTTACTTCAGGAAAAGTTGGTAAACCTCCTACTCATTTCTGGCACTCAAAAGGCAAGACTTAGCGTAAACACCGCCTTTGATATTCTCTATTATAACGTTGAGCTTCTTGACATGATAGGTGAACTATTGAGCTCCCCAGAGGAGCTAAGAGAGGATTATGCGGTTAATCTCATACTTGAAGCCTTGTCTTGGATGGGGTTTATACTTCCTGCGGTGGAGGAATCCTGTCCCATATTTCTACATGGTTTATTGGAAGTAGACCCCATACAAAAGTTAAGTTCGATACTTAGCTCTCTGGAGGAAGCTCAGAGAAAGAGCGATTACTATATACTGCTAAGCACTGCAGAAGAGGTCCATAGGCTTTCAAGTCTTCTGAAGTATCAAATAGCCCTTGCCCGCAGGGCTTATATGAACTTAGCTTGAACTCTTTACAGCTTTTATAAAAACGAGCACCTTTGCCACAGCCCTATAGAGCTCTGGAGGTATCTCTTCGTATATTTCCACCTTCATTAATGCGGATATTAGAGCTTTGTCCTCAAGAACTGGAACGCCGTGTTTTTTTGCAGTTTCTATTATCTTCTCCGCAAGCTCGCCAGCGCCCTTTGCTACAACTACTGGAGCTTTGTCCCTTCCTTGGTCATACCTAAGAGCTATCGCCTTTTTCTTTTCCATGGCTACACCAACAAGAGAAAACCCTCTCCGTAGTTTGACCTTATGGTCTCTGCTACACTTTCTTTCGTTGATACGCTTACAGAAAAGCTCCTGAGCTTTATTTTCTCTTCTAAAAGCATTCTTTGAAGTAGCTCCTTCCCAGACCTGATCTTTTCTGCTATGCTTTCTGTATCCGTAAACAGTAAAACATCCAAAAGCTCCTTAGACTTGGGCATCTTCAAAAGACCAGCAACGAAACCTTCTGTATAATCTAGTTTAAACAGCACAGAATATTCCTTCCCGCTTTTAAACATAAGCCCACCCTTGCCACCTTGGTAGTATATGGGTATGTAATAGGCATCTCCCTGTTTAGCTAAAAGCCACTGCAGATGCTCTATAAACTCCAGCCTGCTTAGCAGATTCTGCACGTGCTCACCTTTGCTGTTGTAGAACTCCAAAAGACTACTACCCTTCTCCATATACTCTTGAAAACTTCTGTAGACACTTCTTACATCCTTTTCTGAGGCTTCTAACACCAGCTTAAAGAAATCTCTTACCATAGGCTCCTTGGAGTCTTTTAGCCTTTCAAAGACCCCTCTGTATTCCACAAGGACTCCTCTTTCTGTTAGATTCCAGAGAGCCTTAAGCAAAGTAGGGATATCCTTTTTTTCCATAGCCTTAAGTAGATTTTCCTCTCCAACAGACTCAAAGAATCTCACCAACTTCATGTATTCCTCATGGTCAAGGTTTTCAAAGAGCAAGGTCTTGAAGGAAGATGAGACCATATTAAACTCTTCAGTCTTTAATCTTAAAACCTCAAGAAGTTTCCTTATTCCTTCAATATTCCTTTCATACCCCATGCCAAGTAAAGATGAAAGCTCCTCCGCATACACGAGCAAAGACTGGATAAGCTGTGCTTTCTTATCTTTAATGACCTCATCTGGCTTTAGCTTTCCGAGAATTAATTCAACCAACTTTCTTTCATAAAAGATTCCAGAATTATCCAAATCTTCTATGAACTTCTCTGGATTGATGGGCACATAAAACTTTTCTCCTCCTTCAAGCAGGAGGTTTAAAATGTTCCCGTCATAGCCTTTTCTATATAGGCCCATTATCTTAAAGGTGAGAGGTAATCCTTCTTCAATCTTAAACTCAAGAATATCGCCAGGGAAAAACCTAATAGAAGACCTGTTTTCAGCCTTTAGTTCAAAGCCATCTCTGAGAAGTAGAGTTAAAAGATTGCCCTTAGAAGAAGAAACTTCTGCCCTTATAGTGCTACCACCTCCAGAGGAAAGCTCAAGAAAAACATCTGGAACACTTGACAGGACTTTTATTCTGAACTCTTCTCCAGTCTTCTGTGCTTGAGAAGGTTTTGACTGCTCAATAGCCTGCTGCAGAAAAATGCCTTCTATTCTTCTAATCTCCATAAGATTAAATATCGTCCACAAGTGCAAGAGCTAAAGCTCCGCGTGCCATACAATACTCCGCACAGGAAGAAAAATGGAGACTGAAACACTTGGCAGGTAGGCTTTCACAGAGGTCTTTTAGGTCTGTCTCAAGGTTGCCAAGTAGGTCCTTCATGGCATCAATGAGACCACCACCAAGCACCACCCTATCTGGGTTTAGTATGTGAACTGCGTTCATAAGACCCACAAGAAGAAACCTCCTGAAACTTGCCACCGCCTCCAAAGCATAGGTCTCTCTCTCCTTTGCCCTCTGAATTATCTGGTAGTCCTTGAGATCCTCTCCTGCGAGGTTTCTATATAGCCTCTCAAGACCATAAGAGGAGCAGTAAGCCTCCCAGCACCCTAACCTTCCACAACTACACCTTTCTCCTCCAAGAAGTATAGTATGATGCCCCAGCTCAAGAGCACTTCCGCACGCTCCCAGAAAAGGCTTTCCATTAACCACAAGCCCAGCACCAAGCCCAGTGCCTACCGCAACAAATAGCAAAACCCTGCTTTCCCTATGGTCATAAAACCACTCTCCAAAAGCCCCCGCAGAAACATCGTTAACCACCTTCACATTAATTCCTTCAAGAACCTCCTTAAGGTTTACCCCGTCAAGGGCTGGTATGTTAGGAGATTTATAAACCACGCCCTCTAAAGAAGTAAAGCCTGCAACCGCAACTCCCACAGAGGAAGGATATCCCTCAAAGACTATCTCCCTTATCCTTTGTAAAAAAAGTTTCCCATCTTTGGATATGTCCCTTATGTAATGCTTTTCCCTTCTACCATCCTCCCAGTAAACCTTTATAAAGCTACCCCCTATGTCAACTCCCTTTCTCATATTCAAGCCTTTTTATCTTTATGCTCTCATCTCCCTTTTCATAATAGACCCTTACAGAAACCAGTCTTTGGGTCATTCCCTTTTCTTTCCTTATTAAGGACACAAGGAGCTCACCCTCTTTGATAACCTTCTCTTCAGCCCTTGCACCCTGATATGCCCTTCTGTAGGATTCACAGGTCCTAAGGAGTCCATCCACACCTCCCATATCCTTTAAAAGGTTTTCTGAAACAAGTTCTGTAAGCTCTTCCGCTCGTTCCCTTTTGCATTCCTCAAGCCCAAGCACAAAGCTATAAAAAGCCCTAAGTTCCTCCGTTTCGTGCTTTTTGTCTTTTACATCTTCCAAGAAAATAAGGAGTGCGGTAATGAAAGGGTAAGATATGGAAAATATAACGAAAAAGCCTAGGATAATATCCTCTCTCTTATAGCTCAGCTTCATAGCCAACCCTTCCTTTTTACCCAGTATATAAGTGATAGAGTTATACCAACCATAAGGAGTAAAGAGTAAGGGTAGCCATATTTCCAATGTAGCTCTGGCATATGTTCAAAGTTCATACCAAAAATACTTGCAATGAGCGTTGCAGGCAGGAATATGGTCGCAAGCACTGTAAAGATCTTCACACCTTCGCTTTGCTTTATGGATATAAGTCCCAAGAGAGAGCTTTGTATACTATCCAGCTTATCCATATAAAAGCTCGT
This sequence comes from Hydrogenobacter sp. T-2, assembly GCF_033971325.1. Lineage (NCBI taxonomy): Bacteria > Pseudomonadati > Aquificota > Aquificia > Aquificales > Aquificaceae > Pampinifervens > Pampinifervens diazotrophicum. Next base: position 1,107,149 of record NZ_CP117180.1, read on the forward strand.
GTAGTCAAGGAGCGTATGCAGGTCATCAAGGGCTATCTTTATCTCCCTCTTTGTTTGGGCATTTATCTTTGGACTTTTCACAAAATGGCTCAAAATTCTAAGTTTTTCGTTTATGGTCTCCCTTATGGTGATGTTAAGCTCATCATAGTAAGATATCTCTCTTATTACTTCTTCCGATTGTTCCACAAAGACCTCCTTTCTTAGGTTTCTTATGCGTCTTCCCAATATCTCAAGCCTATCACCAAGCCTATCTACTTCAATATTTACTATCTGTGAGAATATGGCTTCTGGAAATTGAAAGTTTATGGGATTCTGTTCCATTCTTTTTATAAAAATTAACATGCTTGGTATGTCCCTGTATCTTATACTTACCATATATCTTCCCTTTATGAAAAAAAGCACAGGCTCAACGCTTATATCTTCCTTTTGTTGTATTACAAAGGATAGGTTCATGTATATAGCTTCTCCCTCTTCCTTGTATTTACTGCTTATTTCAATATCTCCAAAGACCTCTCTGGGAGGCATATGAAAACCTACCGCACTTCTTAGCCAGTCAATCTCTGCGTCGCTTGGCTTTTCCACATCAAGCCAAACTACAGACTCTTTTCTTATCTCTCCAAACTGGTCAATTCCAAACTTTTTGAAAACGCCTCCGTAGTTGGCATAAACATGTATCATCAAATATATATTTTACTCAGAAATAAGGTCCTTTATTAGCTCTTGCTTTACCTCTTCTGGCATAGGGGTCAAAGCTCTATAATTGGGATGGTTTATCTCAACCCTTACAGGTTCTTTTTTGAAATCCTCTATCTGCTCTTGTGTAAACCTAACCTTTAGAAAATGCACCACTGCAGCTTTGCCGTATTCGTAGTCTTCTTTGCTCCTTTCGTCCGCAATAGCTCTTATTGTATGTTTATTGCCTATGTGAAAATATAGATGGTCATGTATGCCTACAAGCTGTGGAAGAAGTCTTTTCCTTTCACTGGCTTCAGGTATTTCTATAAACATGGTAACGGACAATTCATTTTTATCAGGTATTAACTCGTTGTATACATCTATTTCCTGCTGTATCTCTTCCTCTCTTACCATCCTCTCCGCTCTTATCATTTCTTGAATTTGAAACCAGACCGTTTCCCTGTTTTCAAAAACAAGATGCACCCATGGTTCTATAAAAAGCCTTCTGTTTTTCTTTAGTTGGATAATTTCTTGAACCTTCTGTGGACGAACCTTTTCATACTCGTAGATGTTGAGGATTTCATCTCTGGTAATCTTTCTCATAGCATGCCTCCTTTGCTTGTTTTCTTTTATTATATGCAAATAGTTATCATTTGTCAATAGGTAGTAAGAACCTCATGCAAGGCTTGTAGAAAGGCATCGTTTTCCTCTCTTTCTCCTATACTTACCCTAAGACAGTTTGCCACCATATAAGAAAAGTTCCTAACGAGCACTCCCTTCTGCAAAAGCCTCCTATAAAGCTCATCTCCAGAAAAATAAAGACTTTTAAAAAAGATAAAGTTTGCCTCTGAGGGATAGACCCTTATACCTTCCAGCTTAAGCATCTCTTCGTAGACCCTTTGTCTTTCTGAGAGCATTCTCTGAATGGCTTCTTCTATGATATGATAGAAGTCTCTCAGCATTAAAACCGCTATAACTTGAGAGGGATAGGTTATATTGAAAGGAAGTCTTATCTTGTTTATTTCTCTTACAACTTCCTCTTTGCCTATCAAAATACCTACTCTAAGACCCGCCATGCCTATCTTCGAAAGAGTCCTAAGCACTACCGTATCCTCTCTCTCAAGCGCCTCTTTGAGAAAGGTTTTCCCAGAGTAGTGATAATATGCTTCATCAACTACGGTAAAAACTCCTTCGTCCCTTATAGTCCTCATCTTGTCTTCATTAAAGCAGTTGCCAGTGGGGTTGTTAGGATAGGCAAAGTAGGCAAGGACTGGTTTTTTATCTCTTATTAGCTCAAGGCTTTTCTGCAAGTCTATGTCAAACTCATCATTTAGGCTAACTTCTATTTTCTCTCTACCCAGAACCTGTGCAGATATGCCATACATGGAAAAGGTAGGCACAGGATAAAAAACACCCTTTTCATACTCTCCAACCGCTATAGAAAGGTAGTATATAAGCTCGTCTGAGCCATTGCCCAAGACTATATTCTCCGGGTTTACTCCAAAGCGATAGGCTATAGCCTCCTTTAGCTCTCTTGCTTCTGGGTCTGGATATCTATTAAAGGGTATTTTGGAAGCCGCCTCTCCTATAAGCCTTTTTACTTCTTCTGGGAGTTTGAGGGACAGCTCGTTGGAGGAGAGCCTAACCCTCGCCCCCGTGGTTTCCGTCTTATAGGGGGCAAGGGTCCTTATTCTTTTACTTATCATTGTTGTTCTTGAGCTTGCTCTTCCTCCTCTTCTTCCTCAGACCTTCCAAGGTATAGTTCAAGCTCCGCAACCGTTGATTCCATTAGCTTGTCCTCAAGGATACCTTTGATAAGCCTGTTTAATCTCCTCTCGTCTCCCATGGCTATTCCATTGAGGACATAGTAGAGCCTCTTGGGAAGAGAAAGCACTACCCTTTTATACCTCGCACCGCCTTTTTTTCTGGGTTTTCTTGCCATGTTACTCCTCCTTTTTGAAGTTTTCATGTTTTAGAATTATAGCATGAAGATTCTATTTTTGTTCTTTGTATTGTTTATATCAATCACGAAAGCACAAGAGAATTTAGAAAACCTCCTCAACAACCACCAAGTTATATTCCTACCAGAGGAGCACACAAGCAGGGAAGACCATCAGTTTCAGCTTAGGATTTTAAGACTTTTGAATTCAAAAAATCACAAGTTTATAATAGCCATGGAGATGTTTCAACAACCCTTTCAGGACGCTCTTGACTTGTATGTATCTTGTCAAATAAGTGAAGAGGAAATGCTTAGAAGAACCGATTATAGAAGAAGATGGGGCTTTGACCCAAGCCTGTATAGGGACATATGGAGCTTTGCTAAGGAAAAGGGTATAAGAATAGTGGCTATAAACATCTCCTCAGAGCTTTTGCAAAAAGTGAGAGAGGAAGGGCTTGAAAGGGTAAGGAATGAGAGCTTGCCTTATCCTGTAATACCTCAAACAGAGAAGGAAATGAGAGATCTGAGAGAGGTTTTAAAAAACCATCCAAGAGTGGACGAAAAGAGGTTCTTTGAAGTGCAAAACGCATGGGATAACGGTATGGCACTGGCTATAGCAAGGCTTTTGGATAAGTATCCTGACCACAAGATATTGGTGCTCGTGGGTAGAGGACACGCTAAAGATTATGAGAGCGGGATTCCAAGGAGGCTTGGCATACTTAAACCAGAAGTGTCTATGACCATACTAAGAAGAGAAGAGTTTCAAAGCACTTTTCTATTTTCTATGGATTTTTCCAAAGATAGTTCATCCGCAAGTTCTATGAGAGAGCCAAATTGTAGACCGTGAGATATACGAGTTATCTTGGTGGTGGGAAACTGCTTTTTTATGAGTTTTGCAAGATAGTTAGCGGTTGCTTCACCTTCTAAGTTTGGGTTCGTGGCAATTATCACCTCCTTTGGTCTATACCTTTCTATCCTTTCCATGAGGCTGTCTATGTTGAGGTCTTTTGGTGATATACCTTCAAGGGGTGCTATTCTACCACCCAAAACATGGTAAACTCCAGAGTATCTTTCTAATTTCTCAATGGCAAAGGCATCCTGAGACTCTTCCACCACGCATATAAACTTTTTACTCCTCTTTGGGTCTGAACATATTTTGCATATCTCTTGGTCCGTATAAAGACCACACTCTTTGCAGGGTCTTATCCTTTCTACCACAGACTGTAGAGCTTGGACTATCTCAAGGCGTTTTTCCATGGGGAGTTTAAGGAGGTTATAAAGAAGTCTGCTTGCGGACCTCTCTCCGTAGGTGGGTATGTGTATGAGCTTTTCAAGGGCGAGTTTGATTGGTTCTGGTAGACTTTCTTCGTAAGGCATTGGAAAATTATAGCGGTTTTATAATAAAAGTATGCACGAGCTTATTATCTTAGGTGGTGGTCCTGCGGGCATATCCGCCAGCATATACGCACAAAGGAAGAAAATGGATTTCTTGCTTATAACCAAGGATGTGGGTGGGCAGGTAATAAAGGCGGGCGAGATAGAAAATTACTTGGGATATGCTATGGTGGATGGGGTGATGCTTGTGCAGAAGATGATGGAGCAAATGGATAGGCTTGGGATTGAACCAGTGCTGGACCAAGTAATAGAAATAAAAAGACTGCAGGAGGGCTTTCTCCTTAAAACCCTCTCTGGAAAAGAGTATGCATCAAAAAGACTTCTTTTTTGCACTGGTGCGGAACACAGAAGGTTAGAAGTGCCGGGGGAAAGGGAATACACAGGGAGAGGGGTCTCTTACTGTTATACCTGTGATGCACCTTTCTTTAAGGATGTGGATGTGCTTGTGGTAGGTGGTGGAAACTCGGGCTTTGAGGCGGTAGACCAGCTTACAAACTACGCAAGAAAGATATACCTTGCGGAGCTTGGAGACCACTTTAGGGCGGATGAGGTCCTTAAAGAGAAGGTGCTTTCAGACCCAAAGGTTGTCCCTCTTCTTAGACATAGAGTTTTGGAAATAAAAGGCGATGGGAAGAATGTGAGAAGTGTGCTTTTAGAAGATTTGCAAAAGGGAAGGGTGTATGAGGTTGAAGTTGAAGGCGTTTTTGTAGAGGTGGGTCTAAAGCCTAATTCTGAGCTGGCAAAGTCCTTGGGAGTTTTTACCACACAGAGGGGAGAGATAATAATAGATTGCAACAACAGAACCTCGGAGCATGGCATATACGCTGCGGGAGACTGCACTAACATCTTTGCAAAGCAGATAATAACCGCAGCAGGAGAAGGTGCAAAAGCCCTACTTTCTGTATACCATGACCTCACCTACGGTGTCCATTCATGGATATAGCCAAGTTTATAGACCACTCTATACTCAAACCTAACCATACCCTTAAGGACCTTGAGGTTGAGATAAACAAGTGTGTGGAGCTTGGTGTCTACGGCGTCTGTGTAAATCCCTTTTCGGTAAGAAAGGCGGTGGAATTTTCAGAAAACAGGCTGGTGGTTTGCTGTGTGGTTTCTTTCCCTTTTGGTTTGGATACAAAGGAACAAAAAATCCTGCAAGCCCTTAGAGCTCTTGAAGATGGAGCAAGGGAGTTGGACATAGTCATAAATATCTCTGCATTAAAAAGCGGTATGCACAAATATGTGGAAGAGGAGCTAAAGGCTATAGCCAGAAATACAGAAGGTGTGATAAGGAAGGTCATAATTGAGACCGCCTACCTTAACCAAGAGGAGAAAAGGTTTATAGTTGAACTCATAGCAGATACAGGTATGGAGTTTGTGAAAACTTCCACGGGATATGCACCCACTGGAGCGGTAGAAGAGGACATAAGGCTAATAAGGGATTGGGTAAGGGGTAGATTAAGGGTTAAGGCTTCTGGTGGGATAAGGACAAGGGAGCAGGTTTTGAGGTTTTTGGAGCTTGGCGTGGAGAGGATAGGAACCAGTAGCACCTTTGAAATTCTTAAGGAGGAGAGAGATGATTGAAAGGTATACCAGAAGAGAAATGGGTCAAATATGGTCTGACCTCAACAAGTTTAGGCTTTGGCTCAAGGTGGAGCTTGCGGTATGCAGGGCATGGCACAAACTTGGAAAAATTCCAGATGAGGCTCTAAAAGAAATAGAAAAGAGAACCTTTGTGGACGAAAAGGTAGTGGAGAAGATATACCAGTATGAAAGGGTTTACAAACACGATGTGCTCGCCTTTGTTTCTGCCATAAACGAGCAGATTCAAGAGTATTCTCATTACTTTCATATGGGTCTTACCTCCTCTGATGTGGTGGATACTGCCCTTGCCTTGCAGATTAGAGAAGCCCTTAGTCTGATACTTGAAGGTTTAGAGAAGGTGATACAAAGGCTCAGGTCTCTTGCCATAGAGCATAAGAATACTCTAATGATGGGAAGGACGCATGGAGTCCACGCAGAGCCTATGACCCTTGGTCTTAAGTTCCTTAGCTGGTATGAGGAGATGAAAAGGAACAAAAAAAGGCTTCTGCAAGCCCTTGAGGACATATCCTATGGCAAGCTCTCTGGTGCGGTGGGAACTTATTCTAACCTTGACCCAAGGGTGGAGGAGCTCGCCCTTGAGGAGCTGGGACTTAAGGTAGAGCCTGTTTCCACTCAAGTAGTGCCAAGAGATAGGCATGCACAGGTTATGTATGCCCTTGCCTCTACCGCCTGTGCCCTTGAGAGGTTTGCAACAGAGATAAGGCATCTCCAGAGAACCGAACTGCTTGAGGTTTTAGAGCCCTTTGGAAAGGGTCAAAGAGGCTCATCCGCCATGCCTCACAAGAAAAACCCCATACACGCAGAAAGGTTGTGTGGTCTTGCACGCATAATAAGAGCAAACCTTCTGGTAGCTCTTGAGAATATTCCACTCTGGCACGAAAGGGACATATCTCACTCCTCCGCAGAACGTGTAATCCTACCAGACTCCACTATAGCCCTTGACTATATGCTAAACCTCTTTCTTGAAATCCTTGAAGGTCTTGTGGTAAACCCAGAGAGAATGTTAGGAAACATGGAGCTTTCTCATGGTCTTTTTGCCTCTTCAAAGGTGCTTGTTAAACTCATGGAAAAGGGAGTCCATAGAGATAAGGCTTACGATATGGTTCAAAGGTGTGCCATGAGAAGCTGGGAAGAGGGTATAGCCTTTGAAAAAAGCCTTATGGAAGACCAAGAGGTCAATGCCTTCCTTAGTCAAGAAGAGATAAGGCAAGCCTTAGACCCTTGGTCTTTCTTAAAACACATAGACCAAATCTACGAAAGGAGCTTAGATTAAAAAGAAAGGAGGAAAGCTTATGACAAAGCAAGAAGTATACACCCTTCCAGATGAGAAGGGATACTTTGAAGAGTTCGGTGGAAGGTTCGTGCCAGAGACCCTCATGTATGCCCTCGAGGAGCTAACTGATGCCTACCTTAAACTCAAAGAAGACCCATCCTTTTGGGAAGAGTTAAACCACTACCTTAAAGACTTTGCAGGAAGACCCACACCCCTCTATTTTGCCAAGAGGCTAACCGACTATGTGGGTGGTGCAAAGATATACATAAAGCGGGAGGACCTTCTCCATACTGGTGCTCATAAGATAAACAACACACTCGGACAGGCTCTGCTTGCCAAGAGAATGGGAAAGAGGAGGATAATCGCAGAAACGGGTGCAGGACAGCACGGTGTGGCTACTGCAACCGCCTGTGCCTTACTTGGTCTTGAGTGTGTGGTCTATATGGGAGAGGAGGACGCAGAGCGTCAAAAACTCAATGTTTTTAGGATGAGACTGCTGGGTGCGGAAGTGCGCATCGTAAAGAGCGGTTCAAAAACCCTAAAGGATGCCATAAACGAAGCCCTAAGGGACTGGGTTACCAACGTGGAAACCACACACTACATTATAGGCTCTGTGGTGGGTCCTCATCCCTTTCCCATGATGGTGAGGGACTTTCAGAAAATAATAGGCGAGGAGGCAAAGGCACAGATACTGGAGCTTGAAGGCAGGCTTCCAGATGCGGTGGTTGCCTGCGTGGGAGGCGGTTCAAACGCCATGGGTATATTCTATCCCTTTATAGAGCATGAGGAGGTAAGACTAATAGGCGTAGAAGCTGGAGGTCTTGGACTGCATACAGGCAAGCACGCAAGCTCTATAAACGGTGGCTCTGTGGGAGTTTTGCACGGCATGAAGTCCTACTTTTTGCAGGACGAAGAGGGACAAATCCAGCCCACCCACTCCATCTCCGCAGGTCTTGACTACCCGGGAGTTGGACCAGAGCATGCATACCTTTTCAAAAGTTGTAGAGCCAAGTATGTCTATACCACCGATGAGGAAGCTCTTGAAGGCTTTAAGATACTCTCAAGGCTTGAAGGCATAATACCAGCCCTTGAGCCAGCCCACGCAGTTCCAAGGGTCATGGAAATAGCCAAAGAGCTTGGAAAAGACCACATAGTGCTTTTTAACCTTTCAGGAAGAGGCGATAAGGATATGCTTCATGTGATGGAGCACATAAAAGATATGCTATAATATCCACATGCCAAAACTTTCACCCAGAGACATAAGGAGGAAGATACAGGGTATAAAGAATACCCGAAGGATAACCAACGCTATGAAAGTGGTCTCCGCTGCAAAGCTCCGCAAAGCTCAAGAGCTCATATACGCTTCAAGACCCTACTCAGAAAGGCTTTACGAGGTTCTCAGAAATCTCTCAACGCATACAAATCTACAGTCAAGCCCCCTCTTCCAAGTGAGAGAAGAAAGAGCCTGCGACCTCGTTCTAATCACCGCGGATAGGGGTCTGGCTGGAACCTTTAATATAAGTCTCATAAAAAAAGCTGAAGACTTCATAGCGGAGAAACAAAGGCAAGGTGTTAAGGTAAACATGATCATCATCGGCAGGAAGGGAGCCCAATATTTTGGAAGGAGGAACTACAACATACTGAAGGTTTATGAGGATGTATTCAGAAAAGAAATAAACTTCAACGTGGTAAAGGAAGTAGGTGAGTTATTGAGAGACAGATACTCAAGAGAAGAATCCGACTGCACTGTTCTAATGCACAATGAGATGGTTACGAGGGCAAGCTACAAGCCCCTTATGAGGGTCTTCTTACCACCTAAGCTTACCTGTGAGGAATATGAGAGCACAAGCACGCCAGAAACTTATGGTGTGTATGAGTTTGAAGTAAGTATAGAAATCCTTGTAAATAAGCTCCTTGACCTTTATCTCAACTATCAGATATACAGGGCAATGCTTGAGTCTAACGCAGCGGAGCACTTTGCTCGTATGGTCGCTATGGATAATGCCACAAGAAATGCGGACGAGCTTGTAAAAACATGGACGCTTATATTTAATAAGGCAAGGCAGGAATCCATTACCTCAGAGCTAATAGATATAGTAAATGCAGTAGAAGCTATGAAATAAAGGAGGAAAACATGAAGGGAAGAATAGTTCAGGTTATAGGTGCGGTCATTGACGTAGAGTTTGGAGACAAGAACCTCCCACCTGTCAGGCACGGTCTCAAGACAAAAAGAAAATTCATAGACGACAGAGGCAATTGGGCGGAAGAGGAGCTCTTTCTTGAAGTAGCCCAGCACATAGGAGAAAGCAGAGTCAGGTGCGTGGCAATGGGTGCCACCGATGGTCTTGTGAGAGGTCAAGAAGTAGAATACCTCGGAGGTCCCATAAAAGTGCCAGTGGGTAGGGCGACCCTTGGTAGGATATTCAACGTGGTGGGTCAACCCATAGACGAGGCGGGACCCGTAAACGCAGAAGAATTCTGGCCCATGTTTAGAGAACCACCATCCCTTGAGGAGCAATCCACAAAAGTAGAAATACTTGAAACGGGTATAAAGGTTATAGACCTTCTTGAGCCCTATGTGAAGGGTGGAAAGGTAGGACTCTTTGGTGGTGCGGGAGTTGGCAAGACGGTTCTCATGCAGGAGCTCATCCATAACATAGCCAAGTTCCACAAAGGCTTTTCCGTGGTCATAGGCGTTGGAGAAAGGACAAGGGAAGGAAACGACCTTTGGAACGAGATGAAAGAGTCTGGCGTTCTACCCTACACGGTCATGGTTTACGGACAGATGAACGAGCCACCGGGCGTGCGTTTCAGGGTCGCACAAACAGGTATAACCATGGCGGAATACTTTAGGGACGTAGAAGGTCAAGACGTCCTCGTTTTCATAGACAACATCTTTAGGTTCGTCCAAGCGGGTTCTGAGGTTTCTACGCTTCTTGGAAGGCTACCTTCTGCGGTTGGATACCAGCCCACACTAAACACGGACGTGGGTGAAGTCCAAGAGAGGATAACCTCCACCAAGAAGGGTTCTCTTACCTCCATACAAGCTGTCTATGTGCCTGCGGACGACATAACAGACCCAGCACCCTATTCGGTCTTTGCCCACCTTGATGCTACTACAGTGCTTGCCAGAAGACTTGCTGAGCTTGGTATATACCCGGCGGTTGACCCACTTGAATCCACTTCCAAGTATCTGGCTCCTGAGTTCGTAGGAGAGGAGCATTATCAAGTAGCTTCCGAAGTCAAAAGGATACTCCAAAGATACAAGGAGCTTCAGGAGATAATAGCCATACTGGGTATGGAAGAGCTCTCTGAAGAGGACAAGGCTATAGTCAACAGGGCAAGAAGAATTCAAAGGTTCTTGGCACAACCCTTCCACGTGGCGGAGCAGTTCACGGGTATGCATGGTAAATATGTAAAGCTTGAGGACAACATTAGGAGCTTTAAGGAGATACTCACTGGCAACTACGACCACCTTCCTGAAATGGCATTCTATATGGTGGGAACCATAGAGGAGGTGGTGGAGAAAGCCAAGGCTCTGGGAGCTAAGGTTTGAGGTCTGATGGAAGAAAGGCAGGAGAGCTCAGACCCGTAAGAATAATTAGGGACTACCTTAGGCATCCTGAGGGTTCTGTCCTTGTGGAGTTTGGAAATACCAAGGTTATATGCACTGTCTCCATTCAGGACAGTGTCCCTCCCTTTCTAAAGGGCAAAGGGCAGGGTTGGATAACCGCAGAGTACTCCATGCTTCCAAGAGCTACCCAAACCAGAAACATAAGGGAATCCGTTCAAGGTAGAATAGGTGGCAGAACTCACGAAATACAGAGGATGATAGGGCGGGCTATGAGAACCGCCCTTGACCTTACCAAGGTAGGTGAGAGGACCTTTTGGATAGACTGTGATGTAATACAGGCGGATGGTGGAACGAGGACTGCTTCCATAACTGGAGCTTTTGTAGCACTCGTGGATGCAGTTATAAAGCTATACAACGACGGAGTTTTAACCTCCACACCCATAAAGGATTTCGTAGCGGCGGTGAGCGTTGGAATAGTAAACAACCAGATACTTCTTGACCTTAACTTTGAAGAGGACTCCTCTGCGGAAGTGGACATGAACGTGGTAGCAACAGGCTCAGGCAGGATATCGGAGATACAAGCCTTGGGCGAGGAGCATTCCTTTACAAAAGAAGACTTTGACAAGATGCTGTCTCTTGGGCTTGAGGGTATAAAACAGCTTATAGAGCTCCAAAAAGCCTTTTTTGAAGTGCAGGGAGGGATATTTAGGAAAAAAGGTGTAAGGGAAGCCCGTCTTTGAATACATATTAACAGGCATGTAACTTTCATAACATTTTGTCATCTTAAATTGTAAGGTTTATTACAAAAAACTGACAGAAAGCATTCAAATATCTTGGCATGCACCTTGCATAAGAAATATACAGAACCAAACTAAGGAGGTAAAACATGTGCATGGTGCGATTGGAACTTAACAATACCTGCATAGGTGCTTGTAAAGAGGAAGGTGTGGACATTGAAACCCAGAGGGAAAAATGCCATTCAGAAGAGGAGATTTATAGAAACATGAGCCTTGAAGAGTTGAAAGAGGAGGTGAAAAGACTGAGGATGGCAGCGGTGAACACTGCTACAAAACTTCATGACCTTGCGGAGGAGGGTCTTCCTAACAGATGGCAGGAGATCCCCACTGTAGCTCAGGAAGCCTACGAAGTTCACAAAACATACTTTAAAGCCAAAAGGATACTCGAAGAGAGGTCAAAAGCCACAAGCAAATAAAAAAAGGAGGTGATAGATATGAAGCTTGTGAGAGCCTTTATAAGACCAGAGAAGGAACAAGAGGTGGTGTTTGCCCTTGAAGGCATGGGGTTTCCAGCCTTGACAAAGATGTCCGCCATGGGAAGAGGTAAACAAAAGGGTTTGAAGATAGGAGATGTAGTTTATGAAGAGCTTCCAAAAACACTGCTACTCATAGCGGTTGAAGACAAGGATGTGGATAAGGTAATAAGCACAATAACAAAACATGCAAGGACGGGGAATATAGGAGATGGCAAGATATTTGTAAGTCCTATTGAGAAGGCTATAACCATAAGAACTGGGGAGGTGGAACTATGAAGGAGGTATGGGCAATAATACGAAGGGAAAAGTTTGCAGAAACAAAAAGGTCCCTTGATGCGGTTGGATGTGGTGCTATGAGTGTGCATTCTGTGTGGGGTAGAGGTAAACAGGGAGGGCTTATTATGTCAGAAGTTGAAAGTGAAATGTTGGCCTACGCTACAAGTGCACCCAAGCTGGTTCCAACCCCCTCATATCTCGTCACAGAGGGTGCTACCCTTACAAAGCCTGTGCTCTATGTTCCAAAGAGGCTCTTAGTTATGGTTGTGCCAGATGATAAGGTAGACTTGGTTGTAGAAACCATTATTAAGGTAAACAAGACGGGAAACCATGGAGATGGAAAGATATTCATAATGCCTGTAGAGAACGCAGTTACCGTCAGAACCGGTGAAAGTGGAGAAAAAGCCTTATAGGAGGTTGATAACATGAAGGCTACCTTTAGAAAAAACTTAATTAATGGTGCTCTTGAGGTATACATACCCAAGAAGGACTTAGAGGCTGTGGTCGTAAATATACAAAAGGAGGGTGTGTGGGGTGGCATCTTTGAACTTTCAAACGGGTGGGTTCTGAAGGTGCCAGCCCTCGAAACGGAGCCCAAGTTTCCAATAACCTTAGAGGTAAAAAAAATCAATGAGTAAGGAGGTGTGTCATGGGTTGTTCTTCTAAAGGCTGTGGAACAAGCATAGATGGACTTTCTTATCTGCCAGAGAATATAAGGGAGAAGGTGGAAAACCACCCCTGCTATTCTCAAGAAGCACACCACTTTTATGCGAGGATGCACGTTGCGGTTGCTCCAGCCTGCAATATACAGTGCAATTACTGCAACAGAAAATACGACTGTGCCAACGAATCAAGACCGGGTGTGGTGAGCGAGCTGCTAACACCGGAGGAGGCAGTCAAGAAGGTGCTCGCAGTTGCCATGGAAATACCCCAGATGACAGTGGTGGGTATTGCAGGACCAGGAGACCCTTTGGCAAATCCAGACAGGACATTTAGAACCTTTGAGCTCATCAAGGAAAAGGCTCCTGACATAAAACTGTGTCTTTCCACCAACGGGCTTAGGCTCACAGATTTTGTAGATAGGATTAAGGATTTAGGCATAGACCACGTAACAATAACCATAAACGCAGTGACACCTGAAACCGCATCCAAGATTTACTCTTGGATCTTTTATAACCACAAAAGGTATAAAGGCATAGAAGCCGCGAGAATAATCCTTGAGAAGCAGTATGAAGGACTTCAGGCTTGTGTAGAAAGGGGTATTTTAGTAAAGGTAAACACAGTCTTTGCACCAGAGATAAACGGAGAAGAGCTGGAAGAGTTGTCCAAAAAAGTCAGAAGAATGGGAGCCTTCCTACACAATATAATGCCTTACGTAGAAGGCGAGGGCACAGTATATCAAAAGCTCGGCGTAAGACCACCCACACCCCAAGAGCTCAAAGAAGTTCAAGAAAAGTGTGAACCGCACATGTCTTTGATGAGACACTGCAGGCAGTGCAGGGCAGATGCGGTAGGTCTTCTTGGAGAGGACAGAGGACAGGAGTTCACCAAGGACAAGATAATACACCTTCAGGTCAACTACAGTGCGGAATACAGAAAGAGCATCCACGAAGAGATAGAAAAGGAAAGGGCTAAACTTAAAAAGGCAAGGGAGCTTATGGCTTTACCCTTAGAAGAGGAAGGTAAAAAGGTTCTTGTGGCGGTGGCAAGTAAGGGAAACATGTTGGTAAACGAACATTTCGGCACAGCCCACGAGTTTCTCATATACGAGGTTTCTTCCCAAGGCATCAAGTTTATACACCACAGGAAAGTAACACCCTACTGTCACGGTTCTATAGCCTGTCTTGAAGGGGGAGATATCCTCGAAGATACCATATCAAAGCTATCAGACTGTGAGGCTATCATAGCTGCAAAGATAGGCTTTGAGCCCAGAGACCTTCTTGAACAAAAGGGTATAAAATGTGTTGAAGAGTTCGCTTACCTCCCAATACCAGAGGCACTTACCAAGTATTACGAAAAGTATGTGTTGGAGAAAGTAAAGACGGAGGGTTGATCATGGCTATGTATATAAGGCAGGAGAATTGCATATCTTGTTATGCCTGTGAGCAGGAGTGTCCCACGGGTGCCATAAGCCACGATGAAGAAGGCATATTTACTATAGACCCATATGTATGCGTTGAGTGTAATGGTTTTTACGAAGAAGCCCAATGTCTTGCCATATGTCCAATAGAGGGATGTATAGTAAAGTTGGAGGTGGCTACATATGGATGTGCTTAAGGACCTCCAGAACCTCAAAGATGCGGAAGACTTTTTTCACTACTTTGGTGTGGAATATGACGAAAACATTCTCAAACCCTACAGATTGCATATACTGAAAAAGTTCAATCTTTACATGCAGGAGGTTCTTAACAAGGGGACGGAGACAGACCTTTTTCCACTATTAAAGGAGTGCTTAATAAGGGCATATCAGGACTTTCTCCATTCTACACCTATCCAAGAGCGTCTGTTCAAAGTTCACAAAGATGCACTAAGCTCAAGGCTTGTGAATCTGGAAGTAAAGGGGAAAAATTATGGAAAGCAAGTTTAATGTGGGAGATACGGTCAGGACACGCAAGAAAATAAAGAACGATGGCACTTTTCCAGGTCTGCCCTGGGATGCCCATCTGGTAGACATAGGAGAGATAGGTGTTGTGCTGGATACTGGAACCTTTCTGCTAACAAAGACGGTGTATACCGTCTATTTTCCAAGGCTGGATATATTTGTGGGATGTCTTGAGCATGAACTGGAGGCGGTAGATGAAGAGGCAAGCCCTATTCAGAGGAATAGTAACGGAGCTTGACAAAGGAGAGTTCTTTTCAGATGTGGCTGTAAAGTTTAAAAACATAGAAGTTAGGATGGTAGTGCCAAGAAGCACTATAGATGAGTATGGTATAAAGGTAGGCGATAAGGTATACGTTATGATAGAAAACCAGAATGTATTCCTTTTCAAGAGATAATTTTCCTTTTAGCTCTTCTTTGAATACTTTCCAAAGGCAAAGCTCATTTTTCTTCCAATAATCTCTGGATTGAAGGGTAGATAAGTCCTATTGGATTTTAAAAGTCCATCTATGTGAATGCTTGATTTGTTTACGAAGGCATTTCTTCCTACTATAGGCTTGTTGGGATGCACCCTTAGACCCTTATTTTCTATAAGATACTCTATGGCTTGGTATATCTTCTTTAGGTCAACTCCCGTCTCAATCCCCTGTATGATATCAAGGTAAAAAACAACCTCCTCTGTTGGCGTTATCCCGCATCTCTCCCCAAGTCCGAGAAGTGAGGTGTTTATGAACCTTGCACCACTTAAGGATGCTACCACTGCGTTTGCAGTTGCCATGCCAAAGTCGTTGTGAAGATGAACCTCTACGTCAATCATGGAGGATATATTTTTCACAAGCCTCTGGGTTTGTATTGGGTTTAAAACTCCCACCGTATCCGAAAGCCTTACTCTGTCCGCCCCTAAGCTTTTTACATGCAGAACAAAGTCATATAAAAAAATCTCCTCAGCCCTTGACGCATCTTCAAGCCCAACTGAAGTATAAAGCCCAATAGACTTGCAGTAAGGAATAAGGTCCTTTGCAAGCTCAAGAATGTAATGTCTATCCTTTTTCAGTTTCTCCCTTAACATAATGTCTGAAATTGGAAAAGCTATTTCCACCCTTTTTACACCACACTGGATAGATAGCTCCAAGTCCTTAGGGTTTGCTCTGTTCCAAACTATAACCCTATCACCGAACCTCCCTTTAACCAATTCTTTTATGAATGCCCTCTCTTCCTCGCTGTGAGCTGGAACACCCACCTCTATCTCTTCCACACCCGCAGAGGCTATAAGGTAGAAAAGGCACCTTTTTTCTTCATAGGAAAGCTCCAGCTCCTTTGACTGGACACCTTCTCGCAGGGTCGTATCTGTAATAAAAACCCTCATGTTAAGGCTCCTATACTGTGGAGTGTGTTTCTTAATGTATACAAAAACCTCTCTAATTCATCAATGGGGACTAAAGGTGGTAGCCTAAAGCTAAGAAGGTGGTCAAAACCACACCTTCTTCTGTTTGCCATACATGGAGTGGAAGTATTTAGATAGAAACCCCCTCTTTCTAAGAGAGATATGACCATCTCCAGTTCTACACCTTGTAAGCCAAAAGAAAAGAGGGCTGGAGCCTTACAGCCCTCCTTGAAAGCTGGTGGCAGAGGCAGGTTTTCCAAGACAAGCCCATCATACATTTCAAAGCTCTTTTTTATTTCATCTCTTTTTTCCATTAAAAACCTCACAGATTGGGACAAAAGGTATATACCAAATAGATTTTCCTCACCTGCCCTTACCCCCCTTTCCTGAATACCCCCTTCAATAAGAGGCTTTAGTCTAATGCCCTTTTTAACATATAGAAAACCCACCCCTTGAGGAGCCATCAAAGAAGGTCCATCAAAACTCGCCATATTCAGCTCCTCCATGCTTATGCTGGGATAGTAAAGACCCCACATATCAAAGTGACATACCACATTGGGATTGACCTCCTTGACCGCAGAGACTATACCCTTAATATCCCTAAGGGTGGAAGTTTCTCTGCAGACAGCACCCATTGTAACCATTAGAGTATCTTCTCTAACCTGCTCTGCAACAGCCTGAGGGTCTACCCATCCCTTTTCGTCAGTTTGTATGTATACCACCTCAAAGCCCTGCCTTTCAAGCCCTTTTAGAGGATGGGTGATAGATATATGTTCAAAGTTTGTGGTGAGTATACTGCCCTTTTTACCGTATACATAGCCTTTGATGGCTAAATTGTTGCTCTCTGTAGAGCTTGAGGTGTATATAACCTCAAGGTTAGAGCATCCCAAAAAGCTCGCCAAAACACCCCTTGACCTTACCAGCATCTCCTTTGACCTTGTTGACAAGCTGTTTATACCAGTTGGATTTATGAAAAAAATGGATAAAAGTTCTTGCCTAAAGGCTCCATCAAGGGGTTGAGAAGAGGTAGGGTCAAGAAGTAGCATGCGTAAACTCCTCCATAGAAAGCCTTATCAAGGTTTCCTTCTTTGGTATACCCAATTCATCCCATCCAAAAGCCTGATAAAATTCCTTTATCATCGCATTAAGCTCCTGCAGGCTTGTTCTATAGCCCTTTTCCGATGGCTCCTCTAAAATCCTGCGTGGTAGAGTATCATCCTTTCTGGAAAAGCCTTCCCTTACATTAAAGAGCCTTTCAAGGGTGTAAACCCTCTCTCCAACTGCGTATAGCTCCTCCATAGACATGTCCCAGTCCATTAGGGCGTTTACCATGTCAAGTATCTTCTCATTAAGGGTTAAGCCCACAACCCTCTCCGCACTTAGACAGTAAATAATACTGTTTACTATACTGGTCCATACCGCAAGGTCTTTCCCCACCTTGCCCTTTCCCTCCCATTTTCCCAGAGGCGTTATGTTGTTCTCCTCAAGACCAGGTCTTATATCACAGTGAACAGGACCTCTGTTGGCTACCGCATAACCAAGGGCTTGAGTTTTTACAGCTCTTGGAGAATGCCCCGCTGTTTCCATACCCTTTACCGTCATCACAAACTCGCCCCCTACCCCTAACCTTCGAGATGCCTTCTCAGAGCCTTCAGCAAGAAGGTCTCCTATACCCTCTCTAAAGGCAATTTTCCTTAAAAGCTCCCTAACAGCCTCTGTGTTGCCAAAGTAAAGCTCAAGCCCATCCAAGTCTTCTCTTTTTAAGAGCCCTTTCTCATAGCACTCCATCACCCAAGCTACCACACCACCGGTTTGTATCTGACCAAGCCCAAGCTCGTCAGTAAGCCTATCAAGCTCTATAAGATGGTCCAAGTTTCCATTTCCTATGATAGTTCCCATGGCGTATATGCCCTCATACTCGGGTCCTACCGTAAAGGTATTTTGAGCCACGGAATACTTTCCGCAGGGAACTATGCATCCGGGACAGGATACATCCTTTATTACCCTCTCTCTTAATCTTTCACCGCTGACCTCTTCTGCATAGGGGAAAACCTCCTTCTGCCAGTTGTAAGAGGGTAAAATTCCAAGGTGTTGAAGGTGCATTACTCCTGCGGAGGTTCCATACTTTATGAGATTTTTAACGCCCGGATGGCTGTATACAGCCTTCTCAAATTCTTTTACGAAGTCTATAAGCCTTTTAGGGTTTTTGGGTTCTATTAGCTTAGTTCCTCTTACGGTTATTGCCTTTATTCTTTTTGACCCCATCACTGCACCCATACCCCCTGTGCCTACAGCCCTCAGGTCTGAGATAATACAGGCATATTTAACAAGATTCTCCCCTGCAGGCCCAATTACCAGAGCCTTTATGTCCTCTCCATATCTTCTTTTTAGTTCTTGCTGAGCTTGACTGGTGTGGAAGCCTCTCAGATATTCAGCATCAAAAAAGTAAACTCTTTGGTTTTCTATGTGTATGTGTGTCCATTGGTCACAAGAGCCAGTTATTATAATGCCATCCCAACCTGCAAACTTACATTCATGACCAAACTCCCCTCCACAGAAACCCTTGGTAAATCCCATGGTTTGAGGTGACTTGGAATATACACCAAACTTTGAGGACATAGGCACAAGTGTACCGTTGGCAGGACCAGTATTTACAATAAGTATGTTTTCCTCAGAGAGCGGGTCTATACCCTTTTTCATAAGGGTGTATAGAAGATAAGCACCTATGCCGTTACCCCCTATGTACCTTTCCACAACCCGCTCAGGCACCTCGTAAACATCCACCCTTTTGTGCGTAAGGTCTATAAACAGATATCTGCCAAACCAACTCATGAGTATACCTCCAATGCCCTAAGGGTGCAAAACTCAACGCAGTAGTGTTCCTTACAATCTGTGCATGCATCGAGGCTAAAGGCCACAGGTCTGTGCCCTAAGTCTGTGTATATCTTTATGGAGGAGAACCTCGTGTTAAAGCCCCCTGTTCTGTAAAAGGAGCAGGCAAGCATACACCTCTTACATCCAGAGCAGGCGTCCAAATTGACCTTTACCATATCATCCTCCTGCGGTTGGGAGCGTTATTACCAGCTCGTCATCCTCTTTTACAGGAGCATTAAGCTCTGATATGAGCTCGCCATTCAGTATAAGCACCACACCCTCCCAAAGGCCTTTTTCATGGAAGATCAGCTCCTCTATCTCTGCTAAGTTGGACAGCCTTCTTATAACTTCTTCTACGCTTTTAACTTCCCTTAACTCAAAGCTGTCTTTTCCAGCAACATAACTTAGATAGCCCAAAAGCTTTACACGCATCTCACATAGATATATGCAATAAATATACCAAGACTTTTCCCTTCTTTTTGTATTATTTATTACATAAGGTTGTAAGCTACCTTACATAATAGTGTTGGAAACATTACACAAAGGAGGTCTTTCGCTTGGCATCAATGTTGCATATATTTAAATTGATGATGGATGAGAAGTTTACAAGCCTTGAAGTTAATCTGCTTTATAACCTCTCAAAAGAGCTAACCAGTATGAACCAGGACCCGGAGAGGATTATAAGGTGGGTGGTGCGTATGATTGGCGAAATACCAGGCATCAGAAGGGTTGTGTTTTACATAGCGGATAGTGAAACCTCCAAAGCATCTCTTATTGCCAGCGTTGGCGTGGACGAGGGTAGCATAACCCTCAGTAAAAAGGAGGGGGTGCTGGGCTTCGTGCTAAGGGAGGGCTATCCTGTGGTTATAAAGAACCTCTCAGAAGAGCCCATCTTTTTAAACAAAATAAGGAGGCAAAGTCTGACAGACGTAATATTTATTGCGGTGCCCGTAAAGCATAGCAATAGGGTTGTGGGAATAATAACGGTTGATGTGAGTAAAGAGTTTGGCAAGACAGCTCATCTCATGGAGCTACTGGTTATGATATCAAACCTCATAGGTAATTACATATACACTTATATGAAGCTAAAGGAAAAGGAAGAAGCCTATAAGGAAGAGATAGCTATACTAAAGAAGGAGGTGTTGAAAAAGTTCAAGGTTGAGGGTTTTGTGGGTGGGAGTAAGGCTTATCAAGATATTGTAAAACAGGTGATAAAGCTGGCAAACCTTGACACCATAGTGATGATACGCGGAGAGTCTGGAACGGGTAAGACTACAGTGGCAAGAGCCATACATTACCTTTCTCCCAGAAAGAACCGCTCCTTTGTTGAGATAAACTGTTCCACCATACCTGCGGAGCTCTTTGAGGCTGAGCTCTTTGGATACGAAAAGGGAGCTTTTACGGGTGCCTACGCCAGCAAGCCAGGTAAGGTGGAAATAGCCAACGGCGGAACTCTCTTCTTTGACGAGGTGGGTGACCTAAGCCCTGCGGTGCAGGCAAAACTACTCAGGTTCATACAGACAAAGGAGTTTGAGAGGTTAGGAAGTAATAAAACCCTTAAGTCGGACGCCAGAATAATAGTCGCCACCAACAAGAACCTTGAAGAAATGGTGGCAAAGGGTGAGTTTAGGGAAGACCTCTATTACAGAATATCAGTATACCCTCTCTATATTCCACCCCTCAGGGAAAGAAAGGAAGACATCCCCGTTTTGGTTGAGCACTTTCTTAAACGGATGAGTAGCACTATGGGTAAGAACATAGGAATAGAAGACGAAGCCCTCAGAGTTTTAGCGTCCTGTGACTTTCCTGGAAATGTAAGAGAGCTTATAAACTGTCTTACGAGGGCTGTTATAAACTCCAACGGAAAGGTTATAAAAGCACAGGATATCTCTTGTATAGGCTCTAGGGTATGTTTTTCTCACATGATAAAAAGTTATGCTAAACCAAAAAGCGAGGAGAAACAAGAACAGATAAACACACCCCCTGTAAAAAGTGAAGAGAAGCCCTCAAAGGATGAAAGAACTCTCATAATAGAAACTCTGGAAAAGGTTGGATATGTGCAAGCAAAAGCTGCAAGACTACTTGGAATGACCGTAAGACAGCTCAACTACAGAATAAAGAAGTATGGAATACCAATAAAGAAAATTTAAATATAATCTGTATCCCCAGTCCTGTCTTTGGTAAGGGCTTTTCTTAGCCATGGAGGTGGGTTTTCTCTCAAGGTTTTTAAAAGTTGGTCTAATATATCCTTTATGGGTGTAGGCTCGTTAACCTTGACGGGATGGATCTTTGCCTTAACTACCCTTGCGGCCGCCGTGGCCCCTATGGCTATAACATAGACTATAGCACAATCCTTTATGGCTTCAACTTTTGAATTTATCTTGTCATACTCCTCGTCTGGCACGTCTTCAAAGTTTCTATACTCCAAAAATTCGTAGCCCTTCTCATCTATCTCGTAAACAGCCATGGTTCTTGCGTGACCAAAATGGTCATCCACCTTATCAAGACTTTTGGTTGCAAAGGCTACCCTCATGGCTCACCTCCTTTTTATGTGCTCAGGAATATGATAAGATGCTTCTTCATCCCTTTCCATGAGTAGATTAGCAAGTTCAAAGACAAGGTTTGCAGTGCCTTCATAGCCTATATAGCCCTTTAAAAAGTGTCCAAGTCTATCAAAAATAGGAATTCCAACCCTGTAATGTGGAGCTTTTATCTCCTTGGCAATATGCCTTAGGTTTGTATTTCCTATAAGTAAGTCTATATCCGAGCCATCTATATGTAAGAGTATATCTTCAAGGTCTCCAATGATAACCTTACCTACTGGCAGATTCTCCAAACCATCAGCGTATGTGGGGCTTACAATTAGGGGAACCTCCGCGCCCATCTCTTTAGTGAGGAAGTTAGCCATACCCCAGAGAAAATCAGGCTCACCAGCCACCACTACCTTTTTACCAGTTAGATAAAAGTGGCTGTCCACCATGGCATCTAAAAGCCTATCTCTCCATCTTTTAACCGACTCTGGTGGCTCCTTCCCGCTGAGGTTTATAAGCAGGCTTATGAGACTGTCAAAGTTTTCCAGACCTATAAGGCTATCGTAATAAAACATGGGTATCATAAACTTCTTTTCCAAATACTCCCCTGCTTCCCTTACGCTCTCACCTATGGCTATGGTTATAGTAGAGGCTGGCATCATTTCTATGTCTCTTATATCAGTTCCATATTTTGTTATGCTGGAAAATGCTTTAGCCTGCCCGTCCAAACTGCGCATATCTGGGAATATAACCGGCTTGAAACCAAAGCTCTTTATAAGCTCTTCTATAGCGTCTATATCCTTTGCGGTCATGGAATAACTGATTAGAAGGTTTATTTGATTTGGGCTTTTCTTCATTGGAGCTCGTAGGAGGCTTCTTAGGATAGAGCTAACCGCCTTTGAATAGCCCTCGTGGAAGGAGCCCACGTAGTCGGGTGTGGAAACAAAGACTATCTTTGTATGAGAATACTCATCGTAGAGTTCTCTAAACATCTTTATAGAACCCTCAGTGTCATCTCCTCTCGTTTCGCTTACACCGGTGGAAACAACGCCAACAAACTCTGGTTTATTCTTTTCTATGACATTTTTGAGGGCTGTATGCAGGTTTTCGTCGCCACCCATAATGGTGACTATCTCTGAAAGTGCAGTGGTTTGCATGGGTATGTTCTCCCAAAAGTGCCTTGTTAGAAAGGTCTTGGCAAAGGCTGCACATCCTTGAGAGCCGTGCATTATGGGCATGGAATTTTTAACACCCAGAATCGCATACACAGCACCAAGTGGTTGGCTCATTTTTAGAGGATAGACAGAACAAGCCTTCGAAGACCTTATAAGCTCTGCCATGGTGCCTTCCTCCTGTAAAGTTTGAACACGGGGCTGTAAAGGGTTCTTACAAGCTCCTGTGCAAGGATGAGCATACCATCATAGCCTGCATAGGGCTTTATCCTCTCTTGGTTTGTATCCAGGAAGGGGATACCTTCTTTGAGTGCTACAAACTTACTCCGACCCCCCGCCATTAGGAGGTCTACATCATACTCCTTAAACATACGAACCAGCTCTTTTGGATTAGGGTCATCCACTATTTTGCCTTCATCTCCAAGTAGCTCTATCATCCTTTCCTTGTCCCCTGAGGTGCTTTTTTTGCCACTGGTTCCTACTACCACCATACCAAGCTCCTGAACCTGAGAAACCATTGACCAACTCTTTACCCCACCAGTGTTTATAAGAACCCTTTTCCCTCTCAACTTTTCTATGTAGGGCTGTAGCTTTTCTTTTATCCTCTTTTCCTCTCTTTCTATTAACCTCTCAGTTCTCTCTATGAGTTCCTCACTACCAAGCAATCTTGCAAAGTTTCTAAGGGCATCGCTGGTGTCCTTTATACCATAAAAGGAGCCTTCAAAGTAGGGTATTCCATACTTTTCCTCCATCTTTCTTGCGAGGTTCAGCATGGTTTTTGAACACACAACCATGTTAACCCTTGCCCTGTGAGCACAGGCAACCTGCCTGTAGGTAACATCCCCGCTTATACAGGCAAGTATCCTTATACCAAGCTCTTTAAACAGAGGTTTTACCTGCCAAAGCTCCCCCGCTATGTTGTATTCACCCAGTAGGTTCACATCATAGTCTGTGGTGTATTCTGGCTCTTGAGTTCCTATTACATATCTAAAAAGGGCATCACCCGCAAGTTTATTGCCGAGGTTCTTACTACCCACAAACCCGGGAGATTCCACTGGTATAATAGGCACACCCAAATCCTCAGAAGCCTTCTTACATACGCTCACAACATCATCGCCTATCATAGCAGGCACGCAGGTCTGATATACAAAAACCGCAGAAGGTTTATACCTTTCTACCACCTCTTTTATAGCTCTGTATAGTTTCTTTTCACCCCCATGCACCACATCCATCTCGCTCATATCCGTAGTAAGCCCAATTCTGTAGTTGGTAGAAAAGGAGGAACGCGTCCCTCTGTTGTCCCAGCTGTTTCCTGCACAAGGAATAGGTCCATGAACGAGGTGCAGGGCATCCGAAATGGGAACTAACGCTATCTGTGCACCATCAAAGGCACATCCGCCAGATGCACCGCCTGGCTTTGGTTTTGAACAGCCCTGTTTCTTTTCCTTCTCGCTCTTTAGCTTATTATGTCCACAATTAGGTTCAAAGAAGAATTCTTCAAGCCTTTTCATGGCACACCTCCTTTAATGGTCCACACTGCCTGCACCTATTTGGACTGCGTGTTCCTTCAATCTTTCACACACAAAATACACATCATCCTCTTCCATATCCTGATGTAAAGGTAAAAGGAGGGCTCTTGTGCTCACCTCGTGGGCTATATGGAGATGCTCGAGCGGTTTGCCTTCCAGCATGTCCTGAGATATGGGATACTCCAAGACCTCTATTCCATCGTCATACATAAGGTTCTTAATGAGCCCTCTCGCATCCTTTGAGTATCTCTTACCAAAATGCACAGAAAAGTAAGACCAGCACATCTTTGTTACATACTTGGGAGGATATTGAGCCTTTATCCCTTCTATGGCAAGCAGATAGCGAGAATATAGATTGGCTAAATCTCCTCTAATCGCAATAGTATCGTCAAGTTGTTTGACCTGAGAGAATATTACGGAGGACATAATATCATCCAGTGGGGGTGAATCCTCCTTTAGTCTTTCATAAATAAGTCTATCGTCGGTCAAAACTATGCCACCGTATCCCATCAACACGGAGCTCTCTGAAAACTCAAGGAAAGAAACATGCCCAAAAGAGCCTGCTGGTTTTCCCTTATACTCGCTGAATAGTGTCTCTCTTGAATCCTCTATCAATAGGATACCTTTGCCGTTGACCAACTCCCTGAGAGCGTCCCAGTCCATGGGGTTTCCCAAGGAATTACTGCCTATGATAACTTTTATGTCCTCAGACATAACATTAGAAAGCCTTTTTGTGTCAATGTTTAAAAACCACCTTTCAGCGTCAGGATAAAGGGGGCAAGCACCTATGAGCCTTAGGTAAGGGGAAAAATGTTTGTGAAAGGATAGGGGAGAGATTAACACCTTTGAGCCATTACTTACACCTGCATACTTTAAAAGGGTTAGAAGTGGCAGTATCAGGTCTCTAACTGCAAGCGCGTATCTTCTTTTCGTATATTCACAGAAGAAGTCTTCCAGCTCTCGCCTTTTTAGTCCTGAAAAGGCATAAGGGTAGCTCATGGCTTCAACTGCGGAAAACATGTTCTCTTTTGAAAAGCTACGAGGCTTAAAGGTTATCATCTTCCCTTACCTCTATAAGTCCTAACATTGTGGAAATACCAAACTCGCCCTTCTCATCTATCTCCTTAAGGAGGCTTAGTATCTCTGTAGCCTTTTCTAAGGAACCAAGCCTCATAAGCATAAAGGCGTATGCGGAGTAAGCATTTATGAAAAGCCTTATATCGTAATCCTCAAGGTTAGACCTTAGGTAGGCTAACATTTCCCTTTTTTCCTCGGGTATGTTCCTCTTTGAACGAAGCATATCCATAATTTTTAGAGCTACCTGAATAGCCATAGAGTAGTTTTGTCTATAAAAGAAAAACCTATATGCAGAAACAAGCACATTCAGGTTGTCCCTGTCTTCCTCAAGGGCTTTTAACACATACTGGCTTGACTTTTCTGTGTCCTCCCAGCTCTCTACAGCCCTTTGTAAGTTCGCCTTTACATGTTCTGGAGCTTCAAACCAGGAAAAGGAAGTCATATGTTTGCCACCTCGATGTATTTTTCAACAAGCTCTAAAGCCTTATCTATAAACTTTTGTGCCTGCAAAGCCATTTCATCAAGGGATTTAAAGCGAAACTTGTTGGCATCCCTTATGCTTTTGTTGACAAGGATAAGGCGTCCCGAGTATATAAGCACAATGCCGTTACCTTCCTCATCAAGGTTTATGACCACAGAGGTTAAAAGACCAGAAGACTTTTCTATGAGAGCACCTATAGCTTTGAAGTAGGCATGTAGTTTAAGCAGAGCCTTTGGGTCCACCTCGCAGTGTCCCATAAGAGAAAGAGAAGCTTGTTTCTCAGACTTTGTTAGGAAAAGATGGTTCAGGATGTCATGGTCGCTCTTTTTTTCCCATGTTCCGTAGGTGTCGTAGGCTCTTATCTGATTTACTATCTCTTTAAGGATCTCTTCTCCCCTTTCCGCTACCATATCCTTAACCTCCTACTTTCCAAAGTTTTTAAACCGCTCATACACCTTACCGTATGCTCATAACTGAGCCCAGCCATGCTGGATATCTGAAATTTGTTTACGGTGAGTTTTATGTTTCTTTCTTCTAAGTTTTTATCCAACAACTGCAGAAGGTTTCTTATTCTATCCGTTGCCCTTGTGGCAGAAAGAAGGGTAAAAACTCTGTATAGGTAAGCCTGCCTGTCAAGAAGGGAGGAGAAGAGCTCAAGGATAAGCCCTGGCTCAGTCTCTCCCAGTTTTTTAAGCCCGTCCATGCTTGTGTGGAGCACCTTTGACGCTGTTATAGCCCTAGCTCCGTAACTTGTTTTATAGGTGCTATTAGAGATAACACCAAACACATCGCCCGGTAGCAGAAGGTCCAACACGTTCCTTTTGGATTTTACAAAGGTGTATAGCTCAACCGCACCATCTTCGAGCACATATATACCCTCTTCACTTGAGCCTTCCGAGATTATACTTTCTCTCCTTTTATAACTTAGCTCCCTTATAAGTCCGCAACGTGTGTATTTTTTCAGCTCCTCAACCATGGCTCTACCTTATAAGGTCAAAGCTGTAGTCGGTTTTGGCTATTTCTATGGTGTTTCTGTCTGTCTCGTCAAGTATGGTGTTTACTATCCAAGTAAGCAGGTTTATAGCACCCTTGTAAAAGAGTATCCCGTATCTATGTAGATGGTGTCTGTCAAAGATGGGATACCCTATCCTTATGAGTGGTGTTTTTGTGTCTCTCCATAGGAATTTTCCATAGGAAGTTCCTATCATGTAATCCACGGGTTCTGTAAACAGAAGGCTTCTCATATGCCAAAGGTCTTTGCCAGGAAAGACTTGTGCATATTTACCATTGTCATATTTTGCACATAGCTCTTTTATCTCGTTTGCCCATTCCTCTCCAGCGTTAGTGCATAATATGTGCACTGGCTCCGCACCAAGCTCTAACAGAAAGGAGGTGATGCCATAGACGAAGTCTGGGTCACCCCAGAGGGCAAACCTCTTGCCGTGTATCCAATAATAGGAGTCCGCCATGGCGTCAAGGAGTTTCTGCCTTTCTACGGAGAGGCTTTCTGGCACTGGTTTGCCAGTTAGCTTGGAGATGAGCTGTAAAAATTCATCCGTCCCCTGCACGCCGTAGGGTCTTACTATATAGGCGGGTTGTTTCCATGCGTTTTCTATGTATTCCCTCGTCTTCTGAGTAGAGTATTTCTGAAAACTTATGGTAGCAAGGGAAAACTTAGCCCTGTATATGTCCTTTATGGGAGTTCCACCGTAGTAGAGTTTATACTCTCCTGTAAGCCCAGAGTCTAAGTTGTCCGAAGGGTCGGAGAGTATTATGCATTCTTCACCAAACTCTTTTATTATCCTTTTGGTTTCCCTAAAATCTTCCAAGTAAGTATGAAATCCAAGTATAAGGTTTAAAGTGCTCATGGCTGTGCCTCCTTTTTCTCTTCAAGCCAAGCGAGCAGTCCACCATTCTGGTAGAACTCTCCGCTCTCTGAGTCATACTTGTCTATGTTGTCCACGCCGTATTTATCAAAGTAGTTTGTCATATACTCTAGGATGCCCTTTAGCTGATTATCGTATCCTGTGATATGAGAACCAACAAAGGATGGTGTATGGGCAAAGGGTACTGGAAAGTCTTCTGGTATAAGCCCCTTTTCCTTTGTAACCCTTATAAAGCCGTTGAGGTCATCTCCTATAACTTCCGCCATGCATGTGGTGCTTACCGCTATCATCTTAGGTCTGTATAGTGCTATGGCGTTCTGCAAACCCTCGTTCATATTGCTTAAACCTCCAAAGACCGCCGCATCTTCTGTCATGGAAGTGGATACCATAGGCACTGGTTCCTTAAAGTGCCTTGCCATATGTGTTCTGAAGTAAGCCACACAACCCTGAGAACCATGAGAAAAGGGCAGGGTCTTTTCAAAACCAAGGGCGCAGAAGAGCGCCCCAAGAGGCTGGCAGGCTTTGGCGGGATTTATTGAAATCGCTTCCCTTTTAAAGTTGAGCTCTCTGTATTCCCAGCTCTTAGTCCACTCCGCAACCTCTTTTACCTTATCCTCTCCTACCCAGTTCTCAAAGTTTTCCCTTTTGTTCTTTATCATCTGGGCAAACTCATCGTTCCTAAAACACTCAAGATGGTCTTTTATGTTTAGTTCATGATGTATACCCATAGCTATTACCTCCTTACTGCTCCCAAGGAGCCTTTATAAGTTTCCATACACCGCCGTTTACAGCCATATCCATATCCCTCGCAAATATCTCAAAGCCCTCTATGCCGTGATAGGGTCCGCTGTAATCCCAGCTGTGCATCTGTCTGAAGGGCACTCCCATCTTCTGGGACTGATACTTTTCCTTTATGCCAGAGGCTACAAGGTCTGGCTTGAGCTTTCTCGTGAGCTCTTCTATCTCATAGGCTGTGGCATCGTCAACCACTATGGTTGCGTTTTTGTCTATGTAGTGGAGGGTTCTATCGTAGTCATCCTGGTGAGCAAATTCGTATCCTGTGGCTACCACGTTCATCCCCAGGTCCTCAAAGGCTGTTATGATATGCCTTGGTCTTAGTCCGCCCACATAGAGGATAACCGTTTTGCCCTCCAACCTTGGTCTGTATTTCTCTATTACCCTGTCAAGCCTTGGCTTATATTCCTTCTCTATAAGCTCCTCCGTTCTTTCTTTTATCTTGTCATCAAATAGGCTTGCTATCTTTCTCATAGATTCAAAGATCTGGGTTGGTCCAAAGAAGTTGTACTCTACCCAAGGTATTCCAAACTTCTCCTCAAAATACCTCGCAAGATAGTTGGATGATCTATAGCAGTGCACCAAGAGATATTTGACCTTTACAGCGTTTGCCACCTCGCTTAATGTTCCGTCGCCTGACCATTGGGTAACCACCCTTAACCCCATGGCTTCGAGTATTTTTCTAGAAGCCCAAGCATCACCACCTATGTTGTAGTCACCCCATATAGCCACATCATAGGGAGATGGTTCTATCTTCTGTCCCTCAACCTTTTTCTCGTAAATCCAGTCTCTCATGGAGTCGTTGGCTATATGGTGTCCTAAGGACTGAGAAACGCCTCTAAAACCTTCACATCTTACTGGGACAACTAATTTACCGATTTCCTTTGCGGTCTGTCTTGCTACAGCCTCTATATCGTCCCCTATGAGACCTATTGGACATTCAGATTGTATTGTAATTCCCTTTACAAGAGGAAACAACTCATTTAGTTCCTGTATGGCTTTCGTGAGCTTTTTATCGCCGCCGAAGACTATATCCCTTTCTTGAAAGTCCGTAGTAAAGTGTGGTGTCACAAAGGTATCAACACCCGTTGTTCCTATGTAGTAGTTTCTGCGACCAGCCCTTGAGTAGTATCCACAGCCCACGGGCCCGTGGGATATATGTATCATATCCTTGATAGGACCCCACACCACGCCCTTTGAACCAGCATAGGCACAGCCTCTAACGGTCATAACGCCGGGTCTGGTTTTGATGTTGGATTTGGGAGCACACTTGGCGTCCCCCGGCTCAGTTACAACTACATGCTTTTGCCTATCCTTTTTAGCCTTTGAGGGATAGGCACTCAACACCTCTTCTATAAACTTTAGTGCGGTTTCCTTATCTACGATTATACCCATGATAAAACCTCCTTATGGAGCTACTTCTTCTGGTTTCATGATGCCATAGTCAACCAGCAACTGTTCAAGCTCGTCCATATTTAAGGGAGTTGGAATGCTAAGTTTTCTGTTTTCCTCTATCTTTTTGGCAAGGGTTCTATATTCATCCGCCATTGGATGGTCTGGTGCATACTCTATAACCGTCTGCCTTCTCAACTCAGCCTCTTGGACGATATTGTTTCTTGGTAGGAAGTGCATCATCTGTGTGCCAAGCTTCTCCGCAAGAGCCTCTATGAGTTCCCTCTCGTTATCAACCTTTCTGCTGTTGCATATAAGACCACCAAGTCTAACACCACCGCTATGAGCGTATTTTAGAATGCCCTTTGAGATGTTGTTAGCAGCATACATAGCCATCATCTCTCCAGAAGTGACTATGTATATCTCCTGAGCCTTACCCTCTCTTATGGGCATGGCGAAGCCACCACATACCACGTCACCAAGAACATCGTAGAAGACATAATCCAAATCATCATCAAAGGCTCCGTTCTCTTCAAGAAAGTTGATGGCTGTTATAACACCCCTACCTGCACATCCTACACCCGGCTCTGGACCGCCAGACTCAACACACTTTATATTTCCATAACCCACGAGCATGACCTCATCCAGGTCTAGGTCCTCTACTGAACCTCTCTCTGCCGCAAGGTGCATGACTGTCGCCTGTGCCTTAACATGGAGTATTAGCCTTGTGGAATCAGCTTTTGGGTCACACCCAACTATGAAACACTTCCTGCCAGCCTCTGCGAGGGCGGCAACCGTGTTTTGTGTGGTGGTGGACTTTCCTATTCCACCCTTTCCATAAATGGCTATCTGTCTCATGTCTTTACCTCCTTTAAAGGTTTCTCACCCTCTATACATGCAATATTTGTGCCAACTGAAGGGAGAGTAAAGATAGACCTTGTGCTTCAAGGCTTTTGATGTTTTTATGAGCTATTGGAGGATATGACAATTCCTTGTAAGAAAGATTACCTTTGTAAGGTTTCTGCCAATTGTTGATTACTCTTGACAATTCAATTTTGGGATTGTATATTAATTTCTAAATTTTTTCTTGGAGGTCTGGCATGAACCTTGAAGAGGTCAAACCTGGGCAGGAAGTGGTAATCCTTAGTCTCAACGGCAAGGAAGAAGTATTGGAGAAGGTAAGGGCTATGGGTCTTAGGAGTGGCAGAAGGGTGTCCCTTGTGCAAAGGGTAGGGAGAAACCTGCTCCTTAAGGTAGATAACTCACGCATAATCATAAGTAGAGACCTCGCAAAGGGCATAGAAGTTCAATGAAAATTATAAAGGTAGCCCTTGCAGGCAATCCTAACGTAGGAAAGACAAGCCTTCTTAACCATCTTGCGGGAACAAACCTCAAGGTGGGTAACTGGCCTGGAGTAACCGTTGAAAAGAGGGAAGGGAAGGTAAGGTTTTGGGACTACGAGATAAACCTCGTAGACCTTCCGGGTATATACACCCTTGAGCCCATATCGGAGGATGAGTGGGTTGCATACAACTATGTAACGCAGGAAAAACCAGACTTGATACTCAATATCATAGAAACACCCAATATGGAAAGGGACCTGCTCTTAACCATAGAACTTCTTGAACATGAAATACCCCTCATTATAGTCCTAAACATGACAGATGAGGCTCGGAAATTGGGAGTAGAGGTCAACGACCGCTGGCTTTCTGAACTGCTCGGTGTAAGAGTGCTCAGAACCAACGGAAGGACTGGTGAGGGTGTAAGGGCTTTACTTCCAAACATAGTGGAAGTTTTTAACCTTAAGGAAAAACCGAAACCCTTAAGATACAGTAAGGAGTTGGAAGACCTTCTTGAAAAGGTAAGAGAAAGAGAGAATGAAACCAAGGCGGAGCTTATAAGAAAACTCCTCAGCTTAGAAGAATTTAGGGAGCTCAGAGAATCCATAAAGAGGATTATGGGTAAAGAGTTTCAAGATATCGTTAAGGATGAGAGATATGCAAAAGCCCATGGTCTGTATAGGGAGGTGGCAGAAAGAAAGCCTCTAACCGCAAGAGATATAACAGATTCCCTTGATAAGGCTTTATTGCACCCTATCTTTGGCATACCCATATTCTTTTTGTTAATGTTCTTGCTCTTTAAGTTCTCCTTTGACTTTTCTGCACCTTTTATGGAGTGGGTAGAGGGGTTTGTAAATGGTTTTATCGCTCCAATTATTTCAGAAGGTCTGTCCCTTCTTGGTGTTAGTGATTGGGTTCAAAGGCTCTTCGCAGAAGCCTTGATAGGCGGTGTGGGCTTTGTTTTGACCTTTGTTCCTCTTATTGCGGTTATATACTTTTTGCTGGCTCTAATGGAATTTTCTGGGTATCTTCCAAGGGTCGCCTTTCTTATGGACAGGTTTATGCATAGGCTTGGTCTACACGGCAAGAGCCTTGTTCCTCTTCTTCTTGGCTTTGGATGTAATGTGCCTGCCATAGTTGCCACAAGGGCGTTGGAAACAAAGAGAGATAAGTTTCTCGTCATAGCCATGATACCCTTTATGAGTTGTCCTGCAAGGCTTGTGGTTTTTTCCTTTTTTGCGGTGCTCTTTTTCAAAAACCCTGCGGTTGTGATATTTTCCCTTTATCTCTTAGGCATTTTCGTTGCATTTTTGACTGCCTTCCTTCTAAGAAAAACTCTATACGGAGGAGCTCTCTATCACTTCGTCATGGAATTGCCCCCTTACAGGCTTCCCACGCTGAGACTTCTTTTCAGAGTTGTATGGGTTTATGTAAGGGATTTTCTATACAGGGCTGGCACCCTAATATTTGCAGCATCGGTTTTCATATGGCTTTTGCTTAACCTACCACCGGGTGTCAAAAACCCTTCTGAAAGCATTGCGGGACAGATAGGGAAAGCCATATCTCCCATCTTTAAACCTTTAGGTCTTGAAGACTGGAGGATATCAACCTCTCTTATACCAGCCTTTCTTGCCAGAGAGATAGTGCTAAGTTCTATGGGAACCATATACACTGCGGAGGTAGAAAAGGAAGAAGAGCCTTTTGTTTTTTCTGAGGCTCTAAAGGAGCAAGCTATTGGCTTTGGTAATGCCTTAAAGGAGGCTGTGGTAAATGTCTTTAAGCCAGTGCCAACCGCCTTTGAAGTAGAGGAAGAAGGAAGCGATAGCTTAAGAAGTTTAATAGCACAAAGTATCTCACCAGCATCCGCTCTGGCTTTTATGGTATTTTTACTGCTATACACTTCCTGTCTGGGAACAGTGGCGGTAATGTGGAGGGAGGCAGGAAAAGGTTTTGCACTTGCATTTCTCACATATAGTCTACTCTTAGGCTGGCTCTTTGGTTTCTTTGCATACAGGATAGGAAGTGTGATATGGAATACTTAGCACTATTTTTGTTGGTGGTCTCCTTGTTTTACCTTTGGTGGAGGGGAAGGAAAGGTTCGTGCTGTAGTTGAGGGTTGAGTGGGTTGTATAATAATTAAGGTAATCTTGTGGGGGATTTGGATTTATGTCTGAAAACTTGCTAAAGATAGAGCTGTATAGGATTTTGGTAAGCATAGCGGTAGGGCTTATAACTATATTGGTTTTTATTTTTAATGTTAGTGTTGCAGAGAGGTATTATCATAGTCTAAATATTCATGTTCAATCAACCCAAACGAATAATGAGGAGAGAAAAGGTAGCAATCAAAACATAAACGATACTAAAAACACAAATCAAGACAACAGAGGCGATCCCACTTTGAAGTAGGAGGATTTAAAGTCAGCTTTAAACAGAACTTTAAAGTTTTTTAATGAAAACATTATAGCATTTTTAGTTGTTTCCATTTTCGTTGGCGAGTTTATAAGCTGGATTGGAATGATTTTTATTCTCGGATTATACGAAAGAGGATTAGATAAAGGCCTATACAATAGAGAGCTTTATGTGGATGAAGATATAGGATGGAAACTATCTACAACTCTCCTTAGACCTATGGTTGATGAAAAACCAAAATTTGCCTTAGGGGTTTCTGAAATTCATTTTGCATTGGCAAAGGCTTTTTCTGGTGTTTCTTTGAGTATGTATATATGCTCTTCTGTATTAATTCCATCAACTGCAATTTCCTTTATTATAAAGGAACTCTATGTATTTTTTTCATGGTGATGCTTTTTGTTGTAGTTTATATTTTATTACCAATACTAATTTTAGCGAACGTGTTTATTAACTTGTTATCTAAACTTTTTATGCTATTATATAGATTGTTCGCATATAGACTCCTTAAAATTTGTTATATAAGTATAGAATCTATGAAGGCTCCAGAAAATATTGAACCACTGTTTTTAGTAAAGCACATAGAAAAGCTAATACTTACATCCTCTGCTTTATTCACTTTTATTATTTTTATATCATTTTTGGGTTTTACAGTGGGTTATCCTATAGAGACTTTATTACTTGTTGAAATCTTCACAGCTTTTATATCTTTTTTGTTATCAATATACCATATGAGGTTTGCCAATCAATTCATGTGCCTTGCATTAGAAGAATGCTATAAAAAACCAGACACAACAGAGAATACTAACCCTCAACCCTCAACAAACCAAAGTCCACCACAATCACCACTTCAGCATACTCAAGAGCACCACACACAGAACTAAAGCATTATAATTTTAATACCATGATAGACTGGCTTGTTAAAAAGCTACTTGGCACCAAAAGCGAGAGAGAAGTCAAGAGGCTAAGAAAGGTAGTTCAAAGGATAACACAAAAGGAAAGAGAACTTGATCAACTTTCAAACAAAGAGATAAGGCTTATGGCACAAGACCTAAGACAGAAGATACTTCAGGATGAAGAGCTAAAGCAGAAAATAATAAAAGGCGGAATAACTCCAGAGGTGGAGCTTGCCTTTGCTCTTGTAAGGGAGGCGGGCAAAAGGGCGCTTGGGCTCAGATTTTTTGATGTTCAGCTCATAGGTGGGCTTGTGCTTCATGAGGGTAAGATAGCAGAGATGAAAACAGGCGAGGGTAAAACCTTAGTGGCTACTTCTGCCACAGTGGTCAACGCCATGACTGGGGAAGGAGTTCATGTGGTCACCGTCAATGACTACCTTGCCAGAAGGGACGCTCAATGGATGGGTGGGCTATATCTTTTTCTTGGTCTTGATGTGGGTGTTATAAACTCTGACTATAGCTCCTACAGAGTAGAATGGGCAGACCCAGAGCTGGCACATAGGGCTATTGAGGAAGACTGGAGGGTTTGGCCAAAGGGCTATTTTGAGGAAACTTTGCCATCAGACCTAATAAACGTTCAAGCAAAGAAAGCCTTTTATACTAAGCTAACCTCTTGCACAAGAAGACAAGCCTATGAGTGCAGTATAACCTATGGCACTAACAATGAATTTGGCTTTGACTATCTTAGAGACAATATGGCTTTTTCTCTTGAGGAGATAGTGCAGGTAAAGGGGCACAACTTTGCCATAGTGGACGAGGTGGACTCCATACTCATAGATGAGGCGAGAACTCCTCTTATCATCTCAGGTCCTGCGGAGATGGATACATCTGTGTATTACAAGGCGGATGAGGTGGTGAGAAAGCTCACAAAAGACGAGGATTTTACAGTAGACGAGAAAAATAGAACTGTCCAGCTCACAGAGCAGGGTATAGGCAAAATAGAGGAGCTTCTTGGCGTGGAAAACCTTTACGATATAAGGAATATAGACCTACTGCATGCGGTAAATCAGGCACTTAGAGCTCATACGCTTTTCAAGAAGGATGTGCACTATATAGTGAGAGATAAGGAAGTTCTCATAGTGGATGAGTTTACTGGAAGGGTTTTGCCCGGCAGAAGGTGGAGCGATGGTCTGCATCAGGCTATAGAGGTAAAGGAGGGTGTTCCCATACAGAGGGAAAACCAAACTCTTGCAAGCATAACATTCCAAAACTACTTTAAGCTCTACAAAAAGCTCTCTGGTATGACGGGAACTGCAGAGACAGAAGCCCTTGAGTTTAAGGAAATATACGGTCTTGAGGTGGTTGTTGTCCCAACTCATAGACCCATGAGAAGAAAAGACCATGCGGATTTGGTATACAAGACAAAGGGAGAAAAGTGGCAATCAGTTGTGGATATCATAAAGCAGGAACATGAGAAGGGTAGACCCATATTGGTGGGAACAGTCTCCATAGAAGACTCGGAGCATCTCTCAAGACTTTTGCAGAAAGAGAAGATACCACACAATGTTTTAAATGCTAAACAGCATGAGAAGGAAGCAGAGATAATAGCTCAGGCTGGAAGGCTTGGTGCGGTAACCATATCCACCAACATGGCAGGAAGGGGAACAGATATCCTTCTTGGTGGAAACCCTGAATACCTTGCAAGGGAAATATTAAGGTCTAAGGGCAAGGCGGTGGAGGAGGCAACGGAGGAGGAATGGAAGGAAGCCTTAGAAAAGGCATACAAGATAACGGAAGAAGAGAAAAAGAAGGTAGTTGAGCTTGGAGGCCTGCTCGTTATTGGCACAGAAAGGCACGAATCAAGGCGGATAGACAACCAGCTAAGAGGTAGGGCAGGAAGACAAGGAGACCCAGGAGAGTCTCGCTTTGTGTTATCTCTGGAAGATGACCTAATGAGGATTTTCGGTGGTGATAGGGTAAAGAAACTCATGGAAATACTCAAAATCCCAGAAGGAGAGCCAATAGAGAGCGGTATGGTTACCAAGGCTATACAAAACGCACAAAAGAGGGTAGAAGCCCAGAACTTCCAGATAAGAAAGAGGCTCCTTGAGTATGATATGGTGATGAACACACAGAGGCTCACTGTCTACTCCATGAGAAGGGACCTTCTTGAGTCCAAAGGTCTTGAGGAATATCTACGGGAGTTTATCTACGACCTTGTAGCCCAAAAGGTGGAAGAGCTCATTAAGGAGGAAGAGCCAGAGCTTTGGGAACTTGAACCTTTAAGGGATTATTTCAAAGAGCTTTTAGGCAGGGAAATAGAAGTCCCTCCAGCCAGAGACAAAGAGGAGCTCATAGAGAACCTATCTCAAAAGGTGCTTGAGGTGATAAACTTAAGAAAGGAAGAGCTTGGTGAAGGGGTCTTTTGGGAGCTTGTTAAAATAGTTATGCTCTCAAACCTTGACCACCTATGGAGAGAGCATCTGCATACTATGGACAGGCTTAGAGAGAGCATATACCTTAGGGGCTACGCCTCAAAGGACCCCTTGGTGGAATACAAAAAGGAAGCCTTTTACCTCTTTGAGGATATGCTTTCAAGGTTTAGAGCAAGGACCATATCGGACATCTTGCACATGCAGGTAAGAACTCAAGAAGAAGTGGAAGAAGAGCTCAAAAGGGAAGAGCAGGAAAGAGATAAGCTCCTAAGTATGGCAGTCTTTAGCGGAGTGGAGGGAAAGGCAGATCAGGGTCAAAAGGGTCCAAAGAGGAAGACTCTAAAAGAGCGTCTTCAGGCAAGGCGGAAAAGGTAGCCCTTAGCTCCCTATAGGCTTGAAGTATTTTTTTAAAGGGTATGTTGCCTTCTCTTACGAGCCTAAGACCTTTGGGGTATAGAGCTCTTACTATGGTTGAGGGTTTGCCCTTTCTTACACCACCATCCACATAAAGGTCAACACTATTGCCAAAGTAATCCATTGCTTCCTTTATCGTTGTGGCTGGCTTTTGACCCTCTGGGTTTGCACTAGGTGCTACCACAGGTGCCTTTAAATATTCAAGAAGCTCATAAACGTGACTATCAAAGGGAGGTATCCTTACCGCAAGGCTTTTTCTACCACGCGTAAGATATAGTGGAAAGGTATTCTTTTTGTAGAAAATAAATGTGGCATTAAAGATGTTCATAAGCCTTTCATGGATAGGTCTATAGATAACTCCAAGGTCCTTAAGCCAATACGTACCATCTATAAGCATCAAAAAGGGTCTATTAGAAGGTCTTCTTATGGAGTATAGTCTTTCTATAGCGGAACTGTCATTGGCTTTTACCAAAAGTCCATAGATGGTATCTGTGGGAAAGCAAACTATCTTACCCTCTTCAAGGGCATCAGCCACTTTATCAAGATTGCTCCTTGTGAGTTTTATGACCTTCACAGACTTATAACTCCTACTACTTTATCCACATCTGGTGGAAGTGTTATGGGCTCTTCGCATACCCTCATAGCAGTATCTGGGTCCTTTAAGCCGTTTCCCGTGAGGGTGCATACTACCGTTTCTCCACCCTTAAAAAAGCCTTCTCTGGTGAGTTTTATAAGTCCTGCGACAGACGCGGCAGATGCAGGTTCGCAGAATATGCCTTCTGTTGAGGCGGTTAGCTTGTATGCATAGAGTATTTCATCATCGCTTACCGCATCTATTAATCCGCCAGACTCATGCACTGCTTGAAGGGCGGGTTGCCAGCTGTAGGGATTGCCAATCCTTATGGCAGTAGCTATTGTCTGTGGGTTCTTTATGGGGTAGCCTTTTACTATGGGAGCAGAGCCTTCCGCCTGCCAACCCATCATCTTAGGAAGGTTGTCTATCTTACCCACTTGGTAATATTCCTTATATCCCTTCCAGTAAGCGGTTATATTTCCTGCATTACCCACGGGAATAAAATGATAATCTGGTGCCTTGCCAAGAGCATCACATATCTCAAAGGCTCCCGTTTTCTGTCCCTCTATCCTATAGGGGTTTACCGAGTTCACTATCTCCACAGGCATTAGCTCTCCTATTTTTCTTACAATATACAAGGCATCGTCAAAGTTTCCTTGAATAGCTATCACCTTTGCACCGTATATGACCGCCTGTGAGAGCTTACCCAGGGCTACAGCACCCTTCGGAAGAAGGACAAAGGCTCTGAGACCAGCCTTTGCCGCATAAGCGGCCGCAGAAGCGGAGGTATTGCCCGTTGAGGCACATATTACCGCTCTCTTTCCTGCCTCCACCGCCTTGGATATGGCTACTGTCATACCCCTGTCTTTGAAAGAGCCCGTAGGGTTCAGACCTTCGTATTTGAGAAATATGCCCCCTTTAAAGCCTATAGCCCTTGCTAAGTTCTCTGCATAGACTAAGGGAGTATTTCCTTCACACAGTGTTATTATAGGTGTTTTCTCGTTTACAGGTAAAAACTCCTTATATTTGTGTATTATACCTCGCCAGTAGCTCATAACTCTGCGAGAAATATTATAATTTATATCTGCAGGGGGTGTGGCGGAACTGGCAGACGCAGCGGACTTAAAATCCGCCGGCGATGAGCCGTGAGGGTTCGAGTCCCTCCACCCCCACACCTTGCCATGATATTGAGCGATAAAAGTATTAAGGAGCTTATAAAGAGAGGCAGGCTGGTAATAGAGCCCTACAGGGAAGAGAACATCCAAGCGTCTTCCATAGACCTCACTTTAGGTGGAGAGCTTATCTACTATAGGTCTGAGTGCATAGACCTCAAAAGCGAACATATACCAGTGGAGAAGATAAATATACCCGAGGAAGGAATTCTTATACCACCAAAGGCTTTCCTTTTGGCAACCACAGAGGAATATATAAAACTCCCGGATAATATCACCGCCTTTGTGGAGGGTAGGTCTTCTCTGGGAAGGCTTGGGCTTTTTATAGAAAACGCTGGCTGGGTGGACGCAGGCTTTGAAGGACAGATAACCCTTGAGCTATACAACGCCAACAGCTGTCCCATACGCATATACAAGGGCGTGCGCATATGCCAAATAGTGCTTGCAAGGCTTGACACAAAGGCGGAAAAACCCTATAGAGGTAAATATCAAGGACAAAGAGGAGCTACGCCTTCAAGAGTATATATGGACTTTAAGTAGCTTATTATTAAGTTTTATGAGGAATTTCCAAGACTTTAAACAGCACCAACCTTATCTCTCTTATATCTTCAAGAAGCCTATCGTATCTCCTATCGCTCTCCTGCTTTAGTTCTCTTATATCTGCCTTTAACTCTTCATACTTTCTGTTTAAGTCAAGTTTAAGCTCTCTTACATCCGCACGCAGGTCTTCATACTTTCTATTCATTTCCTGCTTTAACTCCTCATAAGCCTTAAAACTTTCTTGTTTGGCAATTACTACTTCGTTTTTGAGTTCTTCGTGTTTGATATTTGTTTCTACTCTTATCTGATTTATCTCTTCCTTAAGCTCTTGGTATTTTTGATTCATTTCATTTTTTAGTTCCATATACTTAGATTCCATGTCCTGTCGTAAGGAGTTTAAGCTATCTCTTATATCATCAAGCCTTTTATCTATGTGCATCATAAGGAAAACTGCCATGCCGATAACAGTTCCTATTACAGATATCAATCCTAAAAGTTCTGCAAAACCCATGGTCTAAATTTAGCCCTCATTATAAAGCAGTTCAATAGGCTTTCTACCAGCAAAACCCTCATCAAGCTCGTGCCAATACATAAGAGTGTCTTCGTCCTCCTTCCAACATAGCCATATGTAACGGTTTTGGTGAAAAGATAGAAAGTCTACGAGGATTGGGTCTATTCCCTTTATAACACCACCCAGAGCTTCTATCTTTTGAAAGAGCCTCCTTATTTCCATGTCAAGGTCTTCTACATGGCTCTTGAGATAGAGCCTCTCTAACTCGTCCTTTTCCTCTTCCAACCTTGCAAGGCAGGAATAGAGTTCTTCCTTTTTTAGGTTTATATCCTCTACTATGGGCTTTATAACTGTTATTAGGTCTCTTGCTGTGTCAATATCAAAGACTTTCATGGCTTTTAAATTTAATGCAAAAATACGGTAGAGCAACAGTTTGGTGAAACCACAGGGTTCAACCCAAGGCTTTTCGCATAGGTAAAAATACCTTCTGCGGGGAAGGTTATACCGTTTACTCCAGCATAAATGGAGTAGAGGTCAAACTTCACCCTTTCTGGTCCAGCAGGTCTTGCACATCCTATAACTACAGGTTTACTTGGCAGTGCTTTTCTGGCATGAAGTATTACTTTTGCACTCTCTTCTGGCTTTGGAGGAGGCAAGAGTTGAAAGCGAGCTTTTCCATAGTAGGGCATTACAACCACCATAACAAGGGCAGAGGGTTCAAACTGGGCTATCATGTCTATAGCTCTGTATTCGCCTCTTATTTGTCCATAGTGAAGTCCTATTATCACGTGCGGAACTATGTTGTGTCCTGCCTCTTTAAGAAGCCTCAAAGATTCCTCATAGTCTTTAACGCTCTTGTGAGGTAGCTTGTATACCTCTGCTATGGTCTGGTTATCTCCCATGATATCAAGAAGAACCGCATCCACCCGAGCATCCTTTAAGCCCTCTGCGAGCTCTTTGTCTACCAAACCCACATGACAGCTTACGAACATACCAAGCTCTTCTTTTATCCTCCTCATAGTATTTAAGAAAGGATACAGCTCCACCACACCATCCCTGTTAGAACCTCC
This sequence comes from Hydrogenobacter sp. T-2, assembly GCF_033971325.1. Taxonomy (NCBI): domain Bacteria; kingdom Pseudomonadati; phylum Aquificota; class Aquificia; order Aquificales; family Aquificaceae; genus Pampinifervens; species Pampinifervens diazotrophicum. The sequence goes on from NZ_CP117180.1 coordinate 1,148,237, forward strand.
AGATATGAGAACTCCATCCACACCCTTGTGCTTTAGCTCATTGGCTACCTTCCAAAGCTCCTCTGGTGTTAAGGCAGGTATCATGTGCCAAAGTATCTTAGAGGCACAATGGTCGCACATAAGCTCACAGTTTCTGCCAGTTATGGATATATCCACAAACTTAGGACCTGTCTTTATGGAGAAGTCATCCACCTCGTAGTGTTTAAACCCGGGGCTGTGGAAAAGTATATCCCTTCCGAAGTTTTTGAGCCTTATTTCAAAACCTTCATAAAGCTCTTCAACAAGAGCATGGTCTACTTCTATATCTTCAAGAGAGGAGGGGAGGGCTACTCCCCTGAAGTCTATCATCCGCACTTTATACCCTTCTCGTTTATAACCTTTGTGAGGGCGTCCACTGCCGCTTGACCTTTGAGTAGGCTGTTTATCTCTTCTGGATTTGTAGGCTTTATCTTGGCTATCCATCCTGCACCGTAGGGGTCATCGTTTGCAAGGGCTGGGTTGCCTTTGAGGGCTTCGTTTATTTCCACCACTTCTCCAGTTAGAGGTGTAGGAACTGGACCCACCCATTTACCGCTCTCAATGGTAGCTATGCTCTTGCGTCTTTCTATGACCTTGCCAGCCTTCTTTGGTGTGTAGGCCACAAGCCTTCCTGCCATTGCTGCAGCCACAGAGGTGAGACCCACGGTGTAAGTGCCGTCGCCATTGTCTTTTGCCCATGTAAAGGCGTTAGCCTCTGGGTCCACATCATAGAGCAGGTCTTCGGGTATGTTGCACCCATTAACTGTTGCCATGTCTTACCCTCCTTTATAGAAATTTTAAAAAGTTAGCACCTTATCTGCTTCCATAGCCCTCAGGGCAAACTCACTGGCTGGAAATACTCCATCCAGCTCAGGTATGAGGTCTTCGGGTTTATAACCCATAGAATCTATAGCTTGCTTGCAGGAGTAAAACTTCACCCCTGCCTGCTTGGCATCCTTCATAAAATCATAAACCGTTTTCAGTTTTTTACCGTTGGGAGAAAGGCAGTTAGGCTCTGCAGGAAGAAGCCTCTCCGCCACACCCCTTTTTAGTAGCTTTGTCCCGTCCATATTAAAGAAAACTTCCACCTCCGCCTCGTTTGCAGACATCAGAGCCGCTATGTAAAAGGGTGAGGCACATCTCCAGGGCGTTCTCGGTCCGCTGGTCATAAGTATAACTACCTTCATGACTCTATTGCCCTTCTGGCTTCTGCTTCATCTGGGACGCCTACGAAGGCGAGCTTTCCATTGATTATAGTGGATGGCACTGCCCTTACTATGAGCTTCTTTGCCCACATTCTTCCCTCTGGCTGTGCCACATCAAGCACCTCATACTTAAAACCATATTCGGACTGAAGTCTTTTCCAGAGGGCATCCGCGTCAGGACATGTGGCACACCACTGAGAAACAAGCAATATCACATGCTTATCCTTGGCAGCCATCATGTGCACCTCATACAGATTATATCCCATTCATCAATGTATTTTCTCATTTCCTCTATGGCTTCTTTACCATAGAGGAGCTCCTTTATATCTCTTTGCAAGTTTACTGGCTTCATCTTTACTATCCATCCCTCACCGTAAGGGTCATAGTTTATTATATCAGGCTGTTCAAGGACTTTCTCGTTCCTTTCCACCACCTCACCCTCAACAAGAGCGTTTATTGGTCCTGCCCATTTGCCACTCTCAAGGGATGCCACAGGTTTACCCTTCTGAATCACCTTGCCCACATTTTTGATACGGGCGTGCAGGAGCCTTCCAGCCCTAACCTGACCCACATCGGTAAGACCCATGGTGACTGTGCCATCCTCGTTCACCTTGAGCCATGTCTGGGTTTCTATTTCGTAGTATAAGTCAAGAGGGACAACGCATCCGTTGTATTCCCACTCGTTCCCGCTTTCCAGCTCCTGCACCACACCCATCTTTCACCCTCTTAGGCAAGTCCCAATCTTTTGAGCACTGGCAAGGGGTCTGAAAGGTTATCCTTGAGCTTTACCTCGTTTGCACTGTAGCCAAAGGCAAGCCCAAGAAGCTGTGTAAAGTATGCAGCTGGCACATCCACATCGGGCACACCCTTCATCATAAGCCTGTGGCGATACATTTCAAGGGAAGCATGGCATAGAGGACACTCGGTGGCTATTATGTCCGCACCGTTGCGTTTAGCAGTCTGCAATATCATCATCACGAACTTTTCAGAGACCATCTCATCAGAGAGCGAGTGAGGACCTCCACAGCATTGGGTATGCATGGGTTCAAACTCCACGCTTGTGGCACCAGCAGCCTCAAGGAGGGCGTTCATATAGTATGGATGTTCGTCGTCATCCGCAGTTTCTCTTCTTCTTGGTCTTGCATCTTCATCCTGACCGCCTGCGTGTGCATAGGTTCTTGCATAAAAGTGTGGTCTTGTGTATAGGCATCCGTAGTAATTGGCAACCTTAAGACCTCTCAGAGGCTTCCTTGTCTTTTCCTTGACCTTCTGTGGACCAGCTTCATGGTAGAACCACTCCAGTATGTGATAGGTTTGAGGTATCTGGTCAAGAGGGTCCACACCACCTTCTCTAAGAAGTGCATTAACCTTATCGTAAACCGCCTTGTCTGTCTCAAGGAAATACTCAGCCCTCTGAAGGGAGAAGGAACATCCATTACAAGGAGCTACTATCACATTGTGCCCTTGCTTTTTTGCCAAGGACATATTTCTGGCATTTAGGAGCATTGTGCCCATAAAGGTAACATTTTTGGACTCCATAGCACCACAGCAATTGTAGTCCTCAAGATAGTCCAATTCAAGACCAAGCTCCTTCGCTACTATCCTTGTAGAAACATCATAAGACCTTGCTGCACCCTCAAGGGAACAGCCTGGATAATAGGCAACCCTTTTTCCTATCACACCCATCTTAAACCTCCTTAATGTAATGCACCTTCTTCCTGCATAACCTTGCGTAGCACTTGCTTAAACCTGCTCCAGTTCTTTGTCCTTGGATGGAAAAGCATATGCTTGGCGTTAAGCACCAAAAAGCCTATGTTCATGGACTTGATAGGCTTCATAGTCAGCTGTTTGAGCCACTCGGGGGTTTCACCTATAAAGGGTATGGGCTTTTTAAGTATTGGGTCTTTGAAGACCTTGTATCCTTGCTTTTCTATCCATCCAAAGAGAAGCTCTCCATCTTCTATTCTTCCGTATTCAAGCACAGACTCAGTAAAGAACTTATCAAATTTCTTGGAAGGATATTCCTCTATAAGTCCCTTCTTTGCCATAGTTCTAAGTATGGCTTTTAGGACCTCTTCCACAAGCACGCCCTTTGGGCATCTGTGGGTGCATTTGTGGCAAGAAACGCACCTCCACATTACATCCGCACGCTTTTGAAGCTCATCTATCATACCCAGCCTTGCCAGGTATATAAAGTGCCTTGGGTTATATCTCTCATCCCAGTAGTTATGCACAGGACAGGACGCGGTGCAGTAAGAGCACTGATAGCACTGGTTTATGGTCTTGCCATCTGGAGAGTTTATAACCTCTTTGGCAAAGTCAAGGTCATAGTCGTTTATAACCCTAGGCAGGATTATAAGGTTCCAGTCTCCAGAAACGTCAACACCATCAACAACAAGCCTCTCTTTCCTTAAAATTCTCTCTGGCTCTACAAGGCTACGCTCATGTATTGCCATGTTTACACCTCCAAAAGGTCTTCATTTCTTATAACACCAAGGAGCCTTCTCGCCATAACGCCAGCTGGCGGGAAAAAGCCCTTGGCACTGTGCATGGTGGACAGGGTCATATAGTCCACATAGGTGGCGTATATCATAGCAAGGAATATATCCACAAAAAGATACCCCCTTACCTTTATACCGAAATCTATGAGCTTTTCCTGAACCTGCTTGTATATTAGCTCAAACTCCTCGTAAGTCTCTCCATACATACTCCTCTTTGGAGGCTCTTCCTTTAGAAAAACCACCGCACCGCTTTCGCTCTCTGGGTCCCATATCCAGCTGGTCCAGAGCACATACTCCTCTGGAAAGGTAAAGTGGAGTATCTCGCTGGCTATATCCCTTGCAAACTTTCTGTCCACACCCCTTATCTCTCTTACAAACTTTTCTACCCTCTCTTCCCAACTTTGGGCTTTGCCATAGAGAAGGTCGCTTATGGCTCTTTTGAGCTTGTCAACGCCCGTTTCTTGGATTATTTTCTGTCTTCTTCTTCTTGCAGGGAATATCTTTTCAAGCACAAGGTCAAGGTCTTCCTCTGTCAGAGAGGGTAGCCTTTCCTTGGAAAAGGCTTGTTGAAAAAGGAGGGACTTGGCGAGGAGGTCCTTGTAGAACTCTTGCACAAACTCCTCGCCTTCTCCAAGTATCTTTATCAGATAGTCCCTAACCAAAAAGTCGTCAAGAATAACTGGCTTTTTCATACTGTCACCTTTGCACCAAGGAATGCTGCAGCCTCTGCAGCAGCAGCCTCACCTTCTGAAAGGGAGGATTCTATATCTATAGGACCCTTACAGGCACCCGCTATGAATATACCAGGCTTGTTAGAAATAATGTTAGAGCCAGACTCTTCAGAAGGGACAAGGAATTGGCTATCGGGGTCTTGGGCAAGACCAAGTATCTTGGCAACCTTCTTTGTTCCGGGGGATGGCTCCATTCCAAGCACAAGCACCACAAGGTCCATAGGAACTTCTGAAGGTCTTTGGACTATGGTGTCCTCGTGCTTTACCCTTAGCCTACCGTCCGCAGGGCTATAGGTTATCTCTGCAATCCTACCCCTTACATACCTCACACCATACTGCTCCTGAGGAGCCCAGTAGAAGGGGTATTCCCAAGTGCCGTAGGTTCTTACATCCATGTAGTAGCAGAATACGTCCACATCTGGGTAATGCTCTCTTATTTCAGAACCCTGAAGACCAGAAAGAGCACAGCCATACCTACAGCAGTGCACGTTTGTCACACCAAGCTGTCTGTCTCTTGAGCCTACACAGAAGACAAAGGCAACCCTTTTAGGAAGCTGTCCGTTAGAAGGCCTGTAGAGCTTACCTTCCTGAGAGAACATTCTCTCAAGTTCAAGGTTTGTGATAACATCGGGATAAAGCCCGTAGCCAAGCTCTCCCTTTCTCCTTGGGTCAAAGTGTTCAAAGCCAGTGGCAACCACGATGGCACCAACTTCATGCTTTTCTCCATTGGAAAGGGTTACCCTATATTCTCCTGGCTCTCCTTCACAGGCGGTTATCTCCGTGTTAAGAAGCACCTTCACATTGGGATTTTGCTCCACCTCCTTTATGTAAGGACCTATCACCTGGGAGGGTTTTAGCTTTCTTGGTATTAGCGTGTGGTAGTGGTTTTTGATGGGGTTCCCACCCAGCTGACCGTCCTTCTCCACGAGGATGGTGGATACTCCAAGCCTTCCTAAGGCTCTTGCTGCTGCAAGCCCTGCTGGACCGCCACCGATCACCAATACGCTCTTAGCCATGTTAAACCTCCTTTAATTGTTCTTAAGGGGGCAAAGCCCCCAGAAAGAGCTTAGGACTTAAACAGAGGCATGTTTGCAGTTGCGGAAGCCTTTGGTTTACCTGTGGAGGTTCTGCTATAAGGCTCATACAGGTCGTATTCCTTGAAGAACTCCATAAGCTCGTCGTATTTTCCAGCCTTTTCTAGGTCTGCTATGTATTTGACGGTGTCTTCCCACTCTTTTCTTAGCTCTCTCCAGTTGGTTATACCCATCTTCTCAAGGAGTGGCTCGTAGTTGGAGCAGTTCCAGTAGAGCTGGACTATCTTGAAGGGATGAGCACCACAGGCAAGTGCTGCAAACATTACGTCAGACATGACAGCCACGGGATGATACATGCCGTGAGCCTTTCCTATCCACTGGTTCTTTTCAAAGGTGGTGGTGCAACCTGTGTCGTGAGTTACTATGAGGTCTGCCTTTACCTCTTCTGCGATAACCTTGAGCTTTCTCTGTATAGCAAAAGACCTTGTGAACTCCCTTTCGGTAAGTATGTGCCTGAAGCCAAAGCCACAGCAGTCATACCAAGTGGAGTAGTCCACCACTTGTGCACCAAGAGCCTTTACCACCGCTGTAGAAGCTGCAGGTCTTTGACCGTTGTAGACCTCTGGGTCATAGGGGTAGTCATCTGCTATCATCTTGTAGGTGTGGCAGGCGTTGTGTATGGCAACCCTTACATTGGAGACATCTATGCCCTTAGCCTTACCTTCCTTCTGATAAAGGTCTGCTATCTTGTATCTCATGGCGTGGACCCACTCAGAGTAGTGGACCACCTCTTGGGGAATAACTATCCTTCCATCCTCTGTGAGCCTTCCGAGCTTTTTGAGTATGGGCTTTACCGCGTCCCTTAGTTCCTTGTTCATTATGAGTTGTTCCCTTGTTTCCTTGTATGAGCCAAAGGATGTTCCACAGTGAATAAGAGGATAGTAGCCTGTCTTCCATGCTTGGTGCATGTTTCTGAGCCAAACAGCCGCCAAGGCTACTGGGTTGGAGGTGCCAGAGCCGTGATAGTTCCATGCGGTGCAGGAGGTTTGGTGTGGCTCATTAAGGTAGTCAAGACCAAACTTATTCATAAACCAAAAGACAGAGGCAGGATATCCGGGTATATTTCCACACTGACCACAGGACTTGTGATGCCAGAGCTTGTTGGTGGGGATGGTCTTTATCCTTCCAGTTCTGGTGAAGACCTCTACAGGCTGGTGCTCCTCCGTAATCCTGTGTATGAGAATTTCACCCTTGGCTTCGAGCTCCTCCATCATCTCAAAGATGTGGTCGTAGTGGGCACTGTATTCTTTGAGTGGGAAGGGTGGCTCTTCTGGATATCTCAAAAGGCCTCCGGGGCTGTTATGTCCAAAGCCGTGCTTTGCCATGATTACACCTCCTTAATTTTTTTTGGGGTATTAACCCCTTTTGTTAGCTTACTCTTCCTCTTCATAAAGCTCCTCATACCTCTCTTCATTTTCCTCTACTATGTCCATGATAACGTTGTAGAGGTTGGGGTCAAGTTTTTCAAGCATCTCAAAGATGCCTGTCTCTCTCCATATGGTATACATCTCCACTGCGGTCTCCAAAGACACTTCCCATGCGGTTTTGACAGACTTGCCCACGTCAAAGGGTATGGCAAGCCTCTTTGCCCTTAGGTTTTCCATATTGTCCGCCATCTTGGGACCCCAGTCTGGGAAGAAGTCTGGCTGGAGCATGTCCGCAGAGAGCTGGTTTCCTGTGGTCATAACCTTGAGAAGGACTCTTCCGTAGGGTTTTAGAAGGTCTTTTGTAGCCTCAAAGGCATTACGCACCGCCACCTCTCTCATTATGGCAACAAGACCACCAGGGTTATTCACAAAGGGGCATCTTATCCAACAGGTAAAGCATTGAGAACATGCCCATATGTATTCGTGCATCATGTCATAAAGCACTTCCACGTCCTCTTCCAAGAACCTTTGAACTATCTCTCTGGGAGAATAGTCAAAGAACCTGTTGGAAGGGCAGGATGCGGTGCAAACGCCACAGTTTAGACAGCCAAAGATGTATTCTTTATAACGGAAGTCTGACTTTACCTCCTCCACTATACGGACCTTCTCTTCCCAAGGCACTGCCTTGGTTTTCTCTGATATGGGTAGGTTATATCCGTAAATGTGTCCGTCCATGGTAAACCTCCTTAAGGTTTCTAACTTCTATAAAAGTATTATACACATGATAAAAGTCAATTAAATTTTGCTTATGTGTATATAAGGATAAACTTATGAGTGTATACTCAAAAAAGGGGGAGGTGGAAAAAGCCTTAAAGGGTAAGAACCGCATACTCGCCACTCATAAGTTTGTCAAGGAAGGCAGCACCGCCTATTATGCCGTCGCAGAGCTCAGGGTTTACATCTTCCTTTTTATATATTTCTGTTAGGTCAAGAGAAGGCACGCAGAGGTATATTTTCACACCCGCATCCTTTGCCATCTTTATAAAGTCGTAAATGGTTTGCTCCACTCCCGGTCTGACTTTTACCTTTTTGGCGTTGTCTCTCATAAGCAAAAAGCCTGCCTCTGAGGTTATAACCATTTCCACTTCATAGTCCATGGTGGTGGCTGCGGTAGCGAGGAAGAAAGGAGCACCAGCCTGTGGGTTGATTAGCTCTCCTGTGGTTGGCTCCGCCCTCTCAAAGAAGGGCACGGTAAGGATGTAGAAAAGCACCTTTTCGTAAGCCATATCTATCCTCCTTAAACGAAGATTATCATGGGTTTGTCCGCCTCAAGCACATAGTTCATAAAGGTGGCAGCGCCGGCTGGAGGTTCAAGACCATCTATAAGGTCTTCTTGTTTATAACCAAAGAGTTCCATGGTCATCTGGCAAGCTATAAGTTTCACCTCCGCCTCCTTACAAGCTTCAATAAGCTCTGGTATATCCGCCACGCCATGCTCCTTTATGGTCTTTTTCATCATAAAACTCATAAGGTCTGTCATGCCGGGTATTATACCCATTATCTGTGGAGGTCCTGGGAATATGGAAGATATTGCGTTTGTTACTGGGTTCTGCATGGAGGGAGGGAAAGCCATAGGCATGGCAGGGTTTCCTATGGGAGCTATTTTTAACTCGTGCATTTTCTTTTTATGAATAATATTAAGCCCGTAGAAGGTAAAGAATATGGCGGTTTCTATACCAAGAGATGCGGCAGTTGAGGCGAGTATTAAAGGCGGGTACGCCATATCAAGCGTACCCTTTGTGGCTATTATGGCAAGCCTTTCTGTAGCCATTCTTATCCCTCCTCATTTCTTCTTGAGGTAGAAGATAATCTTTCCTCCCTCTTCTACCGTTTCAAGGAGCTGATGTCCTGTTCTGTTGCAAAAGGCTGGTATGTCCGCCTTTGCACCTGGGTCCGTGGTTATGACCTCAAGGATCTGCCCAGATTGAAGCTCCTCAATAGCTTTCTTTGTTTTAAGAACAGGAAGAGGACAATTAAGACCTGATGCATCAAGGGTCTTATCGGGTGTTATTGTTGCCATTTTAGACACCTCCTAAGTAAGATTATCATCATATTATAAGCATTGCATATGGCGTGTGCCATTAATAATTATGATACAGATTATAAGTTTTCCTTATATCAGTGCGTGAGCCAAAGAACATCAGACACAAGGCAGGCACCACCAACTTTTTTAAGAAGTGGTCTAAGCTCCTCTGCTATCTTATAAGCGGTCTCTTCTGGACAAACTGTAAACACATAGCTATTTTTAAACACATCTGTGAGCTCATCACCGGCCATCATACCCCTTTCCCCCTTTCCAAGGGCATCCTTTATGACCGTGTAGCCAGAAACACCAGCCTTTTCTAACACATTGAGCACCCTGCTGAGGTATATGCTGTCAATGACCACTTCCACCTTTTTCATAGGTTTCATGCTCTCACCCCCATAGGTGGTTTATTAGAAAGTAGTATAAGGGTATACCTACCGCTATATTGAAGGGAAAGGTAATAGCAAGGGACATGGTCACGTAAAGGCTTGGGTTCGCCTCTGGCACAGAAAGCCTCATGGCAGCAGGAACCGCTATATAAGAGGCACTGGCACATAGTATAGAAAACATAAAGGCATCCCCCTTGGCAAAGCCAAAGGTCTTTGCTAAAAATATCCCTACCAGAGCATTAAACACGGGCAAAAGAATTCCAAAGGCTACAAGAAACACTCCAACCCTTTTTATATCTCCTATCCTGCGACCAGCTACTATACCCATATCAAGTAGGAAAAAGGCAAGCATACCCTTAAACAAGACACCGAAAAGTGGGTCCATAGCCTTCCAACCCTTTTCACCCGTTAAGAAACCTATAAGAAGAGTTCCCATTAGTATATAAACGGATGGGTTAAGGAAAGCCTCTCTGAGAACTTCTCCCCAGTTTACCTTTGAGTTATTTTCCCTCTTAGCGAAGAGCGTTAAAAGTATAAGCCCTACAACTATAGCGGGAGACTCCATAAGGGTCATAGCAGCTACCATATAGCCACCATAACTCTCCCCGAGGTTGTTTAGAAAAGAGCCGGCAGTTATAAAGGTTACTGCGCTGATAGAGCCATAGGTGGCGGATATGGCAACCGCGTTGTATACATCCAGCTTTAATCTAAGAATAAAGAAGGCGTAAACAGGCACTAAAACCGCCATAAACACTGCAAGCAAAAGCACCTTTAGAACCTCAAGGGTAATACCGCTCTTGGAAAGCTCATAGCCACCATGAAGACCTATGGCTATAAGAAGATAGAGAGAAAAGAGCTTTGGCAGAGGTTGTGGAACTTCAAGCTCCGTTTTAAGAAGAACCGCACCAAGCCCAAGAAGAAACATAAGAACGGGAGGGTTTAATATATTTTGCAAGAGAAGGTCAAATCCCATAGATTGCCCTCCTTAGTTTTCTATTAATAAAAGAAAGGAGGGTCCGTCGTAGTCTTTTATCTCTATTGGGTTATCCACATATCCAAAGGAATAGTTTACAGCAACGGGAAAGGGATAATGCTTGAGCCTTACTATGCCCTTTACCCTTATTACGTTTTCTGGCAAGTTTTTTAATTTCCTTTCAAGCTCTTCATAGTCTACGGGTTCAATAAGGTTTATAACTTTGTGGTTATGCTTGTGTTCGTGGTCTGTGGGGAGGTTTTTTAGTTCGGGCATAGTGTAAGCTCCAGAGAATACCTCTTTAGGAAGTTTACCGTATACGGTCTTATATATCCTAATCTTTGTGTAGAGTGGCTCACCTGTAAAGGAGTTTACAGGTCTATATAAGTTCCAGATCTCTCTTATTTCCTTTTCTATAGCGTCCAGTTTACTCTCTTCAACCAAGTCCACCTTGTTGAGCACTATCACATTAGACCCACCTATTTGATACCTTGCGGTGCTGTCTTCTTGATACCTTTTAAAGTTAGCACAGTCTACTACGCATATAACTCCATCCACAGAGCAACCCAATGATTGAAGACTTATTACCACAGGAAAGGGCACCGCACCACCAGAGGTTTCTACCAGTAAAAGCTCAGGGTCATATTTATTTCTTATCTCCTCTATCGCCTTTTCAAACTCCGAGTGAAGAGAGCAACAGATACAACCCTCTGGAAGCTCCAGCACCTCTGAGTAAGAATTTTTCAACACCTTTCCGTCAACGCCCACCTCACCAAGTTCATTAACTATAACCGCCACCCTTTTGTTAGAAAAATGCTCTCTTGCAGAGTTAAGCAATAGAGTAGTCTTACCGCTTCCGAGAAAGCCTGTTATTACAAAGGCAGGAAGCATTTCACTCTCCACCGTATTCTACAGAGTCTATCTCCTCCATAAACTGCTGTATCTGAAAGGTAACAAGACCAGCAAGGTCTTTTATATCCTTTTCCCAATACATGGGGTCTATGTCTATCTCCTTTTCATAAACATCGTGTCCCTCTACCACATACTTTACCTTGATGTAGGGATAGCCCTTGACCTCACAACCTTGGTCAACTTCATTGGGAAAGCAAAGCTCAATGTCAAGGTCGGGGTTTACCATACTCTTCTTTAATTCCTCCGCCAATTGATTGAATTTTTCTTCTAAGCTCATGCCTCACCCCCTTAATCTCCAGCGGTTACCATTACCATCTCTATACAGTTTCTCTTTAAAAGGTCAGAGCAAACATAAACGCATATGGCACAGCCCTTACACCTTGAGTAGTTTACCCACGCCACATGCTTGGAGTCGTGATACATGAGGGTGTTTGGCTCTGGACAGAAGAGCACACACTGCTTACAGTTATACTTAGCACAATCTGATTCCTTTACATCCGCCACATAGTACATACCTGCCTTGCCTCCTTATAGATTAATTTAACCCGTAAGAGCTTCTTCTTCCACCCAGCCCCTTTCCTCCGCTATCTTGAAGGCTTCTCTTATAACCTGCATATTTTTCTCAAGAAGCTCCATCTTCTTTTTGAACTTCTTCTCTATAGCACTGTCAAGGGCTGTTGTTCCACCAGAAGCTACGAAGGTGTTTCCAAGAAACCTTTCTCTTACAGCTTGCTCTATGTGTTCAAAGCCTACAATACGGGTTATACCAAAGAAAAGACCTATCATTGCCATGTTTGTGGCAAGCTCAGTTCCAGCAATGTCAAGGGCTATTTTTGTGGCTGGGAACATGTAGACCCTTGTGTTGAGTTCTTTGAGAATATTCCAGTCCTCTTCTGGGATTATGTCTACGTCTGTGTTTATTATCACAAGACCGTTTTCTTTCAAACCTGAGTAGAAGGGCATGGTGTAGGACTTTCCGTGGGTTATGACCTGAGGATGATAAATCATTATCACGTTTGGATAGACTACCTCACCAACTTCGTATATAGGTTGGTCAGAGACCCTAACGTAGGCTTCAACAGGTGCCATCCTCTTTTCTGAACCAAAGAAGGGAACAAGGGTTGCATATTTGCCTGCGGCGGACATGGCATTACCAAGGATATGGGCGGAGGTGACCACCCCCTGCCCACCAACACCAGCTATGCGTATGTTATACCTTTTCATGCCTTTACCTCCTCTGGCTTCCTCTCTATCTCTTCAAAGAATTCCTTTACCTCATCGGTCATCCACTCATAGAAGCCAAAGTCTTGCTTTTCTCTCTTTCTGGCATCCTCAAGGACCTTTTCTGTTGGTATGGAGTATTCTATGTTGCAAGAGGTGTAGGCATGTATAAAGGTAGGTCCAAAGTGCCTTGCGGCAAGTATTGCCCTACGCACTGTCTTTGCTATTCTCTTGGGATTGGTAGGTGCCAGCTTTGCTACGTATACACAGCCTGCGGTCTTGGCAAGCTCCACTGCGTTTATCTTGTCAAACTGCTTGCCCTTAGGTGCCATCTTTAGCTGAACGCCTCTTGGAGACATACCACTTTCCTGACCACCAGTGTTTCCATAGACCTCATTGTCTACCATTATAGTGGTGAACTTCTCTCTTCTGAACCATGAATGCATGGTCATTCCAAAGCCTATGTCTATAAGACCACCGTCACCTGCTATAACCACCACATCCTTTTCCTTGTCAGGGAACCTTATATTGAGGGCTCTCTTTAGACCAGAGGCAACTGCGTTAGTGTCTCCATAATTTCCGTATATAAAGGGAACAGCTGCCTGAGAAAGGGCAAGCCTTGCACAACCTGCTGTACCTATAACTATGGTGTCCTCTGGTTTTGGAAGAGAGGCATAGAAAACCCTTATGAAGTATGCCATAAAGCATCCAGCACACATGGGGTGCTCTTCCACAAGCTCCTTGAACTGTCCGAGCTGTTGGACGTCTAGTTCCTTGCCAAACTGCCCATATTGGACCAAGTCTACATAGTCCTTGGGCATATATTTTTCAAAGCCTGGTGATATCCTAACATATTCCAGACCCATATCTATACCTCCTTAAGTTTTTTATACAACAACCTTCTTTTCCTTCTTTATGCCAAGGGCATTGTATATCTTTTCCATTATAAGCTCCACCGGTAGCGTCATGCCACCATAAACCCTTGGACCGCCCACTACTATATCGCTGTTGGGTATGGCCGCCTTTACTTCTTTTGCAAGCCATCCCACTATGTTGTGTTCAGGTACTATAACCGCCTTAGCCCTGGAGAGGGCTTGTCTTATCTCTTTCTCTGGGAAGGGTCTTATGGACTTGACCTTTACAAGACCTACATTTAGACCCTCAAGCTGTGCATAACGCACCGCCTCTCTTCCTTGTGCAGCAGCGCATCCAGAAGCAACTACGAAAACTTCTGCCTCTGGGTTCACCACCTCTATAGGACCGCCAAGGTATTTGTAGATGTATTTCATAGCCCTTATGTTAGAAGACCAGACCTCTTGTTGCCATACCGCGTGTATCAGGTAGCTCATAAAGTTAGACTTCTGAACTGGTGCGTCCCTTTGTATTCTTGCGGGAGGGATCTCACAGTCTGTGGGAGGCACTGGTGCCTTGTAGGGGTCTCTTGGTGGCAGTTTCATGTCCTCTGGTGTCATATTTACATAGCCCTTGGCATGGGTTACAAAAAAGCCCTCAGTGCAAACCGCTATAGGTATATAAACGTCCACCTTTTCAGATATGACAAAACTTGCGAGGGTAAAGTCAAAAACATCCTGTTGGTTTTCCGCATGAAGAACAACCACTCCAGAGTGAAGCAGGTAAGCTATCTCCACATTGTCAGGCTGTATGGAAAGTGGTGCGTTTACAACCCTTGTGAGAACACCAAGAACCGCGGGTATTCTATGTCCTGGCCAAGAAGCTATAGCCTCCAAACCTCTAAGGAGACCTGGCCCAGAAGTAGCAGAAAAAGCCCTTGCACCTCCTCTGACCGCTCCAGCTATAGCAGACATAGCTCCGTATTCCTCTTCCGCCCTGTAGTAGTCCTTGAGATAGCCCTGAGCCCATATATCACCCACAAGGTGCATAACCTCAGATTGGGGTGTTATAGGGTATGCTATTGCAATGTCCACGTTGGCACGCTTGACAGCTTCCGCCATAGCTTGGGCACCGGTTATAAACTTCCTCTCCCTCGGTGCCTCCAAAAGAAGGTAATCCGCATCTACAACTCTTTGCTCTGGCATGACACTACCTCCGTTTTTATTCGCTTTCTGTTACCTGTTCTCCCCTTCTGGGGATTAAAAGATAAGAATACTCTCCATAGTCAAGCACAGAAAGGGTTTGATACTCCTCTTTTGGAAGGGATGGATTCTCTGGTGGAAGTTTGGGCTCCCACTTTATGCCAAGCTCTTCTCTAACCTGCACAAGCACATCCTTAAAGCGTCTAATCTCCTCCGCATGCTGGTCTCTGAGGGAAACCATAGCATCCTCATGGCCCATCTCCGCACACAGGGCTATGGTAAAACAGTTGGTTCCAGCCCTTATCATTCTCAGAGATAAATTTGCATAGTGGCAGTGGACACCCACGAATATACAGGCTTCTATTTTATTGTGAAGTATGGTGAGGTTTGGATGGTTTGGGTTTATCTCTGCCTCTGGGTCTATCTTGGGATATTTGGGCCTGTAGTCGGGCATGGGTATTATCCTGCAGTTGGGTATCTCCATAGCCAGCTCAAGAACCGCCTTTGCCTTTTCCATGGCTCCGGCGTTCCATCCCCAGAGAACCAGTGGTCCTGGGAATATGGTGGGGTTTCTTCTTGTTAGCATAGCCTTTGCAGCTTCTCTCATTGCGGTCCCTTCGTCCACTATTTTTCCATAGAGCAGTGCTTTTCCCGGGGGAGGAAGTTCAACACCTTCAAAAGCTGCAGGGGTTGGTATATAGCCAGCCGGTCCTGGCAAAACTTCCATTGGCATGCCTTACCTCCTTAATGAATGGGTTATCAAAAAATTAGCATGAGCTTAAAAGCTGTCAAGGGGAATTTATATGATAAAAGTCATGCCTTTTTCTTCCCTTTCTTATCCTTGCTCCTTTTTTCCTCTTCCTCAAGTTCTCTTATCCTTTTTTCCCTTAGTTCTTCGTATCTTGGTCCTACTTTCTTATATACCTTGTCTGCTACGAAGATTATAATAAGGAGAAGGGGCAAACCCACGAGAAGCATAAGGAGTAATAGCTTTCCAAAAAACAAGAGCAAGTTTATGAGGTTCTCCATTTCAAACCACCAAGTTGAGAAGTTTGTTCTTTATGTATATGACTTTTCTTACTTCCTTACCGTTCAACCACTGGCTTATCTTTGGGTCTTTGAGAGCAAGCTCTTTTGCCACGGCCTCTTCTGTATCCACTGGCACCCTTATAACCGCCCTTAGCTTTCCATTTACTTGCACTGGAATTTCCAATTCTTCAAGGACAAGAGCCTTCTCGTCGGGTTCTGGGAAGGGATAGAAAACCATAGGTTTGTTATATCCAAGAGATTGCCAAAGCTCTTCGCATATGTGGGGTGTAATAGGATAAAGCATGAAGAGTATGCATTCAAAGGATTCTCTTAGCACCTTGTAGTCCAAATTGTCAGAAGGTTGGAAGTCTTGAATGGTGTTTAGAAGCTCCATTATGCTTGCTATGGCTGTGTTGAAGGAGAGGTCTTCTATGCTTGAGAGGTATCTTTTGAGGGTCTGATAGGTCTTGTGTCTTATCTCCCTGATGTTTCCACTGAGGTTTGCAAACTCTTCCCTGTAATATGTGGCTTCTTTCATACCTTGAAGATGCTGATGGAAGAGAGCCCAGAGCCTTCTGAGAAACCTATAAGCACCTTGAACGCCTTCTTCCGTCCATTCAAAGTCCTTCTCCACAGGACCTGCAAAGAGTATATATAGTCTTACGGTATCTGCTCCATACTTCTTTATGGCCTCTTCTGGGTCAACGGTATTTCCCTTTGATTTAGACATTTTGGCGGGCTCACCTACCTCTTGCTCTATCTTTCTTATATAGCGTTCCTCCTCAAGATTTAGCTTCTCAAGTAGAAGTACAAAGTTGTCTCCTATGGATATGGCATTTTCTTTTAAAAACTCATGCACCTTCATCATGCTTTATTATAGCACCCAGATTATAATCTTTCTAAGGAGGTTTAGCATGTTTGAGGGCTTTGAAGAGCTTACAGATAGAGACTTTTACGAAAAAGCTATGGCTGGAGAAAAGCCAGCGGTTGTTTTGCTTACCACACCAGACAATCCACAGAACCAAACCTTTTACGAAAGGCTCATAAAGTTTCAGAGGCTCTATGGGGACAAGATAAACTTTTACTGGCTTGACGTTAGTAAACATACCAGTGCAGAAGACCTTGGGGTATTTAGCTTTCCTACAGTTCTCTACTTTAGGGACACTATGGAATTGGAGAGGCATGACTATACTCCAGAGGAAGAGGATGTAGAAAGGGCTATAAGGAGGCTTTTGAGGCTATGAAGCTCCTTTGGGCACCTTGGAGAAGCCAATACGTGGAAAAGGTAGACGAGCAAGAGGGATGCTTTCTCTGTGAAGCGGTATCTCAACCAGAGGAAAAGCTCAGAGATTATCTTGTTCTGCATCGTGGCAGGAGGGCTTTTGTTATATTTAACAAGTTTCCCTACAATCCTGGACATCTAATGGTGGCACCCATAGACCACATAGGGGATTATCTGCTTCTTGACCAAGAGACCGCGCTTGAAATACACAAGCTAACAAGAGTTTGTATACAGCTTATAAGGGAAGTGATGAAGTCTCACGGCATAAACGTAGGCTATAACCTTGGCAGGGCTGCAGGTGCTGGATTGGAAAGCCACATACATCTCCATCTCGTCCCAAGATGGTTTGGAGATACCAACTTTATGCAAACCCTTGCGGATACTAAGGTTATATCTCAAGACCTCTATGAGCTTTATGACAGGATGAAGCCCGTATTCAAAAGGATACTTGATGCTTCTTGAGATAAGGAACTTAAACCTTTACTACGATGGTAATCACGTTTTAAAGGATATAAACTTTGAGCTAAAAGAGGGTGAGGTGCTTTGCATAGTAGGCGAGTCAGGCTCTGGAAAAACTTCCATATTATACTCCATAATAGGACTTTTGCCAGAGAAGGCTAAACTTGAAGGCTCTATCAAGTTCAAAGGACAGGAATTGGTAGGTCTTTCAGAAAGGGAATACAGAAGCATACGAGGAAGGCACATATCAATAGTTTTCCAAGAACCCTCCGTCTATCTTGACCCTCTTTATAAGGTGGGTATCCAAGTAGAAGAAGCCTATATGGCACACTTTGGGAAAAAGGGTGCAAGGGAAAAGGCTCTTCAGGCACTCAAAAAGGCAGGCATTAAGGAGGTAGATAGGATATACGGTAGCTATCCTCATCATCTCTCAGGTGGGTTAAAGCAGAGGGTTTGCATTGCCATAGCTACCGTATGCGACCCACAGCTTGTGCTTGCGGATGAGCCCACCACTGCCTTAGATGTTTCCATTCAGAGTAGGATACTTAAACTCTTCAGAGATATGAAGGAGGTGAGCAGAAGCGTTATTCTTGTTACTCATGACTTTGGCGTTGTGGCGGAGGTGGCAGATAGGGTTATGGTTTTAAAGGATGGCATGATGGTGGAGGAAGGAGATGTGTGGAGTATCTTTGACAACCCAAAACACCCCTACACTCAAGAATTACTGAGGGCTATTTAGAGGAAAGGAACTTCTCAAGACCTTGGATTATCTTGTCTGGAGAGATCTCATAGGCGTTTTTCTGAAGCTGAGACCTTATACTTTCAACCTTCTTGCTTAGATGCTCATAATCTACAGCGTGATTCCTCTGAGGTGGGTTAGAAAGCTCAACACTAACGCTCTTACTTTCCTCTTTTTCTTTAACCTGCCTTCTACTCCTTTCCTCAAGCTCTGCTATATACCCAACTATCTTTTGTAGCTCTATCCTGTCAATCATGATTATATTATCGGCTATGTGGGTGTTTTTTTCAAGGTAATAGACTCTCCAACCCTAACTCCAAGTTTTTCCTTAAGGTTTTCCATAGGTAGGAACACTTCCATAAGACCAAAACTTCCACACACAAGGGCAGGCTTACCTTTCTCCGCCTCAAGAAAGTAAGAAACCACCCTTAACTTCTGTCCTCTGAAATATCCCTCCTTATACCTGCCACAGGGCACATTGGTTATGCCATTACCAAAACGGTCAAAGTAGAGTATTTTTCCCAGCACTGTATCTCCCATATCTTCTGGCTCTTCCCATGGAAGTTTAAACTGATACTCTATTGGACTTCCAACTTCTTGAGGGGCTAAACCCTTACTTAACCACCCAGCTATAGGTGCAAACACATCTCTACCATGAAAGGTCTCATTTATTCTTGAGAGGGCAAATCCTTCCATATTTATCTTGTATGCCTTAGGCTTATCTTCTATATTTTTAAGGGCAAGGTCAAAAAGTCCATTGTAAGGTCCTACGAAGGTATACCCTCCAGAGCTAACCACTATTGGAAGTCTTTCGGAGCCTACACCTGGGTCCACCACACATAGAAATATCGTGCCCTTTGGAAAATAAGAAAAATGAGCTTTTAAAAGTAAGGCACCATGAAGTATATTAAAAGGCTCTACTTCATGGCTTATGTCAATTAGCTGAACCTCGGGGTTTATGCCAAGTATTACGCCCTTCATAACTCCCACAAAGCCATCTCTAAGTCCAAAGTCAGTAAGTATTGCCACAAACCCCTTCATGGTCTATTATGTTAAAATGAATACCAAAGGAGGTGCAAACCATGGAAAAGAACATGGCAGGTTGGGACAGGGCTATAAGGATAGTGTTGGGAGTGATTTTCCTTTACCTTGCTTTCACAAATGGCGGTGTTTGGTGGATACTGGGTTTAATAGGCATAGTGTTCATAGGGACTTCCGCTATAGGGTATTGCCCCCTGTATAAGGTGGTAGGCATAAAGACGGGTTGAAGATACTTTCAATAGACTATGGTATTAAGCGTATAGGATTAGCCCTTGGAGATACGACCCTTGGTATAGCTTTACCGCTGGAGGTTATTGAAAATAAGGGTGAGAAAACCTTACAAGCTATATCTGATAAAGTAATAGACCTTGGAGTTCACACTATTCTGATAGGACTTCCTCTTACACAAATGGGGAAGGAGGGACAAAGGGCAAAAGAGGTAAAAGGATTTACAGAAAAACTAAGGGATTTCCTGCCAGAAGATGTTGAGATAATACTTTGGGATGAGAGATACACTACAGAAGAGGCTTATAGGCTCATGCAAGGTGTAGGCTTAAAGAGAAAGGAAAGACTGAAAGACAGCCTGTCAGCCTACATTATACTTCTGGAGTATATGGAAAGCTTATGAGACACCTAAGGTTCATTTTCCCAGCTATTATTTTAGCACTCCTTGCCCTTTATTCTTTCCTACCTGTAAAAACACAAGAGAAAACTGTAGAAATAACATACGGCACGCCTACAAAGGATATAGCCTTCCAGTTATACAAAGAAGGACTTTTGAGAAACCCATTGAGTTTTCTATTTATTCACGCTTTATACAAGAAAAAACTTGAGGCTGGAGAATACGAGTTCAAGGGTCTTGTATACCCTTGGGACATATACGAAAAGCTCAGCAAGGGTCTAAAGAAGACTTACAGAATAACCATACCAGAAGGCTCAGATATATATGATATAGGAAGAATCTTGG
This sequence comes from Hydrogenobacter sp. T-2, assembly GCF_033971325.1. NCBI lineage: Bacteria > Pseudomonadati > Aquificota > Aquificia > Aquificales > Aquificaceae > Pampinifervens > Pampinifervens diazotrophicum. Next base: position 1,168,305 of record NZ_CP117180.1, read on the forward strand.
AAGAAAACCACATATGCTCCGCAAAAGACTTTCTAAAGTATGCCCTTTCTGAGGACACCGTTAAGAAATATGGTCTTAAGGTAGGCAGTATGGAAGGCTTTCTTTTTCCAGACACCTACTTCTTTTCAAAAAACACCCACCCTCTCAGGGTTATAGATGTAATGCACAAAAACTTCCTAAGAAGAACCGAGGAGCTTAGGAAAAACCTTGAAGAAAAGGGACTTACCCTCGAAGAGTGGGTCACCATAGCATCCATGATAGAGAAGGAAACTTCAAAGCCCGAAGAGAGACCTCTCGTGTCCGCAGTTATACACAACAGACTAAAAAGGGGTATGAAACTGCAGATAGACCCTACCGTTATATACGCACTAAAAAGAAGAAATATGTGGGAAGGTCGCCTTACACTAAGACATCTTAGACTGGAAGACCCCTATAACACTTACGTTTATTTTGGTCTTCCACCCTCTCCCATATGCAACCCTGGGCTTGAATCCCTAAAGTCCGCTCTTGAACCTGCAGAGGTTAATTATTTATACTTTGTTGCAGATGGTTCGGGTGGACACTATTTTAGTGAAACCTATCGGGAACACAACAGAAGGGTAAGGGAATTTAGAAATGCAAGAAGGTAGATTCATATATTTAGCTGGTTTTGGTGTAGAAAAAAGACTTATACTTGCTACAGCGAAGAACATAAGAGAGGTGTTTGGCTTTGAAGTAAGATTCTCATATATCACACTTTCACCGAGACTGGGCTATAACCCTTATAGAAGACAATATCATGCCAGTACAATTTTAGAGTCCCTGTCAAGAGTCCACTATCCTGACATGTTAAAGTTTGCAGCACTTTTGTCCTTTGACCTCTACGAAGAAGGTTTGAATTTTGTATTTGGACTTGCCCAACTTGGCGGAAGGTATGCGGTGGTAAGCACATACAGATTAAAGAGTGAAGATGAGAGGCTTTTCTTTGAAAGGGTTTTCAAGGAGGTGAACCACGAACTGGGTCATACTCTTGGACTGATGCACTGTAAAAATAAAAAATGCGTTGTGAGATTCTCCAACAGTCTGCAGGATGTGGATGCCAAGAGTAGGTTTTTCTGTGAGAATTGTAGTAAAATACTTCCAAAACCCTAAGGAGGTTTGTTATGGCAACTATAACCTATGAGGAAGCTCTTCAGTTATTGAGAGAGCAGATAAAAGGCTTTGAAGCGTCCGCAAAGATGGAAGAGGTGGGTGTGGTCTACTACGTGGGTGATGGTGTGGCAAGGGCTTATGGGCTTGATAATGTGATGGCAAACGAGCTTGTGGAGTTTGAAGGCGGAACCATGGGACTTGCCTTTAACCTTGAAGAGGACAACGTGGGTATTATAGTGCTTGGTAGCGAAAGCGGTATAAGGGAAGGCTCAATAGTTAGAAGAACGGGAAGAATCTTGGACGCTCCTGTGGGTGAGGGGCTCATAGGAAGGGTTATAGACCCCTTGGGTAATCCTCTTGATGGAAAGGGTCCTATAAAGTATGAATACAGGTCTCCAGTGGAGAAGATAGCTCCAGGGGTTGTAAAGAGAAAGTCGGTCCATGAGCCACTCCAGACGGGTATAAAAGCTATAGATGCCATGATACCCATAGGAAGGGGTCAAAGAGAGTTAATAATTGGAGACAGGTCAACTGGAAGAACCACCATATGTATAGACACCATACTAAACCAGAAGGACACAGATGTCTATTGCATATACGTTGCCGTAGGTCAAAAGAGGTCAACTACTGCGAGGATTATAGAACTACTTGAGAGAAGTGGTGCTATGGAATACACTTGCGTGGTTGTGGCATCTGCCACGGACCCAGCATCTTTGCAATACCTTGCTCCCTTTGTAGGATGCACCATAGGAGAATACTTCAGAGACAACGGAAAGCACGCCCTTATCATCTATGATGACCTTTCAAAGCACGCAGAAGCCTACAGACAGCTTTCCCTTCTTATGAGAAGACCTCCTGGTAGAGAAGCATACCCTGGAGATGTCTTTTATCTGCACTCAAGGCTTTTGGAGCGTGCAGCAAAGCTAAATGACGAAATGGGTGCAGGTTCTCTTACCGCCTTGCCCATAATAGAAACCAAGGCGGGGGACGTGGCCGCCTACATTCCTACAAACGTTATATCCATAACCGATGGTCAGATTTACCTTGAGCCAGACCTCTTTAACAAGGGCATAAGACCCGCCATAAACGTGGGTCTTTCTGTTTCAAGGGTTGGTGGTGCGGCACAGATAAAGGCTATGAAACAGGTGGCTGGAACTCTCAGGCTTGACCTTGCACAGTTTAGAGAACTGGAAGCCTTTGTGCAGTTTGCCTCGGAGCTTGATAAGGCAACCCAGCAGACCATAAATAGAGGTCTTAGGCTTGTGGAGCTCCTAAAGCAAGAACCCTATAACCCTATTCCTGTTGAAAAGCAAATAATAGCCATATACGCAGGAACAAACGGATACATTGATGACCTACCGCCTCAGTCTGTAAGAAAGTTTGAGAAGGAGCTATATACATACCTTGACAAGGAAAGTTCAGACTTGCTAAAAGAGATAAGGGAGAAAAAAGCCCTTGATGACCAGCTTAAGGCAAAGATAGACCAAGCCCTAAAGGACTTCAAATCTAAGTTTATTCCTTGAGGGTATACATAGGCTGTAGTGGTTTTTTCTACAAAGACTGGGTGGGAGGGTTCTACCCTCCCCTTTTAAAGAGAGAGGATTACATAAGGTTCTATTCTAAATACTTTGAGGTTGTGGAGATAAACTCGTCCTTTTATAACCTTCCCAACAGAGGAGCTGTAAAAAGTATGCTTTCCAGAACTTCAAGTTTGAAGTTTGCTTTCAAAGCCAATAGAGTTTTCACCCACCATAGAAACTATCTCCAAGAAGACGTTAAGAAGTTTCTACATGCCATAGAGCCTGTCATTGAAGAGGATCGCTTTATTGCAATTCTTTTCCAATTTCCTGAAAGCTTTGGCTACAGAGAAGAAAACCTTCAGCATATAAAAAGACTCTCAGAGGATTTCAGAGGTTTGCAAAAGGTTGTTGAGGTAAGAAACAAGAGCTTCAAAAAGTCAGATTTTTATGGTTTCCTTGAAGAGCTTGGCTTCTCTCTCGTTAACACCGATGCACCGAAAGGAGGTGGCTTTCTTGTGGGTCCGTGGGTTGAGGTAGGTGGAGTAAACTATGTGAGACTTCATGGTAGAGACTCTGAAAAGCCTTACGACTACCTTTATTCCCTTGAAGAGCTCAAAAAGATAAAGGAAAAAATCAAAAAGTTAGGAAACAAGGACACATACGTGTTTTTTAACAACACGGTAAAAGCCCGAGCGGTGCTTAACGCACTTCAGCTAAAACTGCTTTTTGGCATAAGGGCAGACATTCCCAAAAGTCTTCAAAGTTCTCTTAGAGAGAAGGAGTGGGAATAGATTATTATCAAACGGAGGTGCGCTATGGTAAAGTTCCTTTTTATATTCCTACTCTTTGGTATTGCTTTTCCTAAGGAAGTTCCCTTTACCTTAGAAGACAGAGACAGAATAATCAGGCTTGAGGAAGGGCAAAAGGCTATCGTGCAGAGAGTTTAGCAATAGGACAGAAAGACAGTGGTTAAAAAAGCTACAACTGAGACTCCTGAAAAGTTTGAAAGTGGAAGGTTCAAAAACTTATTGTAAGCTGTGAGAGATGTGGCAAAGGAATATGAACAAATTGCAGGGGCTTTGAAAAAGCACAATCTATTGTAAGTATGTGCTTTAGTCCCTTGTTGTCAATTTTTGTGATAGGGATATATTTAAACTTACTATGAGGGATATAAGCAAGGATGCCAAGGAGCTTTTGGAGAAGGCTCTTCAGGAGCACATGGCTGGAAACATACAGCAAGCTATTGAACTATATCAGCAATCTATAGATATTCAGCCTACCGCAGAAGCCTACACTTACATGGGCTGGGCATACAGCATGCTCGGTGAACTTGAAACCGCAATAGAGCTGTGTTTGAAGGCTATAGAAATAGACCCTGATTTTGGAAACCCATACAACGACATAGGTTCATACCTTATGGCTATGGGAAGGCTTGACGAAGCCATTCCCTGGCTCAAGAGGGCAATAACTGCACCAAGATACGAACCAAGGCAATATCCTCACATGAACTTGGCAAGGATATATCTCATGAAGGGAATGTATAAGGATGCACTAATAGAAGTGGAGAATGCAATAAGGGTGGCACCAGACTACAAACCAGCTCATATATTGAGACATCAGATATTGGCTATGTTAAACTGATAGAATGGCTAAAGAAAGTGGAGAGCTTACTGTAGCCTACAACAAGGAAGCAAAGGCGGAATACGACATATTGGAAACTTACGAAGCTGGAATAGTGCTTGAAGGTCCTGAGGTAAAGGCTCTCAGAAACAGACAGACGGTTTCTTTCAAAGACAGTTTTGTGAGGATTCAGGATGGAGAGGCATGGCTCTATAACCTGTATATTGCACCTTATCGTTATGCGACCATAAAACCTCCAGACCCACTCAGAACAAGAAAGCTCCTGCTTCATAAGAGGGAAATACTTAGGCTTATGGGAAAGGTAAAGGAAAAGGGTTATACCCTTATACCTTTAAGGGTATACTTCAAAAAGGGAAAGGTGAAGGTGGAGGTAGCTCTCGCTCGAGGCAAAAAGGCTCACGATAGAAGGGAAGAGCTCCGTCAAAGAGACCTTGAGAGACAGCTAAGAAGAGAACTAAAGGAAGGTAAAATAAAACTATAATAGTAGGAGGCAAGAAGATGGAAGGCGGAGAGGTTAGTGAATTATTCAAAGCATTACTGGATAAGTTAAATGATTTGCTGTTATCAATACGCAACGATGCTATGCATATAATACAAGAAGGTAATTATGCAAAGGCACAAGAATACATAATATTGGCACAGCAAGTAGAAAGATTTATTGCGGAAATGCATGTTAAATATCAAGAATGGCAGATGCTATCAAACAAACCGATGTTGCATCAAAAAAGCACGGCACTAACCAAAAATGAACCATATGAACGAATAAATAATATAACTTCACAAGTAAAATATAAACTGCCACGTGGACTTCGCACACCAGAGCAAGCTTATCGAATCCCAATCCTAAAAGCTCTTGTTGAGTTGGGTGGAGAAGCTCCAATGCAAGAAGTATTAAAAAAAGTTTACGAACAGATGAAAACTATCCTAAAGCCTGTTGACCTTGAACCACTGTCATCCGATCCAAAAAAAACCCCGCGATGGAAAAATACAGCCATGTGGGAGAGATTTAATATGGTAAGAGATGGTTTACTGCGCGGCGATTCTCCAAGAGGTATTTGGGCAATTACAGAACGTGGACGGGAATATTTATACTATCACAAAGAATACAGTCAGTAATTTTTGGAGTATAATTTTACACCTTAGGAGGGGTGGCCGAGTGGACGAAGGCGGGTGATTTGAAATCACCAGTGGGTTCACAGCCCACCGGGGGTTCGAATCCCTCCCCCTCCGCCAACCACAATCTCTAAAAGTTTCAAAAACTCCTCGGTCTTTATGCCTATATCCTTAGCTAAAGTTATACACTCTCTTTCAAGTTCCTGTATCTTTTCCAATAAAGCCTCGCCATACAAAAGATAAAAGCCATCCTTGTCCTTTAGGTCATCCACCATCTGAAAGAGCAAACCTGTCTTTAGACCCAAAACTTCAAGATTTCTAAAAAGGTCTGACCTTTTGGCTACTATGCCACCAGCTTTGAAACAAAAGGAGAAAAGCCTTGCGGTTTTCTTGAGGCTTATCTCTTCTTGAGAGGAGAGCTTTCTTATATCCATAACCTGTCCACCCACCATACCATTAAGTCCAGAATCAAAAGCAAGTTCTCTGATGAGTAATATAAGTTCTCTGTCTTGTATGCTTCTGAAGTTTTCCCTTTTTGAAAGCACTTCAAAGGCATAAGTAAGCAAGGCATCACCCGCCAGTATGGCAAGGTCTTCACCAAAAACTAAATGGCATGTGGGTTTTCCTCTCCTTACGCTATCGTTATCAAGTGCAGGAAGGTCGTCGTGAATCAAAGAGTAGTTATGCACCATCTCCACCGCACAGCCTACAGTAATGGCATCCTCCATATCACCACCAAGGGCGTTGCATACCGCACACAAAAAGAGAGGTCTTATGCGTTTACCTTCCTGAAAAAGGTAATAGGACATAGCTTGGTAAAGGAGCTGTGGCTCAAAGGGTCTTAGAAGGTCTCTAAGCCTCCCTTCTATCTTCTCCTTCCATCTTTGGAGGTTTTCCATTCTTTAACGTTCCACTGGAGAGATTTCAGAATTTTCTATTCTGTATAGGTCTCCCTCTTTGCCTGAATGCATCTGTCTTAGGTCATAGTTAACTAAAAACCTATTGCCCTTGTATTCAAAAAGCACGCTACATTTAAAGACTCCCTCTTCTGTCTTACGAGCTTTACCTTTTTCTATGAGCTTAAGCTCCTTCATAACGGGTTCTATCTTGTTCATTAAAGCACTTTCCACTTCTTGAGTTTCACCAGTGATAAGAGAAAAGCCTACGCCTAAACCTAAGAGGAGTGCTTCCATGGGATTTTGTTGAGACCATACATAAAAGGCGGTCTGAGCTCTTACGTCCTCTAAGAATTTTTCCTCATAGCAGGGGTTTGTGAAGGGTAGACCTTTGCAACTCACAGAGAAGGCAAAAGCAAGTATAAAAAGCAGTTTATAGTAGCTCTTTTTCATAGCTTGCCTAATTAATTATACACCAGACGGAGCATCCAAAGTAAAGGCAAAGTGCAAGTTTAAAATATTATGGCAGTCAAGAAGTAGTCGGATATTAGGATAAGCATAGATGAGGTTACTACGCTGTTGGTAGTAGCTCTTCCCACGCCTTCTGTTCCACCCTTTGTGTAGTATCCAAAATAACAGCTAACCGCAGAGATAATAAAGCCAAAAAAGACCGCCTTGTATAGACCGCCGATAAAGTCATAAAGCTCTGCAAGGTCTTTCATTTTCTCCCAGAAGAGGTATTCGTTTACTCCAAAGAGTTTGACTGCCACAAACCATCCACCAAATATGCCAGAAATGTTCGCAATTACCACAAGCATAGGGACACCCACAATGCCCGCAAATAACCTTGGAGACACAAGATAGCTCTTTGGGTTTATTCCCATTACCTCAAGGGCGTCTATCTGCTCTGTTATCCTCATTGTGCCTATGTTGGCGGTCATTGCAGAGCCTACCCTTGCCACCACCATGAGGGATGCAAGCACTGGTCCAAGCTCCCTTCCCATGGATATGGCAACCACCGCACCAATGAGAAACTCCGCATTAAAGCGATGAAAGGTGCTATAGGTCTGGAGTGCTATAACGCCACCAGAAAAAATAGAGGTTATAACTACCACAGGTATAGTTTCTGATGCCAAATAGGCAAGCTGTTTAAAAAAATGTCTTGCCTTCGGAGGTTTTCTAAAAAGGTAATACAGACCCCAAAGGGTAAGAAGTGTAGCTTTTCCAACCTCTTCAAAAATTCTTAACATGTTGGATATACCTTTCAAACCTTTCCTTTATCTCCTCCATGAAGTCTCCACCCAGTTTTTCAAGTAGGGCGTCTGCGAGCACTATAGCAAGCATGGCTTCACCTACTACAGACGCGGCAGGCACTGCCACCACATCGCTTCTTTCCTTTCCAGCCTTTACTCCTTCCTTGGTGTTTATGTCCACACTTCTGAGTGGTTTCGTCAAAGTTGGTATGGGTTTCATAACACACCTAACCACAATAGGCATGCCGTTAGTTATACCTCCCTCTGTGCCACCAAGGTTGTTGCTGTATCTAAAATACCCTTCCCCTTCCGACCAACCTATTTCGTCATGAACCTCAGAGCCAAAACGCTCCCCGCTTTCAAAGCCGAGCCCAATCTCCACACCCTTTATTGCCTGCATGCTCATCATAGCCTGAGCTATCCTACCATCTATACGCTTGTCCCATTGAATATGACTTCCAAGACCGGGAGGAACGCCCAAAGCAAAGACCTCAAAAACACCACCAAGGCTCTCTCCTTTTTCCTTTGCCTCATCTATTGCTCTTATAAACTCCTCGTCCTTTGTAGGGTCTGGAAAACGCACCTCGGAGAGTTCTGCAAGTTGATGTCTTCTCCAAAGGTCTTGCTCCTCTATGGGAGGCTTAACCTTTCCTATGCTAAGCACATAGCTACCTATTTTTATACCAAACTCTTCAAGAAACCTCTTGCAAACCGCTCCAACCGCAACCCTTGAGGCGGTTTCTCTGGCGGATGCTCTTTCAAGGATGTTCCTTAGGTCTCTTTGGTTATACTTTATGCCACCTGCCAAGTCCGCATGACCTGGGCGAGGTCTCACAAAGGGCACAACGCTCTCTGATGGCTCGCCTTCGTATGCCATCTTCTCCTGCCAGTTTTCCCAGTCCTTGTTCCATATGACCATACTTATGGGACTTCCCAAAGTTTTGCCAAAACGCAGACCAGAAAGAAACTCCACCCTGTCGCTTTCTATCTTCATCCTCCCTCCTCTGCCATAGCCTCTTTGCCTTCTTTGAAGCTCTCTGTTTATATACTCGGAGGAAAGCTCAAGGTTTGCAGGAATACCCTCAAGGATGCAAACTAATGCCTTCCCGTGCGACTCTCCTGCGGTAAGAAACCTAATAGGCATCAGCTTTTTACAGAAACCGCCTTTACCACCTTACCTGCTTTTAGACACTTGGTGCAAACATATACTCTTTTTACAGTGCCATCTTCAAGAACAATCTTGACTTTCTGAAGGTTCGGCTTAAAGGTCCTTGAGTTTTGCTCTGCAGAGAAGGTTACGCTCTTTCCAAACTTGGTGGTCTTTCCACAAACATAACACCTTGCCATCTTCAACCTCCTTCAAAAGGGTAATATTATAAACTATGTGCCAAACTCCCAAGAGGATAGATATTTTACCTGCTCTGGTGTTAGTTGGTCTATTTCCACCCCCATGCTCCTTAGCTTCAAAGAAGCCACCTCTTTGTCTATCTCTTCTGGCACTCTGTAGACGTCTTTTTTGAGGTTTTGGTGGTTTCTGAGGATATACTCCGCAGAGAGGGCTTGGTTAGCAAAGCTCATATCCATCACGGAAGCAGGATGACCTTCCGCACTGGCAAGGTTTACAAGCCTTCCTTGTGCCAAAAGATAGAGTCTTCTACCATCCTTGAGCCTATACTCCTCAACGAAAGGTCTTATCTCCCTTTTACTCACACTTAACCTTTCGAGAGCCTCTATGTCTATCTCCACGTTGAAGTGTCCAGCGTTGGAGATAATGGCACCGTCTTTCATCCTCTCAAAATGCTCCTCTCTTATTACAGAGGTATTGCCTGTAACCGTCACGAAAAAGTCCCCCAGTTTGCAGGCTTCTCTCATGGGCATAACCAAGAAGCCGTCCATCTTAGCCTCGAGTGCCTTTATGGGGTCTACCTCGCAGACTATAACCGTTGCTCCCATACCTCTTGCCCTTTGGGCTACACCTTTGCCACACCATCCGTAGCCTGCAACCACAAAGTAAGAACCTGCTATAAGTCTGTTGGTAGCCCTCATTATGGCATCTATGGTGGACTGTCCTGTGCCATACCGGTTGTCAAACATATGCTTTGTATAAGCATCGTTTACCGCTATTATGGGAAACTGCAAAACTCCCTGCTGAGCCATAGCCCTTAGTCTTATAACTCCTGTGGTGGTCTCTTCCATTCCTCCGTAAACTCTTTTTGCAAGCTCGGGAAACTCCTTATGAAGCGTGGATATAAGGTCCGCACCATCGTCTATCACTATGTGTGGTTCCCTTTTTATGACCTCTCTTAGGTGCATATAGTAGGTGTCTGTGTCTTCGCCCTTTATGGCAAAAACTGGAATGTCGTAGTATTTTACCAATGCGGATGCGGTGTCATCTTGGGTAGAAAGGGGGTTTGAGGCTGTCAAAAAGACCTCTGCACCACCTTCTTTTAGAGTTATCATAAGGTTTGCAGTCTCTGTGGTAACGTGAAGACATGCGGATATGCGTATACCTTTAAAGGGTTTTTCTTTGGAAAACCTCTCCCTTATGCTTCTAAGCACTGGCATATCCCTTTCTGCCCATTCAATCCTCTTTTTGCCAAGCTCCGCAAGGCTTAGGTCTTTTACATGGTAATCCATCTTACTCCTCCAAACTTAATATCTTTCGCTACCTCCTTCAGGAAGACCTCAAAGTTTCTAAACTCTGAGCTTCCTATTATAGCAAAGGTTAAGTGGTTTCTCCTCTGGTCGTGCTCTGCCTTCATTGGGTCAAAAACCCTACTTTTACGACATGCTCTGCAGTGCCAAGCCCATAATATGCAGGGCATTCTCTTGCAAGGCACTCTAATCTGTCTCTTGCTACCCTTAGAAGAACCTTCAAAAACCCTTCCTCTCCCTGCGTTCTTCTCTTTGCATAAGCTAAACTCATGCACTCAAAGGAGGTCCTATCCTTACCAGACCGAGCTCCGTTATCTCCATGTAGTGCGTTCTTGTGTCATGACCGCACATCCTGCATCCATCTATACGAAAGAGCCTAACTATCTCACCTATAGGCTTTTTGTAGAGCCTTGATTGTGCCTGCGTGAGAATTATGTCCTTAGATAACACCATAGAGCAGTCCACTATGTGGCTTATAGCGTAGCCACCTGCAGCTTCTGCGGTAAGCTCCTCATGTCCGCTTCTTTTTTGAGAGATAAAAAGAGCGGTCTGATACCACCTTTTCATAAAGTTGAAGAGTTGACGCACCACAACTCTTGCTTGCATTTCACGGGCTTCATAAAGTCCAGTTATTGAGTCTATGACCGTGTGTCTTACCTTGTAGGTCTTTATTACGTGTGCGAGTGTGGCAAGAAGGTCTGGTATGTTTTCCCTTAGCCTTCCGTGGCTTGCAGCGTCTATTAGGATTATGCGGTCTTGAATGCTTTCAAAGTCTATTCCCATGGCTTTTGCCCTTTCCCTTATACCCGTAATGGTAAAGTGTGCAGGAGACTCTACAGTTATGAAAGCCACAGGCTCTCCTCTGCTTGCCTGCATCACCGTATACTGCTCAGCCATAAGACTTTTACCCGTATCAGAAACTCCCGTTATATTAGTAACCGAGTAGGCTGGTATACCACCGAGAGGTTTTCTTACTGGCTTACCCTCTTGTATATCCGATGTGAAGAAAAGCTCGTCAAGACTCTCAACACCCGTAGGCACTCCGTATAGTTTTGGAGCTTTCTTTATCGCTTCTTCCGCAGTCCATATGCTTTCTTCTACGACCTCTGGCTTTTTCTCTTCCATGGTAGTAAATTTTAACACTATGAAGTACTACATAAAAACCTTTGGATGCCAGATGAATTTTAACGATTCAGAGAGGTTAAAGGGTATACTGCAGAGTATGGGCTACGAACCTGCGGAAAGTTGGGAACATGCGGACATAATCCTCATTAACACCTGCACTATAAGGGAAAAGCCAGACCAAAAAGTCTACTCTCACCTTGGGGAATACAAGAAGATAAAGGAGAAAAACCCGGGGGCTATCATAGGCGTATGTGGATGCCTTGCCCAGAGGATGGGAGAAGAGTTGGTGCAAAAAGCTCCCGTTATAGACATAATGTTTTCCAGCTTTAATATGCACCATCTACCAGAGTTAATCCAGCAGGCTCAGGCGGGATATAAGGCTATAGCCATCCTTGAAAACCCACCAGAGGACGAGGACAAGCTGTGGGAATATGCTACCGTAAGGGATAACCAGTTTTGTGCCTATGTGACGGTTATGAAGGGCTGTGATAAAAACTGCACCTACTGTGTGGTGCCAAAAACAAGAGGCAGACAAAGGTCAAGAAGTCTTGAAAGCATACTATCGGAGGTCAAAAGCCTCGTGTTAGATGGTGTAAGGGAAATACATTTGCTTGGTCAGAACGTGACCGCATGGGGGCAGGACCTTGGTATTCCCTTTGAAGAATTACTTTACAGAGTTGCGGAAATTCCCGGCGTGGAAAGAATTAGGTTTACCACAGGACATCCCAAAGACCTAACGGAGGGCATAGCAAAAGCCATGGGAGAGATACCTCAAGTTTGCGAGCATATACACCTACCTGTGCAGGCAGGCTCTACAAGGATACTCAAGCTCATGGACAGGGGTTATACAAAGGAGGAATACCTACAAAAGATTGACATGCTAAGGCACTATATAAAGGGCATTACCTTCTCCACTGACATAATTGTAGGCTTTCCCACAGAAACAGAAGAAGACTTTGAGGATACCTTGGATATTTTAGAAAAGGTGAAGTTTGAACAGGTTTTCTCCTTTAAATACTCGCCAAGACCAGACACACCAGCCTACAGCATGGAGGGGCAGATTCCTGATGAGATTAAATCCCAAAGGATGTCAAGACTTCTTGAATTGCAAAAGAGGATACTATCAGAGATAGCCAAGTCCTACGAGGGGACGGAGCAAGAGGTCTTGATAGAGAGCTACGAAGATGGAAAGCTCACGGGCAGAACAAGAACAAACAGGTGGGCTACCCTTAAGGGAGATAGTAGCCTGCTTGGAAAGCTGGTAAAGGTAAAGGTGCTAAACTCAAAGCCCTTCAATATGGAGTGCGAAGTCCTAAGGGTAATAGGATAGGCGTTTCATATTGCTACAGGTAAGGAGAGGAGTAAATTTATACATGGAGGTCTGCCATGATTGAGATGGTGGTGCATGGAGTTACCCTTGACCCAGTGTCTCAGATGCCTATAGTGGTGCTTAGAGCAAAGGATAATGAGGAGGTATTATTGCCCATATGGATTGGTATCTTTGAGGCGGACAGCATAGTGCGTCAGCTTCAAAATATAGAGCCTCCAAGACCTATGACCTATGAGCTTACAAAGAGCATAATAGAGAATATGGGTGCAAAGTTAGAAAGGGTGGTGATAAACGACTTGAAGGATAGCACCTACTATGCGGAGCTCCATATACTGCAAGGCAACAACCTTATAGTAATAGACTCAAGGCCGAGCGATGCCATAAACCTTGCCTTGAGGTTTGATGCTCCTGTATTTGTAGAGGAAGAGGTGCTTGAAAAGTCCAGGGTGCCAAAGCCAGAGGAGGAGGAAGAGAAGGAAAAGCTAAAGGAGTGGCTTGAAAACATAAAGCCAGAAGATTTTGAAAAAGGGTTAAGCTGATATAACCTTCTTGAGACATTCCAACATTAGCTCCTTTGGAGGGCTACCCACATCTATCACGGGTTCTACAGCTACAAGGTTATCCCTTTTGAGGTTCTCATAAAGAAGCCTGTATACCCTTTCCAAACCCTCTTGAAAACTTAGTCCTTCCTTGAAAATATACAGCTCCAAATCCTCCCTGTAGCCCATAAGGTCGTAGTCCTGTGGGTTTTTTATCTCTTCGTCAAAGCCTATGGCGTAAGCCATGCCATGCTCTACTGCCAACTTGGCGGGTGCGTATTCAGAGGCGTAGCACTCCATATCCACTGGGTTCAAGGGCTTGTCCTCTGGTAGAGCGACCACATATACCGCAGAAACACGGTCTTTGCTACCCTTCTCGTAGTATCCTAACAGTTCTATATAATATACCCAAGACCTCATATTCTACCTAAAAGATAGTTCCAAAGGAAAAGAATGGGCGGGAATATAGCCCTGCCTATCACTCCAGTAAAGAGAAGAAGCGTTATTATTAGAAAGCCATACATCTCAAACCTGTAGAAAAGCTCCCAGTATCTTACAGAGAAGAAGCTCATTACAGCCCTGCTTCCATCAAGAGGTGGTATGGGTATGGCGTTGAAAAAGGCAAGGACTAAGTTTATGAGGACTGCGGTTGCAGAGAATAGAGCAAGGGGTATAAGCACTGGGTCGCTCAGAAAGTTTAGATAACCTTTCATTATGGCTCTGTAGAGAAGGGCAAAGGCAAGGGCAAGCCATATGTTCATCACTATACCCGCTATGGATACAAAAAAAGTTCCTACTCTAAGGTCTCTAAATCTGAGGGGGTTTATGGGCACAGGCTTTGCCCAGCCAAAGAGTATAGGAGAGCCTATCAATATTAGCATGCCGGGTAGTATTATTGTCCCAAGCAGGTCTACGTGTGGTATGGGATTAAGTGTAAGCCTACCAAACTCCTTGGCAGTTGGGTCTCCCATCTTGTAGGCAACCCATCCATGAGCGTATTCGTGAAGTATCACCGCCATCATAAGGGCTGGTATAGATATAACCGCCATCTGCAAGTCCATCAATATTTCCTCTCCGCAGGTTGGTGATAGGTTATTTTTACGTCTATATATTCTATTTTCAGTTTATCACCCTCTTGCCACACCAACGTATGCTTTAAGAAGTTTTCATCATCCCTCTCTGGATAATCCTCTCTGTAGTGTCCACCTCTTGATTCTCTTCTATGAAGGGCACAGTAGGCTACCGCCCTCGCAAGATGTAGCATATTCCTTAGCTCAAGCACCTCTATAAGGTTTGTGTTAAAGACCTTGCTTTTGTCCACCACTGGAATATTCTCCCAACGCTCTAAAAGTTCAGAAAGCTCCTCGTAAGCACTTTGTAGGGATTTCTCATCCCTGAATATACCCATCTTTTCCCAAGTTATATCACCCATCTTTTTCCTTATGTCCGCAAGTTTTTCATAGCCTTCTCTTTTCATAAGACCCTCTATAAGCTCTTTACCCTTAGCTTTTTCTCCTTCTGAAAGCTCAAGAAAATCCACCTGTTTGGCGTATTCCCTGGCGGATATGCCACAGAACTTGCCAAAGACCAGAAGTTCTATAAGGGAGTTTCCTCCAAGCCTGTTGGCACCATGCACGGACACGCAGGCACACTCACCTACTGCATAAAGACCCTCAAGGGGTGTGGAGGAGGTCATGTAGTTTTCCACATGCACTCCACCCATGCAGTAGTGGGCTGTGGGTCTTATTGGCACAGGGTCATAAACTGGGTCTACGCCTTCAAAATCTATGGCAAGCTGACGCACCTGAGGTAGTCTTTCCTTTATTTTTTCTTCTCCCAAATGCCTCAGGTCCAAAAGCACATAGGCAGACGTGCCTTCTCCAAAGCCTCTTCCTTCTCTTATTTCATACTCTATAGACCTTGAAACCATATCTCTTGGTGCAAGCTCCATTTTCTGAGGTGCATACCTTGCCATAAAACGCTCGCCAAACTTGTTTATGAGATACCCACCTTCTCCTCTACAGGCTTCTGAAAGCAGTATGCCAGTTTTGGCGAGACCTGTGGGATGAAACTGGATAAATTCCACGTCCTTGAGAGGAATTCCATTAAGCAGTGCTACCGCCACGCCGTCGCCTGTGTTTCCTATGGCGTTTGTGCTTCTTTGCCAGTATATGCGTGCAAAACCACCTGTGGCGAGGACTACCGCTTTAGCCTTTAGGTTTACCACCTCTCCGTTTTTTATATCGTATAGGGACACACCCTTGACCCTCTGTCCGTCGTGGATAAGGTCAAGAAGGAAAAACTCGTTGAAAAAATCTATGTTTTCTCTGGCGAGTGCCTGCTCAAAGAGGGTATGCAAAAGCACATGCCCCGTCCTATCTGCGGAGTAGACAGTCCTTGGGAAGGATGCACCACCAAAGGGTCTTTGGGCTATCCTGCCATCCTCCATTCTTGAAAAGGGCACACCCCAACGGTCAAGCTCGTAAACCACCTCGGGTGCATGTTTGCACATAAAGTAGACTGCATCTTGGTCCGCCAAAAAGTCAGAACCCTTTATGGTATCAAAGGCATGGGCTTCTGGGCTATCTTGAGGAACTGCGTTTCCAAGAGCAGCGTTTAGACCCCCCTGTGCTGCACCTGTATGAGACCTTGTGGGGTAGACCTTTGAGACCACCGCCACTCTTATGGATGGGTCCCTTGCACACTCTATGGCAGTGCGAAGACCAGCACCACCTGCACCTATAACTACCACGTCATAGCTTTTCATGGCTTTAAATTTTAACCTATATTACCTTCAGCACATAGAAGGTTAGCACCAAGCAGGCTATAAATATAACCACTCCATAAGCCTTGTAAAGCCAAGTGTGTGTCCTATAGAAGCCTCTGTCAACCTGCTGTATAGTTCTATGGAAGTTAGCCATGCCAAGGATTAAGGTAAGCAAGCCAACCACTATAACAAAGATACCTATGCCTACAAGCCTGTGGTGCTCTTCCGCAAGGTGAATGTTAAAAACCTTTTCAAGCTGAAGTAGAAAAAACTCAAACTTCTCTATAACAAAGCCAAAAACTATAAGAGCTATGGCAGTCCTCACCCAAGCAAGAAAGGTTCTCTCCGCTGCCATGTAAATCCTTGGGTCTATAACTTCCTTTGGATGCACAGGAATGCCTCCTTCTATGTATTTTATGTCAAGGTAGAAGGTAATTAAACCTGCGATAATCATAAAAAGCCCCACGACCCCAGAGGCTCTGGCGGTCCATTCAAGAAGCACAGAAGCATGTATCTTTTGGGTAATGACAGCCAGCGTCTCCAACTTTCTGAGAAATACTCCAAAGGACAAGGTGTATAGGGCAAGCCTGACATAGCCAAGGTATGTTCTTTCCACAGACATGTATATGCGTGCATCCCTGGCAGAGGGTAGTTTATTCCTTAGTATCAACATAACTCACAAACTCTTTTACAAGCTCCTCAAAGGCGTAGTAGTAGGGATTTATCACCCTGTATATTCCTATCTTTTCTAACTTCTCCGCATCTCTTTGAGACCTTGCGACCGCTATTATTTTGCCCTTGTAGTCCATATCCCTTAGGTTATTTACCAGTGTCTTTATGTCTTCCAGCTCTGGAACGGTTATAACTATTATGCTGGACTGACTTATAGGTAGCTCTTCCAAGGTTGTTTTGTCCTCCGCAGAGCCAAAGTGGGCAGGCAGTCCCTTTTCTCTAAGCTCGCTTACCCTTGAAGGGTTGTAGTCCAAGCCTATGGCGTTTATACCCATCTCCTTACAGTGCTCTAAGAGCTCTCCACCAAGCCTGCCAAGTCCAAATATGATAACCTCCACTGGTCTTTCTTCAGAAAAGAGCCTCTCAAACCTTAGCTCTGCATGAGGTGTCCTCTTTTCAAAAACACGAAGAAGAGGCTCAAGCCATCTATATAACTTGTGGGAGTAGAGTATCATATAGGTGGAAAGGGCTATGGTTATAAGACCCACCATGGTGGTTATGCTAAGGGCGTCCATTCCCACATGACCTAAGGACATACCCATAGCCACGAAGATTATGGAGAACTCGCTTATCTGTGCCACTGTAAGACCTGCCAAAAAGCCTGTTTTCTTCCTGTATCCCATAATACCCATTATCACCATAACGATAAGAGGGTTGCCAATTAGAACAAATAGGGACAGAATAACTGCAATGTGCCAGTCCATGCGAATTACAGAAAAGTCAAACTTAGTGCCAAGGTCTATAAAGAAGAAAAGGAGCAGAAAGTCCCTTATGGGCGTAAGTCTTGAGCTTATCGCATCCCTAAAGTGGGTTGCAGAGAGGGAAAAGCCTGCAAGAAAGGCACCAAGCTCCTTTGAGAGCTCAAGGTATTCTCCAAGTGCTGCAAGACTTACAGACCAAGCTACCGCAAAAAGGAGCAAAAGCTCAAGAGAGCCTGCCACGACCCTTAGGAGCCTGTCCGCTATGTATTTCATAAAGACATAGATAAAAAGACCCATAAGCGAGAGCTTTAAGATAACGGTAAGAACTATCTGAAATACATCCCCCTCCTTATCCGTTATACCGAGAGCACTCATTACCACAAGGGCTATTATGACCGCTATGTCTTGGACTATGAGAAAGCCTATAGCTATCCTACCGTGAAGGGTATCCACTTCCTTTTTGTCAGAGAGGAGCTTGACTATTATCACTGTGGAGGAGAAGGTGAGGGCTATGGCAAGATAGAGGGAAGTGAGCCAGTCTTTGCCAAGAAGCAAGATTATAAAAAAGCCTATAACACTGGTAAAGATTATCTGACCCAAGCCAGTGGCTACCGCCACCGCCCCAAGTCTACGCACATACTGAGGGTTTAGTTCCAAACCTACAAGAAAGAGAAGCACCGCAACGCCTACTTGAGCCAAAATATCTACCGTGTCCTGTGCCTTAACAAGCCCAAAGCCAGAGGGACCAAGCAAAATGCCAAGGATTATGTAAGCTATAATGAGAGGTTGGCGAAGCACAAGACCCAAAAGACCCAGCAAAACCGCAAGGAGCAGTATGAAGGCAAATTCAAAGTAAGCAGTGGTGAAAAAGGGATGCATTATATTCTTATTTTAAACCAAAAGTTGCGAAGGCACAGCTCCAAGTCTGCTGAGTTTTTTCTTTATGATGTCCTGTGAATACTTTTCCAAGTAGTAGACTATGGTTTCCACTCTTATCTTTACACTACCTGCAGGCTTTGTCTCATCTAACTCTCCGAACTTGAAAAAGAGCGTCCCAGAACTCTCCACTATCTTCTGCACTGGTGTAAAGGTTGGCTGGTCCATACCACACTCGTAGCTGGAAAGTCTTATAACCCCCGTTATCCATGGAAACCTCGCAGAAAACTTTGCTCCCCATATTATCTCGTTGGTGTTTGAGCTGTAAGAGGAAGTCCACACATCTGAGATATCAAAGTAGCTCCTTATTATGCCAGCCCTTATCTCCTCTCCAAAGAGCCACTCCAAGAGCCAGGCATCCAAAGGTAGGTAGTTATACCAAAGCACAGGAAAGCCATACTGTTGGAATTCTCCATCTATATCATGCCCTATGCCAGGGTCCATATGGTAAGGTCTTGCAAGGACAAGGATGGCAGGTCTGTTGTTTTTTACGCACCACCTTATTATCTCAAGGCTCTTTTCTCTCATTTTTCTTTCAAAGTCCTCAAGGGCTCTAAAGCCTTCTTTTACCGCTCTTGCGGTCTCTTCAAGAGTAAGACCCGGAATATGCTCCTTTAAGGACTCCCACAGATACTTGGGAAGAAGTTCAGGCTCTGCAAAGGGCACAAAGGGAGAAACAAAGGCTATCCCCCTTTCTTCAAACTCCTTTCTCTCTCTCAAAAAGCCAGCCTTTATGTTCTCCACGCTCATCATTACCCGAGTGCAAGAGAGAGTATCCACCACATGACCCTTTAGAAAGGATGGCAGAGAGTATATCATGGGAACAAAAAGCAGGTTTATATCCTTGTGAAGAAGCTCGCCCATATGCCCTGCGAGAGCCTTTACGGGAAAGCAGGAGTCCATGGTTATTCTACCCTTTCCATATTCTCTGTATTGCTCCTCAGAGGTGTCTGAGCTAAAGACTATCCTGCCCACGCCAAGGCTTTGAAAAAAGCCCACCCAAAACTGGTGAGTGCCCCATATGTTGAGAAACTTAGGGATACCTACCTTAATGGACCTTCTGTCCCCTTGGGACTTTAAAGGCCTCTTTTTTAACAAAGTCAGCGATGTTAGGAAATTCATGCTTTAACCTCTCCATTTTTTCTTTGACTGCCTTTAGCTCCCTTTCGTCTTCCACAAGACCCTTCGGGCAGGCGTTGTTAACAATAAGCCTTACCCATCCTGCAGTAAGTGGAACTTTGCTCCAAGGTCTTCCCTCACCTTCGCCTATGTAAACATCTATAAAGCTCCTCTGACAGTTTACAGGACACCAATGGCATACTGTGTCCTTTGAGGTGGTGGACCTGTAGGTGAGCCTCTCTATGCTCTCAAAGCCTCTAAAGGAAGTCTTTCCATGTTTTTGGTAATGCTCAAGTGCGATAAGTGCTGAACCTATAGCTCCTGCCTCGCCTGAATAGGGATGCACGTAGACCTCTGCGTCTGGGACTTTGGACTTTATGAAGTCTATTTGAGCTTTCACCACCGCAAGGTTTCTGTGCGTGCCACCTTGGAGGATAAACTTTTTGCCTACCTGTGAGAGGTTATTTATGTTGCCCGCATAGACCCACACATTGAGAGGAAGCACATAGCAAAGTCCTGCAAGAATCTCCTCCGCCTTCCAACCCTTTCTTTGCTGGTTTACTATATCGCTTTGTAGAAAAACGCCACAGCCCATGGTAAAGCTCGGCATAGCCTTTGCAGAGAAAGCCCTGTCCGCTATTTCAGAAAGTGGGATGCTAAACCTCTCCGCCACTCCCTGCAGAAAGGCACCGTTTCCGGAGGAACATTGAGAGTTTAGCCTAAAGTCCACCACAGAACCTTGACGCAGTATCATAATCTTTACATCCACTCCGCCCACATCGCATATGCAGTCCGCATCTGGGAAAAAGTGAAGACCAGCAACCGCATGAGCGACCGTCTCCACCACCGCCACATCCGCACCGAGAACATCCTTTAATAGGTCTTTACCATATCCCGTAAGTCCCAAAGCAAGAACCTTTCTATCGCCAAGGTATTCTTTTATCTGTCTGAATATGTCCTTTGCATCCTCTATGGGATTTCCCTTGCTTAGGCTGTAGCAGGAAAAGACTATTTCCTTCTCTGGTGTTATGCAGACCGCCTTGGCAGTGGTTGACCCAAAATCACAACCTATGATTATCTCCTTTGCCTTCTTTGGCTGAATTTTGTTTTCCACCACGTAGGAGTATTTCTTCTTAAACTCAAGGAGCTCCTCCTCCAAGGAAACGAGACCTCCCTTACCTTCCCTTAGCTTTTGCTCATATTGACCTTCTTCCACCCACCAGCGAAGCCTTTCTGTGCCTGCGTAAAGCCCGCCTTCTTCCTCAAGGGCTGTGAATATGCACCCCAGCGCAGCGTAATATAGGGAGTTTTCTGGAACAATAACCAGCTTTTCCATCTCCTCCTTGCTAAAGTCCCCTATGCCCCTTTCCTTCCAGAGCCTTTGCAGATGCAGTCTCCAAGCCTGTTGAAGTCCTTTGAAGAAGAGATTAGGACCTCCAAGAAGAAGCACCTTGGGAAGAGGAGTGTTTCCCTTGGTAAGCTGAGCGAGGTTTTGATAGACCACCGCCTCAAAGAGGGAGGCAATTATCTCTTCCTTTGGCACGCCCGCTTTCACCAAAGAGTTCACGTCCGCCTCCGCAAAAATGCCACACTTGGAGCTTATTCTGTGAAGCGTATAGCCCTCGTAGTCCATCTGGGAAAGGACGTCAGAGGAGATGCCTAACTTTCTTGCGGACTTCTCTATAAAAGTTCCAGTCCCACCCGCACACACATTTTGCATATAGACCTGTCTGTTTCTTTTCCCCTCCTGTTCCTTTATAAAGATGGTTTTCATGTCCTCCCCGCCTATCTCGCTTACAAACCTCACATCTGGATGCAGTTTTTCCACCGCAGTGGCAACCGCCACCACCTCCTGCACAAAGCGAGCCCCTATTAGCTCCCCAATAAAACCACCCCCAGAGCCTGTTATGTATACTCTGTCTCTGCCCGGCTTTAGACCGTATCTGCCTTCAAGCCTTAGAAGAAACTCCAAAACCTTCTCAGCTTGTTTTGTGTTGTGCCTTTCGTAAGCCCTGTCAAGTATATTGCCTTTTTCGTCCGTCAGCACATACTTACAAGTGGTGCTACCCACATCTATACCCAGCAAGAGCATAACTATATCCTCCCCATAAGCTTTGCTATATGCATCGCATAATTGCTGGCAGTGCCCGCATATCCGTAGTGTGGGACTTTGTAGGTTGCCCTTCTTAGCTCTGGATGGTCTTCTTCAAAGTTCCTTATATCTTCCACCGTCAAACCAGTCCTTTCCAGAACCTCCTCAAACTCCTCTTTTGCTCTTCTTTTTGCCTCCGTTAATATCATCTGACACCTTGAGTAGGCATGCACCTCCGCATCTCCCTTTATCTCAATAGGTGCATAAAGCAGGTCCGGATAGTCCCCAAGCACCTTTGCCATAGCACCCACCGACATGGTATTAGGCAGACATCCATAAGGAGATAGCTCACATATCATATGTGCCTGCCTATTTAAATAGGCATACAGGGCTTTGCCAATAAGCATATGACCTTCTCCACCCGTTAGCCTGTAGTGGAAGTATGGTCTTGCCAATTCTTTGAGTTTCCTTTGGTCTGGCAGTGGGTTTGGTATGTTGTTGAGGGCTTTTCTGAGGCGGTTGTAGACCATCTTGTAAAGCCCTGCTATTGTGCCTATGGCGAGCTTTTTAAGGTAATACTTTTTCACAAAGCCCTTGGCATCTTCCAACTTAAAAAGCTCCATGTTTATCAAATAGTCCATCCAAACTGCCACAGGCGGTGGTATAACCTCCGCACCTTCCTTCTCAAGCCACCTCTTTATGTTGTAGTTGCCATCCCCTTCGTGGGTTTGCAACCAAAACTCACCAGTTATCTTCACCTTTGGCTTTACTCTAAGCCTATCCACCTCTATCTCATCCCACAGCCTTCTTACCTCCTTTAAGGCATCCACAAAATAGCCTGTGAAAACATGCCACACCAAAGAGTCTATCTTTTTGCCCTTTATGGGTCTGTTTTTTAACTTTTCATATAACAATTCAATGCTCTCTTTTACTACCCTGTCTGTAGAACCCTCAACCACTTCATAAGGTCTTATTGCATATTCCATGTCCGTTATAAGGTCTGCATAAAACATGGAATACACAAGCCCAAAGGTGAGAGGCATGCTTATCTCAAGCCCACCACCGGGTGCGGACTGTTCCATCTGCATAAGGTCAAGGAGGAAAAGCCTAAAGTCTGTAAGGTTTAACCCTTCAAGCACCCTCTCGTAAGACTCGTGATATTGACCAAACCTACAAGGTCCACAAGCTCCTATGGTTACGAAAAGATAATTGTTCTTTACGCCTTCTTCACCCTCTCTTTCTCTCAAAGTCATCAATGTCCTTGCCAAATTCCCAGCGGTAAAAGTAGTAGGACAGCAAGCCCCCACATCTATGAACTCCTTTCCTATGTCTAAGTCTTGTCTTTCTATATTAGGCAAAGGCATGCTTTTGTATCCCATCCTCTCAAGAGACCCTTGTATAAGCCTTTCGTGTTTCCATGTAAGTCCACCAAAGAGTATGGTGGTTTTTGACCTCTCTTCCTTTGTGAAAGGTCTTGGTCTGTAGGCTCTATAATGAAACTCTTTTGTCTCCATAGTAAACCCTCCTTAAGTTTTCTAAAAATTTATGCCTACTGCCTGACTTTTATTTATGCTTCTGGTCATATGAAAGCCTATAAGCCTATATTTAAAGCATGGGCTTGGCTGAGAGATATCCTGTAAGATATACGGTAGAGGATTGGAAGCATTGGCAAGGAGACTGGGAACTCATAGAAGGCATTCCTTATGCCATGGCTTCTCCAAGACCTATCAATCAAAGAATGCTTATCCTAATAAGCCTCATTCTTGAGTTAACTCTGAAAGCTAAATGTCCTGAATGTCTGGTCTATGCGGAGCTTGACTGGTATATATCCTATGACACGGTTATAAGACCAGACTTAATGGTGCTGTGTGGAGAAATACCAGAGAGGGTAGAAATCCCTCCACATATGGTTATTGAAATAGTCTCACCCTCCAGTAGGCAAATAGATGAGGGTCTTAAGTTTGAACTATGTGAGAAAGAGGGTGTGAAATACTTTGTTTTGATTTATCCTGACGAGAAGCAAGTGAAAGTTTTTGAACTATCTTATGGCAGATACATAGAAAAGCAGGATAGAAATTTTCTTTTTGAAGCATGTCAACTGGAGATAAACTTTGAGGAGGCTTTCTATGGGATTGGCTGAGAGGTATCCTGTAAGGTATACGGTAGAGAACTGGAAGCATTGGAAAGGAGACTGGGAACTTATAGAGGGCGTTCCCTACGCGATGGCTTCGCCAAGACCTGTTAATCAGTATATCCTCGTGAAAATTTCACAGATGCTCGCCAACATACTTGACAACACAAGAGACTGCAATAAATGTTTTGCTTTTGCAGAACTTGACTGGTATATATCCTATGACACAGTTATAAGACCAGACTTAATGGTTCTGTGTGGAGAAATACCAGATAAGGTTGAAAGTCCACCACAAATGGTTGTCGAGATAGTCTCGCCATCAAACAGGCAAATGGATGAGGGCTTGAAGTTTGAACTCTGTGAAAGAGAGGGCGTGAAATACTTTGTGCTCCTTTACCCTGACGAGAGGCAGGTGAAAGTTTTTGAACTCGTGGGTAGCAGGTATGAAGAGAAGAGGGATAGCGTATTTACCTTTGGTAGGTGTGAACTGAACATAGATTTTTCAGGAGCCTTTGATAGGCTAAGATGATATAATAGACCTATGCCAAAAAGAGTAATACTTGCCTATTCTGGTGGGCTTGACACTTCCGTAATAGTAAGATGGCTAACCGATAGAGGTTATGAGGTTATAACCTACACTGCGGATGTAGGGCAGGGTGAAGAGCTTTCTGAAATATCTCAGAAGGCAAGGGCATCTGGTGCGGTAGAGGCTATAGTAGAAGACCTAAAGGAGGAGTTTGCAAGAGAGTATTGTCTGCCAACCCTTAGGGCTTTGGCTCTTTATGAAGGCAAATACCCTCTAACCGCAAGCCTTTCAAGACCCCTCATAGCCAAAAAGTTGGTAGAATACGCAGAAAGGCTGGGTGCTGACTATGTGGCACATGGTTCTACTGGGAAGGGCAATGACCAAGTGAGGTTTGAGCTATCCGTTTGGGCTTTAAACCCAGACCTTGAGGTGCTTGCACCTGTGAGAGAGTGGGAGTTTCGCTCAAGAGAGGAAGAGGTTGAATATGCTCTCAAATACAACATACCTGTAAAGGCTACAAAGGACAAACCTTATTCCATAGATAAAAACCTCTGGGGCATATCCATAGAATGCGGTCCGTTGGAGGACCCTTGGACTGAGCCACCAGAGGATGCCTTTGAGTGGACCCTTTCACCTCAAAAGGCATCAGATGAGCCAGAGTATGTGGAAATAGGCTTTGAAAAAGGAGTGCCTACCGCCATAAACGGGGAGAGGTTTGAAAAGCTAAGCGAACTTATCCTTAGACTAAACGCCATAGCAGGAAGGCATGGAGTTGGTCGCATAGACATGGTAGAGAACAGGCTTGTGGGAATAAAAAGCAGAGAGGTTTACGAAGCTCCGGGGGCAACGGTACTTTATGAAGCCTACAGGGACTTGCTCTCTTTGGTGCTTGACAGGTTTACTTTCCACTATTTCCTAACCCATATCCCACACGAGTATGCAAAGGTGGTATATGAAGGTCTATGGTTTTCACCTCTTAGGGATGCAATGGACGCTTTTAATTCCACCCTTGCGGAGTATGTAAATGGCAAGGTTATGCTTAAGCTATACAAAGGACATGTGCAAGCAGTAGGCAGGAGCTCACCCAACAGTCTATATGTGGAGGATTTGGCAACGTATTCTGAAAAGGATGCCTTTGACCACAAGGCAGGTGCCAACTTTACAAAGGTGTTTGGTCTACCATTAAAGGTTTTAGGAAGGGTAAAGAGGGGCATATGAAATTTTCCGCTCCAAAACTCGTGCGTGCCTACCTTTTCCTTTATTACCAACCTACCGATGTAAGACAGCTTGCTTTTGATATAGAAGCGGTATTAAACAAAGAGCTACTAGGGAGATACACTCCTGCCTTTTATACTTTCTTAATGTGTCTCAAAGCGTGTATGGCAAGCGTAATATAATCAACCCTTTACAGATATATGATAAGATGCCTGATAGAGATATCTACGAAGCAGGTGTTCAGATAGTATGTGACCTAAATGATAGATATGCTTTCAATAACATAGAAGATTACACAACAAATGAAAGCTCTCTCCAGAAGGCTCTTGACCTTGCCTTTTCAAGCATTGAGAAAGAAATTACAAGAATAAGATAGGAGGATTGAAATGGTATATACGCAGGAATACGAGCTGGGTATTTATGAAAAATTAAACCCTCAACCACGATATACAATAACAAAACTATCTACCACCGTTTTCTCAGAAAGTTATCAAAACTTAATAGATGCTAAGAAATTAATAATTAAAAGGCTTAAAGGCATATATAAAGACACGCCTCTATCTGTTGATGATTTTCTAAAGGAAAAACATGAAAGAGTGGAAAAAGGTTTGGATTAATGCGGTATATACTTGACGCTTCTGCTATTATAGCCTATTTCAGAGACGAAAGTGGTGCAGACATAGTCTATTATTATCTAAACAAAGAGAGTTATGTTCATAGAATTAACCTGTGTGAGGTTGCATATTTTCTGCTTCGCAATGGAATTGATAAGGAAGAAGTTAAACAGAAAATACAAGAATTAGAAACCTCGCTAAGTGGAGTTTATGAGGATTTTGATGAAGAAATATGCTTGCTTGCCAGCAAGATTAAATATAATTGCAAAGTTTCAATTGCAGATGCGATACTTACTGCAATCGCCAAGAGATATGGTTATAAGATAGTGACCGCAGACAGAAGAGATTTCCAGAGAATAAGCGAGAGTGGATTCTATAGCAATTTTATAAGGTAAAATATACCTATGCTCATAGCAGTCCCCCTCTCAGACAGAGACTTTGAGGAAAATCTAAGCCTTTGCAAAGAAAAGGGTGCGGACATAATAGAGCTTAGGGTGGACCTCTTTGAAAATAAGGACACTCAGTTCGTTCTTGAATGTGTAAAAAGGGTTCAAAAAGAGGGTCTAAAGACTATTCTTACAGTGAGAAGCCAAAGGGAAGGTGGTTCACAGGTTGAAAATAGGTTGGAAATTTTCAGAAGGGTCGCCCCATACAGCGATTACACAGACATAGAGCTTTCCTCTCAAGATATCATCTCTCAGGTAAGGGACATAGTAAAGACCGCCAGGAAAAAACTCATAATCTCTTACCATAACTTTGAGCTTACGCCTGCCAATTGGATACTAAGGGAAGTATTCAGAGAAGCAAGAAGGTGGGATGCGGATATCGTAAAGATTTCTGTAAAAGCAAACTCCTACCAAGATACCGCAAGGCTTTTGTGTCTTGGTAAAGAGGAAGAAGGAGAAAAAATCCTAATTGCTATGGGTGAATACGGAAAGGTTTCAAGGGCTACGGGCTTTGTCTTTGGGTCTGTGATAAGCTATGCTTTTATAGGTTCTGCGGTAGCACCCGGGCAGTTGAACCTTGAGGAGATGGTGAAGATAAGAAATCTTTTCTTCTGATGCAAAAGAGCTTCTGCTTATAAAATCATCTTGCAAATTTTTCGCAGAAGTATTATAATTTAGATCATATATGGCTGTATAAAAAAACTTTATAAGGAGGTGAAGGCATGAAGAAAGTGTTGTTAAGTGCGGTATTGGTTGGAGCGGTAGTTGCGGGTGCTGGTGTTTATGCCCAAAGCAAAGGAAAGGCTCAAGCTCCTCAGCCGAAGGATGAAGATGCACAGCTTCTTGAGCAGGCAAGACAGTTTTTCCAACCTCTACCCCAAGTGATGGACAACCCAGAAAACCCAATAACCAAAGAAAAGGTAGAACTTGGTAAGATGCTCTACTATGATCCAAGGCTTTCAAAGAGTGGTTTGATAAGCTGTAATACTTGCCATAACTTGGCAACCTACGGCGTGGATAATCTTCCCACTTCCATAGGGCACGGTTGGGCTATCGGTCCAAGAAACGCACCTACCGTATACAACGCAGCATTGCATACCGCTCAATTTTGGGATGGAAGGGCAAAGGATGTGGAAGAGCAAGCTCTCGGTCCGATACTTAATCCTATAGAGATGGCTATGCCTTCTGAAAAGGAAGTGATTGAAAGGCTAAGGTCTATTCCAGAATATGTGGAAATGTTCAAAAAGGCTTTCCCTAACGACAAGGAACCTCTTAGGTATGAAAACATAGGTAAGGCTATAGGAGCTTTTGAAAGAACCCTAACGACACCCTCAAGGTTTGATGAGTTCCTCAAGGGCAATACAAAGGCTCTAACTGCAGAAGAAAAGAAGGGTCTAAAACTTTTCGTTGAAGTTGGCTGTGTAGCATGCCACTCTGGACCTGCCTTAGGAGGAAACGCATTCTTTAAGTTCGGTCAGTTTGTAGACTATTGGAAGGCAACCGCACCATACGTAACTCTTGATAAACCCACCATACCCGTTGACCTTGGAAGGTTTGGTGTTACTAAGAAGGAAGAAGACATGTTTGTATTCAAATCTCCTTCTCTTAGAAACATAGAAAAAACCTATCCATACTTCCATGATGGAAGTGTTTGGAGTCTTGAGGATGCAGTCAAGATAATGGCGGAAACACAACTTGGAAGGAAGCTAACAGAGGAGGAAACGCGTTATATAGTAGCCTTCCTCAAGTCACTTACCGGTCAGATACCAAAACACGCCCTTGAAGTGCCTGTCCTTCCTGCATCAACGGACAAAACACCAAGACCTCAAGCAAAGTAAAGAAGGCTCAGGGGGTCCGAATGGACCCCTTCAGTTTATAATAAAAGCCATGATGATTGTTGTGTTTCTAATACTCTTCGTAGTTGCGGTATCTCACCCTCAGACCTTAGACAGGCAGTTTTTTGAGTTTGAAAGCCTCTTACAGAAGCATGCCCTAAGATACAAGAAACAAATGCGTGCAGATGAAGTAATCTATGCTCACAGAAATCTCACCTTACGCATAGAAAAAACTGGCGCAAGGGTCTCTGGCTTAAGTGCGTGGATAGTTCCAAGAAGGGATTACAGAGAAAATAAGCAGACAATTGACTTTCTGTCCTCCGGGGTAAGAGTGTTTTGCAAGGCAAAGGACAATGAAGTAAACAGGTTTGTAGAGACCCTTTCTTACTCTATAACCCATACAAAAAGCACCTCCGTAAACGTGGGAACATGCAAGGGTGAACTCCGCCATGTGATAGAGATGATGAGCTGGGAGCTTCTTTTAAGGTTAGATAGATGATTACACGAACCACTCTGTTTGGTGAAGGTCTTTTTGAGACCCTTAGGTGGAGACCCTCTGAAGAGAAGCTAAAACTTCATTACGAAAGGTTAAAAAGCTCTGCGGAGTTTTTTGAGATTCCTTGCCCTACATACGAAGAGTTTTTAAAAGACCTTGAGGAGGTTTCAAGAGGAGAAAGAGAGCTTTATATAAAGTATGTGCTTATTTCAAAGGGTGGGGAGTATCTTACAGATAAGCCTCAGTCCTATGGAAAATTGTTGTTGGCTAAGCCACTAAAACCTACGCCCAAAAGGGTGAAACTCTGCTTTTCCTCATACAAGAGACACTCCACTGACCCAATATGCAGGCACAAGACCACTTCTTATCTTTTTAACCTTTTGGTCAAAAAGGACGCATTAAAAAGAGGCTTTTGGGACGGAATAATAGTCAATGAAAAAGAGCATATCTGTGAAACCTCTACAGCAAACTTGCTTTTTTTGAAAGGTTCAAAGCTATACACTCCTGTCAAGGAAGATGGGCTTTTGTGGGGGACTACCCTTGAGTTTTTAAGCAGGCGTTTAGAGATAAAGGAAGACTACATAAAAGTTTCTAAGCTTGAAGGTTTTGACAGCGTATTTGTGTTAAACTCTCTCTTACTCTGTGCGGTAGTGGAAGATGTGGATGGGAAAAAATTGAGGAGGGACAATGCCACCCTTGAAGAGATTAACCGTATCCTAAGAGTTTCCCTATAGCCTCTGCAAGTAGTATGTCCTCTGGGTATGTGATTTTTATATTGGTGGGCTCACCTTGAATTACACCCACCTTGTAGCCATACCTTTCAAGGAGTTGAGCATCATCAGTGGCACAAAAACCCTCATTTCTCGCTTTGAAATGACATTCAAGCAAGGTTCTTTTCCTAAAGGCTTGGGGGGTCTGAGAGAGCCACAGGTTTGTCCTGTCTACTGTTTCTACCACCATGCCATGGGCTACCCTCTTTATGGTGTCCCTCACGGGCAGTGCAGGAATTTTTCCCTCAAACTCTCCAAGGTCACAAACCCTTAAAAAAAGTTCAAGGCTTGCAAAGGGTCTTGCACAGTCATGCACTACTACAAGGTCTCCCTTGGCTTCAAGAAGTGCATTAAAGACAGAATCTTGCCTCTCCTTTCCACCAGGAACCTTAACCACTCCAGCGGGAATGCTATGGTTTATATCTTCAGGGGGCAAGACAAGAATGGTCTCATCAAACTTACCAAGAAGCCTATCTAAAGAATGCATAAACAGAGGCTTTCCAAAGAGCTTTTCAAACTGCTTTTTCCTGCCAAAGCGTCTTCCCTCGCCTGCGGAGAGAAGAATAAGGCTTATCATTCTTCCTTGAGCCTTTCTATCCTATCCACTATATCATCTTTTAGTTCTTCTATGATGGGGTTTTCAGAGGAGAAAAAGTATTCTCCATCCCTGTCAAGCACCATGGCAAGGAGATAATAGCCCTTGACCTCGTTTTCAAGAGCCTCTCTTGTGGTTCTATCAAGAAATTTCTTTATGCTTTCTGGGTCTCTTAGGTTAACTTTTATGTCTACTATTTCAAACTCTTCCACATCTATCTGATTGGCAGGCAGGCTCTCCCTTTGCACATACACAGGAGAGTATATGCAATATATAGTATGCTCACCTAAGCCCTTTTCCTTTATATTCTCAAAGAGCTTTTCCACGTAATTCCTTACTTGATGTCTTACACTCATAGGAATATTTTAGCTTAAAAGGTCTAAAGGATGCCAGCTTCTTTTAGTGCCTCTTTTACCTTTCCAATTTTTTCCTCTCTTTCTTCAAGCTCCTTTGTCTTTCTGATAGCTGGAGCAAGTGCACTTCTCCTGTCCCATATGACAAAACCTATAAGGCTCATCATACCAGCAAACAAAACTCCAAAGCCCCAGAGCATAATGTTTATTACATCATCTATTCTCTTGTTTAAGTCATCTATCCTTTTGTTTGCATCATCTATCCTCTGCATTAAAGCCTTTTGATTTTCCTCAAGCCTTATAATCCTGTCCCTATCTTCAAGAGTAAAAGGGACCTGCTTGGCTTAAGAAAGGTCAAAAATAACCATCTTTATCTCCGTGTAGTCTTCTATGGCAAAGCGTGGTCCTTCTCTACCTATGCCAGAGTATTTAACACCGCCGTATGGCATATGGTCTGCTCTAAAGTTAGGTCCTTCGTTTATAAGCACTCCGCCTGCTTGAACCTTCCTTATAAATTCCCAAGCTATGTCTATGTCTTTGGTAAATACTCCCACCTGAAGACCATACTCTGAATCGTTAACCATCTGTATGGCTTCCTCTACTTCCTTGTAGGGGTTGACCACCACCACTGGAGCAAAGGCTTCTTCCCTATAGAGTTTTGTGTTTGGAGGAACAAGAGAAACAATCGTCGGCAAAAGCACAGAAGAAACCCTATCTCCACAAGAAACACCACCAGTTATAAGTTTTGCACCTTCATGAAGAGCTTCATCTATCCACTCCTGAACTCTTTGAACCTCAGAAACCCCTATCATTGGTCCCACATCCGTATCCTCTTGCATGGGGTCTCCCATCTTGAGCCCCTTTACCGCCTTTTCAAGCTCCTCAAGGAATTGGTCAAAAAGCTCCTCGTGGACAAAGACCCTTTGCACAGATATGCAAACCTGACCTGCTATGGCGTAGCCTCCGAGAAGGGTTTTTTGCACTGCCTTTTTTAGGTCTCCATCCTTGTGAAGCACTATGGCGGAATTTGACCCAAGCTCAAGCACCACCTTTTTTATACCTGCCTGACGGGTTATTATCTCTCCTATCTTTCTGCTTCCTGTAAAGGAAACTACCCTCACATCAGGATGCATTGTCATAGCCTTTCCCACATCGCCGTATCCTG